>NZ_JHZY01000004.1:630000-1830000 GCF_000687915.1 Leeuwenhoekiella sp. MAR_2009_132
TTGTTAGAGTTCCCGACATTACTCGATGGCAACTAACAACAGGGGTTGCGCTCGTTATAGGACTTAACCTGACACCTCACGGCACGAGCTGACGACAACCATGCAGCACCTTGTAATCTGTCCGAAGAAAAATCTGTTTCCAAATCTGTCAGACTACATTTAAGCCCTGGTAAGGTTCCTCGCGTATCATCGAATTAAACCACATGCTCCACCGCTTGTGCGGGCCCCCGTCAATTCCTTTGAGTTTCATTCTTGCGAACGTACTCCCCAGGTGGGTTACTTATCACTTTCGCTTGGCCACCCAGCTCTCAATCGAGCCGGACAGCTAGTAACCATCGTTTACGGCGTGGACTACCAGGGTATCTAATCCTGTTCGCTCCCCACGCTTTCGTCCATCAGTGTCAATCAATTATTAGTAGCCTGCCTTCGCAATCGGTATTCTATGTAATATCTATGCATTTCACCGCTACACTACATATTCTAGCTACTTCATAACAATTCAAGACTAACAGTATCAATGGCAATTCTACAGTTGAGCTGCAGACTTTCACCACTGACTTATTAGTCCACCTACGGACCCTTTAAACCCAATGATTCCGGATAACGCTTGCACCCTCCGTATTACCGCGGCTGCTGGCACGGAGTTAGCCGGTGCTTATTCTTATGGTACCGTCATCAGTCTACACGTAGACCTTATTCTTCCCATATAAAAGCAGTTTACAACCCATAGGGCCGTCTTCCTGCACGCGGCATGGCTGGATCAGGCTTTCGCCCATTGTCCAATATTCCTCACTGCTGCCTCCCGTAGGAGTCTGGTCCGTGTCTCAGTACCAGTGTGGGGGATCTCCCTCTCAGGACCCCTACCTATCGTAGCCTAGGTGTGCCGTTACCACACCTACTAGCTAATAGGACGCATGCTCATCTTGTACCGTAACCTTTACTATTTAAATGATGCCACTCAAATAGACTATGAAGGATTAATCCAAGTTTCCCTGGGCTATACTTCAGTACAAGGCAGATTGCATACGCGTTACGCACCCGTGCGCCACTCGTCAGCCACCGAAGTGCTGTTACCGTTCGACTTGCATGTGTTAGGCCTGCCGCTAGCGTTCATCCTGAGCCAGGATCAAACTCTTCATCGTAGTGTTTTTATAATATTCCACGATATAAGGAAATCTAATTACTCTTTACAGAGTGCTCAAAATGGTTATTCTAGTCTTTAATTCAAATATTATTTATCTCTAAATAATACGCGTTGTCAATTCAATATGTCAAGGAACTTTCTCTATCTCTCAAGAGAATTTCTTTGTTAGATGCTAAGGAATCGAACCTTATTTTTATTACCAAATCATCTCGTTTTCAATGTGCGTAGCTCTCTGCGAAAGCGGCTGCAAATATACAATCTTTTTTATTTACCAAACAAATAAAAAATTAAGTTTTTTTTAAGCCTCATTCTAAAAGATTCTTAAGAACTAATCCTACATTTCGTTGCCAAAATTCAGGAGGGCAAAGATACTACCCTTTTTTAATTCAACACGAATTAATCGTATCTTTTTTTTAAACCACACTTTCTAAGAACGTAAAACCGATTTTTATACCCGATTTTGGAGGCGCAAATATAGAACGATTATCTAACCCTACAAGCATTTTTTAAAAGTATTTGCAAACTAATTTTACAACTCCTTAAAACCAATAACTTACATCCAAAATTAATTTTAAAACATTCTTAATTAAGAGCATTTAAACTGAACTATCATCCTTAAATAAATATTAAAAAATACCAATACTGATAAATTAAAGGAATCTACTCGATCAAATACACTCTTGGGAGTTTGTTTTATTGTAAAATGACTTTTGAATCTTCAGGAAAAATGAAGGGTTAGGGATAAAGCGGCCTGTTTGAGCTCTAATTTAAAGACCTAAGTCTTTAAATTAAGCGAGTAGTGATAGCCCGGTTGCTGCACAAGGCAGCAAAAACCACTAATAAGACTATAGAAAGAAATTCCACACTAAACCAAATCGTAGTGTAAAATCTCTGTAAGGGTAACCCGGAGCACTGTAGTAATTATTATTAGATGCTAATGAATTGATGTGTTCTGCTATAAAGAATATACGGGTCTGACGAACTTTCATATTAAAGAATAAGTCTATCAACGGAAAGCTTCCTAATTCTTGGTCATTCTGAACATAGAATTCTGCTAAAACAGGATCATAACCATTCATAGCATATTCAGTAAAATAATTAAGACTCACTCCCGTTTGAACGAACAGAGCTTTTTTAAACCAGTTATCTGTATAATAAAGCGTATTACGAGTTGTAATCTCCGGAACATTGAGAAAAGTATTACCTGAACTTACTGTTTGATATGCAACGGTATTATCTAAAGCAAATTTGCCAAGCCTAAATTCTTTACTTGCCTTTAACTTCAAATAAGTAATGTTATCATTTGTCTGAAATGAGTTTATAAGCGAGGTTGCAGGATCTATAGCAAAATATGCGTAATCTTTAATATTAACCAAACTGGCAGAAGCATTAAGCCATTTATTAGATTTTATACTAAAATCTAAAGAGTTCGTCTTTACGGTGTCATAGTTTTCGGCGTTGTACCAATTGTAATTTTCGTAACTACTCTGATATAATAAATGATTATAATTAGCTGCTGCGGCATTTAAATGTATACCTCCTGAAAAAAATGCATCATCATTAATTTGATAACTCGCTTCGGCTTTTAAATCATATCCATCAAATTCACCCGAAATATTTGCTTGTGCTTCTCCTTTTAGCTGAAAACCTCTGTATGCTTTTTTATAACTCGCTCCAGCAGCAATTAAATTGCCATTTAATACATTAGGGATTCTATTATTTTCTTGAATAAGCACAGAGTTATAACCATACTTATAATAGGTGTGATTAACCTGAAAAGTAATACTACCCAAAATATTATTAGTATACTTTACCCAGAGTTGATTATTTAAATCTGTAATATCTACCTTATCTCTAAGATTTGTGGTTACAAATGAATTACCAAACAATGACGAAGGAGCAGTCTGCCTATACTCATAATATTTATCATCGTAGTTAAATATATGCCCCACTTCAATTCTATTGTTAGAAATACTATCGCTTTGCGGAATTAAATCGTATTTATGGTTTATGTAAATACGCTGACCATCTAGAATACTTTCTGCATTTTCAAAGTTTACACTTAATCTAGACCTGTCTTGAAACTGGCTATCATTGCCTGCAAAATTCATTAAAGCCTGATCTGTAAGTCCGCCATTTTCTTGATTAAGTAAATCTTGAGCAACATAGTGAGCCTTTAATTCATACCTGTTATTTTTAGACTTATAGTTTGTTGTAAACCTAAAATTACCGGTACTTGTTAATATATGCTGGTACTTACCCAAACTACGCAACCCTTTATAAGCAATTGAGAAATTAAATCTACGCGAGGTATTCATCGTAAAGAAAGCATCTAAGTTTTGCCCTTGTTCAAATACACTTTTATAATAGATCTCAGACAAGGGCGTAGGAACCTCAAAATACAACATATCCTCTACCTCCATATAATTAAAGTGTCGCGCTCTAGCTCCAAATAATGGCCTTATGCGTTGAGAAGAAAAATCGTATAAAAGGGTGTTATAGGTTTGACCTTCGTTTGAAAAGGGTAATAAATCAAAATTATCTTTTCTTAGATAGTTGTATTTATAGAGTTTTTGAATGGTTAATGAGGTATCAACGATTGTTGTATCGTTTTCTACTGTAAACATTTTATACAAATCTATAGGCGGCCGCTCTTGTTCTTTTTTAGCCTTAGGCCTTATCGAGCCACTTTGTGATTCTCCATCAGACTGTAAACCTCTTGGTTCATCTACCTGAGCAAAAAGTGTACTCCCAAAAACTAAACCTATCAAAAAAAGTAAGCTATTACGCATCAAAAATATTTGTGTCAAAAATATAGTTTTTAAACGTAAAGCTGTAAGGAAAATTATGGCATAAAAAAACCGGATGATTAATTTATCATCCGGTTTAAATAAAGAACTAATTTTATTTAATAAATATAAAATAGGTTAATTCTGCCCATCTAAATTTGAATTAAATAAAATTTCATTTTGAGGTATTTCGTAAGTTAACTCTTCATCATTATGGCTAAACGACTGGCCTGCAAAATCTAACCAATTTGATCCTCGAGTTCTAGTCTCACGTCTTCTTTTCATAATAAAATATGATTGACCTTCTCCCCATAATTCTAATCTAGCTTGCAAAGCTGCCTCTTCAGCTAAGGCTTTTCCTGCCAGACCATCAATATATGAACTGTCATCTAATCTTAAATCTAATAAAGCCTTTAAACTAGTTCTAGCAGCTCCATTATTTCCATTTTCAGCTGCTGCCTCAGCATGTAATAAATAAAATTCTGCAATTCTCATATAATGAGAATCTGAATCTATATTAGATTGAGGACCCGAAAATGCTCTGAAACCATTATTTTGAGCTCCTTTATAATAAAACTTCCCTAAAGGCCTTAAACTAGAGTTAAATTGATACTTTCTAATATCATCAGGTCTAAAATTACTATAAAGACCACTATCCATACCTTTAGGGTTTCCTACAGCAGCATAGCTATAACTATACGCATCCATAAAGCCCCACCACGATAGTAAAGATGCTAATCCTTGGCCTTCACCAGTAATATTTATTCCCCACATTATACCGGGAATTGTATTGACATCATTAAAACCTCCAACGCTTCCATCTTCATCTGGCAATAATGCTACTTCATCTGCAGTCATAATTGGATAACCCGCATCGATAACTTTTTTAGCATACTCTTCAGTTTTAGGCCAATTATTTAAAGCTCCATATGTTTTAGCTAATAAGCCTCTAACAATATCCTGATTAATCTCAATTTTTTCTTCTCTGACAAAACCCTCTAATAGTGTTTCTGCATCTAGCAAATCGCTAATTACAAGATCAAAAACATCCTGTAAAGGACTCTTAGGTTGATCGAGTTCTGCAGCACTTTTATAAAGGGGTAATACAGGTTTTGACAAATCTGAAATATCATTCACATAAGCGTGAATTAAGAAAAAATACGCATAAGCTCTCAAAGCTTTAGCCTGACCAATAGTATATCTTCCAGTTTCTGTTTCAGGAACGACATCGTTGCCTCCTGAACCATCTATAACCAAATTAGATAAATTTATGATTCTGTATAGGAATCTCCAAGCACGATAATTCACATCATTGTCTGGATCTAAAGTTGCAGTTAATTCAGAAATGTTTACCTGTCGATTGTAACTCTTCCCTAAATGAGCCATATCTGCAGATAATATATCCATCTGCATAAATTGCGCGGTCACTCCAAAATCCTCTTGAGCATTTGTGCCTCCACTACCAAAACGATACATATTTTCATAAATACCAAGTAAAGTACCTTTAGCTACCTCCTCATTTATTTCAGCAGCTGCTGCTACTTGAGCATCAGTTAAAACCTCAGTAGGATTGACCTCTAAAAAGTCATCGCTACATGATGCAAGAGATAGCAAAGCCCCTGCATAAATTATTTTTCTTAAAGCTTTCATAGTTATTTTTTATAAAGTTAAATTAACACCAAAAACAATCGTAGACAGTGGACTGTAAGTATAAATACTAGAGTTACCTGTTATCGAAGTTGAAGGATTAAAACCTGTTCTTTGAGACCAAAGTGCTAGGTTATCGCCAGTAATAAATAGGTTCAAATTATCAAGTCCCATTTTTTCAACAAAAGTAGCTGGCATGTCAAAGCCTAAACGAATGTTATTTAGCGCTAAGAAATCAGATTTAGTTAAGAAGCGAGTTGAAGTAGCATTCTGTTGAATTTGGAATCTTGCATCTTGTCGAGGTATGTTAGTAACATCACCTGGAGCCATCCAACGGTTCCTAATATCTGTACTAAAATTATTTGTACCTGCATAATCATTGTCCATAAGATTTGCATAAGCGCCATCATATGACCAACCACCTAAAGAATAGTTAAACAATGCGCTTAAGGTAAAACTACCAAAACTTGCATTTAATCTAAAAGCACCACTAATATCAGGTATAGCAGTTTTATCAACAAATCTATCTGCAGCTTCTGCATAAACCTCAGTTATATCCTGTACAATAGTTGCGTCAGGATTATCGTTCTGGTAACCTGTAAGGCTTGTTATTATCACATCACCAGTTCCGAATTCGCCATTATTATCAACATCATCAAAATAACGCTCCCATTGAGCCGCCCCATTTTCTGAATTTACACCTGCATAAACTGGCATATACCAATCATATAAAGAACGTCCAGCAGTACGACCATAGCTTCCTGATTGATCAAATCGCTGTTCTTGACCTGTCGTTGGATCTATTGGTAATGCAACTAATTCGTTATTAAGCAACTGCCCATTTATTCCGATATTTAAACTAAACTTTGGACTTTTTACTAATTTAAAATCTAAATCAAATTCAACCCCAGAGTTTAGCATTTCACCGTCATTAACCTGAAGAGTTGCAAAACCGTTTGATGGCCCCACATTTCTAGTAAAGAACATATCTGTGGTCGTTTTTCTGTAGTATTCGACAGAAGCATCAACAAAATCAAAAAGTTCAAATTCTAAACCTGTATTAAATTGATTAGAACTTTCCCAAGTAAGATCTGCATTACCTTTTACAGCAAATGCCAAAGAAATGTTATTGTTAAGGTTATTGATAGAATAAATATTATAACCAGGATAAAGACCTCCGTAAGAACCATTAGTATCAGAATTACCAATCACTCCATAACTAGCTTTTAACTTAAGAAAATCTATAGCATCAGAATTTTGAAGAAAATTCTCTTTAGACAGTATCCAAGCACCTCCTATTGCATAAAAATTACCCCATTTTTCATTTACGAATCTTGAAGATGCATCTCTATTGAAGGTTCCATTTAGGTAATATTTGTTTCCAAAATCTAAGGTAACATTCGCTATATAACTTTCAGTTTTTTCATTTCTTGTAAAACCATCTCCAGGATTGTTTACAACACCATTACTTATATCTGTCCCAAAAGATGTTACTAAGTTTGAACGACTTGCAAATAAATAGTTAAACTCATACTCTGTAGCAACGTGCGATACAAAAGCTGATAAATTTAAATCTCCAAAATTCTTAGTATATCTCAAACCTGTTCTTAGCGTATAGTTTTTTGTTTCAGAACGACCTCTTGAAACTCTACCACCTTCTCCTTTAGCGGGACTATAAAAACGTTCATTTAGATCAATATCTTCACTCATAAAATACTGATACCCAAAATTATTCTCAAAAGTTAAACCGTCAACTATATCAATTTTAAGATCATTATTAAAGTTAACTGCGTTTGCTTTGGCCGTACTTATATTAATTTCAGAATCAGCAACACCATTTGTTGCAAATCCGAATCCGCGACCGTCTTCTAAACCATAGTCAAAAAGAGAACCCCCATAAATAGGATCTGGTATCCTGTTACCCGCAGCGTCTCTTCTATAAAGGGGATAAATTGTTGGTAAATTATCTATCCACCAAAACTGAGAACCTGAATCCTCGCTTGTTCCATTATTATTTGTCTCGCTTTGAGCGTAATTTATTGTAGTTGTAGAGTTAATAATATCTAAAACATTATTTGTTGCTGTAACACGTCCGTTAAGTCTTTTGTAATCCGTGTTATTTGCAAAACCTATATCATCAATATAACCAAAAGACGCATATACTGAAGATTTTTCTCCACTATTTGACAATGATACGTTAGCTTCTGTCCTGTTTGAACTCTGAAACGCAAAATCTGCCCAGTTTTCAGGAGTATATCTTCTTGAAACACCCGGTCTAACAGTTGCTGTATTAGGATCAATTAATTGCGATACTCCAGCAGCTCCGCTGTCACTAATGTTCCACATATTATAAACTGGAGATATATCAGAAACATCTGCATTAGCTCCCTCAAATAAGTTTGAATTCGCATAATCAATGGCAGCAGTTCGATCTCCATCATTTTCTAGCAAACCTCTTTGATATATACCTTCCCATGAAATACCGATATACTCTTCAGGAGATCTTATGGTTTCATAACGCTTAATACCTTGATAATTTGTCCCTGTTTTAACAGAAACATTTAAATTATTGCGCCCTTCACCTTTTTTAGTGGTTATAACGATAACTCCGTTAGCACCTCTTGCTCCATACAATGAAGTTGCAGAGGCATCTTTTAAAACAGTAACAGATTTAATGTCATTAGGGTTTATATCATTTAGACTACCTCCAAAAGGAGCATCATCTACAACGTACAAAGGTGCCTGACTTCCATTTATAGACCCAAATCCTCTAATACGAATAGTTGACACACTACCTGGCTGTCCTGTAGTATTAAAAACAGCTACACCAGCAGCTTCTCCAGCTAAGGCTTGTGATACGTTTGCAAATGATTTTTTAGAAAGCTCTTCGCCTTCAACTACTTTAGCAGAGCCTGTAAATGAAGATTTAGATACATTTCCAAAACCTGTAACTACAACTTCATCTAATTCTTCTCCTGCAACCATACTAGTATTTATGGTTGAAGATGATCCAACTTTAACAGAGGTTTCTTGAAAACCTACATAAGAAAAAACTAAAGTATTACCTTGATCGGCAACAATTGAATATTTCCCGTCAAAATCTGTTTGAGTACCGGTATTTGTACCACTTATAACAACATTCACTCCAGGTAGCGGAATGTTGCTTTGATCAGTTACGGTACCCGTAATTGTTTTTTGCTGAGCGAATGTTAGCTGCGTTATAAACAGCAAACAAAGCGCAAAGCACCATGTAATTTTTGATTTCATAAATTTATTTATTTGAATTTGCCTTTAGCAAACATCTCAAAACTTTATCACAATTGCAATAGAAACAGTTAAACTATCCTTAAATTAACATAAATAATCTTTAATTTTTAAGTGTATTCGAAACTTTTATTACATTTTTCTCTGTGAAGAAGCATTTTTAATAATAATAACTTAACAAATAACACAAAGTTGGGCATTAGAAATAAACTGTTGTATAAATCTAATTATCAACTAAATATCATTTAATTTTAAAAGTATAATGCCATTAAAATTATTTTCACAAACCAACTTAATTGAATGTGGTACAGACGAAGCTGGAAGAGGGTGTCTTTCTGGACCGGTAACCGCAGCTGCAGTAATTTTACCTGCTGATTTTAAAAATAAATTACTTAATGACTCTAAATTACTCTCACATTCATCTCGTGAACGATTAAGAATTCTAATTGAAGAACAAGCTTTAGCGTATGCTATCGCACATGTATACCCTAAAGAGATTGATGAGATTAATATTTTAAATGCCAGTATAAAAGCGATGCACCTGGCGATTGCAGACTTAAATATCACCCCTCAACATATTATTGTAGATGGAAATAGATTTAAGGAGTATAAAGGTTGTTCTCATAATTGCATAATTAAGGGAGATAGCAAATACTTATCTATTGCTGCTGCCTCAATTTTAGCAAAAACTGAGCGGGATAGATATATGACCAATCTTCACGAATTACACCCTCAATACAATTGGGCTAAAAATAAGGGATACCCTACAAAAGAACATAGGGCGGCTATTAAAGAGTTTGGTGAAACCGTATATCATCGCAAAACATTTAAATTACTTCCCTCAGTAATTTTATAAACTAGATTTAAAAAGATTTAAGCTTAAATGCATTGCGAAGACTTCTTATCTTTACGGTTTACCAATTTTGATCTTTACAATTTAATTTTATGAAGAATATTTTCTTGCTATTGGGGCTAATATTTTTATTTTCTAATTGCACACAGCAGCCAGAAGCAGATACAAATCTTCTACATTTAATTCCTCATAAATCAGCAGCGATTTTAAGGGTGCCTAATTGGGAATCATTTAAAGACAACTTGAAATCTAATGAACTAGCAAACAAAATAAAACCAACTGGTTTTGCTAAAACTTTAGAAAACTATGCTAGCCTACTATCAAAGTTTAATCCCGAAAATGAGAGCTATATCTCTTTTGTAGCCCTGGGTGAAAACGATTATGATATTGCTTTATTTACTGAGATTTCAAAAAACGTTGTTTCAAGAGACTCTACATTTATTAGAAGTATTAAAAAAACTGATTATGAAGGCACTACTATAAACACATACTTAGTTGATGCGATAGAAGTTTATTATATAATAAGTAACGAGATTCTAATTGCCAGTACTTCAAAACTTATTTTAGAAAATACCATACTTCAGGGTAATACTGGTAGAGATCCCATAGACTCATCACTTCAAAAAATGATTAAAACCAGTGATGCCAGCCACGCAAACCTTTACATAAAAGGTTCATACTATAAACGCCTTTTTAAAGATGTTTTATCACAGTATAAATTTGCTTTAAGAGAAGTTCCCTTTGAGTGGGCGGCAATTGATTTAGAAATTGACAATAAAAAAACTCAATTTACAGGCGTACTAACTTCTGATATTGAGAATGGTCATACACTATCTCTTCTAAATGAATTGGAGACCGGTAATTCTCAAGTTGCCGCAACTACTCCTGTTTCGAGCATTGGTTTTAGCAGCTTATCTATAAAAGACTGGGAACAATACAAAATTAACTTAGCTAAAAAAAGAGCCATTTTACTTAAAGATTTTAAACTCCCATTAGAAGATTTTTTTCAGTCTGTAAATGAGGTAGGCCTTATTTATACAAATAATGAAACTCTGATTTTTGCAAATAGTGTAGACAACCAGAGTTCAGAAAAAGCATTAGCAGCCTATTCTTCTAAAAGATCTGAATATAGAGAAATTCCTATTTATGAATTAACAGACTCACTTGCGTTTAACAGACCATTTTCAGAATTACTAAATCCACCTGTGGTTCACGTTTATTGCAAACTTGACTCCTACTTTATATTTTCAAGATCAATAAGTGCTATAGAAGATCTTATCGCTAATTATCAAAATGGCGCCGTTATTAAAAATTCTGAATCCTATAAGCAATTTCAAAAGAAACTAAGTGATGAATCTACATTGTTTTATTATGGAAATGTATCTGCACAAAAAACATTTTTAGAAAATAAGGTAGATAAGTCTGAAGGTAAAATCTTAGCTGAAATTAATTTTGAGAATTATCCAAATGCAGGAATACAATTTATACAAGCTGATAATTTTACCTATGTGAATGCTGTCATTAGCAAATTTAATATTCAAAATAAAAAATCACAGGTCTCTCAAATTGCAAGTGTAAAACTTGATAATGACCTATTAGATAGCCCTCAACTACTCGAAAATTATAGAACTAAAGGCAAAAACATTCTTGTACAGGATATTTCAAACACCTTATATCATATAGATAGCAGCGGGAAAATTGAATGGAAAAAAGAAATAGACGGACCTATATTAGGTAAAATTCAACAGGTAGATCTTTATAAAAATGGAAGATTACAATATGCTTTTACAACTGCAAACAGATTTTATATTTTAGCCAGCGATGGAGAAATTGTAAAACCATTTGGGCAAAAGTTTGAAAACACAATAACACAACCACTAGCCGTTTTTGATTATGACGGCAGCCGTAATTATAGATTTGTAATTACGCAGGGAGCAACATTACAAATGCTTGACAATACTGCTACTATTGTTAAAGGTTTTGATTATCATAAAACCTCAAATCTTTTAAATGCGCCTCAACACCTTCGGTCAGGAACTAAAGACTACATACTTACACAGCTAGAAGATGGATCTTTACATATTCTGGATCGCCGCGGAAATAATAGAATAACCATAAATCAAAAATTTAAATTCTCTGGTTATCCTATTTCTATTAAAAATGGAAATTTCATCTTTTATGAAGCTGATGGAACGCAAATTTCAATTTCAGAAAGCGGAAAGATTACAACTAAGAAAAACAAATTAAGGTCTGGCTTCTTATGTGATAACTTAGTATCTGTAGAAGCTGCGTTGTTTGAAAATAAACTCGTGATTAATGGTCAAGAAAAAGAACTTGAACTTGGTATTTACAAGGGGCTTAAAGTCATAAGATTTGAGAAAAAATACTATGTTGTTCTCACCGATTCACAAACAAACAAAGTATACCTTTTTAATACCGAAGGTGTTCTTTTACCTAATTTTCCTGTGTATGGTACTTCAAACGCTGATGCAGGAAGCCTCAATTCTAGCGCAAAAATGGGTCTTATTACTAAAGGTGAGTCAAACAGCGTTATAATTTATCAAATTAACTGAGTTTTTCCTTGTTCTGCAACCCTTTGTTAAAGGGGGATTTTCCTATTAAATATTCTAAAATAATATAATATTTTTAACTGTACTTATTTGCCTTCTCTAAGTCTTAGATAAATTATCAGTGTATAATGTACTAATTTATAATTGGCTACCAGCTTCCCCAAACTAAATATGGTAGTCTAAAATTATAAATGACAATTTTTGATTTACATTAAACTGTCGGGATATATTATCCTAAATAATATTTAAAACTTTTGATATGAAAGCATTCTATATTTTAATCTGTTTAAATGCACTATTACTCAATGAGTGTATTTCTCAAAATGATTGTTCAAATTTATTTACGTTTAATACTGACAGCTCTTTTGAAATGAGCGCCTACGGAACGACAAATAATTTACTTTCGGTAACTAATTATGAAGTTTCTCATATTAGACAAACATTGAATGGTAAAACAGCCTTTCTATCGGCTGTTAATAGAGATGTATCAAAAAAACGGGATACTTTAGAACAGGAAAATTATGAGATTGAGTGCACTTCAAAATCTGTAGTTCTCAATCACCGCAATGTAGTTCCGGCCTTTTTATACGATGAGTATAGTAATCTTGAGTTTGACATATCAAAAATAGCGCTTGTTGTACCTAAAAACTTAGAAATAGGACAATCTCTGGACGATGCTGTTTTAGAAATAGATATTCTTGCAACTCCCATAAAACACAGGATAACGTATCTCTTGAAAGATCGCTGTGTTACGGCTACTGAAACAATCACCACTCCTGCAGGAACTTTTAATTGTATCATTATTGAATCTAAAACCAGTATGAAGCCCCAAAATGAAAACGCAGGCTTTGTTAAGCATTGGTTTGCGGAAGGTGTTGGTTTTATAAAACAAGTAGATTATAACAAAAAAGGACAGGTCTCAAGTGTTAATATTCTTACTGAACTTCAGCTTTAACTAGCAACTACTTTAAAACTTCTGCTTCAAATAAATTTGCGAAGTGCTTTAAAATTTTTTGCTTTACCTCATCTTCGTCAACTTTGGCTCTGCCTAATTCAACATTTAGAGAAGTAACTGCCTTTTCTTTTATTCCACAGGGAATAATATTATCAAAATAACCCAGGTTAGCATTTACATTAAATGCAAAGCCGTGCATAGTGACCCATCTGCTCGCACGCACGCCCATTGCACAAATTTTACGAGCAAATGGGGTTCCTACATCTAACCAAACTCCGGTTTCACCAGGTGACCGTTCAGATTTGATACCATACTCGGCAAGTGTCAAAATTATGGTCTCTTCCAGAAATCTTAAGTATTTATGAATATCTGTAAAAAAATTTTCCAAATCTAAGATAGGATACCCCACAACTTGTCCGGGACCATGATACGTAATATCTCCTCCCCTATTAATCTTATAAAACGTAGCGTTTTTTGCTTTTAATTGTTCTTCAGAAATCAATAAGTTACTAATGTCTCCGCTTTTACCTAAAGTATAAACATGGGGATGCTCAACTAACAATAAATAGTTAGGCGTAGTAAGCGTTAAATCTTCTCTCCTATTTCTAATTTTAAGATCTAAAATCTCTTTAAATAGGCGTTCCTGATAGTCCCAAACCTCCTTGTAATCGCGACTTCCTAAATCTTCTAGTCGTATTTGCTTATTCATACTGCAAAGATACAATTACTATTAGGCTCACTTAATATTTTCTGTTCACAATAATTAATGCTGCAATTATTCCTGGTATCCAGCCGCACAGTGTAAGTAAACCTACAATTAATATAGAACCACAACCTTTATCTAGTACCGCGAGTGGCGGTAAAAATATTGCAACCAGTGCTCTTAAAAAACTCATTTTTTGATTTGATTTATGATGAATGATGATCTATTTGACACAATTTACAAGCTTTCGTTACAGGTGTTGATTTCTCGCAAGCGAGTTGTTATATTTGCGCACTTATAAGCCATCTTTCAAATAATTCTGAAAATGGTAATTTAAAATTGATTTTCAATTTCCGAAGTAATTTTCGGAGCATTTTAATCTCGATATCGAGTAAACTCCACAAGGTGGAATAAAGACAGCATATGCAACTTTCAGAACAGGAAATTATTAGACGCGAAAAGCTAGGTAAATTAAGAGCGTTAGGGATTAACCCGTACCCGGCAGATTTATACCCCGTAGACCATACTTCAAAACAGATTAAATCTGATTTTACCGAAGGCAAACAGGTGATCATTGCCGGTCGTCTAATGGTTCATAATATACAAGGAAAGGCATCTTTTGCGCAATTACAAGATAGCGAAGGTCGCATACAATTGTATTTTAACAGAGATGAAATTTGCCCGGGTGAAGACAAATCACTTTATAATGATGTTTTTAAGAAATTACTTGACTTAGGTGACTTCATAGGTGTTGAAGGAACGCTGTTTACAACACAGGTGGGTGAGAAAACTGTAATGGTTAAAGATTTTAAACTGTTGAGTAAAGCTTTAAAGCCATTACCTATCCCCAAACAAAAGGATGGTAAAACCTATGATGCGTTTACAGATCCAGAAATGAGATACCGCCAGCGCTATGCTGATCTTGCTGTAAACCCAAAGGTTAAAGAGGTTTTCATTAAACGCACCAAGTTATTTACAGCTATGCGTGATTTCTTTAACGATAAAGGTTACTTTGAAGTTGAGACTCCCGTATTACAATCTATACCTGGTGGTGCAGCAGCGAGACCATTTGTTACGCATCATAATGCCTTAGATATTCCTCTATATTTAAGAATTGCTAACGAACTTTATTTAAAACGTCTCATTGTAGGCGGTTTTGATGGAGTTTATGAGTTTTCTAAAAACTTCAGAAATGAAGGTATGGATCGTACTCACAACCCAGAGTTTACCGCTATGGAAATTTATGTAGCCTACAAAGACTACAACTGGATGATGAAGTTTACAGAAAATCTACTAGAACATTGTGCTCTAGCTGTAAATGGTACTACAGAAGCTAACTTCGGAAACCACCACGTAGACTTTAAAGCTCCCTACAAACGCATCACTATGACAGATGCTATAAAACAGTTTACCGGTTTTGATATTACCGGTAAATCTGAAGATGAGCTGCGTAGTGCAGCCCTAGAGATGGGTATTGAGGTAGATAACACAATGGGCAAAGGAAAACTTATAGATGAGATTTTTGGAGAAAAATGCGAGGGCAACTTTATACAGCCTACATTTATCACAGACTACCCTAAAGAAATGAGTCCGCTTTGTAAAGAGCATCGCGAAAACCCAGAGCTTACCGAACGTTTTGAACTTATGGTTTGCGGTAAAGAAATCGCAAATGCGTATTCAGAATTAAATGACCCTATAGATCAACGTGAACGTTTTGAAGAACAATTAAGGCTTGCTGCTAAAGGAGATGACGAGGCTACTGAATTTATTGACAATGACTTTTTAAGAGCATTAGAATATGGTATGCCACCTACTTCTGGTTTAGGTATAGGTATGGATCGATTGATTATGTTTTTAACAAACAATCAATCGATACAAGAAGTTTTATTCTTCCCGCAGATGAAAACTGAGCGTAAAAAAGTAGATTTATCTGAAGACGAAAAAGTAATCTTCAATATTCTAAAAAAAGAAAAAAATCTTCCGTTAGAGGAATTAAAAACAGCAAGTGACTTAAGTAATAAGAAATGGGATAAGGGTATAAAAGGTCTTACCAGACAAAAACTTGCAAAAGTTGAAAAAGAAGGAGAAACATTAACCGTTTCTATAATAGATTAATTTTCAGCATTTTATTATACTATTCTAAAGCCTTTCAAAATATTCTGAAAGGCTTTATTTATTTAAGAAATTGCTATTCTTACTAAAATACTAAACCTGCATTTAAACCTTTGTGTTTTTTTCAAGTCTTAGATACATAACAATAAAACAAATAAAAATGAAAAAAATAATTGCAATAGTAGCTTTATTCGTTTCAGTAACGGCTTTAGCACAACAGGGAAATCGTCAGGAAAGAAGCAAAAAAATGATGGATGCTACTCCAGAGGAAATGGCAGATATTCAAACTAAACGTATGACCCTTGCATTAGTTCTTGATGAAAAACAACAAAAAGAAATTTACAATCTTGAGTTGGCAAATGCTAAAGAGCGAAAGAAAATGTTCGCAGATCGTGCAGCAAAAATGAAAGATGGTGAAAAACCAACAGAAGCTCAACGTGAGACTATGCGTGCAGAACGTAAAGCAAATTACAGCGCTAGATTAGACAAACAAATTGCACAACAAGAAAAGATGAAAAAAATCTTATCTGAAGAACAATTTGACCAATGGCGCAAAATGAAATCTAAACGTCACGATCGTATGGCTAATAGAGATGGTAAGCGCGGTGATCGCTCTAAAAATAGAAGAGGAACCGAAGGAGAACGTAAATAAAATAAACTCCTAATTAATTAAAAACCCCTGTAACTATAGAGTTACAGGGGTTTTTGTTTTCTATTCAATAAACCTAGTTTAACTCTGGAGCAATCTTAGCGACTGCAGCAATAGTCTCGTCTAAATCATCATAACTCAAAGCGTCTGTAATAAACCAGGTTTCATAAGCACTAGGAGCTATATAGATACCCTCATCTAACAAACCGTGAAAGAATTTTTTAAATGTTTCATTTGCACCGTTAGATGCAGATTTAAAATCTGTTACCGGCTCTTCAGCAAAATGTACCGAAATCATAGAACCTATTCTGTTAATCGTATGTACAACTTTATTTTCAGAAAGTGCTTTTGTAATGCCTTTATGCAAATACGCTGTTTTTTCAGAAAGACGTTTAAAAACGGCGGGGTCGTTATCTAAAGCTTCAAGCATTGCTAAACCTGCAGCCATAGCTAAAGGGTTTCCGCTTAAAGTACCTGCCTGATATACAGGTCCCACAGGCGCTAGATAATTCATAATCTCATTACGTGCAGCAAAAGCCCCCACAGGAAGTCCTCCTCCTATAACTTTACCAAAAGTTACAATATCTGCCTGTACCCCTAATAATTCCTGAACACCACCTGCTGCAAGTCTAAAACCAGTCATTACCTCATCAAAAATGAGTAATGCCCCGTGTTTATCACATAAATCCCGTAAACCCTGCAAAAAGCCATCTGCCGGCGGTATACATCCCATGTTTCCGGCAACGGGTTCTACTATAATTGTAGCTATCTGATCTTTATTGTTTTCAAAAAGTTGACGCACCTGATCCAAATCATTATAACCAGCTAACAAGGTATCTTTAGCCGTACCTTGTGTTACGCCCGGGCTATTAGGAGTACCAAAAGTCACTGCGCCACTACCCGCCTGAATCAAGAAAGAATCTGAATGTCCGTGGTAGCAACCTGCAAATTTTATAATCTTGTCCCGACCCGTAAAACCTCGTGCAAGTCGTACGGCGCTCATACACGCTTCGGTACCACTATTTACAAAACGTATTTTATCTATACCCGGAACCATTTTTACAGCGAGTTCTGCGATTTTAGTTTCTATTTCTGTAGGCATCCCAAAAGAAGTGCCTTTCTTTGCTTTATCGACCACAGCGTCTACAACCGGTTGATATGCGTGCCCCAGAATCATAGGGCCCCAGGAGTTTATATAATCTATTAAGCGATTGCCATCTTCATCATATAAATAAGCGCCTTTAGCTTCTTTTACAAATATAGGGTCACCACCTACTGCCTTAAATGCTCGTACCGGCGAGTTTACTCCACCAGGTATTACTTTCTGTGCTTCAACAAACAAAGCACTGCTTCTTTTATAATTCATCATTAAAATCCGTTATACTGTGGGGTTACATTTAACTGCTGCCCTACGCTTATCGTATTATCACGTAAGCCATTATTTTTTTTCAATTCGTCAACTGTCAGGTTATACATACGCGAGATGCTGTAAAGGGTCTCCCCTTTTACGACCTTGTGCAAGACAACTCTATCTGAAGGCTCAGGCTTAAAATCTTTAACCTTAGTCCCTAAAATTTCAGCATCATAATTATACATTGCATAGCGTTCTATAATAGCAATTAATTTTTGAGGATATTTAGGATCTGTTGCATAACCTGCTTTACGTAATCCCTTAGCCCAGCCTTTATAATCGTCAGGATCCAGATCAAATAAATCTGCATATCTAGATCTTCCTGTTAAGAATAATGAATGATCTCTAAATGAAAATTTAGGATCACGATATTTTCTAAAACATTCTCCTGCTTCATCATCATCGTGATAAACAACCTCACCGGTCCAGTTATGACATTTAATACCAAAGTGATTATTTGCTTTTTTAGTAAGATTACCATTTCCGGCTCCAGATTCTAGAACAGCTTGTGCTATAGTAATACTTGCAGGTATTTTATATAAACGCATTTCTTCTTTTGCAATAGGTGCAAAATGATTTATATAATCTTCAACACTGGCAAAAGAGGCATATTCATATGCTTGTTTAGTTTCTCTAGATGTTTCTCCGGGAGTATTATCAACCGGTTTTGCTTTTGGGTTCTCATACGATCTTGAAGGTCTAACAGACAGTTTTTTCTTAGCCGCCCGTTTACTACCACCGCATCCCACGAGCAAAAGGCTCAAAATCAAAACAACTGTAATTTTTCTTATCATATTAAACTTTAATGGTTGATTTTCCAGATTTTTTAAGTCGATAATTAATACCGGAAATTCCTTGTAAACCTCCTGTATGAACCGCTAAAATACGGGTATTTTCAGAGAAAAATGCATTTGAAATAAGATCTGTCAAACCATACATCATTTTTCCTGTATAAATGGGTTCTAATTGAATGTTGTGCGTATTTTTAAACGAATTAATGAAAGCTATAAGCTCTGAATTTACCTTTCCATAACCTTCAAAATGATAGTTATTATTTAAATCCCAGTTTTTCTTAGACGTAAGTTTTTCAATTTCTGAATTTAAAAAATCTCCTTTAAGTGCAGGAAATCCTATTACTTTTTGATGTGATAGACTGCCTTCTATTAAACCTGCAATCGTTCCGCCTGTTCCTACAGGGCACATGATGTAATCGTATTCTGCAGTGTTTTCATTCAAAATCTCTGAACAACCCTTTACAGCCAGATGATTTGTTCCACCTTCGTGGATCTCATAAAAATCTCCAAATTTCTGTTTTAGGCTTTCGCGAAAAGATGCCGTGTCCTTCTCTCGGTACTCAGCTCGGGTTATAAAATAGAACTTCATCCCACACTCGTGGGCAAACTTTAAAGTTGCATTCTGCTGAAGGGTTTTATTTAAATCAATACCTAGCTCTTCTCCACGAATTATACCCATAGTATTAAAACCACAAATTTGACCGGCCTTAGCAGTCGCCGCAATATGATTTGAAAAGGCTCCCCCGTAGGTTAAGAGCGTGTCTTTCCGTTGCTCTTGAGCTTCAATTAAATTGTATTTAAGCTTTCTAAATTTATTTCCTGAAACTTCTTTATGCAGGAGGTCTTCTCGCAAAATAGAAACGAAAACATTATTAGACCTAAATACGTGATCATCTATATTTTGTATAGGCACTTGTTTTTCTGAAGAAAAGAGCAACTCAGGATTTGCCATAATAGGTTTTATCATACAAAAATAATGACATTTTTAATCCTAAGAAGTACTATGCCATAAAAGCTTTAAAATACAAACACCTTAATTTAAACTCACTTAATCGGAAATAACTCACTTAAACAACACAGAACATTCATTTTATTTATGTTTAAATCGTTAAAGTACAGGTAAAAAGCAACTATATGTCGATAAAAAACATATTTTTGCACTCTCCACAAGATGAACATAACATTTAATGGCCCCTAATAATTTTATATGCGAATAAAATTACTTCCCCTAAAGTTTTTCATATTTAGTATTGCGTTATTCTTTTCATTTGTTTCACACGCACAGGTAGGTATTGGGACTACCACACCTGCAAATGGATCGCTACTTGACATAGAAGCATCAGATAAAGGTCTTTTAATTCCGCGAGTAAGTCTTACAGGGATAACAGATAACACTACGATTACACCGTCTGCTACTAAAGGCTTATTAGTTTTTAATCAAGCAGTGACAACAGGAGCTAATGCTGTAACTGAAGGTTTTTACTACTGGGATGGCACAAAATGGGTTGCCCTTACCACTCCCGCTGCAACAGGCGATAATATCTATACTGTAGATGGTACTTTAGCAGAAGATCGAGTTGTTTCTCAAGAAGATAAGAAAATTGAATTTACATCTGTAGGTGCACAAGATGCTTTTACACTCAGACGCTCTGCAAATGCGAATGCATCAGGATTAGCGTTTAGAAATTCAGGAAGTTCATATGATGCCTCAGTTTATATGGAGTCTGGAACAAACACTGGCCTTGCAGTGGCAACTGGAGGAAATAATCCCGATATTACTACTTTAGGTTTAACCGCTGTATTCAATAATGATCAAACCACCTCGTTTAGTAAGAGTTTGAGTATATATGAAAATGTTGCTAATCTCAACGATGTTACCGCATCACTTTACTCTACTGCTGATGATGGAGTGTTAGATCTGTTTGAAAATAACACATACAATCATCGTATAGCTGCAAATGGACCGACCATATTTAATGAAAAAGGCCTAAACTTAAACTTTAGAGTAGAAACTGATGCTGATGAAAATACACTTTTTATACAGGGTAGTACAAATCGAATTGGTATAAAAACGGCAACTCCACAAGGTAGTCTTCACGTTTATGAAGATACCGGTACGACACTTGCGGGCAACGCAGGGACAATTGTACTTGAGCATGGTAATGCCGGGGGACAATCATCAATCTTGTTTAAAAGTTCTGTAAATGCTGTGAGTGATTACGGTTATATTAAATATTCTGATGATGGTAGTGGTAACGGTTCTACCACAGAAAACAGTCTATTAGAAATTGGAGTGCAAAATGATGGTATAGGTGCTAACCAGGATGATATTAATATAACTCCTACCGGCAATTTAGGAATAAGTAATACAGCTCCAAAAGAAAAACTACACATTGGGGGAGCAAATTCTACTATTCGTGTTGATGGTTTAAACCGTCCTAACAATACAAACAATGTACAAAATGACCCCATGCCGGTTTATGTAGATGATAATGGTACAATGGTCTTACAGCCCTCATTAGTGCAAACATTTATGCCTGTTAATGAATATAATTTTACTACAGGGGTGAATGTTAGTTCTAGTTCTGGAGCTGGAGCTTCTACTAATTTGTATACGTCGACAATTACATTAACCCAGGCATCTCTAGTATTTATAAATTATCAATTTAGCGCACAGTTATTTAGAAGTGATGGCTCCGCGATTACCGATGGTAAACCAAGATTATTTAGAGGTTGGGTAGAAGTTAACGGAGATAGCACAAAGCCCTACGCATTCGATACTGGAACATATGCGAATAGACCAGATTCGAATGGAACATATGCAAACGGATTTTATTATTTAAGTGGGTCTACATATGTACAACTACCTGCAGGAACACATACAATCAGACTTTATGGTCTCGGGTTTGGTGGCAATTTTGATTTTTTAGTACGGTTTGGAGGAACTGATTTTGAACAATTTCAAATAATTGTTCAACGTTAATTCAAGTACTTCAAAAAACCCCAGAATTTTCGGTTTTTTAAATATTCAAAATCTCGCTCCTTAGCATATGCTTCTTTTTCAAAACTTATAGCTTGATACGCTGCGTGTCTAGATTTCAAATATATTAGATGTATTAAATATTCAGTGAAATACCAAAGGTAAAAAGGAATTATTAGTAATTCTATTTGTTGCCTAAGATGTATGCGCTCGTGATTAATGAATACAGCATCTTCTTTTAAACCTATTCGTTTAACAAAAATAAATGGCCAAAAAGCACAGCCTATAAACTTCTTAAACAAGATAGGTGCATGAATTAAAATAGCCATTTAAAGAGTATCATTGTACTTATAAAATTCGAAATTAGATTTAAGTCTTTATTTACACAAGTCTTATTGATCTTTTATATCTTTAATTGTGAGTCAATTTAAAAAACAAATACCGTTAGAAGAAGGCGATTATTATTTAACACCAGAAGGCTATAGATGCTTTACAGAGCAATATCACTTAAAGAGAGGATATTGTTGTAAAAGTGGGTGCAGACATTGCCCTTATGATTATGACAAATCACGCAGCTAATTATATGATCTTGGTATAATTATTGATATTTATAAAATAGAATTTGCTCATTTTCAATAACCCATAAAATATTTCATATGAAAAAATTAAAACCCTTTATTCTGCTTGCTGTAGTAGTACTGCTTTCGGCGTGTAGCACTGTGCGAGTATCATCAGATTATGATCAGAGCGCAAATTTTAATGAATACAAAACCTTTGCTTTTTTTAAACCCGGTATAGATAAGGCTGAAATTTCTGATCTTGACAAGAAAAGAATATTGCGTGCAATTGAAGATAATATGCTTGCTAAAGGCTTTGTAAAATCTGACAATCCTGCAATGCTGGTAAGCATCTTTACTACAGCGCAACAACGTGTTGATGTATATAACAATTTTGGTTGGGGCTGGGGAGCCTGGGGTCCCTGGGGACCTTTTGGCGGCGGCTTTGGCAATACCGTTTCAAGAACTACCGAAGGCACATTGTATATCGATCTAATTGATGCTACTAAGAAAGAATTGGTATGGCAAGGTCAGGGAACCGGTTATTTAGCTAGAGATGTTGAAAGAAAACAAGAACGTATCAACGAAATTGTAGGAGAAATAATGCAGGAATATCCTCCTAAAAAAATGGCTTCTAATTAAGAGATCCTTTTATTAAAAAGCCCTCAATGAGGGCTTTTTTTATGCGTACGATTTTAATTTTTCTTTCGTAAACTCAGATAAAACTAGATTACCACTTATTGAAGCTCGTTCTTCAAGAAGACCTGGCCAGTGTTCTGTACCCTTCCAAAAAATACGCTTTGCCTGCTTAGTAGCTTCCGGATTGTAGGATGCAATATTATTTGCTAAATCTTTTATAGCTAAATCCAGCTCCTCTACAGAATTATAAACTTCAGCATATAAACCCTGAGCTTGTGCCCATAATGCGTCATAAAATGCTGTGGCTTTAAAAGTCATCTGCGAACTTGCAGACACACCAATTTTACGAGTTACCGCTGGTTCTATTACAAAAGGTCCAATCCCTATAGTTAATTCGCTAAGTTTAATAGAAGCATATTTTGAAGCTAAACAATAATCTGCTGCCGCCGCGATACCTACTCCACCCCCTACAGCTTTTCCTTGCACCCTTGCTATTATAGGTAGCGGGCAGGAGCGCATTGCCAATATAACTCTAGCAAATCCCATAAAAAATGTTTTCCCTTCCTCTTGATTTTGTATAGCAATAAGTTCTTTAAAACTGGCGCCTGCACAAAACGTACGATCGCCACCACTTTTTAAAATAAGAACTTTTAAATGTTTCATCTTTCCGGCTTCAAAAATTTTATTTTCGAGTTCGTATAAAATACTGCTGGGTAACGCATTGTGATCTGGAGTAGAAAAGGTAAGTATGCCTACGGCATTCTCAATATCAAGGCTTACAAAAGAACTTTGCATAAATATTATTTAGTAAATGAATATTATAATTAAATATTCCTCAAATTTAAACTTCTAAATTAAGAATGTCTGAAATTTGATTATATCAACTTAAGACAATCTTTGTAAATTTGATTTATGAATTCAGAATTAGATAAAAATATAGAAACTAATCCACTTATAGAGCGACTTCCCGCTCATTTAAAGCAATTCATAAAGCCACAGCATTATGATTCTTATACTCCTATAAATCAAGCGGTATGGCGTTATGTGATGCGTAAAAATTTTGACTACCTCGCTACTGTAGCTCATAAATCATATGTAGATGGATTAAATAAAACAGGCATTTCTATAGATCACATTCCCAATATGTATGGGATGAATCGCATTTTAAAAGAAATTGGCTGGGCTGCGGTTGCTGTTGACGGTTTTATACCTCCCGCAGCGTTTATGGAGTTTCAGGCATACAAAGTTTTGGTTATAGCTTCAGACATACGACAACTAGAACATATAGAATATACCCCAGCGCCAGATATCATACACGAGGGTGCAGGTCACGCTCCTATTATCGCTAATCCTGAATATGCAGAATACCTCAGACGTTTTGGAGAAATAGGATGCAAAGCCATTTCTTCAGCTAAAGATTACCAGCTTTATGAGGCTGTACGAAAACTTTCAATCTTAAAAGAGGCCGAAGATTCTTCTGAAAGCGAAATCGAAGAAACTGAAAAAGAAGTAGCTCATTTACAAAATAATATGGGTGATCCTAGCGAAATGGCTCTCATACGCAATTTGCACTGGTGGACGGTTGAATATGGTCTAATAGGCACTCCCGAAAACCCTAAGATCTATGGGGCCGGTCTTTTATCTTCAATAGGCGAAAGCGCCTGGTGCATGACCGATGCCGTTAGAAAGATACCTTATAGTCCTGATGCTGCCTTTCAGGAATTTGACATTACAAAACCACAACCTCAGCTTTACGTAACTCCTAATTTTGCATATCTAAGTGAAGTTTTAGAAGAGTTTGCAAATACTATGGCACTTAGAACCGGAGGTCCCGAAGGAATAAATAAGCTTATTCAAAGCAAAAATTTAGGAACTGTAGAACTAAGTACGGGACTTCAAATTTCTGGTGTCTTTCGAGATATTATCACACATAAAAATAAAGTCGCTTATATTCAAACTGAAGGAGAAACTGCGCTATCGTATCATGAAAAAGAACTTATAGGTCACGGGACGCTTAATCATCCTCAGGGTTATGGTACCGCTTTAGGTAAACTGGAAGGAATAAATCTGGCAATTGAAGATATGAGTCCTAAAGACCTTCAGGCATACAACATTTTTGAAGGTGAAAAAATTGATCTAAAGTTTGAAGGAGATATATTAGTAAGTGGCGAAATCATTACAGGCACCCGTAACTTAAAAGGAAAAATTATACTTATAAGTTTTAAAGATTGTACCGTTTCTCAAGGCAAACGTATTTTATTTAAACCTGAATGGGGTATTTACCATCTTGGGGTAGGAAAACGTATAGTTTCTGCTTTTTCTGGTCCTGCAGATTTCAATTCATTTAATTTGATTAATCATCAGGTTAGCAGCAGCACGGTTAAACCAACACACAGTGAAAAGCGCAAAGAACTTGAAAGTCTTTATCTGGCTGTAAGAAATTACAGAGAAGGTAAGGATACTCAATTTTCACCGGAAGCTGTGTTTGATATTTTAATAAAATATCACCCTACTGACTGGTTGCTTTCAGTAGAATTGTATGAGATAGCGGTTGCCGATAATATGGAGAAACTCAAATTAGAAATTCTAAATCATTTAGACCAACTACAATCTCAAAAACCGAAATTAAAACACCTTATCAAAGACGGTCTGGACTTAGTAAATAACTCGCAGGTTTTAAATTAAATCTAAGACAATGAACTTTTAATATCTTCTAATTGCTCTACAGTTATAGGCTTGATAACGTAATTAGACACGCTATTAAATTTTTTGGCTCGCTTTAAATCTCTGGGATCTATTGAAGATGTAAGAATATATATGGTAATTTCTTTTGGCGGATTAACTTTAGTAAATTCTTCTAGAAACTCCCAACCGTCCATCACCGGCATATTAAGGTCAAGAAGTATCAACTGCGGAACATCTTCGCCTTTTTGTATAATTGCGATTAACGAATCTAAGGCCTCCTGACCATTAGAAAAGACAAGAAAGTTCTCGCAAAATTCTGTAAGCTTCATCATTTTTTTGATCCCAAAAACAAAAATAGGGTCATCATCTACGATACAAGCCAGTTTAATTTTTTTCATTTAGTTTTATTATAAATGTTGTCCCTTTTCCTACCTTGCTCTGTACGTTTATTGAACCTCCCATAACTTCTACTTGAGATTTAGTCATATAAAGACCTAATCCCCGTGCATCAGAATGTTCGTGAAAAGTTTTGTAAAGACCAAAAATTCGATCTCCATAGCGTTCTAGATTAATACCCAGGCCATTATCTGAAGCAGTGATAATCACATACCCATTAATACGCTCTGCAGAAATCTGTAACCAGGATTTACGCTTAGGGTCTCTGTATTTAATTGAGTTTGTAATTATATTAAGTATAATACTCTCTAAGTATGCCGGTACAGCATATATTTTGAATCCTTCGTGAACACGATTTAAAATCTGAAAGTTAACTTCTACCATAAGTCCCCTAACAGAACGAATTCCATTTTCTATATATTTATATAGATCTAATTCTTCTTTATCCTGATAATTAATGTCTACAGATACTACTTCATTTAAGTGCGATATGGTTTCTGTTAACATAGAAGAAGCCTGAGCAAGCATTTCAAATTGCATCTCACGCTCTTCTTCATCTTTTTCATTTTTTAGAAACTCTATAAGCATACCTATATTACTAGAATGAGATCTTAGGTTATGCGATACAATATGTGCAAAATTTATTAAGCGTGTATTTTGATTTGTAGTAACCTCTACAAAGCGATTTATTTCTTCATTCTGTTTTTTAAGCTCTGTGATATCCTGTATTTGAGCAATGATTTTATTTGGTTTCCCTTTAGAATCATAATTTAGAGAAAAGTAGGTTTTAGCTAGAATAGTATTTCCATTTTTATGTAAGAAATTCTGTTCATTTTCAATTTTACGAGAATTTTGATGAAAAAGATTTTTTATTAAAAGGTAGTTCTTCTGAAACTCGTCTGGCCTATATAAGTCTGTGATTTTTTTCTTTAAAAATTGATTCTTGTTGTACCCAAAAATCTTTTCGCAAGCTTCGTTAACTTCTAAAATTTTAAAACTTTCTACATCTATAATAAGAAAGGCAATAGGTGTATTTTCAAATGCAAGTCTAAATTGCTCTTCACTTATACGTAATTGGTCATTTTTTACAACCCTATCTGTAATATCCTGAAACGTACCTAAAAGACGTACGCATTTCTCATCTTCAAATTCTGCCTTGCCTCTAGCATTTACATAGACCTCTTTACCTGTATATGTTATTAGTGTAAAATCTTCATCCCACGACTCCCCAAATTCAATAGCACGATTTATTACTTGTGTAAGACGTGACCTATCTTCCCCTTGTTTGTAAAAATTAATACCGGTGTCTAAATCTAGTTTGAAGTCATCTGGTATTTCATGAATCTTACGGGTAACCTCAGACCAATATATAGATTTAGTTATGAGATTTAGTTCCCAAAATCCTATATAAGCAACCTTGTTTGTTTGCTTTAATAACTCTTCCTTTCTGTATTCTTTAGGTCGAGTACTTAAAATGCGTTGCGCTAAGACTAAAGCTTCACCTTCAGTCTCAAATTTGCTAAATTTATATTTATAACGTACTTGTTTAACGGGTACATCAACAATGAAATGAGCATTCCCTTTTCTAAAAGCCTCCTGTATTGAATTTTCAAAATTTAAAGTAAATTCGTGCTGGGTGTTGTAAGCGATTTCTAATTCTGGTTTAACCGTAGTTTTCCATTCTTCTGAAGATGATAATACATTACATGCTTTATCAAAAACAGCCATCGAACCCGGCAATACACTAATAGTTTCTAGTGTTGAAGAACTATATTTCATGTCATCGTTTTTGCTATCCAAATCAATCTAATATATTTTTTAACTCCTGAGAGTTTGTAATTTCTGTTTTATTATATTTTAAAGTCCAACCTAAAGTATTAACTGCTACATATATATTAGAAAGTTCTGCGATAAGACGATTTTCTGCATTCTCTCGTAAATCTGAGGCTTCAATCTTTTTTTTCAAACTTACCATAACACGTTTTTTAATGGTATTGTAATCTGAAGCTCCAAACTGATTGAGGTAATCCTGTGTAACATCATAATACTCAATGTCAGGATTGATATTAATTTCAGCCTTTGGGATATGTGTAATCGTGATTGTTTTATTAGCTATATCAACATCTGTTTCTAAAGCTCTTAAATCATATGCAATAGTAACCTTTGCATTTACCACCACTAAAGCTTTTTTATTAGCGGTTAGTATATCTAGATACATTTTTTTTGAATCTTTATATGTAAAGACCTGCGCAAAAGATCCTTCTGTAACTATGAGCTTACCTACATTTTTAATTTCCTTCTCAATTAATTCGGTGGCTTGTGACAATGCAGCACGTTGATCGCTTTTATCCTTAAAATAGAGATAGGTAAAAATCCCTAAAACAATAATGGTAATGAGAATAAGTATTCTGCGCATACAGCCAATGCTAGTGGAGATAAATATATTTTTTAAATGTACCCACAAAAAAAAAGATAAAAAAACTTGAAACCGTTTTTAAAGAAAATTAACGTTGTTAGATGATATTATTAATTTTGGCCTTTTGAACCGCCTCAAGTTTGCTGTGCACCTGAAGTTTTTTATAAATATTCTCAATATGCTTTCTAACAGTACTAGGAGATAAAAATAAATTTTGGGCAATAGCGGTATAATTCAACCCTTTGCTCAGTTGTTCCAGGACTTCTATTTCCCGGTCTGACAACAAGATATCCTCTCTGTCTTCAAAACTTTTAAGAGATTCAGGATTGCGAAGTAATTTTAAAGTGCGCATCGCAATTGAAGGGTTCATTGCTGCACCACCCGCAAGTGTTTCAAGAATACCCTTATGCAGGTTATCGGGACTGGTTTCTTTTAAAAGATAACCGTCTGCACCAGCTTTAATTGCATTAAAAATATGCTCGTCGTTATCAAAAACGGTGAGCATAATAATTTTTATTTGAGGGTATTTCTGTTTTACTAAGATTGTTGCTTCGATACCATTAAGAATAGGCATCTCAATATCCATCAAAATAAGATGAATGCCATTATTTGTTTCCAGATTATTAAGAAGGTCTTTCCCATTTTCTGCAATAAATTTTAATTTAAATTCTTTAAAAAAAGACAATTTTTCAGCAACTGCTTTTGCTAAAAAAAATTTATCGTCAACGATTGCAATTTTTACATCCATAAACTAATGGGAAATAAAAAAACTGGTGAAGAACCTTAATACTTCCCCAGGTCTTAGCACTTTTAAAAGCATACTTTAACTTGCTAAATCTTCCTAAATTTAATGGTAAGATTTATCTTTTAAAATAGGGTATTCCCCCTATTCCTCATTCACTAAATCTCAAAATTATAACCACTTTCTAAAAGCTCCTGATATTTTTCTGAATCAAAACGGTATAAATACGCACCACGCTTTGAACTCGTTTTATCTTTTTCGTCAAGCTTCACCAGAACTTTAAGCGATAATACTTTTTTTCTAAAATTACGAGGATCAAGCTCCCGTTGATAGATCGCTTCATATAATTTTTGCATCTGCGGAATCGTAAATTTTTCAGGAAGTAGCTCAAATCCTATAGGCTGATAACGCGACTTACGGCGTAACATATCTAAAGCATCGGCAACCATTTGATTATGATCTAAAGCTAAAGCCGGTAAATCTTTTAATGTATACCAGAAAGCACCGTGCTCTTCTACTAATTGCTTATCATAATCATCTATGCGTATGAGCGCATAATGCGCTACAGACAAACAGCGATAACCGGGATCACGATCTGCTTTTCCGTAGGTTTTAGATTGTTCTAAAAATAACTGATTAAGACCTGTGATCTCTTTTAATACGCGTCTTGCTGCCTCATCTACATCTTCTCCCAGTTTAACAAAACTTCCTATCAATGACCATATACCCGAGTTAGGCTCAACTCTTCTCTTAAAAACAAGTAATTTAAGATCGCCATCATCAAAGCCAAATATTATGCAATCTGTCGCTACATAAATTTTATCGTTTTGAGCATAAAAATCTTTGTGTCCTAAATGCATGTCACTAGCAGAACTTGGGGTCATATTTTTAATTTTAAGTGTTTAAAATACGTTTTTTTTTATATAAATACCTAATTTGTATAAAATGAGTATAACTAACTTTTAGTTTGACATTTAATTCTCACTCTGCTGCCATTCAGTAAATTTTAGTTGAAAGTCTTATTAAAGTACCCTGATTAAGCTTGCTTGTAATAACTATGTCTGCGCCTATATCTAAAGCTCTTTTTTTCATATTAAGAAGCCCATTACCCGGCTCATATTTTTTTAAATCAAAACCACTCCCATCATCATAAATTCTAATTTCTAAGTGGTTATTGTTTTTATCAATTTCAATATTAATGGTAGCAGCATCTGCATATTTTAGAGAATTGTTTACAGCCTCCTGAATGATGCGATAAATATTTATGCCTTCTATAGAAGTAAAACTATAATCCCCGGGTAAGTCTGTTGAATTCTCAAATTTAAATAAGATGGTATCACGACTTGCCAGTGCCCGTTCTATAAAGTTTGCAATACGTATTTGCAGCTCCTCTAATGAAATAGTTTCTTTATTCATTGCCCAGATCGTATCCCGAAGTTCGTTGATTGTTATTGAAGCAAATTCACTTATCTGTGTAAGTTTTTCGGTTATTTTTTGATCTTTACTTTTTAAAGCATACTTCAAATTATCTATACTTAAAATGATAAATGTAATTTGAGATCCTATGTTGTCGTGTAAATCCCGGGAAATACGTAAACGCTGTTCTTCTAAACGATTTTGCGTTTCAATTTTAGCTAATGCAACCTCGAGTTCTTTTTCTTTTTTTAGCTGACTATTTTTAAGTTTGTGCCGGTTATAAATTAAATAACTTAAAAGTCCCAAAATCAAAATTAAGCCCAGACTCCCGTACAAATAGCTGTTTTTTTGACGTACTTCTAAATCCTTTTCAGCCAGTTGGGCACGTTGCTGCAAGATTTGATTTTCTTTCTGTTCGGTTTCATATTCTAATTCAAGTGCTGCTATCTCTTTACTTGCTTCTAAACCATTAATACTGTCTTTAAATGCTGAGAACTTTTCAAAATAAAATAAGGCAGAGTCAGTTTGCTTTAAGTTTTTAAATGCTTTAGAAAGTTGCTCGTACGTATATTGCATTAAAAACCTATAGTCCTCTTTACGTGCTATTGGTAATGACTGCTTAAAGAAAGGTATGGCCTGTTGTGGTTTATTTTCTGCCATAAAAACCTCACCTATCTGGGTGTAATTCTCTGCTATACCCTTATGATCTCCTATCTCTTCCCGTATAGCCATTGCTTTATAAAAATACTCTCTAGATAAATCGTATTTACCTTGTTGCCCATAAACTCCGGCAAGATTGCTGTAACTATACGGGAAACCTTCTTTATAATCACGTTCTTTAACGATAGCTAATCCTTTTTTATAAAAATAAAGGGCACTATCTAACTGACCTTGCATCTCTTTAAGTACCCCATAATTATTATATGTGCGATCTAAAACCTCTTTATAATTGCCTATTTCGGCCATATTAATGCCCTTATTCATATAGTATTGAGCCTTAATCATATCATCACGCTTCATTCCGTAGCCCATCTCTCCATACAGATTTGCTGCTTGAGGTTTAAAATTATTTTCTTCAAAAATACGAATGGCTTTAAGGTTGTAAGCGACACGTTTAGCACCGTTAGATTCATAACCATATAGGGTAGCCATGTTTTTATAGGCTTCTCCCATTCCTTTTTTGTAATTAATTTTCTGAGCTGCATTTAAATTTTGCTCAAAAATAACCAGCAAAGAATCGGTTTTTAAAGAACTGTTTTGAACAAGAATGGCATTGATTGAATCAATAACTTTAATGTCTTGTGCCGAAAAACGAAAGGTTAGAATGAAAATGCAGAATGCAAGAAGGTATTTTTTTTTCATAAAAACAGATTATAAATGATTTAAAATCTAAATATATAGAAATCGTAAATTCCTTGATATACAATTAAATATAAGTAAATTTTAAAGCAAAATTTCGTTTTGAAGGATTAGCGATTCTTTTAAATTATAGCGAAGAAAGTCGTAATTCATTAACCCCTCTTTTCGAATCTCTCGTTGTGATTTGTTCAGCTCAAGTCTTGCATTCAGCAATTTTATTTTACTGCAGTATACTGCCGTTTTTTTTTGTTTAGAAAATTGAAAATACAGCAGCACTAATGCTAAAGCCATTACATAAATAATATAAAAAACCACTTTCATATAAGCACTTTTAGTTACGGTAGTTATTGTAAAAATGAGTATTCTCCTTAAACACTAAATTGCCCGAATTTTAAATTAAAGGACTCTAAAATAAATAAATTTAAAATTGAGGATTTCTTAAATGCATTGAGAGCTCTTCGTTAATCTAAATAAAAAAAACTGCCCGACTTTAGATCAGGCAGTTATTGTAATTAAGTATTTAGAATGGTTAATCAAAAAATTCTTTCAACTCCTCATTTAAAAAAGCACTGGCAGATTTGTAAAGTCCGTCAGCCAATTTAACGCCATCGGTTTCTGCAAATTTAGCATTGGTACTTATGGTGCTGTAGGTGTTTTTTACAACAAATAAATCTCCAATATTGGTATAGGTGATCGAAGCACCCTTATCGTAGGCACTTGACTTGGTATCATCTATAACTCCTGAAATGTAAACCGGTTTCTTTAAATAACCTTTAGACTGAATTTTTTTCAATCCTGCCCCCTGGTAGAATTCTATAGTATTGGGTATGGTATACACTTCTTCCTGTCCTTTCATACGCAGTCCTTTTGTTTTGGGAGCCTGTACTGTATGCGTTCCCAGCATAAGATTTGTTTTAACCTGTGCATTTGCGCCAGATAAACTCTTAAACCAGTTAGAACCGGCTTCACTAAAATTAAGAGCCAGTTTAACTTCTATTATTAAGGCGTCGTTAAGATCTTTTGAGAGTTGATTAGGTCCTGAAACAGCTTTACCCACCATTTTTAAGTTACCCATAATTCCTGCTTTATTACTCGATTTACCTTCGGCTTCACGCTTACTTACCATAAAACTTGCTCCACTTGGTAAAATCTCAAGATAACCAGGATTGGCACTTTCTCGAATGTTAGGACCTTGCATACGCTCGGCATTTTTATAATAATCTGTTTTTGCTGCAGTTTCCACATCTATTAACGTGTAACCCTTAGCTTTAAGATCTGCTACAAATTCGCTGTACAGTTTATCAACCTGAGCCTGTAATAATTGAGCATCAACACCTTTAAGTCCTAACGCGGCTTGTGCAGTTGCCTCACCTCTTCCAATACCTCTAAACTCCTTTTCTTTTTTATAATCAACATCTTCACGGTAGACTTCTACCATTACCTGAAAATCAGATATGTAAACATTTTTAGACATTTTATCACTAGGCTTCTGTCCCCAATGATCAAGTTTTACATTCAATTCACTTACTTGTTGGGCAATTAAACTGTTATAACATACTAGCAGACAGAATACTGCTAAAAAATAATTTGTTTTCATAATTAAAAAATTAAAGTTTTTACACCTCAAAAGTGACTGATTTTCAAGCAGTAATCAATACGGCATTTGCCCTATATTTCTTATCCTCTAGTTTAAAATTGACTGTTATTTCTTCAGAATTCCTAAATAATAAAGCCGAAAGAAGAATTTCTTCAACTTCCGGCTTCGCGTAAAAACCTCAACACTCGAGATTTTTTTATACTTACTAGTTTTTGATAGTTATATTGAATTCCCCATCACTAAACTCTACTTTTTTAGAAGTATCACTAAGAAGATAACCGGTAAACTTGAAGGTTCCCTTTACACGCTCACCTTCTTTATATTCTGAAATTTTAATTTCCCCGCTAGTTGTAACACCACCAGCTGTAGAATAAATCTGCACACTATTAAAGTCTGATTTATTTGTAAGAAAAGAATACGTACCCGAGCTCATCGCATTGAGATTGTAACTGCCCACACCTTCAAAACCTATTATCGTTATTTGAATATTTTCAGAATCTACTGAACCTCCAGAAATTGTAATAACCTCAAAACCCGCAGAAGTATTAACTTCTGCAAGTGTCGCCTCAGGAAATGAGGTATATGATTTACCTGCTACAGTTGCGGTGAGTTTACCATCTACAGCATTGCTAACACCACCATCGTCATCGCTAGAACACGAAATTAGAAGTAGACCTAAAATAAAAGCTAAAAAGAATTTTGCAGTTGATCTCATGATTTGATTTTTAGTTACAAGACAAATGTCTCGTAAACAAAAACACAAAACCATTAGGCATTTGCCCTATTTAAAACTGAATGTGAGGTATTTGTATTTTAAGAGCAGTTATTTTATCGTCAAGTTTTCTAAGGAATTTCTTATGTTGTACTGAAGAAGGATTGAATGGACGATGTCTCAAGCCTCGTTGGATTTCTTCAACCTGAAGCATTATTTTTTGTGTTTCCGAAGCAAAATATACAAAAGAAAAGCGCTCCCAGATATAATCTACAGCGAGTTCATTAGGATGTATTAAATCACGATCATAAAATCTGTAATCACGCAATTCGTCCATCATTATCTCGTAAGATGGAAAATATTGAACCTTGCTATTACTAGTAATTATAGCATGTACTGCCGTGATTAAATGGGCTTTACTTCGCTGATTTTCTACAAAACCATCTTTAAGATGCCGTACAGGCGATATTGTAAATATGACCGAAGCTTGTGGGTTTATTGCCTCTACAGCTTTTACAATACGGTTTAATGCATGCTCAACCTCGACAACGCTAGCTAACTCTTTTGTGAATTTATTTTGGGCGATTTTATGGCAATTTGCCACAATCTTATTGTGTGAAATATGTCTATAACCCCAGGCAGTTCCTAAAGTTATAATTACGTGAGAAGCTTTTTTTATTTTATGCTGAAAGTCTTCTAACGCCGTATTTAGATTGAGTACGACTGTAGAATCTGTTGAAGCATTTAGATTAGAATGTGCATCTAATGAGACATAATAAGTATCTACTAATTCTACATCTAAGACGGTAAATTGCTCTTGAGAAACAGCGCGTTCAAAAAGACGTGCGATTGCTTCGGGGTGAAACAAAATACCAAAGGGGTTAGTAAGCGACTTAAATTTAAAGTCGCTTAACTTAGCTCCTATATGCTCAACAAAACAACTCCCTATTAAAAGCAATTCTGAGTCATAGTCTATAGGACGATCAGATTGCTTTAGCGGTATAGTTGTTTGTAATTTCAATACGTTGTTTTAAATGATGTATGATTTTACAGCACTCAAAGCAGCATCAATACCTTCGGGATTTTTACCTCCGGCTGTTGCAAAAAATGGCTGGCCGCCGCCACCTCCTTGTATGTGCTTACCTAATTCGCGTACAATAGTACCTGCGTTTAAATTTTTTGCTTTAGCTAATTCTTTATCAATATAACAACTTAGTAAAGCCTTACCTCCCTGTCGAGAAGCTAGCAGGAGAAAGAGATTATCTACCTCACCACCTAACTGAAATGAAAGGTCTTTAATTCCGTTTGCGTCAAGATCTACCTCTCGTGCCAGAAAATTAATTCCGTTTAATGCTTCTAATTCTGTTTTAAGCTCGCTTTTTAATCCCTTAGCTTTTTCTGCCAACAGAGATTCGAGCTGTTTTTTAAGTTCGTTGTTTTCCTCCTGTAAACTTTCAATAGCTTTTGCAGGTTCTTTAGTATTGTTTAACAGATCTCTTACCGCCTCAAGTTGCTCATCTTGCTCTTCAAAATACTGCATTACCGCATCACCGGTAATGGCTTCTATACGGCGTATCCCAGAGGCTACAGCACCTTCTGACTTCACTTTAAAATACCAGATGTCTGCGGTGTTAGCAACGTGCGTTCCTCCGCACAACTCCATAGACTTACCAAAACGAATAGCACGTACAGCATCCCCGTATTTCTCACCAAAAAGTGCAATTGCACCTTCTGCAATTGCCTGATCGTAAGGAATTGCGCGTTGCTCTTCTAAAGCTAATTGTTCTTGAATACGCGCATTTACAAATTGCTCTACCTGTTTCAATTCGTCTGCAGTTACTTTTGCGAAATGCGAAAAGTCAAAACGCAAATACCCACTGTGTACCATAGATCCCTTTTGCTCCACATGAGTACCTAAAATAGATCGCAATGCCTGATGCAATAAATGGGTCGCCGTATGGTTAGCAGCAGATCTGCTGCGCTGTTTCTCATCAACAACAGCCGTAAAGGTATTCTCAAGATCTTTAGGAAGGTTCTTAGCAATGTGTATAATGAGGTTGTTTTCTTTCTTTGTATCGGTAATATAAACTACATCACCGTTAGGAGCTTCTAAATATCCTTTATCACCTACTTGCCCACCACCTTCAGGATAGAAAGGGGTTAGATTAAAAACAAGTTGGTATTGATCACCTTCTTTAGCGGTATTTATTTTACGGTAGCGGGTAATTTTTACCGGAGTTTTTAGCGTGTCATAACCCACAAACTCTTCTTCTGCATCATCGCTTAAGACAGTCCAATCGCCAGCTTCAATTTTTCCGGCAGCACGAGAGCGGTCTTTTTGTTTTTGCAATTCAGCCTGAAACCCTTTCTCGTCTAGACTGAAACCTTTCTCACTTAAAATAAGTGCTGTTAAGTCTATAGGAAAACCATAGGTATCATATAATTCAAAAGCTTTTGCTCCAGATACTTCCTTACCTGTAGTCTCTGCCAGTATCGAATCTAATAAAATTAAACCCTGATCTAAAGTGCGTAAGAAACTTTGTTCTTCTTCCTTAATAACATTGTAAATTAAATTCTGTTGCTTTTTAAGCTCGGGAAAAGCTTTACCCATCTCATCAGAAAGAACATTTACCAGTTTGTAAATAAAGGGTTCTTTAGTATCTAAAAAGGTAAAACCATAACGTATTGCACGACGCAGTATACGGCGTATTACATAACCGGCACCAGTATTACTTGGCAGTTGCCCATCTGCGATAGAAAAAGCCACCGCTCTTACGTGATCTGCTATTACTCGTATTGCAATATCAGTTTCTTCTGTAACTGCATATTTAGAATTGGTAATGGTTTCGATTTCTCGAATTAAGGGTGTAAAAACATCGGTATCGTAGTTTGATTTTTTGTCTTGCAACGCCATACATAAGCGCTCAAATCCCATCCCGGTGTCAATATGTCTTGCAGGAAGATTTTCTAAACTTCCGTTAGCTTTACGATTGTATTGTATAAAAACTAAATTCCATACTTCAACAACTTGTGGGTGATCTGCATTTACCAGTGAAGCTCCAGATACTTTTGCCTTTTCTTCCTCGGTACGTAAATCAACATGAATTTCTGAACACGGCCCACAAGGTCCCTGATCGCCCATTTCCCAAAAGTTATCCTTTTTGTTTCCGTTAAGGATACGGTCTTTGGCAACGTGTTTACTCCACAAATCATAAGCTTCAGTGTCACGATCCAGATTTTCACTGCTGTCACCTTCAAAAATGGTAACATACAATTTGTCTTTATCTATTTTATAAACTTCAGTTAGAAGCTCCCAGGCCCAATTTATAGCTTCGGGTTTAAAATAATCTCCAAAACTCCAGTTGCCCAGCATTTCAAACATCGTATGGTGATAGGTATCCTTACCTACCTCTTCTAGGTCGTTATGTTTTCCGCTTACGCGCAGACATTTTTGCGTATCTGTCACCCGCGTATTTTTTGGAATACTGTTACCAAGAAAAAATTCCTTAAATTGGTTCATTCCTGCGTTTGTAAACATCAACGTAGGATCATTTTTAATAACCATTGGCGCAGAGGCTACAATGGAATGATTTTTGGATTTAAAAAATTCTAGAAATTTATCGCGGATTTCTTGAGATTTCATGTGCAGATTTTAATAGCGTTTAGTTAAACTAAAAGTGACACTAAACTATTTTTTATATTTGTTCGTTTTCCCCTTGGTAAAAGCGGATTTTGAGCCGAAAATTTTAACGCAAAAATAGAATAAATTAGCTAATGTCTAAGGTTAAATATTATTACGACAGAGATACCCTTTCTTACAAAAAGATTGAAAAGAAAAAAGGCCGCAAACTAGGTTATGTTCTACTATCTATTGGCGCTTCTTTCTTAGCCGGTTTTATCTTACTTCTTATTTACCTCAATATTCCAGATCTAGAAACACCCCACGAAAAAGCATTACAACGCGAATTGCAAAATATGAAAATGCAATATGGCGTACTCAATAAAAAATTAGATCAGGTTCAAACCGTTTTGGGAGAGATCGAAGAACGAGACAACAATATTTACCGCCTATATTTTGAGGCAAACCCTATACCCGATGAGCAACGTAAAGCCGGTTTTGGTGGGGTAAACAGATACAAAGACTTAGAAGGGTATGACAATTCTAAAAAAATCATAGAGACCAGTAAGCGTCTTGATATTTTAACTAAACAACTCGTAGTACAAAGCAAATCTCTAGATGAAATTGCTGTTTTAGCTGAAGAAAAAGAAAAACTTCTGGCTGCGATACCTGCAATACAACCGGTTGCTAATAAAGATTTAACACGTATTGCCTCGGGTTACGGTTTGCGATCTGACCCATTTACTAAAGAACGTAAAATGCATTGGGGTATGGACTTTACTGCTCCGCGAGGTACGCCTATTTATGCTACAGGAGATGGTGTGATAGATCGTGCAGATAATAATGCTACTGGTTATGGTAATCATATACGTATTAACCACGGTTATGGTTATGAAAGTTTATATGCCCACCTTTACAAATACAATGTAAAACCAGGACAAAAGGTTAAACGTGGAGATTTAATAGGTTTTGTAGGAAGCACAGGCCGTTCTGAGGGACCTCATGTGCACTATGAGATTTTTAAAGACGGTGAACGTATAAACCCAATTAATTTTTACTACGGAAACCTTTCGCCAGAAGAGTTTGATGTAATTTTACAAAAAGCACAACTCGAAAACCAATCCTTGGATTAATGCATATTCAACTGCCCGAAAAACTATATTACAGCATAGGCGAAGTAGCTGATGCCTTTGATGTAAACACATCACTTATACGCTTTTGGGAAAAAGAATTTGATGTCTTAAAACCAAAAAAGAATGCCAAGGGCAACCGTAAATTCACTCCTACAGATATAAAAAATCTGGAGCTAATTTATCACCTGGTAAAAGAGCGAGGCTTCACCTTAGAAGGGGCTAAAACTCATTTAAAAGAAAATAAACAACAAACATTAAACAAATTTGATCTTATTAGAAAGCTAGAAAACATAAAAGCTCAGCTTCAAGAATTAAAAGATCAACTCTAATCAATCTAACATGAAAAAAGGAATTATCGCAATTGTCGTAGTTGTACTACTTGGAATCATTGCTTACTCATTTTTTAAAGGTTTTTACAATACCGCAATCACATTAAAAGAAGATGCCGTTGCACAATGGGGTAACGTTGAGAGCTCGTACCAGCGTAGATCTGATCTTATTCCTAATATAGTGAACACAGCAAAAGGTTATGCAGAGTTTGAGCAAAAAACCCTAACCGATGTTATCGAGGCACGCTCAAAAGCTACAGGTGTTACTATAGATCCTACAAATATTTCTCCAGAGCAACTGGCACAATTTCAACAGGCACAAAGCGGTGTTAGCTCAGCATTATCTAGGCTTTTAGTTACGGTAGAACGCTACCCAGATTTAAAAGCAAATGAGAACTTTAAAGAACTTATTAACGAGCTAGAGCGTACAGAAAATCGTATAAATGTAGAGCGTAACCGTTATAATGAGGCAATTGCTCCATATAACAAACACATTAAAACATTCCCAAATAATGTGATAAATAACTTCATAGGTAACTTTGAAGAGATGGGTTATTTTAAAGCAGATGAAGGTGCACAAAATGCTCCTGAAGTAAATTTTGACTTCGACAAAAAGGACGCAGCATAATGGCATCTTTAGTAGAAGAATTTTTAACTGCGGAAGAAGAACAGGAAATCGTTAAAGCGATACGACAAGCAGAGCTAAAGACTTCTGGCGAGATACGCGTTCATTTAGAACGCGACTGTGAGCAAGAAGCTTTAGATAGAGCTAAGGTACTTTTTCATCAATTAAAGATGGATAATACTAAAGCCGAAAATGGCGTTCTTATTTATGTTGCAGTAGATGCAAAGAAATTTGCTATTTGTGGGGACCGTGGCATCAACAAAGTAGTTCCTGCAGATTTTTGGCAAAGTACAAAAGATCTTATGCAAGCTGAATTTAAAAATGCTCACTTTAAAACCGGCCTTGTAAAAGGCATAGAATCTGCCGGAGAGCAACTCGCGCATTTCTTCCCCTGGGATGATGATGACGTTAATGAACTCTCTGACGAAATATCGACCTCTTGATTTATTTACCTCGATTATATACCATTCGCCATTTATTAATTCTGGCATTGCTTTTTTGTCTTTCGGCAAAAGGCTTTGCTCAATATGATATCCCTGAAAAACCTTCAAAGCAGACCAGTGTTTACGATTATGCAAATCTGCTTAACGCAGGTCAAAAAGCTGCTCTAGAAAATAAGCTTGTTAAATATAGCGACACCACCTCAACACAAATTGTCGTCGTTGTAATACCTAGTACAAAAGGGGAAGACATTAGTATGCTAGGAGCAAAATGGGGTCAAAAATGGGGAATAGGTCAGGCAGATAAAGACAATGGTATTCTTATTACGTTAGCTACTCAAGATCGTAAAGTAGACATCAATACCGGGTATGGTATAGAAACTATTATTACAGATAGAATGGCAGAACAAGTCGTAAACCGGGTAATGATTCCGCAGTTTAGAAATGGAGATTTTTATGCGGGTTTGGACCAGGCTGCAGATGCTATTTTTCAAATGCTACAGGGCGAATATGAAGGTACACGACAGCAGGATAATTCTAAACCTGTGAGCTTACTGCCCATAATAATCATTTTTATTGTGATTGTTTTTATTCTAAGCCGTACACGTGGTGGTGGTAAAAATGGTGGTAGTCGCAGTGGTGCCGGCAGTTTGCTCGATGTAATTATACTTAGCAGTATGGGCCGTGGTGGTCTGGGTGGCGGTGGCTTTGGTGGAGGTTCATCTGGCGGTGGCTTTGGTGGCGGTGGCGGTTTTGGAGGCGGCTTCGGTGGTGGTGGCTTTGGAGGCGGTGGCGCTTCTGGTGGCTGGTAGATACTTTATCTAACTCGCAAGACTCAATATTTAAAAACGCATTTCTTGAATTCTTTTATAGACCTTATTCATCAAGTCACACAGTTCGGAACTAAAACTGTGATCCTAGATAACAAACACAAAACACTTAAAAAAGCACTTGCAGACGTTTATGCGCTTTATATAAATCTTGAATCAAATTTTGATCAACAGGTGTACAACGATGTAAAACGTTTAGACTATGGTATTGTGTACGCTCAGGTAAAATTGAATTTCCCAGATTTTGGATTCTATTCAAATTTAGACGGAATATTAGATCATAATAATAAGCTTCAAATCGAAAAAGGTGATGCCTTAGACGACCTTACAGACCTTATCTTAGATTTAAGCGAAGTGGCCTGGCGTTTAGAGAATACTAGTTTAAATGACGGTCTCTGGTATTTTAATACATTGATGCGTGTTCACTCAGAACAACATCTATTAAATCTTCTTCAGTATTTAAAAGCCTTAGAAGCTTAAAATTATTTTAAATACAAAACGACTCTTAGGTATAGAGTCGTTTTGATCTAACTATCAAAACCTGTTGTGTAAACAAAACAGGTCTTGATGTATGTTTTTATATCTATTTTACTTTTTGATACAGTTTTAAATCACGTGTATTTTTCTGAACAGTTACTGCAGCAAACATACTTAAGGTAAATGCCATACCATAAAACCCTTTTTCACTAAGCGTAAGATCTGCATTCCACAGCCCTACTATTAATAATAAGATTGAAGCAATTGTCGTAAACCAGCTTATACTGTAATAAATATCCGTCACTTCTATTCCCTCCTGTCTGTCCCGCACACTCTTCTGTACAGATATTACCGAGAATAACCCAAATAGTAAAATCGTAAAATAGTACCCTTTCTCGTTGAGTAACATAGAGGCGTTCCATAAACCGATGCAGAACGCAGTCATACCAATAAACAGAGCTGACCAGGCAGCAGATACAAATGCAGATGTAGGTTTACTGTTTAATACGCTGTGCTGCTTATTACTTTCAGAATTCAACGTGTTTTTCTCGTTTTCAAATGTAGTTTCCATACTAGTTGTTTTGATAATTAGATAACAAAGATGCCATGACAAAAGACAAATTGAAACTTCATTTTTTTTAAATACTTACTATTTAATTCATATCAATCTATATTTAATCCTTATATTTATTGGGTTAATCTTATCAATAACTTACGATTAAATGTCTGCTCTATTTCAATTAATAAATACCTTTACTGCTGAAGAGCAACATCAGGTTATACAGTTTTTGAAAAATAAAAACAGGCGAGGCGACACAAAAAACATTGAACTGTTTAAAAAAGTCTGTAAAGGTGAAACTCTAAATCTTCACGAGTCACTCTATAAAAAACCCAACCGTAATGCATACCACGCATTAAATAAACGCTTACTCGATAGCCTTCTAGATTTTATAGCTTCTAAAAGTTTTTCTGAAGAATCTGGCGAAGAGATGTTGACATTAAAACTCATTTTAGCAAGTAGAATTCTCTTTGAACAAAAGCTTAATAAACTAGGCTGGAAAACCATTTGCAAAGCAGAAGCACTTGCCGTTCATTATGAATTATATACCGCATTACATGAGATTTATGATACGCAGCTGCAATATGTACATCTAATTGAGCATATTAATTTTGAAGATGTTTTAGTTAAAAGCAGTAAAAATTTAGAACATCTTAATTCTGCTTTTAAATTACAACAAGCCTATGCATCATTAAAAAACCAATTGCAAAACACTACACCAAACGCATTAAACATTTTAGAAGATACCTTTAAGCGCTTTGACATTGTGCCTAATGAGGAATTCACCTATAAATCTTTGTTTCAGTTTATGGATTTATTGAGTGACACGGCAGAATTAGAGAGCGATTATTACCATATAGCCCCATTAATGGAAGAGGCTTTTATGTTTATAAAACAAAAAAACACTTCAGAAAAACACAGCTATTATCATTTGCAGATTTTATATCTAATGGCTTCAAATGCATTTAGAAATAAAAAATTCAAGAAATCAATTGCTTATCTTGAGGAGTTAAATACACAACTTATAGATAAGTATCGCAATCAATTTTACATTTCGGCTCTGGTGCTTAAATCGCTCGCATTAAACTATCTGGGACATTATAATCAGGCTATTTTACTTTGTGAAAACGTAAAAGATAAGTCTCCCAGAGAGCAATTGCTTTTAATGACACTTTATTTTCATCAAAATAGGTTTAAAGACGCTTATACAACTTATAAAAAGCTGAATCATAGTGATCAGTTTTATGAGAAACAGCTGGGCCTTCTTTGGGTTGTTAAGAAAGAAATCATTGCGCTGCTTTTATTAATTGAGTTAGATAAACTTGATCTTGTACTACAGAAACAAAAATCTTTACATAAACGATTCTTTAGCAAACTCCTTGCTTTAGGAGAAGAACGAGCGATACACTTTATTAAACTTGCAGGTATGTACTATGATAATCCGCAGATTGTAACAACAGTATCTTTTTTAGAACAGGTTGAAGGGTCTTTTAAATGGGTAGGTAATGACCGTGAAGATCTATTTGCCATGAGCTTTTATGCCTGGCTGAAATCTAAAATGTACAAGCGCAATCTTTACGAGGTTACTCTAGAACTCGTTGGCAAACATTCAAAACTAATCACACAACGATAAAATTATGACTCAACAAAAAGTAGACGTAGAAAAAATCCTAAATAGGATATTGATAGGGTTTCCTTCGCTGGTATTGACATTATTTTATATACCGAATGCTTTAGACAAACTAATTAATCACAGCCAAACCGGAAAAATAATAGAAAGTAGTGCTATAATGATTACAGCAGGTATTTTTATTTTAGCAGGAACAGTTCTTTTCTTATATAAAAAAACAATACTGATTGGAACAGCAATGCTGGTTTTGTATATGACCTTTATTGTTTCAATACATGTTTATAAAGGAAAACCTGCTGAAACTGTAATCCTAATTCTTGTAGCAACTATCTTCGCTACTCACATCAGAAAACCGCTATTATTTCATCAAAAATAGATTTGATTTATTGCCTAAATTACTACTTATTATTAAGCTTAATTATTAAATCTGAAGACGTTTTTAAGTCTTATATTTCTATTAAAAACCTTATAAATGAACTGTTTGAAGATCTTAGATTAGTCGTTAATCAAACCAATTATTCTCTCTTACCTCACCTTTCTTACCCAGTGTATTAAACTTATAGCTATAACTCAACATAAAATACTGCTGTAAAACGGTGCTTTGTACATCTTCTACATACGACTCTGTAGCATTACGACGCGAGTTTGTATTTTGGTCAAGCAGGTCATATACTTTAAAGGTAATTAACGATTTATCTTTCATAAAAGAATATGCAAGAGAAGTATTCCAAAAAATAGCGTCTCGCTGAAAATCTGCACCTACATTAGGGTTATAAACATATCTGATGTCATTTTCCCAGGTGAGCCACTTTGGAAAATAGGTAGTGGTACGTATGCGCATGTTATGCTGAGTAAAATTTCGGCCTTCGAAGAAATCTCTATTAAACGAAGTTTCAGTAAAACTAACTCTGTACTCCGGTCGAATCTCAAAGAGATCTTTCCACGTAAACCGAAGTCCTAAAGCTGGTGTATAACTCTTAGTCAAACTCGCATATTGATCTGCATTAAAGAAATTTACAAACCTATTTAAATTTCCGTAGGTGCTTAATTCTACTTTAAGTGTGCGTAAACTATCTAACTTAAAATCTTTATTATAGCTTAAACTCGCGTATGCATTATAGGTACCATCTACATTTGTAAAGGTGGTATTTCTTACAAAATTGTCATCTACCTGCGTTTGATTAACAACTTGATTATTAGTGACATTTACACTAAAATAACTATAGTAACCGGTTCGCGAAGCCCAATCATAGTTATTTAAGCCTAAGTTAAATGAATGCCTGTTTGTGGGATCAAGGTTAGGATTACCCTGTATTGTATTCAATGGATCTGAAACATCTACATATGGCGACAATTGTCGCACGTCTGGAGCATCGTTATTAAGACGATAACTCGTCCATAAACTCATTTTTTTATTAAACCTGTATCTAAAGTTCGCATTTGCCTCAACCGCATCAAAATCATTCTCAAAATCAATATCCCGCACCCGGTCACCATTCTCATCTGTAAGACGATCTTCACCGGTAAGCTTCCGCATAACATAACCTGCACTTAAACCTGCATTTAATTTCTCTCCATTATAATTAAATCCTAGCTCTGGTCGTTGATAGGTATTTTCACTTTTAAAATCGGTACTTTGAGGTAATATGATTTCGTTATACAATTGGTCTGTTGCGTCAAAACCATAAACGAGCTGCGTATTTGTTCTGCGTTCTGCATTATACTCGTATTTAGTCTCTACAAAAAGCTTTTTAGCGATAATAGGTAAGCGCCACGATACACTTGAATTAAATTTTTTAACCAGATCGTTTCCGTCTGTAAATTGATTTCGATCTATTTCTTGCGGGTCATTGCCAAAGACATCTGTTTGGGAATTTAAAAAATCATCCCGCTCATTATCATTACTACTCACATTTGCATTGGCTCTAATAAAACCACCTCCATTACCATATTTTTTAGTTGTGGTTAATCGTGTTTCAAATTCGCGATTGGTTCTAACACCACGGTTGTTGTATTCACTAACATTTACCTGCTCACCATCTGCATTTCTAGTAGATGATCTCCCAAAGTTGTTATTTCTTCCTTCAACATATCTCAATTTTGGTAAGATCTCAATCATAAGCGTAGAATCTATTTTAGCCTGAAAACGCATATTTGCGCTATGATTGTCTGTGCTGGTATTTGAAGAAGAAAAAGACTCTGAAAAAAAACGATTCTGAGGTAGAATATTTTCGCGTGAGCGGTTTGTTTCTTCAAAGCTATCTGCTGCCGAATAGAAGTAATCTGCAGAGGTTTCTATCTTTTCTCCAAAGTCATTAGCGAGATTTGCTCCCGCTGTACGAGAATTAGTCACTCCCTGACCTCCTCCAAAGCTTCGGCCATTAATATTAAATGACCCATTGTCGTTAAAAGCAATATAGTTAGCCCCGCCAAACATTTTCTCAATTTCTCCAAAACTAAATCCGGGGGAATTAATATTGTTTCCTCCTCCCAGAACGCTTACGCGTAAGTCATTGTCAAAATAATTAACAAGACCGGCATATTCAAAACGGTCATCTGTACCCGCACCTGCCGCAACTCGCCCAAAAATTCCCTTGTTTTTATCTTCGTCTATTGTGATATTTATCGTTTTATTGTCTGCATCTCCCTCTTCTCCAGCAAATTCTTCAGACTCAGTTTTTGTATCTACAACCTGTATTTTATTAATAATTTCTTTAGTAAGGTTACGTGTTGCTATGGTAGGATCGTCGCCAAAAAATGGCTTTCCATTTACTAAAATTTGATTTACAGGCTTCCCATTTATACGTATTTGCCCGCTTTCATCAACTTCTGCTCCCGGTAATTCTTTTAATAAATCTTCAAGCGTAGCATCTGGTTTAGTCTTAAAGGAGGCTGCATTAAATTCTAACGTATCTTTCTTAATAATCACAGGTGGAGTTCTCGACTTAACAATAACATCTCCTAAAGATTCTACCTGAAAATCTAAGAAAACCGTTCCTAAATCTAGATTGCTACTTTTAGAAATGTCTATTTCCCGTTCATAAGACTCATAACCTACAAAAGTTACAAAGAGATTAGCCTTTTCTAGTTGTGTACGTCCTTTTAGCTCAAAGCCACCATTGCGATCACTTATAGTATAAGTAATAACTGTGCTGTCTTTAATAGTTTCTAATACGACAGTTGCCGCTTCTAAAGGGGTTTTCTGCTCACCGTCTTTAAGATTTCCGGTTATTTTGAAATCTTGAGCAAATGTACAAATGGAGATTAAGCTTATTACTAAGCTTAGTAGATAGCGATTATTCATAAATGATTTTGATTGATGTACGAATTACAGCAATTAATTTATAACTATAAGATTAGTTATAGTATTTAAGATAATTTTAACACCTCGATCAGACTACTAATTAGAACTAATCCAAGTTTTTATCTTCTTCTACGGGACCCACCGGGTGAGCCGCCACTTTTACCTCCAAAGTTACTTAGCTTATAAGTTAAGCTCAACATCGCATATTGCGTTAAGATTAGACTGTTTGTATCCTGCACATAATCATCTCCTGTGATTCTCTGTGTATCTACTACCTGATCTAAAAGGTCGTATACTTTAAGCTTTACTGTTGCTTTCTCATCTAAGAATTGATATCCAAGACTAGTATTCCATAATATAGATGAGTTCTGAAAACCCGGAGAAACATTGCCATTATAGTTGTAGGTGATGTCATTACCAAATATGATATTTTTTGGCCAGAAGCTTGTTGCTTCAAATCCTACTCTATGGTTTATGAACTCTTGATCACGATTAGCATTTATTGAATATTTTGTATCGTTATAAGTTAAACTATAGCTAGGATTAATATTAAAAAGCTCCTGTATCGCATACGTAAAACTAATGCCGGGACTTATACGCAGTCTTTTTGAATTGAATAACGTACCGTTAGTAAAACCTACGTTCTTATCGTGATTACCCGTTAGACTTAATCTATATCTAAATTCACGTGCTTCTTTACGCGTATTTTTAGTATAAAAAACCCTTGCCGAAGCAGACATCGCTCCGTTTACATTTGCATAGGTAGTAGTACGTCTCAAATCTTCTCCTATAGTACTCACAGATACAACTTGATTTTCAGTAAAATCTAGAGAGAACGAACTAAAAATTCCGCTTCCTCCACCAGAACCAAAATTGAAACTTCTAAAACCACCTCCTATATTGTGGCTATAAGCAGGTCGCAATGCCGGGTTACCTATTACAATATTTAATGGGTTTGTACGGTCTGGAACCGGTTGTAATTCTCGTATAGACGGGGTATTTGCATTTGTGCGGTAATCTATATATATGCTTTTAGAACGTTGTAATTCATACCGAATACCTGTACGTATATACAGATTATTGTAGGTATTATCAAAACTTACAGGACTAAGCAGGTTGTCATTTTTTAAAATGGTATTTAAGAGACCTACATCTGCATTTATGCGCCATCCCTCGTGGTCGTAATTCAGTCCTACACTGGGTGTATTTCTATAGGTTTTTACTTCAAAATTACTACTAAGTGTATCATTACGTACGGTATAATCGCCGGTAGCATCAGCCTCAAAAACATATCTCGAGTTTGTAGACGATGATGATGATAAATTATAATTCAAATCCAGATAAAAGTCTGTTGCCAAAACTAATCGTTGCTCAATACCTAGTCCATATTGATATTCTTTTTCATCTTCAGCAATAAACTGATCTTGTGTTTCTGTACGGGCATTTGCACCAAAAAAGTTACTTTCAGAAAAATATAAATTATCATTCTCCTGATTGTTATATTCCTGCGAAAGGTCTAATCGCAAATAGGCGCCTCTACTCCCAAAACGTTTTATAAAATCAAGATTGTTGCGCACTCTTAAATTAAACACATCTTCCTGGTCTGAAGTTTCTGTGTTGTTTACTAAATCGCGGTTTCCATCAAGTGAGTTTGCATTTGATGTGCGCATAGATTTTAAGGTATTTGTATTAAAACGTGGTGAGAATGAAAGTCTGGTTAGCGTATCAAACTCTACTTCTACACGTGCATTTGCCCGATGCCTATCATTTAAAGCATTACTACTACTTTCAGAATTTGAGAAATAGGTCGTATCAGGTAATATATTTTCCCGCTCTCTGCGGCTTCGGGTATCTGTATTTGTTCGGTCAAAAAAGTAATCGCCGTTAAACTCGTATTTATCAGACCACTCGTTACTGTAATTTATCCCTGCAGTTTCAGACTTTGTAATACCTCCGCTTCTATTTCCTGCTTCGACTGCCCGTGCGCCGCTGCGACCCATCATCCCATAAACATCATCAAAGTCAAACCCAGAGCTATTTATATTATTTGATCCTGCGAGAACCGTTACACGCTCATTATCTTTAAAAATATTACCTATCCCACTCATCTCATAGCGATCATTTGTGCCTGCTCCCGCAGTTGCTCTGGCAAAATACCCCTTATTCTTATCTTCTTTGATGGTTATATTAATAGTCTTATTATCAGGATCACCCGCCTTACCGGTAAACTCTTCAGACTTCGTTTTTGTATCTACTACCTGTAATTTTTCAATGATTTCCTTCGGAAGGTTTTTAGTTGCAATTTTAGGATCATCTCCAAAAAATTCTTTTCCGTTTACGAGAATACGCGAAACCGGCTTTCCATTTATCGTAATGGCTCCGTCAGAATCTACTTCGGCGCCCGGAAGTTTTTTGAGTAATTCTTCAAGATTAGCATCTGGTCTGGTCTCAAAAGAGGCTGCATTAAATTCTAGCGTGTCTTTTTTTATAGTTACAGGAGCACGATTAGCAACCACGAGAACCTCATCAAGTAAGTTATCCTGAACTTCTAATTTTAAAACCTCAAGACTTAAAGTAGGCTGTATGGTTAATTTCTTGCGGTACGGTTTAAAGCCGGCGTAAGAAATAAAAAGGTTAACCTGCTTTTCTTTTGTAGTCCCTTCCAGTTTAAAGACTCCATCTTTATCTGTTATCGCATAGGTAACTAAACTACTATCACTTACTTTCTCTAGATATACCGTAGCAGATTCTAATGCAATACCCTGAGCATCTACTGTTTTCCCATCTATTAAAAAATCTTGAGCAGGAAGTGTTAATGTTAAAAAACAGAAAGTGAGAAGTAGTATTTGCTTCATAAGTCAATATATGTACTATTTACATTTATCGTTGGACTTATATAATGCGAGAAGGTTTAAAACAAAAAGCCACTTTTATTAAAAAGTGGCTTCTAAATCTATATTACTAATCTGTAATTTTATTTTTTACGAAAATATACCGCTATAGGAACACCTTTAAAATCGAAGTGCTCACGCAGCTTATTTTCTATAAATCGTTTATAGGGTTCTTTTACATATTGAGGTAAGTTACAAAAGAATGCAAACTGCGGATGCGGTGTAGGCAACTGCATACAATATTTAATCTTGATGTATTTACCCTTATTAGCCGGTGGAGGGTATGCTTCAATTAAGGGGAGCATCGTATCGTTAAGCTCACTGGTTTTAATACGTTTGCTTCGGTTCTCATAAACCTGTACAGCCGTCTCGATCGCTTTATAAACACGTTGTTTTGTAAGTGCAGAAATAAATACAATAGGCACATCGGTAAAAGGTTCCATTTGCTCCATAATAGCTTTCTCAAACTCACGGGTAGATTTATGATCTTTTTCAACTAAATCCCATTTGTTAACAAGAATCACAATACCTTTTCTATTGCGCTCTGCAAGCCAAAATATATTTTGAACCTGCCCGTCAAATCCTCTTGTTGCATCTAAAACAACCAGACATACATCACAATGTTCTATGGCACGTACAGAACGCATCACCGAGTAAAACTCAAGATCTTCTTTTACTTTAGCCTTACGACGTATTCCCGCTGTATCTACAAGATTAAATTCAAACCCAAAACGGTTATAACGCGTATCTATAGAATCACGAGTTGTACCCGCAATATCTGTAACAATATATCTGTTCTCTCCTATAAGTGCATTAATAAAAGAAGATTTTCCTGCATTAGGTCTTCCTACAACTGCAAATCGAGGTAAAATTGTTTCTTCAACAGGCTCTTCTTCTGGTAACGCTTCTACAAGAGCATCTAATAAATCTCCTGTACCACTACCACTTATACTGGCGATGGTAAAATAATTGCCTAGACCCAGACTGTAAAATTCTACTGCGTTTTCTTCACGCATTGCATTATCTACCTTATTCACTACAAGAAACACTGGTTTATTCACCCGTCTTAAAAGCGTTGCAACGTCTTCATCCATCCCGGTAACACCTGCCTCAACGTCAACAATAAAAAGTATAGCATCTGCCTCATCAATTGCAAGTTCTACCTGCTTGTCTATCTCTGCCTCAAATACATCATCACTCCCTTTTACATAACCCCCGGTATCAATTACAGAAAACTCACGTCCGTTCCAATCTGTCTTACCATAGTGGCGATCTCGGGTTACACCGCTTACGGCGTCAACAATTGCCTCACGACGTTGAATTAATCGATTAAAAAAAGTGGACTTCCCCACATTAGGTCTCCCTACAATAGCTACAATACTCATAATGCTGTCTTAGTGCTTTTAGCGCTGCAAAATTACGACAATTAAATACATCTGTAATACTGCAAAGAATATTACGTAAAAATCATTAAATCAATGAAATACCTAAGAACAAGCGCGTTTACAATTAAAGTTGACCTAAATAGTGTTAATAATGATGTTAATATGCAACTTCTAAAATCTACATGCTGTTACCTTGCGTATGTATTACCAAATAACACAGATATGTATTTACTTATGAAACGATTAATAATATGCCTTATAGTAGCTTTTAGCTTACAAAGCTGCAATTTACTTTCTGCAGCCGGGCTAAGCAGCGCCGGCCAACCTACAAAAGAAGTGCCTGCAGATTTGACTTCAACAACAGCAAATTCTGCTGTTAATGTAGATCATAGTGATTGGAATGCATTACTTAAAAAACACGTAAACGCCGCCGGTCTTGTAAACTATGAAGGATTTAAAAAAGACAAAACTAAACTTGACGCATATATTCAAAAATTAGCGGGTTACAATCCAGGAAATGACTGGTCTGTACAAGAATTGTTAGCGTATTATATAAACTTATACAACGCCAATACAGTAAGTCTTATCGTTGAAAATTACCCTACTAAAAGTATTAAAGATATTGATGGCGCCTGGACAAAAGCAATTGTACCTGTGGGTGATCGCAAACTTTCATTAGGTGGAATTGAAAATGGTATCCTTAGAAAAATGAACGACCCTCGTATTCATTTTGCAATTAATTGCGCTTCTATTTCTTGCCCTAAACTTTTAGATGAAGCTTATACTGCCGGAAAAATTAATGAACAATTAGATAAAGTTACTAAAGAATTTATTAATTCTGATAAGAATGAAATTTCTGCTAAAACTGCAAAAGTTTCTTCTTTATTTAACTGGTATAAGAAAGATTTTATCACCTCAAAAACTCCTACAGTTATTGATTATATAAATCAATACAGTAACACTAAAATCAATGCAGGTACGACTGTAACGTATAAAGATTATAACTGGAATTTGAACAAGCAGTAAAAAGCTTATGATGCCCTGCAACGAAAAATCCTGCAAATTGTAGGATTTTTCATTTCATATAAGTACACATTTATAGTAGCTTTGAGACTAACTACTTCTCCTAATTTTCTACAGACTAAATTTTTATGTTAAGCATAGTTATTCCGGTTCTTAATGAATCTCATAATTTACCTATAGTATTAAATCACCTGGTGGTTTACGCTGCTAAACCTCAAAATTTAGAGGTTTTAATTGTAGATGGAGGAAGCTGTGATGATACACTTAAGGTGGCTGAGGAATTTAAAAATGCTGGGGATGTAAAAACTAAAATAATAAATTCTAGTCGCGGGCGTGCTAAGCAAATGAATGCGGGTGCACAACAAGCGACCGGTAATATTTTATACTTCTTACATGCAGATTCTTTTCCGCCTAAAAATTATGACCACTATATTTTAGAAGAAGTAGCTAAAGGAAACCCTGCCGGCTGTTTTAAAATGGAATTTAACAGCAATCACTGGTGGTTAAAACTGGCAAGTTATTTTACAAAATTTAGATGGCGCGCATGTAGAGGCGGCGATCAAAGTCAGTTTATTACGCGTCGTCTTTTTCAAGAAATAGGAGGTTTTGATGAAAGCTACATTATTTATGAAGACAATATTTTAATAAACGAGTTATACGCCCGAGATAAATTTGTAGTTATTCAAGAACCGCTGGTTTCATCTGCGCGTCTTTATGAAAAATACGGCGTATGGTTTGTTCAATACCACTTTCTAATCATTTATATAAAAAAATGGTTGGGCGCTAATGCTGAAGAACTTCACGCATACTATCGCAAGAAATTAAAGAAATAAACCTGACTTATTTAAACATAAAAAACCCTATAAATAAAATTTACGGGGTTTTTTGATTCTTTAATTTTTTAGTTTACTCCTCGTAGTCTCCTATCAATTCTATAAAAACACCGTCAGGATCTTTTACTAATAATAGATATCGGTCTTCTGCTAATTTAATCGGTGTTTCCCCTTCAGTTTTAATCCCTTCATTGTTTATAGCTTCCATTATAGCATTTAAGGAATGTACATTCAAGGTTAAATACTGAAGTCCCAATTGCTTTTCAATAAAGGTATTTACAGGTTCTGCTTTACTTTCTGTATTAAAAGACACGATTTTCAAATTTGGCGATTCAGGAGAATCAGAAAATTTTAGAACATCTACGTGAAAAGGAATGTTATCTGAAAGACCTAATCGTTTTGCAAACGCACTGTCAATTTCAATCACTCCGGCATCTTGTAAACCTAAAATATCTTTATAAAAATGAAGTGATTTCTCACTGTTGCTAGATATTACTGCAGCTGTTAGCGCATTTGCTTTAAAATTTGATTCTTGTGCGTAACTCATATGATTTAATAAAAAAAGTATGGATATTAAATAGAACTTATATTTCATAAAAAAAGGTTTTTATAAATGTACTTATAAAAACCTTCAATTAAATTATATCAACAATTATCCTCTGCTGTTCACGTAAAATGCGTGAATGACACCAGGCAACCAGCCTAATAAAGTTAGGATGACATTAATGATAAAATCTTTTCCTATACCCTTATTCATAGCTACAGCCAGTGGTGGAAGTATAATGGTAATTAAAATAGTAAGTATTGACATTGTGGTTTGTTTTATTGATTAGGCAAACAAGGTATTAAGAATACATTTTTAACCCACTTAAACAAATCTTAATTGGCAAGAGTTTTACATTCTAGAGTACCATTTTTTAAGCACTTCTGCTGCTGGTTTTCCCTGAGGTGTAAATCGGTTATTTTCTTCGAGTACAGCCCGCTCGTGATTGTGAAACCATTTCCAGACAAAGCCACCGGCAAACCAGGGTTCATCCCAAAATTCTTCAAATACAGCTTCGTATAGATTTGATTGTGCTTCGGCATTCATTTTTCCTTCGTGGCGATCACTCGCCCACGGCTCTTTTCCCGCATAATCTGCACTTCGGTAACCAAATTCTGTAAACAAAATGGGTTTATTATGCTTTTTAGAAAGCGTTAGAAGTAATTGCTTATGATTCTTCCAACCTACTTTAGCGTCACTAATTGCCGGTGTTTCTAACTCTGAAACCGGAAAATAAGCATCTGCCCCTATATAATCGAGTTGACTCCAGAATGTAACTTTATCAACCTTATCCCAATTTTCGGCATAGGTAATTTTACCGGTATAAACTCCGCGTACTTTTTTAATGAGCTGTTCCCAAAACGCTTTACGCGCATTTGTAAAATTATACAACTCTGTACCTATACAAAAAATCTCAACATTTGTCTCTTCGGCAAGTGCCGCATATAATAAAATATAGGTTTCATAACTCTGCTCAAAAATACCCCATTCTTCCTCAGCATTCATTTGCATATCGCCCGTAAAAACACCTTTCCAAATCCAGATATGCGGCTTAAGCATGACCTTAATTTTATTAGCATGAAGTGCTTCTATATATTGTCTGGCTCCCTGATAACGCTCACCATACCATTGCCTTTCAGTATTAAATATAAGTTCGGGATTGTTTTGATCTCTTACAAAAGCAAATGGCATGATAGCCGCATGACTTGCTTTAATCTTTAAGACGGGTTCAATATGAGATTGAACTAAAGTATCTCTAGACGACACAAAACTTACTCCATTAATCTTATCCTGAATAACCGGCGTAGCAGAACAACCTATTAATACAAACAAAATAATGTTAGTTATAATTAAGGAAAACGACTTTTTCATAGATATCAAAAATACTTGAAATTTAGACAAGTTCTATTTTAAAATGCATCTTTAAAATAGCTGTATTGCCCGCTGTTTAAAGCGAGCAATGTCTTATCTTTAAATACAACCACATTCGATATACCGCTGTTTATGGAGGATATAGTTATTGTAGGTAATGGCATTGCCGGGGTTACAGCTGCCAGACATCTGCGAAAAAATTCTGATAAAAAAATAACAATTATCTCTGCAGAAAGTGATCATTTTTTTTCACGTACTGCTCTTATGTATGTCTATATGGGGCATATGCGCTTTAAAGATTTAAAACCCTATGAAGATAAATTTTGGGTTAAAAATCGTATCCATTTGAAAAACGCCTATGTTGAAAAAGTTGATGACACTAATCAAACCTTAATTTTAGCCGGTGGCGAAAAATTAACCTACGACAAACTCATTTTAGCCACAGGTTCTATCCCTGCTAAATATGGCTGGGAAGGTCAGGATCTTAACGGTGTGCAAGGGCTTGTTTCAAAGCAGGATCTCGAGCAGCTCGAAAAAACAGCCCCAAATAATCAAATTTGTCCTAAAGCCGTAATTGTAGGTGGTGGTCTTATAGGAGTAGAAATGGCAGAAATGCTACATACTCGCAAAATTGATGTTACGATCTTAGTTCGCGAACACGCATTCTGGTCTGGAGTTTTACCAGATGGGGAAGCTAATATGATTTCAAGACACATAATCTCTCACGGAATAAACCTAAGACACGAAGAAGAACTCGATAAAATACTTGATGATGGCAAGGGGAATGTACGTGCCATACTAACAAAAAAGGGCGAAGAACTACCGTGCAATCTGGTAGGTATAACTACCGGAGTTAAACCTAAAATCGATTTTCTTAGCGAATCTGGTATAGAAACAGACAAAGGTATTCTGGTAAACCGTTTCTTAGAAACAAATATTAAAAATGTATATGCCATAGGTGATTGCGCCCAGCAACGGGAAGCCATAGGCTTACGCAAACCTATTGAGGCGGTATGGTATACCGGCAGAATGATGGGTGAGACTGTTGCTCAAACTATCTGCGGAACACCCTTTGAATACAAACCCGGAAACTGGTTTAACAGCGCCAAATTTTTTGATATTGAATACCAGACCTATGGTTGGGTTTTTAGTACTAAAAATAAAAAAGAATACGAGAAGCATTTTCATTGGAAACACGACAATGACAAAATATGCATTACTATAGCATACCATAAAGAAAACAAAGAATTCTTAGGTATTAACTCCTTTGGAATTCGAATGAAACACGAGGTTTTTGACCGCTGGTTGAATGAACAACGCAGTATAGATTATGTAATTGAAAACCTGCAGTTAGCAAACTTTGATCCTGAGTTTTACAAAAAACACGAGAAGACAATTAAAGAAACCTATACTTTGAGCTCTAAAGCTGAAGTGTAGCTTATCATTAAAAACTACCCTACCAATACCTATAAAATATGAGTACCGTACAACGCGACATGTCACTTACCGGGCAACCCCCGGTTTCTATAAATACCATTCAAAAGTTAGGGACTGCACTAGGAGTAGCCGGACTTTTAATTTTACTTCTGGCTTTATTTAATGTAAATCTTCCTAATAAAGCTCTTTGGCTTAGCCTTTCTTTAGGAGGGCTTTTTATAGGTATAGTTCTTTTCGCTTACGGTGCATATGCAGACAAACAGGAAGGCATAAAAAATGATGCGGTTTGGTTTAAATCTATATCCAGTCGCGGTCTTCTGGCCTGGATTGCCGGCCTCGCTCTTACCGGTTTTTATATTATCTTATATTTTAAAGCAGATTTGTTAGGCCTTAGTGCCGACGGTGCAAATACGGGTTTAATAGCCCTTTTTGACCCTTTAAGCAATTTACTGAATGGCGGCCCTGCGAGCCAATGGTTTGTTTATGGCACTTTATATACTATCGCAATACTGGCTTTTGGTATAAAATTTATCTGGAAATACCGCCACAATAAATATGAACGTTTGCGCACACTTAGCGTAATGTTTTTTCAAACGGCATTTGCATTTTTAATTCCGGAGTTTATGGCACGTTTAAACTCTGAAGAATTTAGCCTGCCTTACTACGATTTAAAAAATATATGGCCACTTAACTATTACAATTTTGAACAATACCGAATAGATGATTTTATCTCTGCAGGTGATATAGGCCTGGCTTTATTAATATTTGGTATCGCTTCAATTTTTATCATCACCCCTATTCTAACCTATAAATATGGGAAACGCTGGTACTGCTCGTGGGTATGTGGTTGTGGAGGACTTGCCGAAACTGCCGGTGATTCGTTTAGACAATTAAGTGATAAAAGCGAATCTGCTTGGAAAATAGAGCGTTGGGTAGTACACAGTGTGCTGGTTTTTGTAGTGGTGATGACAACTGCAGTAATTGCCACCTATTTAGGTTACGACCCCGATAAATATTGGCTTACTAAAGATGTATTTCTAATAGGTGTGGCTGTATTTCTCACAGCATTATTTGGTCTCATTTGGCTATTTAAGAAAGAAGAATTAAAACAAGATGCACGTTATGGTGCTATAGGATATTTAGTAATTGTACTTTCATTAATAGGCATTCATTATGGTACCGGGAACACCTTATTTTTTATTCCTGCGGAAACATTACGTACTTCTTACGGCTTTTTAATAGGTTCAATTTTTAGCGGAGTAATAGGAACCGGCTTCTACCCTATTTTTGGGAACCGGGTTTGGTGTCGCTTTGGTTGCCCTATGGCTGCTATTTTAGGATTGCAACAACGTCTTTTTTCTAAATTTAGAATTACCACAAATGGTGGTCAATGTATTTCTTGTGGCAACTGTTCTACCTATTGCGAGATGGGTATTGATGTACGTGCTTATGCTCAGAAAGGAGAAAATATTGTACGCGCAAGTTGTGTGGGATGTGGCATCTGTTCTGCTGTTTGCCCTCGTGGGGTTTTAAAATTAGAGAATGCTGCTACAGATAATCGAATCAACAGCCGTGAGGTATTATTAGGAAACGATGTTAACTTGATGGATTACCTTAATCAAAACTAAATTAGAATCAATTTTGTATTTTTAAAATTCACTAAATAAATATGTTATGTTATTAGGAATGGTAGGTCCCTGGCAAATTTTACTTATACTTATTTTTATGGGTCTGGGCGTCATTCTGCCTATTGTAGCATTAGTGGATATCGTTAAGAACGATTTTAAAGGCAATAATAAAATTGTGTGGGTATTAATTGTGATATTCTTTAACCTCTTGGGGTCGATTCTTTATTTTACACTAGGTAAAAAACAACGTATTCTATAAGATATGTATTGAACCAAAAAAAAGGCAAGGATCTCCACCCTTGCCTTACTAACAAATCATCTAACAAACAAACTACCTTCTTAAAACCATCAATTAAGATGGCCTTATATTCTTATTTTTTTAGATAACTATAGCTACATTCTCGTATGTATATATGTTACCCTTTGGCTATATTCTATAAGAATAGTTGCTTTAAAGTCTCTTCAATTTATCTACGATAAATCAATGTTTTCGGTTTTCAGTTTTAGTAAATAAATAATAGTTTAAGCGAACTAGTTTTAGAATTTTAGTAAAAAATAAAGGCGGAAATTGATATTTCCGCCTTTATTAAAAATCAACAAACAAACAATCTATTTTTATAAAACTGGTAATAAAACCTGATCAATTACGTGTACAATACCGTTAGTAGTTTGCACATCTGGAATAACCATATTTGCAGGAGTTGCATTACCAGAACCACTTACAGTAAGAGTTCCGTTATTAAATGCTCCTAGTGTAATAGTATCAGAACCTAAAGCATCGTAAGAACCTGCACTTAATTCTGAAGTAAACTTATCTGCAGAAACATCAGCAAACACATGGTTTAATAAAACAGCAGTTACTAAATCTTTATCTAATTGTCTAACATCTGAAGGCTGTGTAAAAGTTAAGCCTAAAGCAGCACCTAAATTTATAAATGCTTGATCGTTAGGTGCAAAAACAGTGAAGTTAGCATCAGGATTACTCAAAGCTGTAGCAAGTTCTGCGTACAATACAGCCTCAACTAAATAACTTAACTCAGGTGTTTTAAAAACTTGAGCGCTTTGTAAAGCGACAGCAGATTCTACTACATTACCACCAGTTGCAATCATTACTTTATCAATAACATGTACAGTTCCATTTTGAGCACGTACATCTGTAGCTAGAATTTTAGATCCGTTGATGTACAAATCTCCATCACGCTGTACAAATCTTCTTGTAAGTGTTAATGCAGATGTTGAAGTACCACCTCCTTGAATAGCACCACCTAAAAGATTTCCGTTAGATACGTGATATAAAAGTGTATTTGTTAAGAAAGGAGTAGTTAAAGCCCCTAATGTTGCTTCATTCAATCCTAAACGCGCAAACGCGTCATTTGTAGGAGCAAAAACGGTATAGTCTCCAGAAGGATCTCCGGGATTAGCGTTACTTAAAACACCAACTAAATTAGCGTTTATGGCTGCAGATTCTAGAGTACTAAACGCCGGGTTCGCAACTGCAATACCAGCTATAGAAGTTAATTGATCTTCGTAAGCAGATTCGCTTTCGCAAGATGTGGTAAGTACAACGCTTAAAAGTGCGATTGCAATACCTGTATATTTATATAAGTTTTTCATGATATTTTTTGTAAATAGTTAATGATTAAAATGAGTAAGTAAGTCCCCAGTTATAACCGTCTGAGTCTCCCAGGTTACGACCATTTAAGTAAGTGCTATACCCACCAGACACACCTATTCCTCTGTAAAGTGGCACATAAGCAGTAAAACCTAAACGGGTATAGTTAACGCGAGTTGCAGGAAAAAAACCTGTAAAGCCTTCGCCAAAAATATCTACCCCATCTTTATCAGATAATTGGTTTGCTACATAAGCATCTAAATAAAATAACTCCTGTGCATACCCTAATTTGAATTCGCTTAATAAAGCATTAGGAACGTCGTTACTACGCAAGCTGTATCCCATTTGACCGGTTGCAAAAAAGCCGGAATCATTTTTGTAAGATGCAATTGCAAGACCGGTGATATCTGTAGAACGGTTACCTATAGCTATAATAGATTGAAAACCCGGATCTGCACTATAGTCACCCACAGGAAGTTCTACACCAGCTGCTGCGATTAAATCAATAGATCCTTTAGGAGTCTTTAGAGAAGTAAATCTATATTTACCATATACACTTAAATCCTGAAACCCTTTAACCTCGTTCGAAAGGCCATTGTTAGCTAAAGTCTCAGCAGTTGTTTCTCCTTCAGATCTAATGTATGGTAAGTTAATAATTACATCAAGATCGTCTGAAATCCCATATTCACCGTAAATTGAATAACTTGTTGTTTGTACTTCATTAAATACCGGTACACCTTTAACCTTTTGAGGTATAAAAAATACTTCGTCGTATTCTTCAGAAGAAAAAGATAGTGTTAAGCTACCTTCACCTTTAGCTTTCATAAAGCCGCTAACCGGGCTTTGAGCTATCATTAGAACAGGAAGCATCAAAAGCGTTCCCGTAATTAAGCGTAAGTTTAAATTCATGATTCTTTGTTTTATAGTTTACAAGAAGAGATACGCATAAGTTTTGAGAATGGTTTTCTTAATGTTATGTTAAAAACCTAAAGACCAGTTTTCTCGTATACATCAGGACTTAATTAAGCAACTGTATTCATCTGCCCCTTAAAATCAAAATCATGTTTTTTTATAAATATTTTTTCATTTTATTTTTAATCACTGGTAATCAATCAGAAAAAAGATATTATAAAGAGTATTTTGAAAATGGTAATCTTAAATCTGAAGGATGGATGCTTAATTCACAAAAAACTGATTACTGGTATTACTATTTTGAAAATGGAAATGTGAAAGGAAAAGGATCTTACGAGACTAATAAAAAAGATGGGTACTGGTTTTATTATACCGTAAATAATAAACTAGAAAGTCAAGGTCATTATAAAAATGGAAAACGTGTGGACTGGTGGGTGGTTCAAAAAGAAAACGATGTGGTAGAAAAAGTGAAATTTGTAAACGACGTTAAAGAAGGGTACAGTCTTTTATATAAGAATGGTCGCCTTTTTAAAGCGCAACATTATGAGAATAATGTACTAACCGGTGCATGGACGAGTGTCGCCACCTTCAAAAAAGATAATCCTAACGCCCGTTTTTAATGTATCAAATTATTAAGGTGATCATCCCTGCGTATAACGAAGAGCATTCAATAGGCCTTGTTGTTAGGGATATTCCTCAACTTGTAGACGAGATTATAGTTGTGAACAACAATTCTTCAGACGCTACAGCAGCAAGGTCTGTAGAAGCCGGAGCCACCTCACTTACAGAACCTTCACCAGGGTATGGCAATGCCTGTTTAAAAGGGATGAGCTACATCGCTTCACAAGAAGAAAAACCAGACATAGTGGTATTTCTAGATGGCGATTACAGCGATTATCCACAACAACTAACACAGCTGGTTAAACCTATACTAGAAGACAATATAGACTTTGTGATAGGTGCACGGGTTAAATCATTACGCGAACCGGGAAGTATGACGTTTCCGCAGCGTTTTGGAAATAAATTGGCTACAACCTTAATGCGGTGGTTTTTTGGATCACGATTTACAGATCTTGGCCCTTTTAGAGCGATTAAATATGAGAAACTATTAGCCCTAAATATGCAGGATAAAACGTACGGATGGACTGTAGAGATGCAGTTAAAAGCGCTAAGACAACAACTCACGTACACAGAAGTACCTATGAAGTACCGAAATCGTATCGGCGTTTCAAAAGTTTCAGGTACCGTCAAAGGTGCTATATTTGCGGGAATTAAAATTCTCGGTTGGATTTTTAAGTACAGTTTCAAGTAATGCAGACAATTATAATCATACTTTATACACTATCTCTAACTGTGATTTTTCTTTACAGTTTAGCTCAATTAAATCTGCTATTCAATTACTTTAAAGCGAAGAAAAAAATAGATAATTCTCCAGTTTACGACTTATCTAATCCCGAAGAAACCCCATTTGTCACCATACAATTACCACTTTATAACGAACTGTATGTTGTAGAGCGGCTACTGGTGAATATCGCAAAAATTGATTATCCTAAAGACAAGCTAGAAATACAGGTTCTCGATGACTCTACCGATGAAAGCCTTGCTGCAACCCGAATTTTAATTGATGATTTAAAAGCAAGGGGTTTACCTATACATCACATTACCCGTACTAACCGTACAGGTTTTAAAGCGGGTGCTTTAAAAGAAGGTTTAGCTATTGCTAAAGGTGAATATATTGCAATTTTTGATTCAGATTTTGTACCTAACCCAGACTGGTTACAAAAAACGGTTCCTTATTTTAAAGATTCAAAAATAGGTGTAGTACAAACCCGCTGGGCCCATCTAAATCGCGACTATTCAATACTTACAAAAATACAGGCCTTTGCACTCGATTTTCACTTTGTTTTAGAGCAAGTAGGTAGAAATTTTGGGCATCACTTTATAAATTTTAACGGTACAGCAGGTATTTGGCGTAAAGAATGCATACTTGATGCCGGCAACTGGCAGGGCGATACGCTAACCGAAGATCTTGATCTAAGCTACCGTGCCCAGCTTAATAAATGGGATTTTAAATATCTAGAAGAAGTAGAAACTCCTGCAGAACTTCCTATCGCGATTAGCGCAGCCAGGTCGCAACAATTCCGCTGGAATAAAGGAGCAGCAGAAAACTTTCAAAAGCTCTATGGCCGCTTATTAAAAGACCCTACAGTATCTTTCAAAACCAAATTTCATAGCTTCTTTCACTTATTAAACAGTAGTATGTTTTTACTCGTATTACTTGTTGCTATTTTAAGTGTTCCTGTTTTATATATTAAAAATAGTAATCCCGCATTTAGTTCTATTTTTAGAATCACTGCATTTTTTGCGGTAAGCACCATAATTTTTTTCATCTGCTATTGGGTTACTTACAAACGCATACACGGCGGCGGATTCAAGAATTTCATTAAGTATATCGCGATGTTTATTGCGTTTTTTTCTATAGCCATGGGTTTTAGTGTTCACAATTCACTGGCAGTTTTAGAAGGTCATTTTGGTAAAAAATCAGAATTTATACGCACTCCAAAATTTAATATTAACGCACTTAGCGACAGCTGGAAATCCAACATCTACCTAAAGAAAAGCTTTTCGGTAAATACTGTTTTAGAGAGTCTATTATTTCTATACTTCGGCTTTGCAATCGCCAGCGCATTCTACATGGGAGATTATGGGCTTATTACCTTTCACATTATGTTGTTTTGCGGTTTTGGCTTTGTAGCATTTAAATCTATTTTTTCTAGAATTTAGTTAGGGCACTTGCTGCCTTGTAAAAACTACGGCATCATCGCGCTTTCCGCTATATCTTTGCGACCTAAAGAGTCACAAAGGATGCCGCTTCAATCGCTAGTGCAAAAAAAAATAAAAGCGCGCCTCAGGTAATAATCTTAAGTTTAAGTTTTGATTTTAAACTAATTATGCTTCAAATCCTCAAAGATTATAAGATTTCGGTTTTGATAATGCTTAGTCTATTAGCACTGTACTGGACATTTGCTTACGATCTTGAGCGCCATAATTTTACAAAACTTATAAGTCTTTACGCAGCTCTCTTCTTTTTAAGTTTTAAACTTATTCAGTTCTTAAAATTTAATTTTAAAACACTTCTTCTACTCGGGATACTGGTACGGCTTATTTTTATAGTTGCCTTGCCTAATTTATCTCAGGATTATTTTAGATTTTTATGGGATGGTAGATTAACTGCTCAGGGCTTAAACCCTTATCTCTTTACACCAGATCAATGGATGCAGTCCGGAACATTCCCTATTGAACAGGCCAACGAACTCCTAAAAGGAATGGGAAGTCTAAGTGCCCGGCACTATTCAAACTACCCACCGGTAAATCAATTCTTTTTTTGGCTTTCAGGATTACTAAGCGGAAATTCTATTTTTGGAGGAGTAGTAGTTTTAAGACTATGTATTTTAACTGCAGATTTAGGAATTCTCCTTATAGGTCGTAAACTTTTAGAAAGTTTAAACCTCCCACAACATCAGATTTTTTGGTATTTCTTAAATCCGTTTATTGTTATTGAACTCACCGGAAACCTTCATTTTGAAGGCGTCATGCTTTTCTTTCTTTTAGCAGCTCTATACCTATTACATCGTGAAAAATGGGTGTGGTCTGCTGTGGTTTTGGGGCTTTCAATCTCCGTAAAGTTGGTTCCTTTACTACTGCTTCCGTTATTTTACCAGCTAGTCATAAGTCAAACACCCGGCTTGGCTCAAATACCCGCAAATCTGAATCATCTTATTAGAAAACCGTTTCCGTCAATAAGTAGACTTTCAGCATTTTATGCACTTGCTATTCTTGTTTTTGTAGGTTCTTTTGTTCCTTTTATCACTCCAGATTTAATCAATCACTTTACAAGTACCATCGCACTTTGGTTTGAGAAATTTGAGTTCAATGCAAGCGTGTATTACATCATACGATATATAGGCTTTCAGACAAAAGGATTTAATATTATAGCAACAGCGGGACAAGAACTCCCTAAGTATGTGATAGCTGGTTTGCTGCTGCTTACTTTTATTAGAAAAAACAACACAACGATACGGCTATTGCCAGCCCTACTTTTTGGGATTAGCATTTACTTTTTACTATCTACCACTATACATCCGTGGTATATAGCAACACCTTTATTGATTTCTGTTTTTACAAAATACAAATACGCTATCGTCTGGAGTGGTGTTGTAATGCTAAGCTATTCGGCATATCATATAGATTCTGTGTCAGAAAATCTATGGCTTATTGCATTAGAATACGTTTTGTTAATAAGCTTTGTGTTATACGAATTTTCTCTAAAAAAGCTTAAAGACATTAATTATTAACAACTTAGAAAAACTCTATAGCCTATTTTTGATGCGATATAATTATTAAACATTTGCTCTTGAACTTTGTTGCGCGTTTTTCTCTAATAATATTCGCATATTTTGTCGTCCCAAATATTTACTGTCAGGTTACTGCAATACCTGATTCAAATTTTGAACAGGATCTCATTGCCCAGGGATACGATACTAACGGACTCAATGGCAACATTCTTGATGCAGATGCCGCTGCCGTAATTGCTTATACCACCGGCCGTAATGACATTACAGACTTTACAGGATTAGAAGCATTTGTGAATATTGAAAATATAAACACAAATTCAAACTTATACTCCACAATTCCCTTAAATACACTTACCCGGCTAACTGAGTTTAGATTCTCAAATAATCAACTTATAACAAACTTAGATTTTTCAAATAATCCTAATCTTAAAATTTTAAATATAACAGCTAGTATTAGAACCCCAATTCCTACGATTACTACACTAGATTTATCTAATAATTTATTTTTAGAACGAGTAAATATTTCAGTTTTTGCAAGTATAACTTCATTAACTTTCCCCATAACACCTACTCTGGTTGACATTGATGTCGCTCAGTTAAGTGTTCCTGTATTTGATTTATCAAAATTAGAAGGTGATGTAGATTTTAGAATTATAGGGAGTAGAGTTGATACTAAAATTATTTACCCTACAAATCCTACAGCACTTAAAAAACTTGAGTTAAGCAGTATCAATTTTCCGCAAGTAGATGCCTCTTCTCAAATAGGTCTAGAACGTTTAGGAATATTTTCTTGCGATATTGAAGATCTTATTTTACCCGAAACAAATACGCTAAACTACATAACTATTTGGGGACACAAATTTACCTCCTTATTAGACTTTTCTATTGTTCCCCAACTTACAGATCTTGATATTAGATCTAATAATGGTAATGTACCACTTAGGGTTAATCTTAGAGATAATTTAGAACTTACAGATCTCAATTTTACCGGAGACTTAATGTCTGAATTAGATATTTCTCAAAATTCTAAATTACGTACCCTACGATTGTACAATAACTTATTTACTGATATAGATATAACAAATAATCCGGTTATAACCACTTTTGATGGTTACGACAACTTACTTACAGATATAGATTTGACAAAAAATTTATATCTCAAATACTTAAACATATCTCAAAACAAGATTCCCAATTTAGACGTTAAACTCAACACTGAACTTAATAGTCTTAATATTTCAAAAAATCTTTTTGTAGGTTCTGGTATTGACCTTACTCAAAATACTGAACTATCTTCTTTAGATGTTTCCTATAATCAAATCGAACGTTTAGACATAACCCAGAATATTAAACTTTCTCGTCTTAATATTTCACACAATCTTTTTCCAGGTAACGATATTCTAAATCAGTTTGCTACAATTGTTGCAAATACAGGTAGATTAAATGGTTCGCTAATAGCTAATAACAACTTACTTTCCGGGCCAATTCCAGATTTTTACGGCTTGTATGATCCCGCCGTTCAAACAAGACGGTTTCAACTGTATATTAATGATAATGAATTCCATTTTGGCGATTTTGAAGATCAGCATTTTGGCCTCGTTGATTTAACAACAACTCAATCTATAGGACCTTCGCCAGATGTTGTTATTCAAAACTATGAGTATGCCCCACAGGCAAAAGTGAACCCCATTGAAAATTATACCCCAAATCCGGGTGATAACCTTACACTCACTACAACCGTAAGAGGTTCTCAAAACCATTATAAGTGGTTTAAAGATGGGATTGAACTTCCTGATGCACCAGACAGCCCTAATCTGGTTTTAGAAAATATCAACTCCTGTGATGCCGGGGTTTATTATTCTGAAATCACAAGCGATCTGGTTCCCTTTGAAAATTCGAATCCGCCGGGTACTAACGGTAAAAATTTGCTTCTAGTGCGTAATGACATTACACTTACTTTAAATTACACAGAGCAATGTTCGGCATTATTAAATCCTGCTGATGGTGCTGTGAATGTTACCCGAAACCCCACAATAACCTGGCAAGATAGACTTGCTGCGTGCAGTTATATTTTAAATGTGGGAACAACTAGTGGTGGCGGTCAGATTCTAAATGATATTGAAGTTGTTGACGCAAATTTTTATCAGTTTGTAAACAATTTGCCTGCTAATACAGAGTTTTTTGTAAAAGTTACTCCGGTTTATGCCAGCGGCCCGATAACTAATACGTGCACTATACGCTCCTTTACTACAAACACCACCCAACTTGATATTCCTACTTGTACTAACCTCATCGCTCCGTCAGATAATAGTGCTGATGTGGCAGTTGACACCAATCTTAGCTGGACACCCATTACTAACGCAACCGGTTATTTTCTCACAATAGGTACGTTTCCCGGTGGTGGGGATATACTTCCAAAAACTGATGTAGGAAACTCAACAACTTTTAACCCTGCAACAAACTTTGCGAATGACACTTCGATTTTTATTACTATAAATCCGTACAATGCAGATGGTGAAAATCTAGGTTGTAATTCTGAACAGTTTAGAACCGAACGTGCAGCAACTTTACAGCCGCCTTCCTGCACTTCCTTGACGAGTCCACTTAATGGTGCGACTGACGTCGCTGTAGAGACCGATTTAAGCTGGAATGCTGCACCAACTGCAACCAGTTATCTGCTTTCTGTAGGCACCACAGCTGGAGCAACTGATATTTTAAACGAATTTTCAGTAACTACAACAACTTATGATTTACCAAATAATCTGCCCGAAAATACACAGATCTTTGTGACTATCGTACCTGTAAATTCCGCAGGAAATGCAACAGGTTGTATCGAAGAATCATTTACTACTGAAACTGTTTTACAGCCGCCTTCCTGCACTTCGTTGACGAGTCCACTTAATGGTGCAACTGATGTTGCTGTAGAGACCGATTTAAGCTGGAATGCTGTACCTACTGCCACTAGTTATTTGCTTTCTGTAGGTACAACAGCTGGAGCAACTGATATTTTAAACGAATTTTCAGTAACTACAACAACATATGACTTACCAAATAATCTGCCCGAAAATACACAGATCTTTGTGACTATCGTACCTGTGAATGCCGCAGGTAGTGCAACAGGATGTAGCGAAGAATCATTCACGACTCAAACTGTTTTACAGCCGCCTTCCTGCACTTCCCTGATAAGTCCGCTTGATGGGGAAACTGATGTTGCTGTAGAAACCGATTTAAGCTGGAATGCTGTACCAACTGCGACTAGTTACTTGCTTTCTGTAGGAACAACAACCGGCGGAACTGATATTTTAGATGCTGTGTCAGTTACAGGTATCACTTACAATATAGCGAACAATCTTCCTGAAAACACAATTGTTTTTGTGCGTATTATACCTGTGAATGCTGCAGGTAATGCGACAGGTTGTATCGAAGAATCATTTACTACTGAAACTGTTTTACAGCCGCCTTCTTGCACTTCGTTGACGAGTCCGCTTAATGGTGCAACTGGTGTTGCTGTAGAGACCGATTTAAGCTGGAATGCTGCGCCAACTGCAACCAGTTATCTGCTTTATGTAGGCACCACAGCTGGAGCAACTGATATTCTAAATGAATTTTCAGTAACTACAACTACTTATGATTTTCCAAATAATCTGCCCGAAAATACGCAGATCTTTGTGACTATCGTACCTGTGAATGCCGCAGGTAGAGCAACGGGTTGTATTGAAGAATCATTCACGACTGAAACTCTTTTACAGCCGCCTTCTTGCACTTCGTTGACGAGTCCGCTTAATGGTGCAACTAATGTTGCTTTAGAGACCGATTTAAGCTGGAATGCTGTACCTACTGCCACTAGTTACTTGCTTTCTGTAGGAACAACAACCGGCGGAACTGATATTTTAGATGCTGTTTCAGTTACAGGTATCACTTACAATATAGCGAACAATCTTCCTGAAAACACTATGGTTTTTGTGCGTATTATACCTGTAAATTCCGCAGGAAATGCAACAGATTGTATCGAAGAATCATTTACTACTGAAACTGTTTTACAGCCGCCTTCCTGCACTTCGTTGACGAGTCCGCTTGATGGGGAAACTGATGTTGCTGTAGAAACCGATTTAAACTGGAATACTGCACCAACTGCAACCAGTTATCTGCTTTCTGTAGGTACCACAGCAGGTGGATCTCAAATTTTAGATGCTGTTTCAGTTACAGGTACCACCTATAATCTAATAAACGACCTTCCTGAAAACACAACGGTTTTCGTACGTATTACACCTGTAAATTCCGCAGGAAATGCAACAGGTTGTATCGAAGAATCATTTACTACCATCACTTCAATCGTACCTCATAAGTTACGCTATGGCATTTCGCCAGATGGAGATGGCATTAATGAGTTTTGGGAAATAGAACAAATCACAGATTATCCTGAGAATTTAGTACAGGTATTTAATCGCTGGGGAGATCTTGTTTTTGAGACCATTAATTATGACAATATCAATAATGTCTTTAGAGGTATTGCCAACCGTAAAACGAATATGGGAGCAAATATGCTACCTGAAGGCACTTATTTTTTTAGAATAGATTTAAAGGGAGGTACAGAACCTCAACTCATTGAGGGCTTTATAGTCTTAAAACGTTAATTAATGGGATTTAAAAAATTATTAATTCTTAGTGTCTTTTTATTGACAGTTTGTAAAACACTTCTGGGTCAGCAGCAACCGGTATTTTCTGAATACAATTACAATACCTTGCTTTTAAATCCTGCTCATGCAGGATATTACGAAAACTCAGAATTTACACTATCTAATCAAAGTAGTTTTAGCGGTATTGATGGTGCACCATCTACTTTTAACGCAACCGCAAACTTGACTTTAAACAATGAACGCGTAGGTTTAGGGGCAGGTTTCTTACGAGATGAAATAGGTGTAAGTTCAGTAACTAGTGCGTTTGCCTCTTATGCTTACAAACTCTATTTTGGTTTACAAGCTGCTGCTCCACGGTTTCACAATTTTAACCCTAATGTAATTTCTTTTGGGATTACTGCGGGAGTATTTAACTATAACGAAAATCTACTAGAATTAGGGATTTCTGAAGACCCCAATTTTCAGCAAAATATCTCAGGAACTATACCTACTTTAGGAATAGGAATTCTTTTTAATCGGAATAACTTATATGCTGGTATATCTGCTCCTAATTTGTTAGGCAATTCACTTGCTCCAGATGATGCCATTACTATAAATACAGCCGCATACGCATATGCAGGATATCGAATTTATACCGGAGTTTTTAATGAATTAGAGATTAAACCAAATTTTTTAATTCGTTATGAATCTGGCGCACCCTTATCTGTAGATCTTAATGCGATTGTTAATTATAAAAATAAGATAGAATTAGGAGCAGGATATCGAACTTCTTCTGCAGTTAATGCAATCGCAGGTGTATATCTTTTTGAACATTTTAGAATTTTATATAACTACACAATGCCTTTGATGAGCTCGCCACTGCCCAGTACTCATGGTCTGGTATTGAGCTATAGATTAGGTGAAGGTTATACAAAATAATTTATCTAGCTGTTACGCTATATATACAACCTATTCTACGTGTTTTGTAATTACGATCTTTTTTTGAAGTAATATTTCCGTCAAAACACTTGTCTAAAGTCAAATTAAAACCCTTCAATTCCCCTTTTACAAGCTGCTCCTGCCCTTTTTCTATAATTACGTAGAATGTAGATGACTCAGGCAAGACAAGGCTTCCAGAGGTCTTAATTACAGGTAGCCGCTGTCCTAAATCCCAAATGAGTTCTGGAGACCCATTTTCAAATAAAAATACCGGTTTGCCATCAGCCTTAAGGGATTCTATTTTTGGCGCAAGCATTGCATAATCTTCATTAGTATACGTAGCCTTTACTAATGGAAAACCAAAAGTAAGAAGTGCACAGGAAAAGATTACTACTCCGTAAAATGCATTTTCAATATTTTTAGATCGTAAACTGCGGACGATGAAGAACGCGGTAATTAGTATTGAAATTTGAAGGAAGGCAAACCAGATCCACATAGACCCCGTGAAAGTATCTGCAAAAAAATACAGGACTATAGGACCGGCAAGTATGGCCACAAATGCTACAACTCCAAAATTAAAATATACGGGATAGGTCTCTCGTTTATCGCGTAACTCACTAAATTTTCTAACCAGATATTCTATATAATAACTGGTATTTAATGCAAGTGGAATTAAAACAGGTAGTAGATATCTCGATTTTTTTTCTGGTATTACCGAAAGTAAAATCACCGCTGCAAGCGTCCAAATTAATGTGAAGCGATACGTTTTTAAATCTGACACCCGCGTTTTTAAATATGGATAAAGTAAACTGATAAATGCAGGGATTGTCCAAATTCCGCTTTGCGTAAAAAAACTCCAATAGTAAAAGAACGAACGTGTATTGTGATTTGCCCAGGCAGCAGCTTCCTTATCTGCTATAGTAGCTGCTGTATCTGCATCTCCAAAATAAATAGTAAGTGCCCACCACGAACTCAATGCCAGGGCAACACCTACTAACAAACTAAAAGGCACTATACGATTTTTATAAGACCTAATTTTATAAACCCAGATATATGCAATTAAAAAGGGTAATAATAATGCAAAGTGACTTACAGGCCCTTTACTCATAAAAGATAAGCCAATAAATAATCCTGCCAGAACAGCGTTTTTATATAGCCGCTGCGTAACTGTAAAAAACTGAAAAAGGAAATAAATACCCGCCAGCATAAAGGAATGTGCAAAAATATCCCAGGTACCGTTGCGCCCAGCAAATAACACATAAAATGAAGTTGCTAAAATTAAAGATGCGTAGAATGCTTGTTTAGGCACTAGCTTTAAACGCTTCTTAGAAAATGCGTAACTAAAAAGCACCATTAAGGTTGTAATAATTGCAGAGGGCAGTCGCAATGCCCATAATTTTGTGATCCCAAAAATTGCCGCAGAGAATGCACTTAACCACGTAGGCAAAGGTGGTTTTTCATAGCGAGCTTCGCCATTCATCGTTGTAAATACCCAATTATCGTAATGCAACATTTCTCGGGCCGTATTAAAATTACGGGCTTCCATAATATTAGCATACAACACATCGAGATGCGGGTAAAACAAAAACAGACAGACTGCTATTAATATAAAGGGGTAATATCGTTGATGAATTTTCATTCTTTATCAATTCCTATTGCGAGACGCATATTTCTGAAATATATAAAAACGCCCATCACATGCCCCACCAGTAAAACCGGATCTCTTCTAAACCAGGCATAGATTAAAATAAGTATTCCGCCTATGAGACTAAGTAGCCAGAAACCTAAAGGTAAGGTTGATTTTTTCTTTCGTTCAGAATAAATCCATTGGTAGATAAATCGCAGTGTAAAAATGAGCTGTGCGACACTCCCCAGAAGTAATAACCACAAGGGTATATCATCATTTTTAAAGAGTTTATCTAAATCGTAATGCCCGTTATTATACCCGTAAATCACTATTATAAGAGGAAAAACGAGTAAGAACAACCGTATCGCTTTTGGTGACTTTAGCCACTGTCCTTGCAGTTGTAAATTCCGTATATAAATAAAATAAGTAAGTGTCTGGCCTAGCATTATTGCAAAATCATCACGCAAATAACCATAAACAAAAAGTAAAAAAGAAGCACCCAGACTCAACCACCAGAATGTAGATGGTGTTAATACACGCTTTTGTTTTTCAGATAAAAACCATTGAATAACCAATCTACCCGAAAACATAAGTTGTGCAAAAAAACCAATGCTATAAATCCAGTAGGGACTACTCATATGATTTTTTAGCTACTGTATAATTGATATACTTTTTCTTCATCCATAAATAAGCAAAACAATCCATTAATGGTCCTAAGAGCCTATTCCAAACTCCAAAATTTGCGGTACCGGCAACTCGTGGAAAATGTCGTATAGGTACTTGTATCGTTTTACCGTTTTGAAGCATTATCATAGCAGGTAGAAATCGATGAAGTCCTCTAAACATAGGAATGCGCTGTGCGTATTCAGTTTTAATTATTTTTAATGGGCAACCGGTATCGTCCATCCCATCGTGTGTAAATGCTCTACGTATGTTATTTGCAATTGTACTCGACATATTCTTAACAAAAGAATCTTTGCGATCTGCACGATGCCCGGTCACTAGATCGTATTCACCTATAAAAGGGATTAACGTATTAAAATCTTCTGGCGTCGTCTGTAAATCACTATCAATATATCCTACAAGTGGTGTGGTAGTATAATCAAACCCAGCTTTAATAGCTGCACTCAAACCACAATTTTGAGCAAATGAAATATATTTAAAACCTTCACTTCTATTACAAATTTGCTCTATAAGTTGCTGGCTTTTATCTTTAGAACCATCATTAACAAAAAGTACCTGAGTAGGTACTGTCGCAATTTTAAAATAATCCTTAAATACCTGTTCTACACGAAGTAAGTTATCTTCTTCATTATAAACAGGAACCACTACGGTTAATCTATAAGACATACTAATAAATGAGTTTGCGAAAATAAGCAATACTTCTAAAGCAAATCTAAAGAATACTGATTTTTGTTAAATACCAAAATTTTTAAAACTAAAAAAACCTCATAAATACTAGATTTATGAGGTTTCATATATTTTTAAACGCTAAGCTTACATATCTAGCAAGTATGCAAAAATAAGCGGAGCCACAATTGTCGCATCGCTTTCAATTATAAACTTTGGTGTATTAATATCAAGTTTACCCCACGTAATTTTCTCATTAGGTACAGCTCCTGAGTACGATCCGTAACTGGTCGTAGAATCTGAAATCTGACAGAAGTAACTCCAGAACGGGGTATCCTCACGCTCCATATCCTGATATAACATAGGTACCACGCAGATTGGGAAATCTCCTGCTATACCACCACCTATTTGAAAGAAACCTATACCCTTCTCGCTGTTGTTAGTGTACCAGTCTGCAAGGAAAGTCATATACTCGATTCCAGACTTCATAGTTGTAGCTTTAAGCTCTCCTTTAAGAACGTAAGACGCAAATATGTTACCCATCGTACTATCTTCCCAACCCGGGCAGATAATAGGAAGGTTCTTTTCTGCAGCTGCGTACATCCAGGAATCTTTAAGATCTATCTCATAGTACTCTTCAAGCACACCACTCAAGAGCATTTTATACATATACTCATGCGGCAAATAGCGCTCACCTGCATCATCTGCATCTTTCCAAATTTTATGAATGTGCTTTTGTAATCTTCTAAAAGCTTCTTCTTCAGGAATACACGTATCTGTAACACGGTTTAGGCCTTTTTCTAATAAATCCCACTCGTCCTGAGCGGTCAAATCGCGGTAATTAGGAACACGCTTATAATGAGAATGAGCAACCAGGTTCATAATATCTTCTTCAAGGTTTGCACCTGTACACGATATAATCTGAACTTTATCCTGGCGAATCATCTCGGCAAATATTTTACCAATTTCTGCAGTACTCATTGCTCCCGCAAGAGAAACAAGCATTTTTGCACCATTGTTTAATTGCTCTTCATAAGCTTTTGCAGCGTCAACTACTGAAGCTGAGTTAAAGTGCAAATAATATTTTTCTATAAATTGAGAGATTGCTCCCTTAGTCTTCATCGTCATTTAAATCAAATTTATTTACATTACCCTTACTAGGTTTAGCAACATAACTATTATCGTAATTCTCTTCTACATCCTGTCCTTCAAATTTGTAGCTTAGCATTTTGTAATACAATTTTGCTGCTAAAAAGTCTGAAGAATTATCATTAGGATTTGGGCAAAGTTCCATAAGATCAAACCCTACCACGTTTTTCTCAGCAAAAACACGCTTTAAGAAATCCATTGTTTCGTACCAAAATAAACCTCCCGGTTCTGGTGTGCCTGTAGAAGGCATAATTGAAGGGTCTAAACCATCTAGATCAAAAGTGATAAAAACATTTTCTGTACACAGGTCTATAACATTATCAACCCAGTACTCATCCTGCACCATCTCGTGAGCAAAGAAGGTTTTATCCTCATCCATTACGGTTTTCTCCAGAACGTCCATACTACGTATTCCTACTTGAATAAGGTTTGTAGTCTGGCTTGCTTCATACATAGCACAAGCATGATTACAGGTACTACCCATATACTCTTGTCTCAAATCTGCGTGCGCATCTATTTGAATAACGGTAAGGTTATCAAAAAGCTCATTAAAAGCGCGAATTGCTCCTATTGAAACAGAATGTTCTCCACCAAAAAGGGTTACAAATTTGTTGCGCTTTATAAAATCTTTAGTCACTTTATGCACTTGAGCCACAAGTGCTTCTGGAGAACTGTTCTCTGTAATTGCCGGAGCTAAATAAATACCTTGCTGATACACCTCTGTATTGGTTTCAATATCGTAAGTCTCCATATTTTCAGAGGCTTCTAAAAAGGCTTGAGGCCCTTTATCTGCTCCTTTACCCCAGGTACTCGTACCATCATAAGGTACGGGAATGAGTACTATTTTTGAAGTTTCAAGTTTGGCAAATTCATCAGGGATGCCGGCATAATTTTTAGTTGTATTCATAACCTAAAATCTTGAGCAATTGTTCTGCTTTTTGTTGTTCGTTAAATATACGGGTTGTTAAGTTACCACTTTCATCTCGATCAATAAGAATATGTTTTGGCTGCGGAATTAAACAATGCTGCAGACCGCCGTATCCTCCTATTGATTCCTGGTAGGCTCCTGTATTAAAAAAGCCTATATATAATGGTTTATCTTTCTTGTACTTAGGTAAGTAAATAGCATTGCTATGCTGCTCACTATTATAATAATCATCACTATCGCATGTAAGTCCACCTAACAACACGCGCTCATACTCTTCTTCCCATCTATTTATAGGCAGTAGAATGAAACGCTTGCTAATTGCCCAGGTGTCTGGCAATGTGGTGATAAAAGATGAATTTATCATATTCCACTTTTCTCTGTCGTTCTGTTGTTTTTGGTACAAAACTTCATAGATAGCACCGCCGCTTTCGCCTACTGTAAAGCTTCCGAATTCTGTAAAAATATTAGGCACTACTACGTCTGCTTCTTCACAGGTAATTTTTATCTGGTTAATGATCTCATCTACCATATAAGCATAGTCGTAATCAAATGCCAATGAGTTTTTTATAGGAAAGCCTCCACCTATATTTAAACTGTCTAAACTTGGACATATTTTTTTTAGGCGGGTATATACTTTTAAACACTTATTTAACTCATTCCAGTAATATGCAGTATCGCGTATTCCGGTATTGATAAAAAAGTGAAGCATCTTTAACTCAACCTGATCGTTATTTTTGATCTGATCTTCGTAAAACGGAACAATGTTTTTATAGCCAATTCCTAAACGAGAGGTATAAAACTCAAATTTAGGCTCTTCTTCTGAAGCAATACGAATCCCTATTTTAAAATCTCCCTTAATACCTTCAGAGAGTAAGTTTATTTCTTCATAGTTATCAATAATAGGAACACAGTTTTTATGACCGTTATTCATCAGATTTGTAATGTTCTCAATGTATTGATCTCTTTTAAAACCATTACATATAACATACGTATCGTCTGTAATCTTACCGTTTTCCTTAAGCTTATTTACTATATCAATATCGAAAGCTGATGATGTTTCAATATGAATATCGTTTTTTAAAGCCTCATCTAAAATATGTTTAAAGTGGGAACTTTTAGTACAATAGCAGTAATTGTAATTACCCTTATAATTGTGCTTTTGTATAGCATCTTTAAACCAGGTTTTTGCTCTATTGATATTATCCGATATTTTTGGCAGATAACTAAATTTTAATGGAGCTCCATATTGCTCTACTAAAGCCATCAAATCTATATCGTGAAATTGCAGGTGATTTTCTTCAAGCTTAAAATCTTCCTGAGGAAAATAAAAGGATTGATCTATAAGATCTATATATTTCGTATTCATCAAATAATTTAAAGTGTGAAATGTAAAAAAAGAATTTGAGATAAGACACTTAGAAATCTTAAGGTATTGCAAAAGACTTAATATTTACCTCAATTTTAATTTTATCTATTCAACAATTTTAGATTTAAAATTAAATAAACAAGCACTAATCTAGTATATTAAAGATACTTAAAGCATCATTAGATTATTTATTTCCTGTTGGCTCAAGTGTTTATATTTTCCGCGCGGAAGATCCTTTTTAGTAAGTGATGCTATCGTCACACAATCTACACGTACCACCTGATACTCTAATTGCTCAAAAATTGTACGTATTACACTGTTGCCTACATTACGTAGTTTTAATCCAACTTCTTTTTTAGGAGAGCCGGTTACATAACTTATATCTTCAACAAATATTTTTTTCCCTTCTACCACAAGACCTTTGGCAATTTTCTCCAAATCTTCTGCTTTTAGATTTTTATCTAATTCTATATGAAATAATCGAGGCAGACCTGCTTTAGAATTAGTCAACTTCTGCATTAATTTCTCATCATTAGTAAAAAGAATAAGACCGGTTGCATTACGACCTAATCTGCCTACCGGCTGTATTCTAGATTTAGTAGCAGGCGCAACAAGATCCATAACAGTCATCCCTTTTTCATTACTTGTTGTTACCGAAAATCCTTTAGGCTTGTTAAGTAAAACATATGCTTTAGGCTCAGGATTAATACGCGTACCATCAAAACGCACATCATCATCAAGCTTCACTTTGTACCCCATTTCATTAATGATCTCGCCGTTTACAGAAACCTGACCTGTTGCGATATACATATCTGCCTCACGTCTCGAGCAAACACCACTGTTTGAAATATATTTGTTAAGACGTATACCGTCTTTAGCTTTATTTTTTGCAGAAGTAGTTTTACTAGCTTCTGATGCTTTACCTTTTGCTGCAGTTCCCTTAGCAGAATCTGTAGTTTTTCTTTTAATAGGAGCATTGCCTCTGGCATTGCTTTTACTGCGTATATTATTAGAACCGCGACCAGACGCTTTCCCGTCTCTACTGCTTTCCTGATGTCTGCTCATAATTTTAAATTTTGGCAAAGATACATATTTAAATAGCGAAAACAGAGGATATAAAAAGGCTCCAAATTCTGTTTTTATTACATTGTATTGCGAAGTGAATTAACCTTTACATCATACACGTTCAGTCATTTACTATTAAAATAATAACAGCAAACAAAAACTTGATTCTATTCTGTAATAAATAAGCTGCAAACTGAAATTATTCTAACAAATCGTAAAATTCCATTTCACTTTTGACAATTGTATCTCTTGTGTTAACAACGCTTTATTTAACTCAAACGGAAAGTTTTAATTGGTATTTGATAATGTCACTAATAAAGATCCTCTGGGCAGATCGTACTACATTTGACTTGTCAATCTAAAACAAGAAATCATGAAAAAATTACCACTTATTTTACTTTTATCAATATTAAGTTGGGGAAGTGCGTCAGCAGGTACAGACCCAAAACCAGAGACAGCCAGTACGGCATTAAGAAATCAAATTATTAATTTACTAGGAACTCCTGAGCTTACACTTAATGATGAACTTTTAGAAAGCACTATTCAATTTATGGTGACTGCCCAAAAGACAATTGTTGTACTTAATGTTACTACAGAAAGTGCTCAGTTAGAAAATTACATTAAGAACAGACTTAACTACAAGAAAACCGAAATAGAAGTAACAGGGAACCGTATGTACTACCTGCCTTTTAAGATCAAAAAAGGGTAAACCTTTAATTATTTATTTTATTAGCTAAGAAAACCACTGCAATGCAGTGGTTTTTTAGTTTAGATAATTCGGTTTATAACCAGATCAGTATCTATGAGAAGTATGCTAAATACACCAGACACGATAATAAATTTTAAAATATTATGAAGCAAAACGTAGTGCATTTTAGCGCGAGACCACCAGAGCCAATACGAGAACATAAGCAATAGAGCTATACTCGCATAAAAGTAGTACCGCATAAGACCCACATCAAAATAATTTACTAATAAGAAAGTAGGCAGAATCGTTAGAATGATAAGAAGAGTTATGACCGCCTTTGTTGTTGGCTCACCGTAAACAATAGGTATGTTTCTATGTCCCAATGCAATATCACCCTTTATGTTTTCGAGATCTTTAATAAGCTCACGCATAATAATGATCAGACCTAAAAAAGTAGCGTGCACAAAAATGACTTTTTCAAAATTACTGTAGTAAATAAATACCGCGAAAAAAGGAATTAAAGCAAGAGATGCAGAGGTAAGGTTGCCTAGAAAGAGTATTTTTTTAAGCTTGTGAGAATAAAACCAAATTCCAAAAATATACCCTGAAAAAAACAGCACCGCAAAAAAGGAAACTGAACTCGCAACGACTATCGCTAGAAAGTTTAATATAAAATATAACGTGAGTATTTTATTCTGACTCACCATATGATCTAAACGCGTCTTTTGCGGACGATTAATTAAATCTTTTTCGCTATCGTAAAAACTATTAATTATATAGCCTCCTGCAATAACTAATGCCGAAGCTGATACAATTGCAAATAAATTGAGATCGAGCAGAACTTCCCGAAGCGGAATATCTGGTGATAAAATAAATATAGATGCTAAATATTGTGCTAATACAATAATGAGAATATTATAACCCCGTACAACCGAAAACAAACTAAAAAACTTAAGAAGTAAAAGTTTGTTTCTTCTGCTTATACGAGACATAACCTATATTTAAGTAGAAGTATTCTAGAAGTTGTAAACTACCTCTAGCTTGTGACCATCTAAGGCCTTTCGGGCTTTATCTATATCTTCGGTAAAACCTAAAATATAACCACCACCACCAGAACCGCAAAGCTTAAGGTAAAAATCGTTAGACTCAATACCTTGCTTCCACAACTCGTGAAAACTTGCAGGAATCATAGGTTTAAAGTTTCCTAAGACAGTTTTTGATAATTGCTTTACGTTACTCAATAAAGACTTTACATCGCCTTTTAGAAAATCATCAACACAAGCATCTGTATGTTTTACAAATTGCGTTTTAAGCATTTTTCTAAAACCTTCCTGCTTCATATTTTCCATAAAAATATGCACCATAGGAGCTGTCTCACCTACAATACCACTATCTAAAAGAAAAACGGCGCCTTTACCATCTAAAGTCTGTGAAGGTATCCCTGCAGGCTCAATATCGTCTTTGCTGTTAATTAAAATAGGAAGACTTAAATAACTATTTAAAGGATCTAAACCTGATGATTTTCCGTGGAAAAAAGATTCCATTTGACCGAAAATTGATTTTAATTTCAGCAATTTATCTCGGGTAAGATTTTCTAGGATTGTAATTTTATCTAAGGCATATTTATCGTAAATAGAGGCTACTAAAGCACCACTACTTCCTACTCCGTAACCTTGTGGAATAGTACTGTCAAAATACATTCCTTCAGCCACATCGGCTTTTAATTCATCTATATTAAATTGAACCAATTCTGGTTGTTCTGTCTGTAGTGTTTCTAAATAAACAGCAAAACGTCCTAAACTTGCATTTGATTTAATAGCCCCTTCGCCTGGGTTTTCATCTACTTTAAGAGCTCCATTATAGAAGTTATAAGGTATAGACAAGCCTTTAGAATTTTTGATAATTCCGTACTCACCAAACAGAAGAATTTTTGAATAAAATAAAGGTCCTTTCATAGAATTATCCTAACTAATCAACAGCAAAGTTACAACTTTATTGCTCCTATTCCCACACTATCAAAAATATACCGTTTATCCTGGCAATACTCGCTAAGTGTAGATTTAATAAATTTTTGAACTTCCTCTTTATACATCTTCGGAAATAAAACGTGAACATTTGCTCCAGCATCTAGTGTAAAACATATCGGAATAAACGTTTCACGTCGATACTCCCAAATTTTCTCAATGATTTTTAAAGTATTAGGTTTCATCAATATAAAATAGGGTGTACTCGTCAACATCATTGCGTGTAAAGTAAGCGCTTCACTTTCTACCAGATGTATAAACGCATCTAAATCACCATTTTTTAATATAGTTATGAGTTTTGAAATATTCTCATTGGCTTGATCAAATCTACTTGAAGCAAACGGGTGATTGTGCATTAAGTTATGCCCCACGGTGCTACTTACCTGCTTTTCTCCCTGATCAACTAATAAAATAGCATCTTGATAATCTTCAAAATTCTCATGTACCTCATACGGATATGAAATACCAAAAAGATCACTACTTCCTTTTACCTCTTGATGTTCTCCCCAAACGACCAGCGGCCCTTCTAGAGAACGACAGCCACTACCCGACCCTAATCTGGCGATAAAAGATGCTTTTTGAATAAAATACGTATCATTTATGGAAGGTTGCATTTCACGCTCCATTTCCATTAGACATAAGGCAATTGCACTTAAACCGCTGGCAGATGAAGCAATACCTGAACTATGCGGAAAACTATTTGATGTATCTATTACAAACGCATAATCTCTAATAAATGGCAAATAAGCAACAACTCGACTAAAGAACTGATGTATTTTAGCTTCGAAACCAGGCTTGTGTTTGCCATCTAACAGGACCTTTACTTCAAAATCTTCTTCAAAATTTTCCCGCTTCTCAAAATGCAATGTGGTCGTTGTTTTACACGTATTTAGTGTAAAACTTACAGAAGGATTTTTTGGAATCTGTACACTCTGTTTTCCCCAGTATTTTACAAGAGCTATATTACTGGGAGATGCGTAACTCACAGATTTACTCGTAAGCGCCTGTGTGTATTCTGAAGGTAAGAATTTTGAAATAGTCATAGCGCAAATATAAAACCTATAAAAACTTCTCAAAGGGTTCAACTGCTTTTTTAAACAGAACGCACTAAGAAATAATTTTATAAATTAGTCTCAAGAAACATACCTATGAATTCAAAGAAAATAAAACGTATTCTAATAGCAGTTTTTATTTGCCTTGCAGTAGGATTTATAGGTGCTGTAGCAACACAAAGTAGTGTAACAACGTGGTACCCTACATTAACAAAACCATTCTTTACTCCCCCTAACTGGCTATTTGCCCCAGTTTGGACAACACTGTATATTCTAATGGGTATCGCAGCAGGTCTAGTCTGGGATGGTGGTTTTTATCACAAATGGGTAAAAACAGCTCTTTATCATTTTGGGTTTCAACTTCTGTTAAATGCGTTTTGGTCAATTATCTTTTTTGGGCTTCATCTTATAATGCCGGCTCTACTTGTTATTACCGCCCTGCTCATACTACTTCTATTTACCTATAAGTGGTTTAGGGTTGTAAATGTTAAAGCAGCCTTTTTACTCATACCTTATATAATATGGGTATGTTACGCCACTGCTTTAAATTTTGAAATATGGAGATTAAATTAGAGTTGTTTTGATAAAGCCTGAGCAGCAATATAACCACCCGTCCAGGCACTTTGAAAATTAAACCCTCCGGTTATGGCATCTATATCCAGAACCTCACCTACAAAATACAACTTCTCAAATTGCTTACTTTGATAGGTTTTAAAATCTATCTCTTTTAGATTGACACCTCCTGCAGTAACAAACTCCTCTTTAAAAGTACTTTTCCCATTTACTTGGAAAATACCTTCAAGCAATTGATGTTCTAAATTCTGAAAATCATTTTTAGTAGCATCGGCCCATTTTTTATCGGGCTGTATTGCTGAAGCTTCAACTAGACTTTGCCATAGTCTCTTTGGAAGGTCAAATGGAGACCATTTTGCGATAGTCTGTTTTGCTAACTTAATTTTAAAATCTGCCAACTGTTCTTTCAGTTCTTCAGATTCTAATTTTGGAAGCCAATTAACACGTATAAAGAATTTATATTCAAGTTCATTTAAAACACGCGCTCCCCAGGCTGAAAGTTTTAAGATTCCCGGGCCGCTCATACCCCAATGCGTTATCAGAATAGGACCTTCGCTATAAGACAAATCTGCCTCAGAAGCATTTGATAATTTTATAGGCTTCTTAGCTCTATCTAATAAACTTACCCGCGCTAAGGCAGATAAGCCCGCTAATGTTTCAATACGTGAATCTTTAATATTGAATGTAAAAAGCGAAGGTACAGCAGACACAACCTTAACTCCTTTATTTTCAATAATATTCAACATTTTAGGATTGCTTCCGGTAGCTAAAACAACAGATTTAGATTTAAAGTTTTCGGTTTTACCTTGTACAAGCCATAGACCATCTACCTGCTCTACATCTACTATGGGACATTTAGTTTGAATAGTTATACCGTATATTTCGGCCTCCTTTAAAAAACAATCTATTATAGTCTGCGAGCTATCACTGGTGGGGAAAATTCTTCCGTCATCTTCAATCTTGAGTGATACGCCTCGCTCCTCAAACCAGGCCATCGTATCTCCCGTTAAAAAAGTATGAAAAGGCCCTAATAATTCTCGCTTTCCTCTGGGATAGTTATCTGTTAAAGGCCTGGGTTCAAATATAGAGTGTGTAACATTACATCTCCCCCCACCCGAAATTTTAACTTTTTCAAGTACCTGAGCACCTCGTTCTACAATTAAGATAGATAGATTTGGATTTAATTTAGCAAGATTTATAGCTGTAAAAAAACCAGCAGCACCTCCGCCAATTATTATAGAATCATAGGTCATAACTGCAAAGATAAATGTGTAAATAATAAGGTGATTGTATAATCGCAAAAATCTTAGTATTCATTTTCATTTACTTAATCGATTTAGGACACTCAATCTGACTATTTTCAGATTGAAAACGCGTCAAAAATGAATAATGTGACGCATTTTAACCTAATAATTCAACCCTAACCCCTAATAATATCATTTAATTCTATAGAAGTTTAAAATTTATGTAGCAAATAAATTTAAAGTGCACAATATAAGTAATAAGGTGTTTATTTATCTGCGTTGCACAATTGATAATTTTAAATCAAAATTTCATCAAATTATTAATCAATCAGCAATAAATTGCGAATAAGCGTAAAAAATACGCGTTTTTTTACTACATCGATTTCGTAACTTAAACGTTGTAGTAGCCACTATTATTCATTTTTTTATATAAATTTAACAACCAGAATCTATTAAAAACTAAAACAATTTAAAATTAATTTTATGAAGCAATTTATACTTAGAAGTATGCTGTTTTGCGCTTCGCTATTACTGGCAGGTATAGCACAAGCACAAACGGTATCGGGAACAGTATCTGAGCCAAATGGCCCGCTACCCGGCGCAAACGTTCTCGTTAAAGGAACAACAAATGGTACAACTACCGACTTTGACGGTAATTACACCATTAATAATGTAGCTGCAGGGAGCACCTTAATATTTAGCTACGTGGGCTTTTCAGCTAAAGAAGTTGCTGTAAATGGTAAATCAACTATAAATGTTACTTTAGAAGAAGATGCCGCTGCATTGGAAGAAGTAGTTGTAATTGGTTATGGAACAACAACTGTTAAGGATGCAACAGGTTCTGTTTCTTCGGTAACCTCTGAAGACTTTCAGCAAGGGGTAATTCAATCACCAGAACAATTAATCCAGGGTAAAACTGCGGGTGTTCAAATTTCAGAATCTTCTGGTGAGCCTGGTGCAGGAATATCTGTACGTATTAGAGGTACTAACTCAATTCGTTCTGGTAACAACCCTTTATTTGTTATTGATGGCGTGCCATTAACTTCAGGAGGTGCTCCTGCTGGAACTGCTGGTTCAATAGGTGCTACAGCTGCCAGAAACCCACTAAGCTTTTTAAACCCTAATGATATTGAAAGTATTTCTATATTAAAAGATGCATCTGCTACAGCTATTTATGGTTCTCGTGGAGCAAACGGGGTTATTATCATTCAAACTAAAGGAGGTAGAGGTGCAAGCGAAGGCAGATTTGAATTTAATACTTCAACAAGTTTTTCTACTCCTTCTACACGTTATGACTTATTAGAGCGAGAGGGTTTTCTAGATGCTATCGCTAGTGTAGGTGGAAATAGAAGCCTTGCTGATTTTGGAGCAAATTCTGATTTTCAAGACGTGTATACACGTAGTACATTCTCTACTAAAAACGACTTAAGCTATGCTAAGAGCTATGGTTCTGGTAATGTGAGAGCTTCTATTAGCTATGGAGATACAAAAGGTATTGTAGAAAACACCTCTCAAGAGCGTATTACAGGAAGATTAAATATTACACAACGCTTTTTTGATGATAAATTAACAGTAAGTGGTCAAGCAACATTATCTCGCGTAAATGATGAGTTTACACTTATATCTGGTAGTGCAGGTTCAACAGGAGATTTAATTGGGGCGTCAATTACCGCTAACCCTACTTTTCCTGTAAATCCTACATTTGACCCAGGCTCAAACATTTTAAATCCAGCTAACTTATTAGCTAATTTTGAAGGATTATCAGAAACCGACAGATTTTTAGCGAATATTTCTGCTGATTATGAAATAGTGGAAGGTCTAAATGCTAAAGTAACTTATGGTTATGATAGAGTACAAGCTGAGACGACTTCTATAGTTGCTCCTTCTATTTTAGGATTTAATGGCTCAAGTAATATTGGACGTGGTTATTATTCTGCTAACAACCAAGACAACCAATTATTTGAAGCAACATTAAGCTATAAAAAAGTATTCGGCAATGTTGCTATAGACCTTGTTGGTGGATATTCATACCAAGAATTTGCAAGAGATGGATTTGGCTCTGAAGGTGCAGGATTCTCTACAAATAATATGGGACAGATTGCAAATCAAGTTAAATCTACTTATAATACTATTACTGGTCTCGTAGGTGAAAAAAATGTAATTTTTGGTTACGGTAATGATGGTTCGTATTTAAATAGAATCACATTTCCCGGTTTTGATAATGAAGGCACTTTACCTGCCTTTGATAAAATTATCCCTGCATTTGTACTTAATAATAATTATGATAATACAGACGAATTACAGTCTTATTTTGCAAGAGCTAATATTACATTATTTGATAAATTCCTATTAACAGGAACATTTAGAGCAGATGGTTCTTCAACTTTTGGTCAAAATGAACGTTATGGATATTTTCCTTCTGGAGCATTTGCTTGGCAGTTACATAAAGAAGATTTTATACCAGAAACTTTTTCTACTTTAAAACTACGTTTAGCTGCAGGTACAGTAGGTAGCCAAGAAGGTTTAGGCTATGGTCTATTTATTCAAAGAGAAATTCTAGGAGGTAGTGGAATAAGCAACGATCTGAATGTTTTACCAAGACCTGGGACTTCAATCGTAGGTGGTTTCCCAAACCCAGATTTAAAATGGGAGTCTACAACAGATTTAAACGTGGGTCTTGACTTCGGTTTTAATAATGATCGTTTAAATGGTACTATTAACGTATACCGCAAGGAAACAAAAGATTTATTGTTAACTACTGAATTAGCTGCACCAGGATCTGGTACAATTTTCAGAAACTTACCTGATGGATCTATCGTTAACTCAGGAGTTGAATTTGCTATTGACTATGGATTTATAGAAACTGATGATTGGGATTTCTCGGGTAACTTCAACATCTCATACAACAGTAATGAGGTAAAAGATGTCCCAGTACCTATTAATGCAGGACCAATTAATGGTAACGGATTAACAAACGCCTTTGCACAAAGACTTCAAGCGGGACAACCTCTATTTTCTTACTATATGGCAGAATTTACTGGTTTTGATGCAGATGGTAATCCTACTTATTTTGACTTTGACGGAAACGGTGTAGGAGACCCTGATTCAGATAAATTTTTCTTAGGAAAAGATGCTGTACCCGATGTTAACGCAGGTTTATCCCTAAATGCACGTTATAAAAACTTTGATGTATCTACCTATTTGACAGGGCAATTTGGTTTTTACGTTTACAATGCTACAGCAAATGCTTTCTTTACAAAAAGTGCATTGTTAATACAAAAGAATGTTACTCAAGATGTTCCAGGAACCACAGAAAATCCTGGGTCTACTGTTGCAGTTTCTTCAAGGTTTTTAGAGAAAGGAGATTTTGTAAGACTACAAACCGTTTCATTTGGATATAATATTCCTGTAAGAGAAGATGGTATATTTAATTCTTTACGCTTTTCATTAACTGGACAAAATCTACTTTTATTGAGTGGCTATAGTGGATTAGATCCTGAGATTTCAGTGAGTACAGGTAACTTAAATGCTTCTGCAATACCAACTGCGGGAATTGATTATGCCGCTTATCCAAGACCACTGACGGTTACTTTTGGTGTAAATGCAACATTTTAAAAAAAAAGTATTATGAAAAAAAATAAAAATACAATTCAACGATTTTCAAAAGTATGGCTATCTGCTTTTGCTTTCGCTGCTATACTATCTTCGTGTACAGACCTGGAGATAGAGCAAACAGATTCAAATTTCCGTGACGCTAATGACTCATCATTTCAAGGTGTTACAGATCCGCAATCTTTTGTTGATGATATTTACAATCAATTAAGAGGTCAAATTGGAGACCAGGCTAATTTATATGCCCTTAGTGAAGTTACAACAGATGCTTCCCTAGTTCCAACAAGAGGATCTGACTGGGGTGATAACGGGATCTGGCGCCAATTACACCAGCACGACTGGAGGCCAAGTCATCAATTTATCGAAAATGTTTGGAATCAATGGAACAATACACATTTTAGAGCAGCTCAGGTTCTTTCTGACTTAACACAAGCTGATCCTACTCTTAAAGCTAATGCATCTTTTTTAAGAGCATTGGGAATGTTTGTTATTTTAGATAACTATGGTCAAATACCAGTGAGAGATGTGACTGCTACTCCTTTTGTAGATCCTGAAGTAATAAGTGGTCAGGAAGCTGTAGATCAAATTGTTTCTGATCTTAATGATGCTATTGCTGGTTTACCTACAGTTGGTCCGGGTAGTGGCGTTGGAGATACCAATTCTCCTTTAATTAAAGCAACTAAAGCTTCTGCCAGATATCTGCTTGCCAAAGTTCTATTAAATAAACATATCTATTTAAAGACTGAACCTGCAACAGCAGACATGAATCAAGTAATAACATTAGTTGATGCTATTGCAGCAGACGGTTATGCTCTTGAAGATGACTATTTTGATATATTTAAAAATACATTAGATAAAGAAACAATCTGGTTTATCCCAACAGCGGTAGGTAACAGAATCTGGAATGGTTTACATTACAATCAATCTCCAGAGATTGTTGGAGGAGGCTGGAATGGTTTTGCTACTTTAGCAGAATATTATGATTTATTTGAAGGGGATGCTAATTCAAATGCACCAGGTTCGGGTCAGGAAGAAAGAAGAGGTGTAGTCCCTAACGGTGGTTTACCGGTATCTCAAGTTGATGGTGGAGTCGATGTAAATGATAATAATATTGCAGATGGTTCTAGCGTAGGTTTTGGTTTCCTAATTGGTCAACAGTTTTCTGACACTGGTGCACCCTTAAATGCTAGATCTGGAAAACCATTAACATTTAAAAGAAATTTTGTAGATGGAAATGGTAACCCTAGCCTTATAAATAATGATGAAACTACCGGTATCCGAGTAATTAAATATAACCCAAGATTTGGAGGTCAGACTGAACACGAAATATTCTTCCGCTTTTCAGATGCATACCTTATGAAAGCTGAAGCCATGTTTAGAGCGGGACAGGACCCTACAGCAATGATGAATGTTTTGAGAGGTTTACGTGAAGCTACGCCATTTAGTAACGCTGTAACAGAACAAGACATTATTGATGAGAGAGGCCGTGAGTTATACACAGAATTCTGGAGACGTAATGATTTAATTCGTTTTGGTCAATATACTAAAGACTGGGAGTTAAAAACACCTTCTGAAGTTGGTAATGATAATAGAAATTTATTTCCTATTCCTGCTAATCAATTAATACTTAACCCTAATTTAGTTCAAAACCCGGGTTACTAAATCTTATTTATTTTTAGCCTAAATAAAAGAGAGGATCACAAAATGATCCTCTCTTTTAAATTAGTAATTTACCCAAAACTGTAGGACTCTTTTACTATGCCACGATTACGTATCTATTTTATAATCGTACTCTTCACTTTAGTTTGCTCATGCAAACAAAATAATGAGATCTACAAACTATCACAAGTAACAAATTCTGGTGTTTTATTTAAAAACGAAATTAAAAGCACTCCAGAACTAAATATTTTAAATTACCTATACTTTTATAATGGAGCCGGAACTGCAATAGCAGATTTTAATAATGACGGTTTATTAGATATTTACTTTACAGGAAATCAAGTTGCAGATAAGCTGTATCTTAATACAGGAAATCTAACTTTTAAAGACATTTCTACAGAAGCCGGAATAAATCTGGAGAACACCTGGAATACAGGCGTAACCACTGTAGACATTAATCACGATGGCCTTTTAGATATTTACGTTTCTACTGTTAGTGGCCACCTCAATTTAAAAGGGCACAACAAACTTTTTATAAACCAGGGTTCACAAGAGGGCATTCCCTCATTTTTAGAAAAATCTGCTGAATATGGTATAGATTATACAGGGCTCTCTACGCAAGCCTCGTTCTTTGATTATGATTTAGACGGAGATCTCGATCTATACCTACTCAATCATTCGGTTCACCCAAACTCGAGTTACGGTCGCGCAGCTATACGCAATACTCAAGATAGCATTAATGGCGATCGTTTTTATATAAATAACAAAGGCAACTACCTAAACTACACAGAACAGGCCGGTATTTTATCCAGCAAAATAGGATATGGATTAGGCGTATCTGTAAGCGATTTAAATAACGACGGGTATCCTGATTTGTACATCGCAAATGATTTTTTTGAGAATGATTATCTCTATTTGAATCAAAAAGATGGAACTTTTAAAGAGTTAAATACCACTACAAAAATTCTTGGACATACTTCTCATTTCTCAATGGGTTCTGACATGGCAGACATCAACAACGACGGTCTATCAGATATTCTAAGTTTAGATATGCTTCCCGAAAAACTTGAAGTTTTAAAAGCTTCTGGTACTGAATACGCCTACCCTATTTATCAGAATCAGCTTAGAAACGGGTACGATTATGAGTTTATGCAAAATGCATTACAACTAAACCTGGGTAATAATCGCTTCTCAGAAATTGCTTTTCAAAGCGGTATCGCTGCTACAGAGTGGTCCTGGAGTCCGTTAATTGCAGACTTTGATAATGACGGATATAAAGACATTTACATCGCTAACGGAATTTTAGGTGCTACTAATGATATGGATTTTGTAAATTTTATTTCAAATGAAGCCATTCAAAAACGTCTGGGGAAAAATATGACCGAAAGAGAAATGGAATTCATCAAAAAAATCCCTAAAACTCATGTTACAAACTATGCTTATAAAAATACGGGAGGTTCTTCTTTTAAAGATGTGACTAAACAATGGACTTCATCAAAACCATCTTTTAGCAACGGTGCCTCGTATGCAGATTTAGACAATGATGGCGATCTCGATATCGTAGTCAATAATATCAATGAGGCAGCGTATATTTTAGAAAACAACACCGCTCAGTCTAAAGAAAACCAAAAAGGAATCAGCATTAGATTTAAAGGCAGTAAAGAGAACACATTTGGGATAGGTGCTAAAATAACCACCTTCGTAAATGGCACGATGCAGATCTTTGAGAATTATACAACACGTGGTTTTATGTCTGCAGTACCTCCATCAGTTTTTGTAGGTATGGGGAATTCAAAAAGTATAGACTCGCTTCAGATAATTTGGCCTTCAGGAAAAGTTCAAAAACTAAAGAATATTCAGATTAAGGAAACCATACTACTAAAAGAAGAAGATGCAATTCATACATCTACTTCAACAGCTCCTTTTCAATCTGAAATTCAACTAATAAATGTAGCATCAAAAATAGATTTTGTTCATAAAGACGGTAGTTCTATAGAGTTTAGCCGAGACGCATTAGTACCGTATGCCAATACGAATACCGGCCCACAGCTAAAAGCCGCAGATTTAAATAATGATGGTTTTGAAGATCTCATTATTTTAGGCGCTAAAGGACAGGAAACACAATTGTACTTTCAGAATAAAAAGGGTGACTTTGTCAAAAACAAGCTACCCGAAGCTGCAAAAGATGCAATTAATGAAGATACGGCAGTGGCCCTATTTGATGTGAATAATGATGGCTTAACAGATATACTTATCGCCAGTGGCGGAAACGAATTTACCACAGGAAAACCACTAACTCCCAGACTCTACTTAAATTCTGCTAATGGATATATTTTAAGTGAAAATGAATTTGATGGTCTTTATATTAATGCTTCTAAAATAAGTCCTGTAGATTTTGACAATGACAGTGATCTCGATTTTGCGATTACCAGCGATTTAGTTCCGCACGAGTTTGGCGCAACACCCAGCAGTTACCTTTTTATGAATGACGGTAAAGGTCATTTTAAAAATGCCACTGATAGCTTAGCGCCTGAGTTTTCAAATATCGGGAACGTAAAAGACCTTATTTGGGCAGATATTGACGGTAATGGCTATAACGATGCTTTAGTTTGTGGCCATTGGATGCCCATACAGATTTTTTTAAATGATGGAAAAAAATTAACCCTTCAGAAAAATTTAAGTCTTGATAAAACTAATGGTTTGTGGAATGCGCTAATTGCTGAAGATTTTGATAATGACGGTGACCTTGATTTTATTGCGGGTAATTGGGGACTTAACACCAGACTTACCGCTTCTTTAGAAAAACCGCTCAGTTTATACCGATATGATTTTGATGCAAATGGTAAGGTAGACCCGGTAACAACCTATTTTTATAAAGATACTGAAACGATATTGGCGACTAAAGATGAGATCGTAAAACAAATACCACCACTCAACAAGAAATTTCTTAGCTATCATGCCTTTGCACAAGCGCATATTGAAGATCTATTTTCAAAAGAAAAATTAAAAAAAGCTGATAAAAAGAAGGTGTTTACGCTAGAAACTACCTATTTTGAGAATACAGGAAATAGCACGTTTAAAGCTCATAAACTGCCTTTTATGACTCAAATCTCAAGCACGAAAGCGATATTTACAGATGACTTTAATGGCGATGGTTATAAAGATATTTTATTGCTGGGAAACGACAGCGAGATAAGTACACAACTAGGAAGACAAGATGCTTCCCACGGAATTTTTTTACTCAATAACGGTCAGGGTTCTTTTAATTATACCACGCAACATAATGTTGATATTAAAGGTGCCTCCCGCAGTATCACGCCTATTAAAATAAAGGACAGTTTATTTTATATTATAGGCAGAAATAATGAAAGTCCACTATTTTTAAGAAAAGAAAACTAAATGAGATTTTATAAAACCCTCTATATACTAAGTTTTAGTTTGCTGATAACCTCTTGCAAAAAAAATAAATCTGAGAACGAAGATTCACTTCCTGATACGCCTAAATTATTTAGTCTTTTAGATCCTTCTGAAACGGGTTTAGATTTTACTAACACCATAACAAACAGCAAAGACTTCAACATCTTTAAATACCGCAATTTCTATAATGGTGGTGGTGTTGCCATAGGTGACATCAATAATGATGGACTTGCAGATATCTATATGAGTGCAAATATGGGCGAGAACAAATTATTCTTAAACAAAGGTGAATTTAAATTTGAAGACATAACCGAAAAAGCCGGTGTGGCTGGTAACAAACCGTGGTCTACCGGTGTGGTAATGGCAGATGTTAACGGCGATGGCTTACTCGATATTTATGTAAGCAATGCGGGTAATATGAAGGGTGATAATCACGATAATGAACTGTATATAAATAATGGTGATTTAACATTTACAGAAAAAGCAACCCAATACAATCTTGCAAAATCTGGCTTTTCTACACAGGCAAGTTTTTTTGATTACGATAAAGATGGCGATCTGGATGTTTATATTTTAAACAACAGTAATGTTCCGGTAATTGGTTTAGGCTTTGCAGAACAAAGAAATACTCGTGCTGAAGACTGGGAGAACGTGCCCGATGTCTTTAGAGGGGTAGGTGATTTATTAATGCGTAATGATGGTGACACCTTTACAAATGTTAGTGAAGAGGCCGGTATTTACGGGAGTCTTATAGGTTTTGGTCTGGGAGTTATGATAACCGACATCAATAATGATTTATGGCCAGATATTTATATTTCTAATGATTTTTACGAGCGTGATTATTTATACATAAACCAAAAAGATGGCACTTTTAAAGAAGAAATAAAAAACTGGACGTCTCACCTGTCACTTTCTGCAATGGGTGTTGATATGGCAGATATAAATAATGATGGCCTTCAGGATATTTTTATTACAGATATGCTTCCCGAACCAGAAGAACGCGTCAAATCTGTTATGGAATTTGACAGTTACAATGTTTACAAACTAAAGCAGGGCAAAGACTTTTATCAGCAATTTATACAAAATACACTTCAGGTTAATAACGGAAACGGATCATTCTCAGAAATCGCCTATTACAGTGGTGTAGATGCCACAGACTGGAGCTGGGCAGGATTATTAGTTGATTTAGATAATGATGGCTACAGAGATATTTATGTGACTAATGGGATTAACCACGACTTAACAGACCTTGATTTTGTTGACTTTTTTGCTGACGAAATTATTCAGGATATGGCGCTAACCGGTAAACGACAGGCAATAGATTCTATAATTAATAAAATGCCTAAAAAACCCCTTTCTAATTATGCTTACCGAAACAAGAAAGATTTAACCTTCGAAAATGCCGCTAAAGAATGGGGATTAGACACCTTAAGCATGTCTAATGGTAGCGCTTACGCAGATTTAGATAATGACGGCGATCTGGATCTAGTGGTAAATAATGTAAATATGAAGTCTTTTGTTTTTCGCAATAATGCAGAAAAGGAGACAAAAAATCACTTCCTAAAAGTCAAATTTAAGGGTGGCGCTAAAAATCCGTTTGCGGTAGGGGCTTCAGTAAAACTGTATATTAAAGATCAAATCATTCTTCAGGAATTATATCCTGTACGCGGTTTTCAATCTTCGATGGAATACCCTATGACTATAGGTCTTGGTGGTGCGACAGTCGTAGATTCTATGCGCGTATTATGGCCTAACGATAAAACCCAATTTTTCACAGCATTAAAAGCAGATCAAACCTTAGAACTTGATCAGGCTGAAGCTTTAGAGACATTTATTCCACAGAAAATAAAAAAAACGAAAACTCTACTTACAGAACTTACCACGAGTAGTTTAAACAGTTCGCCAGAAAACGCTTATAATGATTTTGATTATGAGGGTATGATCTCTAAAAAACTGTCTGAAGAAGGTCCTGCGCTTGCCGTAGGTGACGTCAATGGTGACGGTAACGATGATGTTTACATTGGCGGCCCTAAAGGGGAGGCAGGAACACTATATCTGCATCAGGGTAAAGGGAAACTAGTTGCAAAAAATCAGCCGGTTTTTGATTTAGATGCTTTTTATGAGGATACTGCTGCAAGCTTTTTTGATGCAGATGGCGATGGCGATCAGGATTTACTAATAGCTTCAGGAGGCAATGAAGTGGGCAGAAAAGAAGTCTTTAAACCCAGACTTTACCTCAATGATGGCAAGGGGAATTTTACTAAATCTCCAGAAGAATTACCTTCAGCATTTCAAAATATGAGTGTTGTAGCTCCAGAGGATTTTGACGGCGACGGCGACATAGATGTATTTATAGGCTCTCGCAGTGTTGTAGGTGTTTATGGTATAGATCCTACTCATTTGTTTTTAGAAAACACCGGTAACGGTAAGTTTGTAAATGCTACAGAACGCCTTGCATACGACACTAAAGACGCAGGTATGATAACTGCAGCAATCTGGCTTGATGTAGATGGTGACTTTAAAAAAGACCTGATAACGGTTTCAGAATGGGGAAGCCCTATTATTTTTAAAAATTCAGGAAAACGCCTTTCAAAAGCTAAAAATGCACTGAGTAATCAAATGGGCTGGTGGAATACCATTGCAGCTGCAGATATTGATAATGATGGAGATATAGATCTTATATTAGGTAATGAAGGTCAAAATTTACATTATCTGCCTTCCGTAGAAAATCCGTTAGTGATGTATATAAATGACTTTGATAATAATGGTACCATAGAGCAAATCACAACGATTCGGAAAAATGGAAAAGACTATCCCATACATCAGAAAAAAGAAATTACAGCACAAATGAGTTCGCTTAAGAAGCAAAACCTTAAAGCTTCAGATTATGCAAAACGGTCAATAGACGGCATCTTTTCTGCGGAAAGTCTCAAGAATGCGATTAAAAAGACGGTTTCTCATTCACAGTCTATGATAGCTGTAAATGACGGCAAAGGTAATTTTACCCTAAAGCCACTACCCTATCAGGTACAATTATCCTGCGTTTGTGATATCATCACTGCAGATCTTAATAAAGATGGTTTGGCAGACTTAATTATGGCGGGTAACAATTTTGAGTTTAAACCACAATATTCTCAGTTAGATGCTAATTACGGTAGTGTTTTACTCAATGCTGGAAACACTAATTATAACTGGCAAAAATACAATGACAGTGGCTTCTTTATAAAAGGAGAAGTGAAACACCTTGCAAAATTTAAAGACAAAACAGGAAGCACCTATATTGTTGCGGCTATTAATAATGATAAACCAAAGATTTTTGAGTTAGATGAATAAATATATTCAGGCACTTTTACTTATTCCTGTTTTAATTTCGTGTTCAAAAGACCCGGAATTATTCACCAATCCCGATGTTGAAAAAGCAGGAATTACCTTCAAAAATACATTAACTGCAACCGAGGATATGAATATTCTCGACTACCTATATTTCTATAATGGTGGCGGTATCGCAGTGGGCGATATTAATAATGACGGCTTACAGGATATTTATTTTTCGGGGAATCAGGTAAAAAATGAGCTGTACTTAAATAAAGGGAATTTACAGTTTGAAAATATTACCGAAACGGCAGGTGTAGCCGGCAACAGCGACTGGAATACGGCTTCAGTGATGGGAGATGTAAACGGTGACGGCTTTCTCGATATTTATGTTTGTGCAGTTGTAGGACTTAATGGCCTAAACGGGCATAACGAACTTTTCATTAATAACGGCGATAATACGTTTACAGAAATGGCTGAGGCATATGGACTTGATGTAGATACATTTTCTTCATCGGCTGCATTTTTAGATTATGACTTAGATGGTGATTTAGATATCTATATTTTAAATCACGCTGTGCATACACAAAATTCTTTTGGTAAAGCCGAATTACGTTATGAACGCAATGCACAAACCGGTGATAAATTAATGCGAAATGACGGCGATCACTTTACAGATGTGAGTGAAGAAGCGGGAATTTATGGAGGTATAAATAGCTACGGACTTGGTATTGCAATTTCAGATTTTAACCTTGATGGTTACCCTGATATTTACATAGGAAACGATTTTCACGAGGATGATTATTACTACCTCAACAATGGAGACGGCACATTTACCGAAGATTTAAAAAATCACTTTGGGCATACCAGTAGATTTTCTATGGGAAGTGATGTTGCTGATTTAAATCACGATGGATGGCCAGATCTTATATCGTTAGATATGCTGCCTGAAGATGAGAACGTTCTAAAATCTTCTGAAGGTGATGATAACATTCAAACCCAGCGCCTACGTACAGATAAATACGGTTACCACTACCAGTTTACACGCAATATGCTTTACATAAACCGAGAAGGCGGTGCGTATCAAGAAACAGGATTATTAAGTGGTATTGCCGCTACAGACTGGAGCTGGAGTGCCCTTTTTGGCGATTACAATCAAGATATGCAGCAAGATTTATTCATCTCTAACGGCATACCTAAACGCCCTAATGATCTCGATTATATAAAATTTGTATCAAGTGATCAGATTCAAAATAAAATTAGCAATACCGGGCTCATAGATCAAAAAGCACTTAAAAAAATGCCAAGCGGTAAAACACACAATTATGTGTTTGAAGGTTCGGCAGATTTATATTTTAAAGACCGTTCTTCTAGCTGGATTGCAAATGATACGTTAGCATCAGGAGCAACCGCCTATGGAGATTTAGATAATGATGGCGACCTTGACCTCATCACAAACAATATCAATGCGTCTCCCACGCTGTATATAAATCAGACTAATGCCAAAGCAAACTATTTAAAAATTAAGCTTCAGAGTCCTACTCAAAACAACTTTGCAATAGGCGCAAAAGTCTATGCGTATGCTGGCGGCATAAAACAATACAAAGAATTGTACACTGTAAGAGGTTTTCAGGCATCTTCAGAACCGTTAATTCATTTTGGTTTAAATGATATTAAAAAGGTTGATTCTGTACGGGTAATCTGGCCAGACCGCACAACTCAAGTTCTCACTAATCTTGATGCAAATCAAACTTTAATTATAAAACCGAAAAATGCACTTGCGTTTAATTACAGTTCACTAATTAAAAAAAGAACCCCTTTATTTAAAGTAATTACAGACAGTATAGGCCTCGATTTTATACATCAAGAAGACGCGTATTCAGATTTTGATCGTGAGAAATTAATACCTTATCAACTGGGAGATCGAGGCCCTGCAGTGGCGGTAGGGGATCTTAATGGTGATGGTAAAGATGACATTTTCTTTGGCGGTTCTAAATTTATCCCTTCACAAGTATACCTTCAGCAAGATTCTACCTTTGTAAATACACGAAATCCTGCAATTCGAAAAGATTCTATTCTCGAAGAAGTTGTTGCCGTTATTGCAGACTTTAATAAAGACGGTAAAAACGATTTGTTCACCGGTACGGGCGGTGGTGATTTCTCTAATAAAGCAATACCACTACTCGATGCTTTATATTTAAATAAAGCTATGGGTTTTGAAAAAGCTTCTTTACCACAGCTTTTTGAAAACACATCGATTCTTGCTGTACATGATTATGATCAAGATGGTGATCTAGATGTTTTTGTGGGTTCACAAGGCATTACCGGTAGTTTTGGCAAATTACCTTCTTCTTACTTACTTGAAAATGACAAGGGAGTTTTCCGCGTAGCGCAAGAATTTAAAGAACTGGGGATGGTAACTGCAGCTATCTGGGATGATTTTGACGGTGATAATAAACAAGACCTTATTGTAACCGGTGAATGGATGGCTCCTGTTTTTCTGAAAAACAAAAACAACAAATTTAGCCCTGTTAATAACACTAAAGAAGACTTAGAAGGTCTTTGGCAAAGCCTTATCGCTTTTGATATAGACCACGATGGTGATATGGATTATGTACTGGGTAACTGGGGAGAAAACAGCAAATTTAAAGCCTCATCAGAATTCCCTATGATTATGTACTACAATGATTTTGATAAAAATGGGCAAACAGAAACGATTCTAGTTACTGAAAAAAACAAAAACTATTATCCCTTATTAGGTTTAGATGCACTCGCTTCTCAGGTGGTTAGTCTGCGTAAAAAATACAGTTCGTATAAAAGTTTTGCCGGCCAGACTATTGAGCAGATTCTTAGTGAAGAACAACTCAATACCAGTAAAAAATTAAAAGTAAGTACTTTAAAATCGGGGTATTTACGCAACGATTCAGGCTCATTTACATTTATTCCTTTTAATAGAGATTTTCAGGTTGCTCCTGTAATGACTTTTTGTAAATTCGATTTTGATAATGATGGTAATGATGAGCTACTTGCTGCCGGTAATTATTTTGGAGTACAACCCTTTCACGGTAGATTAGACAGCTTTACCGGTGCATTAATTAAAGATAATAACACCATCTATTCTGGTGAAAAACTGGGGTTAGATTTTGCTCAAAAATCAATTAGACAGCTCAATGTAATCTCGTTTAATACTAAAAAGTTTCTTATCGCTACTCCTAATAATGGCAAAACACAACTGTATCAATTAAGCCAAACAACCAAAAATTAGCTTTTGACTATGTTTAAAAAATCTATACTTCTATTATTTTCGGTGATAGTATTATTATCCTGTACAAGTGAAGAGAAACATATCGTTATCACTCCAGACGATTACAACAATGCTGTTGATAAAGTAACTGAAGTTATTATTCACGATATTTTCTCACCTCCCGTTGCTAGTCGTATATATGCCTATTCTAATATTGCAGCCTACGAGATTCTTGCTCAGAATAATGCAGAATATACCTCACTGGCAGGTAAACTTAACAATTTACCTGAGGCGCCTAAACCAGATTCTACAGCTGTTGTAAATTATGATCTGGCAGCACTTATCGCTCAAATGGAAATCGCTAAAACCCTTATTTTTTCTGAAGAACGCATTACAGATATAAGAGATAGCCTATATATCAAATGGGAGAATCAAAATCCTACGGAGCTTGCTGCTTCTAAAGCTTATGCCCTTAAGGTTACAGATCATATTAAAGCCTGGATGGATGGAGATAACTATAAGCAAACCCGTACTATGCCTAAATTTTCGGTAAATCCTGATAACCCATCCCGCTGGCAACCTACTCCTCCTGCATATATGGATGGTATAGAACCTCACTGGATGAAAATTAGAACCTTTGTTATTGATTCTGCATCTCAATTCAAACCCATTCCCCCACCAGAATTTTCTATGGAAAAAGATTCTGAGTTCTACAAACAACTCATTGAAGTTTATGATGTGCGTAATGCAATGACTGAAGAAGGTGATGCGTCAGAAAAAATGGCTATTGCTCAATTTTGGGATTGTAACCCATACGTTTCTACCCACAAAGGACATCTGATGTTTGCAACTAAAAAAATCACTCCCGGCGGTCACTGGATCGGGATTGTAAAAATTGCAACTAAAAAAATGGATGCCGATTTGATGGAAACCGTTTACGCTTATACAAAGACTTCTATTGCACTCTTTGATGGCTTTATAAGCTGTTGGGACGAGAAGTACAGAAGTAACCTTATACGTCCTGAAACATTAATTAATCAATACATTGATGATGGGTGGGCTCCGGTATTGCAAACACCCCCTTTTCCTGAGTACAGTAGTGGTCACTCTGTTGTATCTGGTGCCGCCGCAGAAGTTCTAACCGAAATTTATGGTGACGATTTTAGCTTTGACGATGATACAGAAACCCCTTACGGTTTACCGGTGCGCAGTTTTAAATCATTTAGATCTGCATCTAGCGAAGCTGCCTTAAGCAGACTTTATGGAGGTATTCATTATAGAGCAGCTATTGAAGAAGGTCTTAAACAAGGCCGCGAAATAGGTCGCTTTATCGTTCAGAAATTAAATCTTAAAGCAGATACCGCACAAGCCGCAAACTAGGGTATGAAAAAATTAATTTTTGTAATTACTACGTTATTGTTAGTTGCTCTAGGTTGGTATTTATTTCTAAAACCCAGCGATTTTACGATTAGCTTTAAAGTAGAAACCACTCCCGGTACTGTGATACAATCTGTAAAAGCGTGGGATCTAAGTTTAGATAACAGTAAGATAATAGCTCAATACAATTTTGATGCTCTGGTGCAGCAGCGAAATATTGACGGCTCAACTGTAAATTACACCTATCGGTTTTATGCCGTTAATGATTCTATAACTAAGGTTAGTGTGGGTATAAAAGATCTTGACAATAGCATCTATAACAAACTCACAATCCCTTTTGCAAATACAGATTTTGAAAAGAAAAGTGCTAAAGAAATAAATGCATTTTATACGATTTTAAAGCAGCACCTTAGTGAACTAAAAATTAAAATTACAGGTATTGAAAATACACCATCTACTTATTGTGCATACATTCCGTTAAAAGGTTTACAAATAGAAAAAGCAAAAGGAATGATGCAAAACTATGGGTATATAGGAGATATACTTGCTGCTGGTAATGTAACTTTTAATGGTCCGCCATTTGTAGAAATTACAAATTGGGATATTAAAACAGACAGTATATCGTATAATTTCTGTTTTCCTATAATTAAATCTGACAGCCTCCCGCAAGCGAAAGATATTCGTTATAAACAATTACAAAAAACCGAAGCTATTCACGCTGTGTATAATGGTAATTACATAACTTCAGACAGAGCCTGGTACGCTCTTATGGCTTATGCTAAACGAAATAATATAGCAATAGAGCAAAAACCCTTAGAAGTTTTCTTTAATAACCCAAATATGGGCGGCAATGAATTAGATTGGAAAGCAGACATCTATATGCCTTTAAAAAAAGACACGCTCAACTAGATAATCTTGTGGGTAATTATTAACAACTTCAATTTAAAAAGTCAAACGTTAGTTTTAGACCTTGAATAACCATTGTAGTCCCTATAATGGCAATTATTAACCCCATTATTTTACCTATTACTGAAATAACATTATCCCCTATTTTTGCAGCAATAAAATCGCTTAAGCTAAAAGTTATATAGGTTAGAACACACATAAGTCCAAAAATTAAAATCACCAACCCTATATTTACATAGGTAGCATTTGATGTGAAATTCATCGCTGTTACGATAGTACCGGGCCCGGCAAGAATAGGGATTGCCAAAGGTGACACCGCAATATTCTCATCAAAATTAGTTTCTTTTAAATGCTTAACTCCAGACTTTCTTGACTGAAGCATATCAAATCCTACGTAAAAAATAAGTAACCCACCGGTAATCTTAAATGCAGGAATGGTGATGCCAAAGAGTTGAAAAATAAATTTACCCAGCACCACAAACACTGCTATAATTATAAATGCAACTAGAATTGCTTTTTTATTAACCTTTTGTTTTTCAGCTTTGCTGGCACCCTCGGTTAACGATAAAAATATAGGAATATTAGATAGCGGATTCATAATAGCAAAAAAGCCTGTAAATACCGAAATGCAATATGTTAATAGGTCACTCATAAAGCTATTTTTAAAATAGGTAAACCTATTATTTAATTTCTAAATTTAACTGTTTTCCTTCGGCCTGGGCTTTTTTATCTTTTTGCACACCTACAGCAATACCTATGGCCATACCTATAGGCAAGCCTATTCCTAAGAGTCCCATATTTCCTAAAGCCGCACCTAAAGCGACACCTAAGGGAATCCCAAAAACCGACATTCCCAGAACAAGCCAGAGGTTTCTGTAATGATTTATAGGAACTATATCGGTTTCTTTCTTTACTACTTTTAATATATGCCCTTGAGAGGTTCTCAATAAACTATACAATTGCTTATCTGAATAATCTTTCCCATTAATATGATCTACTTCTTTATTTATAGATTGAATAACAAACTCCGGCAACTCCCTTTCATTTAAAACATCTAACAACTCTTTAAATTGAATGATTTGCTTTTTGTGTTTGCCTTCTTCAGAGTTGGCTCTTGTATTTAGGGAGTTTATTTTCATCAATAGAATTTAATTTAAATCTAACAAAAAACCCTGTAAATTGAATATTTACAGGGTTTTTCTAATTTATTAATCTTGATTTTTAAACTTCAGTAGGCTGTCCTGAGCTTACTTTAACCTCTTTACCGTTAAGTAATATCGTTAAGTCTGAACCTTTATCTAAACTGAAAACATGCTTTCCTTTAGACACAGCTACTTTTAAAATCTGCCCTCTAAAATTCAATTTAAATGAAAAACCATCCCACGCATTTGGCATTTTAGGATCAAAGGATAGCATATCATTTTTAATTCGCATACCTCCAAAACCTTCTACAACACTCATCCACGTTCCTGCCATACTGGTAATATGAAGACCTTCGTGCACTTCTTTGTTATAGTCATCAAGATCAAGACGTGAGGTTCTCAAATAAAACTCATAAGCCTGATCCATCTGATCTAATTTTGCAGCTTGTATTGCGTGAACACAGGGGCTCAAAGAAGATTCATGAACGGTAAAAGGCTCATAAAAATCAAAGTGTTTTTTAAGTTCCTCTTGTGTAAAGTGATCTTCAAAAACATAAAAACCTTGTAATGTATCTGCCTGTTTAATGTATGGTGATCTTAAAATACGATCCCAGCTCCATTTTTGATTTATAGGTCGTTCAGATTTTGAAAGATCTGCTACGGTAACTAACTCTTTATCTAAGAAACCATCTTGTTGTAAGTAGATTCCGTTTTCTTCTGAAAAGGGCAAATACATTTTTTCTGAAACGTCTGTCCAGGTATTTAATTCGTCATTAGAAACGTTTGTCTTTTCAGCAATTCTTTTATAATCTGAACTGTACTCTTTAGATACTTTTTTAACCTGCTCTGCGGCATATTTTAAACACCACTTCGCTAGATAATTTGTATAAAAGTTATTGTTTACATTATTTTCATATTCGTTAGGACCGGTAACACCCAAAATCACAAACTGCTCTTTTTTAGCAGACCAGGTTGCGCGTTGTTTCCAGAAACGAGCTACAGCGATAATCACCTCTAAACCTTTTTCTGGAATGTAACTATAATCTCCTGTGTAGCGTACATAATTGCTTATCGCAAAAATCATAGCACCATTACGGTGTATCTCTTCAAAAGTGATTTCCCACTCATTATGACACTCTTCCCCGTTCATAGTCACCATAGGGTACAGCGCCGCACCATCTTTAAACCCTAATTTCTGGGCGTTTTCTATCGCTTTTTCAAGATGCTGGTAACGGTAGGTTAACAGGTTACGCGCTACCTGCTGGTCTTTCGTTGCCATATAAAAAGGAAGGCAATATGCTTCTGTATCCCAATAGGTAGAACCCCCATATTTCTCACCGGTAAAGCCTTTAGGCCCTATATTAAGACGTGCATCTTTACCTAAATAGGTTTGATTTAATTGAAATATATTAAATCGAATTCCCTGCTGTGCTTTTACATCACCGTCTATCACAATATCTGCCATAGACCAGATTTCTGCCCAGTCTTCCTTTTGCTTAGTAAGTAAGTTTTTAAAACCTTTGTCTAAAGCAATATCTAATACAGCTGTTGCAGCACTCTTAAGTGAATCTTTATCGTGATTTAAAGATGTAATATATCCCGCATATTTCTGAATTGCAAAAGTCTCGCCTTCGCGAATATCAGTCTCGTAAACGTGACCTATATACGTTTCGGTCTTATTAGTTTTAAGAGTTAATGAAATCTCTTTGCCGTCTACGGTAAAGGTGTTTGACATTGCGGTACACACGTGAAAAAGCGTTTTCATAGTGTGTGCGGTAATAAAAGCCTTATTCCCTTGTTCTTCTACACTTAGCGTGTTCCAAAATTTATCATCCCAGTTGGTGTCTTCATTAGTAATGCCGCTATCTAAATACGGTTCATAACTAATGCTCACATCTTTATTTAACGGCGTTACTTCATAATTTATAGCTCCCAGTTCATCATGCTCCAGACTTAAAAAGCGTTTAGAATTCACTTTTAAACGAGTCCCATTTTGAAGTTCTGCTTCAAAACTTCTGCCTAACCAACCTTCTTTCATATTAAGCTCCCGTCTAAAGTCTTTTACACTTTTTACGGTATTTAGATCTAAAGATTCCCCATCAACAAGAACTTTTATTCCTATCCAACTGGGTGCGTTAAGTACTTTAGCAAAATATTCAGGATAGCCATTTTTCCACCAGCCTACTCGTGTTTTATCGGGGTAATAAACACCACCTATATAACTTCCCTGAAAGGTTTTCCCACTGTATTCTTCTTCAAAATTAGCACGTTGCCCCATGGCACCGTTGCCTATACTAAATAAGCTTTCTGATGATTTTACATGCTCTTTTTCAAATCCTTCTTCTAAAATTGCCCACGGTGCGGGTATGATATAATCTTGATTCATGGTATTAAGCGTTGATTAGTTGGTCTAAAAATTGGGTATTGATTTCGGTAAAATCTTTAAATATATAGTCTGCTTCGTATAGTGTTTCTGCATCACCTATTCCTACACTCACCATATTTACTTTATTTGCAGCCTGTATGCCGGCAATAGAATCTTCAAAAACAATGGTGTCTTTAAAATCTACCTCAAGTTCTTCTGCTCCTATTGTAAAAACCTCAGGATCTGGTTTGGCTTTTTCTACGTGATTGCCATCTACAATAAAATCAAACATATCATAAAGCCCTACACGTTTTAATATAGGTTGTGCATTTTTGCTTGCAGATCCTAATGCCATTGGTATATTTCTTTCTTTTAAATAGTTGAGAACATCAAGAACACCCGGTAAAATATCTGCTTTGGTCATTTTTTCTATATAACCTAAGTATTCTGCATTCTTAGAAGTTAGCCACACGTCTTTTTCTTCCTGAGTAGCTTTTCTCTTTCCTATTTCAAGTAATATTTCTAAAGAGCGTACACGGCTTACACCTTTAAAACGCTCATTTTGTTCTTCAGTAAATTCAAAACCCAGATCATTTGCAAGTGACTTCCATGCTAAATAATGAAAGCCTGCTGTATCTACAATTACACCATCAAGATCGAATATAAATCCTTTTTTACTCATTCTAATTATCGGTTTAATTTGCGTGTAGATTCTCGTTCAACAAGACTTGTATCTATATAAGCGGTATCATAAACTTCGGCGCCGGTTTCCTCACGCTCTAGCTTTTCGATAAGTATAGCTGCTGCTTTGCGCCCCATTTCTTCTCCGTGTTGACTCACAGCTGTTAAACTTGGAATCATGTTTTCAGAAAGTTGACCATCTGTAAAACAAACTATGGATACATCTTCAGGTATTTTCTTTCCTAGTTTAGTTAACACGCGTGTTGCGTGAACGGCAAAGAATTCATTAACCGTGAAAATACCATCAAGTTCATTATTAGTAACAAAATCTTCAATGCGTCTCTTTGATTCTTCAGTAAGGTCATCTATATTATCTAACTTCAGTATTAAATCATCATTGGCTTCAATACCAAAATCATCAAGAGCATCCAGATATCCTTCGGTACGTAAACGTCCAACACTTATATAATCTTCAGAAGTTATAATCCCTATTTTACGACAACCGGTACGCACCATATGGGTGACTCCCTTTTTTGCTCCTGCTTTATCATCAATAAGTACACGGTCGCAAGAAATACCCTCTACAACGCGATCAAACATGACAACAGGCATACCCTGCTCAATTACTTCATTTAAATGATGGTAATCTTCTTTAAGCATGGTTTCTTTAGATATAGAAAGTATAAAACCATCTGTGCTTCCATTCGCCAGAAGCTCCATATTTTCAACTTCCTTGTCAAAACCATTGTTAGATAAACAAATTATCACATTATAATTACGATCACGCGCCTCTTGCTCTATACCACTAATTACGGTTGTAAAGAAGTGATGTACAATTTGTGGTATGATAACGCCTATCGTATTGGTTCTTCTATTTTTTAGGCTTAACGCTATATTGTTAGGCTTATAATTATATAACTTAGCGTAAGCTTTAATTTTCTCACGGGTTTCTTCACTTATTTCGGGGCTATCTCTCAACGCTTTAGAAACCGTAGAAATAGATACTCCAAGTTCTTTAGCTATCAGTTTGAGGGTCAGTTTTCTTTTCATAATTCAAATCCTAATATAATTTATATTCGATTTTATCTATTTATTGTACTAAATTTAAGAATTGGTAAAATTAGCTAACTAAATCGATTAAGTTATCTTAAATTTTATTAATTTTCCTTCATTTTCATATTGAATGAAACCAATAAAACAACTCAAATTGAAAGGTATAGCCCTCAAATTAGTACTGATTTTAATCCTTGTCTCCTGCAAAGAAGAAAAGAATTCAATTACAGAGCCTAAAGATACTACAGACATGACATATTACGAAAATTTTCGCCCACAATATCATTATTCTCCTGAAGCAAACTGGATGAATGATCCTAACGGACTTGTTTACCACAATGGTACGTATCATTTGTATTTTCAGTATCACCCAGAGTCTACTGTCTGGGGGCCTATGCACTGGGGGCACGCTACCAGTAAAAATTTAAAAGATTGGCAAAATGAACCTGTAGCACTGGCACCAGATTCACTAGGTTATATATTTTCGGGGAGTGCGGTTATAGATTCTTTAAACACATCTGGTCTGGGTACTGCAGAAAACCCACCTCTTGTAGCGATGTTTACTTATCATGAACCTAAAGGCGCCGAAGCTAAAACGACAGACTTTCAATATCAGGGCATCGCATACAGTCTCGATAACGGGAAAACTTTCACAAAATATGAAGGAAACCCGGTGGTACCTAACACAGAAAATCTGATAGACTTTAGAGACCCAAAAGTGTTCTGGGATAAGCAAACTCAAAAATGGATTTTAATTCTTGTTGCCGGAGATTATGCCATGTTCTATAATTCAGACAATTTAATAGACTGGACCTATCTGAGTGAATTTGGTAGAGATAGAGGCGCGCACGGTGGAGTTTGGGAATGCCCCGATCTTTTTCCTTTAACGATTGCAGAAACCGGAGAAACTAAGTGGGTTTTGTTTATTAGTATTAATCCCGGCGCACCTAACGGAGGTTCAGGAACTCAATACTTCGTAGGTGAGTTTGATGGTAGAACATTTACTTCAGAACAAAAAGATGAAAAATGGATTGATTTGGGACGGGATAATTATGCAGGTATTACTTACAACAACCTACCTGAGAATCAGCGTATTTTTATAGGCTGGATGAGCAATTGGGAATATGGCCAGGAAACGCCAACAGAAGCCTGGAGAAGCGCAATGACGCTTCCGCGGAAATTAGAATTACACAAAACAAATGAGTACTATTTATCTAACAATCCACTTGCAGATTTTACCGAAGGTCTTGAAGTTTTGACTCCCAAAACTAAATTAGAATCAGATGTTCTCACCTTTACAGACAGTTCTCTTCATCAATCTAAAATCTATTTTGAAATGCCAAAACCGGTAGTAGATTTTGAACTGCAATTAAGCAATACAAAAGGAGAACATTTAACGGTTACTTTTGATGCAATTTCTCAAGAGTACACCTTAGACCGAAGTAAAAGTGGCCAGATTTCATTTTCAGAAAAATTTGCTTTACCCCTTATGAAAGCTCCTGCGGTTTTTAATAATGATACAACCGCTGAATTTGCCATATATATGGATGCTTCTTCTATAGAGTTTTTTGGAGATGGTGGTATGAATGCTCTTACAGCTCAATTTTTTCCAAATGCCCCATACACGCAGTTTAAATTAAAAACTAAAGCAGCAGTTTCAAATCTTAGCATTACCCCTATACCGAGTATTTGGTAAAAATTAGTTACTAAACAAAGAACACTTAAATGAAAGCAGTACAAAAATGGTCTATTACGGTAGCTTTAGCAGGATTTCTATTTGGTTTTGATACCGTAGTTATTTCTGGGGCTAATTTGCCGGTTAGACAGTTATGGGATCTTTCTCCTCTTTTTCACGGTTTATTCATAATGTCAATGGCCTTATGGGGTACAGTATTAGGCTCACTTACCGGTGGTATTCCCTGTGATCGTTTTGGCAGAAAAAAGACTTTATTCTGGATAGGTGTTTTATATCTAGTATCTGCTGTAGGTTCGGCACTATCTCCAGACCCTTATTTATTTTCATTTTTTAGATTTATTGGTGGTGTAGGTGTAGGTGCCTCATCTGTGGCCGCTCCTACCTATATTTCTGAAATTTCAACCGCGTCAAACCGCGGTAAACTGGTTGCTTTGTATCAATTTAATATTGTTTTTGGTATACTTATCGCATTCTTTTCAAATTATCTTTTAGAAGGTTTTCAGGGTGCAAATGACTGGCGCTGGATGCTGGGTGTAGAAGGGATACCTGCAATACTTTACATCTTACTGGTGTTAGGAGTTCCTGAAAGTCCGCGATGGCTGTTACACAAACGAAAAGATGAAAAAGAAGCTTTTGAAATTCTCAATCGCGTATATCCTATCGCCGAAGTGCAGCAAAAAATAGATACTATAAAAACAGAACTTGCCAAGACTTCAGACGATGTTACCCTGTTTACTAAACGATATAAAAAACCACTTATACTCGCTTTTTTGATTGCATTTTTTAATCAGGTTTCCGGTATTAATTTCATACTATATTATGCCCCAGAAATATTAGTAAAAGCAGGTTTAGCTACAGAAGACTCCTTATTTAATTCTATATCTATAGGTGTAATTAACCTCATATTTACCTTTGTGGGCGTAGGCTTAATAGACCGCCTGGGCAGACGTACCCTTATGTTTATAGGCTCTATTGGTTATATCATAAGTTTAGCTACTGTTGCTTGGTGTTTTTACACAGGAGCAAGCTCCTCTATCCTTTTAGCCTTTATACTAATGTTTATCGCCTCCCATGCTATAGGACAGGGAGCCGTAATCTGGGTGTTTATATCTGAAATTTTCCCAAACAAAGTACGTGCTTATGGTCAATCCTGGGGTACCGGTACGCACTGGGTTTTTGCCGCTTTGATAACCTTGCTTACTCCTGTTTTTCTAGATAGTGAAGATGGAATTTTTAAAGACAACCCCTGGCCTATATTTGCATTTTTTGCAGCTATGATGGTTTTGCAATTGTTATTTACCAAGTTTATGATGCCAGAAACCAAAGGCATTTCGTTAGAAGAATTAGAAGATAAATTATTAGGTTAGGATGAAAGAGTCAATTACAGCAATAAGTTTTGGAGAAATTTTATGGGATGTTTTTCCTGACGGAAAGGCGTTAGGAGGTGCACCGCTAAACCTATGTCTTAGATTGCAAAGTCTGGGCGTCTCTATGCAAATGATTAGCAGGTTAGGCACAGATGGTCTTGCAGAAGAAACACGTTCTGCTATTGATCAATTTGAACTCAATCAGGATTTAATACAAGAAGATGATGATCTTGAAACCGGGCAGGTACTGGTAACCTTAGATGATACGGGAAGTGCTTCTTACAAAATTAAAAGTCCTGTTGCCTGGGATACAATAAAACTTACCGAAGCTAATCAGGAAGCCGTTGCACATGCAGATTTATTTATTTTTGGCTCTCTGGCTGCACGCAATGAAGTTTCAAGAAATACTCTTAAAGAGTTATTACCGCAAAGTAAATTTGCCATTTTTGATGTAAACCTGAGGAAACCGCATTATAAATTAGATCATATTGTGCAGTTTATGAAGCAGGCACAAATGGTTAAAATGAATGATGAAGAACTAACCGAAATAGTAACACATCTTGAAATCAAAAGTGTGGTTATGGAAGATCAACTAGCTGACTTAAGCAAACTTACTAATACCCAACTTATTTGTGTAACCTGTGGCGAAGCAGGAGCTGTACTTTATAAAAATGGCCATATGTATTCACACAGTGGCTATAGCACAACAGTTGTTGATACCGTAGGTGCTGGAGATTCTTTCTTAGCCGGGTTAATAAGCCAACTTTTTAAAGAAGAAAATACTCCGGAAGATGCACTTGCATTTGCCTGCGCTCTGGGCGCCATGGTTGCCGGTAAAAAAGGAGCCAATTCTAAAATTTCTAAAGCTGAAATTCTTGAAAAAATGGCGGAATAATTATTCTGCCATTTGTTCACATAGCGCAATAGTTTCTTCAACATGCGCCAACGTTGTTCTGGGGTTTATTAAACACATTCTCAAAACGGTCTGACCATTTAATACCGTAGTAACTAACATAGCCTCCCGAGAATCAACTACTTTTTCTGAAATTTTAGAGTTTAAATTATCAAGTTCAGCTTCAGTTAAATTGCGGTCTATAGGATTGTATCTAAAATTGATAATCGCTAGTGTGGCAGGAGATACCACTTCCCACTTTTTACTTTTCCGAAGAATACTTTCAACTTTTTCGCACAAATCAAAATTGTATTGCACCGCCTCCCGAAACGCTTTAAGGCCAAAGGTTTTAATACTCATATAAAACTTAAGTGCTCTAAACCGTCTGGTAAGTTGTATCCCGTGATCGTAGAAATTTATTTCTGAACTGTTTCCTTCTACATCCTTTAAATATTCGGGCTTTTCAGTAAAAGTACCGCTCAGCCATTTATGATTGCGCACCAGTAAACACCCCATTTCGTACGGCTGGTAAAACCACTTATGCGGATCAACAGTAAGCGAATCTGCCTTGTCTATACCTTTTAAAAGTTGCTTACCGTTTTTTGCTAAAATTGCTGCTCCGCCATAGGCGCCGTCAACGTGAAACCATAGGTCTTCGGTTTTTGCAATCGCTCCTAACTCGGGGAGTTGATCTACTGTACCGGTATTTGTTGTACCTGCAGATGCTAATAAACAAAAAGGTTGTAACCCCGCAAGACGATCTTTATTAATTGCATTTTTCAGCTTATTTAAGCTAAACTTAAACTCTCCATCGGTAGGAATAAGGCGTATTTGATCTTTTCTAAAACCTATAACCCGTATGGCTTTAATATTTGAAGAATGAGCCTGGTCTGAAAGGTAAATTACTGCTTTAGAAAAATCGTCACCACACTTAATGTTTCGGGCAGTCACCAGCGCAGTTAAATTTGCCATAGAACCCCCACTGGTAAATATACCGCCACCTCTTTTCTGCGGAAAACCATACAAATCAAGAAGCCAGTTTACAGTTAAAATCTCTAGTTCTGCAGCAGCGGGAGAAGCGATCCACCCACCAGAAAAAATATTAAATCCTGTCGCCAGGGCATCTGCAATAGCACTTACATAGTTACTGGGCCCGGGAACAAAAGAGAAGAACTTAGGGTGACTTAACAAATTAGTAAACGGCATTACCTTCTCCATCACCGTATCTAAAACAGTATCTACCGGGGTGGCAAGCTCAGGAATTGATTCTCCCAATAAAGAATCCATCTCTTTACGTGTAGCTAGCGACACCGGTTTTTTATCTTCCTGCCCTAAATGATGTGCAATTATAGAATCAATAACTTTATAACCATACTGGCGCATTTCTGCTTCAGACAATTCTAATCGTGCTTCTGGTTTTGCTTTCATCATTTATATTTTTTGCAAAACTAGGTGTTTAAAAAACTACTAGAAAAATATCCTTCACAAGAAGTCTTAAAATATTGGTTTTACCCCGATATCGTAATAGTTAATGAATCCTTTCTTTTATCAAATAATTAAAGATCTAAAAAAACAACGGTACTTTAGATTACCCTAACTTTGCGCTATAATTAAATCAATTGGGTTTGAAAGATAGCATATCCAAAGTTCTGACATTAAATACATTATTTCGTTCTGCTTTTGTTCTAAGCCTCATCGGGGTTTTTGCATTTATAATTGATTTTGGATACGAGCAGTCTTCTCAGATTCAAAATTTCTTAAATGCCTATTACCTTATCATTCTCTTTGTAGGTATTGCCGTGACTTTAGTGCGCTATTTTACCTTTTCTAAAAAACTAAGCACTCAGGTTATCGTATTTGATGCCCTGTCAATTCTATTTACAATTTATGTAATAGGAATTCATTTTTTTTCGCAAGAAGCACACAGACACCTCAGCTTTTTGTACAACGACAATTGGATTAAAGCTGCCATTTTACTCACTTTTATAAGAGAATTTGCAGAGCAGCGCCTCAATTACAGGCGTAACTACCTTAACCCTGCACAATTATTTATTGTAAGTTTTATTGGTATTATTTTATTTGGAACACTACTGCTCAAATTACCCAACGCAACTTATGAAGGCATTTCATTTTTAGACGCCCTGTTCACCTCAACAAGTGCAGTATGCGTTACCGGCCTAATCGTTGTAGACACCGGCAGTTATTTCACTCCCTTTGGCCAACATATCATTGTTTTTCTCATTCAATTAGGGGGTCTGGGGATACTTACATTTGCAAGTTATTTTAGCTATTTTTTTAAAGGGGTTACCTCTTTTGAAAATCAGGTTGTTTTAAGTGATATGACTAATTCTCAGAAAATAGGCGAAGTATTTTCTACCTTAAAACGCATCTTACTTATTACATTTTCTATAGAAGCTATTGGTGCATTAATCATTTTTTCAAGTTTAGAAGTTAAACACATACCCGAATTTTTTGACCGGGTATTTTTTGCAGTTTTCCACGCGGTTTCTGCTTTTTGTAATGCCGGTTTTTCTACACTTTCTAATGGCATTTATGATCTAGATTACCGCTATAATTATGTAATGCAGCTTACCTTAATTGGCCTCTTTGTTTTTGGAGGACTAGGTTTTCCTATCGTAATCAATGTGATTAAATATTTAAAGTACAAAATTATAAGTCCGCTTTTATTGGGTCACACAAAAACAACAATCTATAAACCCTGGGTTTTAAGTCTCAATAGTCGTATTACCTTAATCACCACAGGAAGTTTAATGGCAATAGGTACGGTTATATTCTTCTTCAATGAGTATAACAACACCTTAGTAGAGCATAGAGGATTAGGGAAATTTGTTACTGCTTTTTTTGGCGCGACTACCCCGCGTACGGCCGGTTTCAACACCTTAGACATGAACCAGCTTCACTTTTCTACACTCATGATGATTTTCTTTCTCATGTGGGTAGGAGCCTCTCCCGCATCTACTGGTGGTGGTATAAAAACAAGTACGTTTGCCATTGCAACTCTAAACTTTTTTAGTCTGGCAAAAGGAAAAACACGTATAGAAGTGTACCGTAGAGAAATAGCAGATATTTCGGTGCGCAGGGCCTTTGCAATTATTTCGCTTTCACTGGTTGTAATAGGTTTTGCAGTGATCTCAATTGCTGCATTTGACCCCGAGAAAACCTTACTCAGCATCGCTTTTGAATGTTTTTCTGCTTACAGTACTGTGGGCTTAAGTTTAGGGATCACCGCTACCCTAACCGCTGCAAGTAAGGGAGTTTTAATTATCGTAATGTTTATAGGTAGAGTAAGTATGCTTACGATTATGATTGCGCTTTTTAGAAAGATCAAATACAAAGACTATCGCTATCCTACGGAAGAGATTTTGATGAATTAAACAGGTTTAGATTATGAAATATATCATTTTAGGGTTGGGAAATTTTGGAGCTTCTTTAGCCGAAAAATTAACAGCTTCAGGAAACGAGGTTATAGGTATCGACATTAAAATGAATCGTGTTGACGCTTTAAAGGAAAAAATAACACATACTATTTGTCTTGATGCCACAGATGAATCTACTGTAACCGGCTTACCTCTTAAAGATACTGATATTGTTATTGTTGCCGTAGGTGAAAATCAAGGTGTAAACGTAATGATCACCGCATTATTTAAAAACCTGGGCGTAAAAAGATTAATAAGCAGAGCAGTGAACTCCCTTCACGAGAATGTTTTAAATGCAATAGGGGTTGATGAGATCGTACATCCTGAGCAGGAAAGCGCCGAACGCTGGGCAAAAAAACTGTGTATGCGGGGTGTTGTTGATTCGTTTGAACTCAATGAATATTTTAGTATTGTAGAGATTAAACTACCGCAACGCTATGAAAATAAAACCATCGAAGATGTAAAGTTTAGAGAGCGTTATAATCTACTGGTATTAACAACAATAAAAAATGCACACGTTCCTACTAATATAGGCAAACGCAAAACCATTATAGATGTTCAGAGTGTTGCTACACCTCATTTACTTCTTGAAAAAGATGATATACTTGTGCTATACGGTTCAAATAAAGACATCAAAAAATTTATAAGCTCAAAATAATGCCTAAAACATAAAACAAAATGTTTCCGAAGAAGATTAAAAAATCACCTCCAGAAACATCATTATGCATAAGGCTTTAAGTTATTTATTCAATGTCATAAAAAGCAACGCCGCAAATACTGCTCCTATAATGGGCCCAACAACCGGAATCCACGAATAGCTCCAGTTACTATCTATTTTTCCTTTGATAGGTAATAATGCATGAACAATACGCGGACCTAAATCACGTGCAGGATTAATAGCATAGCCGGTGGTACCTCCTAAAGAAAGGCCTATTCCCCAAACAACAAATGCAACTGGGATAGCGCCTATAGAACCTAAACCTACTTTAGTTCCTGCGCCATCATTAATCTCGGCTTCAGAGAAATAAAACACACAGATTAATAAAACAAAAGTTCCAATAATCTCACTTATTATATTTCTAAATTTATTAGGTATTGCAGGAGCAGTACAAAAAACTGCACGCTTTAAACCACCATCTTCAGTCGCATCAAAATGATCTTTATACATCACATAAACGAGAGACGACCCTAGCATTGCACCTATAAACTCTGCTGCGATGTATGTAGGCACATCTGCCCATGGAAACAAGCCTGCCACCGCTAGACCTACAGTCACTGCGGGATTTAAATGAGCACCACTGTATGGGCCGGCAACTACTACACCTACAAAAACTGCAAGTCCCCAGGCTGTAGTGATTCCCATCCAGCCACTGCCGTGACCTATGGTTTTATTTAAAATATCATTAGCAACTATCCCACCTCCTAAAAGAATGAGTAGTCCTGTACCTAGAATTTCTGCTATAAAAGGAGTCATAAATATAAGATGTTATAGGGTTGTCCAATATTCTAAAGCCTTAATTGCACGATACCAACCTTTGATACCTTCTTCAATTTTTGCTTTGTCTTTTTTAGGTTCAAAACGCTTATCCTCTTCCCACATCTCTTGTATTTGCTCTTTACTATCCCAAAATCCCACGGCAAGACCGGCAAGATAAGCTGCTCCTAAGGCAGTGGTCTCAGTTATTTTAGGCCTTATTGTAATTGAGTCTAAAACATCTGCCTGAAATTGCATGAGTGTATTATTTATAGAGGCACCACCATCTACACGTAACTCTTTAATTTCGATCCCAGAATCTGCATGCATAGCTTTAAGAATATCCATTGTTTGATACGCAATTGCTTCAATTGAAGCTCTGGCTATGTGTGCATCTGTTGTACCTCTTGTGATCCCAAATATGGTTCCTTTCCCTTTTTGATTCCAGTAGGGTGCACCCATCCCTGCAAAAGCAGGAATAAAATATACACCCTCTGTAGATTCTACAGAACCGGCTAATTGCTCAACATCCTCAGATCTTTTAATTATTCCCAGACCATCACGTAACCACTGCACAACAGCTCCTCCTATAAAAATACTTCCTTCTAAAGCATATTCTGTTTTACCTCCTATGCGCCACGCTACAGTGGTCAATAGGTTATTTTTAGAAAGTATGGGTTTATCACCTATATTCATTAACATAAAACAACCGGTGCCATAAGTACTTTTTACCATTCCCTTTTTAGTACACATTTGACCGAATAACGCTGCCATTTGATCACCTGCAATACCTGCAATAGGAATTTTTGAAGCAAAAACTGTAGTTTTAGTATGACCATAGACCTCGCTACTGTCTTTAACCTCCGGAAGCATACTTTTAGGGATATCAAAAAGCTCTAGAAGTTCATCATCCCATTGCATTGTATTAATATTAAAAAGTAGCGTTCTACAGGCATTAGTAGCATCGGTAACGTGAAGCTCGCCTTTTGTAAATTTCCAGATAATCCAGGTATCTATCGTACCTAATACGAGATCTCCAGCTTCAGCTTTCTCGCGTGCTCCTTCTACGTTATCAAGTATCCATTTAACTTTTGTCCCAGAAAAATAGGAGTCTATAACGAGACCGGTTTTCTCCTGAATCATTTCAGTCTTACCGTCTTTCTTTAAGCTATCGCAATAGTCTGCAGTACGCTTATCTTGCCAAACAATGGCATTATATACGGGCTCCCCGGTTTTACGGTCCCATACGACAACGGTTTCCCGTTGATTAGTAATACCTATTCCTGCTATATTCTTTCCATTCAACCCTTTAGAAACAGTAGCTTCTGCAGCAACCCCTGCTTGAGTAGACCAGATTTCCTGAGGATCGTGTTCTACCCATCCCGGCTTTGGAAAATATTGGGTAAACTCTTTTTGAGCAACTGAAACAATTTTCCCTTGTTTATCGAAAACGATTGCGCGAGAACTCGTAGTTCCCTGATCCAGGGCTAAAATATACTGGTCCATACTTAATTGATTTATTGGTTATAAAAAGCACCTCAATTTAATAAATTAAGGTGCCGGGTTGATTTTATTATTGTGAAACTGCACTATTACTTATACAATAATGATTTGCCAGTCTCGTAAACGTTTCTATTTGATCTTGTTTCCAAGCCTCATCTTTATGTAATTCTTCAGCAATTAAAGTCGCAACCTCTACAGTCATTTCTTTTGCAGCCTCTGCGTCGAGAAACAAAGCTCTTACGCGTCTTGCAAGCACATCTTCTACAGTACGTGCCATTTCATTACGCACCGCCCATACTACCTCAGCTTTACAAAATGGCAATCTAGAATGTAGCTTTTCACCCAGGCTTGCATCTGCTGCAATTAGAGCTGCAATACCTCTTTGATCTGTACCATAAATATATAAATGATTATCGCGATCTTGAGTAGGCATTGCACCATGAATCGAGAGATTTGAAGTCTGGCAGGCTTTCTTCGGAAGTTTTTTAAGTGCAATGGCCTTATTAATGGTGTCCTGAGCCATACGTCTATAGGTTGTCCACTTTCCTCCGGTGATCGTTAATAAACCTGATTCTGAAACAATAATCTTGTGACTTCTTGATATTTCTTTAGTCTTTTCTGAATTGTCTTTAGGAGCCGCAAGCGGACGTAGACCTGCAAAAATACTACGCACATCAGAACGCTTAACAGGCTTATCGAGGTAATTATTAAATGTTTTCAGTATAAATTCTATCTCCTGCTCTTGCGCCTGAGGCTCTAAGCTGTGATCATCAAGATTTGTATCTGTAGTCCCTACAAGTACTTTATCGTGCCACGGCACTGCAAATAAAACCCTTCCATCATCTGTTTTAGGAATCATTATTGCGTCGTCTCCCGGTAAAAATGATTTGTCAAAAACTAAATGCACACCTTGACTTGGCACTATAGATTTTCGGGCATCACTTTTCTGCATTTTTAAAATCTCATCAGAAAAAACGCCTGTAGCGTTAATAACCAAGTCACTTGAAAAGGAATATGGCTTATTAGTTTCAACATCTTGCGCTTCAACCCCAATAATTTTCCCTGAAGGATTCTGTATTAAATCGGTTACTTTAAAATGATTTAAAAGTGTTGCCCCTTTCTCAATTGCCGTTTGAGCCAGATTTATGGCTAAGCGTGAATCATCAAACTGACCATCTTTATAAACCACACCTCCGTACAATCCCTTCTGGCGTAAGGTTGAAAGACGTTCTACCGTTTTTGTTTTATTAATATGTGTAGATTTTCCCAGACTTAATTTACCCGCTAGAAAATCATAAGCTTTTAAACCTATTGTATAATAAATACCCTCCCACCAGCGGTAATTAGGTATTACAAAGCTTTGGTTTTTTACTAAATGCGGTGCATTTTGCTCCAGCAATCCACGCTCATGCAATGCTTCTTTAACAAGATCTATATTACCTTGTGCGAGATACCGCACACCACCGTGCACTAATTTCGTACTTCGGCTTGAAGTACCTTTTGCATAATCTACCTGCTCAAGCAATAGGGTTTTGTATCCGCGGGTTACACTATCTAAAGCCACTCCTAAACCTGTTGCGCCACCACCTACGATGATTACATCCCATTTATTAGTTAGTGATAAATCATCAATTATTCTATTGCGGCTAAAAATATTCTCCTCCATTTGTGTTTTACTAGTGTTGATCTTAACAAAGATAAACATATTGAAATAAAACGAATATTAACGAAAGTTAAAGTTTCGATTTAAACATCATTAATACTAAAAACGAATATAAACGAAACTAAAAGAAATCTTTTATTGTATTTGTAATCGTGTATCTTTACCTTATTCTTTCTTGAAAAACACTACAGGCACTTTATATATGGAAAGGCATCAATTAATTTTAGAACAATTAAAAAGAGAAAAACATCTTAAGGTAGCTACGCTTTGCGAACGCCTTGATGTTTCTGCCGTAACCATTCGAAAAGATTTGAAACTTCTTGAAGATAAAGGTCTGCTTTTTAGAACCCATGGCGGCGCTTCTTTAGAAAATCCGTATATGAACGAGCGCGATGTTACTGAAAAGGCTACAATTTCTGCTACCGAAAAATCTATGATTGCTGAAGCAGCTGCGGCGCGTATACAAGAAAATGACTCTATCATAATTGCTAGCGGAACCACTGTACAACAACTAGGAAAAGCAATAGTTCCTAAAGGAAAACTCAACGTAATTACATCGTCTCTACTTGTAGCAATTGAGTTATTGAAGCATAAAGATATTGACATTATTCAACTGGGCGGAAACATCAGACACCGGTCTGCATCCGTAACCGGGCATTATGCAGAGCATATTTTAAATCACATATCATCAAATCAATTTTTTATGGGTGTTGATGGGATTGATCTGGATTATGGGTGCACTACTACAAATATTGAAGAAGCTATTCTCAATCAAAAAATGATGGATGCCGCTCAAAAAACGATTATTCTAGCCGACTCTTCAAAATTTGGGAAACGCAGTCTTGCAAAAATTTGTAATCTCGATGATATTAGCGAAATTATTACAGATAAAGATCTTTCTCCTGCTATTGCAGACCGTATACAAGAAATGGGAATTAAACTAACCCTGGTTTAATTATTCAACCTTAGCTTCATATACTTTATTTTACTGCGGTTATGGGTATAAGTAAGGTGTATAAAACCTTTTGAATCCTGGATGATAGCAGGATAACTAAATTCGCCTTTTTCTTCATCCTCCAACTTTAAAATGTCTTCCCAAATTGTTCCATCTGCGCTATAGGCAAGGTTTAGTTTATTACGCCCATCAGACCAGTCTTTGCCAGCTTCTGCAGGATTATAAACTAATAAAAACCCACCACCATCTAAAGTCACAGCATCAATACCGCTATTTGGGTTTAAAACTGTACCGGGTTTTGCGACAGACCAAGACTTACCTGCATCTGTACTGATACTTTCTAAAACATAATTTTGATCACTTCGCAACAACGCTTTTAGAGTCCCCTTTTTTAGCTGAACTAGTGTAGGCTGAATTACTTTAACCGAATCTGCAGATGGAATTGCAACCCTTTGCCAGGTTTTACCTTGATCGCTAGATAATTCTACGTGAGATTTCCAGGTGTTTCCATCTTCACTTTCTATACTCGACGGACTTACAATAACTCCCGAATCTAATTGAATGGGTTTGTTTTTTATAGGTCCTAAAATCCCTTCGGGCAAACGTATTGCGTCAGACCAGGTTTTGCCATCATCATTAGAACGTTTCAGCATTCCCCACCAGCTTGATGGTGATGGTCCTTCTTTATAAAATAACAGCAATTCTTGTTGTTGATTTTTAAATAAAACAGGGTTCCAGGTAGGATTACTTATCGTATCATTTGGTGTTTTTCCGTCTGCTATTTTTGATGGAGTTGACCATCCTGAATCTGATTTAAAGCTTTGATAAATACTTACATTAGGGTGACGCTCATACTCGCCACCAAACCAGGCAGCGATTATAGTCCCTTCTTCGGTTTCAACTAATGTTGACGCATGACATTGCGGAAAATCTGATTTATTATAGATAAACGCGTTTTCTAAAACCTCAACCTCAGGTAATTTTTTTTCAGCACAGCTTGAAAAGAGAACACTTGCAACCAGAAAAAATTTGAATTTTAAAAACATATAAAAGCTATAGTATATTAGTTGAGTTCACCTACAATTAACTTTCCGTGATAAGCTTTTGCACCTAAAAGCTGGTCTAATTCTGTTAAATTAAATTGAGAAATTTTACCAGCAGGCATTACCGTAATTTTAGATTCTGCTAGGGCTACCATAACTTTTAAATTTTCTGCTCCATCAAAAGCATTAGATTTCCCGCCAGAAGTTAAAACCGTGTCGATGCCTTCTATATGGAGTAACTCTTTTAATGATTCTATAGGATTTATTGTCTCATCAATAGCTTTGTGTATAACTATTTTTAAGGGTTGTGCAACTTCGGTGAGTTCTTTAATCGCCTTTATATTGAGCGTAGCATTAACATTTAGCACACCAAAAACCACTCCTTCTACTTTTAAGGCTTTACAAAGTTGAATACAGGTTTTCATATGTTCCAGTTCATCTTCATTGTAAAAGAAATCTCCATTGCGTGGTCGTATCATTACCCGAACCGGAATACCTACCGCTGCCACAACCGCTTTGATCAAATCTGTTGAAGGCGTCAACCCTCCAAAAGTGAGATACGCGCACAACTCTAACCGATCTGCTCCCTTTGCTTCAGCCTTTACAGCTTGTTCTAAAGTTTCTACACAGGCTTCTTTTATATAATTTACAGACATAGGGATTTTCTTTTAATTCTTAGCTTTTAGGAGTTTCCAGCGTTTCTGAAGTGATAACACCCTGTAATTTTCCTTCCTTGAAAAGACCAGTTTTGACAGTTGTTCCGGGTTTTAATTTTAAGGGAATACTATACAGTTTACTTTTAGCAGTAGGGTTGCTTCCGTCAACTGTAAAGTAGATAACGCCATCCCACTGTTTATGAAGACTCACACTAAAGTTCTTATGCTTTTTGTCGCATTTAGCGTTTATTTCAATGTTATAAATAGTTTTTGCATAATTAATTCCCTGATATTCATAACGTATTAATTGCTCAGGTAACCGCTTTTTAAAACTCTCCCAATCTTTGTGCTCCTCCCCACTCCATACCACTTCAGAAAGTGCGCTAATTCTAGGAAAAACCATGTACTCGCGACTGGCATCTGTAGGTAAATACTCTGTCCATAAATTAGCCTGTGCTCCCATAATATAGTTGCCTTCTTCAGCAGTTAAAACTTCTGGAGTTGGCTTATAAGAATACACTTTATCTAGCGGAAGATAACCTCCTATATTTAAGGGTTCTTGCTGAAGGTCGCCCTGCGCATGATCAAAATACAAATGTGATCCCGGGCTCATCACTACGTGATGCCCGCTTTTTGCAGCAGCGATACCTCCTTCTTCACCACGCCACGACATAACCGCAGCATTAGGAGCAAGACCTCCTTCAAGAATCTCATCCCAGCCAATAATTTGCCTTCCCTTTGAATTTAAAAATTGCTCTACCCGCGTGATAAAATAACTCTGTAGCTCGTGCGCATCTTTTAGACCTAACGAGTCTATCTGAGACTGCACACGTGGTGATTGCTCCCATTGATCTTTTGGAGCCTCATCGCCGCCTATATGAATAAATTCTGAAGGAAAAATATCTATGACTTCGGTCAATACATCTTCCATAAAACTAAAAGTGCTGTTTTCGACATTTAAAATATCAGGAAAAACACCCCAGGTTGTTGATGGCCTAACAGTCTTACCGGTTACTCCCAACTCAGGATATGCAGCCACCGCAGCAGTAGAGTGCCCGGGCATCTCAATTTCAGGAACAACGGTTATATACAAATTTTTAGCGTAAGCCACGATTTCTTTTGCCTCTTCCTGAGTATAAAAACCGCCATAGCGCTTCCCATCATATTTACCGGTACCGTAATGACCTACAAGCGTAGAATCACGAAAAGCACCTACTTCTGTTAATAAGGGATATTTTTTTATTTCTAAGCGCCAGCCCTGATCCTCGGTTAAATGCCAATGAAAGGTATTCAACTTGTGCATCGCCATATTGTCAAGATATTCTTTAATAAATGCAATCGAACTCACGTGGCGCCCGGTATCTAAGTGCAAACCCCGCCAGGCATATTTTGGAACATCGGTGATACTCACAGCAGGGACAACCCAATCAAAAGCACGTATAATTTCTTTTTTTACGATCTCGGGAGGTAAGAGTTGTATGAGCGACTGCACCCCATAAAACAAACCTGCAGGCTGTTTTGCATTGAGCGTGATTTGTTTTGTATTAACTTCAAGTGTGTACCCTTCATTCCCTAAATCACTCAGCGAATCTAATTGAAAGGCAACTGCATATAATGTACGCTCATTAAAATCTGAAAGTGGCTGAATAGGAATCATCATCCCGCTTACTTCTCGTAGCTTTTCCTGTAAACCCTCAGCTATTTTATAAACTTCGGTATTAGAGGTATCTACATAAAATGTAGTTTTCTCATCAAATTGAAATTCACCTTCCTTGACTTCATATTGGCTAGGAATAGGAATTATAGATAATACTTCTTCCTGTGCTGTAATTTTTCCGCAAAGCGAAAAAATAAAAACCAGTATTGCTGCATATTTTAAACCTGAAGTTATTCTCATGTTGCTATATTTTATTGTAAAAAATTACAAGTAACCCTATAAACTTAATACACTTCTACATTAGAAATTAACGGACACGCCAAGGCTTCAGTAATTTCTATTTTGAGTTTTGTAGTTGCTACACCATTTAATTTTAAAATGCGTTTGTATCCTATGGTTGTTTGATTTGCTACAGGCTTCCAGCTATCGTTTTCCCAGACTGAAACCGTAAATGCAGCTACACGCTGACCCAGTGTAATATATTCCTGAAGTACTAAGTAATTTAGTGTTTGTAAAGAATCCCAAGTTAATTCTATGCTTCCAGTGGTAACACCATCGTTTGTCGCCCAGTAGGTATCTTTATCTGCATCAAGCACATTACTTGCTGCATAGGTATCACTCTTACCTCTTGATGTACTTGCTAAAGCTGTTGCTTTTTTGGCAAGATTTACTGCAAAAACAGAGTCTAAAATACTACGGAAGCCTTTTAAGGCTGCAACATCATTCTCATGAAATAACCCACGACGATCTGGAGGAATATTTAATAACAAGGTAGAACCGCGACCTACCGATGTGAGATACAGTTCAAATAAATTTTCTGGGGTGCGCACTAGCGAGTCTTCTGAAGCATGGTAAAACCAACCTGGACGAATTGAGGTATTTACTTCTGCCGGTACCCAGCTTTTCCCGCCTTTAGCTCCTGATTGTAACAGATCTTCAATACCCGATTTACCTGCATAAAGCGTATCTACATTAATTGTATTCCAATGTGTTTCTCCTCCTATCCCGCGCTCATTTCCTACCCAACGTAAATCTGGTCCTGCATCACTAAAAAACAAAACCTTAGGCTGAATTTCTTTAGCCATTGCAATGGTCTGTGGCCAGTTGTAATAATTCTCACGATCTATTTTGCGTTCTTCATTAGCTCCGCCATAATAACCGTCACCCCCATTTGCACCGTCAAACCACATCTCAAAAACAGAACCATAACCGGTAAATAATTCTTCGACCTGTTTGCGGTAATAGTCTACGTATGAAGATTCGCCATAATCCGCTCGATTACGATCCCATGGTGATAAATACACCCCAAATTGCAATCCGTATTTTTGAGCAGATTCAGATACCTCTTTTACTAAATTCCCATTCCCTTCTTTGTACGGACTCGCAGCAATATCGTGCTCGGTATAGTTAGAGGGCCATAAAGCAAAACCATCATGGTGTTTTGCTGTTAAAATCGCGCCTTTAAAACCCGCATCTTTTAAGGTAGAAAACCACTGGTCTGTATCTAATTCTGTAGGATTAAAAAGTTCTGGAGACTCATCCCCGTAACCCCATTCTTTATCGGTAAACGTATTGATCGTAAAATGAATAAACGCATTCATTTCCATCGCATACCACGCAAGCTGTTCTTGAGAAGGCACTGCTCCAAAAGCTTCCGGAGGAGTTTCTTCATTAGAGTTTTTACAGGAAGTTAATCCTAATAATAACAATACAAGTAACGTGGTTATTATACGATTCATCGGTATTATTTTTTAAATGAAAATGCCAATGCCGCTGTTCCAGCTCTACGTATCTCTGATGGAATCGCTACTGTAACTTTATCGTCTTTAACAGTATATTTTAAAGATTTACCGCTGCTCACTAATTTTAGAACACTTCCTTTCTTGGGTAGATTTCCTTTCCAGGATACACTTTTAGGAGCATCTCTGCCTTCAGGAATTAAGGTAATTGCAAAAGTCTCTTTATCATTAGCCGTAAAATACGTATCTCCATCCTGAAAAGTATCTATAGCATGAGTATTATAGATCGCAGTACTGTTTGCATCAAGCCAGTCTCCTATTTCAGCAAGAATAGGTAATGCATCTGGAGGTAATAAGCCATCTGGTTGTGGTCCAACACCCAGCAACATATTTCCGCCTTTAGCAACCACTTCTACCAGACTGTGAATCACTTTGGTTGAAGTTTTAAAATCATCATTGGGTACATAACCCCAGTTGTTTCCTAAGGTCATACAGGTCTCCCACGGGTTATCCAGTTTCGTATCCGGAATTTTACGTTCGGGGGTTTGATAATTCTCATACGGACCGTGAACGGTGCGGTCTGCAAAAATAATTCCCGGTTGGGCCTCACGGGCCATCTCCGCAATACGCGGCATATTTACTTCCTGGTCCCACTCTGGGATAGGCGCTCCCCATGCTCGCACTTCGTCATTTACGGTTTCTTTAGGACGCACCCAGCCACCATCTAACCATAAAATATCGATCTGCCCGTAATCGTGCATCAATTCGCTAATCTGGTTGAAGGTAAAGTCTTGATAGGCTTTCCATTTTTCAGGATATTTACGAATGTCATAATTCACATTACGGTCTGGCGTAGCATATTTATCCCACCAGAAATCCTGATTGTGCCAGTCTGGTTTAGAAAAGTAAGCACCTATCATAAAATCTTTCTTTCTAAATGATTCAAAAACATACTTAGCCACATTGGCTTTAGGGTGGTTTTTAAAGGGCCCGTTTGTTATTTTATAATCGGTTTGCTGGGTATCAAACATATTGAAACCGTCATGATGCTTAGTTGTAAAAACCACATATTTCATCCCGGCTCCTGCAGCAGCATCTGCCCAACTATCGGGATCAAAATTCACCGGATTAAACACCGAACTCAAATTCCAATACCACTTTTTGTAGTCGTTATACGCCATGCCTTCCGGTCGCTCAAGCCACGGCTCAGAGCAAATTTGCCAGGATTCTATAATTCCGGGAACCGCATAAACTCCCCAGTGTATCAGCATTCCGAACTTTTGATTCCCCCAGTTTTCAAGCTTGGCTTTCACTTGTGGATCTACTGGCGCCTCATAAACTTCAGAGCGTTCATGTAAATTACCTCCCTGAGCGAATAAGCCTCCACTGCAGGCTAGGGAACCTGCTAGTGCGGCTAAACAATAAAAGTATTTAGGATATGAAAGGATGCGCATAAAATTTTATTTAGATTTTAATAGTATAGTTTCCGTAAGCTTAAAACTGTCTTTAAGTCTAATATCTTGAGAGGAAGCGCCTATTTGCACTTCAAAACTTCCGGCTTCTGCCACGTGTTTCATTTCAGCATTATACAACGCCAACTCTTCGGGCGTAAGTACAAATTTTACTGTTTTGCTTTCGCCTGGCGCTAAATGTATACGCTCAAAACCCCGCAATTGTTTTACGGGTGTCACCACACTGCTCACCTCGTCTATCAGATACAATTGAACGACTTCATCACCGGCAACTTCACCTGTATTTTTTACAGTTACCTGCACTTCTATTTGTGTAGATTCATCAGTTCCGCTTTGCGAAATTTTTAAAGTGGAATATTCAAAAGTAGTATAGCTCAACCCGTGCCCAAAAGCATATAAAGGTTTTGAAGATTCTTCTACATAGTCACGGCGCCTGGGCCACCAGTGGTTGTAATAAACCGGCGTTTGACCTACAGAACGAGGAATCGAAACTGGCAGGCGACCCGCCGGGTTATAATCACCAAATAAAACATCTGCCAACGCGTGTCCTCCCTGAGAACCCGGATACCAAGTATCTATAATCGCCGGAATATTTTTGGCAGGCCAATTTATTAAAAGAGGTCTGCCGGTAATCAACACTAATATTGTAGGAGTCCCTGTGGCTTCTACAGCCTTGAGTAACTCGAGTTGTTTTCCCATTAAATCTAAGGTAGAACGATCGTAGCCTTCGCCACTTTCCATATCACTAAGCAGTTCATCTTTTTTTGAAGCTACAGTAGCTGCCCCTGTTTCCAGATATTCGGTTTTAAAATCACGTGCACTAGAGCCACCTAAAACCACAATAGCTACTTCTGCATTTTTTGCCGCCGCAACAGCTGCAGGAATGTCGGTTTGAGTGGTATCGCGTATCGCTGTCCCTTTTACGTAAGTGATTGTAGCATTAGACATTTTTGCACGTATTCCCTCAAGAGGTGTTACGATAAACTCGGGATCTTGTGGAGCCGTGTAGTCACCCAGCTGGTTATACATCGTATCTGCGTTGGGACCAATCACAGCAATACGTTTAATTTCTTTGGAAAGCGGAAGTAAATCGCCTTCATTCTTCAAAAGCGTAACCCCTTCTAGTGCCATCTGTTTTGCGATAGCTATATGAGCTGCATTGCGAACAACCTTCTTAGGCTTCTTTAAATCCACATAAGGATTCTCAAAAAGTCCCATTTTAAACTTCAACCGAAGCACATTTTTTACGGCCTCATCCAGTCGGGTTTCAGTTACTTTTCCGTCCATATAAGCTGTAAGCAAAGCATCATCAAATCCGTTCCCGCCCAGATCTACATCTACTCCGGCATTCATTGCTAAGGCTGCTGCATCTTCTAAAGTCGCTGCTGCGTGATGGTCATTTTTTATACCTTCAATACTTCCCAGGTCAGAAACCACAAAACCTTTAAAGCCCCATTGATCACGAAGCAAACCCGCTAATAAGCTTTTATGAGAAGTACTGGGAATCCCGTCTACCGAACTGTAAGCGGTCATTACAGAAAGCACTCCGGCATCTATTGCCTTTTTAAACGGATACATATAATCTTGCATCAATTCCCGCTGCCCAATATGTACAGCTCCACCATTATGACCTCCCTCTGAAACTCCATATGCAGCAAAATGCTTTAAGGTCGATATTACTTTTTCTGAATCATGTATACCATCACCACCCTGAAAACCTTTTATCACCCCCAATCCCATTTGAGCAATCAAATAAGGGTCTTCTCCAAAAGTCTCTTCTACCCGCGACCATCTAGGTTCACGTGCTAAATCTAGTATAGGACCATAACCAATGTGTGCACCTTGAGCGCGTAGCTCTTGAGCAACAGCAACTCCCATTTTTTCATTCAATCTTGGGTTAAAGGTACTCGCCTGAGCAATCGCACTTGGAAACTCGGTTGTGCCTATTGCCATATGACCGTGCATGGCTTCCTCAGCTAAAAATAAGGGGATACCTAAACGGCTTTCTTCTACAGCTACTTTTTGAATTGCATTCGTTGCTTTTGCGGCAAGCTCTGGGTTTAATCCATTTACCAGTGTTTTTTGCGTCCAGGGATCTGCACGCAAAACACCCCATAAAGCTCCTATTTTTTGATTTTGAATGGCATTTTTAAGTTCCTGACTAGCTTTTACCTTATCACCCGTTTTTGTGTACATTTTCCAGCCTAAAAGCGTGGTTAATTGCCCCACTTTTTCTTCAATCGTCATACGATTAACTAAATCTGAGACTCGTTGTTCTACAGCTAGTTTAGGGATTTTATAGTCGGCGTTTGCCGGGATTTTATCCTGAGCAGAAAGTTGTGCCACTGCAACAAGCACAGTAACAGCGGCAATCAACCTCTTCAAATAAATAGAATGCATAGAATTTTGTAATGTTTTCTGAAAAAAACTGCTAATAACTCACACTTTATATCTGAGTTATTACAATACATCCTTTAAAGCTAACAGATTACTTCAGTTTATTGAAAAATAATCGCTGAATAACTACAGAGCGTAGCTTAGTGACTTGAAGAATTAAAATGACTTTTGAAAAGAATTGTCTAATAGACAGCTAACTTAAGATGTGTTTACGGATAACTAATTCAATTTTTAATTTTTCCACATTAAACGTATAAAAACCACCAGAAAGAAACCAAAAAACAGCCAGTCATTTACACCATACATCGAGAAAAATAGCCCCGCTAAAGTGTCTTTCTTATAAACTTCGGAAAGATTGTGATTGAGCAACCAGTTAATCCAGATGATACCATAAATCAATTTTTCAATAACAAAGACACCCACAAGCCATTTTACATGTTGATAGCTTTTGGTCACCGAAATATATGCCAGTCCCCAAATAACAATCATCAACAACCCAAAATTTGACATGACTACAGGATCGTATTCAGTAATAACGGGGTTTGTAAAGAATTTTGAAAATACCAATACAGACATATTCATAAGTCCGCCTGCGATAAAACCCTTAGAAATAACAGCTTGTTTAATAGTCATCGTTGCGTTGTAAAAAATTCAGAAACCTTGAAATATAGGTTTAGTAAATTACGCTATTTAAAACCAGAATTGGTAGAACTTAAATACAAGGGAATGTTTAACTCAGAAATAATTACGACATCTAAAACTTAAACCTTCTGCTGAAACTTTAAATTTAATCCAGAGCAGTAATGCTTAAAATTCGAACTCCAATAAAACAATCATCTGCACAGTTATCTTCAACATAACCGGCTAATGAAATTAAGCCGTTATTCTTGGCTTCAAAATATGAGGTAAAGCCTTTTTGCTTCACGAGCCATTTCTGAACCGCTTTAGTATAAATTTCATCTAAAGTTAACGTAGCAGCTGCCGGTGTATCTTCGTGTGTATTTAACGTAGTTTCAGTTTCAGACCACTGTTTCTGATCTTCGGGAAGAGTATTGGGACTGCCACCCACATAAGAAAAATCACGCTGAGTGACCATCCCATTTGTAACTGTAATTGTAGTTTCCCAGGAGTAATCTGTAAAAACCGAGCCTCCACCTACTACATATTTATAGGTGTTAGCAGACTCATTTTTAAAAGTCAACCAGCTCTTAAAGCTGGTCTTATATTCACTATTAAAATTTAAATCATCGTCAGAAGCACACGAAATTAACGTCGTATTGAATACCAGAAAAACGATTAAATAATAATAGGGTTTCATAACTGTTTGATTTTTGATTGCATCTTGTAGATGCAGCAAACTGCTTTTAGTTGCGTTAAATTAATTAATGTCTCAAAAGAAAAGCAGCACAGTTAAGAGCTAGAAAAAAAAAAGCGCTCTTTCGAACGCTTTTTAACCAGAAACAAATTTAAAAAAAACTCAAAAAACTCGCGTTTTTATGCGCTTCCATAGTTTTACCAGAACTAAGGTTGAAATAAGCGTGAGTGCTGTTAAGATCGTGGCTTGAGTAAAGTACCCGTATATCCAGTAGCCGGTGCTAAACAGTGCACCATATATAGTAACGCAACCTACCAAAGTGGCTAGTATTCCTGCTGGCACAGACCACTTTTGGGTATTGGTAATTAAATTATTTCCTTCTTTACTGGCTCGCTGAATAATGCGTTGCCAGCCCGGTCCACCGGGTTGCGTTTGCTTGTAGAAATCAAATAAGGTTTTGTCTTTTTCAGGTTTGGTTAAAAAGGTAACCGCAACCCACACTACGGTCGTTAACAATACGATCAGCGGATAGGTTGACCAGTTTGGAAGCATCCCATCTTCTTGGGTAGTACCAAATAACAACAAGCCTAACGGACTAAAATTAAATAGTATTGAAATTACTCCGGAAGAAAACATTGCCGAGATTTCGCTCCACGCATTGATTCTCCACCAGAACCAACGCAGGATAAATATAAGTCCGGTACCCGCTCCAAACATCAAAATTATATTGAATAACTGATACGCGTTAGTAAGCACCAGTGCCAGTGCCGAACTCACTACCATTAACATTACGGTAGAAATTCGACCTACATTTACCAGTTCTTTTTGAGAGGCTTCTTTCTTAACATAGCGGGCATAAAAATCGTTTACCACATACGACGATCCCCAGTTTAAATGCGTTGATATGGTCGACATATAAGCTGCAATTAACGAAGCCATAACCAGTCCTAATAAGCCTGTTGGTAACTTAGTTAGCATCGCCGAATAGGCTAAATCATCTCCCAGTTTACTTTCTACAATGTTGGGAAATGCCTCGTGAATACTAGCAATATCAGGATATACAACTAGAGAAGCTAAGGCTACTAAAATCCACGGCCACGGGCGTAATGCATAATGCAAAGCGTTGAAGAAAAAGGTAGCGCCTATTGCGTGATTTTCATCTTTTGCAGCCAGCATACGCTGAGCGATATATCCACCGCCACCGGGTTCTGCCCCGGGATACCACGCGCTCCACCACTGTACCGCAAGCGGAATAATAAGTAAGGTAACCACTAAACTTGTATCACTAAAGTCTGGCAGAATAGCTAGTTTATCTATAACTTCAGGATGTGTCATCAGTCCGCTCATACCGCCAACTTCTGGTAGATTCACACAGTAATACGCAGCTCCTATTCCTCCTGCCATAGCGGCAAAAAAGAGAATAAAATCGGTGTAAACCACTCCTTTGAAACCGCCAATGGTACTAAAAATAACCGTTACCAATCCTGCATAGCCTATAGTTTCTAACGGACTCAACCCTAACATAATTTGACCGATTTTTATCGCCGCCAAAGTCACAGCACTCATCGCCAAAACATTAAAAATAACGCCTAAATAAATAGCTCTAAATCCGCGTAAAAACTTTGCAGGTTTGCCACCATAACGCAATTCGTAAAATTCAATATCTGTATTTACCCCAGATTTACGCCAAAGCTTAGCATATACAAATACGGTAAGCAAACCGGTGATTAGAAAAGCCCACCACACCCAGTTACCACTTACTCCCTGATTACGTACAATATCAGTAACCAAGTTAGGTGTATCTGTAGAAAATGTAGTGGCAACCATCGAGATTCCCAGTAACCACCACGGCATATTTCTACCCGATAAAAAATATTCTGAAGAGCTCTTACCTGATTTTTTTGCGACCAGTAATCCTATGATTAAAGTGATTGCAAAAAAGCTGATGATAATGGCATAATCAAGCGTTTCTAGAGCTACCATACTATCTATTATTATTGGTATTGTTATTACTATTTTAGATTCTTTAACTGATGCTATTTTCAGTATTCTTTTTAGAAATGATAGCGCATAAAAGCTTCCATTGCGGCATATTGTGCCAGTCCTAAATCTCTGTATTTCTGAGCCGTTTCTTTGTTTCGGTCTTCTGCACGTACCCAAAATTCGCGTAAATCTTCTCCCTGAAACATTACTCCGTCTTTTTGAGACTGGTGGTAAAATATCGCCTGTCGTTTTTTAAGCACCTGATCCGGGCTCATAGGTACGGCCATTTCAATCTCGTGCATTTCAAACTCGTGCCACGCACCGCGGTACAACCACACCCAGCAATCGCTCATATACGCTTCTTTTTTGAGCTGCTCGAGGGATTCAAAAATAATATCAAGACAGACTTTGTGGGTTCCGTGGGGATCGGCGAGATCGCCCGCAGCATAAATCTGATGCGGTTTTACTGTAGAAATAAGCTCGTTTACCACAGCAACATCCTGCTGCGACATTGGGTTTTTCTTAATGCTTCCTGTCTCGTAAAACGGAAGGTTTAAAAAGTGCACCTGCTCGTCTGCAACGCCTTCAAATCGTGTAGCTCCCAGAGATTCACAACGCCTGATTAAGCCTTTTAACTGGCGTACTTCTAGAGGATCTACTTCATTACGCTGCTTGTTTTTAATTTGCTCTGCAATTTTACTGAAACGCTCACAATCGTTATTACCCAATTGTGCGGCTACTTCAGCAAATTTCAAGGCTTCGGTATCGCTTACTGCAATATTTCCACTGGTTTGATAAGCGATATGCACTTCGTGTCCCTGTTCTACCAGACGGTCAAAAGTGCCTCCCATAGAGATTACATCATCATCAGGATGCGGACTAAAAATTATTATTCGTTTTTTGGCTGGGGTAGCACGCTCAGGACGGTTAGTATCGTCTGCTCCCGGTTTACCTCCCGGCCAGCCGGTAATCGTATGTTGCAACTTGTTGAACATCTCTATGTTCAGGTTGTATGCAGAGCCCTGTAACGCCAGTAAGTCTGACATACCATGGTCGTTGTAATCTTTATCGGTAAGACTTAATATTGTTTTGTTTGTTTTTTGGCAAAGCCAAAAAACAGCCTTTGCAGTAAGTTCTTTAGTCCAGTCACAGGTACCTACCAGCCACGGCGTTTTTACTCGGGTAAGTTCTGAAGCTGCGGCGTCGTCCAGTACAAACGTGGTGTTATCGTGTTCCTGTAAGTACGTTGCAGGAACCGTAGAAGAGATTTCTCCTTCTATAGTTTCTTTTAAAATCTCGGCTTTATTTTGTCCCCAACCTAAGAGCACAATACGGTTTGCATTAAGCACTGTATTGATTCCCATCGTGATGGCTTTTTTAGGAACATTAGAAATACCTCTAAATGAACCTGCAGCATCTGCACGGGTTAAATAATCTAAAGTAATCATTCGGGTACCCGAATTAAAATGCGAGCCCGGCTCATTAAAACCTACGTGACCCGTCCTACCTATGCCTAAGAGTTGAAAGTCTAATCCACCAGCGGCTTTTATTTTAGCTTCATAACCAATGCAATAGGGTTTAATCGCTTCCTGAGCAATTGTACCATCAGGAATATTTACATTTTCTGCAGGAATGTCTATATGATTGAATAAATGCTCGTGCATAAAATAATGGTAACTCTGTACATCAGACTTATCCATAGGCCAGTATTCATCAAGATTGAAGGTTACAACGTTTTTAAAACTTAAACCTTCTTCCTTATGCATACGCACCAACTCAGCATACACATTAATAGGCGATGAACCGGTTGCTAAACCTAACACACACTGTGCTCCCGCAGCTGCTTTACTACGAATTAAATCTGCAATCTCGTGTGCTACGATAACCGAAGCTTCACCAGACCGCGAAAAGCTGATGTTGTGGATTTTTTCAAAACGGGTCTCTTCAAATTTACCCGCCGGTTCATAATTTATAAGTGTCGAATTCTTAACGCTTGTTTCCATAATGATTCTGCTAAATAGTTCTGCTAAAAACTAATATTCAATAACTGTTTTAAAAACCTCTTTCATACTAAAAGAAGACTTTTAATTTTCTGATATGAAATTCTAATTTATCTTAATATTTTCAAAAAAGATTCGATAGACAACGATTCTAAAGGTCTAAATAACATTTGGGTTATTTAAAATTTATTTCGTGTATTTACGACAGTAGTATTTATTCAAAAATTACGTGGCCTGCCTTCACCCAATTTTTATGAGAGATAAAATTGTCTTTTAAAGGCTTACCATCAATTTTAAAATTTGCATCCATATCTGTTGTTGCATCACTTTTCCTTTCGATCAACAATGATTTTTCAGAATAAAAATCTGAGTTTAGGTGAATTGTAATAGTCTCAAATTGGGGTTCAGACAGGGTGTACATAGGATCTGCAGGCGTCATAGGATAAAATCCCATCATTGCATAAATTAACCAGGCACTCATTGTACCGGTATCTTCATTACCCGGTAATCCTGCCGGCTTATTGGTGAAATAGGTATCAATTAACGAAGCAACTTTCTCTCGTGTCTTGTGCGACTTACCAGGCAGGTAATTGTATAAAAACGGATAAGCAATATCGGGTTCATTTGCCATATCAAATTGTTGCTCACTAAAAACCGCATCCAGTTTTTCTTCAAAAGCTTTTGCACCACCCATTAACTTAATCATTCCGTTAATATCATGCGGTTGCATAAATAAATACTGCCACGCGTTGCCTTCTATAAAACCCGGATTTTCTGTAAAATTTGCGCCCGCTAACGGGTCAAATGGTGTATACCAGCTGCCATCAAGCATTTTAGGTTGTAAAAAACGGCTCTCTTTATTGTATAATTTCTTATAAGAAAGTGATCGTTTTTTAAAGCGCTTAGCATCCTCTTTTTTACCCAAAGATTCTGCTAATTGCGCAATCGCAAAATCGGCTATATTGTATTCTTGAGTGGTAGAAACAGGGCCTTTTATATGCGAATCTACACTTACATACCCGTTATCTATATACTCGCCTAGACCGGGACGCAACGGATTATTCTCACGAGTATCGGCACTTTTTAGCATAGCCTCGTAAGCCTTATTGATATCAAAATCTTTAATGCCTCGTAAATAGGTATCTGCAAGAACTACAGCAGCAGGATCGCCCACCATCGTAAAAGTTTCGGTAGCATTAAGCTCCCATTTAGGCAACCATTCATTCTGATCATAAATATCGAGCATTGAATTCACCATATCTAATTGCTCTTGTGGATATAACAAACTCATTAATTGATGATAGTTGCGATACGTATCCCAAAGCGAAAACACGGTATACCGCGTGCCATCTGTATGCTTTACAGCACGGGTTTTCATCGCCGGATATTCCCCATTACTATCATTTAAGATACTGGGAGCTACCTGCGTATGATACAAAGCCGTATAGAAAATAGTTTTATCATCGGTGTTGTCGCCGGTAACTTCAACCACATTTAATTTATCATTCCAGGCTTTTTGCGTTTTTTTATACACCTCATCAAAAGTAGCATCACCTACTTCGGCATCCAGATTTTCACGCGCATTATCAATACTCACATATGAGATACCTACTTTCATAACCACTTGTGTTGGCGCTTCAAAATCATAACTAAAATAAGCACCTATGCTATCTCCCACGATCTCTCGCATAAACTTTTCTTTAATACGGGTCTTGCCATTATACGTCATCCACTCGGCTTCTACGCCTTTGTATTTTTCGGGTTTATCCCAAATACCATAATCTTTTGCTTCGGTGGAAAGGCGCGCGACAAAATAAACAGGATAGGCGCCCTCTGCATTGTTGTAGCAAAATGAACCTACCATACGATAGCCTTCTACATCATTAGCCGAATTAATTTTTAGCATTGCCCCGTGTTCGTTAGTAAGCCCCAATCCTAAATTGAGCAGAATATTAGATTTCCCTGCGGGAAAACTATAGCGACTCACACCTACACGCGTACTAGCAGTCAACTCTGTTTTAATAGCATATTTATCAAGTTCTACCCCATAATAACCGGGTTTTGCAACTTCATTTTTATAGGTTGTTCCGTATTTTAAATAATCTGTTTCGAGCGCACCTGTGGTAGGCATACTTAAAATAACACCTAAATCTGGGCAGCCTACACCGCTCATATTTACGTGGCTAAACCCCGTTAAAAACGTGTTCTCACTCACATATGGGTTAGACAACCAGCGGCTGTCTTTTTCTAATGTATTTTGTTTTCCTGCTACGTTAAAAGGGGAAACACTTGCCATACCGCGTGGTGCAATTGCTCCTGGATTTGTAGCTCCAAAATTAGAAGTCCCTATAAATGGATTTACATATTGGGTATAATCTACTTCTTGCGCATTCGCGAAAAACACAGAGATTAAACTAACGAGCAGCAGTGTTTTCTTGTTCAATATCATATCCTTATTTTTGGGATTATTCCACTAATATTTCGTCTAAAAAGGTAAAAACTCCTCTTTTATTTTCTGGAATATACGTAGTGATTTCTACTTTTATAAATTGTGCCTTTTGCACTTTAGTGTCTACTGTAAATGTTTTTAATGTTGATGCCCCATTGGCTTTAAATAGGTGTTCTAACTGACCAACTGTTGCATAATTAATCGAATCTTTTGACACTGAAACTTTAAAATCTGATGGGAAATAAATGCCCGCACCTTGATTTTCTAAAACTCCTATACGTACTTTAGAAAATTCTTTAACCTCATTGAGGTCTATAAGCAGCGTTACAGGTGTGGCTAACCAGCCCAGCCATTGCCCGTCGTGAAAATTCTTAGAACCGCGTAGCACATTAACTAATGTCGCACCACCTGCTCCCCGGTAGTTTCTGTGCGGTTGTTCTACCAATGTAACTGTAGCACCTGCTGCTTTATGAAAATTAAATGTTTTAGATAAAACGCGACCTGCGGGGGCTCCATTTTCAAAAACTGCTGCAGTAAGTGTGGTTGTAGAATCTATCGTAAATGGCTCATTATAAACTTTAGCATTAGCATTTAGCTCTTCGTTATCTAGCGCATACAATACTGATGCCTGAGGCATTTCTGAAGCAAGCGCTAAACGAATTCCGCCAAAGACTGTGTCGCGTTCTGCAGTTGCTTCCACATTATAAACGCTACGCGAATAATTAACTCCTAAAGCATCTAAACGTGGCAAAAAGCGTTGTAGCCGCGAAGTATAGTCTTCCCATCCCGGTTTAGAATTAGCAGACCAAAGCACTTCTGCAAGCGCTGTTATCCTCGGAAAAATCATATACTCAGAGTCATCTTGCGTGGTGATATACTCCGACCATAAATTAGCCTGTGCACCCAGCACGTGATTTTTTTGACTTACGCTCATTGAGTCTATTACAGGTGAAAAATCATACACCTGCTCAAGGGTGTTCATCGCATCAAAGGCTAAGGGCTCTACATCAGGATTGCCCTGATAAAAATTAAAATACATCGGATTTTCGGGAGTCATTATCACATCGTGACCTGCCTTTGAAGCTTCCCAGCCTCCTTTTGTACCACGCCAACTCATAACCGTTGCAGATGGTGGCAAACCACCTTCAAGAATCTCATCCCAACCTATTAACACCTTATCATTAGCTTCCAGAAATTGCTCCATACGTTTCATAAAATAACTTTGGAGTTCGTCGGTATCTACCAGATGTTCTTCTTTCATACGACGCTGGCAATCGGGACAGGTTTCCCAGTTTGTCTTTGTGGCTTCATCACCACCCACGTGTATGTATTTTGATGGAAAAAGCGGCATTACTTCGCTAAGTACCTCTTCTAAAAATTTGAAAGTAGTTTCTTTTCCGGGACAGTAAATCTCGGTAATAGGCCATACCCCACCACTGGGCACACCTATAGATTGCTGTGTACAGGATAAAAATGGATATGATGCGATAGCACTCATCACGTGAGCCGGCATCTCAATTTCGGGAACTACTGTTATTCCGCGTTGTGTAGCATATGCTACGATCTCTTTTATATCTTCCTGCGTATAAAACCCGCCATACGTACCGTTCTCATCAGAATTATTTTCTGATCTGGCGTTCCAATGCTTGTCTTCCTGATTTACTCTAAAGGCTCCTACCTCGGTAAGTTTGGGATATTTCTTAATTTCAATGCGCCATCCCTGATCGTCTACCAGATGCAGATGCAGCGTATTCATTTTTAGCATCGCAAGGCGATCTATAGTTTTTAAAATGTAATCCTTCTCAAAAAAATGTCTGGAAACATCAAGCATTAAACCGCGCCACTTAAAGCATGGCGCATCTTCTATTGCAAGATTCGGAATATAAAAACTATCTTTTTCTCCTACTTGTTTTTGTTCAATATGAACCGGAAGCAGTTGGCGTAAAGTTTCTAAAGCATATCTAAAACCTGCGGAAGAAGCAGCTTTGATATCTATAAACTCAGAAGTTACAGTTAAGGAATAGGCTTCGGTTTTTAGATTTTTATCAACGGTAAATTGCACATAATTAGCAGCAGGAGCTTGCTGTTGTATTTCTAAATTCCAACCGGCACTTGATTTAAATTTATTACGAAATGCAGTTGTAACCGACTGTAAACTGTCTGAAATCACAAAAACGGTTGCTTCAGTAAATTGAAAGCTTCCCGGGTTTAATGTAAGCTTTTGCGGTTGCGGGATTAATGCCAGATCTTCAGATTTAAAAACCGGTTCTTTCTGCTGGTCACAACTCAAAAAAAACAAAACAAGCAAACCGATTAAAAAATAATTTTCTTTCATAGCATACGTTTAAGCATTTTTAAAACCTCTTAAAAAGCCAAATCTGAAATTACAAGACTGCCAGAGAACCTTTGTAAATTCAGATTTAGTTTTAAAACCAATTTTTTGCCTTAAAAATGAGTTTTAGTTTGCAGCTTTAATTACAGCTAATTGCTCATCTGTTAACGCGTTTCCGTCAAAAAAAGCGGCTCCTTTTGCGCCGTTATCTTTAGCTTGTTGTATAGCTTCTGCTAATTGCTCCGGACTCATTTCCGGAACATATATACCGGTATGCAATTCCGTTTTGGATCCTTCAAGATCTTTAACTCCCTGGCGGGTTGCAAAACCTATCCAATCTATCTCTTCATTATAAAAGTTATTATAAATCATAGGCAATACCACATCTATGTTCCATTTATCCCAACGCTGGCGTACCATATGGTCTGCCATTTCGGGGTATGGAAAAACCGCCCCGGTAAGTAACTTTCCATTTTCATGAACAATTTTATAGGCATCATCAACCACTGCTTTTATTTGATTTAAACGGAATTGTTTCCACTCCATATCAATTGCAGTATTGTGAGATTCTAGCGGGTTTTTATGATGCTCCTCTTCAAACTTTGCTATACAAGAATCACAATAGCAGAAATCATATTCTGCAAGCTCCTCATCCTGTACAAGGTCATATTTAGGCAACAAACCTATAGGCAAAAACACATCTGGGAAACGTATGTAGTCCAGGTGAAAACTCGTCACACCTTCTACTTTACTCATCTTGTCAATTAAACCTAAAACATGCTCTCTAGATTCTTTACGGGTAGGACATAAAAACTGATAGTAATCTACATAAGGGCGGGTTTCAAAACTAGACTCACCATTACGATTTACGACATACCACTCTGGATGCTGCATTGCAATAGAATCTCCGGGGCGGTTCATTGTAAACATCCACGCGTGAACTTCAAGACCTTCGTTAACTGCTAAAGGAGTTAATCGCCCCAGCAAATCTGCATCTGCATTGGTATTAATTAAAACAGCATCAATACCATTATCACTGTATTTTTTAAATTCTGTCGTGTACGACTCATCAGTACGGCTGGCATCTGCAGTCATCCAAGTCCAGAATTTAAAATCTTTAGCCGTCTCTGTTACTTCTTCTGCTTTTTTCTTGTTCTCTTTAGGATGCATATTGTCTATGCAAGAGGTCGTAGCAACGATAGCTACAAGCATCATAAATAGATGTTTTAATCTCATAGTTGTATTATTTAATTTTTGAATAGTTCCCGTCTTCTCGTATGCTGTACACCGCATTAGAGAACGGACTTTCTACTGTTATTGACCAGCCGTACGTATGGTTTTCTAATACTGGTGTAATTGTTTTAGTTTCTAGCTTAAATGTCTGCGCCTGCAGCTCTTTTAAATGGGTTGCCCAAACTTTATTTTTTGAAAAATAAGCTTTTTGCTTTCGGTACAACTCATATAATTTCCAACGTATTTTCTCGTCCTGAGGAATTGTAAACACAACTTTTTCAGTAGGTGGTTTAGCGGAAAAATATACATAGCCCCAATGCTCGGGTTCATGCATATTGATCACTCCTTGCGGTGACCAAACCCAATTATATTCAGGCAGAAAATTGCCAGAAGCATCTTTTTTCCGGCTGTATTTTCCATTTTCTAAAGTGTGATCCCAGTTTACTCGAGAAAAATTGATTCGCCAAAATTTATCTATTGGTAAATCATTTGATCCGCTTGCTTCGGTCAAAACTGTCCAAGGGATAGCTATTTCTACACTCCAGCTTGTATCTATATCACGAGGGTCATTTAAAGTACCATTAATAGATACCGCAGATTGTAATCCCTGTATATCCCAACTATCTAAAACCGGAGCAGACTCGCGATACGGTTTGACCAGCAATAAATCCCATACCGTATTGAGTGCGTTCATTTCAAACTCGTAGTAGTTATGCGTATCCCCATCGGGGTCTATAAATATTTCAAAATCGTTATTGTAGAATATTACGGTATCGCGTTGTTTAAGGGTTGCCCAAATGTGCGGTTCTTTTAATTCTGCATAGAAATACAGATTCTCATCATCCCACAACATTTTGACCCGGGTTTGATATTTTGGGGTTTTCACACCTTCAATATCAATAAACTCTTCAGAAAATTCTGCTTGCTGCCACACCGCTTCATCCCCTTTACCATCTATAATTACCGGCGCTTCAATATGATGCGCAACATAAGAACGGGGTATATTTTTTTGGGCTACGCCCGAAAAACCAGCAAGAAGAGTTAAAAGTGTAAAGCTGTATTTCAGCATAATTTAAAGACTATTAGTTTTTACAAAGTCGATGATTTCGCTCAATTTACCAAAAGCCACCGAAGTTACCGTATCTGCTGCTCCATAATATAATGCCACTTTATCTTCTTCTATAGAATGCAAGGTGGCACACGGAAACAATACATTTGCCACATCGCCTACCAATTCATAAGGTGCTGCCGGAGCCAACAAATACGGCTGACTGCGGTATAATACTTTATCTGGATTGTCTATATCTAGTAATGCCGCTCCTACCGAATACCTAAACCCATTACAGGTATTAATTACTCCATGGTAAAACAACAACCAGCCTTCATCGGTCAAAATAGGCACTGGCCCTGCTCCAATTTTTGTACACTGCCAGGCACTGTCTACAAACGGAGTTACTTTCATCACACAACGGTGTTCTCCCCAGTATTTCATATCGGGGCTGTAGCTGATGTAAATATCACCAAAAGGCGTATGCCCATTATCGCTAGGACGGCTCAACATAGCATATTTACCATTTATTTTCTGTGGAAATAAAACACCATTACGGTTAAAAGGGAGAAAGGCATTTTCGCACTGAAAAAATTCTTTGAAATCAAAAGTATAACCTATACCTATAGTTGGGCCGTGATAGCCATTACACCAGGTAATCCAGTAGCGGTCTTCAATAAAACACACGCGCGGATCGTATTTGTAATCAGACTCAATCATTTCGGTATTACCAGCGCCAAATTGAATAGGATCGTGATTGATATCCCAGTTGATTCCGTCTTTACTAAAACCTGCAAAAATATTCATTTGCACTGCTTTATTATCACATCTAAAAACACCCGCATAGCCGTCGCCAAAAGGAACTACAGCAGAGTTAAAAATACTGTTAGAACTTGGGATGGCATAACGATCTATAATTGGGTTTGCATCATAACGCCACATTACATCTGTATTGTTTGCGGGTCTATCTTGCCAGGGGATTTGGGTTGTACTCATAATCGTATTTATCTTATCATTAATCCTTATTAAAAGGCATTTTAATTGTTTTATATTAATCTAATTTTTTGACCTTATCGAGCCAGGTAAATTTTAATATTAGTGTCGTGATTCCAAATATTAAAAGGCTTATCGCTGTTTTATTATAATCTCTTACTACAAGAAAAATAGGCAGTAAAATCATACTCGACTGCCATATTATACCTACTGCACAGTTGAGCATATCTATACCAAAATCCTTATTCTTACCTACCTGTTCGGTTTCGGTAAGTTGTTCCCGTACCGGTTTCCACCAGCCCCAGGGATGCACCGATGTATAAAAACTTTTAAGAGTTGCAATAGCCGTAGGTGGTGTAAAATAAGTTCCTAAAAATGAACCTAAAAGTGAAAATCCAAATATTACCGGGAATAAGTATATAGCAGGAATTTGTGCATATTGATACAATAGTGAACCTTCTTCATATCCCGACGCTCCCTGATCTATAATATATTGTAAAGTAGCTACAATTAGTCCTGTAAGCATTCCCCAGAAATATCCCCAACCGTTAAAACGCCACCAGATCCACTTTAAGAAATTGGCGGCTACATAACCTCCATAAAGTGCACTCGTAATCCATAAGGTGATTGAGTTTATAGAATCTGCAAAAAAGCCCATTATAACACCAAGAATCACCACTGCGAAAGAGGCGATATGACTCGCTTTTACATAATGATTATCTGAAGCTTCTGGTTTAAAGTATTTTTTATAAATATCATTTACGATGTAGGCGGGTCCTGCATTTACAAATGCTGAAAACGTTGACATAAATGCAGCAAGTAGCCCTGCGAGCATTAATCCTTTAATTCCTACGGGAACGTGATTATTAATAACCTGCGGTAAGATTACTTCAAGATCATTACCACTAATACCACCTCGCGCAGCAAGTTCTGGAGCAATAAATACAAGACCTAATAATACAATTGCCGCAATCATTAAATACCTGGGAATAAACAGTACTAGATTTGTAAATCCGCTCATATAGGCAGCATCTTTTACCGTACGGGTTGATAAAATACGCTGCATGTCATAACTGGGTGTAGGCCCTGCAATACTTGCAAAAATTCCTTTAAACAAACTCATTCCCACAAAGGCTCCAAACATCTTATAGCCTTGTGAATCTATTAGTGCATTAAAACTTTCAAAGTCACCCGCCCAAAAACCGGTGAGCTCACTACCAAATGCCACATTAGACCATTCTGCAGGAATAAGCGCAGTTACCTGCGCATCTGTAAATGCATAAAAAGTATATCCTGCTACCAGAACACCTGCCAATACCATAATACCAAACTGCAATACTTCAGTAGAAACCACAGAGAACATTCCGCCTTTAATCGTATAAATGGTAGTTAAGAAAATAAGCACGAGCGCATATACCTGTTCGGAATTTAAAAGCTGCATTTCTGCGATCACCAGACTCACATCCCAGGGGAGAATCACGGTCATAAATTTACCTACTCCTTCAAAGAAATAAGCGATAAAACCTACCGAAGCCACTACTGCAAATATGGCTACAATAAGATGCGAGGCACGGCCTGCTTTATCATCACCAAAACGAGAAAGAATCCATTCAGAACCGGTCATCACGCCCGATCTTCTAATCCATACGGCCAGAAACATCATCACAAAAATCTGATTAAATATGGGCCACATCCACATAAACATGAAGCTTTTTACGCCATATAAAAACAAGATTCCCACCATCCAGGCAGTTCCCGAAACATCAAACATCCCAGAACCATTACTAAGCCCGAGATAGTACCATTTTATACTTTTACCCCCTAAGAAATAGGAGTCTAACCCTTTTGAAGCTTTCTTAGCCACCCACACACCTATACCGATGGTAGCCAGCAAATAAACCACAATAATTAGTACATCTATACTGTTCATCTTTAGTTTACCGGCTTAGTTACTCCCCACTTTTTATTAGGTGCAGACCCCATCACAAACTTGAGTTCGCCTCCTTTTAAAAGTTGGTCGTGTGTAATTTGAGTTTGATTGAAAACCTCCCCATTAAGTGTTGCAGATTGAATGTAAAAATTAGCTTCAGAAACCCCTTGTGCGATTATACTGAAAGTCTTTCCGTTAGGTAAATTAATAGTTGATTTTTCAAAAATCGGGCTTCCTATTTCGTAAGCCGCACTTGCCGGATTTAACGGATAAAGCCCCATAGAACTCCATACGTACCAGGCAGACATCTGGCCGGCATCTTCATTACCACTCAACCCATTAGGCGTTGTATTGTATTGTGTTTTTAAAATTTGATTAATCCAGTATTGCGTTTTCCAGGGTTTGCCGGCTTTATTAAATAAATACGCGATGTGATGACTGGGCTCATTACCGTGTGCATATTGCCCTATTAAGCCCGAGATATCATTAGATATATGATCCCCCTTAATTTCTGAACTCTCTGTAAACAGCTGCTCCAGCATTTTAGTAAATGGTTCGGCACCACCATGCAGCTTTATAAAATTATCTGTATCGTGAAGTACAAACCAACTGTGCTGCCATGCGTTCCCTTCGGTATAATCTGTGTTTTTCATATGTTGAGAAAACTTAGGATCAAAGGGTATGTGCCACGCACCAGCTGCAGACTTACCACGCATAAAACCAGTTTCTGAATCATACAACCGCTCATACGATTTAGAACGTTTTGAGAAATACTCGTAATCTTCAGTATGTCCTAATGCTTTAGCCATCTCAGCAACACACCAGTCATTATAAGCATATTCTAACGTATAGGTTACAGACTCGTCTATTTTATCATAAGGTATGTACCCAAATTCTTTGAGATACTCCAGACCGCGCTCATCACGCATTTGGGTGTTTTTCATCGCTTCAAAAGCCTTCTCTGCGTCAAAACCTTTAATACCTTTAAAATAGGCTTCAGTAATTACAGGTATCGCGTGATTTCCTGTCATGGTATTGGTTTCATTGCCATAAAGTGTCCATACAGGCAAGCTCTTATGTACTTGATAATAGGCCAACATAGAGTTGACTATAGCTGTGGTTTTATCGGGTTGAATTAATGCAAGTAAGGGGTTTTCAGCCCTAAAAGTGTCCCAAAGCGAGAGCGTAGAATATGCTGTAAAATCTACTTTTACAATGCTGTCATTTTCCTGACGGAATTCTCCATTTACATCACTAAAAGTTACCGGCGCAATTTGTGTATGATACAATGCCGAATAAAAAATTGTCTTCAAAGAATCTGTAGGGGTTTCTACAACAATATGCTGTAACTGCTTATTCCAGACTTGTTGCGCTGTAGTTTTAGCCTGTTCAAAATTCATGTTAGCCGAAGCTTTCATATTTTCTTTGGCATTAGCAACACTCACCGAAGAAACCGAAATTTTGACCTCAACATCACGACTTCCGTCTATATCAAAAAAGAATTGAGCCGCCGTATTTTTACCCACAACGCTATCTGCTTTCTGAATGTTTTTATCCTGTATTAATTGGTATCTTGAAATAGGTTTTGAGAAAGTCGCCACATAAAAAACTTTTTGATTTTTTGCCCAACCTGTAGTATGTCTGTAACCGCTAATTGTATTTTTATCTTCTACGTGTATCGCTGTCTCTACTGTCGCATCCCAGTTAATCGCAAAACCAAGATCGAGTACTACTGAAGGTTCTCCTGCACCCTCATAATTGTATTTTTGAAACGCCGTGCGCTGTGTCGCTGTAAGTCCTACTTTAATTTGCGGATCTTCAAGATAAACCGAATAGTAGCCCGGTGAAGCGCTTTCACGTTTGTGTGAGTATTTTGAAATATAAGGACGGTCTAATCTACTGGTATAGGTTTTGGTTAGGTCAAGTTCTTTAGCCGTAGGCATAAATAATAGATCTGCTAAATCACCTATACCGGTACCGCTTAAGTGCAACTGACTAAAACCAGACACGATAGAATCTGAATAATGATACCCCGAACACCAGTCCCAACCATTTGTACCATTGTCTGGACTTACCTGTACCATACCAAACGGCATTGTAGCTCCCGGATAGGTGTGGCCGTGACCACCTGTACCTATAAATGGATCTACGTAAGCTGTAAGATCAAGTACCGGTATTGTAACATCTTCTTTTTTTTCTTCGGTATTGCAAGAAATAAAAGCAGTTATAAGTAAAATATAAATAGAATTTTTTAACATTTGTAAGCTTATTTTATGTCTTGACAGCGCCAACTGTTAAGATTTTTAATAAATATGTAATATATTATAACCGTTTAAGTTTTTTATTAGACAAACAACAGTTCTCAAAAGCTAAACAGCTTAAAATTCATTTTTGAACAATGGCCCTAAGCGCTACACTAAAGAATAATTTGTTGCTAAATGCAACTACCGGCTATAAAATAAACAGCTCGCACCATGTTATTTTCTGGTTGGTTTATTTCTTATTCAACTTTTTGCGGTGGGGCAGTTATTATGAGGATTATTTCTACTCGTTTAAGTCTAATTTACTAGGCTTTCCCATACATATGACCTTGTCATATTTTACAATTTATGTACTCATTCCTATCTTCATCTATAAGCGAAAATATACCTTTTTCATACTGAGTTTAATAGCTGCTATTTTTGTAATGGTTATAGTAAAATATGAGCTCACTTATTTCTTAATAAGCAATAATGTCTGGCCCGAAGGTCCTGAAGAAACCACAAGTCTCAATGTAAATTACATCGTAGTTATGATGCTGGGCGAACTGTATGTAATCTCTTTTGTTACGGCTATTAAAATAACCATAGACTGGATGCGGGAACGCCAACTGGCAGCCACTCTTGCTGCCTCTCAATTAGAAACAGAATTGCGGTTTTTAAGGTCACAAATCTCACCACATTTCTTCTTTAATACACTCAATAACATCTATTCTCTGAGTTTAGAAAAGTCTGAAAATACTCCCGATACCATTCTAAAATTATCAGATTTAATGCGGTATCTACTTTATGAGACTAAAGAAAAACGGCAGTCTCTTGCAAAAGAGATTAAGTTTATAAATAACTATTTAGATCTGGAGCGTATACGGTACAACCACAAACTCAATTTAAGTTTTAAGATAACCGGTAACCCTAAAGGGAAGAAAATCGCTCCTATGCTTCTTATTCATTTTATTGAAAATGGTTTTAAACATGGTGCAAATAAAAATATTGGGATGGTATCTATTAAAATAGACCTTAAAATAGATGAAGACTTTCTTTATTTTAGTATGAGTAACACCCTGCCTCAAAAGGATTTAAAAAACAATATCCCAAATGCAGGCGGAATAGGTATCGAAAATGTTGAAAAACGCCTTAAATTGGGCTACGGAGCACAGGATTATGATCTCAAAATCTTTGAAGAAGACGGGGAATATAAAGTATTTTTAAAATTGAAGTTATTATGAGTTTACAATGTGTAATAATAGATGATGAACCTCTGGCTATTAATGTTATTAAGAACCACATCACAAAACTTAGTACACTCGCTGTTATTCAGACTTTTGACAACGCAATCTCGTGTATTGATTTTTTGAGAACAAATACCTGTGATTTAATTTTTCTAGATATTAATATGCCGGTTTTAGATGGCTTGAGTTTTCTAAAAAGCCTTGATAAAAAACCAATGATTATTTTAACCACGGCACACGAAGAGTACGCCGTAGAAGGTTTTGAACTCGAAGTTTTAGATTATTTAGTAAAACCTATTTCGTTTCCGCGGTTTTTAAAAGCTACAAACAAGGCGCTTTCAAAACATCAGGAACAACAGAAACCTAAAGCAGATACAGATTCTATTTTTGTTAAAGTAGATAAGAAAAAAATGAAGAAAGTATATCTAGATGATATTCTTCTTATTGAAAGCCTCAAAGACTATATAAAGATTATTACCACCAGCGGAAACTACGTTGTACACCAGACATTAGGAAGTTTTACAGATGAGTTACCTGCTCCAAAATTTATACGCATACACAGATCTTATACAGCTAATATCACTAAAGTAGATGCTGTAGAGGGCAATAGTGTTGAGATTGCAAACAAGCGCTACACTATAGGTCGTAATTATTTAGAAGATGCAAAAAATGCTATTTTACACAATCAAACAGGAAATTAGCAGATTGACAATTAATAGTTTAATAAATTAAGAGACCGCGATTCTACATTGCAAACAGTTAACATAATAGCATAAGTTATTTTGCTATTTTTGATTTAAAATTTTAACTGTATGCAATACACAAAACAACTGCTTTTCTTTGCTATTTGTTCTTTCTTCAACTATTCTGTTACTGCACAAGACCAGGTATCTGCACAAATTATAAAAGAACGAGATTCTCTTTTACTCAACCTTAACAGACAATTAGAAGATAATGCGATTAAACTTAAATCGCTTCAGGGCGAGTTTTCAGACCTCAACCCTAATCGCACGAGTCAACGCCTGGGTAGCCTTGACAGTATTATTTCTAAGCAAGAAAATCGTATTACGCTACTTGAGAATTCCAGAAAAATTCAGTTAAAATTAAACGGCCAGCTTGCTTTTACAGAATTAATGAGCATTCACCGGGATATTAAACCCAGCAACCTGCTACTTTCTTCACAAGAGTTTTTCAGTAAAATAGCAGCAATAAATAATCCCACAAATTATGCGGCTTATGAGAGCTGGTTTAAAGAATATCAAGACTGGTATGAGCGTAAAAAAGGAAAAGACAATTGGTTAGATTTAATTAATAACAGCTTAACCGTACTAAATAAACCTGCCAGCAACGTGCCTCTTTATGGCTCTTTATATCAAACATTTTCTACAGGCATCACTTCTGCGTTAGAAATTGTAGGCGGCGCCAGTAAAGATTTACGCGATAAAACCCCGGCAATGCTCAACGTATTAAATACGGCGAGCCAGTTTAGCCAGCAGCAAAGTATTATAGACAATGAGTGGAAAAGTATTAATGACGAGCTCAATAAGCTTGAAAATGAATACAACCGCCTTTTAGAAGAACAAGCTACGTATTACGGTCTTAATATGAATATGGTAAAGCAATATCAAAATGCGACCTTAGACAGTGAGCGTGAGACCTTAAAGAATAATTTCAGAAAAGCCATAAATACAAAAATCGGCGCTATGGAAAAAGACCACAATAAAGAATGGCTTACTGAAGTTGAGCGATTTATGGTCAAAACCCAGTCACTACGTCAACGCTTTGGAATGCTTACATTACGTATGAAAAGTAATATTGCGAAGTATAAAGAATTGATAATTCAGTTTTCTAAAAATGAATTACTTGCGGAAGAGTTTAGATCTAAAATACGCGAATTACAAGGCAGTATAGATCAGGTAAACGCAAATTTTAATGCGGTATTTAATCCTTCAAAATACATTGAAGACTCTGCAGTAATGTATATCACGCAGTAATAACTAGGTTTTGAAACCCGGTAAAATTTAAAAATAAGGTTATGAAAAAGCTTAAAAAAGAAGACATCAAACAAGAAGTTTTTGATCTGTATGACGCATACGCTCATAACAGATTAGAACGCAGACAATTTGTAGAACGATTATCTGTATTTGCCGTGGGAAGCATTACAGTACCCGCTTTAATGAGCTTTTTAATGCCCGATTATAAAACTACCATGCTGGTAGATCCTCAAGACCCTAATCTCGATTCTCAATTTATTACGTACAATTCACCTAAAGGTGGAGGTGAGATAAAGGCTTTGCTATCAAAACCTAAAGATGCAACAGTAAAACTTGGTGGTATTGTGGTTGTGCATGAGAACCGTGGTCTTAATCCGTATATCGAAGATACCGCTCGCAGAGCAGCTCTTGCCGGTTTTATAACAATTGCGCCAGATGCCTTGAGCCCATTAGGAGGTTATCCCGGCAATGATGATGAGGGACGCGAGATGCAACGCAAACGCGACAGCGGTGAGATGCTTCAAGATTTTATCGCAGCCTACGAGTTACTCAAAAATCATCCCGATTGTAACGGGAAAGTGGGCGTTGTAGGTTTTTGTTTTGGTGGTTCTATCTCTAATATGATGGCGGTACACGTACCTACACTTGCTGCAGCTGTACCCTTTTATGGCGGGCAACCTACCGAAGATATTGATAAAATTACTGCGCCTTTACTCTTGCAGTATGCCGGTTTAGACGAACGCATAAATGCAGGCTGGCCAGAATACGAAGCTAAACTGAAGGAATACAATAAAGAATATGGTGTGTTTGTTTATCCTGATGTAAATCACGGTTTTCACAATACCACTACCCCGCGCTATGACAAAGAGGCTGCAGAACTAGCCTGGGAACGTACTATTGCATTTTTTAAAGAGCATTTGACTTCTTAATCTTTGCAAAGTTCGAGATAATCCTGAGCCAGTTTTTTATAATTCTGTGGAAGTTTAGAATAGTAATTACCAGTTTCAACCTGTTCTAAAAGCTCTGGACATTCTCTGAAAATTCTTTCTGCAGACCGTTTAAAAGCTTTTTCATTATTGTAATTGAGAAAGTATGTATCGCTATCATAAACCGAAGCATCACCGGTCTGAATAAAGATCAGGTTATGGGGCATGTAATAGCCTTGCCAATTAACCGCTCTAAAAACACGTATGTTTCCATAATCGTAAACGAGTTCGTTAAGGCCGTTACCAATACCTCCTTTCATCTTTCGCAGAAAATACAATCTAATGGTATCAATCTCCGTAGAAGCGGCTGCTTTTTCCTGCTTTTCCTTTGGTACAAGTGAATCGACATAGCGTTTCCCCATTACTTCTCTAAGGGCATCTATCAAATTTTTTTTTCGATATAATTCGACATATCGCACTTTTACAGATTTCCAGTTTTTTGTTTTTCCTTCGGGTTTGTGTTCAGAAAATACAATAGAATTATCTGCCGTAGGGTCCGGAAAACCATAACCCGTGACAATTACACCATCAGCATCAGTATATTTTAAAGGCACAAAAGACGCAGCGGCTTGTTCTTTATACAAGTTGCGTGTTGCAAACTGTGCACAAAGATTTTGGCTAATTAAAGCTCCGATAAAAGTAAAAATTACAACTATATTCCTCATTTAATATTAATTAACTTCCTAAAGCTACAGTAATTTTTCAAAAAATAAAGTTCCATTTTTCGACTAAAATAGGAATTGTTCTACTTTTAAATGGTTTAGCTTTTTTAAAAACCTCTAGGATAAAATAGCGTGGTAATTCAACCCAAACTTTAACCTCAATTTAAAACTGAAGTCTGCTGTCCTGCCTAACTTTAAAGAAAAACAAACCTTATGAAATTTAATTATGTGGGAGATACCGGGCTAATGGTATCAGAACTGTGTTTTGGCACAATGACCTTTGGTGGCGATAATGCAGGAATGTGGAGTAAAATCGCAGCAGTTGATCAAAAAGAAGTAAATGAGATGCTCAAAGCTGTTTTTGATGCTGGTATTAACTTTATTGACACTGCTAATGTATATTCTTTCGGGCAATCTGAACAACTCTTAGGACAGGGCTTAAAAGATTTAGGCACTAAACGGGATGATGTGGTAATCGCAACAAAAGTTTTAGGCCCTATGAGTCAAAAACCCAATGACGTTGGGCTTTCTAGATATCATATTTTCAACTCGGTTGATGCCAGTTTAAAACGATTACAGCTTAATCACATAGATATTTTATATGTGCACGGTGTAGACCCCAGAGTTTCAGTAGAAGAGATTCTAAAAACGCTTAATGATATTATAGCAACCGGTAAAGTACGCTATATCGCTATTTGTAACTGGCCGGCTTGGATGGTTGCAAAAGCACAGGCGATTGCTAAATACAACGGCTGGCAAAAATTTATAGGGCTGCAGTATTATTATTCTGCTGTGACGCGTGATATCGAGACCGAACTTGTACCTATGGCAGCAGATCACAATCTGGCAATCTTTCCCTGGAGTCCACTTGCAGGTGGTTTCCTAACCGGTAAATATGCTCGTGAAGGTAGTAGTGAAAAAGGCTCGCGACGTGCAGACTTTGACTTCCCACCTATTAACAAAGACAAAGCTTTTAATCTTGTAGATGTTATGCAGGAAATCGCCATTGCTCATAACGTAACTGTTGCTGAAATTGCCTTAGCCTGGGTACGCCATCAAAAAGGAGTAACCAGCACTATAATAGGTGCCAAAACAATCAAGCAATTACACTCCAATATAAAATCGACTGAAATTAATCTTTCTAAAAATGATTTAGATAAAATTGATGCAGTTAGTGCTAAACCTGATTTATATCCCGGGTGGATGGTAGAACGACAGTCTGAGTATAGAAAGTAAAAAGCAATCTAAGCTAAAAAGCTCCTCAATTGAGGAGCTTTTTTTATAATCTAACTGCTTTTAAATTCTGTAAACCAGGAAAATTTTTGATCTATTATATCTTGCTTATTAGCATTTAAAAATTCTAAATATGCCAAAGCTGCAGGAGACAATTTCTTAGTCTTCAACCAGATTAGATTCCAGTTTGTAGTAATGGGTAAGCCTTTAACTTTTATAATTTTTAGATCCTTATTTTTCAGTTCGTTCTTAATTCCTATTAAAGGCATGATAGAGCAGCCCAACCCGGAAACTACCGCTTGCTTAACAGCTTCATTTGAGGTCAATTCCATTTTTTTACGTACTAAATAGTTATGATTTGCTATAAATCTTTCCATAGCGTTTCGGGTAGCAGAACCTTCTTCCCTATAAATAATAGGAAGTGCCTCAAAAACTTGCTTTTTAGTTTTGATGTTTGTGTAGTTTAAATCTGTACTTCCCACAAAGAAGAGCTTATTAGGCATTAAATCAATGCTGTTGACTTTTAATTTTTCAGGCAATACTGAAACCAATGCAAAATCTACTTCATTCAATTCGAGGCTTTCAACAACCCGCGATTTATTAGTAACATCCATAATAAGATCTACCCCTGCATTTGCATTCATAAAATCAGACAAAAAATAAGGCATCACATATTTACCTGTAGAAACCACCGAGATTTTTAAACGCCCATAAAGTTCGCCCTGAAAGGCCAGTGTTTTATAATTAATAGCATAAACCTCATTGAGTATTTTTTCTGCCGCAAGGGCTATTTCTTTTCCAAAGTCTGTGATATAAAGCTTTCTTCCTACAACCTCTGTAAGTGGAATAGGAAATTGATCCTGAAAATTTTTAAGTTGAATTGATACTGCAGGTTGTGTTAAATGAAGTTCTTGTGAAGCCTTAGTAATACTCTGTATTTGAGATACTTTTAGAAATATCTGAAGTTGATGTAACGTATAGTTCATAAAATTTGTTTATGTATTACATAACTAATATAAATAAAAATTAATGATTTGAATACCTAATCTTTGCAATCAGATTTCAAATCGAATTAATCAAAACTTTAAAAACAAGTAAAATGGAAACAAAAGAACTGGTAAAAAGCAAAGAGACACAACAAAAAATTCAATTGGTTAAAGGAACGTTCTCTACATCTGAAGCATCTAATGTTGTCCTTTCCTTAATTGATCAAAAAATCAATTTTCACAAAATACAGCGTATGCAACTTTGGGAAAAAAATCATAACCGCGATTCAAATCAAATAGACACGCGTATACAAGAACTTATTGAAGAAAAAAGAATTGCGACTGCTTTTATAAACAATGCTTCAAGGCTTGGTCAAAATTTAAAAATAGACGGTATCCTCACCCTAAGTATTGTAGAATAAGTGGTTTAGTGGGTTAGTCTATGTTAGCAAATCTAGCACGCATTAATCCCTGGGTTTTTCTAAATTAAAAAATATGTTACTAAAAACAGTATTTACAAACCACGCTATGCTTCTCTCAAAAAATAACATGTTACCGCTTTTAGGAATGTTTGTTTTAGCGCTTCTTATGCTATTCTCCTACATTAATGAATCACTCTTTTTAGAACGTATAATGGTATGCAGCTTTATTTTAAGCCTTGTCTGTATAGGTAAAATTGGCAATAACAAACATCAATAAGCCTAATCTGGTTTAACCACGTGATCACTGTCTTGAAAATCTCAAAGCAGCTTTAAAAGTACAACTCGTTAAAAACTGAACTCATGATTTCTGAAAAGAATTTACACTTAAATACTTCTCAAAATTTTAATGGAACAACACAGTCTGCCCCTTCCTTAAAAATATCTAAAACCATCTCTTTCTTTTTATGGTTTCTCTTTATGAGTAACCTGGCTTACCTGCTTTATTTTTATCCTTACTTACCTCAATGGCATTTAGGCACACTCTTTAAAATCAATGGCTTTACAGTATTAATCTGGACTACAGTTTCCTTCTTTGGAGCACTAATAAGCAGTTACGCCAAAACCTATTTAATTGGTTTTCAGTACTACAACCGCTTTATGATGCTCTGTCTGGGCTTTATTCTCTCTGTAATGTTGTTTATAATGGCAAATCACGTCGCAATTTTACTTATCAGCTGGCTAGCGATGGGTCTATTTATGGCGCGATTAATAGGTATAGATTCTAAATGGGGCGAAGCGCGCGAAGCATCAAAATTTGCACTACGCTATTTTCTAACCGGTAGCTTGTTTTTGAGTATAGGAGTATTGTTACTAGCTTTTGAAAGTGAAAACTTTACCGTAAGCGGCATAACACTTTCTGTTGCTGCTTTACCTAACACAATTCTCTTAATTGCAGCTTTGTGCATAATTATCGCTGCTCTGGTTCAATCTGCGATTTATCCCTTTCACCGGTGGCTCTTATCTGCAATGACCTCACCCACACCGGCATCTGCTCTTATGCACGCTGGTTTTGTTAATGGCTCAGGAATATTACTCGCCTTATTTTCTACCGTGTTATTTGCTTCTAATACCTTAAACATTCTTTTAATTATAGGCGGACTAACAGCTATAATCGCACAATTTACTAAGCTTTTACAGGTTAACGTTAAACAGAAATTAGCCTGCTCAACTATCGCACAGATGGGGTTTATGATTATGCAATGTGGGTTAGGTTTTTTCAACGCAGCCGTAGTACATTTAATTCTTCACGGGTTTTATAAAGCTTACCTGTTCTTATCATCAGGAGAAGAGGTTGCGCGCTCTCAACCACAAAAACCTCTACAAATTAAAATAAAACCGGCTCAGGCAGTTCTGGTTCTTTTCTTCGGGATTCTTGGTGCATTTTTATTTGCCTTTTTAACCGGAAAAGGAACAGCACTTAACAGTGGTATTTTTCTAACGGGTATCGTAGCTATTACAGTAGGACAGATAACCTACAACATTGTAAAGCAACAAAGTTTGTCTGTGCTGCAGAAGCTACTGCTTCCGCCTGTACTTTTTCTAATGGGTATAGGGGTTTACGCCTTTTTATACAATGCCATCACCGTAATAATGGGAGATATGCTTATGATTGATGTTGCCGTACCACTTTCAGCCATTCAGATTCTTTTTGGCGCTGTATTTTTAATAGGCTTTTTCATAATGAAGCTGGGCTTCTATAGAAAACTACCCTGGCTTTATATGTATCTGCTAAAGCGCTCTCAGCCTAACAAAAAATCTATACTAATGTATAAATCAACCTCTTTATGATCACACAAAATATTCAAAAAAGCATTAGCGAAGCTTCTCAGGTAATTGGAAAAACCTGGCCACTATATTCTTTTGTAACCTCAAACCCACTCTCGGGATATGAAAGATTACCTTTTAAAGAAGCCGTACAACAAGCTAAAGGTTTTTTAAATGCCCAGGTTTTTCCGGAAACATCGATTTTTCGCCATGCCTGGAAAACAGGAGAAATTGATCACAAAGAACTCAAACAGCTACTGGCTGAAAACGGCTTACTAAAATCTCCTGAGTTTTACCTTGATTTACTAAGCGCTCAAAAACAAGTAGAAATAAAAAATACAGCTCACAAGATTGACCGAATTATGGCTCAATGGCTTTCCACTTTTCTAGACGAAGGTTTAGCAGAGTGGGAAATGCCCGGTAAAGAAGAAGGTTTTTATAACGTTTGGCGCAAACTAGCTAAATATGACGCTGAATTAAAAATTAAGAATGCTCAAGAAATTCCTCATACGGCAGCAGAAGCATTAACCCTGGTTTTAAAAGATTTTACTGAAGCAGAAATCACTTCACTATTTAAGTATCACCTTGCAGCATTACCGGGCTGGACAGGATTTATTAATTATAGAACAGCATCAAACTCTACCTGGCAACAGGCCTACCCTATTACGCTAGAAGAATATCTGGCTGTTCGATTATTTATTTGTAAAAAATTAAATTTAAGCCTTCTCCCTCCTAAATCTGTGATGCCGAGGGAGAACAGCATCGGGCAGATTCAATACCTCTGGCTAAAAGCCTGGGAGAAAAGCTGGCAAAACAAACTTGCAACAGCTTTAGCTAAAAATAAACTAAACACCACAGAAAAAGAATTTAATTCTCCAGAAGCACAACTGGTTTTCTGTATAGATACCCGGTCTGAACTTATACGCAGGCACGTTGAGTCTACCGGTAATTATGAGACTTTTGGTTACGCCGGTTTTTTTGGGATCGCTATGGATTACAATACAGCAAACGACACTAATTCTCGTAAATCCTGTCCGCCAATAGTACCTTCTGCCTATGTGGTTACAGAAGCTGCGCAGGCAAATAAAGGAAATCAACATCTTGCGCACTCAAAGAAAAATGAAAATTTAAAATTCGCTAACTATTTTCTGAAGCGAATGAAAAATATGCTCCCCTCAGCTTTTGGATTTGTTGAAGGATCCGGGTTTTTTTATGGTATGTCGCTAATAGCTCGTACGTTAAAACCCGGTTACTTATACCGCATTAAACAGAAAAAAAACACTACTTATGAGCACATTTACGAACCTCAAATACACCACTCTCACTCAAAAGAAGCTGCAAATTCAGAACTTAGCCTATCAGAAAAAGTGAGCATTGTAAAATCTGCCTTTGACTTAATGGGTTGGAAACATTTTGCACAAGTTGTTCTTTTTGTAGGTCACGGTAGCCATTCTGCTAATAATCCATTTAGCTCAAGTCTTGATTGCGGGGCATGTGCTGCAAGCCCGGGAAGACATAATGCACGTATGCTCGCAAAACTGGCAAATCTTAGAGAGGTACGGGAAGTACTAAAAGAAAATCATCAATTTAATATCCCGGACTCAACTGTTTTTATAGGTGCAGAGCACAATACAACTACAGACGAGATTGTAATTTTTGATTCTTTGATTCCTGAAAGTCATCATATAAAGCTCGATGAAATCAAATCAAATTTAAAGGCAGCCCAACTAACAGCTACTCGAGAACGCTTACATGTAACTGAAGACAGTATTTTTCTGGCACAGGACAAAGCTAATAATTGGGGTGAAACTAGACCCGAATGGGGTCTTGCTAAAAATGCAGGATTTATTGTTGCGCCAAGAAAACTTACAAAAAATATAAATCTTGACAGCAGATATTTTCTTCACTCGTATGACTGGGAAACAGATACTACAGGAAAAGCATTAGAAGGTATTATGCAGGGACCTATGGTTGTTACCCAATGGATTAACAATCACTATTACTTTTCTACAGTAGATAATAAAAATTTTGGGGGAGGAACTAAAATTACCCATAATATAACCGGGCACTTTGGTGTCGTACAAGGCAACGGCGGAGATCTCAAAATGGGACTTCCTCTACAGTCTGTAAGCCTTTCTGACAACGAGACTTACCATCAACCGCTAAGACTTTCGGTGCTTATAAAAGCTCCATTAGAACGAGTAAATGATATTATATCGCGTAATCAACATTTACAAACCCTAGTTGATAATGAATGGATTTATCTACTGGTTATGAATCCTTTAAAAAATAATAAAATAGAGCGCTATACAGCTGGGCTAAACTGGAAAAACCTCTCAAAAGAGGAAACCACAAAAGAATCTTCTTTGACTGAAGAGGCTCTTGAAGAAATGGCCTTCTAGCCTAAAATTACCAGATCTGTTGAATGAATAGATCAGTTTTAAAATAAGCACACTACAAAAGCTTCTTGCAAACAAGAAGCTTTTTTTATTATTTTCAGTAAAACACCTAAACGTTAAAGGGGCTAAAAACCTGATTTATAGGTTATTTACCCGTCAAATAAAATACTTCATTCGTGTAGTTTTAATGCACATAAATCAACTAAAACTACTCATTATGCCCGGACCAGCAGTACATTACATCGTAGGAAAAGATCTAACGCGCGGATTTCCTTTTAAAATTGATTACAAACCGAACGCTCCCAGAAAAGATTACTTATTTGACCCACACACTATTGGGATTTTAAATGAGTATCCTATTTACCGAAATTTTGGGACGTTGGGTCCAGACTTTTTATTCTTTAATGTAAAAGATTGGCCTGCAGGCGAATTTATTCCTGTCAAACAAATGATCAAGTTTGCCGAAATTTTAAAATCTCTTGAAGTTAAAATTGAAGAAAGTTTTCCTGCTCTTATAAAAATTAAAGAGCTGAAAGAAGATCTTGAGGAAGTTGTAGGTGATGTGATCGCAAGCTCTGCAATTCTATCTACAATCCAATTATTTATAGATGACATAAAAGCAATAATAGGCCTTATAGGATCTATTGTAAAAGAAGGACTTAAAGATCTTGTGACCTCAAATATTGATATTTATAGTTTCCTTTCAAGCCCTATTCAGGTGTGTGAACCCAAAAATAACTGGTGGTGGTTTGATGTTTTGCATTATAGTAAAACCGGGGAATTTGCAGAATATCTTTTAAAAAATTCAAAACACAATGATGCACTGCACGCTTATGCAATAGGCTATTTATCTCACGTAGCTGCAGATAGTGTAGGTCACCCCTATGTAAACAATATTGTAAGAGGTCCTTATCGTACGCATAGCCAAAGACACAATGTTGTAGAGAAATTTCAGGACGTCTCAGCATTCAACTATTTTGAGTCTAAAGAATTTAGCACAAGCGAACTGCATGAAGAATTTAAGTTTGACGATCGCGTACATGACTTATTTACAGGAGCACCTGTACCCGATTACGATTCTATTATAGACGGGCTAACACCGGGGTTAACTGACGTAGGGCTCCCTAAAGAGATTGCAAAACTTTTTGCAGAAGCTACGCAACATGTCTATGATACTCCAGGTGGGCATCCGTTTGGAGGAGGTATGACCGAAGAAGAGGTTGATGCTTCCTACAGGCTTTGGTACAGCTGGTTTAAAGCAACTACCAGTGAAGCAATCTTACCAGATTCACTTCCAGATTTACCACCGCTAACTGAAGAAATACGGGAAGTTTGGAATCGCTTTAAAGACAAATTTAATAATGCGTTAGATGAATTAGATAATGCATTAGACGATTTATTTTCTGGCGGCGGAAGATCTTTCAGTTTAAAAGGCTTGGCTAATTTCTTTAAAAAAATTGCGCGTATTATTAATGCAGCTGTTGCGGCTGCTGCAGCATTTATTGAAGCCATTGAAGAAACTATTGTGAATATTAGCAAACACGCTGTACATTTTATGCTTAACAAGGTTTACCAGGCATTATATGTAATCTACGACTATTTTAGACTTTCTGTTTCGCTAAACGGTCTTGCATTTCCCGGGGTACGTCATCTTGACGACTCAAAAGTACGGCACATGTTAAATCCTATTATTAAAGATGTTAGAGGTAATAGATTATCTAATTCGTGGCCCTATCCTATTAAACACGTTGATGTAGGAACAGGTATCTGGCGCACAGCTCCACAAGAAGCTCATTTAGTCTATCCCAGCCCATCAAAACCAGAATTAAATCTGGTTACACCAGCACCACTCACTTATACATCAAAAGTGCATACCTACTACATTAAAGACGATGTAGGTATAGATTTAAATTTTATTAATCAAATAGGACCTATTCCAGATTTTAATAATCATAATACGCGTGTTAAGAATGAAGTGTTAGGCAACGCCAGCGAATTAACAGGAACTCTATATGACCATTTTCAGAAAGGAAAAAAACTACCCAATATAAATCTAGATGCAGACAGAGGCATAGGTTACCCGTGTTGGGAACCCGAGGGCTGTGAGAATGATAGTATTAAAGAACCGGTTAACCCAAAATTCAATTTTTAAAACTTCTGAATCATGAATGATTTACTTAAAGAAATAAATAGAGACATTAAAATTCTTAATGATCAAATAGAAAAAGATAGCAACGAACTAAAGCGATATAAAGATTCCCCAGAATTTAAAACGGAACAGGATTTATCAAAACGACAGGAGTTTGACAATACAATAGATGAGTTTCAAGCTAAATCATTTTTAGTGATCCCCAGCTTTATTGGCGATTCCGGAAATCGTCCTTTAAGCAGTTATGTTAGAGGCAGTAGCGTGGGGATAAAAATTTCTGATCCTGCAGGAATAACACAACATACAATTAAGGCAAATCATACTTATGTAATTGAGACTGAACTTATAAATAAAGGCGACTTATACCTCTCATCTATTAATGTTGATTTTTTCTGTAGTCCGAAGTATAAAGAGTCTGATGTATTATTTGAGATAACTTCAATTAGCTTTTTATTTAATACTCCTATAGTAAAAGGGGTTCTAAAAAAGGGGAGCATTAGCATAGGAGATCATCTTAAAATAATTACTGAATCTCATTCTATTTACACCCAACTTACAGGAATCTCAATTCCTAACGGAACTAATCATACAGCTTCTAGCGATTCGCAAATCATAAGTCTATTTTTAGATACAGATCAACTAAAAAATGAATTAAAAAGTCTCGTCTCACCGGGAGACCGCATAGTAGAAGCACCAGATTACAATACAGAGCAACGCATGTTTAGATTTAGAGTTGAAGATGTATTTTCTATTACGGGTAGAGGCACTGTAGTATCGGGCATTGTAGAACAAGGAACGTTTACTTTAAATCAAAAATTAAATTTATTTACAGGTACAAAAAGTGGTGAGCGATCGCGAAATAAACTTGGTCTTGAAGCCACAAGTTTAACCATCATGCGCCAAACTGTTACGAGTATAAAAACCGGTGATCGCGTAGGTTTATTGTTTAGAGGTCTTGAGAAAACGCTTTTTAGAAAAGGTGATATTTTGGTTAAACAAACCCGAGAAGATTTTACTGCAGCAATTAAAATAACAGAACCACCGCAAAGTGTTCAAAATAATGAATTCTTAGGAAGCAGAACTACCTATTGTCATGGGTTTGACACTACCATAACTTCTTTAAAATGGACGGCGCCACCTCATAAAGATAGAAGCGAATATATTTTTACAGCACGGGCTTATGCTGCATTTCCTACAGATATGCCTCAAGATTTTGATGCACTAAGTCCAGAACTTGACCGACATGTAGCATCAAAAAAAGTAGAATGGACTGTTTAGCTTAAAAAATAAATCCATAAAAAAACCTCTTGTTTTCACAAGAGGTTTTTGCTTTGTACAGGCGGGGAGACTCGAACTCCCACACCTTGCGGCACTAGATCCTAAGTCTAGCGTACATTTGCCCAAACAGCACCAAAGCCACTCATTTTCAATTGATTATATAATATGTCATTTTCTTTGATATCATCTAATATCAATTGATTTCAACATTTGTTGTACCTATGTTGTACCCAGAGAAACTAATAAATTTGTATCTTTAGGGAAACTTCTTGGTAAACTAAACATTCAAAATTGAATGTTGTACCTATGTTGTACCTGATTTGGCTTTCGTACGCAAAACTAGGTCAATTATGTCATCAAACGCTAAAATAGTTCTTCGCAAAAAGCCTAATAAAGAAGGCTTGTATCCTCTTGCCATACGTATTACAAAAAATCGTCGCTCAACATACCAATATATAGGTCACTACATTGAATTGGAAGATTGGGATGAAAAGAATATTCGGGTTAAGAAATCACACATAAATTTCAAAACCTTGAACAATTTGTTATCCTTGAAACTTTCTGAATTAAACAATGCTCTTATTACGCTTCAATCCGAACAAAAAGATGCTTCTGCCAATCAAATTAAGAAGGAAATATATTCCTCCGGTATCAATGCTACATTCTTTGAATTAGCACAAGAACATCTTGACGATTTAGAAAGTACAGAAAAGCTAAATCGTTTATCTACTGATAAAGCGTGGTTGAGTTTTATTATAAAATATCACAATTCGAAACAATTGTCTTTTCAAGAAATTGATGAACGTTTTCTTAAAAAACTGATGTTAACTTTAAAAGTTAAGTACTCCCTGTCTGAAACCTCAATAATGAACATTTTGGTATTTGTAAGGCTATTATTTAACAGAGCAATTAAATACAAAATTGTAAGCAGAGAATTATATCCCTTCGGTGGCGATAAAATAAAAATCAAATTTCCTGAGACTACCAAAGTAGGACTAAATATTTTAGAGATTAAACAAATTGAAAATTTGATAAATCTCAAACCTTCTGAAATGCATACTAGAAATGTCTGGCTTTTTAGTTTCAATTTTGCTGGTATGCGGGTTTCTGATGTTTTGCGAACAAGATGGTCGGATATTTATGATAACAGATTGCATTATAGAATGCATAAAAACGCAAAGCTTCTATCATTAAAAATCCCTGAAAAAGTATTGAAGATTTTGGACCAATATAGAGACGATAAAAGAAGTGATGATGATTTTGTTTTCCCTGAATTGAAAAAGGCAGACCCTGAAAATGCGAAAGATTTATATAACAAGAGAAAAACTGCTACAAAGAGGTTTAATGACAATCTAAAATCAATTTCTAAAAAGGCTAAAATCAATAAGCATATAACAATGCACATAGCACGTCATAGCTTTGGGAATATTGCTGGGGATGCAATACATCCTTTAATGCTTCAAAAATTGTATCGCCATAGTGATTTGAAAACCACCTTAAACTATCAATCTAACTTTATACATAGAGAAGCTGATGATGCATTAGATAGTGTTGTAAACTTCTAATTAGAGTCTTCGGTGATTTTCAAATATCATATTTACAAGGATGTGTCAGAGAATGAATCTACGGCAAAACAGGCACATCAAATATTTTATAATTGACGTCTGTATTTTCTATAAATTTAATCCTCGTTCATTTTCGATTAATAATTTAAATTAAGTCCTGCTCCAAAACCCATATCGCTATCATAATGCGCTGTAATTCCTAAATTTCGGGTTGCAATATATCGCAATCCTCCCATATACTCCTTGTCTGTATTCCACATAAGATTCATACGCAACCTTGCTGTGACAGGAATATCGTTTCGCTCAAACTGTAGTCTTACATTTCCATCTGTAAATATTTCCGCCTGTGCCATCACCAACATTGGCAGGGTATAGTTGACCCCTACACTAACTAATGCACGCTTATCTTTTGTGTTTTTTTGACCAAAGAGGTTTTCCTCAACCTCATTATGTCCCAATTTTCTATAGCGCCAGTCAAAACCTACAAATGGCATCAACCATTGCATTTTTCCAATATACCGTCCTATATGGGTTTCTGTTTCATAACCTTCCATATCAGTATATCCCAAACGCCATTCGGTGCCAAAACTCCATCGTGTACTTTGGGCCATCAGTTGTCCATCATTTCCATTGGTGGCAAAATCGTTTTCTGCCATAAAATGAAAATTCCTATCGTCGCCTTTTAGTTTTCTCAATGCAAGGTCTGGATTGGGAATCAATGGATTGGGTTCTTGGTTTTCATAACTAAAAACCCTGCCCATACCGCTCATCATATGGTACAGGATGTGGCAGTGAAAAAACCAATCTCCTTCTACATTTGCCTCAAACTCGATGACATCGGTTTCCATAGGCATAATATCCACCACATTTTTTAGAGGTGCATACTCGTCTTGACCATTAAGCAATCTGAAATCGTGACCGTGTAAGTGCATTGGGTGGCGCATCATCGAATTGTTGTACAGTGTAATCCTTACTTTTTCGCCCTTTCTAATCAGGATTTTATCGCTTTCTGAAATCACTTTATTATCCAAGCTCCAAACGTAACGGTTCATATTTCCCGTTAGGGTAAAATGAAGTTCTTTTACTGGTGCATCATCTGGAAGTGTAGTTGCAGTAGGGGACTTTAGCATAGCGTAGTTGAGTGTCGTAATGTCTGAAAGTTCATTGCTTTTGTACATATCTTCGTTCATCTTCATACCATCCATTTCTTTCATTCCATCCATTTCGTCCATTTTACGACCAGCAGGCTCTTCGCCTCCAATTTCCATTTTCTTGCCCTTTCCGTTATCAGTAGGACCAGTTATTTCTGGATACATTACCACGTTCATATCCATTTGCTGCATACTCATACTCATCCCCATTTGGTCGAGGTCGCCATTCATTTTCATCATTCCGTTCATCATTTCCATACCTTCAAAGTATTTCAATTTGGGCAGTGGCGATGTGAGCTGTTTGATGCCTTCGCCCAAATAGATAGAAGCTGATTTTGTGCGGTCTTCTGGGGTTGCCAAAAATTCAAAGGCCGTATTATCTGCAGGAATCGTAACTACCACATCATACGTTTCAGAAACCGCAATGAGCATTCTATCTACCTCCACAGGCTCCACATCGTTGCCGTCATTGGCGGTCACGGTTATTTTTCCACCGGCATACGTAAGCCAAAAATAGCTGGAAGCACCTCCGTTTGAAATTCGCAAGCGCACCTTATCTCCAGCTTTCAAGCCTTTTATGGAAGTGTCATCATTTTCGCTCTTGCCATTGATGAAAAATTTCTCATAATAAACGTCGCTTACATCCATAGCATTCATACGCTTCCACTCGTTGTGAAGCTTGGTTTTAAAATGTCCTGTTTTTATGGCTTCTGTATAACTTTGGGTAGTGCCCTTTTTTATAGCAAACCAATCGGATGCATTGTGGAGCATTCTGTGTACGTTTTCGGGTTTCAAATCTGTCCATTCGCTCAATACTATGGGAATGGTGGGCAAATCGTCAATGCCTTTTCTGAAGGTCTTGTCATCTGGTCTTTTATTCAAAATCATAGAGCCGTACATCCCTATCTGTTCCTGTAGCCCAAAATGGCTATGGTACCAATGGGTTCCGTGCTGTATGATGGGGAAGGTGTATTTATGGACTGTGTGCGGCGGAATCGGCATTTGGGTCAGATAGGGAACACCATCTTCCTTATTGGGCAAAAACAGACCGTGCCAGTGAAGGGCCGTTTCTTCATCCAACTCATTGTGTACATAAATTTCGGCAATGTCGCCTTCCGTAAACGTGAGCGTTGGCATTGGTATCTGTCCATTTACGGCAATGGCACGCTTTTCTTTACCTGTAAAATTGACAATGGTATCGCGAACGAACAGGTCGTAGCGAACTATATTTTGTGCCTCTATGGAAAGCGTTCCAAGAAACATAAGCAAGATGATTATTTTTTTCATTTTGATGTCAAAAATTAGATTTTTAATGAACTTCAATTTTTGTTTTTGATGGTTTCCACAACAGAGCCACAGCTTAACATCTGGGACCCGTAATAGGGATTCTTAATAGTGCTGTCCTTACTCAACCAGTTGGCATCCTGCATTGGGCAGTATTGGTAATAGAGGGTCTCTTTAGTTTCGTAAAACGAAATGATATCGTGCATACTTTTTGAAAGTACTTTGAACGTTTCCCGTTGCTTGCCAATATCCTTGTTGGTTGAAATGCTTTTTGCGGCATTCACTAAAGATGGCATTACCTTGGTTACAGCGGTTTGCTCTTCTACTTTTAACGATTCTATTTTTAAGGCCTTCAATGCGATTAACAATTCCGATGCATTCGCTGCTGCAGTTGTGGCATTGGTTTTAACCAAGGCATCTTTTACGGCAAAATAACTGGTGAACAATGCGTCCAACGTATTTGTTTCCTTCATTTCAGACATAGCCATATCTGTATGTTTTTCATTAGATGGCAAATTCATATCCATTCCCTCCCGTCCGGCAGGCGGGTTCATTTCAGTGTGGTCCATAGCCATTACTGGCTCTTTTTTTTGCCTTTCGTATTTACAACATTTCGCAAGTTGTGCATACGCAGCATCTGGCGCTAAATATTCGTCGTTGTCATAACCTGCCAACGCGATGCGTTTTAATATTTCATCTCGATTTGTTTTTTTGGAATCGAAGGTTATTTCTGCCATTTTGCTGTCTTTGTTCCAGTTCACTATGGCGACGTTTTTAAGGTTTCCTGCTTTTTCTATGGACGTTTTGCACGTATCGCAGTTACCGAGAATTTTTACGGTTTCTGTTTTAGGATTTTTTATTTGGGCGAAGCCCGAAGTGGCTGATAGTACTACCGAAAGCACTATCAATATGTTAAACATTGATTTCATTTGTAAAAAGATTTAATTTGTTTGATAAAGTTGAATATTGAAAACAAGAGATTTGTTTTCAATTTGACATAGCTATGGCTATCGAGTTATTCGTACTAGCTTAATTGAGGGGGTGACCAAATCTGGAAATAGCCAGGTTTAGATTGTTGTTTTGCGTAGTTCCAAAGGTTTTTGAAGGTGTCAACACTAATAGGGTTTATCTCGTCCGCTGTTGCAGAGAAATTTATTGGTAATGGTGTAGTAGATGGACAGTGACAGGCAAGATTACCGCAAGTGCCATCGCAATCTTTTTCTTCTTTGTCCTTATTTTTATGATTTTTACAACAATCGCTATTGGAATGTTCCGCGTTATCTGAACAACAGCTTTTTGCAGATTGATGGGTAAGGTCAATATGCGCAAATACACTCGTGGGCACTAAAAATATGCCCAGGGTAATTATCATAATCGCTATTTGAATCTTCTTTCCCATTCTTGAATAATCGAGCAAATGTAATGAAAAATGCAATCAATAATACAGATTGCTTTTTTGATGGCTCAAATTTAAGTTTTATTTATGAGTTCTATTTTGATTGATTCTTATATCATTTAAATACAGCTATTTACAGCTATAAATTAATGATTTAAAAATTTGAATACAGTTAGGGAAAAAGCTTTCAAAAACCAAAAATCAGTTCTTTCCATTTCATAATTCCAGTCGTTGAAATCCATCTATTTCACATCCGCTAATTTTTGATGGAAGCATTTAACTAACATTTTATAAAGTTCTGGATGTTTCTTTTTGAGCAAATCTGGGCGCTCGAAGAAATATTCTGAAGCTACTGCAAAGAATTCTGCTTGGTTTGTACCACCATATTTTCTGATATCAGAATGGTTGTCGTTTATGGCTTCTATTTCCTTATGAATTAAATTCAGCCAAGGTATTGCATATTGATGTTCTAATAATCGCTCTGGAACGCCATCTGTTCTATCATCCAGCTTATCAATAAGGTGTACAAATTCGTGTATGCCTGTATTGCTTTTATCTGTTGTGTTTCTAAAACCGTGATACAATGCTTTTTTAGATAAAATCATTTGTTTCTCAAAACGTCCGTTCCCGACTATCCCACCAATATTGCGCGAGTTATCCTTACTGCTAAATTGCATATCTTCATTAAAATTATCTGGGTATAAGAGGATTCCACTTAAATTAGTGTAATGCCATTCTTTAAAGCCGAAAACAGGAATTACCGCACTTGCTGCAATTAAAATTTTGTCTAATTCTTCCAATTCAAACTGCACGCCATCTATATAAACCTCACTTAAAAACTGCATCATTTTTTGTTGAAAAACAAGTTGCCTGCCTTTTGAAAGATTTTTATAATAAAGAACATTCTCCATTAATAATTTGTGCCAATGCTCTGGAAATGGCTTTACGCTATGCCGTTTCTCTTTTCGATAAAAATGAATAGCAAACAGAAGAATCACAACCAAAATTAAAATATAAACCATATTATAGCGAGGTATTAATCTACAGGTTCCGCTTTAAAGCCTACCTTTTGCAAGGTAGCCTTTACATCTTCTTCTGAAGCACCATCGCTTTCTATGGTTAAAATTTTATCAGGATTAGCGGTATCCACTTCCCAACTTTCGACACCTTCTTGCTTGTTTAAAAAAGGGGTCACTTTTGATACACAACCACCACAATTGATATTTGTTTTAAATTTTAAAGTTTTCATTGCATTTGAATTTATAATTAATATTAAAGTTTTACTCCTTTAAGCCTTAAACTATTTAGAACTACAGACACGCTACTGAAAGCCATTGCCATTCCTGCTATCATTGGGTCTAATAAGAACCCATTTACGGGATACAAAACGCCTGCTGCAATTGGAATACCAATGAGATTATAAATGAATGCCCAAAATAGATTCTGACGTATGCCCAACACCGTTCTTTTTGATAATTCCAGCGCTTTTGGGATGGATCGTAAATCTGATGTTATCAAGGTCATTTTTGCTACGTCCATCGCTATATCTGAACCTTTTCCCATTGCAATACTCACATTGGCTTGCGCCAAAGCCTGGGAATCATTAATACCATCGCCAACCATTGCGACTATCTTTCCGTCCGCCTGCAATTTTTCAACAAAAGCTGCCTTGTCCGAAGGCATTACTTCGCCTTGGTAATTTGTTATTCCGACTTGTTTTGCGACAGCAGATGCGGTTTTATTATTATCTCCTGTAAGCATACAAACCTCAATACCTCTTTCCTGAAGCGTTACTATGGCCTTTTCTGAAGTTTCCTTAATCTTGTCTGCAATGGCGAGTATCGCCAGCACTTGTTTTTCATTACCAAAGAATATGACCGTTTTAGCCTGCTCTTCGAGACTTTCTGCTGTTTGCATTAAAGAAGATTCAATTTCAATATTCTTTTCGACCATTAGTTTATGGTTACCCACATAATATTTTGAACCATTCTCTGATTGCGCCTTTACACCTTTTCCTGTAATACTTTCAAAAGAAGCAATTTCAGCTTGTTCAACCTTTTCATTTTTTAAATGGTTGACTACTGCTTCCGCCAAAGGATGTTCCGATTGTGCTTCTATAGCCAAAAGAATTTGCTTGTATTCATTTTGATTTTCAAGGTTATTCTTCCAAATTATATCAGTTACTAAGGGTTTTCCTTCGGTAATTGTACCCGTTTTATCAAGGATAATAGCATTCACTTTATAACCGAGTTCTAAACTTTCGGCATCCTTTATCAAAATATTATTTTCTGCGCCTTTACCAATTCCCACCATAATTGCGGTAGGTGTTGCCAAGCCCAATGCGCAAGGACAAGCGATAACCAACACGGCTACAGAGGTCAACAAGGCTTGTGAAAATGCGTTATCGCCACCAACTGACATCCAGACAATGAATGTAATGATAGAAATGACTAATACGACAGGAACAAATATTCCGGCAATCTTATCAACCAGCTTTTGAACCGGCGCCTTGCTTCCTTGAGCTTCCTGAACCATTTTAATGATTTGTGATAGTAAGGTTTCTCCACCTACTTTTTCGGCAGTAAATTGAAAGCTCCCTTTTTGATTTACCGTGCCTGCAAATACTTTTTCATCAGTTGATTTTTCTACTGGAACAGGTTCTCCCGTAATCATACTTTCATCTACATACGAGCTTCCCTTGGAAACTTCTCCATCCACAGGAATCTTTTCTCCGGGACGCACCAAAATGGTCTGGCCAACTTGCACGGATGAAATAGGAATTTCCTTTTCTTCTCCATTCTCAATGATTTTAAGGGTTTTAGGCTGAAGACCCATTAATTTTTTGATGGCTGAAGACGTATTGGATTTTGCCTTTTCTTCCAATAGTTTCCCCAAGGAAATAAAGGTTATAATTACCGTAGCCGCTTCATAATAAACGTGAGGTTCAATACCACGACTCAACCAAGATTCTGGAAAAAAGGTATTGAATACACTAAAGATAAAAGCGATTCCTGTGCTCAAAGCTACCAAGGTATCCATATTTGCTTTACCGTGTTTGGCTTGCTTGAAAGCATTGATGAAAAAGCTACGACCGAACCAAAAAAGAATTGGAAAAGTTAACACCAAAGAAATCCACTTACCTGGTTCCCATTGCATATAGAACATTCCTAATACAAAAATGGGTAGCGTAAGTATAGCCGACCAGATAGTACGGCTTTTTATGTCCTGATAATGTTTTTGCTGAAGTTCTTGTTGTACTTCCGAAGGATTTTCTGTATCTATAATAATATCATAACCGACCTCGCGAAGTGCATTTTGAAGTTGATTAGGACTCAACGCTTTGTCGTATTCCACAAGAACAGAACTATTAGCGAAATTGACGCTGGCATCAAACACTCCTTCTGTGTGTTTTAAAACAGATTCAACGCTCGCTGCACACGATGCGCAGGTCATTCCCGTAACAGGAAATGATTCTTTTATTCCCTGTTTTTGCTTCTTTTCTTTGGTTTCAAATATGTTGATTGTCTCCATAATCGTATTCATCTTAATACATCACAAATTTTAGGATTTAAAGTTTTTAATATATTACGTTATATGCTGAATGAATTGTAGAATTTGCTTGTTAAGGGTCACCAATATGTAATTTTCCCAAGTTTCCGATACAAACAAGATAACTTATACCCGATTTTTTATAAAACAAAAGACTACAATGTGAGTTGTAGCCTTTCGGAATTTGAGGTTGTTGCACCTCACTATAATGAATTGAGATAAGTTGTATTATTTTAAATATTCGTTACAAGCTTCCTCACATTTTCTACAGGCATCTGCACATTCTTGACAGTGTTTGTGGTCGTGCTTGGCACATACATCAGCGCATTTTTTACAGATATCACGGCATTGTTCTACCATACCTCTAACATCTTTATAATTTGACGCAAGCAAATTTGCTGTTGCACTACAGATTGCAGCACAAGCCCTATCAGTTCTTATACAATCTACCATCATCTTGACGTTTTCTTCGCCAAGACAAGCATCTGCACAGTAATTACAATGTGCTACACAATTGTTTAAAGCTTCGATTAATTTTGAATTTTTCATAAATATATTAGAATTTAAATTGTTAAAAATAGTCCACTACTATAGCGGATATTACTAAAGACAATTTAATGTATGTAATATCGTTTTTTGTTATAAAATATGCCGAATGATTTGTAAAATTTTCGGATTAACAGAATTTAACATCATATTTTATCCAAATATTTACGATTCTGATTTGTGCTTTTTTTAAACTGTGTAGGTGTCATTCCTGTAACCTTTTTAAATTGATTGCTTAAGTATGCAACACTACTATAATGAAGTTTAAATGCTATTTCACTCAAGGTTAATTCATCGTAAACTATAAGTTCTTTAACACGTTCAATTTTCTGGTTTATGATGTACTGCTCGAACGTAATACTTTCTACCGACGAAAAAAGTGAACTTAAATATTTGTAGTCCAAGTGAAGTTCGCCTGTAACAATATCTGCCCATTTGAAATCGAGCTCCTCGGAAGAATGATGGATTTTATCTACAACCAATGTTTTCATTTGTTCAATAAGTTGACTTTTACGGTCGTCAATCAAACTAAAACCTGAATTTTGAAGCGCTTTGGAAAGACTATTTTTTGTGTTGGGACTTAACGATGAAACTAATTTAACCTCCCCCAATTTTATAGAAACATACAGTATTTTAAGTTGTTCCAAAATATTGGAAACTGCTGAGATACATCTTGGGCAGACCATATTTTTAATATGGATAGTCTCATTCATATAGTACTTGTTTCAAAATAATGTTAATCCAGATTTGTATAGAGAATAATAAACGGCAGCTGTTGCAGCAACTACAAAAATCAATACTATCACAACTAAAGCTATAATTTTATCTTTTTTTGGAATATCACTTTTAGGCTGATGTTTCTTTCTGTCATTTTTTCTTCTATTTCTTCTACTCTCACTCATCCTCGTTCTCCTTCAAAAAATCAAGATGACTAATTTAAACTACCCAATTAAGTATAGTTTTAAACTATTGTACGGTTTCTGTTACTTCACCACAGTTTAGCATTGCTTGTCCGTAGTAGGGATTTTGTATTTCTTTTTCCGTGCTCAACCAATATGCGCCTTCATTATTATTTGCCATTGGACAAAAATCTATGTAAATTTCTTGGTTGATGCCAAACGCTTTCATTGCATTTATGAGGTGTGCTGAAAGACTGATAAAATGATTTCTCTGGGTTTTAATATCGGATGTCTGGGCAATTTCATTTGAGGAAGCCTTCAATTCTTTTTCAAGTTGCGCCCAGTGGTTATTCGCATTTTTATCCTTTAGCAAAGCAAGGTCAACTTGTGTTAAACTTTTCTGTAAGGTCTGTGCGGCCGTTTTTGCTTTTTCACTTTGGTCGTTTGTCAATGCTGTTTTAAGCATAATATAATCATCAAAAACTGTTTTGAGCTGCTCTTGGAATTTGGAAGCTACATCCATACGCTTGGCGGCATCAACTGTGTTGTTTAAATTTTCCATTCCCAAATGCCCTTCGTGACCTGTCATTGTTTTACCACCTGATGCATTCATCATAGATTTTTTTCCTTGTAACTGTGCAGCGGCATCTACGGTAAATGTTCCGTTGGTTACCACTTCATCGCCGTTAGAAAGCCCTTCGATAATGGTATAGTTCTCACCATTTTTCGTTCCCAAAGTCACTTCTTGCATTTCAAAAACGGGTTCATTGGGATTGGTCTTTACGTACACCAATGAGCGCTCGCCTGTCCACATTACTGCCGTTGCAGGTATGCTTATCGCAATTTCCATAGTATTGCCTTTTGTCATTGCCACTTTTGCGGTTACGAACATTCCTGGTTTTAATAGATTTTCCTTATTGTTCAATGTGGCGCGCACTGAAACAGTTCTGGACTTTGTATTCAAAGTAGGGTCGATAAATGAAACTGATGCTTCAAATTCTTTATTGGGATAAGCGTTACTAGTGATGGTTACCTTTTGACCTTCCTTCAGTTGCGAGATTTGTCTTTCGTAGGCGTCAAACATTGCCCAAACAGTACCCAAATCACTTACTTTAACAATGGGCTGGCCTTGTTTTACATAGTCGCCTTCTTCTGCCATTTTTTGGGAAACGGTGCCTGAAACAGTTGCATAAATCGGAAAATTTTCCCGCACCTTGCCAGAACTTTCTATTTGGTCTATTTGGCTTTCAGAAAGTTTCCACAATTTTAATTTGTTTCGAACTGCTTTGTATAAACCTGGTTGTGATTCTTTCAGGTCAGAAGCAGTTAAAAGTTCTTGTTGGGCAGCAACGAGCGTTGGTGCATAAATCGTTGCCAACAACTGTCCTTTTCGTACTTCTTCGCCCGTGAAATTGACATTCAACTTTTCAATACGTCCTTCAAAATAGCTTGCCTGTACCGCATTGGCTTCTTCGTTGGCCATTATTTTTCCGGAAAGTGTTATTTTGTTATCGTCGGTTCCTGAAATATTTCCTACAATTGTAGTTTGGATATTCGCCAGTGCCATTGCATTGTCGCTCATTTTTATTTCGTTCATTGCAAGCCCTTCCGCACCAGTTTCGGCGGGAATTAAATCCATACCGCATATTGGGCAGTCGCCAGGTTCTGGTTGCATAATCTGTGGGTGCATTGAACAGGTCCACATTTGATGTTCTTCGGAGTGGTTAACGTCTTCGCTCAAATCTGTTACTTTCTTGCTGTTTACGGAACCTTCCGCAGAAGGGCCAAAAAAGACATAGCCCAAGACCAATCCTATGGCTAAAATTGCGGTATAAATGATGTATTTTTTCATAGTATATTTTTTTATTTCTTTATAAAACCCAACAGATTTTAAGACCAGTTAGGTTTTGGTAATTATTATTATTCTGCTTGCAAACGCTTTATCATTGCTTTCATTTCTCCAATTTCTTTACGTTGTGCTTTGATAATATCATCAGCCAGTTTGCGCACTTCAGGGTCTTTGATATCGGCTCTTTCACTTGTTAAAATTGCAATTGAGTGATGGGGAATCATTGCTTTCATCCACAGAATATCGCCAATGATTGGGCTTTGTGCCCTAACCAAACCAAGTGCGCCTAAAAATAGCACCAAGCTACCTAATAAAATAGCGATGTTCTTTTTCTTGTTTTGATACATTTTCCGCATAAAAAACCACATTATTACTGCCATTGCTGCAATACCCAAACAACTCATATAGAATCTGGTTAAACTAAAATATACGTGGTCTAACGCATAACTATTTAGATACATCGTGATGTACATTGCAATAAAAGATGCGACAAGCATCAAAATAAATTTTGTGTAATTGCCTTTGTTTGTGTGTTGATTTGAATTTTTCATTGTTTTAGAGTTTTTGGTTATGATTTAATTATTTTCTTTTTTAATTTTCTAATGGTTGGCGAGGAGGTGTACCACAGCAGGAATCCGCTTAACACCGTAATCAATCCCAAGAGCGAAAACGCCCTTAATACAATGGTATTGAAATTGTCGCGCGTGTCATAATCCATTGTGTGGGTCATCCATAAAAAGTCGAACCAACGCCACGCTCGATGCCTTACAGTCTGGAATTTTCCGTCTGTTACCGAAACATAAGCATTAAGAGCTTCATCGGTATCATATGAAATAACATAGGCTGGCAATAGCTTTTCCCGATATTCGTGATAGTCGTCCACTTCGGTTATTTTTTCGATGTTGGCGACTTTCAAACCATCTTTCATATAGTTTTTGGCAACAGACAAGGCCTCTTCTTCCGTAATATTTTTTTTTGCTTTCCCAGTTTTTGCACTGTACAATTTTTGATTGTTTATCCAGTAATAAGGCTCGTTGTTGATGTCCCTAATTTCGATACTTCCAATGCCTTCAGGATTGTTTATTTGTGAAGGACTTATTAAATCATCAAAGGCTTTGGGCACGTAATCTAAATTACAGAATTGGTCACCGTGAATGTCGTCTATGTTTGTCCAACTGAAATACATTCCGCTAATGGTCCAAAACAGGAACTGTACCCCCAAAAAGAGCCCCAAATATCTGTGGGTCTTTCGTATTTTTAGTGCGGTTTTCCTTTTCACCATCTTTAAAGTTTTAACGAACGTAACCGCAAAGCGTTCATAATAACGGAAACTGAACTAAAGCTCATTGCCAAAGCCGCTATCATTGGTGATAATAACAACCCGAAAATAGGGAACAAAACACCTGCTGCGATTGGGATTCCTAAAATGTTATATCCTAAAGCCCAAAATAGGTTTTGCTTGATGTTACGCATTACACCGTCGCTCAATTCCCGTGCCTTGACAATACCGTGCAAATCGCCTTTTACCAAGGTTATCATTGCACTTTCAATGGCAACATCTGTTCCTGTTCCCATTGCGATACCAACATCACTTTTTGCCAAGGCTGGCGCATCATTGATGCCGTCGCCTGCCATTGCTACAACTTTTCCGCTGTTCTGTAATTTTTCTACTTCCTGAAGTTTGTTTTCGGGCAACATTCCTGCTTTAAAATCAGCAAGATTTAATTCTTTTGCGACCGCTTGGGCAGTATCGTGATTGTCGCCAGTAAGCATTATTACTGCGATACCTTTGTCTTGAAGTGCTTTGATCGCTTTGGCGCTGGTCGCCTTTATTTTGTCGCCAATGACAACATATCCCACAACTTTTGAATCGATGGATAGGTATGAAACTGTTTTTCCTTGCTTTTGAAAACTTTGTGCTTCGGTTTCCATTTCCGAAGTTAATTCAGCCTTGGCGTATGCCATCATTTTGGAATTCCCTAAATCCACTTTTTTCCCGTTGATGTTTCCTTCAACACCTTTTCCGGTAACTGCGCTAAACTTTTCAGCGCTCAAAAACTCAACATTCTTTTCTTTACCATATTTTACAGTTGCTTCGGCAAGCGGATGCTCGCTTTTGCTGTTTAGGGAAACGATGTATTGAAGCACTTCTTTTTCTGAAAAATTAGTTCCGAAGGCTCCGACTTTTTCAACCGTTGGTTTGCCTTCTGTTATGGTTCCTGTTTTATCGATAATAAGTGTATCCACCTTGTCCATTTTTTCCAAAGCTTCGGCATTTTTTATGAGCACACCATTTTGTGCGCCCTTACCAACACCGACCATAATGGACATTGGTGTTGCCAAGCCCAAGGCACAGGGACAGGCGATAATCAATACTGCAATTGCATTTACAAAGGCATAAACATAGACGGGTTCCGGACCAAAAATAGCCCAAACCACAAATGTGATAATGGAAATAAGGACAACTATGGGTACAAAATATCCCGAGACGGTATCCGCCAATTTTTGGATTGGTGCACGACTGCGACTGGCATTATTGACCATTTGGATAATTTGGGACAGTAGGGTATCTGCACCCACCTTTTCGGCTTTCATCAAAAAAGATTGGTTGCCGTTGATGGTGCCACTGGTAACTTTGTCATTTGCCGCTTTGTTTACGGGAATAGGTTCGCCTGTAATCATAGATTCATCGACCGTTGTACTACCTTCGGAAATCACGCCATCAACTGGAATTTTTTCGCCTGGTTTCACCCGTAGGATATCGCCCAATTTAATGCTATCAATCGTAACCTCTTCTTCCTTGCCATCTTTGACTAGTATGGCCTTGTTTGGCGCGAGCTTTAGCAATTCCTTTATTGCTGAATTGGTTTTGCCGTGGGCACGTGCTTCCAAAACCTGACCCAAGAGCACCAAGGTCAAAATAATAGTGGATACTTCATAATATACGTGAACGGCACCAGATTCTGTTTTGAACTGTGCCGGGAAAAAATCGGGAAAAAGCATACCGAATACGCTGAATAACCACGCTGCGCCAGCACCAATGCCGATTAGGGTAAACATATTGAGGTTCCAGGTTTTGATGCTTTTATAGGCACGTTCAAAGAACATCCACGTAGCATAAAACACCACAGGAATTGAAAGTGCAAGCTGAATCCAGTTCCAGTTTTTTTGCTTCATTACCGTATATAACGGATTATTCGGAATCATATCGCTCATTGCGATTAAGAAAATAGGTAAGGTAAAGGCGACTGCAATCCAGAATTTCTTGAGTAATTTGTTATAGGTCTTTTCTTCGGCTGAACTATCTGCTTCCATTGGGACTAAGTCCATCCCACAGATTGGGCAGGCTCCAGGTTCATCTTTTACAATTTCCGGGTGCATTGGGCAAGTCCATTGTTCAGAAGTTTTTGCAGATAAATTTTGCTCTTCAACTAAATCCATTCCGCAGACAGGACAGTCTCCAGTTTTTTCATATGTTTTGTCTCCCTCACAATGCATCGGACAGTAAAAAGTGCCAGTTCCTTTACCTTTAGGTTTTTCATTTTTTGCTTTCGTACTTCGACTACGCTCAGCATCAACTCCGGCGGTATCGTTTTGATGATGTCGCTCTCCAGATTTGTGGATAGAATAAGTACCACCTTCTTTTTTAAGGGCATCTTGGAATTTCTCAATAGGAATATGTGATTCCATTTCAATGGTAGCTTCAGCTTTTGCTAAATTCACAGTAGCCTTTGAGACACCTTTCACTTTGGAAAGTGTTCCTTCTACGTGATTTCGACAACCATTGCAGGTCATTCCGTGTATTTTATAGGTGTGTTTCATAGTATCTGTTATTTTTACATTTTCATTTGTTCTTTTTCACTGTTTTCCATTCCCATATTCATATTTCCGTCTTTATCTGTATGCGATTTCATAAAAATAAATTGAGAAAGAAAAATGAGGGCAATACCAATTGCAGCAACTATTAGTACAAATGGGTCGTTTACATATTTTAAATAGATAAATGCTGCCAAAATAACAACATCCAACAGTATGGCAATTATTGGAATAATCGGGTTGAATTTTACTTCCTTTTTCAAATATTTAAAAAGTCCCCAATGAATAGCAATGTCCATTATCAAATAGAAAATAGCACCAATGGAAGCTATGCGAGTTAAATCGAACAAAACAGTCAAAAGTATCGCTAAAGAAACAGTAAAAATCAGCGAAGGATTTTTAAGTTGCTTCATTCTGTTCATATCAGGAACTTGTTTCATATTGCTTAACATACCCAACATTCGCGAGGCAGAATATACGCTGGCAATTACACCGGAAACTGTTGCAACAATGGCTAGTAAAATAGTTAGCGTTGAACCCCATTCGCCAAATAGAGGTTTTGCTGCTGCTGCGAGAGCATAATCTTTTGCTATTATAATTTCTTCAATACTCAATCCGCCAGCAACCGATAATGCCAAAACAACATAGATAACCGTACAAACGATTATTGATATAATTATGGAACGCCCTACATTTTTATGAGGATTTTTTATATCGCCACCTTGATTGGTAATGGTCGTAAATCCTTTGTATGCAAGGATAGACAAGGCCAATGCGGCAATAAATCCAAAACCTTCAGGCAGGGATTGGCCATTGGCAGCACTATAAGTACCTGTGATTGTGGGTAAACCAGAAATAACCAATCCTGATATAGCAAGAACTGCAATACCCACTACTTTAATAATTGCAGTAATGGTAGCGGTAGTCTCAATAATCTTGTTACCCGAAATATTGATGATATATGCAGCAACAATAAGCAATACACCCAATGCAGATGCATAACCTTCATATCCTTGCGGAAACAGTCGTAACGCATACGCCCCAAAAGTACCTGCCACTAAACTTTCTGAGACAACCATTGATACATACATCAGCAAAGAAAATGAACCAGCAAGTGTACCTGGTAAATAGGCCTTTGTCAAAAATTTAGCAACACCTCCAGAAGAAGGATAGGCGTTTGAAAATTTAACATACGAATAGGAGCTAAAGCCTACTACAACTGCGCCTGCGATAAAAGCAATAGGAAATAAATCGCCGACTAATTCGGCTATCTGCCCCATTAAAACAAAAATACCTGCACCAATCATTACGCCTGTACCTAAAGATACAGAGCCTAATAATGAGAGCTTTTGGGTATTTATTTTTAATGGTTTCATCTCGAAATTTCTATTTAATCTGATTACAATATTGGTTGCGGGTCACTTTTTATATGTTATATATATGTTTCAAATTACCTTAATTTTTTTCGGATTGCCTCAGAAATATTTTCAGAGTAAACCCCATAAGCATCCACCAATAAGCCTTTTATTCCATTTTTGGAAGAAATGGCATATAGTACACTATTGTCATCTGTGCTACTCATTCCTTCAAAACGATGCATCTCGTCCACCTCAAAATCTTCTGGATGGAATTTCAACTTTAGAGCATTACATTCCAGATGTTTCTCTTTCAAATTGAAATCAACAGTGTAGCCTTTAGCCTGTAAATGAGCCATAGTTTCAGAAAGTGTATCGTAGCTTTTCATATTATAATAGTGCCCGACTTGGGAAGGAGTTTTAACTAATCAACAATGAAAAATTTTCCATTCCCTTCCCACATCAGGACTTATTTTATGTTCTCTTGGCCTGTTTTAAATATCATAAATACTCTTATCATTCTTTTTGAATATAGAAAACACATAGTTATTCCAATTTCAGCACCAATTGTGCAAATTGCACATTTATTGTTTTATCCAAACCTTGCATTAAAGAATCTAACCCCGTATCTGAAACCAAAACCTGTCCCGTTGCACTTATCAGACAAGACATATTTATGCCCTGTTCTATATGGGTAATGGTTGCTTTAAACTGTGATTTATAGGTTTCCCCTTGATATAAAACATCAACCAGCCAATTAAAATTGATAGGGTCGTGCCGTTTTGATAAAAAATCAACGGATGGAATAGTACCTGTAAACCGAAGAATTGCAGGTGCTTCCCCTTCTTGTATAATGGCATTTAATTCAGGAAGGTCTGTTACTAAAGTTTTAAGGTCTAGAACACCATTTACTACTTTAGAATTGTAATCAAGATATAGTGCCAGACTATGGCTTTCTGCCTTGATAGTCTTACCGTCCACCAAAGTCATCATCTCAATATGGCCATCATCGGTTCTATATATTTTTTGAGCCGAAACCTCGAAATATGTTATTAAAAGAACTGCGAACATCAATAGTTTAGTTTTCATAATGTTTATTGTTGCTAATTGTTTTCTATATAAAGTAAGTATAACCATAATCCGCAATTGCCAATTTCAAATCAAACTGATTTTGCTATTTTTTCCATAATTGTAAGGTCTGTACCAAATTTGCAAATCGCATCGCAATGCATCCTCAATTCAGAAAACAAAATATACTTTATATGCATCTTGGAATTTTTGATTACAGGTCGATTCAATTGATGTATGACGTCTTTTTCACGATGGTTTGGAATGATGATATAAAAAACCTCATCGCCATCGGAAATGCTGAAATATAAATCGGACAGTCTTAAAATTCCTGAATAGATACTGGTGCTTTTTTCAACCTCAAAAGCGGCTACTATATTATTGGTTCCCTTTTCAAACCAAAGCACATCAATGAGTTTAATGGTGGTTTGGGTTTCCTTATCGCAAGGAAGCGCTGGAAATGTTTTCATTGAAATGAACGAAAAACTTTGACCGCCAAAAGATTTACTTTTATCGTTGCTGGCAGGTGTAACGTCAAAACCAAGTGAAATGCCGATTTTCAATAAATGGTATTGCATTTCGTCGTGAAGTTTCTCTTCCTGCTTTTCTTCCTGAATTTCCCTTTGCCGTTTTACGATGTTTTTTTCAAATTTGACCCGTTCGGCCTCACTTAAATATTCGTCGTTACCTATGAGCATTTTTTGGGTGCCAATCTCGAAACACAATCCTGCAATTGCGCCTAAATCGTTTGACAGTTCCGTTTTGTTTTTAGTATTGGTTTCTATCAAGATTTCCCTGATTTTCAGATACTCCGTCCAACTTCCCAATTTCTTTTTATCCTTGAACAGAAAATTAAACCCATTTAGTATGGCCGTATTAAATGGTGGAAACCAAGTGGGATGCAAAAAATATAAAATACTTGCTACCGCTGGGCCGAGGCCTTTTACTTTGAGTGCATCCAACTTTACGATTTCCCTTACGACCTGTTCTTCCGTTTTGGCATTAATACAGTTTTCCAAAAATTGACCAAAAGCTATTTTATTGTCCTGATTTTCATAGATATCAGGAATGCGCAGTTTCGGCTTCCAATAAAAAGGATGCGCCACACCCGCAAAAACTTGCTTTTGCTCTGCAATGCTGCCCAACACAAATTCCAGACTGCTTTCCTTAAAATCGTTTGGGAAGGTTTTGTTTTTAATGTCCTCAATCACCTGCAAAACGCCTCTACGGATGGTTCTAAACGCCTTCAATCTCTGGTCATTGTCAACAAACCAAGTATTGTAAACACTTTCCGAGTCGGTTTTATATTGATGGATTATTTGAGGAAAATTGCTCATTGTTGCTGTTATTTCGTGTTTCTTGAAGAGGTATGTGTTTTGATGATTTTCCATTCGCCACCCATCTTTTTTAGGATAGACGTTGCCACGCCTTTTTTGCGAATCGTTCGTGTTTCACCTTTTTCATTTGGGTTAAGCACTATGGTATAAATGTAGGTTTCAGTAGTAAAAGCATAGGGCGCATCTACTTTGGCATCGATTTCATAATCAGAAAAGGTAAAACTTTTAAATTCGCCTAATTCTGGTCCAAGATGATGCTCAATGTAATGTGCATACGTGCCTTCGACTCCACCGGATTCAAATACTTCAGAATCTTCTGCAAATAAATTGAACGTGCCTTCAGTTGTCAAATTTTGAATGGCATCCTTGTAGGTTTTCATCACAGCAATAACCGCTTCCGTATCCGTCTTTGCTTTTGTTTCCTGTGCGTTGGATAAGCTGAAAGTAGCAATGAGAATTGTTACGAGTGCAATTGTTTTAATTGTTTTCATAATTTTAGTTTTTAAAGGTTATTTATTATCAACGTGTATTCTATTAATATTTGCAATGCCAAAGACAAGTACCAAAAAGCTCAAGAAAATTTCCATCATTACCAGCGTTTTTCCCGCAATTGAAATTGGTACAATATCGCCATATCCAACCGAGGAAAAAGTTATCAAGCTGAAATAGATAAATTCAAAAAATTGCAAGAAGAATGAACCATTGAGCGAAGTACTCTCTTTGAAATTTTCAGAATTCAAAATATATAACGCGTGATAATCAGTCGTGAATGAAAAAACAATCAAAACAATCAACACCGCAAATAAAGTTAGGACGTGCGCAAGCTGATGGCTTTCGCCTATTATTTTAGCCAATTGTATGAACGTAAGCCGAACGATAAAAATGGTCTTGATTAGAGCCAAAGCCACAATTAAAATAGGTCGCCATAGGCCATTATCATCTGCTTGTGCCCAAAATATATAACTCAGTGATATAGCGATAACCGCCGTTGCGGTAAGCAATACTTTTTTAAAGAGCTGTCCATAAAACCCATTGCCGTTTGATATATCATTTATAGTTTCTTTCACTATTGATTTTTTTAATACATTAATATTAGTTATATCATTGCAACACCAATAAATAAGTATTGATGCCTTGAAAGGATAGATGAAACTCTAGTGGCCACTCCATAAAAATATACATCCTGAAAATCCAGTATTTACAATAAGATTTTCTTTCACAAAATTTCTAGTGCCTAACAAGGGGGGACTAAAACCAACCATCAACATTGACCCTTCCCTAATTAGGGCTTTTTTTCTTGATATCTTTTTATATCATTTTAAGCTCAGTTTTTTACAGTATTCCCATATTGATATTTTGCAAATATTTTTGCCACCGCCTCCTTAATTTCCTTTTGCTTGTCGGTGGTATTTGCGTGCAGCACATCTGGCGCAAATCCTTGCCAGACTAATTGACGGCGTTTCATATCTATAAGTTCTATGACAACGCCACCTTCTTTGTGTTCTTGAGATGATTGGTAACCGCCATAATATCCATAACCGTAAGACCCGAAATGACCATAACCGTGACCATAAGAAGGAAAATAAGGGTAGCCACCACCTGTGTTTATATCTCTTGTCTGTACAACGATACGGGAATCTACCAATAAATCAGGATTGCTCTTATTCAAGACGTAGCCTTTATTTTCCATTTGTTCCTGAATGGCGCCTTTTAACCGTTTCTTTATCAATGTGTTGAAAAATAACGGTTCGTTTTCCTTGTCGCTGTCCATTTGAAAATCATCGGACCAGTAAAAGGTTTTGTAGGTTCCAAACTGTGCTTCTTGGTCATAATCGGTAACGATGGCCGAAGAAGTGACCGAACAACTTACTGCGGTAATGCTTATTAAAAGGCAGACTGCCAATTTTATTAATGTTCTCATAATCCATTTATTTAATTCAACAATCTATTTTATTTCTTCGTAAGTATTGCATCCACACTCAAGTCGTGCTTGTCATTAACTTTTATAAATACCAAACTTGGGCGTTCCAAATTATAATCGGTAATCAATAAAGACCAAGAAGCTGTTAATTGAATTGTATCTTCTGAAACAAGTTTCAACTCAATAGGAATGGTTATTTCCCGAGTAACTCCGGCAAGGGTGAAATCTCCCTTTGCGTTGAGCGTTTGTGTCGCTTTTTCTTCAAAATTAAAATCGTCCATAAATTTTCCTTCAAAAACAACATTGGGTTTTTTTTCCGCTTTTACCAGATCATACATATGTCCATCCCGTTTTTCATTATCTGTCTTTATGGATTTTACAGGAACCGAAAAGGTCAACGTGCCGTCCTTAAAACCTATGGTGCCCTGTAAATCATCAGATTTGCCGATATAGGAATTAAGTGGCATTTTTGCCTTAAAGGATGCGGTTCCTTCCTTTACTATATAATTTTGGGCCTTTATAGATACATTGCTTGAAAACAACAGTATTATTAACAAATAAATTAAGTTTTTACCCATTACTTTTTATTTTTCGACCATTCAATCCATTTGAGTATAACTCTTGATATGTCTTGGTCTCATTCTCATTGATTCGGCGGACAATATACTTTTTGTCGATACCCTTTCTATTTTCAATACCCATTGATTTTAGCAGTTCCTTAAAACCTTCGATGGTATTTTTATGATAGTTGGCAACTTTGGTTTTTTTATCTTTTACAACAATGGATGCAACTCGGGAAGGCACCATTGTGGTAATTCCCGTAGGGCAGGTATCCAAATTGCATTTTAGCGATTGCACACAGCCCAAGGCAAACATCATCCCTCTTGCGCTATAACAGGCATCTGCGCCGAGCGCCATCATTCTATAGATATCAAAAGCGGATATAATTTTACCAGCTGCCATTACTTTAATTTCATCTCGCAACCCATACTTTTTAAGAATGCCGTTTGCGAAATGGATGGCTTCAATTATTGGCATACCGGCCCAATGTAAGGATTCCATATGGGCAGCACCAGAGCCACCTTCGGCACCGTCAATGGCTATAAAGTCTGGGCAATTTTGCTTTTCGGCAAAGGTTTGAACCATTCTTTCAAACTCATCTTGTTGACCAATGCACAGCTTTATTCCCACAGGTTTTCCTTTAGAGAGTTTTCTCAATTTTCTAATGAAGCGTAGCATTTCAACGTCATTGTCGAATGCCGAATGAAAGGCTGGGGAATGAATTTCCGTTCCCTGCTCCACATCCCTGAATTTGGCAATTTCCTTTGTGTTCTTCTTTGCCGGCAAAATTGCCCCAAAGCCAGGTTTGGCACCTTGCGATATTTTTATTTCAATCATTTTCACTACATCGTTGGTTGCGATATCGGCGAATTTTTTGGCGTCAAAATTTCCTTCTGCATCACGACATCCAAAATAGCCTGTTCCAAACTGAAAGATAATATCTGCACCGTATTCTTGATGATAGGGTGTAAAGCCACCTTCGCCGGTGTTTTGAGCAAAACCTGCTATTTTCGCACCACCGTTAAAAGCAAGGGTAGCATTTTTGCTTATGGAACCAAAACTCATTCCCGCAAGGTTGAGAATGCTGGCAGAGTAAGGTTTTAAGCAGTGGGAACTTCCTATAAGAACTCTAAAGTCGTCATTGATTTGTTTTGCAGGATATGTGGAATGGGTAAACCACTCGCGCCCCACTTTGTCATACGGAATCTGTGTTCCAAAAGGTTGATTTATAAGCGCATCGGCAGCTCTTTTATAGACAATTTCCTTTTGAATTAAAGTAAAGGGTTGCCCTTCGGTACGGTTGAGCAATAATGTTTCCTGAATAACGTGGCGTTGCTCCTCAAGAAGATTTGTGATTCTACCAAGCAAAGGGTAGGTTCTCCTAATATTATTTGATTCTTGAAAATAGTCCACAAGACCGAGAACGAGTAAAGGAAGGATAATCAATCCAATCCACCACAAATGGGGATGCCAAAATACCATAACGATATATGCAGCAACTAAAAATATAGCGGTTATAATAAATCCTTTTCTCATTTTTCAGTATTAATGTGAATGTTCATCACTTTCTCCGTGACCTTCTTCGTTTTCGTTACCAAGATATTTCCCCTGTGGGCCAACTCCTTCAATATGCACGAGCTGTGAACCATAGTGTCCTGCCTGTGCTACTGAATATCCTGCAAAAGCCATAACTACAAATACCCCAATTTCAAAACCTCGCTTTAATTTGTACCAGAAGAGGCTTACTATTTTTAATAGGGCTGCCAAAGCACTTGCCCATAAAGTCCAATCTGCATATTTGTCGTGCAGTTCCAAGACCTTTTTTGCGGTTTCTGTAAGTCCTTCGGTATGTGGGTGCACCAGTGTACCTGCTACGTAAGCTCCGATAAATCCGAATCCTACTGTTAGTAAAATGACCCAATCCAGTGTGCGATTTAAAACGAACAGCTGGATGAGCTGTAACAAAACTGCCAATAAAAGCAGTACAATCGGGAAGTGTACAACTAATGGATGCAGATTAGGGAAATCGTCCAAACCGGCTTCAGTATGGTCTTGTGAGACAGAAATTGGACTGCTTGTTTCAAAAATAGAAAGTGATTTCTCATCCTTGATGTCGGTTTTAGTTTCAGAAACAATAAAATTACTATCAGCAAATACCGTCGAAAAACCTCCAAACAAGGCTAACATCAATACGGTGAAAATTATTTTTTTAGATTTCATTTTATATAGTTTTAAATTAATCACCTGTTAATTGCAAGATCAATACACCTATCACAATAATGGCTATAATGGCATAAATGGTATAATTGAACCATTTTTTGAAGCCACTTCTCTTTTGTTTGGTTTCGCTACCGGTTTTACAACAATCTTTCATCTGTTGATATTTATTTATTTTTAATTATCAGATGTAATTGGCCAATCAACATTTCGCTTGTTATCAACTTTTTTGTATGGCTCATTTCATACTATTTTATTTGTGCCTAATTAAGAGAAAGGGCTTCACTAACCAACCAAAAGTATGTGCCCTCTCTCTTATTAGGACTTAAATTTTTGCCTGACCTGGGAAGGAATTAACACTAACCATCAACATTGTTTTCCTTCCCACGACAGGACTTAATGACTACCCAAGATATCCCAGACATCTTATTTACTTCTGTTAACTAATAAACCAGAGCAACAAAAGATGCTTAGGGAAGGGATTACCTATTGAATAGTCTTTTGTATTTTGCCATATTTAAACTTCCTACTACCATATTATCGGTTTCTTACTTTGTTTATTTACACTCAATTATTTCCTTTTGCAATTAGGCTGTCCAATTCCATATACTTTTCTTTCATTAGGCTTAACGCAAAAGCTCCAGCAGAAGCTGTAAAGACTGAAAAGTCTAATGCTCCTTTTATTCCAGTGGAAAATGTCATTGAAAGCGCAAATAGTAGCAGTAAAAATCCACTCCATTTTGCGAACAATTCTGTTTTAAATCCAATTATCAAGAAGAATGCAAAAATAATTTCAGCTGCGGTTGCAATAATTCCGATTGTTGAAATTAATGAGTCCGGAATCCAAGGATTTATCTGTTGTGTGTAGTTAAGAAAATTATCCCAATTCCCCCACACAGAAACATCTTTGTTCCACAATCCAAATCTATCAGCTACTGCCGATAAAAATCCGATTGATATTGCAAGTCGCAAAAAGAGTTTGATTATTTTAGTCCTCATCTTTGATTATTGTTGGTTGCTTAATTCTCTTGATTTTGGTCAAAAGGATTACAACTTTACTGAATTGTCTTTTGAACTTTCCCACATTTAAGCATTTTGCTGCCATAGTAGGGGTTTTTTACTTCATTACTTGTACTTAACCAAGCACTTCCTTTATCGTACATTGGGCAAAATTGTTCATATAACGTGCTTTTTGTACCCGTAATAGCTACCATATCAGTAATATCCTTACTTAACGTTTTAAAGTGCTCGCGTTGGTGGTCTATCGCACTTTCAGAAATATGTTCTGCGTGCTCGGTAGCATCTTCTATGATATCGGCCAGCTCTTTTTGTTGTTCTTTTGAGTAACTACTCTTATCGAATTTTTTAAGAGAGGCTACCAATTTAGAACCTGATTGTGCCGCTTTCTTGGTGTCATCGCCTACCAAAGCATCTTTCAACATAAAATAATCGGCAAGAACCGTTTCTGCCGCTGGATTCATTTTGTCCATTTTCATTTTACTATGATCCATTTCCATTTCACCGTGCTTGTGGTTCATTTTTTCTTTTTCCTGGGCGTTGGTAAAAGAAACTGCTAACAATAGCATTACTGCTATACTCATTTTTAAATTTTTCATTTTTATTATTTTTAAATTATTGTTTATAAACTATCTTTTAATTGTGTGATAAAATTGATTAATTCTTCTGCCTCCGCTTCAGAAAACTTAGCATCTTTATGTATCAAAGTGTAAGAATCCAAAGGCATTTCTCCGCTTTCTATCTGTTTGATAATTGATCGAAGTTTACTTGATTTTCTTCGGCTTGAAAGCGAATCCCATTCGTTAAAATTAAGTTCGGCCTTGCCTTCTTTAATGTGGTCTTCCAAAAACCAAGCAGCGGGTTGAATCTTATTATACCAAGGATATTGCGTATTGTTACTGTGACAATCATAGCAGGATACCTGTAATTTTTTCTGAATAGTTTCAGGAACATTATGTACCAACATAAAATCAGTTTCGGGAACCGTATAACTTTGATTGCGTTCCGTGGGAATAAATTGAATCCCCACAAACCCTACCAGTGCTATTATTGCTATGATTTTTAAAATTTTCATTTAATTGATTTCCTTTTGCATTTCACCACAGGTCAACATTTTACTTCCATAATAAGGATTCTTAACGTCCTTGCTCATACTTAACCAATTACTACCTCCATCATACATTGGGCAGAATAGTTGATACAAGGTGTTTTCTGTACCGGTTATAGCAACCATATCTGTTACATCCTTACTTATGATTTTAAAATGTTCTCGCTGGTGTGCTATATCACTTTCTGAAATATGTTCTGCGTGTTCTGTGGCATCTTCCATAATATCCTTGAGTTCCTGTTGCTCACTATCTGAATAGCTGGATGCATCAAAATTTCCAAAAGTACTTGCAAGCGTTGCTCCCAATTCTTTTGCCTTATCATTGTCATCGCCTACAAGTGCATCTTTCAAGTTGAAATAATCTTTCAGGATTGCTTCTGCTTTTGCGTCTTGGTTGTCACTCATTGCCATATCATCTTTGTCATCCATAGACTCTTGGTACATCTCATTGCTCATAGGTGCAGCTGGTTCATCTTTTTTTCCGTCCTTACAGGATATAGCCGTAAGGGTTAAGGTCATTACTAAAATACCGACGGTCATTTTTAATTTTTTCATTTTAATTTCGATTTTAATAGTTAATATTTGATTTTAATTTATTGTTATACCTGTTTACACAGCTTAATTTTTTTTTACATAGTGCTATGTCTAACAGATTTTTGGATTGCTTCTTTTTTTTATTTCTTTGAGCCTATAGCCTGCTTAATTTCTTCATACTCCTCTTTGGTTATCTCTCCTTTAGCGTACCTTTCATCAAGGACATCCATAGCCTTTGAACTTTTAGTCCGCTTTATTTTCTTTCCTCCTGCATAGATGAAAACACCTAGAATAATAACACCGAAAATGGTTAAGAAATCCCAATTGTAGTCCATCGTTTTATTTTTTAGTCATTAAAATCTTAGTGATAATCCTCCACCTGCACCAAAACGGTTATCATAACTTCCCATCAATGAGAAATTTTTGGATAAAAGATATTCAACACCCGTACTCCAAGTAATCTCTTTTTTGAAATTATCTCCTTGAGGCAGGTCATCTACCCACCCAAAATCTGCTTGGTACTCGTACATCCCAAAAACAATAGTTCTAGGGAAAATGGTAATAGCACGGCTTAAGCTAATCTGCGGGCGTAGCTTACTATCCATCCTCACATCCAACGTAAATAAGTAGGGCGTAAGGTATCGTATCCCTGCTATAGCTGTTGTTGTTATTTCTTCAAGGCTATCCTCCATTTCGTTCTCGACATTTACACCGCCAAAAACGGTTAGATAATCATAGAGGTATCTATCGTAGGCAGCTTCAACCTCCATATTCCTGTTCCAACCATATTCGCCCCTCAAACTGAATTGGTTTCGGATATTTGAAGATATAAGGTTCAAAGTGGTCATATGTGATGCGGCATCTATCATTCCGTAGGAATAGAACTGGTCGGTCTCGTCAATAAGTTTAGATACGGGATATTCCTTCAACCTTGGATCCCTAGGGGTATCATAACTTACAATACGCGCCATACCTCCCATCATATGGTATAGAATATGACAATGGAAAAACCAATCGCCATATTCATCACCATAAAATTCAATGGTAACTTGTTTCATTGGTGGAACATTGACTGTGTGTTTTAAGGGTGAGTATTCCCCATTTTCGTTAATGACCCTAAAAAAATGACCGTGTAGGTGCATTGGGTGGTGCATCATAGTCAGGTTATTGAAGGTAATCCTAGTTACTTCGTCTCCCTTGATCTTTATTTTATCTGCTTCAGATAGAGGAACACCATTCATACTCCAGATATAGCGTTGCATATTCCCGGTAAGGTTTAATAGGATATCCGTTACAGGAACATCTGGGTCATAATTGGTCTTCTCCGGCGATTTCAAGTAGTCATAGTTATACTCTGAAAACATATTCATTCCCTGCATTCCATCTGCTTCGTCCATTTTCATATCATCCATTTGAGAGGCCTTTTTCATTTTGGTATCCATTTTTGTGTCCATCCCGGCCATTTTGGAATGGTCCATCTGCATTGAGTCCTTTTTCATATCCATTTGCATTTCGTCCATTTTATGCTTCTCCATATCCTTCATATTGGACTTGTCCATATTCATTGTGCCCATATCCATATCTTTCATTCCTTCCATCTGCATATTATCGTCCATTTGCATTCCCCATTTTTCTTTCATCTCGTAACGCTCATCTTTGCCTGGTCGGAACTTTAAAGCGGGTGCACCCATTTTCATTTTCATTTTGGCCATTTGTTGCATCATCCCTATTTTATCAGGTTTGGATACATCGGGTGCAGCAACAATAGGTCCTTGGCCTAGGTATGCCGTTGCGGTACCAGAGCCGTCTTGGGCCATAATTTTATATTCCAGTTTGCCGTTCTCCGGTATGGTTACGATAAAATCATAGGTTTCAGCGACCCCTATAAATGTCTTGTTATGCTTAACCGGTACTACATCTTTACCGTCTGCCGAGACAAGCAAAGGGTCAGGGCCGCCAAAGGCCATCCAGAACGAAGTAGAAGCAGAGCCGTCTATAATGCGAAGGCGCACTTTTTCGCCAGGTTTAAACTCGGGGTACTCCACTTTTTCTTCTCCATTAATTAAGAACGCTGGGTAATACACATCTGCCACATCTGCACTTTCCATACGCTGTCTCCAAAAATTTAATTGCGCCCCAAATGCGCCCCTTGCAATTACTTGGTTAAGCGGCGTAGCTGTTCCTTTTCTTATATTGTACCATTCTGTACCTCGCTTTAAAAACCGAAGTACATCCCGCGGTTTTTCGTTGGTCCAGTCAGATAGTACCAAAACCTGCTCTTTATCATACTCCAAGGTTTTTTCTTTGGGCTGTATTACAATTGAGCCGTAAACACCGCTCTGTTCCTGTAACATTGTATGAGAATGGTACCAATAGGTGCCGTTTTGCTTTATTGCAAATTCATATTTTAGTGTTTTACCGGGTTCTATGGGCGGTGTAGAAAGGTAGGGTACCCCATCATAAAAATTGGGCAACAACAAGCCGTGCCAATGGATGGATGTCTCCACGCTCATTTCATTTTTTACATAGATTACTGCGTACTCCCCTTCGGTAAATTCGAGCGTTGGCCCTGGAATACCTCCGTTTACCGTCATCCCTTTAACTTCTTTACCTGCTTTGTTAACCATTTCTTCCTTTAGAGTTAATGTGTATTCGTGAACGGGTAGATTATCGACATTACCTTCCACGGACTGTGCAGATGCTGTATAGGTACACAGTAACAAAAGAATAAATGCATAGTTTATTTTTTTCATAAGATTACTTTTTTTTAAAATTAATATTGATTACGAGAAGTTTGTGTCATAATTATGGTTGTTATCTACCTTATTTGATCTAAAGGGTTTCTAATACTTTTTTGATTATTCTTATAATTAGTCAGACTCATACCAGTTTCACTTTTAAACAGCCTACTTAAATGATTTACATTACTGTAATCAAGCAGCTGACTTATCTCCGTAAAATTACCCTCTTGTAATTGAATCAGCTCTTTCACTCTTTCTATCTTGAGTTTTATAAAGTATTTTTCTATGGTAATATGCTCCGTAACAGAAAATATTTTACTGATTTTTGAGTACTCAAGGTTTAATTTACTTTCCAAATGCTTGGACAGCGTTTTATTTAATTGAAGTGGTAATTTTTGTAATAATTTAATAAGTTCAATTTTAACTTGCTCTACTAATTGCTGGTCTTGCGCCAGTAAAATTTCGAAACCATTGTTTTCTAAAACATTTTTTATATTTTCAAAATCATCTATAGATTTCTCTTCGTAAATAATAGAACCCAATTCAATATGCTTTAAGTGAATCCCTAATGTTTCAACATCACTCTGGATTGTTTTAATACAGCGATTACACACCATATTTTTTATAAATAATTTCTTTTCCATCCGGTTAGTTGATTAGGTAATTAACAATTGCAGATTGTGTGTAATACTTCTGTATCGATTCCACTTGATTTAACTGAAATTTGAGCTGTAACTCTTGGATATCCAGCACATCATTAAAATCAATGGTGCCCGTTTCATAGTTTTTAATGAGAATTTCTTCAGCATCTTCTGCTTGTTTCAGATTGTTCTCTTGTGTATTATATGCTATTCGTGCTTGGTTGCGTTGCGATATTGCTTTTGCGAAAGCGGATTCCAAAACATTCAATCGTTGTGCTTTTTGAGTCTCGATTTCTTGTTGGCGCAAGTCATTTTGCCTTGAAATAGATTTATACCGATTATTAAAAATGGGAATGGAAACTGAAACCATAGGCATTAGTATATCCTTTCCATTGTCTATTGGATTCATATCCGCTCGCTCGCTCACTGGTAGATAATCAACCCCAAAACCAAACATAGGTAATGCCTCACGCTGGTTGAGCAATTCAGATTGTGCTATAGATTCGTAGAGTTTATCATATTTAAGCAGTTCAGGATTAAGTGATAGTGCATCTCTACCAGATACGGCGTTTTCACTTGGAATTTCCATTAATGTGACCACATCAACCATCATAGTTCCATCACGATTGAGTAGCTTATTGAAGGTGATTTGTTCTGACCCAAATTCCTCTTCGAGCACCTCTTTTTGCTGTTGCAATTCATTTTGACGAATCTGTAATCTCAAAACGTCAACAGAAGATGCCTTGCCTACTTCAACCGATGTAAGGGCAAGACGCTCATAGGTTTCTAATAATTTAATGTTCTTATCGAGCACCCTTTGCTTTGCTTGTATTTCATACAAACGATAATAGGATTGAGCTACAGAAAGTGCCAGTTTTCTTTTGGCAATTATGATTTCCACATATTCAGCTTCAGCCATTGAGGCTGCATAATTTTCTCTTGCCGTTATGGTCCCGAACCAAGGCAACATTTGCTTAAAGCCAATACGTGCTCTCTGCGCCCCAACACGGGTCTCGGGCTCACTGACAAAGTACCCAGCACTCACTTCAGTATTAGGCAGCCAGTTTGCTTCGTTCACTTTTTCTTCGGCGATGTTATAGCGCAGTTCAAAGGCTTGAATCTCGGGGTTGTTAGATTGTGCCTCTTCAATGTATGATTGTAGTTGTTGCGCTTTCGCGAAAGCGGAAACAAACAAAAGACAGGTAATAATTTTTATATTTTTCATTTGTTTGCTCGTTTAAGTTGGTACTCTTTTTTCCAGCTATATAATACTGGTACTAAAAAGTAGGATGTAATATCTATAATCATCCCACCGAAAATGGGGATTGCCATAGGTATCATAATATCGCTTCCTTTTCCCGTAGAAGTAAGTACAGGTAAGAGTGCAAGCACGGTGGTAACAGTAGTCATCAAACACGGACGAATTCGCTTTCCAGCAGCTTCTAATGTGGCAAGTCGGATTCCTTTTTTATCATTGGGATTCTCTCTGTCAAAAGTTTGTGTGAGGTAGGTAGCCATAACTACACCATCATCTGTTGCGATACCAAAAAGCGCAATAAAGCCAACCCAGACAGCAACACTTAGATTGATGGTTTTCATATTGAACAAATCCCGCATATTCTCACCAAAAAAGCTGAAATTGAAGAACCAATCCTGACCGTAAAGCCAAATCATTATAAAGCCACCTGCAAAGGCAACTGCGATTCCTGTAAATACCATCAACGAGGTGGAAACAGAACGGAACTGGAAATACAGAATCAAGAAAATAATAAGCAATGCCAAAGGCACAACTACGGAAAGTGTTTTTTCTGCGCGCAGCTGATTTTCATACGTACCCGTAAAACGGTAATTAATACCTTGTGGCACAATCAAATCACCATTGTCTATTTTTTGTTGAATGAGCGCTTGGGCATTTTCGACCACATCAACTTCGGCAAAGCCATCGAGTTTATCAAACAGTACATACCCTATCAGGAAGGTGTCCTCACTTTTTATGACCTGTGGACCTTGTTCATAACGTATGTCTACCAATTCGCTCAGTGGAACCGGACTTCCTTTCTCAACCGGAACATAAATATCTTTTAAATCTTCTGAGTTTGCACGCAACTCACGCGGATAGCGCACTCTTACTCCATACCGCTCACGACCTTCCACCGTTTGAGTAAGCGGCATACCGCCCACAGCTACCTGAAGTACTTCCTGAACATCCATTATGGAAATTCCATAGCGTGCCAATTGGTCTCGTTTTATATCAATTAGTAAATAGGGCTTGCCCACAATACGGTCTGCAAAGACAGCTTGTTCTTTTACACCTTCAGCTTGTTTTAAAATGTCTTCGAGCTGTAGACCAAAAGCTTCTATTGTTTTCAAGTCTGGCCCTTTAACTTTTATACCCATAGGCGCACGCATACCTGTTTGAAGCATTACGAGCCTTGTCTCGATAGGTTGTAGTTTTGGTGCAGAAGTCACCCCTGGAAATTTTGTCACTTTCACAATCTCATTCCAGATATCGTCTGGGCTGTCGATTTCTGGCCGCCAGTTTCGGTAATATTCACCGCTGCCGTCTTCAATTAAATCGTTATGGGTTGCATTTGTTTTTAGTTGCGAGGCCTCATAATTAGCGTCATCATCGATTTCATTATTTGGATTAATAATGAATTTATCATTTTTCAGAACAAATAAACCATCATCGTTTACGCGGTAGCGTTGTCTCTCGCCATTCTTGTTTCGCATATATTCAGACTTATACTGAATCACATTTTCATACATCGAGAGCGGCGCAGGGTCAAGAGCAGATTCTGTTCTACCCGATTTACCTACTACCGTTTCGATTTCAGGAATACTGGCTACGGCCATATCAAGCTGCTGTAACACACGCTTGTTTTCTTCAACACCTGCGTGTGGCAAGGATGTTGGCATTAACAGGAATGAGCCTTCGTTGAGCGATGGCATAAATTCTTTACCCGTGTTGCGCATTATTATGGCCCCTAAAATCAACACTGTGGTCGGAATTATTAAAAACAGTAATCGGTTTTGAAGTGCCCAACGTAATATAGTGTCGTAATATTTTTGGAAAATTGAAAACGCCCCCAGTAATCCGAAACAGATAATCGCAACAAAAATCAAGTTCATTATAATACCGCGGTCAAAACCTAGTGGTCGCCAGTATTCGGCTAGAAGGAAAACAATAGCAATACAAGAAATAACGATATGTATTAGATTGGCTCTTTTTGCCGTGATAATATCGCGTACACTCAAAATTGCAACGATTCCATAGGCAATTAATATAATACCCAACCAATAACCATAGAAGATGGCTGTGATACCAAGGACGATGAGAACAGCATTAATAATATATTTAGCGTGCTCCCTAATAGTACTCTTTTTGAAAAGGAATGCGGCAAATGGTGGTATCAAGAAAAGGGCGATAACCAAAGACGCCGTGAGCGCCATTGTCTTTGTAAATGCGAGTGGACGAAACAACTTTCCTTCAGCACCTATCATAGTGAATACAGGAATAAAACTGATAATGGTTGTTAATACTGCCGTTAAAATTGCACCAGAAACTTCAGCAGTTGCATTGTAGATGATTTCATTTGTGGTGTACTCGATTCCGCTTTCGCGAAAGCGTAATTTTTCATCTTCCAAATGCCGAATCATATTTTCGGCCAGTATAACGCCCACATCCACCATTGTACCTATAGCAATGGCAATCCCTGACAATGCTACAATATTTGCATCTACATCAAAAAGTTTCATTGCAATGAAAACCATTAATACTGCAACGGGTAACAAACCTGAAATTAAGATGGATGCGCGTAGGTTGAACACCATTACGATAATGACCAGAATGGTTATTAAGATTTCAAGCGTGAGTGCTTCATTAAGCGTGTGTAGGGTCTCTTGAATAAGCTGGGTACGGTCGTAAAAGGGGACAATGGTCACTTGTGAGGTGCGGCCATCTGCCAGAACTTTTGTTGGAAGCCCAGATGACAGTTCAGCGATTTGCTCTTTTACATTATTGATAACTTCCATAGGGTTGGCGCCATATCGCGCTACCACAACACCACCAACAACTTCGGCACCTTCTTTATCTAAAATACCACGACGAGTTTGCGGTCCCAAATGAACAGTTGCGATGTCTTTTATTCGGATAGACGTAAAATTCTCTGAAGTGACCACGGCATTTTCAATATCTGCAACGGATTTTACATAGCCCAAACCACGAACCAGATATTCGGCCTGATTGATTTCCAATGTTTGTGCACCAATATCTTGGTTGCTCTGCTTAACGGCTTTGACAATGGCACTTAATCCAATATTGTATTGGCGCATTTTCTCCGGGTCCACATCTACTTGATATTCCTGAACATAACCGCCGATAGACGCTACTTCGGAAACACCACTTGCTGATGACAATCCGTATTTCACATAATAATCCTGTATACTACGCAGTTCCTGTAAATCCCAACCACCGGTTACATTACCATCCTTGTCACGACCTTCTAGGGTGTACCAGAATATTTGTCCTAAACCTGTGGCATCAGGGCCCAAAGCTGGGTTAACGCCATCTGGCAGCAAGTTGGAAGGAAGCGAATTGAGTTTTTCGAGAATGCGACTACGTGACCAGTAAAACTCCACATCTTCTTCAAAAATGATATAGATACTGGAAAACCCAAACATAGAGGAACTACGAATAGTTTTCACGCCTGGAATACCTAGAAGCGAAGTTGTAAGTGGATACGTAATTTGGTCTTCAATATCCTGTGGCGAGCGCCCTTGCCATTTGGTAAAAACAATTTGTTGGTTTTCACCAATATCGGGAATGGCATCCACAGCTACAGGGTCAGTAGGCAAAATACCGGTCTCCCAATTAAAAGGTGCGTTTACAACGCCCCAACCGACGAACAAAGCTAATAGTAAAACAGCTACTAATTTATTTTCTATTAGAAATTTGATGCTTTTATTCAGCATAGAAATGATTATTAAGTAATTATAAATCTTGTTTAAAAGTGACAAACAAGCAGAAATGTCCAAAACAAATTAATGCAGGACTACAGTTCTAATTACTTAAAAATCAAATAAGGAAAGTCTGGTCTAAAACTTGAATATCCCTGACCAAGGGAGGAGGCGTATAATCTCTGTATGAATTTAAATCTTCTTGAGATTCGAAAAATAAGTGTATATAGGTATGGATAAAAGCAGCAACAAATAGTTGTTGGTCTTTATCTAATTTGTCGAACGATGTTTTTAAAGTATCTTGCCCTTCAACAATCACTTGTTCATCACTACAGCAATCTTTTTTAGAAATATCACACTCTGATGACTGCGATTGCTGTTGAACATCCATACCGCAAGTTTGAGCGTGACCAAATAATGAAGAGTCCACAAAAATATCTCCACAATAATGACTATCTACCGTAAATGATACGGTTGACAACAACACTAACAGTGCCATAGAGAATGTTGATATTTTAAAAAAGATTTTCTTCATTAATTTTACAAAAATACAAAATTTCAAGTAAATTTTCTTTATTTAACAAATAATTTTGATTTCATATGCAACATATTCTCCTAAATCTATATGAAAGATTATCTAATTTCTAGAAAAATGCCGAATACAAACCTGTTTTAAATTTATTATTAAGAATTGTTCTAAATAAGTTTGTTTTTTTAAATTTCATTTCTATTTTTGTCGCTGAAATAATCACTTACTTATATTAAGTCTAAATAAATTTAATGATGAAAAAAATGTTTTTTACGCAATTATAGGAAGCCTTATTTTTGCTTCGTGCTCTTCTGATGATGAGCCGATTACTGAAACCTCAAACATTGAGGTGCCTTCAAACTACACCTTCGAAAGAGATGGACAATCCACATTGGATTTTAGTGGCCAGACCACCCGAATTTTAATGGCTGAAGAAATCCTTAATTCCTTTACAGATTTCGAAAACACGACTGTGATATCCTTGCAGGCAATGTATGCACATCAGGAAGGGGACCTAGATTTTTCAGACGCTGCCTTAAATGCGTCAGATAAAAACGTACGCAGTAAAACGGCTGCGTCCCAAGATTATTTTAGCGCAAACACCACAGAAGCGGCAGCTATAAGAAACCTATTCGATAGCTATATTTCCGGTCAGGTCAATGAGGTATTCCCTAACAAGGATGTCCTAGCAGTCGCTGGCAGTGCCGGTCAACTTGCCGATGGGACAAAAACCCGGTATGTTAACGCTAAAGGACTTGTGTACAACCAAATGTTTGCAAAAAGCCTTATTGGGGCGCTGATGGCAGATCAGATGCTTAACAACTATCTCAGCATAGCTGTTCTTGATGCGGATAATAAAGTTGCGGACAACGACAATGGGATTACAGAAGATGGAGAGACCTTTACCACGATGGAACATAATTGGGACGAGGCCTATGGATACCTCTACGGAACATCCGTTGATGCAGCCAACCCGAATGTAACCATTGGGGGCGATGATAGTTTTTTGAATGATTATTTGGGCACAGTAAACGCAGACCCGGATTTTTCTACCATTGCTGCCGATATTTTTGATGCATTCAAATTGGGTCGTGCCGCGATAGTGGCAAAAGATTATACAGTACGGGATACCCAGGCTGCCATTATACGTCAAAAAATATCCGAGGTAATTGCCATACGTGCGGTATACTATTTACAACAAGGAAAAAATTTGCTTGCAAACGGTGATTTTGGCGCCGCATTCCAAAACCTTTCTGAGGGTTATGGGTTTGTTTTTAGCTTGCGTTTTACTAGAAACCAGAGTACAGATACTTCCTTCTTTAGCAAAAGCGAAGTTGATGGTTTTACATCTGCTCTCTTGGCGGATGGACCCAATGGTTTTTGGGACCTTGAACCTTCAACACTGGACAGTATTACGGAAGCTATTGCCGCTAAATTTGACTTCACGGTCGAGCAAGCTGCCAGCGCAAATTAAATAAAAATTGAATTAGCCACATCAACCGATTTACCGCCGATGGAAAAATCGGTTGATTTAAAAAAAAATAGTTATGAAACACTGGAAACTTTGGAGTTTTATTAGTATCGGACTGCTGATTGTAGCGTGTTCAAAAGATAATGGGAACGAAAACTTGCCACCGGCTAACAATAATTTTGATCGTGGCGCAATGCTTGTAAATTGGGCAGATAATATCATTGTCCCTGCATATACTTCTTTTAAAACAGAGGCCGAAAACCTGAACACTGCTGCAACGGTCTTTGCAAATGAGCCTACAGAGGCAAACCTTCAGGATTTGCGAGCTTCGTGGGCCGCATCCTATATTGCCTTTCAAAAGGTCTCTATGTTTGAAATTGGCAAAGCCGAAGAAGTAAGGTACAGGAACCGACTGAATATTTACCCCTCTGACACCCAAAGAATAGAAAATTTTATAGAAACTGGCAGTTATGACTTGGCTTTGCCATCTACAATAGATGTACAAGGTTTCCCTGCTATAGATTATCTGATCAACGGCCTTGGCGCAACAGATACCGAAATTGTAAGCTTCTATACCGTCAACGGCAATGCCCAGGGATATAAAAATTATCTCGGCACCCTTACGGAAACTATCCTGCAATTGACCACAACACTCTCGGTCTTTCCACTTCCGGCAGAACCTATTATGGATGCACCTCGTTTGATGTTATCCAGTTTAAAATTTCCTTTCGTGGTGGCAAAATTGACTTGATATTTGGCATTTCCACTTTTAGGCTCGTCCGTTTTATGTAAGAATACATACATTACTATATTAATTAATGTCAGAGGACAAACCAAATAAAGTGCTATTTGAAACAATGGTAATTGTTCATTTAAATAATACACAAAAGCACCAATCAATAGAAAATTGACGACAAATGCATATCTGCTTATCCGAAATATTCCATAAAAAACACTACTGGCCAAACCAATAATAAAAAGTACCGTTACGAGATTGTCCATTTGCATAGTTTTAGATTAGATTCCGATGGAACTCGATTTAATGGCCACTTCCGCACCACGTCGTAGCCTATTAAAAATTTTCATTGCCAATTGTGCTTGCGTGACCGGAATACTCGGCATTATTGGAATATTACTTTCACGCATTAATTTGAACGCAATCGCTTTTTCATTGGTGGGCAGTTTCATTAGTGAAGCAAAATAGATTTTCGGATTCTTGTTGAAATCCTTTCTTGCTTTATAAGTTTCAGCAAAGTTCCTTTGATAGCCAAAAGACTTGTCAAAAGTCTTTTCCGCTTTCTCAAAAAACCCATCCCTATCAAATCCCCGTTTTACCGTTTTACCATTTAATTCAACATCAGAAGCTTTGTATTTACTTCCTGGGGACAAAGAGAATTTATTGGAAGCATCCTTACGGCTCACAATAATATGGATATGACTTTGGTTTCCTGCTTTTGGCATTCCTTGTACGATTCGTTTTCCGTTCTGTTGGTGTGGGGCTTCTCTTTCGAGTTTCCCTATTTCTTTTTCCAATTTTTTCACATTCCCTTCTGCTCGTCCATCTTGCACATTTCGGATTTCAGTTTTTAGTTGAAGTATTTTTGTGGCATACGGTTGGTTTTCTTTTATCTGAAAGTCCGTTCCTTTAAAGGCTCTTTGGTGTTCAATTTTAGCATAGTATTTTATATCATCGATTGTAATGGGTCGCCCATTGATTTCGCGATTAAATGAAGCCACATAATCCTTCATAGTCTCACGGGTGTATTTTTGCAAATCCTCACTATGGTTCTGCAACCGTTTCAGTTCGTATTTAGATGGGCTTACGGTAATGGAATAAAACCGTGGTTCGTGCTTTTCGAGTTTTGCCGTATTGCCATCAATTTCCTTGACCACTTCCTCTGCTGAAATCTCGTCGCCGTATTGGTTAAAAAAATGTTCCATATCCTGCTGTTCCAGTCCTTGGTTTTCCTTCTCCAGATAACCCACAAAATCAGCCGAACTTTTAGAATAATTGCTTCCCATTTTTTGAGGTGTTATTGTTATGTACATAGCTTAAAATTTTAGAGGTCGTTATTAAGATTTTGCTTTTCGCGAAAGCGTACTTTCTTTTTTTCTTCGGCATATTTCTTTTCCACTATCAAAGGTTTTTTGCTTGGCTGTTCTGTCTCAAAAAGGGATTGAATCATTGCAACTGTAGGCTTGGTTTGGGTCTTTTCAACATCCCTCATTATAGCGATTACTGCATTGATTCTTTTCAGTAACTTGGCTTCGATGGTTCGTCCTGTCGGACCTAATTTTTCTTTTGGAGATATCTCATTGTAGAAGAAAAAATCAAGAATGGCTTCCATCGTTTCCGTATGTGTCTTGAAGTGCTTTTTTGAAAATTCCTGAAAACGTTTGGCAGTTTTCCTTTTGAACCTGATGGTGATGAATGAATCCATTTTCTTTCGCTTTTTTTTGTGTTTGACGTAAATCCATCCCTGTTTACAGACTGTGTGGGGGCATTTGACGCAAATCGAAGAAATTTATATAATCCATTAATTTTCAAGTATTTTAAAATCAATGGATTATACGCTAAAAGGAATATGTAACGTGGCTCTGCCCGTTACCCTCTTGCTATTCCTTTTCGTCACGCCAAAGCGTGACAAAAATTTCATACAATCTGGCTAAAAAGCCAATTGCCTTTTAGGAATCCGAAAATTCCTATATGTAAATTATAGATGGATATAGCTATCAGCGAAAGTTAAAAATGGGATAACTATATTAATTTATGTGTGCTGAATTTCAGCGAAATAAAGATACGCTTTTTTCTCGACTTGAAATTAATTGCATACAAAAACACCTCCAAAAATTTAGAGGTGCTTGACTATAAAATTTAGAAAATTAGATGTTAAATACAAACGTATAGGAATATAAATTTCGCAATGCTTCTTCCTCTATCATCGTTTCAAAACAGGTGTAATTTTCTCTTACGTATTTGCGAATATCGTCGCCAAATTTTCGTTCCACATCCTTTTTGGAATCTTCCAAAAGACGGTTTTGAGCCTCCTCGCTCAAGTCTGTAAAATTTAGATAAACCATAGCTTTAAATTTTAGTATTCGCTTGGTAACATCAACGTATCATTTACAAAAAATAACCGCAGTTCATCGAGCGGAAAATCAGTTACCCGATAACCGTGTTTTTCCAAAATATTGTTGTTGCCATCGCTGTATATTATCTCTGCTTCATAGCCTGTAAAATCCTGCTTATCTTCGGGCAATCTTTTGAAGTCTATGGTTACAAATTCGCTTCGGTTCATTAGACTTTTTGCAATTACGGAAGTGTCCGTAATGAGCCAAAAACAATCTGCTACATTGGCAAGATATTTTAGTCCGTCTGTAAAACGTGTTCTTAATAATGGGATTTGGTAGAACATTTCCGTTCCGTGAAAATGTTGCAATCCTTCTTTGATTTCGTTAACTTGTGCTTTCATTGTTATCTATTTTTATTAGTGGATAATTAAAAAGAGGGCGCAATTTTCGACGAGAACGTCCTCTTTAATTTTTATGGTTACTTACCATTTTAGACCCGAGCAAAAGAATTTCCCTTGCTACAACTTCGGTATAGTATCGTTTTTCGCCTTCCTTGGTTTCATAAGAGCGTTGTGCCAATTTGCCTTCAATAGCAATTTGTTTTCCTACTACTGCATATTTTTCAATAATTGTAGCGAGTTTTCCCCAAGCCACAACACTATGCCAATGGGTTTCAGATTGTTTTTCGCCTTTTGCATCCTTGTAATTTTCATTTGTAGCCATTGAGAACTGCGCCACAATTTTTCCATTTTCAAGATTTGTAACCTGTGGGTCTTGCCCAATGTTCCCGATTAACTGAACGTGATTTTTAATAGTTTTCATAATAAAAGTTTTAAAGATTATTAATAAAAAAGGGCGCAACTTTCGAGAGGTACGCCCTCTAAAATTTCAATGATTACTTATCATTCTTGCTTCCAAGCAAAAGGATTTCATTTGCTTCGATTTCGGTAACATATCGTTTGATACCCTCTTTGTCCTCGTAGCTTCGGGATTTCAATTTTCCCGTAACACCTACTTCCTTGCCTTTACCTACAAATTTTTCGATAATTTCGGCAGTCTTGCCCCAAGCCACAACGGTATGCCAATTGGTTTCTGTTTGTTTTTCGCCTTTGGCATCCTTGTAATACTCGTTAGTTGCGAGTGAAAAACGGGCTACTTTTTTACCGCTTTCAAGGTTTGTAATGGTTGGCTCTTGTCCAACGTTTCCGATTAACTGTACGTGATTTTTTAAAGTACTCATAATAAAATATTTAAAGATTAATTAAAATGCTATCTGAACTATTCAGACAGTTTATTGTTATATTTTTTGAAGTGATTTACTTATTATATCTTGAGCGTTTTCCTTTTTTGTTTTTTTTGGTGCCGCTTCCTTTTGTATGTTTTTGTAAGATTTCATAAGTTTTATTTTAGATTTACTTCCCATAGCGCCCTCGCTGTTACCTTTTTTTTGTTGCTGATACAGTTTCAAGATTTTGAATTGATAAGGACTTATAAAAAGTGAAGCGCAGCGTAACGGTTTATGCAGTCTGTTCAAGTTCAAAATGTTGGTATTTTGCTGGCAAAAAAAGGTTAGGGCAGCGAGGGTGCGGAAGTATTTCTAAAGACTTTGTGAAGTACAATAACATAGGAAGTGGCACCAAATGATTAAATGGAATTCCGATTTGGCGGACTCCGTTCACGATTTCGGATTGGGAATGAAGCGTCCCGTTCCAGCGCAGCGGAGCGGGTAAGCGGAATGGAAAGTAGAAATTGGGGATGGTGTCCAAGACTTTTGTAGGGAAGCTCTTTTCCCGGAATGTAGCTTTTCGCGGAATGTAGGGGAATGTGCTGAACGGGTTAAAAAAATTGAATTCGATAAAAGGTTAATATTACTTTGGTGAGTAGTTAACTCACTCTACAAAAAGTTCTTTCTGATTTTTAGATTAAACATTATTTAATAATATCTGGTAGTAAAAGGGATGCTTTTCTCTGTAGTACGCTAAATGACTTTCGCCACTATCGACATTATAATTTTCACTACTTAATTGATAATGTTCTTCTGCTTCTTGCAATGAAATGTCGGATTTTACAGCTGTATTTTTCATAATGTTAAAATTTTTGGTTAAACAATATTTGAGCAGAAACCAAACGGAAGCTAAAATCTTGGCTCAAAAGGAAACGGAATAAATAAGTGATGGAAGAAGCGTTGGCTTTATGCCGTAGTCTTTTGATGGAAGTATTTTACGAGTTTACCTTGCGTGTATATTGTATGATAATTAAGTTCCTTTTTAAAGCGGATTTGATTCTCGATTTTGGCTAGGGAATGTTGTGTTCCTTTCCAGCATAGGAAAGGGTTAACGAAATGGAAAGTCAAAATTGGGGATTGTGTCCAAGACCTGTGTAGGGAAGCTCTTTTCTTGGAATGTAGCTTTTCGCGAAATGCAGGGGAATGGGCTGAACGGATTTTATAAACTTATTCTTCTCTTGAAACAGAATTTAAAGCGGACTTAACTTGAAAGGTGTAGGTTGAAATGGAGTTTGACCACTTCCCGATTTTCTTGGGAATGAGTGGGCAAGTGGAAAGGAAATCGGAAGCTTTGGAGTTGTGTCTAAGACTTGTTTTAATGAAGCGCTTTGCCTGAAATATAGCTTTTTTGCGGAATGTAGGGGAATGGGCTGAATGATACTGGGAATGTAATTCTCTTGTTAAGTAGGGTAGAATTATAAAATTCTATTCATCTTCGGTTGCTAATAATTTACAGGCTCTATCAAGGATTTCTAATAATTCTTTCCAATTAAATATTCTCAATTTATCAAGTTCTTCGTCTTTAAGTATTAAATTATCGATTGATACCTTCAAATGATTTAAACTGTCAAAATCATCTGGAAACATATGTTTTAAACTCGAACTCTTATAGCGCTCTTGCATTGCTTTGGTAAAGTGTACTAATGTGCCATTACTAACTGAAGTTAAAACGATAAAGAGTTGTTCCCCATTTATATACTTTAAAAAATCTTTAGAATATTTCTTTGCCTCAAACAGTTGGTTTAAATTTTCAATATGTTCATTTTCGAGTAATTCCATCAATATATTGCTTTCTGAAGCTTCGGATTCCTCTCTAATGACTTTATGCACAGCAATAATTTTGTCTCGTATTGGTTGCATTTCAGGTATACTAACAGCAAAATGGGCTAAATTTTCAAAAACTCTATCGTTGATTTCCTTGCGCTTTGAAGCTAAATCCAAGCCTTTTGAAAGTATATTGTCGATTTCTTGCGATGTTTTTGCAATTAATCCATTCTGTGAAAAAAAATGATAAAAATTTGAGAGCCTATCATAATCATATATAGAATAAAGACCCTTTTCAGCATTCTGTAATACGTTTGCTACTAATTTTTCAAATTCATTTCCATCAATAGACCTAAAATCATAAGTAACGAGTCTCATAAATTCCAATACTTCTTCGGGATGTTCTTCGGGCTTTCTTTTTTCCAGTTCATCTTTTAAATTTTTAATATCAAGATACCCTGAAAGGATATAAGTGTAAATGCTTCCGTAAAATTGAAACTCGTTGATTCTACTTTCCACATACTTCAAATAGAATTTTTCAGCATAGGTTGGCTCTATCTCCGGTTCTTTTTTATCTTCTGGAAAGAAGCTATTCATTGGAACACTTTTACCTCTATTTTGATACCAAAAATAAGATGTATTTTCCAGTCCGTTGAAATCATTACTCTCATCAGATTTCAAATGACCTCTCTTGAACTCAATTGAAATAAGAGCTGTAAACAGAATAACCTCTTCTTGAAATTCCGAAGCTACATCTTTCAGACTTCCGTAAATTTTAAAAAGACTATCTAAAAAGAACGATATGATTCTCAAATTATATTCTTCATATTCAAAAAATATCCCGTAGATATAGTCTTTATTTTCCTTTAAAAATGTAAAATACTCATCTTCGATAGTATATGTTTTATAGAGAGTCGGAAGGACTTTTTCCAGTTCAGGTTCATAATTAAGTTCTCTGCCTATAACTTTTTCTTTTATCTTTAAATAATTGGCATTGTCATCAATTTTAATTGCATCAGCCAAGATTAGACATTTCAAGTTTTTGTGCTCTACGAAGTCATTAATAAAGCCGAATAATTCTTTTATAGGTATTTGGCATCTTTCAAGGTCATCAAAACAAATAACTTTATCATTAAATTTTAAGCCATCCAAAGTTACACCACTCAAAATATTACTGAAGTCAACCTTGAAAAACTTGGTTACGGTATTCCCTATGTTACCTGTTAGTCTTGCTATATTTTTTAAAGCTTTATTTTCAGGCTTTCCAAAAAAGGGAATTAATTTAATCATCAATTGCTGTTGCAACTGCTCTACGGTTTTCAATCCATTCAACGAAATATATAATGGCTTTAGCTCTTGTTTTTTTACCATTGCGTGCAGCGTTGTTTTCCAAAAAAATGTCTTGCCACTTCCCCAAGTACCATTAATAAGTAAAGCGTATTGTGTTGCTTCTTTCCTTAAATATTCTTTAAAAATCTCTTCAATATGTGCTGTTTGCATATTGTTTTGTGTTTAACTGTTTATTACTAATCTCGAATTTCTCTTGGTTTTTGCCATCCTACTCCTTTTAAACTGGTAACAATTCCACTGCCTTGTACCAGTAATAAAATATAGACTTATCCGGCTGGCGTTTCAATTTGTTCAAGTATGCCCATTCTACATTTTCAATAGTAAGTTCGCTTATACCTTGTCCTTCGTAATATTCAATTTCAGTAATTTCGGGTTGCAATAAAAGTGTATTCAAATAGGCTACTCTGGCCGAAGCTGCAAGAGCTTCCTCTATCCTGAAATTTCCTGTCATCAAAAACGCACTTCCAAAACTGCGTATGCCACGGTTTAATTCGTCAAACTTCTTTTTTGTTTCCTTGGTTGGATTGCGTTCCCTTTTGGCGATGATGGCACAGGTGTTTATGGAATCCCAAAGAACATCTGTTTCTTTGAGGTTTCTTTTGCCGAAATCTTTATCGGAACTACGATAGGATAGTTCCGCTTTCGAGAAAGCGGAAAAACTTGCCTTAACAATAGACATATCTGTAATGTTTTCAAACAACTTCCCTAAATCGAACAATTGCTTACAGATTTCCATTGTAAATAACTGGTCGCCCTTATAATATGGAATACCAATGGTCTCTGGCGCAAAAGCAGTAAGCTTATCGCCACAGATGGAATTTACCGATGGTGTTGTAATCGTCGTTGTAGTTCCAGCGACCGAAAGCCAAGATACTTCTATGGCAGATTCTATAAGTTCTGGATAATGCGGACTGTCAAAAAGAATGTCCAGCAGAATTGTTCCTGAAACATTCGGGTTGTAAACCGAGTCAAATTCAAAAGTATAATGTGCCTTTGGAACACCTTCTTTATAACTTCGACGCTCATTCAAGATGTGGCTTTTAAAATGTGAGTTGGCAACAACCGCATCGAGAATTTTTTTCAATGGGTCGCGTTTTACACTTGAAATGATATCAATGTCGATTGAAAACCGATTGCCTTCTTCAAGTAAGAGTACGAGCGATGTGCCGCCTTTAAAAACAAAATCAAGTCCTTCTATCTTTAGATGTTCTAATAAAGAGAATGCGTGAACCATTTTTTCCAAAATGGTCACATTAATGCCTTTATGTTCTTTTTTTGACCGAAAAATATCCAGCCACTCTTTTGTGAAGCTTTTGTTTTCAATCATTGATTATGTCCTCTAAAATATTCGGTATGTGGTTATTCATAAATTGCTTGATTTCCTGTTCTTTCTTTCGTCTTTTCGCATAGCTAAAGAACTTTGTGAAATTAATACTGTATCGCTCAAGTATTTTTTCATAAATATTTATGAGTTCAGAGCCTTGGTAAAAATGGTACAGGTTTTCATCGGCAAACAAGTCCACCATTATTTTTTCAAGCGTTGCAACTGGAACTACATTTTTTTTGTCTTTCAATTTACTTATCGGTGCTCTGGTGACGAGACGTTTTATGACCACGGGAACAGCACTCTCGGAAATGTAGAATTCAATTTCCTTGTCATCGGGATTCAAGAAAAAATCCATTTTCAAGGAATCATTTAGATAATAGTATAGTGATTCTGTAAATTCCTTTTCCACTTCTACTACAATCATTTGATTGGATACTTGATGCTGCGTAAATTCATTGAGCCATTGGTTTTCCCATATAGCATATTGGATTTCCTCAAATCGTTCATTGGTCTTACTTGCTATTTTTAGAACACTATCAGACAGTACTGGTCTATACTTGGGTTTATAGGATATAACATACAATCCACGACCAATAGTTTTGATGATGTCTTTTTTCTTCAGGTCGTAAATGCGCCAACTAAATGTACTTTCCTTCAAATCTGGTTCAAAGTCCAAATAGAACTGAAATAGCTCGTCCCTGTCAAAAGAACTTCGCTCCTTAAACGCTTCTATAAGCTTGTTTTCTATAATTTTTGGCATAATACAATATCAAAACTTTGCCAAAAATACAAAAAAGTGGCGAATATTTGAAAACTAATTATCGCCACTACATCAATAAAGTGGTAAATATTTGAAATGGTTATTTTTGGCTTTAATTAAATATCAACTAAAGTTGTCGCTTGAGGTAGTCTTAAAAGCGGACTTAACTTTAAAGGTAGATTGGGAATGAAGTGTTTTCCGCTTTTTTGGGGGGGTATAGCGTAGTGGAAATCTAAAATTTTGGAATTGTGTCCAAGACCTTTGTTAGTGAAGCTCTTTTCTCGAAATGTAGAGCAACGGAATGTAGGGGATTGTGCTGATTGGGATTATAAATGTAATGGCATAAAAAAACCTCCCTACCAAAGTAAGAAGGTGTTTTTGTTTTCAATTTAAACCGATTATTTATTTAAAATATGTCTTTTAACGATTGTTCCTAAATCTTTCTCCGAAAACCATATATCCTCTGGATGAAGGTGCATAACGGGTGCTTGTTCGCACTTGTTGTTGCAGTCCATATCGTCGACTTCTATTTTATCTTTTAGTTTATATTTCTTAATATAATAATCTAAAAGCTTTCCCTTTTTCTTTCGGCATTTTACGCCGTCGCATCGATAAATTACTGACTTATTATTTTTAGATTCTGCCATAATTCTATTTTTTGAGCTTAATTTTTTTTGGTCTTAAAAAAATAACCACCAGCACTAATAATACTAATGTTATAATACCACCATATAAAAAACTTTGATTGGGATATGTAGTTCCCAAAAAACCTGCCAATGGATATGCAAATGCCCACCAGAGATGTGAAAATGCAAAATGAGAACCATACACTTTACCTTGTTCTTCAACTGGAACTGTTTCTCCGATAAGTGTTTCGGATGGAATCTCCGCAAGGCTTTGACCAAGTCCCGCAATAATCCATACAATGAATAGCATTGAAAAATCGAGATAATTGGCAAAACTTATGGCCACCCCTAATATCAGAGCTCCAATAATAAGAGAGATACGTCTTGATTTGGATTTATCAATTGCTCCAGAAACAAAGGCTGCTACCATTGCGCCAATAGCGAAAGCTGCCATTATGATTCCATAGTCCTTATCTGTAAGTTCCAATCCACCTTTGACCAATACGATGGTGTTTACCAAAATAAGTGCGCCCGCAATCGCAGATACAAATTCAATGAATAATGCAAAGCGCACGTATTGATTGGAAAATAGTAATTTAATGCCTTTTAAAACATCTTGCCAAGTGGTTGGCTTTATTTTACCCTCGATTTCGTCTGGGACTACATCCAACTTACTTTTCGGAAGGCTTAACAATAAAATACCTGCTATCACAAAAGTAGCAGCATCGACAAAAAATATTTCCCTTGCACCCAACCAGATGGCTAAAATTCCTGCCAAGCCTGGCCCCAAAACTCCTAAAAGCTGATACGTGGCTGCTGATAAACCTATGGCTTGACGGTATATGGATTTATCTACAATCTGCGGAATAATAGCTCGATAGGTCGGACTAAAAAATGCGTTGAAAACATTCATAAGAAAAATGAGAACATAAATTTGCCATTCTTCAGTTACAAAAGGCAAACAGCCAACTATAACCATTCTTACAAAATGTGTGGTGTATAGTATTTTCTTTCGGCTAATCCTATCTGCTAATACGCCTGCAAAAGGCGAAAATATAATGAATGCAGTAACTCGTAAAGTAAGAGCTGTTGCCAATATGACCGCAGCCCTTTCTTCGCCGAACTGATATGCCAAAAGAGCCAACCCGACCCACGTAAAGGCATCGCCCAATAAACTTATGGTCTGTGCCAAATAAAGTTTTGCGAATAAACGATTACGTAAAGCTTGGAATGGTTCTAATAGTTTTGACAGTTTCATTAATTCTCTAAATATTAATTGAGTTCAAAAGTTTAATTTGTGCCTGCTGAATGGAAGGGTATTTCAATTGGGCGTAGAAATTGACCTTCCATTGCAGGACTTTAGGTTATAATGTATACTGACCTTTGAGCCTCAAGTTTACTGTTACATCTTCATTACTGGTATTTCTGAAAAACCAACCGTGTTTTCCTTCATAAGGGGCTAAAAAAGTGCCAACCATATTATGGGAATTTGAAATCGTATAGCTTTCAAAATAAACCTCTTTTACCTCCTCTTTTTGTTTTACCTCGCCGTGAAAATCAAAGTACAGTACTTCATTGTTTGCGGTTGTCCATTCATATTTCATTGTTCCGTATTTGAGCATATCTATTTTAAATTCTATGCCTTTTCCGGCCGGAACTATCACTGTAGTTTCATCCTCGCGTGCAGCTAATTGCTCTTCGGGTGCTGGAAAATCTGCCTCAACGGGTCGAGCGACATCGGGTCCCGACCCAGCTTTTTCGAGTTTTATTAATGGAAGATTTGATGTTGAGACCATCATTCCCAAATCATCAGTTTGATTGCTTTCAGGCACATAGAGTTTGCTAAACCCTAAAACTTTACCTGCTCCTGTTGGGTCTATACCATATTCCGCAGGTAATACTGCTACAACCAAAAGAAGTGCTCCAACAACTAATGCTATGACGGTTGCCTTTATAATTTTACTTTTTTCCAAGATTGGATGTTTCATTTCTGACATAATAATTTTTTTTTAAGATGTAAAATAGCCTGTTAATTGGAAGCCGAGCAATAAAAACCCTGCTGCCATAAGTGCTGTATTTGTAATTGTTGAAAATTTCATAAAACTGGGTTGTCTTCTCCAAATTGTAATAAGGATTAACACAACTGCCAAAGCAATAAATTGTCCTATTTCTACACCTATATTGAAACCAATTAGATTAGTAAAAAGGCCGTCTTTATCAAATTTAAATTCTTGCAGTTTACTGGCAAGACCAAAACCGTGAAACAGACCGAATATCAAAACTGCTGCTTTCGTGTTAGGTTGTTTGCCAAAGAAACGTTTGAAACCTCCCAAATTGTCGAATCCCTTATAAACAATGGATAGCGCAATGATAGCATCTATTAAGTATGCATTAATATTTATATCGGCTAAAACACCTAACAGTAACGTTGTACTATGGCCAATGGTAAAAAAGCTAACATATAAAAGCACTTCTTTCGGTTTATACAGAAAGAAAATAACGCCGACCAAAAATAGCAGATGGTCATAACCTGTAATCATATGTTTTGCTCCTATATAAAGAAAGGAGCCGAATGCCACGCCGCTGTTTCCTAATAAAAATGTTTGCGTGTCTTCATCTACTCCGTGAGCATACGCCATTGAAACAAATGCTCCACATAGAAAAAGAATGAGAAAGGCATATATTTTTTTGATTTTCATAGTTTACTTATTTAAATCCCATTGCACATTGCTGCACAATGGGACTTTGATTATTAATGGGCGTGCCCGTGGGATTTGACTTGTTGTATACTGTCCAATATTCGGTTTTCTTCCCTTACCATATTCAAGCTATCTTCCCTTTGGCTCATTTCTTCTGGGCTTAAGGTTGTTTCAATTTTTTGCTTCTCCATATTTTCAACTTTCTTGTTGTCCCTGCAAGATGCTAATAGGGTTAAGCTAATTGTTGCGATAAAAAGTACTTTTTTCATAATGTTTAATTTTTATTGTTATTGATTTTTAAATTATTCTTCTTCTTCAGAATTTCTTAATGCAGACAAGATGGAATAAGCGTTTTTAACAACAGGTTTAAAATTTTGAACAGTAGCGCCATCGGCAAAAGTTATGGCTGTATATCCTTCCTGCTCAATTCCTTTTTTAACCTGTTCTAACTTGAATGTATACCCATTTTCCGTTTCTTCGGTTTGAAGGATTACATAATCTTTCCCTTCATATTGGACAAGGGCTGCCGACGGAATCGCATTTTGCTTATTTGTACCGCTTTCTACCCAAGCTTTTACGTACATTCCCGGTAATAAGCCTTTTTGGTTTTCTTGTTTAATATGGCAATGAACTGGCGTCATACGGTCACTACCAGTCGCTTTTCCAATTATGAAAATCTCGGCAGTACGATTGAAGGTATTGTCATCAGAAAGCGAAAATTTAACGGTTTGGCCAATCTCCAGCTTTTCTAAATCTCTCTCAAAGGCGTTCAATGCCAAATGAATATCGTTTAAATCCACCAGTTCAAATAGCACATCCTGTGGGGAAACATAATCACCGATATTTACATTACTCGCTTTTATAAAACCTGAAATTGGTGCATAAAGATTTGCGGTTCGTGTTATATTACCATTTTGGACAGAACTTCTAATTATTCCCGCAAGGGCAAGCTGCTGTTCGTATGCCTTCACTCTTCCTTGTGTTATTTTATAATCTGAAGAAACCTGCTGAAATGTTTTTGCAGAATTGATGTCCTCCTCTCTCAATTTCTTTTGTCGATTAAATTCTTCTTCAAGAAATTGAAGTCTGCTCAAACTTTCCAAATAACCCTGTTGGATTTGGATAAATTCAGGATTCTCAATGGTTGCCAAGACTTGCCCTTTTTTAATTGCTTCACCAGGCAATCTGCCAGCCGTTTTTAAATAACCTCCTAAAGGTGCAGATACAGAAGCCATACTTTCAGGCTCTACATCTATGGTACCATTTAGTTTTATGATGTTACTTAAATTTCTCATTTCAATCGCACCGGTTTCAATTTCGGCAAGATTGTATTGGTCTTTGGTAAAAGTGATTTGTTTGATTCCAGTTGCAACGAGTTGTTCTTCTTTCATCGAAGATTCTTCGGAAGATTCCATTTTTTCGGAATCCTTATTGCCACAAGCCACCACCAATAGGGTGGATAAAATGAGCAGCGAAATTTTTGTATTGAATTTTATTTTCATCTTTTTTATGTTTTAATTTGATATCACAAGTTTTTTACAAGCCCAATAAGGCTTCGATTACTATGATGGACTGATTATATTGATATAGTGTGTTTAGATACTCTGTTTGGATACTATTCGCCAAAGTGAGGTTTTGCAAGTATTGCGTATAGGAAACATCACCGCTTTTAAAGCTCTTTTCTGAATTATCAATGATAAGTTCCGCTTGTGGCAGGGCTTCATTTTGATAGTAATCTAAAGTACCCTGAAGTTTGTAATATTCCTGCAATAAATTTTGAAGTTCCCCTTGCAATTGGGTTTTGTTCAACTCAATTTGAGATTGGGCAATATCCTCTTCGATTTTGGCCGCCTGAATTTTGGCTCGATGTCCACCAGGAAAAATGGGAATTGAAAGACCTACTTGAAAGAATGAAAATCGGTCATCGTCATTAAAATTTGAGTTTGCTAAACCGCTATTTTGACCCCCATTAAATGTTTGGCTATTATAACCGAACATAATATCTGGTAACACTTTATTCCTTTCTACATTGGTTTCTCGTTTTCTTACTTCCAACTGTTGTTTTAAATAAACGTAAAACGGGCTTTGCTCCACAGACTGCCTTTCAATATCTAAATCTATTTCACGACGAACCAATTCACTATCTGTAATAGTAATCTCATCGTTTGTGTTCAAAACTACCTGAAGTTGCTTTTCGGCGATTCTCATATCGGCTTCGTTTTGTTGAAGCTTGTTTTTTATTTGCATCGATTGCGTTGCCGAGGTTACACTTTCCAATTTTGTGGATTCGCCAGATTCATAACGCATCGAACTTGAACGGTTGAGATTGCCATATAGACTATCTTGACGCTGCAACAATTGTTTATTCTGCATTAAAAACACAACTCTGAAATAGGCAGCTTTTACATCCGCAATCAGGTCATTTTCTTCTATAACCTTTAGTTGTTTACTGCTACTAACTCTTGCTTTTGCGAGTTTAAACTGACTGGTATAAACCGTAGGAAAATTGATTCGCTGTGTAACTCCGTATTGATTATCCTTTACTTTTGGCGTATTAAATTCGCCATTTTGATATGTAAATTCTGTTCTGGGAATAGTTATAGCACCGTATTTTCCTTTTTCTTCAACCTCTATTTCATATTGAGCGATTTTAATACGGTTATTGTTTTTAAGTGCCATTTCAATAGCCTGCTGCAACGTAATTTCACGTTCTTGCACCATACTTGTTTCTTGTGCTTGTAGCTGCATTGCCGGAAAGAATAGACCAGCAATCACGATTAAAGTGGTAACAATTTTCTTACTTCTAAAATTGAATTTAGCCTTTCTATCAGTAAAATAAATATATAAGACTGGAAGAACGATTAGCGTTAATGCGGTCGCCGTAATCAATCCACCAATAACTACAGTTGCCAATGGGCGCTGTACCTCTGCACCTGATGAATTTGACAATGCCATAGGTAAAAAACCTAAAGCAGCTACGGTAGCTGTCATTAACACAGGTCTCAATCTCACACGAGTTCCTTTAATGACGCGTTCATAAATATCGCTTACACCTTCTTTATCAAGCCTGTTGAATTCAGCCACCAGTACGATTCCATTTAGAACTGCCACACCAAATAGGGCAATAAATCCGATTCCAGCTGAAATACTAAAAGGTAGGTCTCTTATGATTAGTGCAAAGACACCGCCTATCGCTGATAAAGGGATTGCCGTAAAAATGAGCAAACTTTGTTTCATTGAACCGAAAGTAAAAAACAGCAGTACTAAAATCAGCAACAATGCTATTGGTAAAGCAATTATTAACCGTTGATTAGCCTCTTGCAAGTTTTGAAATTGACCACCGTAGGTTACATAATAACCTGCTGGCATATCAACCTTCGAATTCATAATTTGCTTGATGTCCTCAATTATACTTTGTACATCCCTGTCACGTACATTGAAGCCAACAATAATTCGACGTTTGGCGTTGTCACGCTGAATCTGTACAGGTCCTGGTTCAAATGAAATGTTGGCCACCTGACTTAATGGAATTTGATTTCCCTGTGGTGTACTCACATACAAATTTTGTACATCGGTAATATCGGTTCGATAGTTCTTGTCCAACCGTACAACAAGGTCAAATCTACGTTCCCCTTCATAAACGAGTCCTGCCGAAGTACCCGCAAACGCAGTTTCGATAGCATTGTTTACATCCTCAATGTTCATTCCGTATTGAGAAATCTTATCACGGTTCATTTGGATATTAATCTGTGGTAGTCCAGTCACTTCTTCAACATACAAATCTTCAACACCTTCCACCGATTTTATTTTGCTCCCAACATTACCAGCCAAATCTGAAAGTATATTGAGGTCTTCGCCATAAATTTTGATGACAACATCCTGTTTAGCACCTGTTAAAAGTTCGTTGAAACGCATTTGTATGGGTTGTTGAAAACTAAAAGTAGCATTAGGGATAATGGACAGGGATTCTTTCATCACTGCTGCCAGTTCTTCTCTTCCGCTAGCTTTTGTCCATTCCGATTTTGGGCTTAAAATAACCATCATATCTCCTGCTTCAATGGGCATTGGGTCTGTTGGTATTTCCCCCGAACCAATCTTGTTTACAACTTGCTTCACTTCATCTGGATATTCACGTAATAATATGGTCTGCGCCTTTTGAGAAACATCAATCATCTGGTCGATGGAACTTCCAACAGGTACTCGGGTTTCAACCGCAAAATCTCCTTCGTCCAATTGCGGAATAAACTCACCACCCATATTGGCAAAAACTATTAGCGTTATAACAAATAATCCTATTGCCAATCCAAGTACCAATAGTTTTGTGCGTAAGGCAGCTTCTAAAATAGGTTGGTACATACGCTGAAAGAAATCCATCATTTTATCGGAAAAATTCCGTTTATGTTCCGTCTTGCGACCCAGTGCAAGGGCAGACATCATTGGAACGTAGGTAAGCGATAAAATCAGTGCTCCAAGAATAGCGAACATTACCGTTTGAGCCATTGGATGAAACATTTTTCCTGCAACTCCGCTCAAAGCCAAAATAGGCACATAAACTATTAGAATTATGATTTGCCCAAAGGCAGCGGAATTCATCATTTTTCCAGCAGAGTGCCTTACCTCGGTATCCATTTGTTTGGATGATAACTTTTCAACGCCTGCGTACTTCTTTTTACTGGTATGAATTCCAAACATCACAGATTCAACAACTATTACCGCCCCATCTACAATAAGACCAAAATCTATGGCGCCCAAACTCATTAGGTTTCCGGATACTCCAAAAAGGTTCATCATCGCGATTGCAAAAAGCATTGAGAGCGGAATGACCGAAGCAACTATCAAACCACCTCTTAAATTTCCAAGAAAGAGGATTAATACAAAAATTACTATCAATGCACCCTCTGTAAGATTAGTTGTTACAGTCCCTATTGCGCGGTCCACCAAACCTTTCCTATCTAGATAAGGCTCAATGGTTACGCCTTCGGGTAAAGTTTCTTTAATCTGTTCGATTTTAGCTTTTACATCATTGATAACTGCGGAAGAGTTTGCTCCCTTTAGCATCATTACAATTCCTGTAACAACCTCGCCTTCTCCATTTCGAGTCGCCGCTCCATAGCGCACACCGTGACCAAACTGCACTTTTGCAACATCCCTAATAAGTACAGGTGTCCCATTATTCAATTTAACAGCTATTTTCTCCAATTCTTGTAAATTGTTCACAAGTCCTTCGCTCCGAATAAAATAGGCATTAGGACCTTTATCTATATAAGCGCCACCCGTGTTTTGATTGTTTTTTTCCAGAGCGGTAAAAATATCTTCAATAGTAACATTCATACTTTGAAGTTTATCTGGGTCTATGGCAATTTCATATTGTTTCACTAACCCACCGAAACCACTCACTTCTGCAACTCCAGGTGTTCCCAATAGTTGTCTTTTGATAATCCAGTCTTGTATAGTTCTTAATTCGGTAGCATCATACTTATCTTCATATCCTTTTTCGGTATGAATTACATATTGATAAATTTCACCCAACCCTGTAGTTACGGGTCCCATTTCAGGTTTTCCGATGCCTTCAGGAATATCTTTGGCAGCCTGCGTTAATCGCTCTTGAACTTGCTGCCTTGCCCAATATAAGTCTACACTTTCCTCAAAAACAATAGTTACTATAGAAAGCCCGAATCGAGAAAAGGAACGCATCTCCTTAATACCAGGAATACTAACCATTGTTTGCTCTACGGGAAACGTAACTAATTGTTCTACTTCTTGTGCCGCTAAAGTGGGTGATATGGTAATAACCATAACTTGATTGTCTGTGATGTCTGGCACGGCATCTATGGGTAATTGTGTAAGCGAATATGAGCCCCATCCAATAAGTGCCAGCGTAAATAATCCGATAACAAGTTTGTTGTTTATCGAAAATGCAATGATTTTGTCTAACATTATATTTAAAATATTTTTAAGTCGTAAATAATAAAAATGAAAATACCATACAGGCTATCTATGGATTTGAGTTATACAAAACCAAGGATTAATTCTTGAAAAATAAATATGGTAAAATGGTAATTAAAGCGAAGCTTGCTATTACCAAAGCATAATAAATTTGCAGATACTATTAATATATCTGTCTAATTTTATTAAACTAAAGTGGGGTTAACAGGTAGGTGGGCCTCTTGAGTCGAGGGATGAAAGATAAGAATTGAAATAATTATTGGGCGGATAATAAACAGGCTGTTTACTATTTTGCCTATATTCAACTGAAAAAAATCCTTTAGTTTCAACAACACTCTCTAGAACATCCTTGTCAACAACGGTCTTTTTCTCGATTGTATTTCTTTCAAGTAAGACTATATCGCTGGACACCGTGGTATGGGTATGCATATCCATAACGAACCCAAAAAACCCGTAAGGTGAATCTTCTTTCTCTTGGGAACTATCATCGTGATGATTGTCCTCGCCAGTATGGGCAATATCTAAATGTGAATGAGAATCCTCGTGCTGATGGTGTAAATGCGGAAAAACTTGATGTAGCATCATTAGGCTAAACAAGCCTAGAAAGAAAAATGCCGCTATTTTATTTGGTTTTTGCATTAAATACAAAGATACCATTATTTTTTATTTGTGAAAATTAGCGTTCAACTAAGTTAATTAGGAATTTTTAAAACCGCTTTAAAAAAAGAAAAAATCCAGTTTAAGGTACTGGATGAACCTTTTGGCTTTATGCCATTGCATAGACTTCGTCGAACAGTTTTTTATCCAACCGTTCTTGTTGGCCAAAGCTTTTCTTCAAAACATTATGAAGTACTGAATTAAACGCATTGTAACCTAACCAAAGATTTGGTTCTTCATTGAGCAATAAGGCTTCATAGTTTAAGATTTCGATGACCTCACGAGATTTTTTCGACGGGTCGCTGTTCTTGTCGCTACATTCATATCTGAACAATTTCGTTCTGTCAAGAATTGCCTTAACAAATTCCTGTGTATCGATGATTTTAAATTCCTTCATCTTGTCGAATTTCTTGGTAATGGTGTAAAATTCGTTGTCCAGAAATTTATCAAAGAGATTGTTCAGTCGTGGCATAATAAGATGTGTATTGTTCTTACTGTGTTTTATAGAAAACTCGATTTCGGCTTGGGAAACGTGCAAACCATTGGAACATACTTCTCTATAAAATCCGAAGTGTCCAGAAGTCTTTTCACTACCGTCATACGAGTTTTTGAACCGTAGCATTGGCAGTATCACGTCCTTATCGTTCTTGACGGTAAACTGACTTTTATCGTCTATGATAAAGTCGGTAATGAACGACCTATCATTTTTGTTGATGGTGCGCTTGTGAAAGTTCAGTTGTGCATCCATCAACATTTCTTCAGTTTTCTTGAAGAACAATTGGTTTGGAATGTGTCCGTAACTGTTCGATACTACATTAACAATCTTCCCATTTGAAATGATGGCATTTTCAAGCCCTCGTCGGGATTCCATCTGTGTCAGAGTTTTTAAGGATTTCATTTCTGATGGAACAAAGATTTCATCCTGTTGCAAATTTTGTAAATACATAACTTTTGAATTTAGATTAAACAATATTTGAGCTTGACCAAAACGGAAGCTAAAATCTCAGCTCAAAAGGAAACGGAATAAATAAGCGTTGGGCAGTGCGTTGGCTTTATGCCGTAGTCTTTAGATGGGTGTATTTTACGAGTTTACCTTTGCGCTACTATTGATTGATTATTCTCTCTATTCCTTGACCATATTAACCAAGTGTCTATTATAAAAAAAGAAGAAGGACCAGCACGAATGCCAATCCTTCTTCAAACAACAAAAGCTACTGTTTCAATCCTTGAATTTGCTTTTCAAGAACTGTTATTCGCTCTTTCAAACGTTCCTCACGCTTGTTTCTTTTTTCGGCATATTCTTTTTCGATGCCATCAATCTTGGACTTGTAATAACCTTGCATCGCATTGTAGAATGAAATATTAGTCAAATTATTAACGTGATTGCTTTCGCCAAAATGCACTTGCTTTGTTAGGATATACCGTATCAACTTATGAAAGATTTCCTTTTTAAACTTCTTTTTGAAATTCTCAACAATCTCTTCATCTGTCATCTTTGATGTATTGCCCAATAAATTTGAAAAGAATCTTTGTCTTCCAACATAATCTACATTGTTTTCATACAACGTCAATGAGAACGCTACCATTTCATCCACCGAAAGTGTTTTCTTCGTATCAATGTATTTGGTGTCTCTAATCATCTCAACAACTTCTTCAAACTGCTTGTTGTTCTCTATTTGCTTCTTTCGGATTTCCCTTTCGTTGATTTTAATTATCTGTTCTTCAGGGGTGCAATCTGCCATTTTTCTGTTGGCCAATGGTGCGGAATACGTTGTCGATTCATTTTTGGACTGTTCAACAATCTTTATAAAGACTTCTTTGTGTCTGTATGTTTCAGGATGGAACACAATACCTTTTACAAATTCATTTTCTTTAGCTGAATTGTACTTTTCCAATTCTTTTTCGTAGTGCTGTAAGGCTTCATCCAGCTCTGCTTTGAATTCATCTTCAGAATAATCGTAATGTTGGTATTCTTTCTTGATGTCCTCAATTGTTGGCTTTATCGGATTTTCTATGATTTCACAATCATCCAGCAAATAGACTTTCAAACCGTTCTTTTCCAATTGTGAAATAATCAGCTGATTGTTTTCCTCGTCTGCCCAATACTGTCGTATTTCAGGAATTAACAGTATGTTCTCTTGTTTCGATTTTTCAATCAAATTAAAGAACGACTTGCTTTTCTTCGTTTCATAACAAGCTGATTTTGTACAGACCATTTTACCATCGCCGAACAGATTACCTTGATTTGCAGCATTGAACGGACATTCTACACAAGAGCCAGCTTTCAAAACCAATTTTTTATCAGCTACCTCAAAAGGTGCTTTCTCTAAATCATAGGTCTGGTCTTTTATCATCCTGTTTATCTGATGGGCACTAAAATCTTCGCCCATCGTTTCCAACAGCATCTGTTGTTCTTCAGGTTCGAAAAGTGCAACACCCGCACCTAACGAAATCGTCATTTCGCCATTACGGACGAAGTGTTTGAAACCTTCAATCAAACCAGCCAGTTTAAGTCGCTGTCTGATAAAGTTATCGGTTCTTCCCAACCGTTTTGCAATTTCGGTAGGCGCATATCTTTCGCTTAAATAAGCAATCGCCTCTGCTTCTTCGGTTGGCTCAACATCCTGTCTTTGTAGATTTTCGATGATTTGAATTTCCAGAACATCATTGTTCTTGTATTCCCAAACGATACACGGAATTGATTTCTTGTTGGCCAATTTACTGGCTCGATACCTCCGCTCCCCCATTACGATGATAAAATCGTTTCCAGATTTACGGACTGTAATAGGTTGCAGAACACCGTGCTTTTTGATACTTTCTGAAAGCTGCTTTAACGCATCCTCATTAAAAGTCTTCCTGGGCTGCATCGGGTCGGGAATGACCTTTGCAATTGATAGGTTCTCAATCTGAAGCCCAATCGCTTTTTGTGTCAATTTTTCTTTGACTTCTTTCTTGGCGGCCGTAATTTTTTTACCGCTCTTTCTTGTGGTACTCACTTTTGTTGTCATAATACTCAAATTTTAGATTAAACAATATTTGAGCAGAAACCAAACGGAAGATAAAATCTTGGCTCAAAAGGAAACGGAATAAATAAGCGTTGGAAAGAGCATTGGCTTTATGCCGTAGTCTTTTGATGGAAGTATTTTACGAGTTTAAATTGCGGTTATATTGTATGATAATAAACTCCCCCTTACGAAGTAATAAGGTTGCTATTTAGCAGAATTTATTATTTTACCAGAAAATTAATAGGGTTTAATAACAAATAGAAATATTTGACATCAATACAAATGTTGCCCTGAAATTAGCAAAATGTTGTACCTATGTTGTACCTGACATTTTTTTCGACATTTTTTTAAATGGAAAAAGCCGAAGATTTCTCTTCGGCTTTTGTACGGGCGGGGAGACTCGAACTCCCACACCTCGCGGCATCAGATCCTAAGTCTGACGTGTCTACCAATTCCACCACGCCCGCATTTTAATATTTTAACACTTTATATTTCGCTATGTCCTAAGTCTAGCGTGTCTACCAATTCCACCACGCCTGCATACTACTTTTACCATACTTAGGACTTCAGATAAAAGCTTGCATCTTTATATCTAAAAATGCGAGTGCAAATATAGTAAAGATTTTTGATATGAAAATCATTTTTTGAGAGAAATTTCACATTCCAATTCTTATTTTTACGAGAATACGATTTTAAAACTATGAAAGACACTAAGAACTACGTAGATACCCATCAAAAACGTTTTTTAAACGAACTTATAGAATTACTAAAAATACCTTCCATTAGTGCAGATAAGGCCTATAGAGATGATGTTTTTAATACCGCAGATGCAGTTGCAGAACGCTTAAAGGAGGCAGGTTGTGATACTGTAGAGGTTTGTGAAACACCGGGATATCCCATTGTATATGGAGAAAAAATTATAGATCGAAGCTTGCCAACAATATTAGTTTACGGGCATTACGACGTGCAACCACCAGATCCTTTAAATTTATGGGACAGCGCTCCTTTTGAGCCGGTAATCAAAAAAACAGATTTACATCCTGAAGGTGCCATCTTCGCTCGCGGCGCTTGCGACGATAAAGGCCAGATGTATATGCACGTAAAGGCGCTCGAGTATATGACTCAAAATGACGACCTACCGTGTAACGTTAAGTTTATGATTGAAGGCGAGGAAGAAGTGGGCAGTGAGAACTTAGGTTGGTTTATTTCACGCAATCAGGCAAAACTGGCTAACGATGTGATTCTTATTTCAGATACGGGTATGATCGCAAAAGATGTTCCCAGCATAACGACAGGCTTACGCGGACTCAGCTATGTAGAAGTTGAAGTTACCGGTCCTAACCGTGATTTGCATAGCGGACTTTATGGCGGTGCCGTGGCAAACCCAATCAATGTGTTGACCAAAATGATTGCCTCACTTCACGACGAAAACAACCACATCACCATTCCCGGTTTTTATGACGCCGTAGAAGAGCTAAGCACAGAAGAACGCGCTAAAATGGCCGAAGCTCCCTTCTCGTTAGAAAACTATCAAAAAGCACTGGACATCGATTCGGTTTATGGCGAAAAAGGATATTCTACAAATGAACGCAACAGCATACGCCCTACCCTTGATGTAAATGGAATTTGGGGCGGTTACATTGGCGAAGGTGCAAAAACGGTTATCGCAAGCAAAGCGTATGCTAAAATAAGTATGCGACTTGTACCCGATCAAGATTGGAAGGAAATTACCCAATTGTTTAAAAATCACTTTGAAAGTATCGCACCTGCAGGTGTTCGCGTTAAAGTAACACCGCACCACGGCGGGCAGGCATATGTAACTCCCATAGATCATATAGGCTATAAAGCAGCAGAAAAAGCCTATGAAAATACTTTTGGCAAAACGCCGATACCACAACGCAGTGGCGGTAGTATTCCTATTGTAGCTATTTTTGAAAAAGAACTCGACAGTAAAACAATTCTTATGGGATTTGGTTTAGACAGTGATGCCATACACTCGCCTAACGAACATTTTGGAGTTTGGAATTTTCTAAAAGGAATTGAGACTATTCCGCATTTTTATCATGAGTTTACCAGGTTAAAAATCGCAGAAAAATAAAGTTAAGAATAAGGGCGTGACCCCTCAAAAGAGCGGGGTCGGGCTTTACGCTCTATCTTTTTTTCGGCTTAAACAAGCCTCAAAAAAGGATGCCGCTGCAATCCCTCACGCAGGTGTTGTACTTATCAATTACCACTATTTTAAATAAACAAAACCCATAGCGCATTGCGGCTATGGGTTTTTAAATTTTATCGATTAAGGCTTAATTAATTGAGTTTAATTTGAGCATACCTCGCCTGAATAAACATAAATACAGCGTAAGCGACAAGTCCCAGCGCTACAACACCCATAGCTACAGCGCCTAGAGTGTCTTGTAAAAAGTCAAAAGCAGCAACTTTTCCTCCAGATGAGCCTCCACTGCCTATAGCCACTTTAAACAATAAAAAAGCTACAATGCCTGAAACAATACCTCTGGCAGTAAATCCTATTTCCCCAGCTCTAATTAATACTTTCTTTCCTTTTGGCCCCAGATTACTTTCATTCACATCATCTCTAAACTTCCCCGAATAGGCTTTATACGTTTGAAAAATTGCTTTCCCCGCAATACACAAGGCTACAAAACCTAACAAATAAGGTCCGTAGGACTTTGACATTAGTGTTGATATCATAGAATCACTTCCAGAACCCGAACTGCCCGCAACAACCATCTTAACTGCCGTAAAACCTAGAGCTCCATAAAATATACCGCTTATAATATAACCTGAACGTTTTACAAAACCTTTCCATTCGCTCCAGGAATCCCCACTACCTTTTAATGCTTCATACCATCTATAAAAGGTATAACCAAACAAGCCCAGGGCCAAAACGATAAGCAATACTTTACCAAAGGGTTGCTCCCTTAAAAATTGCAACGCATTTTGTTGTCCGCTTTTTGAACCTCCCAGATTAAAAGCTGCCATCGCTGTAAGCATACCTATTATAGCATATACCATACCTTTCGCTACCATGCCAAACCGGGCTAGTTTTTCCTTTTTAGAATTCATTATTGAGTTAATTGGTTAGTTTCTGAAAAAGTAGAAATAACCGCTGCTTATTACTCCCAACTAGATGTTATATTAAACTAAAGGCTTTATTAAAAATTAAATTTTCTTCACGTAGTCTGTAATCAAAACAATCTGCTGGCCGTCTACTTTTCCTTCTATGTATTTATCATTCTCGTGATCAAGCGAAATACGTCTCACGGCAGTACCCTGTTTAGCAACCATACTGCTGCCTTTTACCTTTAGATCTTTGATTAAAACAACCGAGTCGCCAGCCTCCAGAATAACCCCATTACTATCGCGGTGTATTAGTCCTTTTGAAGAATCATCTGCAATACCGGCCTTTGCCCACTCTTTAACATCGTCTTCCATATACATCATATCAAGCAGGTCTTGAGGCCAACCCTGCCCTTTTAGTTGATTAAGCATACGGTAGGCAACCACCTGTACAGCAGGAACCTGGCTCCACATACTGTCATTAAGACAACGCCAGTGATTGGCTTCTACTAGTTCTGCATCGTGCAATTGTGTTCTGCAGGTTCCGCAGGCAAAAATATGTGTGTCTGCTGTTGCATTATCTGGAGAATCAGGAACTGCGTATATATCTAAATCGGTCGTACTGCTGCATAATTCGCATACATTACCACTACGATCTCTTAAGTCTTGTTCTAGGCTCATTAGTTATAAATTTATTTAGAACGTAAAGATAGGTTTATTGATTAGGTATAATCACTTAAGTAAAAATTTGCATAAATAGGTCTGCGATAGGGATTGAGGCTTTGTTGAAGCTCTTTTTGCCTTTTGCAAAAAAGCGACTGCCGAAAGCCCGGTTTTATTCGGGCTTTTTCTGGCCCGTATAAAAATTGCCAAAAATTAAATATAAAAAAGTTTTGCTCTACGCTTGTAGAATTAAAATTTATTTCTACATTTGTAGAACACACTCTTAATTTGTAGAATATGACACTTTCTAATGCCGAAGAACAACTAATGCAACTGCTCTGGAAACAGGAAAAAGCGTTTATGAAAGATCTTATAGATGCGTATCCTGATCCTAAGCCAGCGACCACTACAATCGCCACGCTATTGAAACGGATGCAAGACAAGAATTTTGTTGACTATGTGCAGTACGGGCGGTCACGAGAATATTTTCCGCTAGTGCGCAAAAAAGATTATTTCTCAAAACAAGTAAATGGGATGATTAAAAATTTCTTCAATGACTCTGCCGCGCAGTTTGCTTCGTTTTTTACAAAAGAAACCGATTTATCACAACAAGAGCTAGAAGATCTTAAAAAACTGATTGATGAACGTCTAAAAACAGAGAAAAAATGATAGCCTATATTTTAAAGTCGGTATTGTGTTTAATGATTCTTTGGGGCTTTTACAAAATCACTCTCGAGCAACAAGCTGCACACCAGTTTAAACGTTTTTATTTATTAGGAAGTCTGGTTTTAGCGTTTGCTCTGCCCTTGGTCACCTTGAGCTATTCTGTAGCAGTTGAACCGCAACCGGCAGCTGAGCAGGTCGCATTTGATACAATTGCAGTTACAAACGAAGTTAATACATCGATTGAAGAAACTATACATTGGACACCTATACTAATAGGCTCGATTTACGCATCAGGCGTATTGCTTTTTGGCTTTAGATTCTTACGTAATCTATATCGCCTACGCAAAAAAGTAACTCACAATGAGCGCGTAAAATCTAAATCGCATATAAATGTGCTCCTTCTTGAAAAGATAGTCCCACACTCATTTTTAAACTATATTTTCTTGCCCAAAAATGACTTTAAAAATAATGCGATCGCTCCAGAAGTTATGGCGCACGAGCAGGCACACGTAAGTCAAAAACACAGTTGGGACATTCTCTTTATTGAGGTTTTACAGGTGGTATTTTGGTTTAATCCGCTGTTGATTTTACTTAAAAAAAGCATTGCATTAAATCACGAGTTTCTAGCCGATAGCGCTGCGCTATCCCAAAATAAAAATGTAGAAAATTATACTAATCTTTTATTCACCTATTCGGGTAGTAGTCATCATACCGCGTTATCAAGCCCGATTAATTATTCATTAACTAAAAAACGAATCATTATGTTATCAAAAACCCGTTCGGTCAAAAAAATGGCCACCCGTCTTGCACTTTTAGTGCCCGTCCTCGCCTGCTGTATCTATCTTTTTAATCAGGAAATTGTGGCCAAGCCTGTTTACTTAAATTTAGATAAGCAAACAGATTCATTGAATACACAGACAAATTCTGATTCATTAGCTTTAGAATATTACAAAGCCTCTTCTAAAAAACAAGTGTTACTTGATATAGTTCGACACCAGGAGTACCCCACATTAAAAATACGTGTTGAAGATGAATCGGTATGGGTAAATGGGGAGTCTACCTCCATAGAAAATTTTGCTCAAACGATTAACGAGATTACTAAAGACTGGAGCAAAAGTGATATGATGAATTATTCACTACAACTCAAATCTCAAAACGGTGTAGATAAATTTGTAGGGAAACTTACTGGTGAATTCAGAAAGACCAATCTTTATAAAACCAATCCTTCACGACAATTAATTCCACCTCCACCACCGCCAGCTCCAGAAGTACCTCAGGGTCAACTTCCGCCGCCACCGCCACCGCCAGAAGATCCTGCTACATTTACTAATGACAAATACAATATTTTAAATATAAAATTATCAAATACAGAGGCTATTGAAATTGAGGGCCAACAAACCACCATTTCTAAAGCAAAAGATTTTATTAAAAGTAATTTCAAAGACTGGACTAAGGACACGAAAGAGAAACCGCGTGGCGTACTATTTTATTTACCAGAGGATGTTTCAGAAAGTCAGGCTCATAAAGTATTGAGAGAGATTGAGGATTATAAAATTAATGGATTTACTCTAAAAAAAGAAAAATCTAAGTCACCTGTTCCTCCGAAAGTGGAGAAACCTACTCAAGAACAAACACCTTTAGCGATGATTAATACGCTAAAAGAAAATAACGGAACCGCCTATTATAATGGAAAACAAATCAGTTATGACAATGCTTTAGCCCTATTAATAGGAAATGAAGAAAAAACCAAACAAAAATCGGGTTTACAGATCCTTTACACTGAAAATACCGGCAAGGGAAAACCGATGCTTTTAATTACAAACAATTAAATAGAAAAGGGTAAAATAGGCTTAAATCTTATTTTACCCTTTTTCTTTAACCCTACTTAATAGAAACGTTTTCTGAGAAAACAATTAAATCATCACTACCAGCACCAGTAAGTCTTCGTACAAAGACCTCGATATAATCATTAGCCTCTAAGTTAATTACACTAGCTAAACTTACATTCTGTATTTGTGTGTTGCTGTCAATATAAACAACTGCATTAGATTCTGTTATTACAGTTCCGTTTTTAGCGAATAAAAAAGCATAAAAATTATCTGCAGCACCTGTAACACGTACAGACAGTGATGCTGTTAATTGAAAATTACGACCTTTTCTTCCGGTATATGTAAGACGATTGTCACCTCCACTAGCTGTAAACCTAAAAAGGTTTTGAGCAGCAAAAGCACCGTTTCCCTGTATTTCTACAGCAGTACCATTAGATATAGACTGTGTAAATCCAGTAGTTAAACCACTCGTGGAATAAAAATTAGCTGATGCATTGCCATCTGTTTCAACAGGTATTCCTTCACAATTTACATCCCATTTTATGGAAAAGTTATATCCGGGAAATGTATTTGCAGCTGTATAACCATTTACTAAAGTCCCAGCCCCTACAAAACTCAAACCACTTAATAAACCCGAATTAACAATTGTAGGATTAGAACTTACATTTAATCCGATCTCTCCGGCATCTGCAACTATACGCCCATTTGCCATTTGCAGGTTGTCGAATGTCCCTGTTAAGGTCATAAATGTTCCTTGATTAGTATCTGTCCAGAATGTATTACTCATAAAAAACGATTCTATACCCGATACTGTAAAACCGGTAGTATTATTAACATATTGAGAAACATTAAAAAATACCAGATTCAATCCGGTTAATGTTCCTAACGATGATGCCCCAGAAAATATAGTGTTGTTTACTACAAGATTTCCTCCGGTTAAATTAAAGACCGTATTACTTCCTCCACTAATTGTAATATTTCGAATACTACCTCCGCCACTACCATTAAATAGCGAACCTCCTGATGCATTTACTAGAATATCGCTTCCAGAATCTACTCCTTCTACATATGCACCATTTAAGTTAATAGGGAAATTAATAGGTATGATTCCGTTGATCTCATATAAAAAATTGGTGTTTAGTAAATACTGAGTTCCTCCACCTGCTGCAAGTTCGTCAGACAAATCTGCAACACTTTTAACCAATTTGTAATTATCTCTTTTGACTGCACCGGCAAGCTCTACCCAAATGGTTCCGTCGTTATAATAATAACTATTTGTTTCAGAATTAAAAATCGTAAGACCCTTTACAGGCGAGGCTATAGAGTTCATTTGTGCTGTAGTCATTCGAGGCAGCAGCACACCACGTGTCGATGAAGTAACATCAAGTATACTTGAAGCATCTGGAGATGTTATTCCTATGCCTACCTGTGCAAAAACCATAGCAGGTAATATAAATAATAAGAAGCGTAGATTTTTAAGCATAAAATAGGGATTTCAAACATTAATTGCGTGTAAAATTACTGTCAATTACTGCCCAATTACACATATTAACGATGATTAACCCTTTATTTGCGGTAGATGGTATATTTATACAAGTTAAATAGTACAAAAACTACAACGGTGTATAAACTACACTATACTAAATTATTCTATATTACGTTCTATTAAAATTCATCAAATCAAAATACCTATGTTAAAAAAGTTTTTTATTCTTTGTTCTGGAGCAGATCACGCCCTTTTAGAAAGCTGTGCTCCCGGTGAGCAAAATAAATATGCAGGTATAGGTGCTACTGTTTTTTTTACCGCACTTATGGCATTTGTAGCTTCAGCCTATGCATTATTTACCGTTTTTGATTCTATTCCTATAGCTGTAGGATTAGGTTTTATTTGGGGACTATTAATTTTTAATCTTGACCGTTTTATCGTTTCTACAATTAAAAAGCGAGAAAACTTTTTAGACGAATTTTTACAGGCATTACCCCGCCTTATTCTCGCGCTCATAATCGCAATAGTCATTTCAAAACCACTCGAATTAAAGATTTTTGAAAAAGAAATTGATCGGGTTCTTTTAGAACAAAAAAATGATTTAACCCTGGCTAATCAGGTTCAAATTGCAGATCAATTTACCCCTGCACTAGCCTTATTAGATGCTGAAATTACCGAACTAAAAAATGCGATTACTACAAAAGAAGCCGAAGTAAATACTCTTTACAATACGTATATCGCAGAAGCGGAGGGAACCTCAGGAACAAACCGCCTGGGAAAAGGGCCGGTTTACAAAGAAAAAAGAGAGAAACACGATGCCGCTTTAGCTGAATTAGCAAAACTTAAAGAAACTAATCCTGAGAAAATAGCTGCACTTGAAGTTGAGAAAGATAAAATCACTACAACTTATGATACCCGTGTTGCTGAAACACAACCTATCATTGATAATTTTGACGGTTTAATGGCGCGTATTGAAGCTTTAGAAGAGTTACCCTGGATTCCCTCTTTCTTTATCTTTCTACTCTTTCTAGCCATTGAAACGACTCCTATTTTTGCTAAGTTAATCTCACCAAAAGGAGAATACGATTTAAAATTGGCAGACGCCGAAGGCGAACTCAAAGCCTGGGTGACTCAAAAAGCGAATCAGCGTAAAAATTTAATTGACGCAGATAATGTGGTCAACGATAAAGTATATGGTGATCTGGCACAGGAAGAAGAACTTTACAATTACAAAAAGAAAATGGCCCGCGACCTGATGCAAAAACAACAGGATGCCTTTTATAAAAGACAGAGTAAACTCTTGTAAATAAAATCTCTCAATCTCCCTTCTCTACCGCTAACTAATAGGGAAGAGAAGGGCTGGTTATGAGGCTGTTTTATTTATCTAAGCTGCAAGCTTTAAAACGTTCTATCAGGATTGTATACCGTTAAATCTAGTGATGACTTCTTTGCATCTATAACCTCAGAAACTAATAGGCCTGTTGCAGGTCCCAGACTCCATCCCATCATAGCATGACCGGTAGCGAGTGTGAGGTTTTCCCATTTTGAAGTTTTACCTATATACGGCAAACCATCTGGAGTTACCGGTCGTAAACCGCACTGCGCTTCAGCCTTTTCTTGTTCTGTAATAGAAACATTTTTGAAGTATTTAGGCACCGCTTCTGCTATGGCTTCAACACGGGCCTTATTGATGTTGTGATTAATTCCTGCGATTTCCATCGTACCGGCATAACGGGTAAAACCGTTCATTGGCGTTATGGCAACTTTGGCTTCACAAAGTATAGATGGTAATGTAATACCGGTTTCTGATGTAGAGTTAATGCGATAGCCTTTACCGGCCTGCATTAAAATATTTAAGTTTAGTTTTTTGTTTAAAGAACCAGCCCAGGCGCCTGTAGCGAGGATGACCTCATCTGCGGATATCGTTTTACTCGATTCTGTTTTGACTTGCGTTATCTTTTTACCGTTAAATTCAAAATCAATTACCTTTTCATTTTTTAAAAAAGTAACACCTTTGTTTAGAAGCAAAGTTTGTAGTTCTGCCATAAATTCTCCTGGTGTGGTATGTTGATCACACTCGTAGTAGGCGGCTCCTTTAATATTTAATCGTGCATTAGGCATTTTTTGCTGTACTTCTTCCGCAGACAGCATTTTTGCAGGCAAACCCTCTTGCGTTGCTAAACCAAGTATATGAGCTTCTTCATCTAGCATATGATCTGTTTGACACAGCATCAACAAACCTTTTTTTTCTAACTGAAATTCAAAATTTTCGGTCTCTTTTATTTCTGAATATAAATCTCTAGACAATAAATTAATAGCCTTAATTGCAGGTATCGCCTTAGCTACATTAGCTTCTGAACAGGATTTATTAAATGCTACAGACCATTTTAAAAATTCAGAATCGAGTCGTGGCTTTATGTACAACGGACTCTTACTGCTAAACATCCATTTTATGCCTTGCTTCATTGCTCCCGGTGCTGCAAGCGGCATAATATGACTGGGCGTGAGATATCCGGCATTTACATAAGACGCTCCGCCATTCATTGCGCTTTGATCAATAATTGTAACCTTATGACCTGCTTTTTGCAGATAATATGCGCAGGACAATCCTATTATTCCACCACCTATAACCACACAATGTTTACCCATATTAATTGATGTTATATTCCCAAAGAGGTTCTTTATTCAATAGATTTTTAATAAAATAATTCCAGCGTTTTTTCTGAAAATAAGTATTGTATTTACCCGTATAACCGTGACGCTGACTCGGTATAATAAGCAAGTCAAAGTCTTTATCTGCTTTAATTAATGCTTCTGCCAGTTTATAGGTTCCTGAAGGGTTTACATTATCATCAATACCTCCGTGAACGAGTAATAATTTACCTTTGAGATTAGGAGCCATCGTCACATTAGAAACCTGCTCATACCGCTCATCTACAGGATATCCCATATACATCTCGGGCCACCAGGCTTTCTCCATCCTAAAATCGTGATCCCCACTACTGGCTACAGCTACCTTATAAAAATCAGGAAATGCAAGTAAGGCGTGGGCCGCATCGTAACCACCCGCAGAATGGCCAAAAATGCCCACTCGGTCAACATCTACCCAGTTGTATTGATCATTTAAAAATTGAATTGCGTTTACGTGATCTCTCAGATTATCACCCATATTCTGATACGACACATCCCTAAAGGCTTTTGATCTCCCGGCAGTTCCCAAACCGTCTACAACCACCACAATAAAACCAAGATTAGCCATTGCCTGATTGCTAAAAGCAGCATTAAAAGATCTCGGAAATCGCTGTGTATGCGGCCCTGTGTAGGTCGCGTCTATAACCGGATATTTAAGAGTAGCATCAAAATCTACGGGTTTCCACAGCGCGCCATAAATTGGAGTTTTACCATCTTTACCGGCTAGTGTAAAAATATCGGGGGTTTGCCAGCCTTCTTTAGTTACCGATTCAATATCTGCTGTGGTGAGCGTTTTAACTATTTTACCATCTTTCTTAGCTCGTAAAACCGTTTGTGTAGGTGTGGTTACTGTAGAAATCGCATCAATAAAATATTCTGAATCTTTAAAAAACTGAATATCATGATTACCGGTTTCGGGAGTTAGAAGTGTGATCTTTCCTGCTAATGAAACTTTATATAGTTTCTGATGATATGGGTTTTCTTTAGCGTCAACACCCGATGCTAAATAATAGATTTCTTTCTTTTTTGCATTTACTGAAGCAATCTCATTCACAACAAAGTCACCACTGGTAAGGGGTTTCAATTTTTCAGATTGTTTATTGAGCAAATACAATTGTTTCCAACCGCTACGTTCAGACAATAAAACCAAATTATTCCAACCTTCAATCTCGCGGTATTCAAAATTATCTATACTGGTTGCTACTGCTTCTTCATAAAACGGCGTTACGGTTTGTGCATCGAGATCTACTTGCTGTAAATACTGGTTTTTATAACCTCTACTGCGATAGGATGCGATCATTTTATGGGGTTCCCCGTCCTGCCACTTTAACCAGATCCCATTAACATGAATTTTTGCAGGTAAATCTATAGCCAATTGCTTTTTTGCAGGCACATCAAAAAACACAGGTTTATACATCACCATCGTCGTATCACCCGGTGAACCGCGGTAATAACTTAATAATTTAGGCTTGTACAAACTATCTATGCTATAGTCGAGCAAATACATTTTCTCAGCATTACGCGTATCTACGACCTGCGTAACGAGGTATTTTGAATCTGATGACCACTGCACATCAAAATGCTCGGGACGGTCTGTACCTTCTCCTTCTATAATATCAAACCAGCCGATGCTGCTGGCATAATCATAGCCTTCTTTACCATCGGTTGTTAATGCAAACTCGTTTTGAGTCGCTGCTTCTCTTAGGTATAGGTTGTGCGCTTTAACATAGGCTATCCACCTGCCATCTGGCGAAGTAGATTCTTTAATCGCTTCCCGCTTTAACGACTTCTTATTTTGTTTTTCTTCGGAACGTAAAACACTAGAATTTGAATCCCAGCTAAAACTCTTATTACCATATTTAAAGCGTATTCCCGATTGGGTTTTCTCAATATTTTCAAGATTTAAAGCCGTTGCCTCAACCTTAGTGTTGGTGTTTTTAGCTAATGCTTCGGCCAATTGAATATGGTCAAATAGTGGTTTTTTTTGAAGATTCTTATACGCAACCGTTTGGTATGTTTTTCCGATTGTATAGTATTCTACAAACCAAATACCTGAATAATCTTCAAATTCGTGAACGTCAGTCTTGAGATTGAAAACCTTTTTATTCATTAGATTTCCGTAGGTATACTCAATGGCATTCTGATATTCTGCCAAGGTCATTTGCTGTTGAGCGAAAACATCTGAACTAAATACAATACCTATAAAAAACAATAGACTGTAAACCCATAAATATCTCATAGTTGTCTGTTTAATTTAGATCACTTGAAACCCGAATGCATACGGATCTTCTTCATCTATAGTCATCGTATTGTGCCCGTAAATACGTGCCCAACCTTTGATACTGGGTACTATTGCCGGAAAATTACCCAGGGTGGTTACTTCTTCTACACACCCTATAAATTTTGAGCCGATGATACTTTCGTGAATAAATTCGGTTTTAGGTTCTAAAAGACCGCGTGCGTGTAACTGAGCAATACGTGCCGAAGTACCCGTGCCACAGGGAGAACGATCTATCGCCTTATCACCATAAAATACAGCATTTCTACCTGATGAAGATGGGTCTATAGGCGTTCCCGTCCATAACATATGACTCACATCTCGTATGGTATCATTTTCAGGATGAATAAAATGATTGGGGTATTTTAAATTAATACGCTGCCGCAACTCCTGACTTAACTGAACAATTTTTGAAGCTGAGTAATCCTGAATCCCGCTAAAGTTTTTCTGGGGATCAACAATCGCATAGTAATTTCCGCCGTAGGCAACATCAAATTTAAGTTCGCCTAACTCAGGGCAAATTATCGTCAAATCCCGTGCTGCAAGATAGCTTTTTACATTAGTTAATTTTACCCAATCTACTTTGTTACCCGTCTGCTGATACTCGATTTCTACCAGTCCTGCGGGAGCTTCCATTCGTATTCTTCCAGGGATTTTAGGTTTAACCAGACCTTCTTCAATAGCGATCGTTATTGTCCCTATAGTACCGTGGCCGCACATAGGTAAACACCCGCTGGTTTCAATAAATAAAATCGCAAAATCGTTTATAGGATCGTGGGGCGGAAACAAAATACTCCCACTCATCATATCGTGACCGCGGGGTTCAAACATAAGACCTTTACGTATCCAGTCATATTCCTTTAGAAAATACTGCCGTTTCTCGCTCATGGTCTTGCCTTCTAAAGCAGGACCACCGGTTTTAACCACACGCACAGGATTACCACAGGTATGTGCGTCTATACATTCAAACGTGTGTATGGCCATTCTTATTTGTTATTTCTTGTTTCTTGATTGAAGGAATTAAGGTAAATTTTTTAATGTGTATTTTACCCTTTTACGGCTTTAGCGATATACGCATCTACCTGCTCTTCGAGAATAGGAAGCGTTACTGTTCCTGAGCTTAAAATCACTTCGTGAAATGCCCTAATGTCAAAGTTTTCACCAAGTTCCTTTTTTGCACGTTCCTGTAATTCGCGTATTTTGAGTTCGCCTATTTTATAACTTAACGCCTGTCCCGGCCAGCCGATGTAACGATCTGTTTCTGTGTTGATCTCGTGAATTGAAAGCGCTGTATTTTGCGACATATAATCAATAACCTCTTGTCTTGACCACCCCATTGCATGTATACCAGTATCAACTACAAGACGACAAGCACGCCACATCTCATAGGTAAGCTGGCCGAATTTCTCATACGGAGTTCTATAAATACCCATCTCATCTACCAGATATTCTGCATACAAACCCCAGCCTTCACCGTAAGCCGAGAGGTATAAATTTTTTCTAAACTGCGGAATACTATCGCCCATTTCCTGATTAAGCGCTCCCTGTAAATGGTGACCCGGCACCGCCTCGTGCGCCGTTAAAGCAGGTAAGGTATATAAGGTTCGACTATCTAGTTTATATGTATTTACTAAATAATGCCCTGCCTGAGTCCCAGTATTACTACTTCCAGAATATCTTCCTCCAGTATATTTTGGTGCGATCGCATCGGGAACTTTTATAACACCATAGGGTTGGCGTGGAAGCTTTTTAAAATATGTGGGCAACTCGTTATCTATGCGTTTTGCGATGTCACGCGCATGCATTAAAAGCGCATCGCCTGTAGTTACAAAAAATTGTTTATCGGTACGTAAAAACTGAAGAAATGCTGCAAACGAGCCTTCAAATTCAACTTCTTTTATGATTTCTTCCATTTGCGCTTTTATGCGCGCAACCTCAGCAAGGCCCAACTCGTGAATAGACTTTGCGGTATATTCTTTAGAAGTAGTGTAAAAATTAATGCGATTTTGATAAAATGCTGCACCGCCGGGTTGCGCAGAAACGCCGATAGCATCCCGACTATTGGGTAAATATTCAGTTTCAAAAAAAGACTTAATTTTTTTGAAACTCGGTACAACATCATCTGTAATAATTTGCTTTGCGGCAATTAATAAAGAATCTTTTCGCTTTTGCGAAATATTATCAGGTAACTCCAAAAAAGGAGAATAAAAGTAGCTCTCTAACGGATTTTCTACAATATGGGTCTCGTAGGATGCTTCATAACCTTTAAAAATTATTCGGGGCTGAACGATTCCCTGCGCAAGACCTTTACGCATTAATTTAAACTGACTTTCTGTAAAATACGGAATAGCTTTTAACCGCTCAAGGTATCCTAATGCCTGCTCATAACTGCGAATAGGCCGTACCTGATAATTGAGATCTAAATGAAAACCCTGATCGGCCTGCAAGGGATTGAGATACATTTTATATGTATATTCATCAATCTGATCCTGTAATACAAAGCGCAGTAATTTATACGAAATCGTCTCACTTGTGTCTAAATCTGCAACAGCAACTTTATCAAGTTTAGCTAGTAAACCAGTTGCAAAATCAGCACGTTCTTTAGGCAACTCTTCATCATAACGCCCTAGCGGAAACTCTCGCCAATCGTAATTACTATGGTTTTGATATTCGCTAATAATGCTATTTAATGACCCCGTATTTTGAGACAGCGCAGAAGCGGAAACAAAAAGAATCCAAAATAATACAATATAGTTTTTCATATGCTGAATTCTTTAAAATTAGTTTCTGTTTTAATGCTGCGTTTTACCATAACGCCCTTTTTTAAAATTTGTATTTCGTACCTTCTGCTAGCTATTTACGAGTTGCTGTATTTTCCATTTACCTTACGTAGAATTCCTAATGGGTTAGAATCCTGTAAAGCGGCAGGCAACAGTCCTTGTGGCCAATCCTGATAGGACACCGGGCGCACCCAACGGTAAATTGCATCATTACCCACAGATGTAAATTTAGAATCTGAAGAAGCCGGGAACGGACCGCCGTGCTGCATTGCAGGACACACCTCAACACCGGTAGGAACTCCATTAAAAAGAATTCTTCCTACTCGAGAGCGCAGTGCATCTATTACATCACTGTATTGAGCGACCTCTTTGGTTTCGCCAATTAATGAACCTGTTAATTGCCCTTCTAGTTGATTTAATATTTCTACTAATTGCGCCTGTGAATCACAGGTAACCAGCATAGAAAATGGTCCAAAAACCTCGTTATGTAATTCTGTGTTCTCTAGAAAAGCATCTCCGGTAACCTTTACTAAAGTAGGTTTACCGTCATTTGCTCCTTCTGTAGCCAGTTTTACGGCAAGTACTTCGGTTGAAGAAGCATCAAGCATCTTTTGTTTTTCGGTTTCATAAGCCGAATGAATATTAGGATGCAACATGCAACTTGCTACCTGCTCATCTAAATAGGAAGCCAGATGCTTACCAAAAGTATCTAACTCAGCGCTAGCAACACCCAGTATGAGTCCGGGGTTTGTACAAAATTGCCCTGCTCCCATATTAATACTTGCAGCATATTTTTGAGCCCAGGATTCTCCATTTACTTTTAAAGCTTCCGGGAGCATAACAACAGGATTAATACTTCCCATCTCTGCATAAACCGGTATAGGCTCTGCCCTATTTGCTGCAATTTTACACAAGGCTTTACCTGCTTTTATACTTCCTGTAAAACCAACACCTTTAATTGCCGGGTGTTTTACTAATTGCTCACCTACCGCAATACCTTTACTATTTAAGTTTGAAAATACACCTTCGGGCATTCCTGTCTTTTGCGCTGCTTTAATAATCGCTAAAGAAACCAGTTCTCCGGTAGCTGCGTGCATAGGATGACTTTTTACTATTACTGGGCAACCCGATGCCAGCGCACTTGCCGTATCACCACCGGCAGTAGAAAACGCAAACGGGAAATTACTGGCTCCAAATACCGCTACGGGACCTATAGCAATCTGCATTTTACGCAAATCTGGTTTAGGAGCCGGGCTGCGATTAGGCTCTGCAAGATCTAATGTTGCCTGTACCCAATCGCCTTGTTCAAGAAGCGCAGCAAAAGCATTTAATTGACCTATAGTACGACCACGTTCTCCCAGCGCTCTGCCTTCAGGAAGACCAGATTCTGTAGTGTATGTATCTATAAGCTCCTGACCTAATGCCTCAATCTCTACTCCTATTTGACGTAAAAACAAAGCACGTTCAGCATCGCTTTTCTGTTTGTATATCGCAAAAGCTTCAGTAGCCAATGTTGCAGCGGCATTAACCTCAGCTTCTGTAGCTTCAGTAAACGTCCACTCATTTTCTGTATTTAGTTTTGGGTTTATGGTGGTGTAGGTTACGTTGCCTTCCGCAGAAATTTTACTTCCTATATAATTCTTACCTGTTATCATTTGTTCAATTTCTTTTAGCTCTGTTTTTTTGATTTATCAAGTTTTTCTCAATAATCAATATAGTTAAGTTCTGTGCACTACCTGTAAAGCAAATACCTCTTGTTTACGGCAAAAGCACCGTGATTGCGGTGCTTAATTTTTCTCATTAAATTGAGTAAACAGATGTTTTATAATGCCTTGTTCCTTTATAGTTACTGATAGTCGTATAAAAAACTAAGCATGAAATCTATTTACTCATCAATTTAATTTACGCATTTGTTATACAGAAGCACCAGCACTTAGGTTTTTATATTCTGGCAATGTGGGACGACTTGCTAGACCTTGCTTTATGATTTTAAGTACTTCTTCACGACGTGCTCCAGATAAAGGAAGACGTGGTGCGCGTACATGTTCAGAACCTATATTTGTATGTACTTCTGCTAGTTTGATATTTTGTACCAATTGTGCATCTATATCTAATTCTAAAAGCGGTAAAAACCATCTGTAGATTTTTAAAGCCTCTGCGATACGACCTGCTTTTTGCAACTCATAAATAGCAACCGTCTCTGCCGGAAATGCACAAACCAAACCTGCAACCCAGCCATCTGCACCCATTAACAAACTCTCAAGAGCCAGTGTGTCTACACCGGTCATAATTTTTAAACGATCACCAAAACGGTTTTTAATACGCGTAACATTTGAAATATCACGGGTAGACTCTTTTACCGCTACAATATTTGCTTCTTGCAACAACTCTTCAAACATATCTAACGTTACTTCAATCTTATAATCTATAGGATTGTTGTATACCATTATCGGCAAGCTGGTACTTTGCGCTACGGCTCTAAAGTAAGCTACGGTTTCTGCATCGTTTGCTTTGTAGCGCATAGGAGGTAACATCATTAGACCGTTTGCACCATCTTTTTCTGCCTGTGCAGCTGCTGCAATGGCTCCTTTTGTAGTTTGCTCTGCAATATTCATCATTACCGGCACACTCCCTGCAACGATCTCTACAGTCTTGCGTGTTAGCGTACTTTTCTCATCATCTGTCAACGTGCTTGCCTCACCCAGCGTCCCTCCCAAAACGATACCATGTACCCCGGCATCAAGCTGTGCTTTAATATTAATCTCAAATAAATTAAGATCTAATTTATCGTCTGCTGTAAACTTTGTAGTTACTGCCGGCATAACGCCTTCCCAATTGATTTGCATAGTTTCTGGTGTTTTTTACTTAGACAAATGTAGCCGCCTTTGTGGCATTTCATTTTGTAGGTTTTAGCAAGAACTTTGCATATATTGACATAATTGTTCATTTTTACGCGATTATCACGTCAACTATTACTTATTGAAAGTTTTACCTTTTAAAATACCGAAGTCTGGCAACAACGCGCTTATCTTACAGGAAGATCTCGAACCCCTGTTTTATGATCAGCTGCATCAACACCCCGAAATACAGATGAGCTACATCGTATCGGGTAGCGGAACCTTGCTCGTAGGTGACACCATATCTCGTTTTAACACAGGCGATGTTTTGGTTTTTGGCGGAAACTTACCTCACGTATTTAGAAGCGACGCAGATGCAGAGCAACTCTCGCATATGCTTACTGTATTTTTTGACCGCGAAAGCTTTGGTCCTACTTTTTTTGATACTGAAGAATTAAAGGAATTTGATTTTTTCTTTAAAAAAGCGGCCTCCGGTTTTAGAGTGCTAGACACAAACAAACAATTTTTAAAAGAATTTTTGATTTTAAAAGACAGACCCAATCTCGAGCGATTTATGAGTTTTATACGCTTGCTTTATCATCTAAATAAAGCAAAAAAAGAACTGCTTTCTAATTTTACTAAAAACTCAAAATATACAGATACAGAAGGGCAGCGTATGAGTACCGTTTTTGATTACTGCCTAACTAACTTTAAAGAGCGGGTAACTCTTACTGAAATTGCCGAGATCGCTGCTATGAGTCCGACCGCTTTTTGCCGGTTTTTTAAAGAGCGTACTAACAAAACTTTCAATCAGTTTTTACTTGAATTGCGTATAGAACACGCCTGTCAAATGTTGCGTACTAATGAAGATCAAGAGGCTATTGCTACTATTGCTTACAGCTGCGGATTTAATTCGGTTTCTAATTTTAATCGGTATTTTAAAAGACAAAAAGGTTTAAGTCCGCGAGAATATAAGAATCAAATTGCATAAGCATTTACATAAATGCCCAACCCTTTTACTTAATACAGAATTAGATATTTTTTGGGTCACAAAAAAGCAGTCAACTAAGAGTTAGCTAGCAGATAAACAGTAATATACATTACCAGAAACTAATAAACATTAGTTTATATACAAGACCGATGTTTTTAATGCAACTTTTTTATTGATATTTAGTCCTTTGAAAAAGCTTTATATGAATATCAAAAAACCTCTCTGCAGTATTAAATTGTTTTTGATCTTAGTTATATTAAGCCTTAACAGCACACTACTGAGCGCTCAGAAAGAAGTTGAATCTAAGAACCTCAAAACTTCATTTAATCAGCAAAAAGATAGCGTCGTTTATAACGATTTGGGGTTTTTTAAAAAATATAAAAATTCAATAAGTTTTTACAACAATAAATTAGAGATGAGTTTTAGCGCAAGTCACGTTGTGCAGGGTCTTGCAAACTCAAACACACTACCAGATATTCAGTTACAAGCTGAAGCTGAATTCGTTTACAAATTAAAGCCCAGATTTGATATCTATGCCATAGGGAAATACCTGAGTAACCCTATTAATAATCAAGGTACGAGTCAAACCTATATGAATCCGCTTTTTGAGCAAAGCGAATTAGGTTTAGGTATAAAAACAGAAATTCACGACATTAAGTTAGACCTTGGTCCTAAATTAATTCTAGATTCTCAAAATCTAAATAAGGGTAACTCATTTAGAATGAGCACAAAGCTTTTAAAAAAATTCTAACTATTTACAAACTACTTAGTAAACCACCATCTATAGGAATTTGTGTTCCGGTAATGTATGCTGCTTGTTCGGAAGCAAGAAAAGAAACTAAATATCCATACTCTTCTGGTTTGCCGATGCGACGTACCGGCACTTTAGCTTCCATTTGTTTTAAAACTTCGTCTTCAGAAATCCCCTGCTCTTTCGCTTTTTTTGAATTTAATGAAGTAATGCGTTCGGTATCAAAATAGCCGGTGAGAATACTGTTAACGGTGATTTGATCTTGACCTACTTCGCTAGCCAGGCTTTTTGCCCAGGTGACAACCGCAGCGCGAATAGAGTTTGACAAGACTAAATACGATAAGGGTTCTTTCACCGAAACCGAAGCCACATTAATTATACGTCCCCATTTATTTTTCCGCATAGCCTCCAGCGCCAATTCTGTGGTGAAAACAACCGTTTTAAATAACAAATCAAAAGCCTGCTGATAATCTGAAACTTCCTTTTCTAAAGCGGTTCCGGCAGCCGGACCTTGTGTATTATTGATAAGAATGTCGACAGTATTGCTTTTGAAAAATTCAGAAATCAATTTTTTATACGCGGCAAAGTCGGTAAAATCTACAACCAGAATCTGATGCTGCTGTCCCTGATCTGTTGACAGTTCTTCCAGCACTGCTTCCAGTTTTTCTTGTGATCGGGACATTAGTGTTACACTCGCACCGCTAGCCGCCAACTGCATCGCAATGGCTTTCCCAATCCCTGATGTGCTTCCCCCTACTAATGCTTTTTTACCGTTTAATGCTATTTCCATTTTTTATTGATATTACAATTCTAATGTCTCAAATCGTACTTCTACCTATACTCTTCGCGCGTAGGGCTAAAAACATCCAGAAGTTTACAGGCTGTCAATGCCTTACCACTATGTTTTAAATGAGGTGCAATCACAACGATATCTCCGGGATGATACACTTTAGTTTCCCCATCAAGTGTAAATTCAAATTCGCCTTCAATCACGTGCATAATCTGCTCATTCATATGACTATGCTCTGGCACTTCGGCGCCTTGTGTTACTTCCCAAAAAGCCAAAGAGGTATTTTGTGTATGTACCAGTTTACCCTTGTAACCGGGCATTATTTCTTTAGGTGTAATTTCAGATAGTTTGTAATGCATAACTATTGCGTTTATATTTTATTGATGTTAGTCCCTTCTTTATCTCTGCTCTTGTATCTATCGTAAAACCTTCTATCTCAATTCTAATTTCCCCAGATTCTGTTCCACAGACTGCTTAAAACTTGTTTCATAGCTTCAGGATCGCGTTGTGCTTCTTCAATAGTAAGATCATCAAATTCATTAGGTATAAGTTGATAGCTGAATACAAAACTTAAATTTTCAGCATTTAAATCATATGTACCAAAGCGCAAATCATTAAAATACAAGTCGCCCTCTTTGTCTTCTATAGCATACCAACCTTCGGCAATATTACTGAGTCTCTTAACCGTTTCTGAGTTTTGCAAATCTCCTAAGAGCTCCCGGTTCTTAGAAACACGTTTAAAGGTTATGGGTTTAGAATCAAAAAAAGAATAATCAGCTAAAAGATAATACGCACCTACGTCAATATTTGCGTACCACAAAATGGTATTAAATGCCGCCGGCCGTGTGTCGAGTTCTGTATATTCTATATTCTCATCTGCCAATGCCTGCTCAAATTTCTTAAAGCTTACCCATTTTAAAATTAGGGTAAGTATCATATAGGCCGAACTCACTATGAGTCCCAGACGATTAAATTTTCTGCGCTTCGCGGAAGTTTTTGGCAAACGCATCGCAAGAATTAAAAAGATTAAAAAAGGTACCGTGTACAGCGGATCGATAACAAAAATATTCTGATAGGCCAGTCGTAAATCAAATGGCCAGAAGAGTTGCGTTCCCCAGGTGGTATGCGCGTCGAGTAGTGGATGTGTTACCAGGCCCCAGAAAAAAAGCCAGGACCAGTTTTTCCAACTTGCTTCAGCTTTTTTATGGATTTTAGAAACCAGCCACCCCAGCAATGGCGCCATCGCTATACTAAAAACAATAGAATGACTGATACCGCGATGAATTTCTATAGCCGTTAAGGGATCTAAAAATTTACCTACAAGAGTATCTAAATCGGGAATCGTACCGGCAATGGCACCGTAAAGCATTGCTTTATTGCCTACTTTTTTACCTAAGACGGCCTCACCCACTGTAGCTCCCAGAACAATTTGAGTCAATGAATCCATCTAACTGTCAATTATGTTCATCTTCCGAAGTAAAAAAGAAGCATTCATATTCTGGCAAATTCCCTTTTTAAACGTGTAGTCAAAATAAAGTTCGTCGTCTTTAATCTGCGCGTCAAAGTAGTAGTTTTTTACTTGCTCGAGGTCATCTGCAGCTTCGCAGAGACTTAAATCGTGAGTAGCAATAATTCCTGTGCTGTGGGATGCCACCAGTTTTTCTATAAATTTTCTAGACCCAATCGCTTTATCGGTGCTGTTTGTGCCTTTTAAAATTTCGTCTAGAATGATAAAATAAGTATCTATTTTAATCGCATTTACAATAAATTGAAGACGCTTTAATTCTGAAAAGAAATACGACTCGTCATCAGTAAGTGAGTCGCTGGTACGCATACTGGTAATTAATTTTATAGGTGTGTATGCCGCTTCTTTTGCGCATATAGGCAAGCCTACATTACTCATCACAACACTTAAAGAAACCGTACGTAAAAACGTACTTTTCCCCGCCATATTGGCTCCGGTAATGATAAAAAATTGCTCATTATCTATGTTAAAATCATTAGCAACCGCCTTTTTAGGATCAAGTAAAGGATGGGCAAGACCTTCTACTTTTAGGGTGTGGCTTCCAGAAGTAATTTTTGCGAATGTGTAATTAGGATGATTAAAACTGAAATTGGCCAGACTGTTCTGCGCATCAAAAAAGGCGATGACTTCAAACCAATTTGCCACCTCATCTGCATTGGCCGCTATCCACTTCTCTATACGATAACACTGTCGTAAATCAGAAAGAAAGAAGGAATTGATAAACACACCAACAAACATATTTGAACGCTGATCGAGAACCCCCAGCATTTTTGAAAACTGCTTAATTACTGCAGAAGCTTTCACCTTTTGAGACTTAATCTTAGCCTGTTCCTTTTTGAGCAATACTGAAGAAAACTCCTGCTCTTCCAACAACAACATCAGCTTATAATATTGTTCAAATGTGCTCTGTGTTTTACTGGAATTCTCCCAAAGTGAATTTACTTTCTTAACAAAAGCCCCGCTTATAAATAACCCTGCAAAAAACCACCACATTAAAAAACTACCTGCGATAAAATCAAAATACACCAGAACAAATAATACCAGAGAAACCACAGAGAAAACATTGGGAATCCATTTCATTATTTTTGGAACAAAACCGGTATACGTTTGAAGCCATCTAATAATTGCTTCCGCAGAATTATCTGTCTTAACCAGTGCTGCTGTGGTTTGGTATTTTTGACGCCATTCTACTTTCTCTGCGAGGTCACGTATCGCTTCCTGCTTTTGAGGAATAGTATCTATATCATTTGCAGTGAGCAATTGCGCTAATTTTTGTTCTCCAGTTTCTAAACTGCTGCGGTTCATATATTGAAAAAAGGAGCCTCTGCCAAAAAGATCAATATCTAAACTAAAGGGATGCAACGGATTCTTATAGTTTTCGCCGTCAGGCAAATTGTGAAAATTACGATTCAACACCTCTAGTTCTGTTTCATTAAGCTGAATTAATTGCTGCAAAAAATCACGCTTGTATTGCAAATCTGAATGTCTGGAAACTAAAACCAGAAACAAAATAATTTCTACCACTACAATACCCATAACAGCTTGTGTGTTTGACCACAAAAAGTAAATCCCCGCGGCACCTGCAAGAAATAAACATAATCTAATCATACTGCTTGCCAGCAGGCTAGATTTGATCTGATTTAATTGTGTAGTGTAAGTTTCTAAAAAGGAGGTATAGGTTTTTTTAGGATTTTGCATAGTGGCTTAAGCGAAACTGATTTCCAAAAACTGACCTGTGTTAAAAACTACAGGTCTGTTTTTGTTTATATTTTAATAGTAGTTGGGATTTAAATCCATCAAATCTCGACTAGTTAGTAAATCTAAAGATTCCATTTTAATCCAGACTTTTTAATTCTTGTTTTAGCTTTTTACTAAGACCCTTTACTATTAGATCATAGCTACTGTCTATAAATTGTGTTAGTTGTTTTGGGGTGAGTTCTCCATTTAGTACTACGGTATTCCAATGGGTTTTATTCATATGAAATCCCGGAAATATACTTTCAGGATAATCTGCCCGCAGTTGCAATGCTTCTTCAGGATCACATTTTAAATTTATACGCGGTTCGCCTTGCTCCCAACTACTCAGACTACTTAAAGCAAACATCTTACCCATCACTTTAAAAACAAGCGTGTTCTGATCAAACGGAAACTCTTCTGTAGTACCCGGTTTTTTAATACAGTATTCGCGATAGTTCCGACGTCCATTATATCTATACTTCTCTTGAAAAAAAAGGAACATTGTAATTAATGTTCAAACGGATAATACATTATATAATCTTCCATCAGGTAGCCGTTACCGATGTCAAAATCCCCCGAATAGGCATTTTTAAAACCGTAATGCTCGTAGAATTTAACAGCCTTATTGTCTCTATTTACATTTAACAAGACACCGGTATCGCCTGCCTTTTTAGCTTCCGCGAAAGCGAAATCCATTAAATAGCGGCCCGCTCCCGTTCCCTGAGTTTTAGGCAACACATAGATTTTATCAACCTTGGTTAGACCTCCTTCAGGGTTCAATTTCTTATCCTTATAATGCAGACTGAATGCCAGATAACCCACAGGCAACTCCTCTTTATACATCAGAAAAAAACGACTCCCTTCTTGTTCCTGCTTTTTAAGTGACGAGATGCTGTACATCATATTCATCATATACGCAATCTGTTCTGATGAAAGAATGTCTTTATAGGTAGTGGGCCAAACTTCGTCTACCAACTTTTTTAAAACCGGCCAATCTGCCTCAGAAACCGGCTTGATGCTAAATTGTTTTTGCCCCTGCATGTTCTGTGATTTTTCGAGTTTCTACTGCTGCTGTTTCTAAAGCTTTATAATCGAGTTTCCAGCCTATGGTTTGTACCAGATTTTCCATTAAAGCTACTGTACTTAAGGCTTGTTTTGAAGCTTCGGCAAACAAACCGCTTTGCGGCACTTTATCTACAATATGCTGTTTTGCTTCTCTATTTATTTCGGTTAGATCTGTAGAAGTAAATGGGTTTGCCCAGCCTTCCTTTTTGTCGTAGTATTTAAAATCGGTTTCAATACTCAGCAATTCTGGCTGCGGAAAGTCTGTTAGAATAATCGTTCTATTCTTAACATCTGGATGCATTTTAATTTTTGTCAAATCAAAACCTATATACGCCTTAGCATCTATAAGAACCAATGCTTTTTTGCTTCCGAGGAAGAGATTCATCCATTTATCTTTTACATTCTGATAATGATAAATCTCAGAGAAATCGCCTTCTACCGTTATAAACTTACAAACGTTGCGTATTTTTTCCATCAATACAACAGATTGCTGTTGTGCGTTTTGCTGACGCATGGTTTTGTTAAATCGCGTAAAAACGAAATAAGCAATGACACTACCTAAGGCTAGACCTATGAATAAATATTCCATAAAAACAAAGATAAAGTTACTTGCCAATTGCGCCCAATAGAAACAAGCATTTACTCAATTAGCTTAAACCATACAATACCGGTTTGCTAGGTGTTGCATCATTTTCAAATGAAGCTATTTGAAGATTAAGCAAATAGCTGCCGTCTGTTACGGTATGGGGTACATAAATCATTTCAGTAATTGTAGCATCCATACGTATTTTGCCGTCTAAATCCCAAAAAGCTTTATGGGATGCCAGAACACCCTCATCTTTCTCACGATCTACACTAGGTAAATCAAGAAGTAAATGTTTTATTCCACATTCTCTAAAAAACACAACGGCCTCTTCTAAGAGATATGGCCAGTTTGTATTTGACCATTTTCTATTTTTTTTGCCAGACGTATTGGGCAGGGTGCGTATCACTAGAGCCTCTGGTCTATTGGCTCCCAAAGCTTTTTGCACCTGTTTTTTTGTAAACACATAATCTTCCTTAAATGCTTCAGGAACCAGCGTAACAACCTCTGCAATAAACATAAACGTTTTAAGGCTTTGATTTATGCTATGTACTTTTTCGGTAATATGTCCCACACATTCTGTATGTGTGCCGTGTGCGTGCGGATTAAAAAAAATATTATTGAAATTCACGACCGCTCCCTGTGCCACCGCAGCAATCCATTTGCCTTCTTTTACGGGCTCTATTTTTGGCGCGTTTAAATACCACGCTACAGGATTTGATTCGCCATCAACTAATGGAATACTAAGATCTATAGGTTTTGAAAAATCTACAGTGTATTCTTTCTTATCTATTATTATTTTAGCTAACATACTTTTGAGTTGACAGATTTCTAACGTTATAGGTCCTAATTTTAGCGAAACGTTACATTATTATCCTGCTAAAAATTAATTAAAAACAAATCACTTGCCAGACCATCACTTAAAAACTTTCCTTTTTTAGTAACTACAATGCGCTCTTCATCACTAAATAAAAGATGCGATTCAATGTGCTTTTGTGCTTGCTGTAGCGCATATTCTTTAAATTTTAAACCGAAAGACTCTTCGATTTTTTGAAGTGAAATTCCCCAGATCGTGCGTAAACCGGTCATCACATATTCGTTATATTTATCGGTTACTGAGAGTGTTTCCCGTTCTATGGGCAAATTACCGGCCTTAATTTCCTTAATGTATTTGGGGTTGTTATTAATATTCCAACTGCGTACCTCACCATTATAACTGTGTGCCGAAGGGCCAACACCGAGATAGGATTTCCCTGTCCAATATGCCGTATTGTTTTGAGAAAAATATCCCGGTTTGCCAAAGTTTGAAAACTCATAATTCTCAAAACCTGCTTGTTTCATACAATCAACTAAAATCTCAAAATGCGCCTGAGCAACCGCATCATCTACCGTTTTAACAATTCCCCTTTCAATAAATTTCTGAAGCGCTGTATGTGGCTCTACCGTAAGTGCATAACTCGATATATGAGGAATATCTAATGCGATTGCTTTATTTAAATTTTCTTGCCAGCGGGCATTACTCATATCTGGCATCCCGTAAATAAGATCTATAGAAATATTATCAAAGTATTGTTTTGCCAGTTTAAGTGATTGCACAGCTTCGACCGCATTGTGTGCACGATTCATTAACTTTAAATCTTCTTCAAAAAAAGATTGAACCCCAATGCTCAGTCGGTTTATTTGTGATTGCGAAAGTACTTTTAGCTTGTCTTCGGTCAAATCATCTGGATTAGCTTCTAAGGTAATCTCAGCGTGTTCTGCTACATTAAAATGCAATTGAATTGTATTAAAAATCTGATCAAGCTCTTTTGCATCTAATAAACTAGGCGTTCCTCCACCAAAATAAATAGTTTTTAAAATACCCGGAATCTCCTCTTTTCTCAAAATAATCTCATCGCATAGTGCGTCAATAAGTTCTTGCTTTTTACTTAGCGAAGTAGAAAAATGAAAATCACAATAATGGCAGGCTTGTTTACAAAATGGGATATGAATGTATAGTCCCAGTTCTTCTACCGCTATAAGATTTGTTTTATTTATATCTGAAGAATTTTCGGTTTTCATGGAGATTATATTAAACTCCCTTTAGAGGTTTGCGAGCTACAACTCGTTTCTCATTCTGCTTTACAAAAGCATCCCAACCGGTATAATTCTTCCCGGTTTCAACACGACCCGAATTGAAATGATGACAAACCGCAGCAGCAAGACCATCTGTACTGTCTAAATTTTTAGGAAGGGTTTTAAGCCCCAGCAGGCTTTGAAGCATTTTAGCAACCTGTTCTTTACTGGCATTACCATTACCGGTAATTGCCATTTTTATTTTTTTAGGAAGGTATTCTGTTACCGGAATTTGACGTGATAAGCCTGCAGCCATTGCTACTCCCTGAGCACGCCCCAGCTTAAGCATAGATTGTACGTTTTTACCAAAAAACGGAGCTTCAAGTGCCATCTCATCGGGGTGATAGGTATCTATTAACTCAATGGTGCGTTCAAAAATAAGCTTCAGTTTTACGTAAGGATCATCATACTTTTTAAGCATCAACTCATTGAGCTGCATAAACTCCATTTTCTTATTTACGACTCGTATGAGACCAAATCCCATAATGGTAGTTCCCGGGTCAATTCCTAAAATGATTTTTTCTGATTTCAAACTTAATTTTTTACATCTTTGAAGCTTTCACAAAGCTAAACATAATAAGCGTGATCCTTCTAGAAGCTATCTTAATCCTCTACGTATTTCTAATTGCGCTTTTAGTTGTAGGTTTTATTAAACTTCCTATACCTAATATACCTCAAGATAAAATTCCAATTACCGGATTTTCAATTCTAATTCCGTTTAGAAACGAGGCCGAAAATCTAGAACGTTTACTCCTGTCGTTAGCTGCTTTAAAATATCCTGAAGCTCGTTTTGAAATTTTGTTAATAAATGACGCCTCAACTGATGCTTCTGTTAAGATCATTGAAACTTTTCTTTTGACGCACAAATTGCCTTTAAAAATCTTAGATAACGAGCGGTTTTCAGGATCACCAAAAAAGGATGCACTAACTAAAGGCATTGCACACGCAACTTTTGATTGGATTGTAACTACCGATGCAGATTGCCAGGTGCCTGTTTTATGGCTCGATCAATTTAATGCATTAGCTGTAAAAAATAGCATTCAATTTATAGCAGGACCGGTTTCTTTCTTTTCTGAAAATGGAATTTTAAATGCATTTCAGCATTTAGATTTTTTGAGTTTACAGGGCGCTACGATTGGGAGTTTTGGTTTAAACCAGGCTTTTATCTGTAATGGTGCAAATCTTGCTTTTTCTAAAATTGAATTTTTAAGATTAAACGGCTACGAGAAGACAAATCATATTGCCAGTGGCGATGATTTATTTTTGATGCAGAAGTTTAGTAAAGCAAATCCTAAGGGTGTCGTGTATTTAAAAACTAAAGAAGCTCTGGTTCTAACAACCACTCAAAAAACATTTAATGATCTTTTGCAGCAGCGTAAACGCTGGGCTGCAAAAGCCTCTGCTTATACCAGTGGTTTTGCAATTGCTACCTCCTTTCTCGTATTTTTTGGAAATTTTTCGGTTTTAGTGGGATTCTTCCTTCTAGAGCAAATGGCATTTTTAATACTCCTAAAATTTACACTAGATTTTACGCTCATCTATCTAAGCGCAACACTTTTCGACCAAAAAAATGTACTCAAACATTTTATCTGGGTCGTGCTCGTTTACCCGTTTTTTACCGTCTATGTAGCAGTTGCCAGTCAGTTCGGGAAATTTGAATGGAAAGGAAGAGCGTTTAAGAAATAACTAATCTACTTTAACTAACACCGGCATTTTAAACGCGGTTTTTACAGGAATGCTTCTCTTATTAGCAGGTGTAATCTTAGGGAGTGAATCAAGACTATCTTTTAACCAAAGCTCTAACTCAGGCAATTGTAGTGCTATGGTGTCTGGTATCTCAACCCGCTCAATTTTTAAATCTCCCAGTTCGCTAATACTCAAATACAGCCAGATGGTATCATTTAATTCGGTCTCAACAATAATTGTTTTATTAGACAATTGGCGTTGAAAATTAAGTGCTAATTCTGCTTTAAAGCATTGATATCTTGAGTCCTGATCCTGAAGTGAATCGCAAATAGCAAATGAGGGATATTCTTCAACCTCATTCATTTTTATGGTTTTAAGTTCTTCCTGCACTAAAACATCTGAAGATACTTTTTGAGTCTCCAGATCTTTACAGCTTGTAATACACAAAGCAAACGCTAAAAGAAGTCTTAATTTTATCATTTTCTATGAGTGTGAAAATACAATTTTAGACCGAAATAGCTCAAGGACACTAATTTAGTTTAAAAACGATAACCCACACTAAACTCTACGCCTTCGGCTTTTGCTCCGTGTGCCTTTACAGTTACCGAAGCAAACGTATCTTCTGTGAAATAACGCTTTAATCCCAGACGGTTATAGAATCTATTTTCAAACTCGTATGGGTAATAAATATAATACCCTAAATGCGATACAAAAGCAATTTTATTGAAGCGTAACTCGTGACCCACAAAAAGACCTACACGCTTCCAATCTTCGTCTCCGCTCACACCGAGCTCAGGAAAAGAAGCCGCCTGAAGTTTTATAAGCTCTTTAAAAAAGTAGGCAAAAAATACATCTGTTCCTGCTACTAAGGTACTCTTGTGGTTGATGCGTTTATCTGCAAATGCAGAAACCACAAAAAATGGGAATCTATCCTGACCTACAATATCACTTTCATTAACACCGCCTCGTAATACCAGATTATAATGTATAGGCGCAGTATATTTTGTACGCTCTCCTTCCGGAATATAATCTGGAAATTCATCGTAATCGAGGTTGTAGTTTGTCCCAACATTGAAGGCAAAAGTATTTGTACTGTTATTCGGTGCGCGCAGGTTTGCATTGCTGTAATGAACTACTGTGAACCCTGCATTTACCCCAAAGCCTTTGTAGATATTCTGTTTATTGTATTGAAGCGCTATATACGTTGAACTCAACAATTTTGTACCGTATGCGTTATTTTGATAGTTTGTTTCTGCATCGTAAGGTTTACCGGCCAAAGCAACACCCTGCCCTATTCTAAAATAGGCATTTCGATTTAAAAAATAGAAGTTAAAATGCCCGTATAAACTTATATTCTCACCTAGAAACTCATTATCTAGGTCCTGATAAATCATTGAGAAACCATAGTCGGGGTAATTGTATCGGCGCTCCCATTCTTCAAAACCATAGGTTTTGTGATTGTAACTTAAGATAAGTCCTGTAGGGTGGCCGGTAATAAGGTGGTTTATATCTGGGTTATGCTCTAAAATTGTTCCGTAAAAATAAGAAGCGTCAAGCGTAATGGGCTTTTTTTTGCCGGTAAAATCTAAATCCTGAGCGTGAAAACTAAGACTAAAAAAACAAAAGCATCCCAGTAAAAAATAGTTCATAAAGTGGGGTTATTCTTCAAAAATAAGACGGCCTGTATATAACTGTTCTACCTCAACAACAGGCGGTCTGTTTGCTGAAATCACATCTCCTGTTCCAAAAATAGTTCCTTTAATACTTGCCTGCGGGTTAACGATCATTTTGTTTGCCGAGGTTTGAGAAATTACGATGTTTTGAGCTATTAGTTCCCGAGACTCAAGTCTGGGTCCTTCATTAGGAAAATTAGCTCTAAAGCTTTCTGCACTTCCACTTAAGTAAAAAACACTTTTACCATTTGCCTGCACTGTTAGGTTTTCTGTTTCTAATTCTAGATAGAAATTACCACTCTTGCGTGCAGGACCACCCTCTGCATCAAAAGAAGTATCACTCACAAGTCGAAGAGTAGAAAATTCAAGCACTCCTTCTCCTATAATATCTTGCCCTGATGCATTGCGTATTTCAGTAAGATTAGGCGTAGTAACATATACTATAAAATTCTCATAATCCCGCACAAGATTGCAACGCTTGTTATTTTTTAAACGCAGAATCCCCCCATCAAGCACCTCTATCTGTGCGTCACTCAGCATATTTTCTCCTGTTTTAAGCACTACTTTTTGTGCCGGGCCTTGTTTTAGATAAACAATAACGTCTGACTCACTGCGTAACTTTGTAAAGGGTGGAAGCTCGTAGGAAACTTCTACAGGGTCGCCTTGAGACTCAAAACAATCTCCTATATTATCTGAACCACAAGAGCAAAAAATTAAAATCAAAAGACTTAGTATAAATCTCATATAAAATTCATTAGGGTGTACGCGTATACTCGCTTTTCTAATGCGGCAAATTACGCCAAAAGCTCTAGGTAGCCTAAATTTTATCAAAATCCTAAACCAGCAAATTGTGACTCCAAAAATGAAATAAAAGTTGATGTCTGATACCAAATCAATAAAATTTCACAAATTTGAATACCATTAAAAGATTATTTTGAAAAAATCATTTTATCTCGTCCTTCTCTTTCTTTTTGTCATATTAAATATAGGTCAGGGCAGCTGGGGACTTACAGAGAGTAGTGAAGCGCGTTATGCAGAAATAGGCCGTGAAATGGCTCTAAGCAATGATTTTTTAAATCCGTCTTTGCTGGGTATAGGTCATTATCACAAGCCACCGGTAACGTATGCAATAACTGCTCTGGGTTATAAAATATTTGGCTATACAGAATATGGAGCACGTTTCTTTCTAAGCTTAGCTCTAATTTTTCAGTTATTTCTGATCTATAAAATAGCGCTGATCTGGTTTAAAGATGAGAAAACAGCAATAGCATCATCGCTAATTTATTTCAGCTTTCCTATTGTACTCATTGCAACCCGCAATTTAACCACAGACGCTTATTTAACTACTTTCATCATTTTTAGTGTTTACTTATGGCTTCAATTTAAAATAAAAAATAAACCATACTATCTCTATTTTTTCTATGTGATTTTAGGACTCGCTTTTTTAACAAAAGGACCTGTATCATTTTTACCAGTAGCACTTTTTATCCTTTGTTATAAAATCGTAAACGGGGAAAAACCAAAGTTTTCAATTCATACCCTACCGGGTCTTATTTTACTGCTCCTGGTTTCTGGATCCTGGTTTCTTTCTATAATTATAAACAAACCGGAATTATGGGATTATTTTATTCAAGAGCAAATCATAGATCGTAGCGTAAATGCAGAAACATTCCATAGAGATAAACCGTTCTGGTACTATATCTTAATCGCTCCTGCCCTATGCTTGCCCTGGTTAGTTCCGGTTGTTATAAACCTTTTTAAAAAATCGAAGGTAATTAAGTTTGATAAGCAGACAAAAATATGCGGTTATGCAGCAATTGCGATTTTAGCTACTTTCTCATTATTCTCATCAAAATTGCTTCTTTATATACTGCCACTATATCCATTTTTGGCTTTATATTTTGGTAGTATTTTCAGCAAATATTCAACCTTAAATAAAACTGTATATATTCAGACGTATAAAGCTGCACTTATTATTTTAGTACTTTTAGTTGTAGCGCTTCCATTTATACCCACCCTTAACTTTAACTGGCTTCTAGCCTCTGCCTTTGCTTTAAGTATTATAGTTTTTGGATATATTTTTCTGTTTAAATCAAAAGGACAGCCTGCTCAACTCGTATTGCTATTAAGTACGGGAGCAACTTGTTTTTTAGTATTAATTTACACGTCTTTAAGTAGTCAAAATAGCTTTTTAATTAATGCATTAAAACCTGAATATACCTTTATAAAACAACAGCGCACCACTTCAGATTATAAGGTACTGGTTTATGATAATCTGCTATCTTCTGCGCCGTTTTATTTAGGAGATCACGTTATTACAATTTATGACACTAATTTTGAGTCTAAACGGGATACACGATTTGAGGATACAGATAGTTGGAAAGAAAGCTATTTACGTATTCATGATTCTGGGCAAGTGCAACGGTTTAAAAATCTGATGCAAGATTCTAATACGGTCTTGCTTATTAAGAATAAAAAGAAGCTTCCAGACAGTTTATCGTACCTTTTAGAAGGTTTTAAGTCTGAAAAATTTAAGAAGTATACAGTCTATTATTAAGGCCGTATCCCTATACCAAATTCTACCGCTTCAGCTTTGGCAAAATGAGATTTTAAGGTAATTGAACCAAATATTTTTGGGGTAAAGTATCTTTTGAGTCCGTTTCTTAAATAAACTCTTCCTTCAAAATCATAATCATAATAGGCATAATACCCTAGCTGACTTACAAAAGCGTTCTTATTAAAATGAAGTTCGTGCCCGGCAAAAACACCTATACGTTTCCAATCTTCATCGCCACTTACATTAAAGCGCTTAAAAGCTATACTTTCAAACTCAATCTGATCTTTTAAAAACGGACTCAAAAATAAATCTGCTCCTAACTGAAAACTGCTCTTATGCGTTACACGCTTATCTAAAAATGTAGAAACTATTAAAAACGGCTGCTGTCCCAGACCTATATAATCACTTTCATTAATACCTGATCTAAGTACTAAATTCCATTTTATAGGTTCAGAATATCGACTTTTTACCTTAGGAATATACTCTGGAAAAGCATCTTCGTCAGACAATTGGTAATTAAGACCAAGATTAAATGTAAAAGAATTTGTACTGGCATTAGGAGCTTTCACATTTGCATTAGAATAGTGAATTAATGAAACTCCCGTTTGCAAACCTATTTTATCAATAATATTAGGTTGCTTGTAATTAAGCATGATATAGGTTGAACTCAATAATGTTGAGCCATATGCATTGTTTCTAAAATTCTTATCGAGATCAAATGCCTTTGTAGTAACAGCAACACCCTGCCCTACACGCATCATTAATTTTCGGTTTAAGGCATAAAAATTAAAATGACCGTAAAGACCATAATTCTCACCTAGAAACTCGTTTTTTTGATCTTGAGCTATAAAAGAAAAACCATAATCAGGATAATTGTAACGTGCTTCCCACTCATTAAAACCATAAGTTCTGCGGTTATAACTTAATATAACACCGGTAGGATGACCGGTGATTAAATGAGCGATATCCTTGTTATGCTGCAAGATGGTACCATAAAAAAAGTTAGCATCAAGGCTATAGGGTTTCTGTTCTGTTTCCTGACCAAATGCAAAAACAGACCACAATAAAACAAACAGTAATTTATACTTCATTTAAAAAAGGGGTGTCGGTAAAAATATGCATTTAATTGAGATCTCACAGCACTTAAAAAAGTGCGGAAGCAATCGCGTGCACATTATCACTTTTGCCCATAGAGTAGTAATGCAATACAGGAGCACCACCTGCCATAAGTTCTTTAGATTGTTGTATTGCCCAGTCTATTCCTACCTGGCGTACATCTGCATTAGACTTACAGTCATCTACCGCATCTATAAGATCTTGAGGCAAATCTATTTTAAACACTTGTGGTAATAACTGTAAATGACGTTTTACGGCAATAGGCTTAATACCTGGAATAATAGGAATATCTATTCCTTCGGCACGCACTAGATCAACAAACTCAAAGTATTTTTTATTATCAAAAAACATTTGAGTAACCACATAGTCTGCACCGGCTTCTACCTTTTGAATAAGCCTTTTTAAGTCTGTTTTTAAAGAAGGTGCTTCTAAATGCTTTTCAGGATAACCGGCAACACCTATACAAAAATCAGAACAGTCAGATGTTTCCACGACATTATTGAGGTACCTGCCTTTATTCATTTCTGAAATCTGCTCAACAAGACCTAATGCATACTCGTGGCCACCATTTGTAGGCTCAAAATACTGCTGCTCTTTCATGGCATCACCTCGTAGTGCCATTACATTGTGTATATCAAGAAAGTGACAATCTACCAGCAAATATTCGGTTTCTTCTTTAGTAAAACCACCACATAACACGTGCGGAACCGTATCTACATTGTACTTATGCTTTATAGATGCACAAATTCCCAGAGTACCCGGTCGCATGCGTGTTACCTTTTTATCTAAAAGCCCGTCTTTTTCTATATAAATAAACTCCTCGCGTGATGTAGTCACATCAATAAAAGGCGGTTTAAACTCCATCAACGGGTCTATATTATCATATAATTCCTGAATACTTTTACCCTTTCTGGGCGGTATCAATTCAAAAGAAAATAAAGTCTTCCCGTTAGCTGCTTTTATGTGATCTGTAATTTTCATAATGTCCCTTGTTTTCTCGTATGAAAACTTTATTCGGGTATTTTTAATTGAACAATTCTATTTATTTTTTTGGCGCTACCCTTCGGGTCGGGCTTTCGCTCGTCGCTGTTTTCGCTATCGCTTTAACGAGCTTCGGCAAGAGTTCAATCCCTAGCGCGTACTAATCGTCAGATATATTAGGATTTAACCATTTTTCTGCCATTCTAACTTCAATATTTTTGCGCGCTGCAAAATCTTTAACCTGATCCATTTTAATTTTTCCTAAACCAAAATAACGCGCTTCAGGATTGCCAAAGTAATACCCACTTACCGAAGCTGCAGGCCACATGGCCAGACTTTCAGTAAGCTCAACTCCAATATTTTTATGTACCTCAAGAACCTCCCAGATCGTAAGTTTTTCCAGGTGGTCTGGGCAAGCAGGATATCCCGGCGCAGGGCGTATTCCTTTATATTCCTCTTTAATCAATTCTATATTACTCAAGGCTTCATCACTTGCATAACCCCAGTGTTTTGTACGTACTTCTTTATGTAAATATTCCGCAAAGGCTTCAGCAAAACGATCTGCCAGCGCTTTTACCATAATACTGTTGTAATCATCGTGTTCTGCCTCATACTTTTGAGCCAATTCCTGAGTACCAAAACCTGCAGTCACGCAAAAACAGCCCATATAATCCTTTTTTCCGGTTTCTTTAGGCGCTATAAAATCTGAAAGTGCAATGTTAGGCTTACCCGATGCTTTTTTACATTGTTGACGTAAGGTTCTAAATACAAACTCTTTTCCCTGTTTTGTTTTTATTTGAATATCATCGTCATTAACGGTATTGGCTTCAAAAAGACCAAAAATCGCTTTTGCAGTGAGTAATTTTTCGTCTAAAATGCGTTTTAAAATTACTTTTGCATCAGCAAATAATTCGCGTGCCTGCTCGCCCACCACCTCATCATCTAAGATATCAGGATATTTTCCGTGTAAATCCCAACTTCTAAAAAACGGTGACCAATCAATAAAATCAACAAGCTTGTTTAGGTCAAATTCTTCAATAACCTGAATTCCCATTTCCGCAGGTTCAAAAGCCTCAAAACTCTCCCAGTCTAGTTTCCAATTGTTAGCTCTAGCCTGTTCTAGACTTAAGAAATCGCGCTTCTTTCCTCGGGTTAAAAACCGATCTCTAAACAAGGCATACTCTTCTTTAATACCTGCTTTATACTTCAATCTAGATTCAGGATTTAACAAATCCCCGACTACGGTTACCGCTCGCGAAGCATCATTAACGTGCACAACCGCTTCAGGATATTCGGGATCTATTTTAACCGCAGTATGCGCTTTACTTGTTGTAGCACCTCCAATTAATAAAGGCACTGTAAAGTTCTGACGTTTCATCTCTTTTGCGAGAAATACCATCTCATCTAGCGATGGTGTAATTAAACCACTAAGGCCTATAATATCTACGTTGCGCTCTTTTGCTGTAGCAATAATTTTTTCTGGCGGTACCATTACCCCCATATCTATAATCTCGTAATTGTTACACGCTAAAACAACGCTCACAATATTTTTACCTATATCGTGCACATCACCCTTCACCGTTGCCATAAGAACAAGATTTGATTTTGCTTTCTCATCTGCCGGCGGCGGATTCTTCAGCTTTTCTTCTTCGATATAAGGCAACAGGTAAGCCACTGCTTTTTTCATCACGCGGGCTGATTTAACAACCTGAGGTAGAAACATTTTTCCGCTTCCAAAAAGATCTCCTACAACATTCATACCCGTCATTAAGTGACCTTCAATAACATGTAATGGTTTTTCTGAAGCCAGCCGTGCTTCTTCTATATCTTCAAGAATATAGGCGTCAATACCTTTAACAAGAGCTCTTGTAATTCGGTTTTGAAGCGGTTCTTCCCTCCAGGAAAGATCAATAACTTTTTCTTTTGAAGTTCCTTTTACGCTTTCTGCAAGATCTAAAAGTCGTTCTGTAGCATCGTCTCTTCGGTTTAAAATAACATCCTCAACGTGCTCTAAAAGTTCTTTTGGGATATCATCATATACCTCGAGCATGCTAGGATTAACGATACCTATATTCATACCCGCTTTTATCGCGTGATATAAAAATACCGAGTGCATCGCTTCACGCACTGTATCATTTCCTCTAAAACTAAATGACACATTACTCACCCCACCACTCACACTTGCAAAAGGAAGATTTGCCTTAACCCATCGCGTTGCTTCTATAAAATCTATTGCATTGAGTTTATGCTCATCCATACCGGTGGCAACGGGAAAAATATTTAGATCAAAAATAATATCCTCAGGCGAGAAATTTACCTGATTTACCAGAATGTCATAACTGCGCTTTGTGATTTCTAGCCTACGCTCATAATTATCTGCCTGGCCTACCTCGTCAAAAGCCATTACAACTACTGCTGCACCATAACGCTTTATTTTTTTTGCGTGTGCTATAAACTCTGCTTCACCTTCTTTTAAACTTATTGAGTTTACCACGCACTTTCCCTGTACCACTTGTAGACCCGCTTCTATAATTTCCCATTTAGAGCTGTCTATCATTATGGGTACGCGTGAAATATCTGGTTCTGCTGCTATGAGATTTAAGAAGGTAACCATTGCTTTTTTTCCATCAATTAGACCGTCGTCCATATTGATATCTATAATCTGCGCACCGTTATCTACCTGATCTCTTGCGATTGCAAGCGCCTCATCAAATTTCTCTTCATTTATAAGCCTTAAAAACCTGCGAGACCCCGCTACATTTGTACGTTCTCCTACATTAACAAAATTACTTTCGGGCGTAATTATTAAAGGTTCGAGTCCGCTTAATTTTAAGGCCCTAAATGCTATTTTAGTCGTATCAGTTGCTTCTAATCCGTTATTCATAAATACTATATTATAAAGCTGATTGTGCCTTTTTAAAAGCCGGTAATGGTCTTGGCTTATACTCTTTTACAAGTTCTGCAATTGCGCGTATGTGCTCTGGTGTTGTACCACAACAACCCCCTACTATATTAATAAGTTGTTTGTCTAAATAGGATTTAATTTGAGAAGCCATTTCCTGTGCTGTCTCATCATATTCACCAAATGCGTTAGGCAATCCTGCATTAGGATATGCAGACACGGCAAAATCTGATTTGCTTGAAATAACCTCTAAATAGGGTGTTAATTGCTCTGCTCCTAATGCGCAGTTGAACCCCACCGATAGTAATGGCATATGCCCTATTGAAATTAAAAAAGCCTCTGCTGTCTGACCGGAAAGTGTGCGTCCTGATGCATCTGTAATTGTACCGCTTACCATAACCGGGACATCTATACCGCGCTCTTCTTTTAATTCTTCTATTGCAAATAGAGCGGCTTTCGCATTTAAAGTATCAAAAATCGTTTCTACCAGAAGTATATCTACACCCCCATCTATAAGCGCTTCAGCCTGCTGTCTATACGCAATACGCAACTCATCAAATGAAATTGCTCTAAAGCCGGGATCATTTACATCTGGCGACATACTCGCCGTTTTATTTGTAGGACCTATTGCTCCTGCTACAAAACGGGGTTTGTGTGGTTCTTTGGCAGTAAATTCTTCTGCTACTTTCTTAGCTATTTTAGCAGACTCGTAGTTTAAATCATATACAAGCGCCTCCATACCGTAATCTGCCATGGCAATCGTAGTGCCGCTAAAAGTATTTGTCTCTACAATATCTGCTCCTGCTTCAAAATATTGAGCATGTACATCTGCAATTGCCTGAGGCTGGGTAAGACTCAATAAATCATTGTTTCCCTGTACAGGACTGGGCCAATCTTTAAAACGCTCGCCACGAAAATCTTCTTCAGTGAATTTATAGCGCTGAAGCATTGTTCCCATAGCGCCATCAAGAACTAAGATGCGTTCTTGTAAAACATTATATAAATTATTCTGACTCATAAATCTCTTTCAAACTTCAATTACAAACATTAAAAAATGCTTTCTAAATTAGAAAGGTTCAGTAATTATGGTATCAAGAAAATAAAAAGGAAAGCCAGAATGACTTGTTTTTTGTTATCTATCCCTTACTAAATAAGAGTAGAACGTAGCACCTTCTCCAGAGGAGGGTTGCTAAGGCTTCAATGGGTCTAATCCCTCTGCCTTTCTTGATAACTTAATAAATAATGAACTTGTTTACAAAGATTGTAAAACAACTTGAGAATACACAAATTTTAAAGAATTAAAATTAAAAAGTTATCAAAATAAAACAGTTTTTAAATACGCTTAAATGAATCATTTATCCGCTTAAAAGTCTTAAAAAGCCATGTAATTCTACCCTTAAAATATTAATTGCCTGATTTACAATCTTGTATAAATTATTTTTTAAACTAAGTTTGTATACCCAAACTTATTACCTTAACAAAACCAAATTTAAACCTATGATTAGCAACACTACACAATCACATCCTCGTTTTAAAGTTGTTTCCTACGAAGAAGCTTCTGCTGAAGTTAAAGCCATCTATGATGATACTAAGAAAACACTTCAAATCCCTTTTGTTTTAAACTGGTTTAAATGTCAGGGGTCAAATCCTATTCTGTTAAAAGGTAATTGGGCCAAATTAAAATCTACACTCATGCAAGGTGATATTCCTAACGTTCTAAAACAGCTTATAATCTACAACGTCTCCAAAGAACGTAACTGTGAATACTGCGCACAAGCCCACGGAATTTTTGCAGACAGTATGAGTGCAATGATAAGTGAGAATGAAAATTTTAGAGTTACAAATGATCTTGAAAGTCCGTTGATTCCTGAAAGCTATCGCACTGCTATTAAAGTAGTAACTAAAGCAGCACTCAACCATGATATGATCGTAGATTCTGATTTTGAAAAACTTCGCGAGGCCGGCTTTGATGATGCAGAGATACAAGAACTTATGGCACAGGCAGATTTAGTAAATATGCTAAACACTCTGGCCGATGTTGCTGGAATCAAAATTGATAACGAGCTAATGGAAGCTCAAGCATAAAATTACATAAATTGAATCTAGCCGCCGCAAAGTACCGTATTACCTATGAGGCGTTTTCTAAATTTTCTGGCGGTTTAAGTAAGGTCGAAAACCTGGAGAACCTAAGCCATGTGGTTAGCAAACATCTAAAGTATCTTTTCAATTTTAAGATTTTTAGAATTCTTTTAATTGATAAAAATAATGTTACCGGCTATACTTTTGCCAAGGGTCAAACATGGATCTCAAAAAATAGGGAAGACGTCTTAACTTTTGAAAATAAATTACTAAAAGATCAAATCCCATTCTCAAATGCTATAAATGATTCAGATTTACCAAAATATTTAAATCATATTACACTTGACAATGGGCAACTGTGGGGGTGGTACATACCCTACTCAGATTATGAAGTATGTGTATCTCTAGTTTCTGATGATAGCGCTCAATTTAGCCTCAGTGATGTTGAAATTCTACATTTGCTGGTAGACACGCTCACCTCAAAGTATAGACAGATTTGTTTAAATCAAGAGATAAATCTTAAAAACCAGCGATTAGAAGATGCTGTCGCACAAATTGCACTTAAAAATAAAGAGATTGAAAAAATTAATAGTAATCAACAAAGCATTATAGATTCTCGTACCCGAGAGCTTCGTATTAAAAACAAGAAAATTCTTGAGCTTTTAAGATTGAATGCACACGAACTCAGAGAACCTTTATGTCGTATTTTAGGTTTATTAGAAATTTCAGACTACTACACAGATACCGAGTTACGCAATGAAATTTTACCTAAACTAGCAGAGTCTTCTTTTGAACTAGATTCTATTTTTAAAAGTGTCGTGATTAAGAGTGAGGAAGAAATCAAAAAATACTCCTATAATTATAATGATTAACTATGAGTAACCGCTTAAAAATAATGCTCGTAGATGATCAAAAAATGGCTAATTTCATTAATAAAAAACTGATTGCCGTCACCGAACTGGCAGCAGAAGTTATTGATTATACATTACCCGAAATCGCTTTAGCCGAAGTAGAATTTCAAAAGCCTGATGTTATTTTTCTTGATCTTAATATGCCTGTGATAAATGGCTGGAAATTTCTTGATAGTTTAACCGAAGCTAAAAATTTTACTAAAGTTGTAATACTCACCTCAAGTACAAGTGAAATAGATAGAGAAAAGGCTCAGAACTATACTCAGGTAATTGACTTTCTAATAAAGCCATTAACCAAAGATATAATGCTGAGCCTTAAATCTAAATTATACTAAAAATCCTTAATTAATAGCCTGTACAACTGCTTTCTCTGCTTCTTTACGCGTACCATCAAAACCGTCTATGCCACTTACAGTCGTATATTTCATAACATAGCGCTTACCAGGATTTATAATTTGATACGCAGCCTGACACATCATCGTAGCCTCGTGAAAACCACATAAAATCAATTTTAACTTACCAGGGTATGTGTTAACATCACCTATTGCAAAAACACCAGGTATATTAGTCTGGTAATCTAATGCATTATTTACTTTAATCGCATTTTTCTCTATCTCTAATCCCCAATCGCCTATAGGCCCTAATTTAGGAGAAAGACCAAATAATGGTATAAAAGCATCTGCTTCAAGAGTTACTTCACCTTCAGGAGTTTCTACAACAACCTGATCAAGTTTATCAACACCTGCAAGACCTACAACTTCACCCGGAGTTATTAGATTAATCTTACCTATTAACTTTAATTCTCTAACCTTTTCTACGGAATCTAAAGCTCCTCTAAACTCATTACGACGATGTATAAGAGTCACTTCTTTAGCGATATCTGCCAAATAAATACTCCAGTCTAATGCAGAATCCCCACCACCGGCGATAACAACTTTTTTGTCGCGATATACCTCAGGGTCTTTAATCATGTAAGCAACTCCCTTATCTTCAAACTCGTGAATATTAGGTATAAGCGGCTTACGCGGTTCAAAACTACCCAGACCACCAGCAATTGCAACCACCTTAGTGTGGTGTTGTGTTCCTTTATTTGTAGTTACTATAAAGCTACCGTCATCTTGCTTATCTATGGTTTCTGCACGCTCGCCTAAAGTGAAACCTGGTTGAAACTGTTTTCCCTGCTCAATTAAATTGTCAATTAATTTTCCTGCCATCACTTCAGGAAAACCGGGAATATCGTATATAGGTTTTTTAGGATAAATCTCTGACAACTGTCCGCCAGGTTGTGCAAGTGCATCAATTATATGGCACTTAAGCTTTAATAAACCGGCTTCAAAAACGGTAAATAATCCTGTAGGTCCTGCTCCAATTATAAGTATATCTGTCTTTATCATCTTCTTAATTCTTTGAGCTCTTACAGCTCCTCATTCAACTTTATCTTTAATTTTTGGAAATCAATCCTTTTGTAAATTCGTTAAGGGTTTCCACTTTTTCTTCAAAATCCCCTTTTATGGTTTTTCTATATTCGTTGATATTTTTAACCATATCATCAATATTTTCGGGTATCACATCCTCAAAAAACTGCCTTAAGCGTTTTGCTGTGGTTGGTGACTTTCCATTAGTCGAGATTGCAATTTTAACATTACCTTTTGTTACAATACCCCCCATATAAAAATCACAAAGCTCTGGTACGTCTGCTATATTACAGAGTAAAAAACGCTTTCTCGCCGCTCTGTAAATGCGTTTATTTACTGCAGGGCTATCTGTTGTAGCAATTACTATGTGACGCTTTTTAAGCATCGAACGTGTAAATCGTTTTTTAGTGATTTTTACATTAAATGTACTTGCTAGAGCTAAGGTTTCAGGTCTAAAAAAAGGAGCGACCATCTCAACAACAGCGTCAGGACTTGATTTTGTGAGAAACGTCAATTTTTCTAATGCTACATTACCTCCACCTACGATGAGGATTTGTAGGTTACGTACTTTTAAAAAAACCGGGTAAAGGGTATTATTCTCTTGAGGATCAATTATCATACGCTGTATATTCTAACTGCAAATTTAGCAATTGTGCACGATGTCTTACCACTTCACCTATCACAATAATTGATGGGTTAGTAAGTTTTAACTCTTGCACTACAGATTCTATGGTATCAATAGTGCCCACACCTATGCGCTCTTCTGCAGTTGTACCATTCTGAATAATTGCAACAGGGGTTTCATTTTTTCCGCTTTTGCGAAATAAATTTGTAATCTCTCCCAACTTGCTCATTCCCATAAGGATTACAACTGTAGCAGAGGATTGTGCTGCAAGTTTTACATCTTCAGAAAGGTTATGATCTTTAGTTGTACCTGTAATAACCCAAAAACTTTCAGAACTTCCTCGTTTAGTTAAAGGTATATTTTGATATGCCGGTACCGCAAGAGACGAAGATATACCCGGTACCATTGCTACCTCAATTCCGGCAGCTGCAGCGATTTCCATCTCTTCTGCACCTCGTCCAAAAATAAAGGGATCGCCACCCTTTAAGCGTACCACGTGGCCGTGACTTCTTGCACGTGAAATAATTAAATCATTAATCTGATCCTGCTGGTATGCGTAACATCCTTTGCGTTTCCCTACAAATATAAGTTCAGCATTTTGGGCATATTCAAGAAGTGATGGGTTTACAAGTGCATCGTAAAGAACAACATCTGCGCTTTGCAAGGCTTTCACCCCTTTCAACGTAAACAACTCAACATCTCCAGGCCCGGCTCCTACTACGGTAAGTTTTGGATTGTTAATTGGCATGAGCTAGTTGATTTTTTCGGTAAACATCTGCCCTGCTAAAGAATGCATTTGCATCAGAAAGATACGATTCAGCAAAGTCTTTAGTTGGCTCGTTATTCTGTATTTGATAAACTAATTCTGCAAAGGTTTTATCTATGGAAAGTGTAGCGTCTTCCTTAAACGTCTCATCAAATTCAGCAATAATATTTGCCTGTGTATTTGTCTTTACATTTTCTGAAAGTAAAATCGCCTTAGCTCCATTAACCAGACTTGCATACGTATGATATACGCTATCTGCCCAGCGTTTTTCTTCAAAAGATTCTATCGCACTTCCCAGTTTATCTTTAGCTTCTAAAAGTAGTGTTTGCACCAGATCAATTACTACACCAGCACACTCACCTACTCCTACTTCCTGAATATACTTCTCATCATTACCCCAGTCTATAAAGTCTGATGCAACCAGGTTGTCTGTATCTGAAAACGGTTTTAAGAAATCATAAAAATAACGCTGCCCCTTCTCATCATAATAACTTAGAAAATCTAAATCACCAGCATTCTCCTTATAATCATCAAGAATTCCACGTAGCGCCTGAGGTCCTCGTTTACTAGGAATTTTTATGACTTTATCTGCAAAACGACCCTGACCATCACCAACTACACCACCACCTAATAAAACCTGAAGTGCGGGAGCTACTAATTTATCTGGAGTACGTACAGACATCCCCTGAAAACCAATGTGTGCCATATTATGTTGCCCACAGGCATTCATACAACCACTTATCTTAATCGTGATTTCTTTATTGTTTAAATATTCAGGATATTCTGCAATAAGAACATCTTCTAATTTATCTGCAATACCGGTACTACTTGCAATCCCTAAATTACAAGTGTCTGTACCGGGACATGCAGTAATATCTGCGGTAGTTTCATATCCCGGACGAGCAAAACCAAGATTGGCTAGTTGTGAGTAGAAAAAAGGAATTGCCCCTTCCGGTATATGTCTTAATAAGATATTTTGACGCAGGGTGAATCGCAACTCATCACCTGCATATTTTTTAATTAATCCTGCTAAAGCACGTGCCTTTTCAGTAGAAAAATCACCTAATTTAACTTTGATTCCTATAGCTACTAATCCGTTTTGCTTTTGCTTAAAAACATTGGTAGCTTTCCAGGCTGCATAAGCTTTAAGGTCTTCAATTGTTACCTGTGGTGCTTCCATTAAAGGAGCTGTAATTTCTTTTTCAAATTCTGCGGTATCAATCTCAAAAGTTTTATAAGCAAGTGCTTTCTGCTCTTCTTCCACTAAGGCCATAAAACCATCTACTCCCAGATCTTTTATAAGGAATTTCATACGTGCCTTAAGACGACGTGCACGCTCACCGTGACGGTCAAAAACACGTAACACACCTTCAATTAAAGGAATTAGTTGGTTCACCGGTAAAAACTCATGTAAGGTATCTGCGTGACGCGGTTGTGATCCTAAACCACCACCCAACATCACTTTAAAACCACGTGCACCATCTTTAATCTTGGGTATAAAACCTAAATCATGAATAAATGCCAATGCAGAATCATCGTCTGTAGATGAAAACGACATTTTAAATTTTCTACCCATTTCCTGAGAAATAGGGTTCCGTAGAAAATACTGAAAAGTCGCGTGAGCATATGGTGTCGTATCAAACGCTTCATCAGGATTTATACCTGCATCTGGACTTGCAGTAACGTTACGTACGGTATTACCACAAGCTTCACGAAGTGTTACATCACTTTTCTCAAGTTCTGCCCACAATTCTGGAGTACGATCTAAACTCACATAGTGAATCTGAATATCCTGACGTGTGGTTATATGTAGTTTTCCTCTAGAATACTCATCAGAAACATCAGAAATACGCAAAAGCTGATCACTAGTAACCTTACCATAGGGTAATTTTATACGTATCATCTGCACTCCTTCCTGACGCTGACCGTAAACACCTCTTGCAAGTCTAAGACTTCTAAAACGCTCTTCATCTATCTTTCCATCTTTAAAAAGCTTGATTTTACGCTCAAGTTCTATGATGTCTTTTTCTACAACCGGGTTTTCTATTTCTGTTCTGAAGCTTTGCATAGCTTTTGTATTATATTTTTATAATTCATTTTAATCCTATGGGTGAAATAGGATTTTAGCAAAAAAGGATGCTTAAAATTATCATCCTTTCATCTGCGATTGTTAACCTATAAAACCAACTCCAGCAGTTGTGTTGCTCTGTGTATCAATTAAGATAAAAGAACCCCCTGCTTTATTATCGGCGTAATTGTCAAAAAATAAATTCTTACTCAATTTAAAGTTAACCTTACCTATCTCGTTTAGCGTGAGTTGATTTTTAGAAGTATCTTCTCCAGAATAATCAGTGGCAATAATACTTTCTATACTATCTATCTTGGCTAAAATTCGGTTCGAGTTATGCTGTATCTCATATTTTGCACCGGGAACTAATGCTTTCCCATCCATCCAACAAACTGCTGCTTTTAATGTCTTAGAAGATTGTGGCACCTCATCAGACTTCACTAAAACATCACCTCTAGTCACATTTATATCGTCTTCTAACGTAATAGAAACCGAACTTCCTGCTATAGCCTCATCATACTGCTCATTAAAAAATTCTATAGTTTTAATTTTAGAAGAAGTTAATGATGGGAGAACCGTTACAGCATCTCCTACTTTAAGACTGCTTCCATAAATTTTACCTGCATAACCGCGATAATCGTGAAATTCATCTTTTTTAGGTCGTATAACTGTTTGTACAGGAAAACGAGCTGCTGTTAATTCATCTTGCTCGGGCTGTAGTTCTTCAAGATAATCCAGAACACTCACCCCATCATACCAGGACATAACATTTGTTTCCTTTGCAACATTATCCCCTTTTAACGCACTTATAGGAATAAAAGTTATCTGCTGATCGTCATAACTACTTTGAGCATTAAGCTTCTCAAAATCTGCTTTAATATTCTCAAAAACCTGTTGATCGTAATCAACCAGATCCATTTTATTTACCGCAACAATCACATGTTTTACGCGCAGCAAATTATTGATAAAAAAATGGCGGTACGTTTGTTCGATCACGCCTTTACGAGCATCTATTAATATGATTGAAGCCTGCGCCTGTGAAGCACCGGTAACCATATTACGCGTATATTCTACGTGACCCGGTGTGTCTGCAATGATGTAACTTTTCTTTTTTGTAGAAAAATAAATGTGAGCCACGTCAATGGTAATTCCTTGTTCACGTTCTGCTACTAAACCATCTGTAGCTAACGAAAAATCAAGATAATCGTATCCTTTTTTCTTACTGTTGCGCTCAATGGCCTCAAGTTTATCGTCTGTTAGCGACTTTGTATCGTAAAGCAAGCGCCCTATCAAGGTACTTTTTCCATCATCTACACTACCTGCTGTTGCTATTTTTAGAACTTCCATTTTTATATTTCCCGTCCCTCTTTATGAGAAAGAGTTTTGTGGGTATTTTTAATTCGTATTCGTTTTCTTTAAGCCTATTGAATATTCTCGTGTCTTATAAGACTAAAAATACCCTTGTTGCTTGCGCTTTTCCATTGCTGCTTCAGAGCGCTTATCATCTATACGTGCTCCTCGTTCTGAAATAGTAGAAACTTTAATTTCACTAACAATACGTTCTATTGTGTCTGCTTCAGATTCTACAGCCGCCGTACACGTCATATCGCCTACCGTTCTAAAACGTACAATACGCTCTAAAACTTCTTCATCTTCTTCTCTATATACATACTTTGATGCACTCCAGATTAAACCGTCACGCACAAATGTTTTACGCTTGTGCGAAAAATATATAGATGGAATTTCAATTTGCTCTTGCTCTATATAACTCCATACATCAAGTTCTGTCCAGTTTGAAATAGGGAAAACACGTACGTTTTGACCGATTTCAATCTTTCCGTTTAAAAGATCGAATAACTCTGGACGCTGATTTTTCTCATCCCATTGTCCAAAATCATCTCGTACCGAAAAAATACGTTCTTTAGCTCTTGCTTTTTCTTCGTCACGACGTGCGCCACCTATACAAGCATCAAATTTAAATTCTTCAATTGCATCTAAAAGTGTCGTGGTCTGAAGCATATTTCGGCTTGAATATTTACCGGTTTCTTCAGTTACTTTACCTGCATCAATCGCATCCTGTACGTTGCGCACAATTAAATTCAACCCTAATTCTTCTACGAGACGATCTCTAAATTCTATAGTTTCAGGGAAGTTATGACCGGTATCAACGTGCAAAAGTGGAAACGGAATTTTACCCGGATAAAAAGCTTTTTGCGCTAAACGCACTAAGGTAATACTGTCCTTTCCTCCTGAAAATAACAATACCGGATTTTCAAACTGAGCCACTACTTCTCTAAAGATGTAAATAGCTTCGCTTTCTAATGCATTTGTTTTTAAAATCTTACTCATTGTATGCTTGTTTTAGGCGTGTAAGCCACACTCCCGATTCTCCAAAACTTTTGTTGGATCAAAATATTTATGTTCGTTTGGCAGGTTGTGTTCTGCCAAAAAAGTATCTAATTCTTCGTCGCTATAGTAGTAAAACGGACTCACTTTTAATACACCATCAGCTCCCAGACTCAATATATCTAAGTTGTCACGATGTGCCGTTTGCCCCTTTCTAAGATTTGTAAACCACACATCTGGTTTATGATTTGCCATAGCTCTTTTAAATGGCTCAAGCTTTACCTGCTCTGTAAACACCTTATGTAATGGATCGTCTATTTGCGGAATACCCATTACAACATCTCGATGTGAAGTTGTTTGTTTTGGGACATATAAGTCAACGCTCAACTCGAGAAGCTTAATAACCTCTTCAGCGTGTCTATAGGTATTAGGTGTATTATAACCCGTATCACACCACACTACCGGAATATCTTTTTGAGCCTTGCTGGCCGCAAATAATATTGCAGCTTCATAAGGTCTAAAATTAGTAGTAACCACAGGATTGTTTGCATTCTCAACAGCCCATTCTGCAATTTCTAAAGGCGATTTAGCTCTCAAATCAGCATTTAACTGCTGTAGTTCTTCAGTTGAATAACTCATTATTTACCCCAGTTTATAGTGTTCCAAAGACGCTCGTGAAAAAAGTATAATACCATTTTAGTAACTAATTCAATAGCTCCTATAGAAAATGCCAAAGCCAGTGTTCCGGTTACAAACCAGGAAATTAGTATGGTATCTATAGTACCCACTAACCTCCAGCTAATAGATTTAACAACACTTCGTAAAGGTTTCTCTGAAGTGGTATCTTTTTTATAGGTCGCCTTCTCTGGCTTGTCTGTGCGGCTTTCGCTATATACGTGATCTAAAATCATATCTCAACTACTAAATTCTGTATTTTACTTTAATCCTATCGATTTAGTAGGATTATAAAGCAAAAGTATACTTCGTGCCTTTTGTGACCAAATATTTTAGATATTTTTTTGAAACTTTTAAGTGATTTTCAGCATTTAAGCGATAAATCAAGAATTCTGCAACTATTCCTTTATTAGATCTGCTAATGTGTTATTATTAAGCACAGCCAGATTACTGTCTCGTAACTGCACCATTAAACTATGTACCGAACATGCGGTCTCATCAGGGCAATCATCACATTTTTCGTAGAAATTTAAACTTACACAAGGCACCATAGAAACCGGACCTTCAAGAATACGCATCACCTCAACCATTTTAATGTCTGCCGGTTGTCTGCGTAGATAGTAGCCACCACCTTTTCCTTTCTTACTTCCTAAAAAACCGGCTTTACGCAAGGTAAGCATAATGCTTTCTAGAAATTTTTGAGAGATATTTTCACTCTTAGCTATGGCTCCTATTTGCACAGGATCTTCACCCTTATGCTTTGCCACATAGGCTAGCGCCTTTAAACCGTACTTTGTTTTTTTAGATAACACAGCCTAAAAGTATGCAAAAAGTTATTATTCTAAGCTTTTAAGGCTTGATCCAGATCTGCAATGATATCTTCTACGTGCTCAAGACCTACCGAACAACGTACTAAACCATCTGTAATACCTACTTCGAGGCGGTCTTCTTCAGCCAATTTACTGTGCGTAGTAGAAGCGGGATGCGTAACAATCGTGCGGGTATCTCCTAGATTTGCTGAAAGCGAGCACATTTTAATCGCATTTAAGAAATTACGACCGGCATCAATGCCTCCTTTTACTTCAAAGGCAACAATGTTACCTCCTAAACGCATTTGTTTTTTAGCCACTTCGTACTGAGGATGTGATTTTAAGAAGGGATATTTTACCATATTCACTTTATCGTGGCTTTCTAAGAACTCCGCAACTTTAAGTGCGTTTTCGCAATGACGATCTGCTCGCACGTGAAGTGTTTCTAAACTTTTTGAAAGCACCCAGGCATTAAACGGTGATAATGCCGGCCCGGTATTACGGGCAAATAAATAAATCTCACGTACTAAATCTGAACGCCCTACAGTCACGCCACCTAAAACGCGCCCCTGACCATCAATCATTTTTGTTGCAGAATGAATTACCAAATCTGCACCAAATTTAATAGGCTGTTGTAAATACGGAGTCGCAAAACAGTTATCAACTACAAAAATAAGATTGTGCTTTTTTGCTAAGTCCCCTAAATACTGAAGATCCAAGACATCACAACCGGGGTTTGTAGGCGATTCTACATAAAGAATTTTAGTTTCGGGCTTGATGAGACGTTCTGCTTTATCTACCTCATCTACTTTAAAATAAGAGGTTTCAATATTCCATTTTGGAAGGTATTTTGTAAAGAGCGTATGGGTAGATCCAAAAACTGAACGTGCTGAAACAATATGATCGCCACTATCTAAAAGCGCAGCAAAAGTTGAAAACACCGCTGCCATACCTGTTGCAAATGCATAACCAGATTCGGCTCCCTCCAGCTTGCAGATTTTATCTACAAACTCACTGGTATTTGGGTTTGTAAAACGGCTGTAAATATTACGGTCTTTCTCTTCGGTAAACGATGCGCGCATATCTTCTGCATCCTCAAAAACAAAACTGGAAGTAAGGTATAAAGGCACAGAATGCTCTAAAAATTCACTTCGGTTTAATTGGGTGCGTATCGCTTCAGTTTCAAAATGCTTGCTCATTACTTTCTTAGATGTTAGATAATAGACATTAGATTTGAGATACTCGTTTTGATGATCTAATCAGATGTCTAAAATCCTGTTTCATTTTTTTGTGGTCTTTAAAAGGTTAGAACGTTTAATCGTAATATCGTTAATCCCCTCTTATACTTCACTTTAAGACCCTTTCTTTTCTATTTTGTATTCTTTTATCTAAAATCTTAAGTCTTAGATATCAAATCTACTCGACTTCTTCGCCGTTTAAAAACACCTTGTAAGTGATATCTACACCTGCCTGTAAGGTAATTGAAACCGAACAATATTTCTCAAAACTTAATTTTGCGGCGCGCAATGCTTTTTCCGGCGGAATGTCTCCTTCTAAATACACGTGTACACGCATCGCTTCAAAAGGCTTGGCACCTCCTACTTCTTTGCGATCACCTTCTATTTCCACGTGATATGAATCTACCTCTAGCTTTTGCTTTTTTAAGATTGAAATGATATCAATAGCACTACAGCTACCTACACCCATAAGAAGTAATTCCATAGGGCTACTACCCTGAACCACATCTCCGGTTTTATTATCTATCATCACCGAATTGCCTGAAGCTCCTTTTGCTTCAAACAGGTAATCGGTGTTTTTACGTTCAAGTGTAACTTTCATGTTGTATTATTTAATTATTTCGTTCTGCGAGTTTTAAAATATCTCCAAAAACCCCTCTGGCAGTAACCGCAGCTCCTGCCCCGGCTCCCTGTATCACTAACGGATTTTCGCCATACGACTCGGTATAAATCTCAAAAATACTGTCACTGCCTTTAACCTGCCCTAAAGCCGAATTTTTAGACACGGTCACCAGCTTTACTTCGAGCGTCCCGCCATCTTCCTGAGATAAATCTCCGTAAAGGTCGCCAACATATCGCAAAACTTCGCCCTCTTTTAACGCTTTTTTACGCGCTTCGAATACGGCATCGAGTTCTTCTAAACGACTTAAGAAATCTGAAGCCGCTCCATCACGCAAATTATCAGGAATAAGATTTTCGATCTGTACATCACTAAACTCCTTATGTAAGTCGAGTTCGCGCGCTAAAATTAACAGTTTACGTCCTACATCATTGCCGCCCAGATCTTCTCGTGGGTCTGGCTCTGTAAACCCCTTGTCAATGGCGTCCCCAAGCACATCAGAAAAGCTTCGGTCTTCTACAGAAAATGTGTTGAATAAATAACTAAGCGAGCCACTAAACACTCCCTTTATACGCGTGATATTATCACCTGAAAGATGTAATAATCGTATGGTATCTATAAGCGGTAAACCTGCACCTACGTTAGTCTCATACAAATAGCGTTTTTGGTTTTCGTCTAAAACCCTACGTAATTTTTGATAGAAATCATACCCTACAGTATTTGCAATTTTATTTGAAGAAACCAGATCAAAACCGTTTTTAGCCAGATCGATGTAATTTTCAATAAAAGCTGAACTAGCCGTATTATCAATAGCAATCAAATTTGCAAGATGATTTGCTTTTGCGAAAGCGATAACCTCTTTTACACCACCTTCTATTGCTTGTGTGTCAAAATGGGATTTCCAATCTTCTGCTGCCCCATTTTTATCTAACAATACCTTCTTAGAATTAGCTACCCCAAAAATATTTAGTGAAATACTCTTGCGATCTTCTATTGTTGCCGCAGAAGCAAGTATTTGATTAATCAATGTGCCACCTACTAATCCCTGACCAAATATGGCGACATTTATTTTTTTAGCAATGCCAAAAATCTCCCCGTGAACCACATTAATTGCTTTATTCAATTGAGGTTTGCGCACGACAACACTTACATTTTTACCGGTTACCGTATTATTAAAAAGTAATGGAACAATACCATTTTTAATAAGAGCACTATAGGGTTTATGAAAGGTGCTTAAATCCTGACCTATAATCGAGATCACAGCAACCTCATCAATAACTTCAATGCGGTTTACATCCTGATTTTGAAAATCTGCTTCAAACTCAAAACGCAGTGCAGAAATTGCCTGTTGAGCCTGCTTTGTTTCTACAACTAACCCTATACCGCGTTCTGAAGAACCCTGCGCAATAATACTTACGCTCACACCGCTGTTTCCTAAAGCTCTAAAAATACGGGCATCAACACCTACTTTACCTAAAAGACCACGGCCTTCTAGATTAATTAAAGCCATCTCACTCAATACCGAAAGGGACTTAATACCTTCCTGCTCTGTTTGTGCAGTGATTAAAGTACCGGTATCGTCTGCATTAAACGTGTTTAAAATACGTAACGGAATATTCTTCTCAATCAACGGGATGATCGTCTTGGCGTGCAACACCGAAGTTCCAAAATTTGCGAGTTCGTTTGCTTCGCTATACGTTAAACGCTCAATTTTTTGAGCATCAGGCACCATATCGGGATTTGCGGTAAAAATACCATCTACGTGGGTGTAGTTTTGCAACTCGCCTGCATCAAGGTAGTTTGCTAGTAAAGAAGCCGTGTAATTACTCCCGTTTCTACCTAAGGTGGTCGTTTGATTATCTTCATTACTGGCGATAAAACCGGTAACTACATTTACCGTATCGCCATTATATTTGGCAAAGTGCTTTACCACCTGTTCTTTTGAACGGGTATCATTAGGCTGTGCATTGCCAAAAGTCCCATTGGTTTTTATTAGTTTACGGGTATCTGCAAAGTGCGCTTTAACACCTTGCTTTTGCAAAAGATGCGTTACTGTTTTTACTGAAATTAATTCACCAAAAGACAAGACCTCATCTTTCACTTTTCGGCTGTAATCGCCCAGTAAAGCTACTCCTTCAAAAAGACGTTTTAATTCTGAAAATTCTTCAGTCAAATCAACATCAAAATTATGTTGTTGATAGATTTTAAAAGCATCAAATCTATGCTGAATATCGAGACCTGAAGCAGCGGCTTCAAGTAGCGCTTCTAACTCATCTGTGGCACCACCTCGCGCAGAAAGCACTACTGCAATACGCTCGTGATTATTAACTTTAGATTGAATAATATCTAGTACAGTATCTAATCCTTTCCCATTTGCTAATGATTTTCCGCCAAATTTTAAAATTTTCAGCTTTGCAGTATCTGCTCGAAATACAGGATATAATAACTGCTCAAGCTGTTCAAATTCAATTAAAAAAGCATCGTGACCGTGTACCGAATTAATCTCGCCATAGGTTACATTGTTCTTATGTTGCGCCAGCTGCTTGTACGTTTCTCTGTTTTCTGCAGGTGTAAAAAATAGATCAGAATCTACTCCAATGATGTGAATATTTGCCTCTACCTTACTTAAAATCTCATTAAAACCTTCGCGCCCACGAGTTACATCTATGGTTTTTAGAAGCTGATTCATTAACCGGTAAGCTGCTACCTGAAAGCGGTCTTTTAACTTGTGTCCGTGATGGTCTAACCAGCTTTCTACATTAAAGATTTTGAGATCTTCATTTGTGCTGCGCTGAAATTTATTTTTAAACGATTCTGGCGTTCTATAGCACAACATTGCGTGCATACGCGCATCGTGAACCGGCTGTGAAGAATTTTTTAATATTTGTTCCTGAATCTGGCAGTTAGCAATAAGCCAATCTGTAGACTTCCAGTCTGATGCAACGGGGATTAGATGCTTAGTGATATCTGGCTGAAGCGCAATCATCTCCCAGGCAATACCGCCTCCCAGTGAGCCTCCTACAATAGCAAAAAGTTCCTTAATCTTTAGTAATTTAAGACCTTCTAAAAAAGAACGCGCCACATCCTGAGCCACAAAATCTTTGTAATTTTCGATCAAGAATCCGTCATAACCATTCCCCGGAATATTAAAAGAAAGAATGCTATACGTATTTGTATCTATACACTTATTCTCTCCTATAATTTCATTCCACCAGCCGTCTTCACCACTCACGTGCGAGTTACCGGTAAGTGCATGGTTGACTAAAATTAACGGCGCTGTTCCCAGTTTTTGACCAAATGTCTCATAACTCAATGGCAGATCTAATTGATAACCTGACTGCGTTATGAAATTTAGTATTTCAAGTTTGTGTACCATTTAGGGTAAATTGTAGTATTAATCGCCTATCTCCAGATAGGCGATTTGTAATTTTATGTAGTAACTGCTTATTTAATTTGTGCGAATGCCGCTTTTAGATCAGCTTTTAAATCTTCAACATCTTCAAGACCTACAGAAAGACGTATTAAATCTTTAGTAACTCCCGTTGCTTCCTGAGCCGTATCTGGCAGTTGCTGATGCGTGGTACTTGCCGGGTGTATAATTAATGATTTAGTATCTCCTATATTTGCCAGCAGTGAAAAAATTTCCGTTTTATCTGCAACTGTTTTCGCTCCTTCAAATCCACTTTTTAAACCAAAAGTCACGATCCCACTTTGACCGTGAGGCAGGTATTTTTTTGCTAAAGTATTGTATTTACTACTCGCTAAACCAGGGTAATTGACCCAGGTAACTTCGGGCTGTGCTTCTAACCAGGTTGCTAATTCCAATGCATTTTCACTATGTTGTTTGATGCGGACTTTTAAAGTCTCTAATCCCTGAATAATTTGAAATGCGTTAAACGGACTCAAAGCAGCGCCGTGATCTCGTAATCCTTCAATACGTGTTTTTGCTATAAAGGCCGCAGGGCCTAATACATCGTGATATACTAACCCGTGGTAACCCGCAGAAGGTTCTGTAAACTCGGGGAATTTTCCGCTAGACCAGTCAAAAGTACCTGCATCTATAATAACCCCACCTAAAGAAGTTCCGTTACCATTAATGTATTTAGTCAAAGAATGAATTACAATATTTGCCCCGTGTGCAATAGGATTTAAAAGTGCAGGTGAAGCGACGGTATTATCTACTATTAAAGGTATTTTATGCGCCTTAGCTGCAGCAGCAATTCCTTCTAAATCCAGCACATCAAGCTTAGGATTTCCTAAAGACTCAACAAAAATAGCACGCGTATTATCCTGCACAGCAGCACCAAAATTTGCCACCTTATCAGGATCTACAAAAGTGGTCGTAATCCCAAATCGCGGAAGTGTAACGCTTAATAGGTTATAAGTCCCACCATATAAACTACTTGATGCTACAATATGATCGCCCTGCTTTAAAAGGGTTAATAATGCGGTATTGATTGCTGCAGTCCCAGAGGCTGTAACAACTGCTGCAATACCACCTTCAAGAGCAGCAAGGCGTTGCTCAAGAATATCATTTGTAGGGTTATTTAAGCGTGTATAAATAAACCCCGGTTGTGATAAATTAAATAATCCTGCGGCATGGTCAGAGTCGTTAAAAACATAGCTGCTCGTCTGGTAAATAGGCACAGCGCGTGTGCCCCCATTAGCTTTAGTGTCATGACCCGCGTGTAATGCTTGTGTTGAAAATTTTTGAGTACTCATTTTTCTCTTTTTTAGTTAAAATAAATTAAACCAAAAGTCAAATAGTGCCGCCCTGGCATCAATTACAAGAAAAATGTTATGAAGAAAAATAAACTATTTAAGAACAAATAGTTTGTTAGGTTATCTATCATCAGTAATTAAACTGTTGTAGAATTTAGCACCTTCATCCCGTAGGAAGGGTTGCTAAGGCTTCATTGGGTCTATCCCTCCGCCTTTCTTGATAACATTTCAGTATGTGTTTGAACTTTGTGAGTGTAAAGATTGCAAAACCTTTTACAGATATGCAAGTAAAGAACGTTTAATTTTACAAAATGAAAATTTTTCATAAGATTTTGATTCCCGTTTTTTAATACCTTCTAAATTTATACATTTGCCCCCCAAAAGAGGAAAGATTTGACTGATTGCAACCTCTTATACTGAATAATTTTTCGGTGTAAAAAATGCTAAAGGCAGTAACCACTACCCTTAACAGGCATTTGTCAAATCTTTTTTTCGGCTTTAAGACAATCCTCTGCGGAAACGCCAGAGGTACGAATCGATAATTAATTTTAAATTTTAGATAATTCTGAAATTTAAAACCCGGTAGGGAAAAAATTGCTTGAATGGCTTACTTATTTACCTCAGAAAGCGTGTCTGAAGGACACCCGGATAAAATCGCTGATCAAATTAGCGATACATTATTAGACAATTTTCTAGCCTTTGACCCCGAGTCAAAAGTAGCTTGTGAAACACTTGTGACTACCGGCCAGGTTGTACTTGCCGGAGAAGTAAAAAGCGATACGTATATAGACGTTCAAAATATTGCAAGAGGTGTTATCAACGATATTGGTTACACAAAAGGAGCTTACCAGTTTAGTGGTGATAGCTGTGGTGTAATTTCTCTTATACACGAGCAGTCAAAAGATATTAATCAAGGTGTAGACCGCGCTTCAAAAGAAGAGCAGGGAGCCGGTGACCAGGGGATGATGTTTGGTTACGCGACTAAAGAAACGGCTAATTATATGCCTCTCGCTTTAGACATCTCGCATCGCATTATGATCGAACTGGCAAAACTACGCCGCGAAGAAAAAGACATTACCTATTTACGCCCAGATGCTAAAGCACAGGTAACTATTGAATATTCTGATGATAACATACCTCAAAAAATCGTTGCTATTGTAGTTTCTACACAGCACGACGAATTTGATAAAGACGAAAAAATGCTTGCTAAGATTAAAAAAGATATGATCTCTATTTTAATCCCTCGTGTAAAAGCAGGTCTTACCGAAGATATTGCCAAATTATTTAATGACGAGATCACCTACCATATTAACCCAACAGGGAAATTTGTTATAGGTGGTCCTCACGGAGATTCTGGTCTTACAGGGCGTAAAATCATCGTAGATACCTATGGCGGTAAAGGTGCTCACGGTGGTGGTGCATTTTCTGGTAAAGATCCCAGTAAAGTAGACCGTTCTGCGGCTTATGCTGCACGACACATTGCTAAAAATTTAGTGGCTGCAGGTGTAGCTGATGAGGTTTTAGTACAGGTATCTTATGCTATTGGTGTTGTAGAGCCCACTTCTATATTTGTAGACACCTACGGAACTAAGAAAGTAGCTATGAGCAACGGTGAGATAGCAACAAAAGTACGTGAGCTATTTGATATGCGCCCTGCGGCAATTGAAGATCGTTTAAAATTACGCAATCCTATTTATAGAGAAACTGCGGCTTATGGTCATATGGGAAAAGATCCTCAGATAATCACTAAGATTTTTGAAAGCCCATACAGCGGTAGAGTTACTAAAGAAGTTGAACTGTTTACCTGGGAGAAGCTTGACTATGTAGATCAAGTAAAAGAAGCATTTGGGTTGTAAAACCTAAATACTTCATAAACTATACCTAATGCCATTCAGTCTGAATGGCATTTTTTAATTTTAAGCTTAAAAAAATGGCACTTTTACTTATACGCAACGATAAAAATTATACGCCGTGGATTGACGCTTTAAAGAAAGCCGATTCTTCAATCACCGTAGTAACTCCCGAGACGGTGGAAAATCCTGAGGAGGTTACAATGGCTGTTACCTGGAAAGCTCCACAGGGAAGTTTTGCTAAATACACTAACCTTAAAGCTATAGGCTCTATGGGTGCTGGTGTAGATCATTTATTTGATGACCCATCACTGCCAAAAAACATATCACTCACTCGCGTAGTAGATGATAAACTAGCCAGCGATATGCAAGAATTTGTTTCTGCATTGTGTCTCAACCATATTAGAAATTTAAAAGAGTATGCTGCTTTGCAAGCACAAGCAAAATGGAAACCTACATCGTATAAACGCGCTAAAGATGTTACCGTAGGTATTCTGGGCTTTGGCACGCTGGGACAGGCTGTTGGGAATATGCTTAGTACTATTGGATTTAAAGTTACCGGCTGGTCACACTCAAAAAAAGATGTTGAACAGATTACCAGTTATTCTCAAAATGAACTCGATAGATTTTTAGCTGAAGCTGAGATTTTGGTGTGTTTGCTACCCCTAACAGATAAAACTGAAGGAATATTAAATACTGAATTGTTTTCTAAACTTCCTAAGGGCGCTTATTTAATTAATGTAGCGCGTGGCGGTCATCTTGTCGAAACTGATTTAATCGAAGCCCTAAACAATAGGCAATTGAGCGGCGCTGCCCTTGATGTATTTCATACAGAACCTTTGCCACAAGATCATTTGTTTTGGAACCGAAACGATATTACAATCACCCCACATATTGCCAGTATGAGCAATGCAGCTTCAGTTTCTGCGCAAATTGCCGAAAATTATAATAGAGTTAAAAATGGAGAAGAATTACTAAATACCGTATCTAGTGAAAGAGGGTATTAACTAGATTGATTTGATTATCATAACCGTTAAAACACCCCTAATTACTTGTAAAGTGAGGTTAAAAAAGGCATTTTCGGGATTCAATCCTTATATCTTTATTCAAAATTAAAAGATTATGGATCAAGCAAAGTATGACGAAATGGAAAAAATGCTTCACAAACTGGAAGATATTAAAAACAGCCAGGAAAGCATTATCGATAAAATAAATCACGTAATTACAGATCTTTTTCAGCACCCAGATGGAGATCTTGAAAAAGCAATGGAAGTTGCACATCAAAAGGCTTCAGATAATGTAAATAAAATAGCAGAAGCTATCGAAGAATACGAGATGAAATTTAATAAAGCACAGTTATAGCTGAGCCTAAATGATAAAATGTAAAACCCGTTAAGTTCTACAGACTTAACGGGTTTTTTAATCCTTTTATAACGCTAATTAATTGGGATTATAAATTGTATTTAACAGAGAGCATAACGATACGCGGTTGCACAAAGTATTCGGTTGTGGTACTAAATGTTTCATTAAAACTATCATTATTTAAAGAGTCTACATTTAACAGGTTTGTACCATCTAGACGAAATTCCCATTTACTTTCTGGTTTTTGATAACGTAAGCCAGCTTCAAAAAAAGCATACTCGTTACTTACCGTATCATCTTTATCATAATAGTTATAATAACTCCAGTCTGCTGTAAACGTAAATCCTTTTAAGAATTTTACATCTACATTAGCAAAAGGCCTATCTGTATAAAATATACGGTCTGTATTTCCTGTCTGGTAATTGTTAATACTTCGGTTATAACCTATTTCAAAATTTGGGGCATTCTTAAAATTAGTTTCTACACTCCCTTGATAATTTTGTGTAAAATTTTGAGATTGGGTAGGTAGCGTATTTACAATATTATTCAATTCGCTATACGAAATGCTTCCGCTTAAATTTGCTTTAAATTTTCTGAAAGTTTTCTGAAACCGTCCGTTTGCACTCAACACTTCATCTACAAAATTACTATTTATAGGAGATGAAGCTTGATTGATCTGGTTTATCGCAGTTTGACTTTTTATGGCATCAATACGTTTTGTATAGCTCAACCCACCATTTATATTGGTAAAATTAAACATGTTGAAGTTAAAATAATTCAGTCTGGCGGTGTGAAAAATTGCATTCTCAATGTCGCGGTTTCCTCTAAACATTCGGTTATAATTATTAAAAACATAACCTTCAGCAAAATTATTTACATCTGTATAATCTGCCGTCATCTGGTAATTAAGACGTAAACTTTCACTCTGTTTAAATTGCGCGATGGCATACAGATCTGGTAATAACTTAAGTTCACTACTACGGGTTTCAAATCCCAGTTGTTCTGATGCGACTGTGTAATTATGAAGGGTAAGACCCGGTGTAACTGTGAAAATTCCGGTTTTAAACTTATAATGCGCTCCTACAAACACATCACTAAATCTATAAGTCACATCATTATTAAGACTATCTCCCACAAAATTATTAACAGTACCATTATTTAAAATCTGAAAAATATTTGAGTTAAAATCCTGACGGCTCAAGGTCGTACCCACAGTAAGATTTAGGTTACTTTTATCATTAATTACATAGTAATAATCAATCTTACTGTCAATCTTATTCGTCTTTATCATCTTATCCTGATTGATATCAAAATTAGATTGATTAATAGTATCTAACGGAAGGATTTGTGTAAACGGCTGCTGTTGTAACGTTGCATTGTAAAAAGGATCTTCATTCTGATATAAATGCTGAATAAAACCGGCAAAGATATTCTTATCGTCTAACGTGTAATATGCGTTTAAATTCTGGTTAATGCTAAACGGGTTATTATCTTTTTGCTCATCTATATCATTTGAGGTTGTAGTGCCTGAATCTGTAAAAACAGATAACGCATCTGTTATTTCACTTTGATTTGATTTTTTAGCTAACACATCATAATCTAATTGTAGTTTATCATTAGGTTTATAGATCGAACTAAATTTTACCATCCCCAATTGATTACGTTGATCGCTAGATTCTGTATTGACCTCAGTAGCCTGCGTAGCAATATAATTGCGTAGCGATCGCTGAATAAAATCTGTAGCGTTATCACTAAACAAAGCAAAACCACTTAAATCCCAGGCCTCAGAAGCCTCATAGCTAAAGTTTGCCGCCGCAAAGTTTGTTGAAAGTTCGCTTGCTCGGTTATTTTGCGTTGTCAAAAAGCTCAACCCGCTGTCTGCTATATTAAAAGATGTACCGCCCCGTTGATTAAAATTTCTAAAACCTCCCGTAAAGTTGAAATAATCGCGAAATGTAAATGGCACATCGCCCGTATTATTTGTGTTCCCTATAAGGTTTATACTTCCTTTAGGACTGTAATAGAAGAGTTTGGTGCTTCCTAAATAACGCGTTTTACCTCCATCGCCTATACCGCCCTGTATCTCTCCAAACCAGAAGTTCTTTTTACCTTCTTTTAATTTTAAATTAATAGCTACGTTATCCTGATCATTTCCCAGACCTCGCATTTGATCTACCTCATTAAAATTTTTGAGTACTTCAACCTTTTTCAATGCATCTGCAGGAATATTTTTTACGGCTAGCTTTGAGTTTCCATCAAAAAAGTCTTTTCCTTCAATCATTACTTTAGAAACCGTTTGGCCTTCTATTTGAATTTCGCCATCGTCACTTACGGTAACCCCGGGTAGTTTTTTTAAAACGTCACCTAGTTTTTGTTCGGTTCCGTTTGTAAAACTATCTGTATTGTAAACTATGGTATCGCCGCGCACCACTACGGGCATTTCATACACAATCTCCACATCATCAAGTTGATTTGCTGCAGGTAGTAAAACAAAATCAAGTGTCATATCTGGCGCATCTTTTTCTAGCGTGATATCTTTTGTGGTAGGTGCCAGCCCTAAAAAACTAGATACTAAAGTGTAACTAGCTCCAGAAGGTAAATTAAATTGATACTTCCCGTCTGTGTTAGAAATTGCATACGACTCCATATCACCCGTATCGCTGCGGGTTGCGATTACATTTGCTAATTCTAGAGGAATACCTATACTGTCTTTTACGGTTCCTGTAATACGTACGCTTTGTGCAGTTGCAGAGAGGCTTAAGAATAAAATTAGGCCGAAAATATATTTCATTGCTTGTACTTGTTAGTTGATTGTTTGGTTGTTTAAAGCAAATTACTATCCTCTACCTCCGGGGCCATTACGTCTCCCATTTCCAAAGCGCTCTGCCATTTCTTTGGTTTTTTCAGCAACAATTTTTTCATACTCACTACGAGTAACTTTATCTCCTTTTTTAGGAACTTCAATATCTAAACCTTCTTTAGGGTTAATGACAATTTTATTACATAGAATTACAGTACGACCTGCTGTAACTTCAAGAATTAAGCCGGGTAATCCCCAGTATTCATCTGGACCCTGACTTACAGGAATTTGAGGTGTGTACCAGGCTGTAATCACTTCTTCGGTAGGTTTTGAAGTTTCTTCTTTATTCTCATCACCTCCACGTCTAGAACGCATCGCTTCCCAGGGGTTTTCATCTATTTTTCGTATTGCAGTAGCTTTAAAAGCTGCATACTGCCCTATCATTTTACTTTCCTTTTCTAGTTTCCAGTCTAATTTTGACAAAGTATCCTTTACAAGAAAGTTTTTTCCCATCAAGTCATTTTCACGAGCATACACATTCTCTGCTACGTTCTTATAAATTCCACCTTGAGAAAAACCACCGGCAAAACGTATGTTACTGCCACCAGTTCCAGGAGTCTCTAGTTTTGCTACTTCTTCGTAGATAGATTCATCTTTTGTAAACGTAAGGGTAAACACTTTTTCAAGCCTATTTTTTATACGCTCTGCAAATTGTTTCTTTTGTTGATCGCTCATTTCACGACCTCCAAAATTTTCCATATCAAAAGATGTTTTTGACTGGTAGGTTGCAACACCTCCATCAAATTTTTGTGCACTTAATCTCACAGAGGCAAGACAAATAGCGAGAACCAGCAATAGCGAATTAATTTTCATACGTCAAAGAGTTTATCGCACTTTGACATATAATATTCTGAAAGGTTTAACGAGTTGTTTTAAATAAGATAATTTTTTACGCAAGTATTCTAATTACACAAACCACTGTTGCTTTTTTCGTATTTTTCCTAAATGCGAATGCTTCTCTACTTTTTAATTTTATTACCGGGTTTCTTATCTGCTCAGGAGTCTTATACTGTTCTAGCAACTCCATTAAACAAACAAATTCAACTTACAGCAGATCAATTTATAGGCGTTGATGCATATAAAAATTTGTATTACACTAAAGACAAAACCTTATTTAAACAAAGTAGTGATAAAACAATTCAATTTAGTGATTTGTTATTGGGCGATATAAACGAAGTTGATCTAACTAATCCGCTGAGGATTACACTCTTTTATGCCGAATCAAATACAGCTGTAATTCTTGACAACACGCTTAATGAAATTACCCGCATAAACTTTAACGAACTTGAGAATTTTAGAAATGTAAGTCACGCTCGTACTGCTAGTGATCGTAGATTATGGATTTTTAATACAGATTTACAGCGTCTTGAATTGTATGATTATCAAAAAAATACATTTAATAGCGATTTTACGCCACAACCATATAATGCTTTAATGCTTGCCAGTGATTTTAATACATGTTGGGTTTTAACAGACGATTTTATTTATGAGTACAATCAATATGGAAGTTTACTTAATAAACACATTGCGAACGGAGTAGGTGAAATTCAGTATTCAAACGATCTGTTAATAGGTTTATACGAAGGAAAACTTTCAGTTAAAGCAAAATCAAATAACACGTGGTTACCTATTAAAAACCTTCCTGAAGATAGCATTGCATTTTATTTGAATGCAGGAATCCTGTATCTTTACCGTTCTGATCTAATCTCAACCTACAAACTGAATCTACCTAAATAATAATCACATGCACGTAGCCATCGCAGGCAATATAGGCGCCGGAAAAACAACTCTTACACGACTTCTCGCAAAGCATTTTAACTGGCAAGCACAGTTTGAAGACGTAGTTGACAACCCGTATCTCGATGATTTTTACAATTCTATGGAGCGCTGGTCTTTTAATTTACAGATATACTTTTTAAACAGCCGCTTTAGACAACTCTTAGAAATACGAGACAGCAAAACAGACATTATACAGGATCGTACGATATATGAAGATGCTTTCATTTTTGCACCTAACCTGCATGCAATGGGTTTATTGACAAATAGGGATTTTAATAACTATCGATCCTTGTTTGACCTAATGGAAAGTGTTGTTGATCCGCCAGATTTATTAATATACCTACGCAGCAGCATACCTAATCTTGTAGCTCAAATACACAAGCGTGGTCGAGATTACGAGAATTCTATATCAATTGACTATTTAAGCAGATTAAATGAGCGCTACGAGGCGTGGATTCACGATTATAAAAAAGGAAATCTTTTAATCATAGACGTTGACGACATCAACTTTGTTGATAATCCCGAAGATTTAGGAGACATTATAAACCGTATTGATGCCGAATTAAATGGTCTATTTTAGCCTAAAATATCAAATTCTTTGAATTACCTCAATGGCTTATTGCTCTTAGTACTGCTTGTTTCAAGTTGTGACAAACCTAATCCCGATAGATTTATAGCACAACCTGAAGCTCCTATTTTAGGTGCAGATTTGTCGTATGTAAATGAGATTGAAGATTCTGATGCCTATTTTACTTGGGCAGGAGATACCATAGATCCATATGCTTATTTTGCAGAAAAAGGCGCTAATATTATACGTTTACGATTATGGCATAATCCAGAACATTCACCCTATTCTAATTTTGAAGATGTAAAAAGGTCTATTAGACGAGCACACGAAGCGGGCGTCGCTGTATTGCTCGATTTTCATTATTCAGATTTTTGGGTTGATCCTCAAAAGCAAGAACGCCCAAAAGCCTGGGATGCTATACTTGACGACCGTATTATGGCTGATAGTGTATACAACTACACCTTTAAAACGCTAAGTAAATTAGCTGAAGAAAACCTGCAACCGCAATGGGTTCAAATAGGTAATGAAACCAATATTGAAATTCTTCAACCCAGAGATGCTGTGGGTAATGATACCATTAACTGGGAACGGAATGCGTTATTATTAAACAGTGGAATTAAAGCTGCTAGGGATTTTTCTGATGTATTTACACAACCGGTTAAAATCGTATTGCATATTGCACAGCCCGAAAATGCTTTAAACTGGTTTCGCAAAGCGGAAGAAAACAAGGTGTCAGATTTTGATATCATAGGCCTTTCCTATTATTCTAAGTGGTCAACTTACCCGCTCAATGAATTAGCGGATGCCATAGATTCTTTAAAAACTACGTTTAACAAAGAAGTAATAATTGTAGAAACTGCATATCCTCATACTTTACAAAATGCAGATCACGCAGGAAACATTTTAGGTGAAGATGCCTTGATACCTAATTATCCCGCAACACCAGAAGGTCAAAAAAATTATATGATTAAGCTTACTAGCGAAGTTTTAAAAGCTGGTGGACTTGGCGTCATTTATTGGGAACCTGCCTGGGTTACCTCAACTTCAAAAACGCTTTGGGGCACAGGATCACACTGGGACAATGCAACGTTTTTTGACGCATCAAATTCAAATGAGGCATTGCCTGCATTTGATTTTTATGATACTAAAAATTATAAAGATTTATATAATTAAACCCAAATCACGCGCATGCTCTTCTGCCGTGCTACTATCTTTTACTAAAAGTGCAGGTGTTATTTCAAATTTCTCTAAAAGACCACGAACTCTAAAAGCACGTTTTTCGTGATTCACACTTCGTAAATAAATTGCTTTTATACGGTCTGGATATTCTTCTGCGATTTCAATATAAATATCTGCATCGTGTTCACCACTATCACCTATTAGAACAAATTGAAGATCTGGGTAAGTTTTTAAAATATTTCTAATTTCGTGTTGTTTATGTGGCTTTTCAGGCTTAGGAGTTCTGTCAAAAGGAGTTCGTAAATCCCGAAGTAATATAGCCCCTTTTGGAAAATTGTTATGCTTAATAAAAGCCTCAAGATAATGATATAAATTCCACGGACTGTTACTCACATAAAACATAGGATTAGATGCCTCGCCAGATTTGCCTAAATGTAATTTTTTATAAAAGTCTGCCGCACCGTTGAAAGGCGACCGCTTGCCCACTCCTCTAAAAATAGTATTCAAAATAACCCTCCATTTTAATAACGAAGTGACACCTGTTTTAAGCATGGTATCGTCTATATCACTAATAACACCATACTCTACCTTATCTGATGGTATAAGCATCTGGGCCGCAAATCTGTTATCATTGTTAACCAGGCGCTTTTGATTTTCATCATCGTAACTTAACTCTAGTTGTAACCAGCCTTCATCATTTGTTAAACTTTTTAAATTAGCTATTTTTTCATCTATTTTAAAATAGCCTTCATTGTCTGTTACAGCATAAAGAATACGATCATCTGGCAGTCTTATTTTTAATCTTGCTTTAGGCAACTCGTCACTTTTAAATTGCTTGTACGCATTTTTAAAAGCATTAACAAAACCAGTTTTATCGAGGTTAACGCCTTCATCCTCTAGCGCTCTGCCTAATAAATAGATATGCTCATTAGTGCCATAGCTTTGATATCCATGAATCTGGAGCGGATCTTTTTTGTGTAAGTTTAATTTTTGTAAAGCATCTTTCAACATACTTTGAAATTATAAAATCCCGACTGTCTAGCCGGGATTTTAATGGTAAAATTGTCTTAAGGATTCGTTATAATTAAGTATAAATTTTGTGCAGCCTATTGCGTTTTTGAAACTTTAGATTCGGATTTCTTTTTGTAGACAGCTAGTTGTTCTTCTACCTCTGCTTCACTACCTTGAATACGCTTTTCGGTTAATTTCACTTCTCCATTTTCTGTTGAGGTTTCTGTGATAACAGCGCTTACTAATTGGTTACCTACATTTTCAACCTTAACTTCTATCTGTATGTTATTTGCATTTGCTACTGCATCTTCAGAATGATTACCTAAAATAGGAGCAATTACCAGACCCACCAGACAGGTTAATTTAATTAAGATATTCATCGAAGGGCCAGATGTATCCTTAAAAGGATCTCCTACAGTATCACCAGTAACTGCTGCTTTATGAGCATCACTACCTTTATAAGTCATTTTACCGTCTATCTCTACACCTGCTTCAAACGACTTCTTGGCGTTATCCCAGGCACCACCCGCATTGTTTTGAAAAATAGCCCACATTACACCAGATACACACACACCTGCCATATAACCTCCTAAGGGTTCAGCTCCAAAAATTAATCCCATTAAAACAGGAGTAATTATAGTAATTAAACCGGGAAGAATCATTTCGCGTAGCGCTGCTTTGGTAGAAATCTCGACGCATTTGCCATATTCTGGCTTTCCTGTACCCTCTAGAATACCTGGTATTTCTCTAAACTGACGTCGTACTTCCTGTACCATTTCCATCGCTGCTTTACCTACAGATTGCATCGCTAAGGCTGAAAACACTACCGGAATCATACCACCTACAAACAGTGCTGCAAGAACATCTGCTTTAAATATATTTATTCCATCAATACCTGTAAAAGTTACATATGCTGCAAACAATGCAAGAGCTGTAAGTGCTGCAGAAGCAATGGCAAAACCTTTACCTACTGCCGCAGTAGTGTTACCTACAGAGTCTAAAATATCGGTACGCTCGCGCACGTGATCTTCAAGATCACTCATCTCTGCCACACCACCTGCATTGTCTGCTATAGGACCAAATGCATCTATCGCCAGTTGCATTGCAGTAGTCGCCATCATTGCAGAAGCTGCCAAAGCAACCCCATAAAAACCGGCCAACTCATAAGAGCCATAAATAGCTGCTGCAAAAAGCAATACCGAAAGAAATGTAGATTTCATACCCACCGCCAGACCAGCGATGATATTAGTCGCCGCACCGGTTGAAGAATTTTTAACAATATTCATAACAGGTCCTTTGCCTAAACTCGTATAATGTGCTGTTACTACAGATATTAATGCTCCAACAGCCAGACCTATACAAGCAGACCAAAAGACATTTAATGACGGAATATCTTTATAGCCTTCGCCAAAAAAGTGCATAGACATAGATTGGGGTAGCATCCAATCTATGAGAAAATAACTCGCGACAAGAGTTAAAAGAATTGCAACCCAATTACCCGTATCTAATGCTCGTTGAACCTGCGATTCTTTAGCTTCATTATTTTTAATACTTACCAAGAATGTACCTAATATTGACGCTAAAATACCAACTCCCGCAATTACAATAGGAAGCAAGATAGGTCCCATATTATTAAAAGCGTCAACAAATTGAGATCCCTGAGACATATCCTGCACGAGATAATTTCCTAATACCATAGCCGCCAACACAGTTGCCACATAGCTACCAAAAAGATCTGCTCCCATACCGGCAACATCTCCTACATTATCACCTACATTATCTGCAATTGTCGCAGGGTTACGCGGATCATCTTCCGGAATACCGGCTTCAACCTTACCCACAAGATCTGCTCCTACATCTGCAGCCTTTGTATAAATACCACCACCTACACGCGCAAATAATGCAATAGATTCTGCTCCTAATGAAAATCCGGCTAAGGTTTCAAGAACCACTGTCATCTCCTTATAAAAATTACCGCCTTCAGTGAGAAAACTTCCCATTAAGAATAAGAAAATTAAACTCAAACCTAAAACAGCTAATCCTGCAACACCAAGCCCCATAACCGTACCGCCGCCAAAACTTACTTTCAACGCCTGTGGTAAACTTGTTTTTGCAGCTTCTGCAGTACGCGCATTGGCATCAGTAGCGATACGCATTCCTATGTTTCCGGCAAGTGCCGAAAAAAATGCTCCCATTATAAATGCAGGTACAATCATCCAACTAGTGGTATCTACGATGTACGAAATACCGAATAATAATGCTGAGGCAATAACGACAAATAGGAGCAAAAGTCTATATTCTGCTGCTAGAAAGGCAAGAGCTCCCTCTTTAATACTTTTAGAGATATTTTGCATTTTCTCACTACCTGCAGGTTGTTTTTTAACCCAGGCCATTTTAATAAACATAAAAAGCAGTCCTAAAATTGCCAATACAATTGGCACGTAGATAATGTTTGATTCCATAAATAAGCTTTTGATTTATAAATAATGTAATGCTAATGTAGCAAAATTGAGATTAATATAAATAATTTCAATATTTACCGAGAATATACAATAAAAAAAGACCGCTTATTAGCGGTCTTTCAATTTACTTAGGATATCGTTGCGATATTAATCTATGCTTACTTCTTCTTTAGGAACATCACTGTCTGCGAAGCGCTGAATACATTGTACAATTATTTCTTTAGCTTCATTTACATCTCCAAAACCGCCAACATCAACTTTTTTCTTTTCTAAGTCTTTGTAAACCTGAAAGAAATGTTCGATTTCTTTTATAAGGTGAGGGTTTAATTCACTCAAATCTGTAGTGCTGCTAGCGATAGGATCACTCACAGGAACACAAATAATTTTTTCATCAGGACCTTTTTCATCGGTCATATGGAAAACACCAATTGGCTTAACTTCCATAACGCAACCCGGAAAAGTAGGCTCTGTAACTAACACTAAAACATCTAAAGGATCTCCATCTAAAGCTAAAGTTTCAGGAATGAAACCATAATCTGCAGGGTACATCATAGATGAAAAAATCATACGGTCGTAACGTATTTTTTTCAGCTTAAAATCATATTCATACTTATTACGACTACCCTTTGGAATTTCGATAAGAACGTCAAATGTTGAAATTTGCTCTGTTGTCATGCTATTATATATTTTTTCTATTGTTTTATTACCTGAAATAGGCTGCAAAAATAGACCAAATAAGAAGTTAGGACAAACAATTCTTATAAAAGTAGCACCTTAATTCGTAACAAACAGATTTTTACTTAAAACTAATATGCTCTAAATCATATCGTTTATGTAAACCCTAGAATGAGAACTCTAATGCCCCGGTAACGCCAAATTTTCGGGCATCAGGAACATCAAGATAATTTCCTCTAAAGTTAAAATCTATACGCAGAATTTTTAAAATATTACCTACTCCAACGCTGTATTCGTAATACGGCTTGCTGTCTGGCGCTATATATTGAATATTGGATGCATTTATACGTTGATTTTCATCTGAAATTTGCCCCCAAGCACCTCTAAAACCTATAATTTCCCGAAGATTTAATTTTTTAAGGAAGGGTATTTTACCAAAAATACGTCCTCCAAAATTATGCTCAAGGTGCAATGTTGCATACGTATCTGTAACAAACTCATAATAATTTAACTGCGGAAAAGTACCGTATATCGAAAACAAATTCTGGTTACCGGGAATAATACTAAGTAAGCTTAATGGCACCTCGCCAAAAGTAGTCCCTGCTTCAATGGTAGAGCTAAAAGTACCTAAACCACCCATACGCCAGGGTTGTCTGTAAGAAAACTGAAGCTTTTCATAATCAAAATCACTATCAAAAAGACCTTCTACACCTTTAGTGTATCCTAAAAATAGGGTAGGAAACCATTCATTACTTGTTGTGCGCTCTACTCCATACCCCGAAGTACGTTTTCCGGGTTCAAATATGGCACTAACCACAAATTCGGTTTGTTTAACTTCAGACTCTACAGCCGTTTGCGAGAAATCTGTATAATAATCCAGATTAAAAGTGGGCGATGCAGATTTTAAAGTTCTATAAGAGATGTCAGACCTAATAATTAAATTCTTTAAAAACTCTGCTTCAATTGCAAAATTCGCCAGTTTAATGCTGGTTAATTGATCATTGTTACCTACAGTTACTAATGAAGATGAGGCCAAATTTCTACCTAACACATCTGTAGAAGTTGTAAGACTTGCTGCAATTTGCTCTACATCCTGTCTATACCCTCCAGAAACAATTAATCGTGCTTTACTGTCTAATAAAACCTTACCCGATATCCCGAATTTAAACTTATCATCTTTAAAGCCATAGGCCCCAAAACCTTCTAAACGCCAGGGATCATTCTGGTCAAAATAAGTACGTGCTCCTAAACGCAGTCGTAATCCTTCTACATCATTAAAACCAAATGCCGAAAACACCGGACCAATATCTAGATTTGCTTGATCCCACTCATAATAACCACTTACTAAAACAGCACCGGCATCATACAATCGCTGAAATTTAGGCACTTTTTTTAGGGAGTCTAACATTACATACACTCCTTTCTCATCTTTACTTAAAGGCTCTAGACGCTTTTCTTCCCAAAATTCATCAGTTTTTGTATATACATTTTCATCGTATTTAGTAACGCGCTCTTCATAAATTTTCTCATCTAATTTCTTATCAAAAACATAATCATCATAAAGTGTTGTGCGTTTTCCATAGATGCCACGGCTCCCTTCTTTTTTCCGAAGTGAAAAATCTGAAAGAAAATAATCACGTGTAATTAAGAATACCGAGTCATTAAGTACATCATACTCCTGCTCTATATAAATCTCCTTAACCCAATTAATATTGGCACTTTTATTAACCTGAAGGTTGATTTCTTTAATAGCCCAGGTGGTATCATTCACCCAAAAATCACCCTTAAAAGTAAGCTCGTTAGAACGTCTTGGATAATAAATAATGTTATAACACCATTTATCTTTAATAAATGTACTGTCTGCAAGTACATAATTATAGGTGTCAATACCGGTAGTTGATAAGGGGCTTACAAAACTCTTATCGAAGAATTTTAAATAATTATCATATATATTAAAGTCATTATAAAGCTCCTGAATAAATGCAATTAAGGTTTGATTTGTACTAAAACCACTGTTACGATTACCTTCTAACTCCTCTTTTTCTTTACCCAACTCGTTATCACCAAAAACTTTACTACTGCGCTCATTAATGAAAATAGGTAAATATGTTTTTCCGGTTATTCTTGAAGTGTCCATCTGGTCAAAAATAAACTCCATCTTATTAAAGATTTTACTGTTTATTAAAGCACTATCAATGGTATTTAAGTCAAATTCTACCTTCTCATATTTATCAAACTGGTATTGCTTAAATTGACTTAAACCATTAGAGCGTTTGTTTTCCCAAATTTTACGTAAAATATCTATAGCTGGATTGTTTTTTTTAGGTTGTTTGCCGGTATATATAACCACCTCGCTCAGACTCTCTGTCTCTTCTTCTAGCGTTATTTTAAGATCATAGTTAACTTTTTGAGGTAGTTCAACCGCTTTAGATTGAAAACCTACAAAAGAAACTTTTAAACCGGTGTATGTTGCGTCAGATTGTAAGTAAAATCTACCGTCTTCATTTGTAATGGTACCTTCTGTAGAACCTGCAAAAACCACATTTGCAAAAGGTATAGGGTTACCCGCATCGTCATAAACCATCCCTCCGGCTTTTGTTTGACTGTATGTCAATACAGGAATAAGGGCTAAGATTAATAAGACTATAATTCTCTTCATAAATACTATAAGTAGGTCTCTTTGGGGAGCGTCTAACGTTGTTGATACAGCGTTAATTAGTTATACATATACGGTGATTCTTCCGCATAAGTTCTGTTGGTCGTAAAACACAACTTTTATTAACAAAAAAAGCTTCATTAATCGTAGATTAATGAAGCTTCAAAGATAGTCGTAACCAATTACCTGTACAGTACTTTTTTAACAGCTTTAACAACATCATTGCTGTTAGGAATCCATTCCTTTAAAAGTCCGGGAGAGTAAGGTGCAGGAGTATCTGCAGTATTTATTTTTACAATAGGAGCATCTAAATAATCAAATGCCTGCTCTTGTACTTGATAAGTAATTTCTGTAGAAACGTTTCCAAAAGGCCAGGCTTCTTCAAGAATCACTAATCTGTTTGTTTTTTTCACAGATTCAAGAACTGTGTTTATGTCTAATGGTCTTACCGTACGTAAATCTATAATCTCACAAGAAATACCTTCTTTTTCTAATTCGTCTGCAGCGGTATAAGCTTCTTTAATAATTTTACCAAAAGAAACAATGGTAACATCTGTACCTGCTCTCTTAATATCGGCTACCCCAATTGGGATTAAGTAATCTCCTTCTGGCACTTCACCCTTATCACCATACATCTGCTCACTTTCCATAAAAATAACCGGATCGTCATCACGTATAGCAGCTTTTAGGAGACCTTTTGCATCTGCAGGGTTAGAGGGTACAATTACTTTTAAACCGGGAGTATTTGCAAACCAACTTTCAAATGCTTGTGAGTGTGTTGCTCCTAATTGACCCGCTGAAGCCGTAGGACCTCTAAAAACGATAGGGCAGTTAAATTGACCACCAGACATCTGGCGTATTTTTGCTGCGTTATTAATAATCTGGTCAATACCTACTAATGAGAAGTTAAACGTCATATATTCTACTATAGGACGATTCCCGTTCATCGCACTACCTATGGCAATCCCGGCAAAACCAAGCTCAGAAATTGGAGTGTCAATAACACGCTCTGGACCAAACTCGTCTAGCATACCTTTTGAAGCTTTATAAGCCCCATTGTATTCTGCTACTTCTTCACCCATAAGGTAAATCGTGTCGTCCCGACGCATTTCTTCACTCATAGCCTCACAAATGGCTTCCCTAAATTGTATTGTTTTCATATATTAAAGTGGATGTAGTAATACAGTTAAATCAAGTAAAAATCCCCAAATTTGTAGGGGTAGCAAAAATAGCAATTAAATCAACCTAAAAGAATTGGATTTAACTAAAATTTGTTATGCGCGCATAGTAAATTTCAAATATTAATGCTTAATTTCGTAGCGCAAACGAAATAGTTACTCTTAAAAGAAAATTATATATGAAAATATTAGTGTGCATCAGCCACGTACCTGATACGACTTCAAAAATCAACTTTACTGAAAACGACACAAAATTTGACACTAACGGTGTTCAGTTTGTAATAAATCCTAACGATGAGTTTGGTTTAACACGAGCGATGTGGTTTAAAGAAAAGCAAAATGCAACTGTAGATATTGTAAATGTAGGAGGTGCAGAAACTGAGCCTACATTACGTAAGGCGCTTGCAATAGGTGCAGATTCTGCTATACGTATTAACACCGAAGCTCTTGATGGTTTTCAGGTAGCAAAAGAATTGAGTGTAATTGCTAAAGAAGGTAATTACGATTTAATAATCGCCGGTCGTGAATCTATAGATTATAATGGTGGTATGGTTCCGGGAATGCTTGCGAGCTTAATTGGGGCAAGTTTTATTAATACATGTATAAGTCTTGAGGTTGATGGAGATTCTGCGACAGCAATACGTGAAATAGATGGTGGTAAAGAAACAGTTACTGCAAAGTTACCCTTAGTAATAGGTGGTCAAAAAGGACTTGTTGAAGAAAGTGATCTACGCATTCCTAATATGCGCGGTATTATGATGGCTCGTAAAAAACCATTAGATGTTAAAGAACCACAGGGCGCTTCAACTGAAACTAAAGCGGTTTCGTTTGAAAAACCAGCTCCTAAAGGTGCTGTAAAATTAATTTCTCCAGACAATTTAGATGAGCTTATAGATTTACTTCACAATGAAGCTAAAGCCATTTAATAGTATTCAAAGAATTAAAAACCATTTTTCCGCTTGCGGAAACTTAAAATTTTAAAGAAATATGTCAGTTTTAGTATATACAGAATCAGAAGAAGGAAAATTTAAGAAAACCTCTTACGAGGTTGTAAGTTATGCAAGAGGCATAGCAGATATGATGAATACAACGGTGACTGCGCTGGCTATCAATGCAGAGAATACCTCTGAGCTAGGACTTTATGGTGCTGATAAAGTCTTACATATAAAGAATGATAAATTAAATTCATTTACTGCCAATGCATATGCAAGTGCAATAACTCAGGCAGTATCTCAAGAAGGTGCAAAAGTTATTGTTGTTAGCAGCAGTGCAAATGCTAAATATCTTGCGCCAATTCTTGCGATAGATCTTAATGCCGGGTATGCCTCTAATGTGGTTGCATTACCAGAGAGCCAATCACCTTTTACAGTAAAGCGCACCGCTTTTACAAATAAAGCTTTTAACCATACCGAAATCACTACCGAAATTAAAATCGTAGGTCTTTCAAAAAATAGCTACGGTTTAAAAGAGTCTCAAAAAGAAGCTGCAGAAGAATCTTTTGATCCACAACTTGACGATTCTCAATTTAATGTTGAAGTAAAGTCTGTAGATAAGGCAAAAGACAAAGTAACTATTGCAGACGCAGAAGTTGTTGTAAGTGGTGGTCGCGGATTGAAAGGACCAGAAAACTGGGGAATGATTGAAGAAATGGCAGATATTTTAGGTGCTGCAACTGCATGCTCTAAACCAGTATCTGATATGGGTTGGAGGCCACACGGTGAGCACGTAGGGCAAACCGGTAAACCTGTAGCCTCTAATTTATATATTGCCATTGGTATTTCTGGAGCGATACAACACCTTGCAGGAATTAATTCTTCTAAGGTAAAAGTTGTTATCAATTCTGACCCGGAAGCTCCATTTTTTAAGGCCGCAGACTATGGGATTGTAGGTGATGCGTTTGACATTGTACCACGTCTTAATGAAAAATTAAAAGAGTTTAAAGCTAATAACTCTTAATTTAGTATTTTCGGCTACTCAAAGGGCTGTTTAAATTTGGATACTTGTCCTCTTTTAAACAGCCTTTTTATATTTTTGCAACTTATGAGTTTAGTGCGTTTGAATATTAAGGGAATATCGTATAGCCAGACACAGAATGGCGCATACGCTTTAATTCTAAGTGAAGTTGACGGTGACCGTAAACTACCCATAGTTATAGGTGCTTTTGAAGCACAATCAATTGCAATCGCACTTGAGAAAGAAATTATGCCGCCAAGGCCACTTACCCACGATTTATTTAAGAACTTCGCAGATCGTTTTGAAATAAATGTAAAGCAGGTAATTATACACAAATTAGTAGATGGTGTCTTCTATAGCAGTATTATCTGTGAGCGCGATACAATAGAAGAAATTATTGATGCCAGAACAAGCGATGCAATATCTTTAGCATTACGCTTTAACGCACCCATATTTACCTATAAAAATATACTTGATAAAGCAGGTATATTCCTCAAAGGTTCAGAATCAGATCAGGAAGGATATGAAAATGATATTCTGGTAGATCAACTTGTTGTAGAAGATGAATCTATAGAAAGTAATGATTACAAAAAAATGTCACTTAGTGATCTTAATACAGCTCTTGATGAAGCAGTAGCTTCAGAAGATTATGAAGCTGCAGCTAAAATACGTGACGAGATTTCTAAACGCAATTAACTATAGATGCGAAAATTACTTTCTTACCTTATCCTATCTTTTATAACTATTTCAGGCACAATTGCCCAAACCGTAGAAGAAATATTACCTGTAGCAGAAGCAAAAAAATTAATTCCTAATGCAGGATTTTCATTTGATAGTCTTTGGCGCGGAGTTTTGGGTATGTTTTGCCTCTTACTTATTTCCTATCTTCTAAGTGCAAACCGAAAAGCTATAAACTGGAAAACTATAGGAGTGGGATTAGCAGCCCAACTTCTATTGGCCTACGGAGTACTTAAGGTTACTTTTGTTCAAAATCTATTTGAATTTGTAGGGAAAATTTTTGTCAAAATTCTGGAGTTTACCGCTGCTGGTAGTGAATTCCTGTTAGGAGGTATGATGGACACCGCAAGCTATGGCTTCATTTTCATTTTTCAGGTACTACCCACAATCATTTTCTTCTCGGCGCTTACCTCTGTTTTATTTTATTTAGGGATCATTCAAATTGTTGTAAAAGGAATGGCGTGGGTTCTTACCAAACTCATGAATATTTCGGGTGCTGAAAGCTTATCTGTTGCCGGAAACATATTTTTAGGACAAACTGAAGCTCCTTTAATGATCAAAGCGTACTTAGAGCGCATGACGCGTTCTGAAATATTATTGGTTATGATAGGCGGTATGGCCACTGTTGCCGGAGGAGTATTAGCTGCTTACATAGGATTTTTAGGTGGCGATGACCCTGCTGCTCGTCTCGAGTTTGCACGTCATTTACTAGCTGCCTCCGTTATGGCTGCACCTGGCGCAATTGTAGTTTCAAAACTATTATATCCCCAACAGCAGGAGATTGACGCCAGAGTAGAAGTTTCTTCAGATAAAATAGGTTCTAATATCTTAGATGCTATCGCCACAGGAACAACTGAAGGTTTAAAGCTTGCAGCCAATGTAGGCGCTATGCTGCTCGTATTTGTTGCGTTTATAGCAATGATAAACTACGGCTTTAATAAAATAGGAGAATTTACCACACTTAACAGCATTTTAGCCGCTAACACACCCTATGAGAGCTTTTCTATTGAAGCAATTCTAGGAACTGTTTTTGCTCCTTTAATGTGGCTTATAGGTGTGGCAAAAGAAGATGTAATGCTTATGGGACAGCTGCTGGGCATTAAGCTTGCTGCAAGTGAGTTTGTAGGCTACATACAACTCGCAGATTTAAAAAACCCAATAAACGATATTAGTTTTACCTATCAAAAATCTGTAATTATGGCAACGTATATGCTTTGCGGTTTTGCAAACTTTGCTTCTATAGGAATACAGATAGGAGGTATAGGGTCACTGGCACCGGGACAACGTAAAACACTTTCAGAATTTGGACTTAAAGCTGTTATAGGCGGTACTATAGCATCATTATTATCTGCTACACTAGCAGGTATGCTTATAGGATAATTAGAAAGTAAGAGCCCACTCTCTTGCAGCTTCGTAGGTTTCAAAGTAGGCGAAAGAACCCTCAAACAAACTCTGTTCTTTTATCAGAATCTTTCTACGTTCTTCTGCATCTGGAGATACTATCGCAAGACCTTCAACTTTTGAAAGGTTTAGTATTTTAAGAATTTCAGGATCAAGATTTGTTTCTAAACCGCGTTGAGAGATAATTACAAATTTTTGACCACCATAATATGCTGCCATATCTTTTAACAAAAGTTGTGCCTGTTCTACAAGCACTTCTTTCAAATCACTATTGAATTCAATCCGAACATACGTATCAAAGTATGTTGCTTTAGCAAAAGAGTATTGCCTTATATTATCAATAATCATATATGTGAATAATTAATTCGTCACAAAAATACTTATTTAAAGTTAATAAGTATTTAGAAAATTTTAACTTATTAACATTTTTCTCGCATCGGGTTCTTTTATTTTTGAACCGAAAAAAACATTCCAATGAAACAGTATCACGAATTAGCAAAACATATATTAGAAAATGGAATTCAAAAAGGCGATCGCACTGGTACCGGTACGTTAAGCGTTTTTGGATATCAAATGCGTTTTGATTTAAGTGAAGGTTTCCCAATGGTTACCACAAAAAAATTACATCTTAAATCAATCATTTATGAATTGCTTTGGTTTTTAAAAGGGGAAACTAATATTGCTTACCTTCAAGAAAACGGTGTTCGTATATGGAATGAATGGGCAGATGAAAACGGAGATTTAGGCCCTGTTTATGGTCACCAATGGCGCAACTGGGCAAGCGAAGAAATAGACCAAATCAAAGAGGTTATTGAAACCCTCAAAACAAACCCAAATAGCAGACGTATGCTTGTAAGCGCCTGGAATCCCAGTGTATTACCAGACACCTCAAAGTCATTTGCCGAAAATGTAGCAAATGGTAAAGCAGCGCTTCCGCCTTGTCATGCTTTCTTTCAGTTTTATGTTGCTCCTGCAGATCTTAATAGCGAAGACAAAAGACCTAGACTTTCCTGCCAACTTTATCAGCGTAGCGCAGATGTTTTTTTAGGGGTTCCGTTTAATATAGCTTCTTACGCCCTGTTCACAATGATGATTGCACAAGTTTGTGATTATGCTCCCGGAGATTTTGTACACACTTTTGGCGATGCACATATTTATAATAATCATATCGAGCAATTAAACTTGCAATTGAGCCGAGAAATACGCATCTTACCGACAATGAAAATCAATCCTGAAGTCAAAAATATATTTGACTTCAAATTTGAAGATTTTACATTAGAGAATTATAATCCGCATCCTCATATTAAAGGAGCGGTAGCTATTTAACCCCAACTTTAATTTATGAGAACTCTATTTTTAATTGCATTTCTAACAGTTAGCAGTTTAAGCTTTGCTCAGGAAGGCGTGACTGTATCTGGCAACGCAATATCTATAACCGAAATTCCTCCTATTTGGCCCGGCTGTACAGGTAATGCAGCAGAAACAAAAGCCTGCTTTAAAAAAGAATTAGTTAAACACGTAGTAAGTAATTTTAGATTTCCGAAAGGTTATAAAAAGGGCACTGTAAAAGAAAAAGTGGTCGTTGATTTTGTAATTAATGAAGAGGGTAAACCTCAAATTCTAGGTGTAAAAGGAGGAACTAAAGTGTTACAGGAAGAAGCTAAGCGCAATATCCTGGCAATACCACAAATGACACCAGGAAAAGCAGGTGGAAGTCCAAGAGCCATTAAATATACCATGCCTTTTACGTTTTAACGCCCTGTTAACGCACGTGTAAAAAAGGTCAAGGCAATAATTGTGTAACTTTGGGAATAACCTAAAGTTATATACTATTGCTATGATTACCAGTTCTATCTCGCTATTAGATTTTTTACTTGAAACACGGGAGCATACAGAAACTATTTGCAAGCATTTGCAAATAGAAGATTATGTAGTTCAGCCTATTGAAGATGTTTCTCCTCCTAAATGGCATTTAGGACATACTACATGGTTTTTTGAAGACTTTATTCTAAAAAAATACAAACTAAATTATCAGGTTTACGATAATCATTTTGCGTATGTTTTTAATAGTTATTACGAAAGCATGGGGGCTAGAGTTGTTCGCACAGATCGTGGTAATCTCTCAAGACCTACTGTAGATCAAGTTTATTCTTACCGAAAGCACGTAACTAATGCCCTTAAAGAACTACTCGAAGAAAACCCTTCAGAAGAAGTCGAAAGTCTCATTGAGATAGGTATTCATCACGAAAAGCAGCATCAAGAATTATTACTCACAGATATTAAATACATATTAGGCAATAACCCCTTACTACCAACATATTCTGTTGATTTTAATGAATTTAAACTGAATCCTAAGCCTGCAGAATGGTTATCTGTAGAAGAAGGTATTCATAGCATTGGTTATAAAGGTTCTGGCTTTTGTTATGATAATGAACTAGGATTACATAAAGTCTATCTCAATTCTTTTCAGATAAGCAGTCGTTTAGTAACTAATGCCGAATATCTAGAGTTTATTGAAGATTCAGGCTATAAACAAACCTTATTGTGGCATAGTGAAGGTTGGTCTTGGGTTACAGAAAATAATATTACCGCGCCATTATACTGGCATAAACAGGTTGACGGCTGGGAATATTATGGATTAAACGGTCTACAAAAATTAAATCTTGAGGCTCCTGTAACTCATATTTCATATTTTGAAGCATACGCATACGCACAATGGAGGGGCCTACGACTTCCTACCGAATTTGAATGGGAAGTTGCACAATCACAGTTTGACTGGGGAGAACGCTGGGAATGGACAGAAAGCGCATATTTACCTTATCCTAATTATACAAAAGCTCCAGGAGCACTTGGGGAATATAATGGTAAGTTTATGGTTAGTCAAAAAACCCTTCGTGGCGGCTCTGTTGCAACTTCAAATAATCATACCAGATCTACTTATCGCAATTTTTTTCACCCTCAACTTAGGTGGCAGTTTACCGGCTTACGCCTTGCCCGCTAATTTTATTATCAATGAAGACAAATCAAAATACAACATTTAAAAATACTTTTGAAGAAGAGGTATATGAGGGTTTAACAGCATTTCCTAAATACTTATCTTCTAAGTGGTTTTATGATATGAAAGGAGATAAGCTATTTCAGAAAATAATGGCACTTCCTGAGTATTATCTAACCGAATGCGAACGATCTATAATAGAGGAAAATAAAGCAGATATAGCACAACTTTTTTCAGACAACACAGGCTTTGATCTTGTTGAGTTAGGTGCAGGTGATGGCAAGAAAACTAAAATACTACTGCAAGAATTGGTGAATTCTAAACTAAATTTTACCTACAGACCTATAGACATAAGTCAGAATGTACTTGATGAATTAGAAGAAGACGTTCTTAAAAGATGGCCTAAGCTAGATATTAAAACAGAACAAGGAACTTATTTTAATATTCTAAATAAACTGAGCAAGCAGCAAAAAGACCGCAAAATGGTAATTGTTGTTTTAGGCTCAAATATCGGTAATCTTTCTCATCAATATGCCGTGGAGTTTTTGACAACTATACGTAAATCAATGCAACCCGATGATCTTTTATTTATGGGATTTGATCAAAAAAAGAATCCCGAAGTTATTCTTAAAGCCTATAATGATTCTCAAGGGGTAACAGAAAGCTTCAATAAAAATTTACTAACTCGCATTAATAAGGAAATGGATGCAAATTTTGAAATAGATAATTTTAAACATTGGCCTGTTTACGATCCGGAAAGCGGCACTACAAAAAGTTTCTTAGTAAGCACAAAAGACCAAACAGTTACAATTCAAAAATTAAATCTAGACATTCATTTTTCTGCCTGGGAAAGTATTCACACCGAAATTTCTCAAAAATATGACGATGATATCGTAAACTGGTTAGCTCAAGAAGCTGGTTTAAGTGTTGAAAAACAATATACAGATCATCAAAATTACTTTACAGATTATATATTTAGAATAAAAAATTAGAGCATTTTTTAAATAGTAAACACATAAATAAATGAAAGCAATATGGAAAGATGCAGTGATTGCAGAAAGTAATGAGACTATTGTAGTAGAGGGCAATCACTATTTCCCGCTAAAGGATGTAAATAAATTGTTTTTGTCTAAAACAGATACTCACACTACCTGCCCGTGGAAAGGCGAAGCACACTACTACTCTATTACCGTAGCTGGCGAGACACTAAAAGACGCGGGCTGGTATTACCCAGAGCCAAAAGATAAAGCAAAAAACATTGCTAATTATGTAGCTTTTTGGAAAGGTGTTAGTGTTAATTCATAACTAACACTAGCACCCTTTTCTATATTTATAATGCTAAAATACTGTTGTCTGCACCCGCAAAATCATTCCATTTTGTACCATCTGCTTCAGGTTCTGTCATCCAGTTTTGATCAACTGCATATTTAAACTCATAAGAAGCATCAACAGGTATATTTAAAGAACCTTTAAAAGATCCGTTCTTTAATTTTTTTAATTCGGCTTTTTCCCAGTTATTAAAATCTCCCGCTACAGCAACCGCATCAGCATCAACATTCTCAACCACAAATGTTACTTTACACTCTGGTTTTGACTTTAAGAATTGTTTTGTAATTGGCATAACTATTAGTTTTAAGTTTTTCCAAATTTATAAACGAAAATCGATAGTAAGCAAGAAATCAGATTTTTAGCGTTATTTTTCCGAATAATAAATTTTATCAAAGTATTGAGAATTAAATATTTAATACGAAAACGTTATATCAAATTAATTCACTACTATTTTAAGTGTTTCGCCAAGAAAATTAACTCCATTAAATGCTAAATTAACTTTAAAAGCTTCAATAAATCCTCTTCCGAATTAAAATAATGGAAACTTACGCGTATACCTTCTCCACGTTGAGAACATATAATCTGATTATTATTTAATTTTTCAAATAATTTTTGATCTCCCCTTATATTAAAAATTGATGAATGCTGCTTCCGCTTTAATACAACAGAATCTAGCAAACCTTTTTCAGCAAATTGCTCAAAGGCTTTTGTTTTTAATATATCTATTTGAGTCGTTATCTGATGCTGTCCTACCCGCTTAATAAGACCTATAGCAGCCTGTAAACTCCCTTGTGCCAAGGTGTCTAAATGACCCGGTTCTAATTTTCCTATAAATGTATTTTGCGCCTCTTTATATTTACCTCTAATACTATTAAAGCCAGTTGTTTTTAATTTAATTTGCAAAGCAGTTTCTTGCTTAATTAGAAAGAAGCCATTGCCGTAACCGGCATTTAACCATTTATAGGCGCTTGCTCCTAATATATCTATGCCACTATTCTCAAAATCAAAACTCTCAATCCCACAATATTGCGTACCATCTGCGATTATAAGAAGCTTAGGAAATTTAGATTTTAAGGCTTTCAAAAACTCTAAATCTATACGGATACCACTGATATATTGTACTAAACTTAAACACAAAACATCAGGATGCTCTTTCTCGATAGCCTGTTGTATATTGTCTTCTAGATGTTCGTTAATTGAAGCATAACACACATTAAAATTGCGCGATAAAACAGGCCAGTTTATAGATGGGTAGTCTTCTTCTAGAAGTAGAATTTTATGAGTGGCAGGTATACCTTCAAGTACAGCATTAAATCCTATTGAAAAATTAGGAACTAAAGCTACATAAGAAGCGTTACAGTTGAAAAAAGCACCTACATCTTTGCGCACTTTATCTAAAAAACTATCCTGGTCATTTTTAAGCAAACTCCCCATTACCAGATAATCAAGATCGTGATTTTGTCTAAAATCAAGCAAGGTTTCAGAGAGTAAACCAGAGCCGGCAGTATTTAAATGCGTATAATTTGCCGTGACCGGGAATTCTTTTTTTAAGTTTTTCATAAGTGAGAACTGCGATTAAATCTTGTAAATTTGAACAACAAACAATTTACCTCATCTTATGTTCTCAAAAAAGCAGGAAACCACAAAAATAGATCGTGACCAACGTGAACTCATAGAGTATGCACAATTACGCATCAAAGAAAAGAAAAATCTTTTTAGACATTTTGTGATATTTCTTGCAGGTGCCGTATTGCTTATTATTTTGAATTTAATTTTAGATTTTGGTGCAGATTTTAGACCATTTGACGTAGATTGGTTTGTATGGGCTACGTTGATATGGTTCTTTCTTTTTTTAATTCATTTTCTAAATGTTTTTCTTTTTAGAACGTTTATGAATAAAAAATGGGAGAATGAACAACTTGATAAACTAGTTGCTAAACAAAAAGATAAAATTGAAAAGCTTCAAACTCAGGTAGAAAAAGAGTATCCTGTGATTGAGAACGATGCTAAAATAATACGCCCTAATACCCCATTAAATCCCTAATAGATATGATTACAATGATTGCGGCTGCCGCAGAAAATAATGCTTTGGGTAAAGACAATGCAATGATCTGGCATTTGCCAGATGATTTTAAGCGATTTAAAAAACTTACTTCTCACCATACTATTATTATGGGAAGAAAAACCTTTGAGTCGCTTGACGGACCTTTACCGAATCGTAAGCATATTGTGATCACGCGTCAAAAAAATTACAATCCCGGTGACCATATTATTGTAGTTCAAAGTATTGAAGAAGCTCTAACCTATATTGATACAGATCAAAATGCATTTATTATAGGAGGTGGCGAGATTTATAAATTAGGATTAGATTATGCAACCCATATAGAACTTACGCGGGTACACGGAACTTTTGAAGCTGAGGCATTTTTCCCCGAACTAGATCCTGAAAAGTGGGAACTTCTAGAAAGTATCTTTCACGATACAGATGAGCGTCACAACTACTCATTTACTTATCTAACCTATGCTAAACGATAACTTTAAAAAACATCTTCAAGAAGTTCTTTCTGTAGAGGCAAAACAAATCACCTCGCTAACGGGTGGCGACATCAATGACGTCTATAAGCTTTCAAGTTCAGATTGCAACTATGTAATAAAAGTTAATGACGCTTCAGCATTTCCTAATATGTTTAAGCTCGAAGCGCAGGGTCTGGCGTTTATTAAAGCTTCCGGTAGTTTCCCGGTACCTGATGTGCTTGAATACGGTAATTTTGAAAATTTGTCCTACCTTATTTTAGAATATCTCGAGACGGGACCTAAGAATCCCGATTTCAATAATATTTTTGGCTCTCAACTTGCAGCAATGCATCAAACCAGCTCGTCAAAATTTGGTTTTGAGAATGACAATTATATGGGTAGTTTAAAGCAATACAATACTTCAGAATCTACTGCCATTGATTTTTATATTAATCAACGTTTAGAACCTCAATTCAAGTTAGCAGCAGAAAATGGTTACTACTTTAATTCTATTGAATTATTTTATAAAGAAATAAGTCAACTAATCCCTTCAGAAAAACCAGCTTTAATTCATGGTGACCTATGGTCTGGTAATTACCTCATAAATTCTAAAGGAGGTCCATCACTTATAGATCCCGCAGTTAGTTTTGCCCCACGAGAGATGGATATTGCTTTGATGCATCTTTTTGGGGGATTTGACGTACAAATTTTTGAAATCTACACTACACATTTTCCTTTAGAGAACGGGTGGGAAGAACGCTTACGTCTATGGCAATTGTACTATATTTTAGTTCACGTCAATCTCTTTGGAGGATCTTATTATAATTCCGCAAAAGCGATACTCAAGGCTTATATATAGCATTAACAAACTTTATATCTTAATGCTTTATTATTGGCAAATTCTTACCAATTCTCAAGATTTTAATGAAGTAACTTTATTGAAAACTAACGTTATGAGTACAAAGAATTTATCAAATACAGAAGCCATTAAAAAACTAAAAGATTTAGCTACATCAATAGATTTTGCAATGATGGCAACAGACTTATCTAACAAACCAGTAGATGCCATACCCATGTCAACTAAAAAAGTTGATGAAGCAGGAAATATCTGGTTTTTAAGTGGGGCAGACAGCGATCACAATGCAAATATTGCTAAAGATGCAGATGTACAATTATTATATGCCAAGCCCAGCGACATGAAATTTCTTAGTGTTTTCGGAAAAGCCATAATCACAAAAGATAAAACTATTTTAAAGGAACTTTATTCTACAACAGATGACTCCTGGTTTGAGGGTATAGATGATCCTAATCTTACTGCTATTAAATTTACACCTGCTCAAGCTCAGTATTGGGACACAAAAAGCAACAAATTTATATCGCTACTAAAAATGGGGTATGCGGCTGTTACAGGAGACAAAGTAGATGTTGGTGCAACAGGCTCTCTTAATCTTTAATGATGTTTTAAAAATCTAAAGGAGTCTCATAACTAAGGCTCCTTTTTAATTTTCTGTATTTTTTGTGTTGATTATTATCAACATCTTCTGATGCCGTTCTGGCACTCCTATTATTTCATCTATATTTTTAATAAAATAAATACTGTTACTAAAAGAAAAGATGCTCTCTTTATATTCTTCAAAAAAACTGCGCTTTAAAACCTTTCCATCTACAATAAGTATATAATTTTCGATATCTGGTTGCTTTAAGAAGTATTCTAATTGAAGCTTAGCTTCTTTCAATTCTCTAAAATTATCCTTGTCATTATATGTATCAGGATAACTTCCTCCCGGCTCTAGTGTCGCATTCTTAAAATTTTGAGCCACTATTGCATTGATACCAAGCATTACAAAAACAGAAAGTAATATTAATCTCCTCATACTTATATTTTGTACTAATGTAAACATTTATCATAAAGCATATTACATCTAGTACAGAATGAACTGTTTTAAATTGCTGTCATTATCTGGCATTCGTTATTTTTGCACTACAAATTTTTAGAAAAACACTATTATGAAAGCTTATATATTCCCCGGTCAGGGAGCTCAATTTACAGGAATGGGAAAAGATGTTTATGACAACTCTGAACTTGCTCGTTCTCTGTTTTCAAAAGCCAATGAAATTCTGGGTTTCGATATCACTAAAATTATGTTTGAAGGCTCTGCCGAAGAACTAAAAGAAACTAAAGTTACGCAGCCTGCTATTTTTATACATTCTGTGGCTTTATTTAAAGCTTTAGGTGATTCAGCTGTACCTCAAATGGTTGCAGGTCACTCTTTAGGAGAAATATCTGCTTTAGTAGCTAATGGCGTTTTAAGTTTTGAAGACGGATTAAGTCTGGTTTCGCAAAGAGCACAGGCAATGCAAAAAGCTTGTGACAACACACCATCAACAATGGCTGCTATATTAGGTCTTGAAGATGAACTTGTTGAATCTGTTTGTGCAGATGTTGACGGAATAGTAGTTGCTGCAAATTATAACTGTCCGGGTCAATTAATCATTTCTGGTGAGCTTAGTGCGGTTGAAGAGGCTTGTGAACGTCTTAAAGAACGCGGCGCCAAACGTGCATTACTATTACCGGTAGGAGGCGCATTTCACTCTCCTTTAATGGAACCTGCACGTGAAGAACTTGCAAAAGCAATTGAAAATACAACGTTTAATACGCCATCTTGCCCCATTTATCAAAATGTGAGTACAACAGCGGTAACAGATCCTGTTGAGATAAAGAAGAATTTACTGTTTCAACTTACTGCTCCCGTAAAATGGACGCAAAGTGTACAAAATATGCTTGCCGACGGGGCTTCTGAATTTATAGAAGTAGGCCCAGGAAAAGTTTTACAGGGCCTGGTTAAGAAAGTAGATCGTCAAGCGGTTACCAGTAGTGCTGTGCTATAAATTCTTAATTACTACAAATAAAAAAAGCCCCTAAAAGGGGCTTTTTCTTATCTTAAGAAGATATTACATGTCGTCGTTTCCTTCAACTTCGTCTTCTACTTCTTGAGCACCGTCTTCGATAGCATCACCTGTATCTTCAGCAGCCTCTTCTATAGCGTCACCAGCGTCATCCATAGCATCACCCATGTCATCAGCAGCGTTTTCCATTGCATCTTCAGTTTTTTCTTCAGTAGTTTCGCGACAAGCAGAAACAGAAACCATTAGTAAAAGTGCGAAAGCACTAAAAATTAATTTTTTCATAATTGGTAATATTTTAATTAGCGTTAATTGCTCGCAAAAGTATATAAATTAACATCACAATTTCATAAAATTTATTAAATTTTTTATCGAATTATAATTTTGATAAAAATATCGTAACGTTTACAACAATTTGATTAACAGAGGCACAGGAAAATCTCAACTTTTTAAAGCCTACCATTATTCCGATTTTTCTATAATACAAGTGCTTTTAGTGTAAATTTTATATTCAGTGCAACTTTAAAAGGGCATTTTTATACACTACGCATCATCATCCATTACATCATCATTACCTTGTATCTCATCATTTAATTCATCTGCACCTTCTTTGATAGCTTCACCAGCATTTTCTGCACCGTTTTCTATATCCTCACCTATAGACTCAAGAGCATCTTCTGTTTTTTCTTGAGTGGTTTCTCTACATGAGTAAATTGAAAAAACAAATACTACCATCATTACTTTTAGAAAAATACGTTTCATACTTTATATGTTTTTAGTTAGATTTTAAAAATAGTCAAAAGTTCTTATAACGGATTTTTCTCATTCAAGTATTTCCAATAACGTTTAGGAACGTGCTGCGTATGTAATCTCAAATTAATACGGCTTTTGATGGTTGTACTTGTAAAATAGTTTTGCCATAATAAATCATATTGATTTTCCTCCTCGTGCATCGCTTCTTTAAACGCTTCTTTAGATTTAAAATCAAAAGAAACAAATTCAATTTTTTTCAAGTCGTAAAACAAACCAAAATCACGTTTAGAATCAAAAATCAAAAATTGCTGGTCTGCATATCTGTTTTTAAAATGCTTGGCAATTAAAGGAAGTACATTAAAATCTGGACTTATTATTGATGCATACAAATCATCTGCTGTTCTTTTAAAACGCACAAACGCTTCCATTCTATGTTTTTCTCTACCTACCTTTTTAGTAAGTTGTACCAACATCAAAACTGCGGGATGCCCAAAATCATTCTCATTCTTAGTCTTTAAAACATACTGAATTGCAGCAAGAATATACCGTTCTCTACCCTCCTGCTCACTTAAAAATGACCAGTATACTAATTGCTGAAAGCTTTTAAACTGCCGGAGTCCTTCCCAAACACGAGAAGCTTTAGTTTCATCTGTATAAATTTCTACCGTTTCAGAAAAAAAATCAGGCTCAAAATGTGTCGTATCTACGATTATAACCTCACTTAATCGCTCTTCGTACACCTGAAATATTGCTGTAAGCATCCCCTCAAAACTACCATCATATACAAGTTTATGCTTTTGCATCTAATTAAATAACGCTAATTGTTGATTGTAGAATTTTTGATACTTACTTTTTGAGGTTTGCAAAATCATACTCTTAATACGCTCGGGCTCCAGATCTTTACTTTCAAAATTTATAGAATTACATACCATAAAATACTTAGCTCTGCTCATCGCAATGCCTATTGCTTTTAAGTTTTCCCAGTTAAGCCTTCTAAATTTTCGGGCATTTATAATTTTATGTACAGACTTCATCCCAAGACCAGGAACTCTGGCTAGCATTTGTTTATCTGCAGTATTTACATCTACCGGAAACATATGCATATTTCGTAAAGCCCAACTCAATTTAGGATCTATATCTATATCTAAATTGGGGTGATTTTGATTGAGTAATTCACGTACATCAAAACCATAAAAACGCAATAGCCAGTCAGTTTGATACAATCGGTTTTCGCGTAACATAGGCACTTCAGTTCCTAGAGCTGGCAATCGAGTATCTTCAAGCACCGGTACATATCCTGAATAGTAGACACGCTTCATATTATAAGTGCTGTAATAATGCACCGCAGAGTACATAATATCTTTGTCACTCTCCCCCGTTGCTCCTACAATCATCTGAGTACTTTGCCCGGCAGGTGCATAAACCGGAGTGCTTTTAATTATTTTCCTTTCAGCTTTATATTGAATGATTTCATTTTTCACCTTTTCCATAGGTTTGATAAAATCTTTGTGATCTTTTTCAGGAGCTAATAATTTTAGACCAGAAACCGTGGGTATTTCTATATTTATAGATAACCTATCTGCGTATAAACCCGCCTCGCGCATAAGCTCGTCACTACATCCGGGAATAGATTTTAAGTGAATATATCCATTAAAATTTTCTTCTAAACGCAACTTCTTGGCTACCGAAATCAAACGCTCCATCGTATAATCTGGATTATGAAAGATACCACTGCTTAAAAACAGACCTTCAATATAATTACGCCTGTAAAAATTAATCGTAAGATCTACTACCTCCTGAATTTTAAAAGCTGCTCGCTTTATATCATTACTCTTACGACTTACACAATATGCACAATCGTAAATGCAATGATTAGTTAATAAAATCTTCAGTAAAGAAACACAGCTACCATCTTCTGTATAACTGTGGCATATACCCATACCAGAACTATCCCCTAAACCCTTATTTGTATTTAAACGCTTACTCCCACTACTGGAGCAGGATACATCATACTTAGCCGCGTCAGCAAGTATGTTTAATTTTTCTTTTATTCTCTCAAAATTCATAGCGTGGAATTTCTACGAATTTAAAGAATATTTCCTATTTAAAGGATTTTTTCCTATTTTTAATTAGGATTTTTTCCGAATTATAGTACATTTACGATATGGGAATCAATGATGTAACAGGCGATGTTCGCCGATTTAAACAAATACGAGAAGAGCAAAACCTTACACAGACTGAGTTTGCTGAAGCTTTAGGTGTTAAAAATTCTACTGCAGATATTGAGCGTGGGCGTACAAAACTTTCAGGACAGATTGTTACTGAACTTCTAAGGCTCTATAATATTAATCCGCTGTGGCTTTTTGGGTATAGCAATCAAAAATTATTGCACGCCGGTAAAGGTGATGTAAGTCCTAAAGTAGTTACCGTAGATGCGAGTGATAATGAAAATCTCGTTATGGTTAATCAAAAAGCTGCCGCCGGTTACCCGCATAATGTGCAGGATGTAGACTGGTATCAGCAATTGCCTGCATTTGATCTTCCATTACCGCAATATCGTAATGCGACCTACCGTGGTTTTCAAATTGAGGGAGATAGTATGATGCCTAATTTTATGCCTGAAGATTGGGTATTAGGAAAAGCTACTGTAAATATGGGTGAGGCGACAAACAATAAGGTTTATGTGGTAGTTCTACCTGATGCAGTAGTGGTTAAAAAACTACAAAAGCTACCAGACCCTTCTAAAGTTTTGTTGATTTCATTAAATCAAGAATACCTTCCCTTTGAAGTACAGGTAAGTGATATTCAAGAGCTATGGCAGGTAAATAGTAAGCTAACCTTTCACCTTGATGCCCCGTCAGAAAGTAACTTATTGAGAGAATTGCAACAGGGAATGCTTGATTTAAAAAATCAAATGCGCACATTAAAGTAAAAAACCCACAAGCAATGCTTATGGGTTTAAATAAATTATGGGTTACTCCTACTAATTATCAACTTTGATTTTAGTATCACCGTCTGCATCTTCTTTAATTTTTACTTCTTTAGAATCAGACTCCATTTTAATTTTGTAATTACCGTCATCGTCTGTCTTCTCATCGATAACAGCACCTTCTTCCTTCATTTCTTCAACAAGTTTTTCTTTTTCGGTTTTCTCGCGACAAGAAGTAAAAGAAAGTATTGCTACTAAAAGGATTGCTAGTAAGCTTATATTTTTCATAATGCTAATATTAATTAGTTATCGTCACCAATTGTTTCTATTTTTTTGTCAATTTCTTTATTGACTTCGTTATCTACTTTTTTTGCAGTACGCTCTAAAATACCTTCGTTGTCTGGAGTTTCAGTTTGTACCTGAACTTCTTTTACAACAACAGTCTCTTTATCTTCAGTCTCTCTACAAGAAATTGTATTGAAAGCTATAAGGCCTAATGCAAAAATTCCAATTACTTTTTTCATAATATATTCATTTGGTTGAACGAGCAAATCTAACTACTTTATAGATAGACTATTTATAAATGATTCCCAATATCTCTAAATATTCAGTTAAATGTTAATTATTTAATAGTCAACAAACTTGCCACTGCTATCTTTGAGCTAAAAAATGAGTTTCTACAAACTTTACACATTTCTTAGAGAATTACAGCAAAATAATTCTAAAGAATGGATGGATGAGAATCGCAATTATTATTTTGAAGTTCGCGACTTTTATATAGACTGGCTTAATAAAATGGATATTAAACTGGCTGCGATAGATCCTAACTACACACCTACAACAGGCAAACAAGCTATAAATCGCATTAATAATAATTTACTATATCATCCCAACAAACCTACTTATAAAGATCATTTTGGAGCAGGGCTAGACCAAGAAACGAAACAAGGTGATTTTTACATACATCTGGGAACATCTGAGAGTTTTATTGCCGGTGGCTTTTATAAACCTAAATCTTCAATACTCAAAAGTATACGACAGGCTATAGATTATAATGGAGACGAATTACTCGATATACTTAATAAACCTAGTTTCAAAAAAGTTTTTGGAGCCCTAATAGATGATGGTGACAGCCTTAAAACAGCACCTAAAGGATTTAGTCAGGATGACAAACACATTGATTTACTACGCCGAAAAACCTTTGCTGTACAACACGATCTCACTCAAAAGTTAGTAACCGGTGATGAATTTGAAGAACGTGTAATCACAGTTTATAAAGAAATGCTTCCCTTTAGATCTTATTTAAACGAGGCCGTAAGTGTCTGATTTAAATAAGCCATTATAGCAGTTGTAGCTCCGGTGTTGCTTGAAACATAGTGACCATTAATCATTCCTGTATGTAACCTAAATTGATCATCATTTAGAAATCTATTTAATAAACTTGCGGTCTCACTCTCATTATTTACCGTATATAAGCCCGCTAGTCGTCTTAATTCTAAGGCTTCAGGAAATTTATCAATACGAGTTCCGGTTAAAATAGGAATCCCAAAGGTTGCTGGCTCTAGAATATTGTGCATTCCCGTTTGACCCGCTGCACCGCCCACATAAGCTATAGATGCATATGCATAAGCTTTGCTCAATAGGCCTATCGTATCTAAAATAAGAACACGTGCATCTTTAAGACTTTGAGTATCTTTTTGAGAATACCTCACAACTGGAATCTCAATCGCTGCGATAAGCTTATCTATTTTTTCTGAATTGATTTTGTGTGGAGCTATCAGAATCTTAAGATCTGGATTACTATTCACAAAATTTAAAAGTAGTGCTTCATCCTCTTGCCAGGTGCTTCCACAAACAAGCAGTAATTCATTTTGCTTAAACTCTTCAATAAATGAAAGCAAATTATCATACGACAATTGTCTGCTTACTCTATCAAAACGAGTATCGCCACTTACAATAGCATTTTTAAAACCTAGTTGCTTCAGTAGTTCTAGAGAGGCTGTATTTTGTAAAAAGAAATAATTGAATGCGTTTAAAGAGTTGACCATCCATTTTCCGTAGAATTTAAAGAAGGGTTGTTTTGATCTAAATATACCCGAAATCAAAATCGTATGGGTATCTGTAATGCGAAGTTCATTTAGAAAATTAGGCCAAAACTCATATTTTACAAAAATCGCCAGTTTTGGTTTTACAATTTTCAGAAAGCGCCTTGCATTGACTTTTGTATCTAATGGCAAATACGTTACAACCTCTGCTAAAGGTGTATTATATTTTACATCATAACCTGAAGGGGAAAAAAAGGTAAGTAGAATTTTAAAGTTTGTGTACTTCGTTTTAATCTCTTCAAGAACGGGAACTGCCTGCTCATACTCTCCTAATGAGGCTGCGTGAACCCAGATATAATTATCTTCTTTAGAAATAGCAGCTTCTAATGTAGAAAAAACATTTTCCCGAACATGTCTAAATTCTTTTAGTTTAGGAACAAATAAACCAAAGACCGGCAGAATACCATTAAAAAGCGAGATTATAAAAGAATACAGGTGTTGCATAAGGGTGTAAAAATAGCGTTTTAGGCTAAAAAAAGAGATTGGTTAGCGGATCGAGATTTTGTATTTTCGTAGAACAAAAAAATTACTGAATTAGCTTTTTAATTCTTGTTATTAAAACTGAATTATTACTTACATAACAAGCTTGAACATCATCCTATTAATATACGGAGATCAACAATAAGAATTCAATAGAAAAAATAGTTCAGCTGAATAATTACCTATGAAAAAAATTCAAATGGTTGACCTTAAAGGTCAATACGAATCTATAAAAGAGCAGGTTAACCACTCTATTCAGGAAGTTATAGATACCACTGCATTTATTAATGGTCCCGAGGTTCATTCATTTCAAAAAGAGTTGGAAGAATATCTTGACGTTAAACACGTCATCCCGTGCGCAAATGGTACAGATGCCCTGCAAATTGCAATGATGGGTCTGGGTTTAAAACCCGGAGACGAAGTTATAACTGCAGATTTTACTTTTGCTGCCACGGTAGAAGTAATAGCTTTATTGCAGCTAACTCCTGTACTGGTAGACGTGACCCCACACGGTTTTAATATAGATGTTGAGGCTATAAAACGAGCAATTACTCCAAAAACTAAGGCTATTGTTCCTGTTCATCTCTTTGGTCAGGTTGCAGATATGGATGCCATTATGCAAATAGCAGAAGAGCATAATTTATTTGTTATAGAAGATAACGCACAGGCAATAGGAGCTAATTACACTCGTAGAGATGGTACTCGTGTTAAAACCGGCACTATAGGTCACGTAGGAAGTACATCCTTTTTTCCTTCTAAAAATTTAGGAGGTTATGGTGATGGTGGCGCTATTTTCACTAATGACGATGCTCTGGCACATACGATACGCGGTATAGTTAATCACGGTATGTATGAGCGTTATCACCACGATGTTGTAGGCGTAAATTCTCGCTTAGATTCAATACAGGCAGCAGTTTTACGTGCAAAATTGCCGTTGCTTGATTCTTACAACGATAAGCGAAGAGCATCTGCCAGAAAATATTCAGAAAAGCTGGCAAATCACGATAAAATTACCGTGCCTTTGATTTGTGATACGTGTGATTGTCACGTTTTTCACCAGTATACGTTGCGCTTAAAAGATACAGATCGTGATGCTCTGGTTAAACACTTAAATGCAAATGAAATTCCTTGTGGGGTATATTACCCCATACCCTTGCATAAACAAAAAGCTTATGTTGATGAGCGTTATAATGAAGCAGATTTTACAGTAACTAACAAACTTGTAAAAGAAGTGATCTCATTACCTATGCATACCGAATTAGAAGATGATCAAATCGATTTTATAACTAAAACAATATTAGACTTTCTGGATAAGTAATTCAAAGAAGACAATAAAAAATCCCTGATATTATACGTATCAGGGATTTTTTATTCTTAATTATTTGAACTAAAAAGCTATTAAAACCAGGTGATTTTATCTTCAATACTCGTACGTACACCTTCTGGGTTAGGACCATTAAATACTCCCAGATAGAAAAAACCTAAACATTTTTCACCTTCATTAAGTTTCAGTTCGGTACCCAATTCGGTAATATAACCCGGAGAGCTCCAGTAACCACCCAATCCCTGTTCACCTGCTGCAAGCCACATATTTTGAACAGCCATCCCTACAGCAGCAATTTCTTCCCATTCTGGAATGCGCGCTTTAGGATCTCTTTGCATACATATGGCTATTACCGCACCACTTTGCATTACTTTTTCAATACTTTTATTCAGTTTAAATTCTGAAAATTTATCTGCTGGAGTAGTTTTAGTATATCCTGCTTTAAGAATGTCAGCAAGAAGCTCTAGAGCATCATCTTTAAATATTTTAAATCTCCATGGCTCTGTTTTGGCGTGGGTAGGAGCCCAATTTGCCGCTTCAAGCAAAGTCCTTATTTTATCGTCACTTATAGTTTCGGCCTCAAACTGATTAGGAAATATTGATCTGCGATTTTTTATTGTATCTAGTATCATATAGGTATTTTAAGCAAATATAAAGGCTAATTACCAAATGTGCTTTTAAGCTCTTAATGGATTGATGAAAATACATTCTAAACCGCTGCAAATTTCAAATTCTTAAAATTCTCGCACACCTTAGTAACAACTTGTAAAACAGTAAAAACCCCCATACTTCTAAAGTTTTGAAGTAGTATATTTGTCTGATATTAATTTATATATATTTGCCTTCTCCTAATGTCCCCCTTTAATCTTTAATAAACTCAATAAATATGCGAGTTAATATGAAACAGTGGGTTACACTGATGCTAGTTTTCGTAGCACCTTTTTATTTTTATGGACAAAATAAGGAATTAAATAAAGCTGATAAGAAATTTGAGAGCTATGCTTTTATTGATGCTCAGAAAATATACTTAAGGTTAGCCGGAGAAGGTTATGAATCTGCAGAACTTTTTCAAAAACTGGGAGATTCTTATTATTTCAACGCTAAATATGAAGAAAGTTCTAAATGGTTTGAAAAACTTTTCAATAAATATCCTGAAACAATAACTCCCGAGTATTTGTTTAGATATGCACAGTCATTAAAGGCCCTTCAACAATACGATAAGTCTGATAAGATGATGGAAGAATTCCGTCGTCTAAAAGGAGGAGATTCCCGTGCTGAACTGTTTAATAAAGAGCCCGATTACCTAGAAGAAATAAGCTACAGTGATAGCGAATATGAAGTAGAAAATCTGAGAAAAACCAACTCCAGATATTCTGACTTTGGGCCTATGATTTATGAAAACAAACTTATTTTCTCATCATCAAGAGATACAGGAACCGGAAAAAAATACATACATACCTGGAATAACGAGCCATTCTTAGATTTCTACCAGGCTCCTATAGACATTGAAACAGGTGATCTTGGCAAAGTTGAAAAGTTTGCTGAAAACATTAATACACGATTTCACGAGTCTTCTCCATCATTTACATCAGATGGTAACACCATGTACTTTACCCGAAACAATTTTAGTCAGGGAGTAAAACGTACCGATAAAAATGGCACCATACGTCTTAAGATTTTCAAATCTGTAAAACGGGGTGGTTCCTGGGGAACTCCTAAAGAATTACCTTTTAACGACGACAATTACTCGGTTTCACACCCTTCATTAAGCCCTGACAATAAAAAACTTTACTTCGCATCAGATATGCCGGGAAGTGAAGGTTTATCAGACATTTGGGTGGTTGATATTTTAGGAAACGATGAATATAGCGAACCTAAAAACATGGGGCCCATCATTAATACAGAAGGCCGCGAGAACTTTCCATACATTAGTAAAAAAGGAAACCTTTACTTTTCATCAGATGGTCGCCCGGGATTAGGTGGTCTTGATATTTACGTAGTGGCTACAAAGAAAAATGGAGACGTTGCCTATGTAATAAATTTAGGCAAACCTGTAAATAGTCCTCAAGATGATTTTGGTTTTGTAGTTGATGAGTTTAACAATACCGGCTACTTCTCTACTAACCGCTATTTTGGGATGGGAAGTGATGATATTTTTAAATTTACAAGAACTCCTGTTCCTCCGCCGGTTTGTGAGATTTTAGTTACTGGCACTGTAAAAGACAAACAAACACTCTTACCTATACCTACTGCTACAGTAAGTGTCGTTGATCTTAATGGAAAGGTTCTTGAAACTACTAAAGTTGATGCACAGGGCAATTACACATTAAATCCGCTATGTAATCAGGAAATACTTATACGTGCTGAAGAACCAGATTACTACTCTGCAGAACAACTAATTGTAACTCCTAAAGCTAATGGAGAATCTATGGTGGTTGATTTATTATTAGAACCTCGTATTACTAAAATTAATCAAGGTGATGATTTAGCAAAATTACTGAAGTTAAATCCTATTTATTTTGACTTTGACCGCTTTAACATTCGCCCTGATGCTGCAATAGAATTAGTAAAAGTACTTGCTGTTATGGAAACAAACCCAAATCTTATAGTAGAAGTACGTTCACACACAGACAGTCGTGGTAAAGACGCATACAACTTAAGTTTATCTGATAAACGGGCACGATCAACCGCAGAATATATAATTAGTCGCGGTATAGATGCTAGTAGGATTACAGGAAAAGGTTTTGGTGAAACAGAACTTATGAACGACTGCGGTAATGGGTCTGACTGTACTGAAGAAGAACATCAACTTAACAGACGCTCAGAATTTATAGTTATAAGTTTCTAATTAAGTTTTAAACTTATATTTAAGCATAAAAAAAGCACCATCTGGTGCTTTTTTTATGCTTAAAATTTACAGATTATCTTAGTTATTATCCGTTTTTGTAGTATCTGCTGCTTTCTTCTTCTTACCAAATAAGCCTCCAAGTACATCTTTTACTACAGTTGTTGTATTAGGTTTAGTCGCTAAAGAATCTTTAGGTTTAGATATAGTTGTAGTGTCCTTGGTTGTTTTACTACCGCCTAACAAGCCACCTAAAACATCTTTTATTTTATCTTCACCTTGCTGCTGTAATTTTCCTTTTTGAGTAGCAACAATCTGTTGAGTTAGGTTAGTTACTGCTTGCTGCATATTAACATTCACCTGCGGGCTCGTAAAACTCCCCGACAAATTAACAGGTAGATCTACAGTATATTTATCTAGATCTGTGTTGCTCAAACTTGACAATGTACTCCCTAATTTTGCTCCTAAGAATGTACCCGGCACTTTAAGATTCAATACATAATTAATTGTATTTTCTAAACTATGTGTTCCGCTTACACCTACATTAATACCCTTAACATTAAAATCAAAGGGCTTTACAGTAACTAAGCCATCATTAAAACTCAACTGTGTTTTTAAATTACTTAAGTCGATATTCTGAAGGTTTATAAAATCTAGTTTTCCGTCTAAGGCATTAAGAAGTTTCATTTTTTCAGGATCAACTTTTACGGTAAGCAATTGCGCTAAAGCATTTCCTGCCAGTGATGATAACACCGGTGTTAGATCGTCTGAAAGATTACCTTTAAGGCTTATTGTTGTATTTAATGCACCCTGCAAGGCTTTTGCAATAGGCGCAAACTGCTGAAGCATTTCTAATCCTTCAAAAGATTTACTAATATCTACACTTTTAAGATCTAAATTCATCCCAAAAGTTGGGGTTAGCCCCTTAGTACTCACATTTCCCTGAAGTGCTATTGCACCTCCAAAAATATCAGATTGTATATTATTTAGACTTGCGGTCTCATCATTAATCGCAACATTACCCCTTACATTAGAAAGCGTGATATTATCATAAATAACCTTACCAGCAGAAAAATCTATCGCTGCATCTAAGAATGACGGAATCTTAATTGCGGCTTCTTTTGTAGCAGTAACAGTCTTTGTCTTTGACTCAGCAGGAGTTACAGGCGTTGTCTCAACAACACTAAAATCACTAAGGTTTATAGTGTTTGAGTTTACATTAAAACGACCTTTTAAATTTTGTTTAGATAGCAAGAAAGGAATAAGATTTTCTATGCTTCCTTTTGCAGCCAAATCTGTTTTACCGGTTTGTGCCGTTAAATTCTCAAGGGTTATCGTTCCCGGATTAAATTTTACATTAGCAACTGCAATAGTTAATGGATTAGGTAATTCTGGCGAAATGTATTTGAAATCTTTTAAGTTAGCTGTACCACTACTCTTGATGTTCTGATATTGTTCTTTATCTACACTTTCCATATCAAAATTAGCAGTCATATCTACTGTCAACATTCCATTTAAATCCTGATCTAATTCTAAAGGATATGCCTTTTCTATATTGGCTAAATTTAATTTCCCCTTTAATGCCAGATCTATAAGTGGGTTTGTGGTAAGCCTGTCTATTCTTCCTTTGGCATTAAAAACATCCTGATCTATTCTTAAATTTAAATTGCCCAGACGCAAATAGGTATCTTCTACCAGGCCCGTTTCATTTACTATTTGCATATCTATTACAATATCTTCTACCGTTTTAGGCAAGTCAGGATATTTAAAAGAAGCATTATTTGATTTGATCTCTATATCAAGCTTCGGAATATGCGTCTCATCAACAATCCCATTTATTTTACCATTAACTATAAAATCGCCTGTAGTTTTCACCCCATCAAGATTCTTTGCATAAATCTCAGGTATCACAGCGAGAAAGTTTTTAAAATCGCTAGATGGTGTTTCAAATGCAAGATCTAGTTCATTATTAGTCTCGTTAATTTTCACAAATCCTGAGAACACTAATGGAAGCTGATTAACGAGAAGCTGATTTTCCTTAAAGGTATAGCGCTGTTCTGGTAGATTCATCTCAATAAGTGCATCTAACTTAATCTTATTTGAGTTCAAATAATTTACTCCATCAAAGTCAAATGAAGCTAATGCTTCAGTTTTTGTGTCTAAATTAGAAACTGCTGCAGAAAAATCACCGGTACCCTCGTGGTTAACTTCGGTAAGCTTCAAATACGTTTTTGTGCTTTCGTCTAAATAATTTATCCTTGAATTATTGAGTTCATAATGCTGTATATCAAACTTAAAACTACCGGTATTATCTGCAATCGTATCTGTTTCTGGAGTTGCACTCTCTTTTGCGATATCATAATTTGCATTGCCTAAACTATCTACTTTTATATTTACAAAAGCTTGATTCAATTTAATTGCATCAACTGCGATAGGGTTGCCAGACGAAGTTTTAAAAAGTTGCATCACGCCCATATCAAGCTGTAATAACTCACCGCTCGCCAAAGTATCACCTTCAAAAGGAGCTTTGTTAACGATGCTAAAATTTTTAACCTGAACCGCTGCATCTGGGAAACTTGAGAATAAAGTAAGATCAAATTCCTCCCACGCAACCGTTGCATTTAAATTTTCATTTATTGAACGTTTTAATAAATCTTCAAGCTGACTTTTAAATAAGAAAGGCGCAGCAATAAGTCCTACAATTAGAACAACCAGTATAATTCCTAATATTTTAAATATCTTTTTCATACTCTTTAAATTTTTTCTTCTTTTTGAAATACTTCAATTTCAGAACCTAACTCTTGATTAGGAGCGAGGTTAAACCGTTTTCTAAATATATAAACGCCTAAATACATAAAAGGGGTATCACAAATAGCAATAAGTACTTTAAATAAAAAACCACTAATCAATAGTGCTGTAAAACGCTCCCACTCTATTTTACCAAAACTACACAACAATAATAGCACCGTGATGGTGTCTAAAAACTGACTAAAAAAAGTGGAAAAGTTATTTCTAAGCCACAAATGTTTTCCTTTTGTGAGATTTTTCCAAAAATGATAAAGTTGTATATCTATATACTGTGCAAACAGGTAAGCCAGCATAGACGCTAAAACCGCTACTGCTGTAGCTCCAAAAACGGTATTAAATAATGCATCATTAACGGGAGACCAAGAAGTTGCTGGGACTGCCGCAGAGGTATATACTATTAGTAAAGAAAATAACGAAGCAAAAATTCCTGCGGTAACTACTTGATTTGCTTTTTTCTTACCATACATCTCACTCAGCAAATCTGTAATTAAAAATGTGATGGGGTATGGCAAAATTCCTACGGAAATTTCAAACCGATAAAGACCAAAAAAATCCCAGTAAAAAAACTTTTGAAAAATAAGATTAGAGACTACAAGAGAACAAATAAACAAAGCTCCCAGAATGAAATAAATGCGGTAGGCAGCCAGTGCATCTCTTTGGCTTATTGAGGCTTGCGTCAAACTCTTGAATTTATTAGGTTCTAGTCGTCAAAATTAGCAGAATGTACACTGCTTTTACTTAAATTGCTCTTAAATTATTTAACATTCTACACCCATTAAAGCACTACAAAACATACTCTTATCTTTAGGAAGCAACCAGGGAAACTCATTAGAAAATCTTCAAAATGCGGTAGATCAACTATTCTTAGAACTAGGAAGCGTAAAACAGATTTCACCTGTTTACAAAACTAAATCGTGGGGTTTTGAAGGCGCAGACTTTCTTAATTGTGTAATTCTAATTCAAACCCGTTTAGAAAGCGCAGCGGTAATAGATTTAATTTTAACTATTGAAAAAGAATTGGGCCGCGTACGTTCTACACAAGGGTATACAGATCGCCTTATAGATATTGACATTTTATTTTATGGCGATAAAATTTTATATACTGAAAAATTAGAAGTCCCTCACCCCAGGTTACACCAGCGTAATTTTGTTTTATACCCGCTTAATGACATTGCGACAACTTTTGAACATCCTGTATTAAAAAAAGAAATACGAGAGTTATTAAAGGAAACTACAGATCAGCTAATTCCTGAAAAAATAACAGAATCCCTAAAAAATCCCAATAGCGCTTATAACCTAAGCGCTCAAAATTATATTGCGATTGAGGGTAATATTGGAGCCGGTAAAACCACACTGGCTAGTATGATTTCTGAAGATTTTAATGCAAAACTTATTCTAGAACGCTTTAAAGACAATCCGTTTCTCCCTAAGTTTTATGAAGATCAGGCGCGCTATGCCTTTCCTCTTGAAATGTCATTTTTAGCAGACCGCTATCAACAACTGCTTGATGACATAGGTCAATATGATTTGTTTAAAGATTTTATGATAGGCGATTATGATTGTTTTAAATCACTCATTTTTGCAAAAATCACCCTTACTGAAGAAGAGTACAATTTATATAAGAAGTTACACGGTATAATGTATCGTGAAATTGCACGACCAGATTTATATATTTATCTCTACCAAAATCCGGAGCGTTTACTGGAAAATATAAAAAAGCGTGGTAGATCTTACGAGCAGGATATATCTGAAAATTATTTACTGAAAATAAATAAGGGCTATCTGAATATGATAAAAAACAGTAGCCCGGGAAAAGTTAAAATAATAGATATTTCGGAACTGGATTTTGTAAAAAACCGCGCCGATTACTTGTCAATCCTCAATCAGATTAAATAAAAATTGATTGAAAGTTAGTAGTAGAAAAAGCAAAGTAGCGCCAACATAAATGCAAAGCCTATTATTATTCCTACTAGGATTCCAAGCTTCTTACCATCTTTAGCTCCTCTAGAATACGATGCGTAATCAAAATTATTAACGTTCATTATGTTGGGTTCTTTGTTATGTGGGTAACGCAAAACTCTTACATAAAATTGCCAATACTAGTGTATTTAGGAAAGATTTAGTAGAATTATATAATTTTTAACAATTCAATATATTATTTAAAATTATATTATCGCAGTGCTTTCATCTTAGCATACACATCCCAGAGCACAATACCAGCGCTCACAGCTATATTAAATGAATGTTTGGTTCCTATTTGAGGAATCTCAAGCACTATATCTGAAGCATTTACGACCTTTTGCTGTACTCCTTTTACCTCATTCCCAAAAATTACAGCGAGTTTGGCATTTGGCTCAGGAGCAAAATCATCTAACATGACCGCTCGTTCTGCCTGTTCAATAGAAGCTATCGTATACCCTAAACTTTTTAATTGCTCAACAGCAATTAAAGTATCTTCAAAATATTCCCAGGTTACACTTTCTGTAGCTCCTAATGCGGTTTTAGTGATTTCTTTATTAGGTGGCTGTGCGCAAATACCGCATAAATAGACAGCCTCAACGAGAAAAGCATCTGCTGTTCTAAACACAGAACCTATGTTATTAAGACTTCTTATATTATCTAGCACCACGATAATGGGTGTCTTTTTAGCACTCAAAAACTCATCTACAGACTTACGATCGAGTTCGCTGTTCTTTAACTTTCTATTCATACTGTAAAAATAAGTATTCAATAAAATAAGGATTAAATTTTTTGGATTATAATTCAGAAGAAACTCCCATTAAATTGTTGACAAAAACAAATAACTCTTAGGGGAGTTAGAAGAACTTCCCTGTGATATTCTTTAAATTTATACCCACTAAATATAAATACGGCAACACTAGTTATGTCTAAGAAAAAAGAGAAAACAGTCACTCCTTTAATGAAACAATACAACGGGATCAAAACCAAATATCCTGATGCGTTGTTACTTTTTAGAGTGGGTGATTTTTATGAGACTTTTGGAGAAGATGCTGTAAAGGCTGCCGGTATTTTAGGTATAATTTTAACCAATAGAAATAATGGCGGTGAGCGTACCGAACTTGCAGGCTTTCCTCATCATTCACTAAACACCTATTTACCTAAGCTGGTTAAAGCGGGTTGCCGAGTTGCAATCTGCGATCAATTAGAAGACCCCAAAACCACAAAAACTATTGTTAAACGCGGAGTGACCGAACTTGTAACTCCGGGTGTTGCTTTAAACGACGAAGTACTACAGTCTAAAAGCAATAACTTTCTAGGCGCATTACATTTTGGTAAACGCTTGCTAGGACTTTCTTTTCTTGACGTTTCTACTGGTGAATTTCTTACAACGCAGGGAGATCGCGCCTATGTAGATAAGCTACTTCAAAATTTTAACCCTAGCGAACTGCTTATTAGTAAAAGCAACAAGAAAGAATTTAAAGATAGTTTTGGCACAGATTTTCACGTCTTCTATCAGGAAGATTGGGTGTTTCAAATAGATTTTGCCCGAGAAAGCTTAAATAAACACTTCAATACAAAAACTCTAAAAGGTTTTGGCATTGATGATATAGATGAAGGTATAATTGCGGCCGGTGCAGCACTTCATTATTTAAGTGAGACGCAGCATCACAAACTTCAGCATATTGCACGCATAGGCCGTATTGCTGAAGACGCCTATGTGTGGATGGATCGATTTACCATACGTAACTTAGAGCTATACCAGGGCACTTCTACTAAGTCTATTACACTTTTAGATGTTATTGATAAAACCATATCGCCTATGGGCGGAAGGCTTCTAAAACGATGGCTTGCTTTACCGCTAAAATCAATCGCGCCTATTCAAGAGCGACACGAGGTTGTAGAATATATTTTAAACAATAATGAGTTTTACGACAAGTTATCACAGCACGTAAAAAAAATAGGAGATGTTGAGCGACTTATCTCTAAGGTAGCAACGGGGAAGGTTACACCCCGTGAGATTATTCAGCTTAAAAATTCTTTAGAAGCAATGGTGCCTATAAAAGCACTGGCTCAAAATACAGAAAACGAAGCACTTCAGATTTTAGCAGAAAAAATTAATAATCTGGAGCATTTAAGATCAAAGATTAAAGAGACGCTTACTGAGGATGCTCCGGTAAATGTGATAAAAGGTAATACCATCGCTCCGGGATTTCACGAAGAACTTGACGAACTGAGAGGTTTAGCTACTTCAGGCAAAGAATATCTTGACAAAATGCTTGCCCGAGAGACTGAACGAACAGGCATTACTTCTCTAAAAATAGCTTCAAATAATGTTTTTGGGTATTATATAGAAGTTCGTAATACGCATAAAGACAAGGTGCCAGCAGATTGGATACGTAAACAAACGCTGGTAAATGCAGAACGCTACATCACCGAAGAACTAAAAGAATACGAAGCTAAAATTCTGGGAGCCGAAGAACGCATATTGGGGATTGAGCAACAACTTTTTAATCAGCTTGTAACCTGGATTACTCAATTTATTGACCCTGTACAGACCAATGCTAATACCATTGCGCAGCTAGATTGTTTGCGTTCATTTACATGTCTGGCTAAAGAAAACGAATACTCAAGACCTGTCATTGACGAGTCTTTTGAACTCGAGATCACAGAAGGCCGTCATCCCGTAATTGAAAAACAACTCCCGCTGGGTGAAGTTTATATAGCAAATGACACCTACTTAGATAGAGATACCCAGCAAATGATTATGATTACCGGCCCTAACATGTCTGGTAAATCTGCTATTCTAAGACAAACCGCCTTAATTGTTTTATTAGCACAAATAGGAAGTTTTGTACCTGCAAAAGCTGCCCGTATAGGCCTTGTAGATCGCATTTTTACTCGCGTGGGGGCAAGCGATAACATCTCTATGGGAGAATCTACCTTTATGGTTGAGATGAATGAGACAGCAAGTATTCTAAATAATATATCTAACCGAAGTTTAGTTTTACTGGATGAGATAGGCAGGGGTACCAGTACTTATGATGGCATATCTATTGCCTGGGCAATTAGTGAATATTTGCACGAACACCCAGCACGACCTAAAACATTATTCGCAACCCACTATCACGAACTCAATGATATGTGCGATACCTTTTTACGTATAAAAAACTTCAATGTATCTGTTAAAGAGCTCAAAGACACGGTTTTATTTCTTCGGAAGTTAATTCCGGGAGGTAGTGCGCACAGTTTTGGAATACATGTAGCTAAAATGGCCGGAATGCCGCAACAAGTTTTGCATAGGGCAAACAAAATGCTTGAAAAATTAGAGAATTCAAGCCGAAAAGAAGATCAACAGAAAGTTTTAAAAGAAAATGTCAGTGATGAAATGCAGCTTAGCTTTTTCAATCTTGACGACCCACTTTTAGAAGAAATAAAAGAGGAAATACTTCATATTGATATAGATACACTAACGCCTGTTGAAGCTTTAATGAAATTAAATGAGATAAAAAGAATGCTTATTCGAAGTAAAAAAAATAAGGTTTCATAAAGATTTAATTTTTTTTCAGAATTTGCTTTGCAGATTGAAGAAATCTTGTAAATTTGCATCCGCATTAAGCGACATAGTTTAATGAATTGCGAAAGTAGCTCAGGGGTAGAGCATCACCTTGCCAAGGTGAGGGTCGCGGGTTCAAATCCCGTCTTTCGCTCTAATAGTTTCACCATATATAAAATGGTGTTTAATTGAAAGCCCACGCTCGGGTGGTGGAATTGGTAGACACGTTGGACTTAAAATCCAATGAACATTAGTTCGTACGGGTTCAAGTCCCGTCCCGAGTACATAGCGAAAGCCCTAGTAAACACTAGGGCTTTCCTTGTTTTAAGCCTTTTTTCAGACTATGAAATTTCATTTAAAAAAAATGAAATTGCAACTGTAAACGAAACTTTTTTTATTGGACTCAACCTCTTATTAACCTGTATTATAATTCGTTATATATAAAATTTATTGGATTTTGTACTCTACTCGTATTTAATCTTGAAAATACCTTTTCATTCTTTAAAAGAACTTAATAAAACCATGAGTACATATATAGACTTAAATTCTTTCAAGAAATTCTTAGAAATTCTTATAGAACATTTAAAACAAATTCAATTAGACAATGATTTGGAAAATCAATTCAAAGACTTTCTAGTATACTTAAGAAAAGAAACTTTTAATGAAACCTATTATGAAAATTTCACTAGTTGGAATTTAAATAATTTCTTTATCTCCTTCCTTCCAGGGGAACTTGATCCGGAAACCTTAAAGTCCAATATTGGTTTAGGAAATAACATATCCCATTTAATCGAAAAACTCACTAATGCCCACAAAAATCATATAAATAAAGTGATTTTAGAATTTGAATTTCTAGAACAAATTGGGCACTTGCAAAGCAATTTGGTAATTATTGGCGCAAATGGCAGTGGAAAAACTAGCTATATCAATTATTTTAAGGATAATCTGAAAAATTTAGGAGTAACAATTTCCGCTCAACGTTGGTTAGTGATGGAAAATATTCAACAAATAAACCCTCTCGCAGATACTAGCTCCAATTTGCGTAAAACTCAACAAGGAGCTAAAACTTTTAAAGAGACTAGGCATTCTGAGATCATTCTAAGTGAAATGAATGTTTTACTAAAAAGCTTAATATCCGAAAATGCACAATATAATCAAGTCACTATAAACAGACTTAAAAAAAATCTGCCCACTAATCGTGAGCCCTTACCAAAACTTTACAAACTCATTGAAATTTTCAATTCCTTATTTCCTAAAATAGAAATGTCAATTGAAGATGGTATTTCAATTACTTTTAAAAGAAAACCAGAAAAGACTGAATATCTTTCGATAATGTCATTAAGTGATGGTGAAAAAACAACTATATATTTGACTTCTCAGGTCTTACAAGCACCGCGATCATCTTTTATATTAATTGACGAACCTGAAATGCATCTTCACAAATTAATGGTTGAAGAAATTTGGGATAGACTTGAAATAGAGCGACCAGACTGTAAATTTGTCTATCTAACTCACGATTTAAATTTTGCATCTTCAAGAATAAATTCAAAAAAAATATGGATAAAAAAATTTAAATATCCAAATCAATGGGAGCTTGAGCAAATACCCACAGAGGATGACTTTCCAGAGGAGTTAGTAATGGAAATAATTGGTACTGAGCAACCCATTTTATTTTGTGAAGGTGATAAAACCAATAGTTATGATTATAAACTATTAAAATTACTATTTCCGAAATACAAAATAAGACCTGTTGGTGGATGCTCCCAAGTCACGAGCTATACTAAAATTGTCAATAATAAGCTTGAATTAAGTAAAAACGCTGTTGGGTTAATAGATGCTGATCATAGACCAGAAGAAGCCCATGAAAAACTTAAAGAAAACAAAATCTATATTTTAAAAGTTTCAGAAATTGAAAATTTGTTTTTAAACGATAAAATCTTGAATCTGATAATGTCATCAAAAGGTTTAACGGAAATTGATGAAAAAATAGGTGTATTTAAGAATGAAGTATTAAAAAGACTCGATGAGAATAAAAATGATCATGCAATAAAATATGTTTCATCTAAGATGAACCTATTTAATGAAAATCATTTTGGAAAGAATTTAACTTTACAACAGCTAAAACAGGAATTCATTAAACACACAGAAAAATTTGAAATTGAAAAATGGCATCTTGAAAGATTAGATTTGATAAATAAAATAATCCTTGAGGAAGACTATCCATCAGCGATAAAAATTTACAATGACAAGAGTTTACTTGAACTTGCTAACACATCTCTACGTATTACAGATTTAGTAGCAGAAGTTTATGATTTACTCATCTTAAATGATTATGATGGGAAGAAAATCAAAAAAATATTACTTACCAATTTCCCTAAAGAGATTTCAGAATTAGTGGTTTAAAATTTTTGAAACACTGTAATATTAAAACCAAACAAAAGTGCTATTGACTAGCTTAAAGATTCAATTTACTTTAGCAGAATTAAAATTAAAGCAACTGTAATCGAAACTTTTTTTTAAAAAATAATGTAAGTCATTAAAAATATAACTCGTAAAATTGCGGCTTGAGAGATATTAGGGTTGGATTTTTAAAACTTAAAATCCAATGAACATTAGTTCGTACGGGTTCAAGTCCCGTCCCGAGTACAAAAGCCTCCTCAACAGGAGGCTTTTTTTATTGGTAATTTATTAACTAAATAGCAATGCTATTTTGGTTATTTTTGCAGCCTAGAATTAAAAAAACTCCCCTACATAATAGCTCTATTTTTTCGTATATAAGAAAATTGACACCATTATGCTCTTTAAATTTTTTAAAAGATCAAAATCTAACGATAACGGTCTTCAACATAATATTTTATTTGCGCCAAATTACCTCGTAAAAACCAAGGCTCATAAAGATAGAACCGAGTACGTAATGGGCGGCCACTCAATACTTAATATTGAGCACGAGGATGGTAAAAATATAGGTTTGTATTTTGATGTTACCCGAACTCAGAATGCAAATAAATTAAGCCTTACAGATGATGACTCTTTACATCTGGGATTTCAAAGTCTTTTAGATACTAATTATCTTATTCTGGGTACACGTAAAAATTTAGCTCAATCTAAAGTTGGTGATAAACTCACGCTCAAATTTAAAGATGGCAACGCTATAACGCTAACTTTAGAATCCTGTTCAAGTATAGCAAAAGAAAAAAAAGGATATGCTTGCAACCTTCGAACTGAAATTTCAGATGAGGTGCTACATCTTTTCACCACTAAACTTGTAGAATCATACTCTTTCGAACTTCAGAATTCAAAAGAACCAGTAAACAAATCATTCAACGCAGACTCGAGAAGAAAATTTAGAGAAGCAGCGCAATCCTTCTTATTTGTGCTTCAGAAGCACTATTAGCATGCGCTGAAATTTCTGTAAATTTTGCAGTGTAGATTTAGTTACGATTCTGTAAATTATGCATCAAAAACAACAAGATGCTAAGAAAACTCGTATTACTACCTCTCCTATGTATTTTACTCTACAGTTGCAAATCTCAAAAGCTCCCGATTAAAGCTTCCACAGCGATTGAAACTAAAGACAAAAAGGATTCTAAACTCAAACCTTACGACAAGGTTGTAACTAAAGAAGCCTTAAGCGACCAAGGTCTTTTCACAACACATACCGTTGATGAAAAACTCTATTTTGAAATCCCAGATAGCTTATTAGGCAAAGACATGCTTTTAGTAAGTCGTATTGCAAAAGTTCCCTCTGGTTTTGGCGGTGGTTATGTTAATGCAGGTTCTAAAGTAAATGAGCAGGTGGTACGCTGGATAAAACGCGGAAACTATGTTGACCTAAAAGTAATTAGTTTTGAAAATGAAAGCGACGAGAACAGCCCGATCTCAAAATCTGTAGAAGCAAATAATTTCTTCCCTATACTCTACAGTACAGCTATAGCCGCAAAAAGTAAAGATTCTACAAATCTCGTTATTGAAGTAACAGACCTATTTACAAAAGATATTGATGCTATAAACGGTGTATCTTCAAGACTACGCAAAGAATATAAGATTAAAAAACTAGATGGAACCAGATCATATATCGAGTCTGCTGCCGCTTTTCCTAAGAATGTAGAAGTTAAACACGTAATGACTTATGATGCAGAGGAGCCGCCAGAGCGCGATCAAGCCGGTACCCTAACTTTGCTAATGAATCAATCTATGGTTCTTCTTCCAGACGATAAAATGCAACCGCGACTTGCAGATGATCGTGTAGGCTGGTTTACTTCTAAAAAATACAATTACGATTCTGAACAGTTAAAAGCAGATGATTATAAAATTATTCGCCGCTGGAAATTAATACCTAAAGATATCGAAGCCTACAAAAGAGGTGAACTGGTAGAACCCGTAAAACCCATCATTTATTATTTAGATCCTGCAACTCCGTTAAAGTGGCGCCCCTACTTCAAGCAAGGTATTGAAGACTGGAACAAAGCCTTTGAAGTTGCCGGCTTTAAAAATGCAATTATCGCTAAAGACCCACCTTCTGCCGAAGAAGACCCTGAGTTTAGCCCTGAAGATGTGCGCTATTCAGTGATTCGATACGTGGCAAGCACAACGCGTAATGCTGTAGGACCTTCTGTATCTGACCCAAGAACGGGTGAGATTATAGAAAGTGATGTGATCTGGTATCACAACCACCTACGCTCCTACCGTAACCGCTTTATGATTGAAGCCGGAGCTCAAAACCCGGCTGCACGTACTTTAGAAACTCCTGAAGCAGAAATAGGTGAGATGATGCGTATGGTTATTGCTCACGAAGTAGGTCACGCATTAGGCTTACCTCATAATATGAAAGCAAGTTCAGCATATCCTACAGATTCGCTACGTATTGCTTCTTTTACCCAGAAATACGGACTCACACCATCTATTATGGATTATGCACGTGTAAACTATGTAGCGCAACCCGGAGATGATGGCGTACGCTACATACGCATGATGGGACCGTACGATTTATATGCTATCAACTGGGGATATAGGTATATTCCTGAAGCATCAAGCTCTATAGAAGAAAAACCTACTTTAGATAAGTGGATTCTTGAAAAAGCAGGAAACCCGTGGTATGAATTTGGAAGCGCTAACGGTATAGACCCGCATTCTCAAACCGAAAGCCTGGGAGATGATAACATCAAAGCCAGCAGCTATGGTTTAGCTAACATGAAGAAAGTAGTGCCTAATTTTATAAACTGGACTACCAAAGACGGCTACGGCTATGATGACTTAAGCGAAGTATATGGAGAATTAGCCCGTTTATGGCGCGGTTATATCAACCACGTAGTTACTAATGTAGGCGGCGTTTACGAAACTATAAAAACTTCAGATCAGAACGGTGTGGTATATCAACCGGTGCCTAAAGAAGTTCAACAGGAAGCTGTAGAATTTTTAAACGATAACGCATTTACAACCCCGCAGTGGCTATTAAATAGAGATATATTAGATCGTATTGAAGCAGACGGCGCTATTGAGCAGGTTAAAAGTGTACAAATTTATGCGCTTAGCAATTTACTATCAGACAAGCGTCTTACCCGTATGATTGAAAATGAGCAGAAAAATGGTGCATCTGCATATTCGGCGGTTACATTAATGAATGATTTAAGAAAAGGTATTTTTAACGAATTGTATCAAGGTCAAAAAACTGATGCATACCGCAGAAATCTGCAACGTAAATATGTAGAAATCGCTACCTCTTATCTAGGCGAACTTGAAAAAGACAATCAAGAGATTTTAATATCAGACGTATTGCCTCTTATGCGCGGTGAACTTACGCAGCTACGTTCAGATTTAAATTCACGTAAAAACAACTCTAGAGACACGTTGACCAGGTACCATTACGCAGATTTAATCGCACGTATAGATGCCGGCTTTAAGGTAGATTAAACAGCTACTTCCATTCTATAGATAACGCTTCTCCTATTTAGGGGAAGCGTTATTTTTTTAACAAAAAACTTCTTAAACCCCGTGTTAATTTGACTTAAAAGCGGTTAAAACCTGTTAATTCTGAAAATTGAATTTTTTTTCGATATAAATTGAGGTGTGTTTTAGAATAACCTAAAGCAATTCAATAAAAAAAATACTATGAGTTATACAGATGATATGGGCAAAAAGCTCAACGAATTACTAGAGAAAAATTACGATGCTGAAGCAGGGTATAAAAATGCTGCTGAAAAAGTTCAGAATTCAGCATTAAAAAATTATTTATTAAGTCGCGCACAAGACCGCTATGATTTTGGTCATGAATTAAAAACTGAACTGAGTAATCTTGGTCAGGAGCCAGATAAAGGCACTAGTCTTGCTGGAGATGCTCACCGCCTGTGGATGGATTTAAAAACTGCATTGACCTCAGACAAGGATGAAGCAGTTTTAGAAGAAGCGATACGTGGTGAAAAAACTGCCCTGGAAGAATACAATGAGATTATAAAAAATGGTGAATTACCATTATCTACAACAAACATAATAGCAAAACAACGCGACAGTGTACAAAATGCATTGACGGAAGCTAAAGCCCTTGAAACTTTAGCATAAAATATATTTAAGTTAAGTCTCATTAGCAAGAAATTCTAAAAGTGTTAAACACCTGATATAGAAGTTAAACACTCTTAATTTATTTGCTTCTGGCGGCTTAACTTAGTATCTTAAAGTAAACGTAGACGAAACACATTACCTTAATAAAAACGTTTCGATAATTTAAAAGAAGTTAGAAGATGAAGTTCACAGAAAAAATTTCGAATAAGTTAAATGAATTATTAACCAAGAATTACGACGCGGAAGCAGGTTACAAGTTAGCTTCAGACCATACCAAGAATGGAACTTTGACAGAATACTTTAATCGTAAAGCAAAAGAGCGTTATGATTTTGGCCACCATATAAAAAATGAAATCAAAGCTTATGGTGAGACTCCTGAAAAAGGAACAAGTCTGGCAGGCGATGCACATAGAGCGTGGATGAATATAAAATCTACAGTGTCTAGTAACAGCGACGAAGCGCTTTTAAAAGAAACGATACGTGGGGAAAATAACGCTATAGAGGAGTATAAAAATATTCTGAGCGAACCACATCTACCTCCTACAACTGAAGCCATTTTAAAATCTCAATTAGGAGTTATAGAAAGCACACTAGAAGAAGTAAAAGCCTTTGAAATAATGGCATAAAATCTGTTTATTTGAATTAGCCAAAATAAAAATAAACTCTAAAATCCCCTTCAATAGTCAACTATTGAAGGGGATTTTTTTTATGATACATACGTTAATAACTCCTCAAAAGTTAACTTTTTAAAGCCTCTGTTTTTCTTTAATTTTAAACTTTTAGCCCATTTTTATTTCGGTCTTAGAGCACAGCGTTTTAAGAAGTTGATCTAATATTTTTCTAAAATTATTTTGACAGCTTTAGCTGTCAAACGATTCAATCCTCGACTATCGAGTAATTCAAAGAGAACCAGATGTACCTAATTTTTGATACAGAAACTACCGGCTTACCTAAAAACTGGAACGCTCCCCTTACCGATTCTGACAACTGGCCAAGAGCCATACAAATCGCGTGGCAGCTTCACGATGACATGGGTAACTGCATTGAGCACGAGGATTATTTAATACGTCCTGATGGTTTTGACATTCCTTTTGATGCAGAACGCATACATGGTATTTCTACGGAATTGGCTCAACGAGATGGATTACCTCTCGGCGAAGTTCTGGGGAAATTTAAAGCTGCTTTAGACAAGACAAAATTTGTAGTGGGTCAAAACGTAGGTTTTGATTTAAACATTATGGGTGCAGAATTTCACCGGCTTGATGTTACAAACCAATTACAAGAACTACCTGTTTTAGACACCTGTACCGAAAGAACCGCGCAACTGTGTCAAATTCCCGGAGGTCGTGGAGGAAAATTTAAACTTCCTACACTTACCGAATTACACCAGTATTTATTCAACAAGCCTTTTTCTGAAGCGCATAATGCTACTGCCGATGTGGAAGCGACCACACGTTGCTTTTTTGAACTGGTACGCCGTCGCATATTTACTCAGGAAGAATTAGATGTAACGGCAGGTTATTTTGAAAACTTTTCAGAAGCTAATCCGCAGCCGATTCAATTTATCGGGCTTAAGCATATAAATCTTAAGAAAGCTTCCGAAGAAATACGCAAAACGCTACAAAAAGTAGATCAGGCAGATATTTCTAAAGAAGAAATTAAGGAAAACAAAGCCCAACTTGCCAAGGTAGATTTTGTGCATTTGCACAACCACTCGCAGTTTTCGATCCTTCAGTCTACTTCTAGTGTACACGATCTGGTTGCTGCTGCAAAAAGACATCAGATGCCCGCAGTCGCCATTAGCGATATGGGAAATATGATGGGTGCCTTCCACTTTGTGAAAGCTTTGACTGCACATAATAAAGGTGCACTTGCTAAAAATGAAGAGTTAATCGCGGCAGGCGAAGAACCTACAGAAACCATTATAAAACCTATTGTTGGGATCGAACTCAACGTATGTCAGGATCATAAAAATAAAAGCCAAAAAGACAACGGCTATCAGATTGTGTTTATCGCCAAAAACAAAAAGGGCTATCACAATCTCGCAAAAATGGCTTCGCTTGCTTATACAGACGGGTTTTACTACGTACCGCGTATAGACCGGGAGATTGTAGAGCGCTACAAAGAAGACCTTATCGTACTTACTGGTAACTTATATGGTGAAGTACCCAGTAAAGTGCTCAATGTAGGTGAAAAGCAAGCTGAAGAGGCCTTACTCTGGTGGAAAGGTACCTTTGGTGAAGATCTCTATATCGAGATTATGCGTCACGGGCAGGAAGATGAAGACCGGGTCAACCAGACTTTGGTGGAATTTTCTAAAACTCATGATGTAAAACTAGTCGCCACAAACAACACCTTCTACATTGAGAAAGAAGATGCTTCTGCTCACGATATTTTATTGTGTGTAAAAGATGGGGAAAAGGTTGCGACACCAAAAGGTCGTGGGCGTGGGTATCGTTTTGGTCTGGATAATGAAGAATATTATTTCAAGTCTGCCGAAGAAATGAAGGCCCTGTTTACAGATCTGCCGGAAGCGATAAGCAATGTGAGTGAAGTTGTAGATAAGATTGAAGCTTTTGTATTAGCGCGTGATGTCTTATTACCTGCATTTACGATTCCTGAAGAATTTAGGTTTGAAGAAGATAAACTTGATGGCGGAAAACGCGGGGAGAATAAATACCTCAAGCACATCACATTTGAAGGAGCTAAAAAGCGCTATCCAGACTTAACTCCCGAAATTGAAGAGCGACTCAATTTTGAGTTGAGCGTTATTGAGAATACGGGATATCCGGGTTATTTCCTGATTGTAGAAGATTTCATTCGCGAAGCACGTAATATGGATGTTTCGGTAGGTCCCGGCCGGGGTTCTGCTGCTGGTTCTGCGGTAGCTTATTGTCTGGGAATTACAAATATTGACCCTATTAAATACGATCTGCTTTTTGAGCGTTTCTTAAATCCAGATCGTGTGAGTATGCCCGATATTGATATCGATTTTGATGATGAGGGCCGAAGCCGGGTTATGGATTATGTAATCAATAAATATGGTGCTAATCAGGTGGCGCAAATTATCACCTACGGTACCATGGCAGCAAAATCATCAATTCGAGATACCGCCCGGGTGCTTGATCTTCCGTTAGGAGATGCAGACCGCATTGCCAAGCTGATCCCCAACATGTCGAAGCTTGCCAAGATTTTTGGACAAAGTGAAGCCGAATTAAAAAAGAAATTTCGTTCTGATGATCTTATAAAGGTAAACGAACTCCTCAACCTTGCCGAAGGTGATGATCTTGAGGGCCAAACCTTGCGAAGAGCACGCCAGCTTGAAGGTTCGGTGCGTAACACGGGTATTCACGCCTGTGGGGTAATTATCACGCCCGATGACATTACCAATTTCGTCCCGGTGTCCACAGCAAAAGACTCCGATTTATACGTTACGCAATTTGACAACTCGGTAGTAGAAGAAGCCGGTCTGCTAAAAATGGACTTCCTGGGTCTGAAGACCCTTACCCTGATCAAGGATACTGTAAAACTTGTAAAACACAAACACGGTATTGATCTAGATCCCGATAATTTTCCGCTAGATGATGCAAAAACCTACGAACTCTTTCAGCGGGGGGATACGGTAGGGATATTTCAGTATGAATCACCCGGGATGCAAAAACACATGCAGGCGTTAAAGCCTACCGTTTTTGAAGATCTCATTGCTATGAACGCTTTGTATCGCCCGGGCCCTATGGAATACATCCCGAGCTTTATTGCGCGTAAACACGGGGACGAAGAAATACAATACGATTTACCTGCCATGCAGGAATATCTTGAAGAAACTTACGGGATAACCGTATATCAAGAGCAAGTGATGCTTTTGTCACAGAGTCTTGCAGGCTTTAGTAAAGGTGATGCCGATGTCTTGCGTAAAGCGATGGGTAAAAAGATTTTATCGGTACTTGATAAGATGAAACCCCAATTTCTGGAAGGTGGTGAGAAAAATGGCCATCCTCGAGAGGTTTTAAATAAAATATGGAAAGACTGGGAAGCTTTTGCTGCCTATGCTTTTAACAAATCGCACTCTACCTGTTATGCGTGGATTGCCTACCAGACCGCTTATTGTAAGGCCCACTACCCTGCCGAATATATGGCTGCGGTACTGTCTAACAATATGAACGACATCAAACAGGTTACTTTCTTTATGGAAGAATGTAAACGTATGGGACTCGAAGTATTAGGGCCAGACGTGAATGAATCGTTTAGAAAATTTACCGTAAACGACCGCGGCGCGGTACGTTTTGGTATGGGAGCTGTAAAAGGTGTGGGAGCAAATGCAGTACAAACCATCGTTGACAATCGTAAAGACGGGCCGTATCGTTCTGTGTTTGACCTTGCAAAACGCATCGATTTACGGGCTGCAAATAAAAAAGCTTTTGAAAGTCTGGCACTCGCCGGCGGGATGGATAGTTTTACCACTACCCACCGCGCGCAGTATTTTAAAGACGAGGGCGATGGTATTACCTTCCTTGAAAAAGCAGTGAAATATGGAGCTAAATTTCAGGAAAATGAGAATTCGTCTCAGGTAAGTTTATTTGGCGATGCCAGTGAAGTGCAAATCCCGGAGCCGGTGGTGCCTCCCTGTGAAGAATGGGGAACGATGGAAAAACTACGTCGCGAGAAAGAAGTGGTGGGTATTTACATTAGTGGGCACCCGCTAGATGATTTTAAATTAGAAATGGAAAATTTCTGCAACGGTAAGATTAGTGATTTTAACAACCTTGATAATCACCTTAACCGTGAACTTACCATTGGTGGGGTAATTAGCGATGTGCAGCATCGGGTTTCTAAGAACGGAAAAGGCTGGGCTGCATTTACTGTTGAAGATTTTGAAGAGTCTTTTGAGTTTAGAATGTTTGGCGAAGAATATTTAAAATTCAGGCACTTTTTAATCCCAAATTCCTTTGTGCATATGCGTGTGTTTATTCGCGAGGGCTGGGTAAACCGCGATACCGGCAAAAAAGGCGATCCGCGGATGCAGTTTAACAACTTTATGCAATTGCAGGATGTGATGGAAACGTTTAGTAAAAAACTCACCATAAACCTCGATTTAAAAGAAGTGCAAAGCGGGCGCATTGACGAGCTGCGTGAAACCTTATTTAATCACCGCGGGGATCACAATCTGCATTTTTACGTCTTTGAATCTGATGAAAAAATCGCATTGCAGATGCCCAGTCGTAAGAAAAAAGTAAAAATAAGTAGTGCTTTGTTAAATGAATTGAAGGCACAGCGGTTTAGTTTTAAACTCAATTAATAGGCTTTTACATCATTAGCTTTGCTGTTTGGGCGTTCCCTAACGGTCGGGCTATACACTGCAATCTCCTTGTTGCAACGGGCAACAAGGAGGATTTACGCTGCTATCCCTAACGCGAAGAGGAGATGAATTTTAAGTTAAACTGACTTTAATATAAATGGCAGACGTTCACGATAAAAAAACACGTAGTTACAACATGAGTCAGATTAAAGGATCTGACACGAAATCTGAAATGATTGTCCGTAAATATTTACACGGAAAAGGTTTGAGGTTTCGACTACACGACAAATTTCTACCTGGAAAGCCAGATCTTGTATTTAAAAAATATAAAACGGTAGTTTTCATAAATGGATGCTTTTGGCATGGTCATGAGGACTGCAAGTATTTTACGATACTAAAAACCAGAACTGATTGGTGGAAAGATAAAATATTCAAAACTAAAGAAAGAAATCAGCTTATAGTCGAAAAACTAGAAGCAACCGGATGGAAGGTTATTGTTGTTTGGGAGTGTAAACTAAAATCTAAAAATCAATCAAAAAGCTTAGAAAAACTACATAGAAAAATAATTGCCACTTAGATTATTGATAAATCTATTGTTTCATTTTTTTTATAAAGATTAGGCAGAAATCTTGATTTGATTCTGAATTGACTTCTCTTTTTAACCTTTGGCTTGGTTGACATATTTTCTAATTTTATTCCAGGATCGTAATAAATATTTCCATTAGCCATTTGCATAAGAAAAAGTTGGAAATCTGTTCCTGTTCCTAAAATTATATTATTCCCATATTTATACTTTCTGTCACCTTTTATATCTGAAAGGGAGGGCACATAGCAAGCTTTATCATGTTTTCTGTTCCAATGTAAAAGCATTGATGAAAAACTCCAAGAAGCAGCTTCATTTCCCTTCTGGTCGACTAATGAAATACTCCCGTTTGAATTTCTAATTTTTCCACTTTCTTTATCAAAGCCAATTAATTTCATTTCCAATTTCGTCGTTGGATGTAATATTCCTGCTTTGTGAACACCTCCAAAATTCATTCTGTCGGGTCGACCTAATTTATCAGGGTAGCCATAAGTTTTAACAAAATATTCTGTTCCCTCAGATTTGTAAAGACCATCTGTAGGTTCAGGGGTCATCAGTGTTATAACAGAAGAGTTGATATTTTTAAATTTTTGAACACCGAATTGTTTGATTTCCCAACCCATGTAATCAGGTTCGGAATATCCATTTGGTGTAATCCCTAATTCAGCCTCAAGTGTATACCCACCACAATTTGAAGCACGACAAGGCAAAATATTACTATCTGAATCTAAGCGTTTAGAGTCTATCCAACCTTTATTGTAAATTCTCGTCAACTCTTTCAATAAGAGTAAACGATTATTTACGGTTTGAGGTAATTCCATCACAAAAAACACACCGCTTTCAACCAAATTTTCCTCTTGGATAAATTCTTTTGCTATCTCAGATTCGGGGTGAACTACATGGCCAAGAACTGTTCCGCTTTTACTTACTCCTATAAATAATAATCTATCAGCAAGTCTTTGAGTCATTAATTCAGAAGGCGCATTTCTAGATCCTAAAAGAAATCCTGAAAATCGTACTTCTGGATATTTAGGGTAAAGAATTAGTTGAGAATGATTAGCAGGTGATAAATCACCTGTATCTGTAATCCACGAAAAGTTTAACGAGGCTTTAAAACGTTCTCTACTCCAATCTCCAGCTCCTACAGTTGTGATGCCTGAAATTGGCAATATATTTAGGATCTCAAAATTCCCTCCGAAATATACTTGGTTTTTAGAATTGTCGTTAGGTGACAGTTTTTTAATATAGATTTCATCGCACCCATTATTGATGAACAGAGACTTTAGTTTTTTTAGATTCATTGATTTTCAGAAGTTCTTTTACAATGTTCTTACTAACAGCCTGAATTAGAGGCATGGCTACAGAATTACCGAATTGTTTATATGCTTGATTATTAGAAACAGGAATAACAAAATCATCAGGAAAACCTTGAATTCTGGCACATTCTCTCGGTGTTAATCTTCTTGGATTTTCACCTTTTTGTGGAATTAAAATCTCAGCACCATCTTTATAATATCTCGCACTCAAAGTTCTTGAAACACCATTTAAGTCGGTTAACCCGAAGCCAAAACCGTTTCCTTTAGCTTGATGTTTTTTCTTGTATTCCTGAAGATAATTCCACAATTTATCAGACAAAGTATACTTATTATCAACCTTATTCTCTAAAATCTCTTTTACAGCAAGATCAGCTTCAGGTGGCTTAGGAAATTCAAATTCTTCATTTCCTTTAAATACTTTTCTATCGAATCCAACAATAATGATACGTTCTCTATGCTGCGGCACATAATATTTAGCATCTAAAACCTTATAATGAATTGAATAACCTAACTCTTTTAATGTCTCTGTAATAACTTTAAAAGTTTTCTTTTTATCATGAGAAACTAAATTTTTCACATTTTCCAACATGAAAACTTTTGGCCTTTTGTACTCGATTATCCTAGCTATGTCAAAAAATAATGTCCCCTGTGTTTTGTCTAAAAATCCGTGTTGCCTACCCAATGAGTTTTTTTTCGAAACCCCAGCTATTGAAAATGGCTGACAAGGAAAACCTCCAAGTAATATATCATGGTCAGGTATTTCTTTTTCTGAAATTTGTGTTATGTCGCCAAATGGGACTTCTCCAAAGTTTGCTTCATAAGTTTTTTTTGCAAAAGAGTCCCATTCACTGGTGAAAACACATTTACCGCCGTTATTTTGATAAGCAAGACGAATTCCACCAATTCCTGCAAACAGATCAATAAATTTGAATTTCGGTGTCTTTGGCGGAGGAAAAGGCACATCCCATTTAATAGGCAAGTAATATTGAAAATTAGGTTCTTCAGTTAGATCCAAACTTTCGTGCAACTCTGATAAATACTCCTGAGCGTTCGTCTTATAATATTCTGAAACTCCATTTTTATGATTTTGGAAATAATGCGTTAAATGAGCCATCTCGTTAGTAGTTTTCTTATCTACAACGATTTGTAATTTTTCTCTTATGTCAGAATATTTTTTACCCATTTTGTTTTTAGAATAGTCAAGAATATAAGTTTTTAAATTTATTTAAAAACGAAATCAATGAGATTTTTAGAGTGTTAATTTGATAAGTACAAAATTCCACTTTAAACTTCTAATACCAAAAAATGATTATCTAATAAATTCAACTCTTCTGAGAAATCACATTAAAAACTGATTATCGAAAATAATAGCGTAAGGGATAGCAGTGAAAAGCCCACAGCGAGGCACGAGCGCGGACTTGTAACGCATAGCCCGCCCCGAAGGGTTACGCCCAGATCATTGTAAAAATTTTAAATTTTATATCTTCATGCTGAACTTATTTCAGCATCACTACTCCTAAGATCTGCAACTTTAAATTAACTTATGGTGACGAAACTATCGTAAATCCGCGTAAGGGATAGCAGTGAAAAGCCCGCAGCGAGGAACGAGCGCGGACTTGTAACGTATAGCGCGACCCGAAGGGTTACGCCCTAAAAATTAAAATCGCACGTTACAATCCCGGAATATTAGAGATTTCAATCTTCTAGAAGCAAAAAATAGTACTTCAATTTAAAGACAGTTTAAGAAATGCTTATATTGTTTAGGCAAAAGGCTGTATTATTAATCAATATAACTGATAAAATCATAGTCAAATCTAATTCGTTGATTGTAAGCTTTAGATAAATAATTGACTAATTTTACATTAATAACCTAAATAAAAAATAAAATGGCACTAGAAATAACTGACGCAACATTTGACGAAGCTGTACTACAATCTGATAAACCGGTACTTGTAGACTTTTGGGCAGCATGGTGTGGCCCTTGTAGAATGGTAGGCCCCGTTATTGAAGAAATAAGCAAAGAATATGAAGGCAAAGCCGTAGTAGGTAAAGTTGACGTTGATGCTAACCAGGAATTTGCAGCAAAATATGGTGTACGTAACATACCTACAGTTTTGATGTTTAAAAACGGTGAGGTTGTAGGTCGCCAGGTAGGTGTTGCCCCTAAAGCTACTTATACTGAGGCTTTAGAAGGTTTACTTAGCGAAGCATAAGAAAACATTTTTAAAATAGAATAAAAAGGTTTGGCTTCATGTCAAACCTTTTTATTTTGTCTGTAAACTATAAATTAATGCCTGCGACACTTCTCTAATTTTATAAGCAAATCTTAAACTTATTGTTTATACTTGTTAAGGCGATTAAAAAAATTGTTCCGAAATTTATACACTGTTTAGCTGAACAGTATCTGAAATAAAAATTATACAATGGAAAATAAAAAAGGAAAACCACAAGATCTTATTGATGCTAAGTTACTGGAAGAACGTAAAGTTTTTCTTTGGGGACAGGTAGATGACAAGAGTGCCAAGCACGTTGTTGACCGTCTTATGTATTTAGATGCAATAAGCCATAAAGAAATTCAATTATACATTAACAGCCCAGGTGGTTATGTGACTGCCGGCTTCTCTATTTACGATACGATTAAATCTATAAAAAGTCCGGTTTCTACAATATGTACCGGTCTTGCTGCCAGTATGGGAAGTATCTTACTTTCGGTAGGTGAGAAAGGTCGTCGTTTTATACAGCCTCATGCTCGTGTTATGATACATCAGCCTAGTGGTGGTGCGCGTGGGCAGGCTAGTGATATTGAAATTACAGCTCAGGAAATTTTAAAAACTAAAGAATTGAGCGCAAAAATTCTTGCAGATAACTGCGGTCAGGATTTTGAAAAAGTAATGAAAGATTTTAACCGTGACCACTGGATGGGCGCAGAGGAATCTGTTTCTTACGGAATCGTTGACGGTGTAATCTAAAACCTCCTTGTAAACAGTCTCAGTAAGCGGTTGATGCTCTTGAATTTTTATTTCTAGGCATACCGCTAACTGAGACTGTATTTTTATATCACCCTATGGATTTTCAAACGCACCTTAATGCTATTGCCGGTTTTAACAACCTAGAGCTTCTGGCCGGTCAGGTTGTTGAAGGGTTTATTAGCGGGATGCACAAGAGTCCGTTTCACGGGTTTTCTGCAGAGTTTGCAGAACATAAAGTATATAACGCCGGCGAAAGCACAAAACACATAGATTGGAAGCTTTATGCGCGTACAGATAAACTCTATACAAAGCGCTACGAGGAAGAAACAAACCTGCGCTGTCATCTTATCTTAGACAACAGCAGCAGTATGCACTACCCTGCACTACCCTCTTCAGGCTTAAACAGCCCAAATAAAATTGCCTTTTCGGTATTAGCGGCGGCGGCTATTATGCAATTGATGAAAAAACAGCGGGATGCGGTAGGCTTAAGTATATATGCTGAAAATTTTGAGTATTATGCCCCCGAGAAAGGAAGTGAGCGTCATCATCATATGTTGCTTAATCAATTAAATCAAACACTGGTAAAGCCTAACAATGCGGTAAAAACAGATACCTACGCTAATCTTCACTTCATAGCAGAAAAACTGAAACGCAGATCGCTTGTGTTTTTATTTAGTGATTTGTTTCAAAATGAAATTGAGCAGGAAAAAACCTTTGAAGCGTTGCAGCATTTAAAATATAATAAGCACGAGGTCGTACTTTTTCATACCTATGATAGCGCTACAGAATTAAATTTTAATTTTGACAGTACGCCTAAACGTTTTAAAGATGTGGAAACCGGAAAGCATATTGATGTCTTTTCAGACAACTTAAAAGAAGACTATAAAAAACTGGTAAATGCTTATTTTGAGGCTCTTAAATTACGCTGCGCACAATACCGTATAAAATATGTGAAGGCAGATATACAGCGAGGCTTTGCTCCTATATTGAGTACATTTCTAGTAGAACGCAAACAGTTTTTATAAAAATTAAAAAAAGTTTCATTTTTTGTTTGCACACTTAAAAAATGGATGTATATTTGCACCCGCAAGAAAGGAAATGATCACCGCTTCTAATCTTCAAAAGTTCTTAAAATATTTGGTCTGGTAGTTCAGTTGGTTAGAATACATGCCTGTCACGCATGGGGTCGCGGGTTCGAGTCCCGTCCAGACCGCTAGGAGTTATTCCAAATTCCTATAAAAGCCTGTAAATCATATGATTTACAGGCTTTTTCATTTTATTTAATGTCGTTTGATATCAAATAATTCCATCAAAAAGGTGAGTGATTCGGTGAGTCTTTTTAAACTCAAAAAAGACTCACCGCGAAACCGTATAAAGTGTTAAAATAAAAGGACTTACATGTTTTCTTTAACACTTTTTAATTAGGACTTTTGTATTTTAAATCCCTCATTTAAAAGACAAAAATGATGGCAAGTTCTATTTCAATACTTTTCTATCCAAAAACTTCAGCTAAGAAATCATTAAAGGCAGCTACTATTTACGCGCGAATCACTGTAGATTCAAAGCGTAGCGAGTTTTCAACCCAACATAAGGCAACTGAAAAATGGGATCCCAAACTAGGAAAGATGACGGGTACTAGTGCAGAAGCTCGAATGGTGAACCGACACTTAGACGATGTTCGAACTAAAATCTATGAGATTTATGACCGGTTAATTCGAGAAGATAAGCCTGTTTCCGCTCAGATTATCCGGGATATCTATCAAGGTAAAGATGATGAGCAAAGAATACTTCTAGAGCTATTTAAAGAGCATAATGACCGTATTGAGAGTCTTATCGGCAAAGGATATTCAAATGGCACCCTACAACGTTACAAAGCAGCCCGTACGCATTTAGAGAATTACTTGCTTTTTCTTAAAAAGAAAAATGATATCGCATTACGAGAAATTGACTATCAGTTTATATCTGGTTTTGAACATTATCTAAAATCTCAAAAGAACTGCGCTCACAATACGGCAACAAAATATATTGTCAATTTCAAAAAAATTATGCGCATAGCTTTGGCTAATCAGTTTATAGATAAGGATCCTTTCTTTCATTGGAAATCAAACTGGAAAACTAAAGAGCGTGAGTTTTTAACTTCAACAGAACTAAATACGCTAGCTCAAAAAGAGTTCTCAATAGTGCGCCTGGAACAAGTGCGAGATATTTTTCTTTTTTGCTGCTTTACCGGCCTTGCGTATGCAGATGTAAACAAACTCTCCTCCGATGATATTATACTCGGATTAAATGGAGAACGATGGATTAAAACTAAGAGACAAAAAACGAATACGTTAAGTAGCATTCCCATTCTACCAACAGCCGAGCAGATTTTAAATAAGTATAGTGATCACCCGTGCAGATTGAAGGATAATAAATTATTACCCGTACTCACAAATCAAAAGTCGAATGCGTATTTGAAAGAAATAGCAGATGTCTGCGGAATTAGCAAAACGCTGACCACACATCTGGCTCGCCATACCTTTGCTACAACGGTTACTTTATCTCGTGGTGTACCCATGGAAACAGTAAGCAAAATGCTCGGCCACACCTCTATCAAGACCACACAACTTTATGCTAAAGTACTGGATTCGAAAATTGGAGCAGATATGGATCTTCTTAAAAAGCAAGCTCCAATATTAAAAGAATAAGTGTTTTTTAGCCTTAAATATGAAAACAGATATCACTCAACGTGTTAATAACTCAAGTTTTGACCTATTTCGCCAATTTTATCTGATGTTAATTAGAGTTACTTGAATGATCCACAAATTCAATTCAATAAATTCTGAAACCATTTAAACGTATTTCATTACAAATTATTGATTTTCAGTTATTTGTGAATAACTATTTATTAAAAATCTCCTATTCCTCTATTCCTATTTCTACTTTTATTTCAGGAATTCTAATAAAACAAACAAAGCGCTTTGTTCACTATTCACTTTCAAATCGAATACGATGAACACAATTAAATTAGACGAAAGGCTTGAGCGAATTGAATTGCTTTTATTAGCCAATAAGAAGGTACTTACTCTTGAAGAAGCTTGTGATTATACAGGTATATCCCGTAGCTATCTTTACAAATTAACTTCAACAGGAATGATTCCCCACAGTAAACCGAGTGGAAAGCTTATTTACTTTGAACGGGAAGAGCTTGAACACTGGTTAATGCAGAACAAGAAGTTCTCAGATTCAGATTTTAAGGAGTCTGCTGCGCATAAATCAAAAGAGGAAAGAAATTCATAGACCTATAAACCATAGCTATGAAAAATCACAAACTCTATCAAGTAGCAGATCCTAAGAAAAAGACGGTTTACGATTACACCATTGAGTACCTTTTTGAGAAGTACGACATTCTTTACAATGAAATCTCGCACGATTTTCAAATCTCTTTGAAACAGAAAAAGCAATGGAGCTATCTAAATCTAAATTCACTAATCATTGAACTAACCAAAGCCGGGATAGATATCAGTACTTCTAAATTGGAAATTCTGATCAAATCGGAGCTGATTGATTCCTATAATCCGATAAAAGAATATTTTGAATCTCTGGAGGCTTGGGATGGCAAAGATCACATCGAGAAGCTCGCTTCATTTGTGCCGCTTTATGAACACGAAGTATTCGTTTATCATTTCAAGAAATGGCTGGTTAGAGCTATCAAATGTGCCTTGGAGCCTGCGTATTTCAATAAGCAGGCTCTAATTATCAGTCATAGCGGCCAAAGCTCAGGTAAATCAACCTGGTGCCGATATCTCTGCCCACCGGAATTAGCCGAATATATGGCCGAAGACATCAATAGCGATAAAGATGCGCGTATTCAATTGTGCAGAAATTTTCTTTATAATCTCGATGAGCTGGCTGTACTTTCGAAGAATGATGTGAATGCGCTTAAAGCTTTTTTCTCAAAGACTTTTATCAACGAGCGTTTGCCCTATGACCGCAAGAATACCATACTACCCAGAATTTGCTCCTTTATGGGTTCGACCAATATGTCTTCCTTTTTAAATGATGAAACAGGTTCTGTGCGTTGGTTGTGTTTTGAACTGATGGGACCAATCGATTTTGATTATAAGAAAGAAGTAGCTATTCGAGACGTCTGGAGTCAGGCTTATCACTTAGCCTATAAAGATCCCAATTTCAATTCGGAGCTCACCGTAAAAGATGTTAATGAAAATGAGGAGCGCAACCAGCGGTATACCAAAATGACCACCGAGCAGGAACTTATTGCCAAGTACTATGAAAAGTCTACCCACGAAAAAGATTTTGTAACGGCCACAGACATTATGGTGAGCCTGAATTGTCTGAATATACGCATTAGTCAGATCAATCTGGGACGTGCCCTTTCAGGCTTTGGTTTTCAGAAGATCAAACACCCGAAACGCAGGATTTACGGGTACTTAGCAAAGCGGAAGTTTATAGAATCGCCTTACGAACTAGGCTGATGAAAGAAAAAAGAATAAATCCTCTTACCATTCTACCACAAATCCTCTAAGACCCTATAAACAGTAGGCTCATTTGTGGTAGGATCTTAAGAAGTCATCTTACCACAATCCTACCCATCTTACCCCAAATGTGTGGTAGGATGGGTAGGATGAAAAAAGGACTTACCCAGATCATTAAGCCCCGTGTTTACTGGGATGGGTAAGATGGTAGGATGTTTTGGAATTTTTAAACTATTTACAGATGAAAAAAGAAAAACTATCGTGTGAAAATGCCCGAAAAATTCCCATCGAAAAGGCGCTGGAATTTTTAGGACACCTTCCCACTCGCAATTCGGAAAAGGAAGCTTGGTTTCTAAGTCCCCTGCGGTCAGAAACCCAAGCATCCTTTAAAGTTTCCAAAAAACTAAACTGCTGGTACGATCACGGATTGGGGATTGGCGGGAACATCATAGATCTCATTTGTGAGCTTTCAAAAGTATCGGTGAGTCAGGCTCTAGAAATTTTAGCTCAACTTAAAACAGTGAATTACGATCTTTCAAAACAGCAACGTTCTAATTTAAAGGAATCTGGAATTGAAATCAAAGATGTAAAATTCATTCAACATCCAGCTTTATTACAGTATTTGACTAAACGAAAAATCAGCCTGACTATAGCTAATACCTTTTGCAGGGAGGTTCATTATACTATTGGTAATAAATATTGTTTTTCCATTGGACTCAAAAACAATTCTGAAGGATGGGAACTTAGAAACAAATATTTCAAATCTTCAAGCTCACCAAAAGATCTGACTTGGATCAAAAATGAATCCCAGAATTTGATGGTTCTGGAAGGAATGTTTGATCTATTATCACTGATAACAATCTATCCAAATTTAAAACGAGAAGCTGACTTTTTGATTTTAAACTCCATTGCTTTTGCAGACAAAGCACTTCCCATTTTAGATAATTATAAAACGATAGAGCTCTATTTGGATCGGGATGAGGCCGGAAGAAAAACCACAGCTTTCTTCTTGAATTCAACGCCAAAATGCATTGATAAATCTGAGTTCTATTCTGCTGAAAAAGACCTGAATGTCTGGCTGATGAAAAGGAAATAAAACTGATTTCTGGAGAGCAGGGCAAGATGTGTGGCTGTGGCCACAATCTTGCTTTGCTCCCGATGGTTGCAAAGAAAAAATACAAACGATGAAACGAGCACTTATCAAATTCAGATGCAGCGTATATGAGAAAAAACTGCTGCAGGTAAAAGCAAAAGCTGCAGGTAAAAGCCTTAGTGCTTTTTGCCGAAATAGCCTAATGGAACAACAGATCATAGAGCGGATGAATGAAGATTATATCAAGACCTATAAAATGCTGGTGAAGTATCACAACAACTTTAAACGTATTGGAAATATGTATAAAAAAGGGAATCCAAAGCTCAGTGAGGAAGTAGTTCTGGTGGCTGAAGAAATCAAGAAACATCTTAAAAGCATCATCCCATGATAGGCAAAGGAAGTTCCATATCTAGTACACTCGGAGCCTTGAGATACGGTAATAATCCAGATAAAGAAGCGGAGCTGGTATACAGTCACCTAATCATTGGAGATACTGCAGAAGAAATCACCAGAGAGTTTGAAGCGGTACAACACCTGAATCAAAACTGTGAGCGCAATACCTTGAGTTTTATTCTAAGCCCAACAGTTAAAGACGGAGCAAATATGAATAATGAGGATTTAGGCAAACTCACTAAAACCTTTATTCAACACATGAAATTACAAGACCGACAGGCAGTGGGGTATGTGCATCGCGATAAAGAGCATACCCACGTGCATCTATATGTTAATCGTATTGATCTAAATGGAAAAGCGTATAAGGATAGTTTTATTGGCAAACAAAGTCAATTGGCAGCAGAGCGAACTGCAAGGGAACTGGGAATTCAAACGGTAAAAGATGTTCAGTATGAAAAGAATCTAGCGCTCGGGAGCATCCGAAGTGAACTACAGAAGGCACACGAGCAAACTATTGGCAAGGAAGGAGCTAAAGATTTACAAACATACATCAACCGAATGCAGGAAAAACAGATTACAGTAATCCCGGTCATTAATAAATCAAAAGAACTTCAGGGTTTTCGATTTGAATATAACGGGCAAAGTTTGAAAGGAAGCGAAGTGCACCGATCGATGTCAGCAAGCAATTTATTGAAATCAATAGTTCGTCAAAAAAATGTTCTAATTGGTGGAAAAAGTATTCCTATAGCACCAAGTCTGGTTAAAGCAATTGCTAAAAGAGTAATCAAACTAGTAATCAATAAAGGAATTGGAATATGACTAAATTAGAAATCCTATCAGAACTGCTCGTGGAAGAGCTACACAGCTTTAAGGAAGAAGTCAACCGTCTAGAAAAGATTGAAAAAAGCCTAAAGGATACGTCAATAAAAGCAGATAGCACCCAGATAGAAAAGCTGATTGCGGATCATTTTAGAAAACTGGAAGTTGATCAAACTGCTCAACAGGAAAACCGAGAAGAAATATTGAAAATTATTAAGCATTCCCGGACGATTCCCAATTGGCTTATTGTACTAGTTCTAATTCTAATTCTTTTTCTTTCACTAGCATTTGCTATAGCTTACCTCTTGCTGCACTGATTCAAAAATAGAATTAATTTTTTCTTTCAAAAAAACCTGTCTTTAGTGAAGGCCTTTTCGAAAGAAAAAATGATGGGAAAGGTTTGGGGTTTAAATCGAAGAGTTAATTTTTTAAGGGTTTTCTCACGTTACGGAGTTAACTGTATCTAACGTTCCGGGCTCAAACGCTTAAATCGCATTTAATAGGCTTGTAGGTAGTACGTTTGGGCAGTTCATTGATAAAAGAAATTTCAATAATAGGCCTGCTCCCCCGTTTTTAAAAAATATCAAAGCGTTCTCTGCAGTTTCAATTTGATACACCTGCTGTGCTATTTACATCTTGAGGTGTTCGTTAGCCGGCATTTGATCGGTGCGTTTAGCAGCATTGGGAATGGCATTAAAATATAATTTCCCTGCTCCCCTTCTTTAATAAGTCGCAACTTATTCTTTTTAAAAGAACTGAAAACTTCTCATGAACACCCGATATGGAAATACGCTTTTGATTAATTCTAAAGATTTGATTTTCGTCATATTTACCATTTGGGGAATCGTAAGGAGTGATGAGTGTCGCTTTCCAAATAGTAAACATGCGTTTTAGACAGTTCCAGCTATAAGAGTCTTAGCCTTCGGCAAGAGTTCCCTAATGCATTGTTGGGCAACAACCCAAAATAATCATCTTATCATTATACATTTTTTTACAGATCCCGTGTTTATTAATACCTTTAGGCAACACATTGTTAAAGAAGGGGAATAAATAGAGAGATTGATAGACCTGCTTCGATTTTGGCAGCATTAAACTGATTGCAATTTTATCTTTAGTATTGAGCCAGTTTTCTAAATAGATAAATTCAAAACTTCGATTGGATCTTTGTTCAATTAATTCAGCTTTTTCTATTTTAAAGAAAGCTCTTGACATTCTCATAACTTAATTTGTTTGAGTTTAAGATTAAGCTCTAAACCAAGTATATCAATGTTTTTTTCTAAAGAATCTAAATTTGGATTCGCTTAATCTCGCTCAGTTTTGTACAACGTGTTCACGCTTACATATGCCAGATCAGCGATATGTGATTGAGTAATCTTAAGAGGATCCCACGCCGTTCTTTTAATGGATTTCCAATCTCGAAATTTCGGGAGGAGTCTTTTGCTAAATGAAGAGAAATTGAGTGAGTGAATTGAACATTCCTATCACCATTTAAGAGTATAATCGACAATTTCCTTTTCAAATAAAAATATAAATAATAGATTATTTTCATAATTAAAAGCCTCCTCGTTTTTAAGAAGGCTTTTGATTAATTAATAGTATTGCTTAATTAGAAGGAAAAACCGTATTTGAGTTTAAACCCAAGGGAAAGAGTTTTAATCTCGTCTACATTTCCGACCTGAGTGGTCAGCACACTATTGCCTGTAAAATTTACTTCAGGCTCCGCTTTGTACTCCAGCAAGCGGTTTGATTTGGTATCTTCAAATACATTGGTGAGTCCGTAATCTACATACACGCTTAAATACACCAGACTCCCCGTGCTGATCGGTAATTTCAGCCCGGTTTCTAAACTCAGCATCACATTGGTTTTAAGATCAAGCTCGTCTGCTTCCCAACTGTAGCTGCCAAAGTCTCCAAACCCAGCAAAACGTGGCGCCTCTAGCAAAACATCGTATTGCTCATAATAACCCGAAGTAGTCAGACCTGTAGCTCTTGATTTGTATTGGCTGTCAACAACAATACCTAACTTTACCCCTGCCAAAACAAAAAACCGATTGTTACCGGAAGTCTCGTATTGCCCCAAAATCGGGATTTGAATGTATCTCGCCTTCTGGGTTTCCCGATAATTAGTAAACTGGTAGCGGAACTCAAAAACTTCCGCTTCTGAATCCTGAGTTACATAAGCCGCGTTGATTCTATCAAGCTTTGCATTACCTCGATAGGTTTGCAATGCAAAGCCAGTCCTTAAACTCCATTTCGGTGAAAGGTAATACCCGTATTCCAAGCCAAAACCAATCCCATCATCCAGCGCTGCGCTGTTATCTACCCCTTCATATTCCAATATGGAAACAGGCCCGTTTATGTTTACCAGCACCTCATTGTTTTGCTGCCCCTGCAGCGGAAGGGATCCCAGTCCTAAAACAAAGAGTACTCCTTTTAATCTATTCATTTGTATAATTCTAGTTATGAAAAACTTCATCTGTAGAGGTTGATTTAGTTAACAATAAATTGAATGGTTTGGGTTTGTTTCTTGGTCTCACAGACCAATACGTAAACTCCTGCTTGAATACCCGCTGGCATCTGCACAGTTGTGCTAGAGCCACTGGTGTAAAAAGTGTCAACAAGGGTGCCCTGAAGGCTATGGATGGATATTTTCATATCTTTAAGCTCTTCCCTATCAAATTCAGCAAACAAGGTTGCCGAGGAAGTGGCCCGTACCGGGTTTGGGGCCAGGTGTATCTTGCCACTAGCCTGCAATTCAATGTTAAAAGCACAGGTGCTCAGCACATCCCCTCCTGCAGTGATTAGCTCCACGCGGTAGCTCGCAAACGGATCAAGCATATCTGTTGATAAATCTCCTTCTGAAAAATACTGCTCGTTGCCTATTAGTCTTCCGTTTTTATACCATTGGTAGCCGGTAAAGCGATAGCCGCCATTAGTCTGCGAATTGTTATTGACCACCAGGGTATTGTTGAACTTTTGCACCACGATCTCTCCAAATAAGAAACGTTTGTGAATCTCGATGGTATAAGTTCTGCTCACCATCCCATCTTGCGAGGAAACTACCAGCGTGGTGCGGTAGATACCCGGCTGAGGTACCGGTACACTGAAGGTCTTCGGCATATTGCCGGTTGCATTGGCCTCCGTCTCGTAAGTGACGTAGAGCGTCTGCACGTCTTCACCACAATCAATGACATAGGTAATTATTGCATCGGGATTGAGGTATTCAGAGTCTCCAATAGTCAGGCGTGTGATGGATGCATCTGCACTGGTTACAATAAACTCCTGAGATACGGGAGTTGCGGGCTGGTAGTTTTCATTGCCGGCCTGAGTAGCAGTTATGGTAATGGTACCCGATTGTACCAGGCTTACAAAACCAGATTCACTAACCATTGCTGCCGGTACAGTTGAACTATACGTGTAGCTATAACTTACCGGTAACCCGGATGAAGCCGTAACTTGAAGCTGAAAATCAGGATCCGTTTCAAGGCTTACCATAGGAAGTTCATCAAAACTGATGATTTGTGAAGCTTGTTCAATGCTAAGGCTAGCCGTTAGTATTAAGTCAAGATAGTAGGGTCTGGTTACCACAGCCTCCACAGTATAGACACCAGCGTCTATTTTCTCATTATTGGTATAACGTACCGTTGCATCTGTAGGCAGGTTATTTACTGCAAGAGCATGAACCGTCCCATCGTAAGTAAAAGATTCATCCTCAAAAGTAATCCCCTGCTGTGCACAACCAGTTACGGTTACAACTGCAGTAGCTGTGCTTACATTACCATTCGTATCCGTTACTGTTAGTGTTACCGTATTTTCTCCCAAAGTAGAACAAGAAAATTCTGTTTGATCAATTTCAAGTGAAGCTATACTACAGTTATCATACGAACCATTGTCAATATCACCTGCTGTGATTAAAGCCGAACCATTTGCATCAAGATTTACTGAGATGTCCCTGGTTAATGCCAAAGGAGAAGAGCTATCTATAACCTCAATGACAAACGAAGCAGTTGCTGTACAACCATTGGCATCGGTTACCGTAACATCATAAGTACCGGCCGTTAGACCTGATAGATCTTCGGTGGTAGCACCGTTACTCCATAGATAAGTATAAGATGCAGTTCCGCCAACAACAGCTAAATCAATTGATGCGTCGCTGCCTCCATTACAACTTACTGCAGTAGCAACGCCACTGGCTGAAAGTATAGTCGGTTCATTTACCTGTATCGAAGCAGTTGCTGTACAACCATTAGCATCGGTTACCGTAACATCATAAGTGCCGGCCGTTAAACCTGATAGATCTTCGGTGGTAGCACCGTTACTCCATAGATAAGTATAAGATGCAGTTCCGCCAACAACAGCTAAATCAATTGATGCGTTGCTGCCTCCATTACAACTTACTGCAGTAGCAACGCCACTGGCTGTAAGTATAGTCGGTTCATTTACCTGTATCGAAGCAGTTGCTGTACAACCATTAGCATCGGTTACCGTAACATCATAAGTGCCGGCCGTTAAACCTGATAGATCTTCGGTGGTAGCACCGTTACTCCATAGATAAGTATAAGATGCAGTTCCGCCAACAACAGCTAAATCAATTGATGCGTCGCTGCCTCCATTACAACTTACTGCAGTAGCAACGCCACTGGCTGTAAGTATAGTCGGTTCATTTACCTGTATCGAAGCAGTTGCTGTACAACCATTGGCATCGGTTACCGTAACATCATAAGTGCCGGCCGTTAGACCTGATAGATCTTCGGTGGTAGCACCGTTACTCCATAGATAAGTATAAGATGCAGTTCCACCAACAACAGCTAAATCAATTGATGCGTCGCTGCCTCCATTACAACTTACTGCAGTAGCAACGCCACTGGCTGAAAGTATAGTCGGTTCATTTACCTGTATCGAAGCAGTTGCTGTACAACCATTGGCATCGGTTACCGTAACATCATAAGTGCCGGCCGTTAAACCTGATAGATCTTCGGTGGTAGCACCGTTACTCCATAGATAAGTATAAGATGCAGTTCCGCCAACAACAGCTAAATCAATTGATGCGTCGCTGCCTCCATTACAACTTACTGCAGTAGCAACGCCACTGGCTGAAAGTATAGTCGGTTCATTTACCTGTATCGAAGCAGTTGCTGTACAACCATTAGCATCGGTTACCGTAACATCATAAGTGCCGGCCGTTAAACCTGATAGATCTTCGGTGGTAGCACCGTTACTCCATAGATAAGTATAAGATGCAGTTCCGCCAACAACAGCTAAATCAATTGATGCGTCGCTGCCTCCATTACAACTTACTGCAGTAGCAACGCCACTGGCTGAAAGTATAGTCGGTTCATTTACCTGTATCGAAGCAGTTGCTGTACAACCATTGGCATCGGTTACCGTAACATCATAAGTGCCGGCCGTTAGACCTGATAGATCTTCGGTGGTAGCACCGTTACTCCATAGATAAGTATAAGATGCAGTTCCGCCAACAACAGCTAAATCAATTGATGCGTCGCTGCCTCCATTACAACTTACTGCAGTAGCAACGCCACTGGCTGAAAGTATAGTCGGTTCATTTACCTGTATCGAAGCAGTTGCTGTACAACCATTAGCATCGGTTACCGTAACATCATAAGTGCCGGCCGTTAGACCTGATAGATCTTCGGTGGTAGCACCGTTACTCCATAGATAAGTATAAGATGCAGTTCCACCAACAACAGCTAAATCAATTGATGCGTCGCTGCCTCCATTACAACTTACTGCAGTAGCAACGCCACTGGCTGAAAGTATAGTCGGTTCATTTACCTGTATCGAAGCAGTTGCTGTACAACCATTGGCATCGGTTACCGTAACATCATAAGTGCCGGCCGTTAGACCTGATAGATCTTCGGTGGTAGCACCGTTACTCCATAGATAAGTATAAGATGCAGTTCCGCCAACAACAGCTAAATCAATTGATGCGTCGCTGCCTCCATTACAACTTACTGCGGTAGCAACGCCACTGGCTGAAAGTATAGTCGGTTCATTTACCTGTATCGAAGCAGTTGCTGTACAACCATTGGCATCGGTTACCGTAACATCATAAGTGCCGGCCGTTAGACCTGATAGATCTTCGGTGGTAGCACCGTTACTCCATAGATAAGTATAAGATGCAGTTCCACCAACAACAGCTAAATCAATTGATGCGTCGCTGCCTCCATTACAACTTACTGCAGTAGCAACGCCACTGGCTGAAAGTATAGTCGGTTCATTTACCTGTATCGAAGCAGTTGCTGTACAACCATTGGCATCGGTTACCGTAACATCATAAGTGCCGGCCGTTAGACCTGATAGATCTTCGGTGGTAGCACCGTTACTCCATAGATAAGTATAAGATGCAGTTCCACCAACAACAGCTAAATCAATTGATGCGTCGCTGCCTCCATTACAACTTACTGCAGTAGCAACGCCACTGGCTGAAAGTATAGTCGGTTCATTTACCTGTATCGAAGCAGTTGCTGTACAACCATTGGCATCGGTTACCGTAACATCATAAGTGCCGGCCGTTAGACCTGATAGATCTTCGGTGGTAGCACCGTTACTCCATAGATAAGTATAAGATGCAGTTCCGCCAACAACAGCTAAATCAATTGATGCGTCGCTGCCTCCATTACAACTTACTGCAGTAGCAACGCCACTGGCTGAAAGTATAGTCGGTTCATTTACCTGTATCGAAGCAGTTGCTGTACAACCATTAGCATCGGTTACCGTAACATCATAAGTGCCGGCCGTTAGACCTGATAGATCTTCGGTGGTAGCACCGTTACTCCATAGATAAGTATAAGATGCAGTTCCGCCAACAACAGCTAAATCAATTGATGCGTCGCTGCCTCCATTACAACTTACTGCAGTAGCAACGCCACTGGCTGTTAAATCACAACCATTAACCAAAATATTAGTGGTATTCCCTACATTATTCAGCATCAGATTAGCATCAGATCCTGAGGGATTCCTAATCGTTCCCCCACTAGTATTAAGTCCAGTTATTGAGATTCCATCTGTATCATAATCACCTGAAGCTACTACATATCTAAATACTAAGGCACTACTGCCGCTACCGCTGACATATACTGCAGATTTTGTATTTGCACCTATAACTATATTTAGTTCAGGAGTTCCAATAGTTGTATTTACATCTACCGCTTCACTAAAGTTTATCGTGAAATCAAGGTTTTGATTTGCTAAATAAGTACGATTTGCTGGTACAATTACTGAAGTTACAGAAGGAATTGAATTCACATTTATATTAATCGTTCCAAAGGAAATTAAAGTCCCGCCCCCGAGCCACTATTCCCATTGTCATTCGCAGAAATACTTAAAGTTGCCGTATTAGAACCCGATTCATTGGTATAGTTTATATTAGACGGGGTGTTCAAATAATTTTCAATCGCTGCCGCAGTCCCGTTCAAATTCATCGTTCCTGTAATCGGGAAAGATACCGTAACCCCGCTTCCACTAATTGCAGTTAGTGTTCCCGCTGAAACCGATAAAGATAAAGTGACAGAACCGGAATCCGAATCCACATCCCCAAAAGTTGCCGCAGAAAGGTCGATAACACTTGCAACATCTTCCAGCACAGAAATTGTTGAGGGTAATCCGGTAAAGGTAGGGTCATCGTTTAGAGCATTTATACTAACCTGAACAGTCATTGAATTAGAGGATAGACCAGAAGCTTCCTTTACTACTATTGAAATGTTACGTGAATTATCCGTTTCTCCACTTGTGGGATCATTTCCGTTAAAGCTATATTCTATAGATTCTAAAGCGGTAATCATCTGAGCAACAGAACCTGTTCCCTGTAGTTTAATTTCATTACCCGATTGAGAAACAGAATATGGACTAGGTGTTTCTACTGAAAGAATATCTCCACTTATCTGATCATTGAAAGTGATGGTTGCTTCGATAATGTCATCACCTTCCGGTTCACTGAGAATAATATTACCCCCGCTATTAAACTTGGTAGGAGAACCATTTTCCGTATATGAAATAACCCTGTTACCATTAAAGATCGGTGCATCATTTATTGGTTCTATATCAAATGTTACGCTTGCTGTATTAGAATTTGTAATACCATCATTGGACACGAAGGAAATACTTGCAGTATTAACACCCGATAAATTAGGAGTAGGTGTGAATGTTGCTACATCTAAAGCATTATTTATATTCGTTAAATTACCTAAAGCAGTAAAATTTGAGGAACCGTTTCCAGAACCACCAAAATTTATTCCAGTACTACCCAGAGCTAAGGTACCACCCGTGATCGTAAAAGTTAAGGTCTGATTATCACCATCAGGGTCGAATACCTGAATGTCATCAGGCAGAGCTACATTTATGCCATCTTCAATTACAAAAGGTGCAGATGGTGCTGTAGCTATAGGTGCCGTATTGCTGTTTAGCGTTGATTGTACATCTCCGCTTAGCTCTTGCAAGGCCATACACTCTCCACCTGTTAAGGCTGTATTTTCTTGCCAGGTACCTAGCGTTAGATCTGGAGGATTAGGACTTGATGCTGAAGTATTAGAATACAAAACAAATGAGGTTGCAAAATCGCCATCCCCGTCCTCTGCCAGGACTTCCCAGCGATTTAACGTGACATTCCAGGCGATTCTAAATTCACAGACTCCTAAACCGGGACAGGGCTGGTCACCATTTATAGGGTTCGTTTGGTATATATTCCTTCCGGACCCATCAACCGATTCAAAGGTGAGCACAAAATCTAAATCACCAGTGTATTCATCACAGGTATTGAGATTGATTTGTGCATGACCGAGATGTACGCCAAAAAACAGGCATCCCAAAATTAAAATGTAAAAGTGTTTCATAAACTTAGTTTCTGGAAGGGTAAATCCCGTTAAGACAAATGATATAGTTAATTCCTAATGAGGGCTGTCTGTTATTTAAAGACAAGTTAGATGTACTATTTTGACCTGTCACAGCAGCATTCATAGGTATACGAGTACCTGAAGTAGCGTATTCTGGATCCTGCGCCTGTGAATTGGCAGGAAAATTACCGGCAGGATTCGCCTGGGTGCCAGTTTCGCTTATTGCAAATACGGGATGTGTATGTTGGGGTAAATTATTATATAGTAAGGTCACGGATTCCTGACCAATTTTTTGCCCTAGTATATAGTTACTCAGTCCGGCTCCCTGCCCTTTGTGAATAGGTAATCGCCCCCTTAAATCAGGTAGGGCAAAGGTAACTCTGCCATCCCCTCCATAAGTAGTTCCCAAAATAGAAAATAAAGCGGTGTTTTGAGATATACTCAGCAACTGACCCTCACAAAAGGCCCATCCCCTTGGGGCAAAATTACCTGCAAACATCCGTATTTCACCAATAAAATCATCCTGCGCAAACACGCGCGCAGTCCATAAAAAACACATCAAACTAATGCTGATAATAATAATAGATTTTTTCATAATTAATTTCTTGAGGGGTAAATACCTTGTAGAGCTATAATGTAGCGTAAAGCCAGAGAAGGCTGCCTGTTTTCAACAGGCTGAGAATTTGGCTGATTAACACCTACCATTGCGGAATTCATTTGTACCAGGATACCCGTCTGCGAATACTCGGGATCCAATCGCATCGTATTCGCCGGAAAACTGCCTGCGGGCGAATCTACATTGCCAGTTTCAGCCACCCCGTATACTTGATGGTTATGACTTGGTATTTGATTAGCTAAAAGTATATTCGATTCAGTACCCTGCATCTGACCTAATCTGACCTCATTCAGACCAGGTCCCCTGCCGGGATGAACGGCACCACGCCCACGCAAATCTGGTAGGGCAAATGTAGTCCTACCATCCCCGCCATAAGTAGTTCCCAAGATAGAAAATAGAATACTATTTTGAGCGATACTCAAAATTTGGCCATCGCAAAAAGCCCACCCCCTAGGGGCAAAATTTCCAGCAAATATGCGTACTTCGCCTATATAGGAATTCTGAGCCTGTACAAAAGAACAGATCAATAAAAAGAGGATTAATACCTGATAGTTTTTTTTCATTAGAGAGTAGTTTAATTACGGGAAGGAAATATACCCTGAAGACAAATAATATAGTTGAGAACAAGCGAAGGCTCCCGGTTTTCAACTGGCACGTTAGCACTACTGTTAGGCCCTAACAAAGCAGAATTCATAGGTATAATAGTTCCAATGGAAGCATATTCGGGGTCAAGAGCTTTAGTACCCGCCATAAACGCACCTTGCGGAGAAGCAGTAGTGCCATCCTCGCTTACAGCATTAAATGAATGGGTGTGAGGTGGCAATTGAACAGAGGTCAAGATATTAACTTCCGTTCCTACCTGTTGACCTGCAACAATTGGGATTAACCCATTCCCCTGCCCCACGTGAACAGCAACCCTGCCTCTAAGATCTGGTAAGGCAAAATTCGTCGTACCATTTCCTCCATACTGCGTACCGAGAATCGAAAATAACGCTTGATTTTGATTAATCGGCAAAAGCTGTCCTTCACAAAAAGCCCAGTACCTTGGAGGGAAATCACCTGCAAACATGCGTATTTCACCTATAAAGCCTTCCTGTGCATTCACTCCTGCAATACACAAAAAAAATAATAGAAAACTATCAAGTAGTTTTTTTTTCATAAAAATTGATTTAAAAAAATTAGTAGAACAAAACGGAACTAAATGAAAATAAAAGAGCTTACGAATATTGTTTTTAAAGATTATGCTTCGAAGAATACCGATGAAAATAGCTCAATATCACGTACATCAATTATCCCAATGCCTTTCAGCAATCCTAGTAAAACTAACGACAATTACCTGCAGACACTTCTTACAATGCAACATCCAAAAAGTATGGGCAACGTGTTCTGTTTCCATCGATTGGAACCTGCTATAGCAATGCATTCAGCTAAAGTAGTCTGGCTTTAAATTTTGGTTAACTAGTAAAAACTGAAAGTAATAAGTGGTGTAATAGTTTTATCATATGGTTCTGGTTAGGAAATTATTGTTTAAAGTTTATTTGAAAATATTGTATTACTTAAATTTACAAAATCAATATTTGATGATAATTACTGCATATTTAAGAGTATGAAATTTGATATTAGCTTATTTTGAATGGTTTAAGTTTGATATTAATTATATCTAAATCAAATTAGCGTTTTCAGAAAAAAACGAACTAGATAAAATATTCTATATAACGCACACTTTTAACGGTAAAATACAAAAGCAAATCTACATTATTCAGAAGTATACAGAAGGGGATTAACACCCTTTTTACATACAAAATTTAATTTTTAAGAATAGTTAAATAAGCAGTTAAGAAAATAAAACGTACTAATCTTAATTTAATGAAAATTCAATATTTAAAAGAATTCAACAATTTTAATGAAAATTTGCTTAGAATTGAGCTTGTGCGTGCAATTTACTAGTTTAAAAAGGTTTACGACCTTAAAAAATATAGCCAGGTCTAAAGAACTAATCACTCCAAAAACCTTTAATTAAAACAAGGGTTGAGACAGTTGTATACGGAAAAGATACTTCTCTATCAAACTATATTTTATAAACTCATATTTTTTTAATTACGAGATATTAAAAATGTTAAAGTTTAAAATCAGGTGTACGATTCGGTGAGTCATTAAAAATAGGGTTTTTTAAAGGCTTGAAAACACTGGTACTCCCAGATAAGTTCGGGTCCCGTCCAGACCGCTAAAAGCTCTTCGAAAGAAGGGCTTTTTTTGTTTATAGAAATCTCGTAAATGCAATAGATAAGCCCTGGGAAATTTATTATCTATAGTTTTAGTTACTTTCAAAATTAACCCACGCGGTATTTACTAGCAAAACCTCACCTTAATTGTTTTCCTTATTTAAATTGACTAGAAAATAGAAAACAATGATTCTCTTTGCAGATAAATTTTAGCAGATTTTTGGCTTTTGACTCATTTAAAAATTCGGAAATTCATTTTGAAAATACAGTAGACTTAAAATGTCTGATTTCAGAATAAACCTAAAAAACAACCAGATTATGAAGTCAAAAAAAATATTAATGATTGTTACATCCCACGGGGAGTTGTTAAACACAAAAAGCAAAACAGGTTTATGGATAGGAGAGTTTACAGATCCTTATTATGAATTTATTGATGCCGGGTGTGAGGTCACATTAGCAAGTCCTAAAGGAGGTCACCCCCCTATTGATGAAATGAGCCAACTAACTGAAAATATCACACAATCAAATAAGCGTTTTAAAAATGATTCTGTTGCTCAAATTGCTCTAAATACCACACTAAAATTAGAAAGTGTAACAGCTACCGATTTTGATGCTGTTTTCTATCCTGGTGGTCACGGCCCTATGTTTGATCTAGCTTCAAATGAGTTAAGCGGTCAATTAATCTTAGATTTTATCGCCAGTGGTAAACCAGTAGCTGCAGTATGTCACGGCCCTGCAGCACTCTTAAAAGCTGCAGAAATTAATCCTTTGTTGTTAGAAAATAAGAAAATAACTGGTTTTTCTAATACCGAAGAAAAATTAGCATTACGCTCAAATAATATACCCTACAAATTAGAAGATCGTCTAAAGGAGCTTGGGGCAAATTATAAGACTGCTTCTGTGCCATTTATATCACACGTAGAAAGTGACGGATTATTAATTACAGGGCAAAATCCCTTATCTGCAGGACCTACTGCAAAAGCTTTACTTAACTTTTGGGGTTCGATGTAACTCCTATATATCACAAAATTTACAACGGGCATTCAAAAATAGAATGCCCGTTTTTATTTAGATATTACTTTAATGTTCATTTACTGTTCAAGATTAGTCAGAGCTAAATGCATGTCTATATTCGTCTTTAGAACATTCTTAAATAGATCTCCTTTTTCTGAAAACCTATCAATAACAGACTTAATATTAAATTCTTTAATCGACAAACCCGCTTTTACTTCTTCCCACATTAGGGGAGTAGATACAGTAGCTTCCACCTTTGGCCGTACACAATAAGGAGATGCAAGGGTTTGCCCTTTGCTATTTTGTAAATAATCAAGATAAATTTTATCTCCCCGGGTTTTTAATGACCTATCTAGACTGGTGATTTCCGGAAGCATCTCGTTAACGTAAAGACATAGTAGCTTAATAAAATTACGTACTTCTTCATACGTATATTTTCCACCCATTGGTATATATACATGCAATCCTGTTGATCCTGAAGTTTTACAATATCCTGGGATATCTGCAATTTTTAAAACTTCGTTAACTGCCTGAGCAGTCTCAATAACCTGTTCAAAAGTATTCTTTTTTGAAGGGTCAAGATCAATAACTCCGTAATCTGGATGGTCTAGTGTTGATATTCTAGAATTCCACGGATTAATTTCTATACATCCTAAATTTGCCATGTAGATGAGTGTAGCTTCATTTTGACAGAGTAAATAATTTATTTTTTTATCTACAGATTTTGAATAGATAGCTTTACTTTCCACCCATTCCGGTAAATATTCATTATCCTTTTGATAAAAGCCAGATTCATTAATTCCGTTAGGATGTCTATGAAGATTTTGTGGTCTGTCAACTAAATAGGGAAGTATATAATCTGAAACATTTAAGTAATAATCGATCAAATCATATTTTAAAAATCCCATTTCCGGCCAATAGACTTTGTTAATATTAGAAATAGGAACCTTGACCGAACCTATCTCTAAAACAGAATCTACATCTGTAATATCATTAGTTTTTAAACTCTTTGAAACTTTGGGTTGGGATACCTCATCAACCATCTTATCAAAACGTAAACCTTTAAATACGGGATGTCTTAATAAACCAGTTTGTGTTTTTTCCATATACTTTACTTCACAAACAAAATGTGGTTTCATCCAGTGTGCTTCTCTTCCCTTTAAAGAAACTTTTTGATTAAAAGGTGACGATGAAATTTCATATAATTTAAATTTTGAGAGCAATTCTTTCTTTTCGGCATTAGAAAAACCACTCCCACAGTTACCTGCATAGATTAAGTTTTCTTCCTTATAATTTCCTAGAATTAACGAGCCAAAATGATCATTTTTATTTAGTGGGCTGGTATAACCACAAATAAGAAATTCGTCGCTTTCTATATTTTTTATTTTTAGCCAATGCTCAAACCGAAGCCCGGGATAATAATTACTGTCTTTTTTCTTTGCTATCACACCTTCTAAACCACTTTCTATGGCCTTATTGTAAAACATAGTGCCCATACCCTCTATATGATCGCAATACACACAATGATCTAACCCTTCTAGTAGCTCTGGTAGAAAACTCTTTCGGTCTATTAAAGGAAGTAGCTGCATATCATATCCATTGAGATATACAATATCAAAAACATAATACCTTAGAACTCCTTCTGTTTTACCTCGCTCGTAATTCTGTAATTTTTGAAAGTTAGGAAGACCATTTTCTTCCAGTATCACTAGCTCACCGTCAAGAATTACATTTTGAGGAAGAGCGTGTAACTCATCCGCAATAAGACTGAATTTTTCATTATAAGATTGCCCATTTCTAGATTGAAGAATTACATTACCTTCATTTACATAAGATAGTAGGCGATAGCCGTCCCACTTAATTTCGTAAATCCAATCGGGACTATTAAAGATTTCTTTAGCCGGAGTCGCCAACATAGGCTTGACCTGCTGGTCGATTTTAATTTCACGTGTTGCAGGAATTACCTGTTTTTGAGGTAAAGCAAAATCAGGTAGATCTATGGTGTAATGTAATTCGGTTGCATACTCATCCTGTTTTTTTATGAGTAGCCATTGATTATTTTTTTTAGGATCTTTAATTCGAACTAAGGCAAAATCACCTTTTATTTTTGCGCCAAAAAAGGTGAGTTTTAAATCTCCCATTTTAAATAACTGGTCTGATGTAGATGGGCCAGTATTATTAAACTCAAAAAAACCCGAATCCCATATTTTCATTTTTCCGGCCCCATAATTACCTTTAGGTATTTCTCCTTCAAAAGTTAGGTAACTCACAGGATGATCTTCAGTTTGTATAGCAAGTCTTTTATCTTTAATATTTAAGGAAGGCCCTTTAGGTATGGCCCAGCTTTTAAGCACACCATCTATTTCTAACCTTAAATCAAAATGCAAACGCGAGGCTTTATGCACCTGAATAACAAACCGGTTTAAATGTTCCTCATTAAGTGTGCCTTCAGGTTCTGGAGTCTTCTCAAAATTCCGTTTATCGTTATACTTTTTGAGACTCATAGAATTAGGATGCTTTTTTCTTCTTACGAGCTTCCAGGCTTGCCTTCAATTGAGCCATTAGATCTTTGGCATCAGTGGGTTTAATATTAACTTCTTCTACTTTAGTTGTTTTACCTTTTGCCTTATCCTTAATGATTTTCATAAGTTGATCATTATAAACATCCTTATATTTAGATAAATCAAATTTTTCAGAATAGTTTTCAATTAAAGAAACCGCCATATCTACCTCCTTTTTGGTAACTTTTGTTTTGGGTAATTTTAGCTCTGAAGGATCCCTAATTTCATCATTAAACCGAATCACGTGTAAAACCAAAGCATTTTTATAATGACCTATAAGACTAAGATGTTCTTTTTGTCGCATAACGAATGTACCCACACCTAACTTACCTGTCTTTTTTAAAGCATCTCTTAGTAAATTGTAGGACTTGCTACCTTCCTTTTGGGGTTCTAAAAAATAGGGTTTCTTGAATAAGACATCGGCAACATCATCTTCTAGAACAAATTCTTCGATATCTATTGTTTTACTCTTTTTAAGATTGGCCTTTTCAAAATCTTCATTTTCTAATATGATATACGTATCATCTTTCTTAAAACCTTTTACGATATCACCCCAAATTACTTCTTCCCCGGTTTTCTCATTTACACGCTTATACCTAATCCTTTGATTATCGTGTTTATCAAGCATATCAAGATCAAGCTTTCTATCTTCTGAACCAGAAAATAATTTTACCGGTATAGAAACCAAACCAAAACTTAGCGTACCATTCCAAATAGATCTCATAATTTTTATTTTAAAATTACTTATTAACTCAGTGTATTAGCGTTTGTTTCCCATTACTTTAACATGGTAAGACTAAAGGAATTTGAAGATTTATAATCAAATGATATATCAACTAAAAAAAGGGCAACTACCTGAGTAATTGCCCTTTTTACAGTGCTAATAAATTAAGCCCCCACAACTTCTCCTCCATTTACATGAATTACTTGTCCTGTAATATAACTGCTATCTTCTGAAGCCAGAAATACGTAAGCTGGTGCTACTTCACTGGGTTGGCCTGCTCGACCTAATGGCACATCCTGACCAAAATCTGATACGTCATCAAAAGTTGCCGGGATTAAGGGTGTCCAGATAGGACCCGGAGCGACACCATTAACACGAATATTTTTAGACGCCCACATTTTACTTAGTGAACGCGTAAACGTGGTTATCGCTCCCTTAGTACTACTGTAATCTAATAAGTGTGAAGAACCTCTATATGCCGTGACAGAAGTTGAATTAATAATAGAATCGCCACTTTTAAATTGACTTTCTAATGCTTTTACAAAATAAAAATAGGGGTAAATATTCGTTTCAAAAGTTTCTTTTACTTCAGATATTGCGAGGTTAGCCACACTATCTTTAGTAAACTGTACCGCTGCATTATTAACTAAAATATTTACCCGTTTAAAATGTTTTAAAATATCCTGAGTACACTGGTTGCAAAAAGCCTCATCTCTAATATCTCCTTCATATAACAAACACTTTTGCCCTTCTTTCTCTACAAGTTCTTTTGTGTAGGCTGCATCATCACTCTCAGATTTATAAATTATAGCGACTGAAGCTCCTTCTTTGGCAAAGTGAACAGCAACACTTCTACCTATGCCACTATCGCCGCCGGTAATTAAAGCCACTTTATTTTTAAGTTTATCAGAACCCCTGTATCCTTCTCTAATTATTTCGGGTTGTGGATTCATTTGGCTTTCGCTACCCGGCAATTCTTGACTTTGCTCCGGAAAATTTTTTGGCTTATTCATATTTATAGTTTTATTAGTTAGGTTGATTCGTTAGTGCAAGTGAATTAAAGTCGATTGAGTGTAATTCACTAATTAATTTGCTATGTTTCTCTATAAAGTCAAGAAGAATATTCTTGACCATTTCATTTTTAATCTGAAAACATTCTGACCTGCAAGTCTCATGTATGGCTATTTCTATTTGATAACAGTTTTTAATAACAGTAGAAAATCCAATTTCAGGCATCATCTCTTTATAAATTGAAGGAATAGATAACCGCTCTTCTAGCTGGTCTCCGTTTAATTTTGCGTGTACCAATACATCTTCAATAGATTTTACAAAATCTGACTTACAGGTATATAAATTTTTAAATACCCTCTTTAGAAAGATATTCTTTGAATTTATGGCTAGATTTTGATAGGTATCAAAGTATTTAGAGGAAATATATTTTATTCCACAGAGCTGATTTAATTGCTGTTGAGATAAGTTTTGCACACACATAAGGAGAAAATTTTACTCTAATTAAAATCCTTATTAGGAAGAAAGCCTGCAATTTTAGAACACGAATTATCTGGATGTATATAGTTTACTTTGATTTTATAGGTTCCAGCGGTTCCAGCGGTGGAAAAATCACCTTTTTTAATATCAAACCCACCTTCATCTGTATACGATAGACTTACTATAGAAGTGGTTTTGATAAAATCTAACTTTTGATTTTCCTTGTTCGAGAAAGGATGACGTTTTTGTAGATCGTTTAACGTCTTTAGAAAATGATTATCATTGGAGAAGTTCATAGTGCAATTATTTTCGTTAGTAATTATTTAAAATTAAAAACTTAAAATCGCATCTTTTACCTAATAAAATATAATTATTAAAAATTTAATATAGTTATTTAAATTTTTCTTAATAAAGTTGCTGTCAATCTTGTGACTAATTAGCTCCTTTTATTGCGCTTGCGTTTCCACCATATATAAAACAGAAGTACCACAATAGGCAGAATTGCAAAAACAATCAAATCAAAGGGATTTGTAAAATCTACCGGATTATTATCATCAGGATTTTGAGTACCCGGCGGTAATTGTAGAAGGTATGTATAAAGCATATGTTTAAATAATTAATAGATATTAATAGAATATTTTTGAAACTAATATAGTCAAATTATAAGCGAATATTCACAAACAATTCATCAATAAATAAACTATAGAACTACCACAAATACATCCCATATTATTCCGTTGAAACTTTTAATTAAATGTAGAAGTAAAAATTAACTTACAAATTTCTGTATAGTCATCGTTTAAAGAATATCTATTTTTAGCCTCTACTTAAAAAGTATATTTTGATTAAAAAATTAGCGCTCCTCTTCTTTCTGTGTCTCTCAATTAGTTCGGTTGCACAGCAAAAAGAGATCACATTAGTCTCGTGGAACATTCGAGATTTTGGCAAAACAAAAAACAGTGAAGAACTCAATACGATTGCCGAAATTGTAAGAGATGCAGATGTTGTGGCTTTACAGGAAGTGGTTGCAGGCTATGGTGGAGCACAGGCTGTGGCTAAGCTTTCAGATATTTTAAACCGAAAAGGTGCAAAGTGGGATTACCTAATTAGTGACCCTACCCATAGCCCTAAATACGTAACAGAACGTTATGCGTACCTTTGGAAAACCGCTCAAATCAAAATAAAAAACAGAGGTAACTTAATTAAGCAAATAGATGAAGCGGTAGATCGGGAGCCTTTTCTTATTGATTTTTATTTCGAGAAAACACCTTTTACAGTGATTAACTTTCACTCAAGACCCTTTGATCAAAATCCCGAGCGCGAGATTAAAGCGATATCAAATTATATTCTCAATACGCTCACCGGAACTGTATTTTTAGCCGGTGACTTTAATATGAATGAGCAGGAAGAAGTCTTCAATCCTTTAAAGAAAAAGGGATTTATAGCGGCACTTAAAAATCAAAAAACAACTCTAAAAAATCAATGCAGCCCTTTAGGTTATCTCAACTACGCTATTGATAACATTTTCTATTCAAAAAACATACACTGCATAAAAACCGGCGTTATAGACTTTGTCGGGTCTTGTGATAATTTAGAATATGCACGTAATCTTTCAGATCATTTACCGGTGTTTGTTCAATTTAAATTGAACAAAAAATAGCGCTTCAGTATTTAAAAAAAACTCTTTTTACTTAATTTAAATTATCCCTTTTCTAATAAGTTTAGCCACTAATTCGGTAGTGTTTTTAACGCCAAACTCTACAAAAAGTTTACTTACCCTTTTATCTATAGAACTTTCAGAATTGGGTTTAAGATTCTGTTGCATCAACTGTTCTCTAATTTCTCGTTTACTAAAACCTTCGGCAAGGCTTTTTAAAACAATTAGGTCAAGTTCTTCAAGTTGAAATACATTAGAATTTGCATTTAAATTTATTTGTGGGGAAGTGTATTTTTTATGTTCGTTTACAGCCTGCACAGCCATTACGAGTTCGTTTAAACTTTGTCTGCCCTTGCATACGTAGCCGTCAATGTTTAATTGATCAAAAAGCGCCTGCACTTTAGAAGGATTATCTTCCATAGAATTAACAACAATCTTAATCCCGGGTTGCAATTTGCGCACAGCAGCTATGAGTTCTTCTCCAGAATTGAGTTTTTGTTTAAGATGAGATTCTTTAAAAGATAAGTCTGTCACAAGCAGCTCAAAGGGATCGTCTTCACTCAGGGCAACGCTAATCCTGTTGTAGGCTTTATCACAATACAACTCTTCATATAAATACGGAATTCCCAGTTTCTCTTTTAAGGTATCAACAATACTTTTATTATCACCTTGAAAATCTTCAGCAATCAGAACTTTTTTGAACATAATACAGAACTTTTATTTTGGTATATAGATCAAGGCTTTAAAGCCTTTTCCTGTTTCTGTGTCAAAACTAATAGTTCCTCCAATGGCTTTTATACGCTTTTCTGTATTACGGAGCCCATTTTTTAAAATTAATGCTTCTTTTGAGGCTCCTACACCATTATCTTCATAATTAATCTTTAGTGAATTTGATTCTTCAGAAAATTTTACCGTTACTAATCTTGCCTCGCTATGCTTTCTCATGTTTATCATTAATTCCCGTAATACTTTGTAAAGGGCAACTTTAGACCACTGGTCTACGTGCTCCCATAAGATGTTTTGAACACCGGTAATAAACAGGTTTGTATTTTCGGGCTTTTGTATTTGCAATAGCGCTACTAAACTTTGTTTGTATTGCTCTCCCGTCTCTACTTCATTAATTTCTCTAGAAAAATCCCGGCTTTGTTTATACAAGCCATCGAGTTCGTCAAGCACAATCTCTTTATCAGAATTAGTCTGCAATAACAGCATTACGTGGTTAAGACCTGCCCCAAAGTCGTCGTGCAATCTGCTCGATAATTCTGTTTCTGTAGTATAAGCAGCCTCTAACCTATCTGCCCGGTTTTGAGTTTTTAAACGCTTTGTACGTTGTTTAAAAATTATATATATGACCACCAAAACTATAAGTAAACATATTAATATGGCCTTACCTACTAAATTAGCAAACTGTTCTTGTTCGGTTTGTAATTCTTTTAAAGCATTCTCTTTTTCTAAACGTACAATAGATTCTTGTTTAGATTTATCATCGTACTTATACTTGGCAAATTGCGTTTTTACTTTTAATTCCTGTTGATACAAACTGTCTTGGAGAACAATATAACGATCTCTTAGCTGAAGGTTTTTATCTGAAAACTGTAGCATTTTTTTTAAGACATCTTGTTCTGCCTTAGGAGTGTTTATAACTTTTGAAATCTGAATAACCGTATCAAAATAAGCTCTGGCTTTTTGCTCATTTATGCTACTATAAAACTCACCTAAATGGGTATAACTAGATTGCTGACCTCGTAAATCATTTATAGATTTTCGAATATTAAGGGGTTGAATTAACGGCGTTTCTACATGGAGAGTACCGGCTAACCATTGTGCATATGCAAGGTTGTCTAAAACTCTCGCATATTCCTTTTCATCATTAATTACGGTTGAATCTTTTGAAACCGATTTTAATATTTCTATTGCTTTCTTATATTCCTTATTATCTAGGTAAGTAGCTGCCAGATTGTTTTTATAAATGTTTCGATCTGAATCTGAATCTGTAATTTTAATCGCCTTCTTTAAATATAGAATAGCATCTTTATAATTAAAAAGCTTGCGGTGATTTGTACCTAGTACACTATAGCTTGAAGCTATAGCTCCTGTATTGTCGTTGTTTTCAAAAAACTGCAAGGCTTCAGTAATTGTTTCTTTACTTCCAAAAAAATCGCTCTGTGTTTGTTGAATACCGGCCATATTAACCAAATTTTTACCCACCCAGCTACTATCCTGTAGTGCCAGATAGTTGGTTTTAGATTTGTTATACCGCACAAAAGCACTATCAAGTTGATTTGCTACAACCTCAAAGTAATATCCCATTAAATATTCCTGCATCCCTAAAGTTGATTTATCATCAATTTTAAGTGCGTATTTGATTAGGGTGTCGTCATATTTAAGTAAACTGTCAAATTCACCTAAAGAGTAATTAAGCCAGTTTTTTTTATAAAGGATTTTTGTATAATTAGTATCCTTTTTTTTAGTGTTATATAGTTGAAGTGCTTTCTCTACAGAAATTTTTCGATCTACTAAAGATCGTGTTTTATCCTGTGCCTCGTCAAAATAGAATAATGCACTATCCTGAATAGTCTGCTGTTTATAGTTGTGCTTATTATCTTTTCCGCAAGAGAGTAAAAGTCCGCAGAAAAAAAAGAGTAATGCTTTGTTCAATAGCTGAAGTTTACGGCTAAACTACTAAAAAGAGCCATATTTTTAGTATGGCTCTTGTACTAATTATAACTAAAAATAGTAACCCGCATCATCACCTCCTGGTGGCGGAACTTCTTTTTGAGAGCAATATCTATGTGAAAATGCTATTTCCAAAAAACCAATTAAAAAACTAAGTCCCACATTAATTTTACTCCAGATTTTCATACCGGGCTGCGATGTCAAAATGAATTTCAATAGCATCTTTGACTTCTATCATCCCGAATAATTTCTTAGGAAATTCTAAATCAAAATCACTTAATAAAAGCTTCAACACTCCTGTAAAGTGCGTTTCGGCAGTTTGTGTTTTTATAACGGGCAATTTATACAGATGGGTTTTACCCGCAATATGTATAATTGCTGCTGCAATAACCGTATAGTTTGAGGTTTCTACATTCTTAAGCTCTAGAATAATTTCGGGATAGCTATCTGCTTTTAAAAGGGCATTAAAATCACGGTTCATTTGTTTATTTCCGCAGTCAAAACCGTTTGTATCAAGAACTAAAACAGCATTTTTAAAATTCAGTACTGTTTCATTTTTAGAAACTAAAATCTCCTGGTTTTCCTTCAAATAATCTGCATCAAACTCACATTTAAAACCACAAATATTGGTTCTTCCCTTAATAACAAGATTGCTGTTGTTAAGGTTAGTAATAGTAATACTTGAGTAATCTTCTTGCGCGTTTAGAATTGCTGAAAGTAAAATAACCACAGTGTAAACTATATTTCTCATAATTTCTGATTTTAATAAAAAAGTGGAGACTCTTAAAAGAGCCTCCACCTTCATTCACCAACTTTTCTCTAAAAACTTATAGCTGCTTCCAGCAGAAAACCTTTAAAAAAGCCTTCATTATGAATATCTGCAACCGGGTAATCATTATACTCCTGATTTACATATTCTACTTTCATAAGAATATTTTTTGTCATAAACCATCCTGCAGCCAGTTGATAACGGCTTACACTAACGTCTGCACCGCCTTCTAATTCACCATCTACTACATTGTAACGCCCGCCTAAATATAAATTTTCGGTAGGACCAAAACGGTAAAGTAACTCTCCTGCATACTGATTCCAGGTACGGTTACTAGTCTCTGCAGATTTTTTACCACTGGCAGTTTCCAGTACACCAAAGAACTCCAGACCTTTGTATTTTACAAACGGATTAATCATCACAGAGGTGATTTCATTTTTAAGATCTGGGTTAATACGTCCTGCTCTAAAGCCATCACCACTGCCATCTGAAGCAGTCATTACGTTGTAATATCGTGTACCTGCACGGTCACCACTGTATAAATAAGCACTTGCTGTCTGGTTAGTCTTGTAAATTGATCCTGTTAAACGCAAGCGCAAATCTGGAGCAATGGTATTATCATAACCCACTTTTGCAATAAATGACGGACTCGTAACTCCGGGGTTTGTTACCGCCTGGTTCAGTTTCCCATTGGTCACGCTCAGCATTCCCATCCATCCTTTATTAAAGAGATATACTTCACCGCCTACTTCGGTTGTAAAACTATCCATCAGATAGTTTCCTATAAATGGGTTGTAAAGCGACATTGCATTATCGGTTCTTCTAAAATGCATATCACCATAATTATTTTCCATATGCCCTACTTTAATACGCAGGTGATTCATAAGGTTTTCCATAAATCCCTTTTTGATAAAGTCGAGTTTATCTATTTGAAAATAACCTCCCTTTACATAGGTTTCATTATGATGCTGAGAAGACAGATACGTACGTAGATGCATACGCACACCATCAAATAAAGCGACATCCAGATCAAGATTTGCTGTAGCCAGGTTAAAATTATTTCCTATTTCCTGTAAAACGGGAGTTAATGCATTTCCTGAATTCTCGTGGTCTATTGCCTGAAACTGCAAGGCAGATGCACCACCTATGCGCACGTGCAGCCCGTCAAACGTACTCACCGTATCTTTAGGCGCTTCAAACTGATTTACACCTCGTTTATCTGGACTTCTATAGTTGTCAAAGTCCCGTTGACTTTGCGCCTGTGCGTTTATTCCTATGCATGCTAAGCATACAATACTGAAGTAGTTTATAAAATTTTTCATGGTTGTTTTCTTTAACTATTGAATTAATTGATGAAGGTTGTTTTAAATTTTACAGTAACCATTTCACCTGTGGTAATGGTTCCAAATAATGCCTTTGGCGGGTCAATTTTATAATGGGTCATATTAAGTACGTGCTTACCGGTAAGTGTGATATACCCCGGCATTACATTAGCATCAAACACTATTGAAACCTGCTTGGTAACCCCGGCAATCATTAAATCTCCAGTTGTTTGTATGACATAGTTACCATCCTCTTTTGCCTTTATACTTTCTACCTTTTTTAAATCGTATTCAAGATTTTTATAAGCCGATGTATTGAGCGCTTTAAAGGTGTTTTTATCCATCCCACTCTTTCCGCTTTTAAGACTTTCTGCGAGAATCGCGAGGTGTAACTTGCTAATACCCTCAAGCTTATTATTGGTTTCAGTCACTTGCATACTTCCGGCAATATCTTCTACGGTAAGTTCCCAGTCGTGAATATTTGAAGTTCCCAAAACTTCCATCTGGGAAGCAGACTTTTGTAATGCATAGCGTTGTGCCTGTAAAGATGTATTGACACTTATAAAGGCGATAAGTACATAAGCACTTAAACGAAGTGTATCTAGAATTCTCATTGTGGTTGTTTTTAATTAGATGACAAATGTGCAACCACAACACCTCTTAGAAAATGACTAATGTCACCTTTCTAATAAAACCTGAATTTCAAAATAACCCGCCACCTCACTACAATGATAGCGCTTAGATACTTAGCTAAAACTAGGTTTTAAGCTTGGTAATTATTTAAAAATCATCTAATTGTATTTTTTAAAGGATATTACCTTATTTAAGTGCGTACATTTGAAGTATGCAGGAATTCACAAAAAACAGCAATATATTTTCATTGCTCTCACAGGCAGTTTCTGAAGGGGTTGTAGTGATAAATCAAAAACACCATATCATTGCGACTAATGAAGCGGCGAATGAGATGTTTGGCTTTGCCGAAAGTGAACTTGTAGGACAACATCTAGATATTTTAGTGCCGCAAAAATACCTTCACATGCACGACAAACATGTTGATGCATTTATGCAGTATAGCGATAAACGGCAAATGGGACACGGTCGCGATTTACACGGTAAGCGCAAAGACGGTTCGCTTTTTCCTGTCGAAGCAGGACTTAACCCGTTTACAATAGACGGCGAGATTTATGTTATGGCACTGGTAATTGATATTACCGTGCGTAAGGCCCAACAGCAAGAAATTTTAGACCTTAATTCACAACTGGAAAAGAAAATCTCTTCCCGTACAAAACAACTTGAAGACACAGTATTAAAACTTCAGGAAGAAGCAATCTTAAGACAGGAAGCAGAAGAGCGTATGAAAACGTCACTGCAAAAAGAACGGGATCTTGGCGAACTCAAAACAAAATTTTTATCGCTGGTTTCTCACGAATTCAAAACACCGCTTACCGGGATGCTTTCTTCAGCTATACTTGCCGAACGTTACACGTTAACCGAGCAGCAAGATAAACGGGATAAACACTTAAAAATCATCAAAAACAAGATTAAATATCTTGATAATATCCTAAATGATTTTCTCTCTATTGAACGCTTAGAAACCGGGAAAGTAAATTATAAAATGAGCGTTTTCCCGCTTAGTAAAGTCATTAACGAGGTAGTTTATGACGCCAATATGTTATTAAAAGAAGGGCAAAATATCAAATACCCCGAGCATGTAGATGAGTACCTAATTACCTTTGATGAGAAAATATTGGAGCTGGCTATTTCTAATCTTATTAACAACGCTATAAAATATTCTCCAGAGCATACACAAATTAAAATTAAAACTGAAGCACATAAAGACCGCTTGCAGATTTCGGTGAAAGATCAGGGAATTGGGATTCCGCTTGAGGAACAAAAATTTATTTTTCAGCGCTACTTTAGAGCCGAAAATGCTCTTACTAACCAAGGAACCGGCATAGGACTTAACATTTTAAAGAGTCACCTCGAAAATCTGAATGGCAGCATCAGCTTTACCAGTAACCCTCAGGGAAGTTGCTTTACTATAGAAATTCCGTTAGAAACAACCTAAATGAAACACCTACTACTTATTGAAGATGATCTGGTTGTGCGCGAAAACACACAGGAAATTCTAGAGCTTCACAAGTTTAAAGTAACCAGCGCTGCAAACGGAAGATTAGGAATTAAGATAGCCCTAGATCTTCTTCCTGACTTAATAATATGTGACATTATGATGCCTGAAATAGACGGTTATGGGGTGCTTAAAACACTTTCTGAAAATGAAAACACCAGTCACATTCCTTTTATTTTTCTTTCAGCAAAAACTGAACATAAAGAAATACGCCAGGGTATGAATCTGGGTGCAGACGATTATCTTACTAAACCTTACGAAGAAGAAGAACTCATAAACGCCATTAGCAGCCGCCTAGCTAAAGCACAACTTCTTGCTGAAAAAACAGCTCCTGCACCCCAGGAAGAACTACTCGAAGACCGGTTTAAAAACCTCAACGAACTCAAAAATTTCTTTGATGATGAAGGCGAATTATTATCGTATAACAAAGGGGATTTAATTTTTGCTGAAGGTGAACCTTCAAATAAAATATACCTCATTCTTAAAGGTGTTCTAAAAACATACCGCATGGAAGAAAATGGTAAAGAGCTCACTACTGCGCTTTACAAAGCAGACGATTTTGTAGGTTTTACATCATTTACCGAAAACCTTTCCCATCACGACAGCGCAATTGCTATGGAAGAAACGCAACTTGCTGCCGTTTCTAAAAGTGATCTAAAAAGTATTCTAGAGCGTAATCAAAATGTGGCCTTAGAACTTGTAAACTTATTAACTACAAATCTTTCAGATCTTAAAGATCAATTGTTGCAAATGGCCTACAGCTCTATGAAGCGTAAAACGGCACACACCATTTTACAGTTTGCTAAAATTCTTCAAAAAAATCCCGACGGAACCATTACCATAAGTCGCTATGATCTCGCAAATGTCGCCGGTATCGCAAAAGAAAGCCTTATACGTACGCTTTCAGAATTTAAAAAACAGGATTTAATAGAAATGAAGGGTCGAAATATTAGCATTCTAAACCTTGAGGCTCTCGAGAAAATCATTTAAAATTAGTGCCTCTTACTCTTGATTATTATGTAAAATGACTTTTGTCATTTTCGCCTTTAAACCAGCCCATTACATTTACATTAAAATTTTGAATGTACGTGTCATGAAAAATATTCTTATCCCAACAGATTTTTCTAAAAACTCCAGAAATGCAGTGCTGTATGCCTTAGATTTCTTTAGAAATCAAGAGTGCAATTTTTATATACTGCACGTTACCCAGACCGCTCTTACTAACGAGATGGGCGTAGATTTTACAAATGAACTTGCACCTATGCTAAGCCAGGGAATGCCGCTTGATTTAGAATTGTGTGTTGATGAGATCAAAGTGCTTAAACGCAATAAAAAGCATCACTTTTTCCCTGTTTACGAGCAATTATTCTTATTAGATGCCATAAGAGAACAAGTCATTCAAAAAAAAATAGACTATATCGTTATGGGAACTAAAGGTGCTTCTGGCTTTAAAGAAGTCGCCGTAGGAAGCAATACAGGAGATGTAATCACTAAGGTAAAATGCCCTATTCTTGTTGTTCCTGAAAATGCAAAATTTGAAATGATTTCTAAAATTGCATTCCCTACAGACTTTAATATGAATTTCACGACGACGGTGATTAATACGCTTCTTGAAATTCTTGAAACACAACAAGCCTCTTTAGCTATTTTAAATATTAAGAAAGACAACGCGCAGCTTACAAACCGACAACTCGAGCACAAAGAATATTTAAACGCTTATCTGGAAGATCATACGCATCACTTTCACACACTCACACAGCCTAAAATTGAAGTTGCACTGCAACAGTTTATAAACAGTGAATCTATTAATCTGATTGCGATGGTAGCAAAAAACCTCAATTTCTTTCAGCTTTTACTGTTTACTCCTTTAGTTGAGCAAATGAGTTATCATACAGATATTCCGTTTTTAGTGCTGCATGAATAGCCCAACAGATTCTTTTCAATTTAATGAAAAACGCTGTTTGTTATCCCATTATTTTAAGACCTATCATCCCAAATAAGAAACCCAGACTGGCTCCCAATGCAGGAAGCCAGTTTTTATTTATTTTAGACATAGGTGCAATATCCTGAAAGATTAGATAGATAATTCCGCCACTTGAGAAGAGCATTAAAGCAGCTGTTCCTTTAGGATGATCGCTAAGCAAATAATAGCCACTCACCGATGCTGCAATTCCCAAAAAGCTCAAAATCAAAAACAGTATTAATCTCTTTTTTGAAGAATATCCTCCCGTACGCATTTCTAAAAAGGCATTAAATGATTCGGGTAAATTTTGAATTCCTATATACAACGCCAGTAGAAACCCCATATTTCGATCTGCACTAAAAACGGCTCCCAGCGCCATCGCTTCGGGTATATAATCAAGAAGCATTGCCATGACCTGCGAGAATGCCCCTCCTTTTTTTTCAAGGTATCTGTCTAAAAAGAAAAAGAACACGGCGCCACCCAGAAAGAGTGCCGCCATAGGTATTACCGGTAAGGCTTCCATTCCTTTAGGAATTAATACTAAGGCCACGGCAGCAATAAGAATCCCACCACCAAATGCGATTGAGGTATGTATAATCTGAACTTTTAAAGCTCCTTTCTTAAACCATTTTTCAAAAAAATAGGCTAAACCTGCGCCAATAAATAGGGTACTCCCAGACAGAAACGCACATAAGATGATAAGAGCTATATTTTCCATTTTAAAAAACAAAAAGCACCAAATAAATTTGGTGCTCGTACTGTATTAAATTAATTGCTTAGTTACTTAGTATAACCTTCAATGCTTTTTCCTCAGCAGCATTACCAAAGGTTTCATAAGCTTCTAGTATATCTGCCAACTTAAACCTGTGTGTAATGAGTTGGCTGGGATTAAGCTTACCAGATTGTACATTTTTAAAAAGCATAGGTGTACTCACGGTATCTACCAAACGTGTTGTAATTGTTATGTTTTGGGACCACAAGGTCTCTAAATGCAAATCTACTTTTGTACCGTGAACTCCTATATTTGCTACGTGACCACCGGCTGCAACGATCTGGGTACACAGTTCGAAGGTAACGGGAATACCTACTGCTTCAATCGCGGTATCTACGCCTTTATTTTGAGTGAGCTCCATCACTTTTTTTAGTGCGTGACCACCTGCACTGTTAACGGTATGGGTTGCGCCAAAAGTTTTAGCGGCCTCCAGACGGTTCTCATCAAGATCAATCATAATAAGCATCGCCGGACTAAAAAACTGAGCGGTTAATAAAGCGGCCATACCTATGGGACCGGCACCTACAATGGCTATGCTATCACCCGGTTTAACCTCGCCTTTTAAAACGCCACATTCAAAACCTGTAGGTAAAATATCACTCAGCATTACTAAAGCTTCTTCATCTGCTCCTTCAGGAATAGGATATAAACTGTTATCTGCATGAGGAATACGCACGTATTCAGCCTGCGTACCGTCTATTAAATTACCCAGAATCCAGCCACCATCTTCGCAATGAGAATACATTGCTTTTCTACAATTTGCACATTTTCCGCAAGAAGTAATACACGAAATCAAAACGTGATCTCCTTTTTTAAATGCACTTACAGATTTACCTACCTCTTCAATAATACCCACACCCTCATGTCCTATGATACGACCATCTGTAACAGTAGCAACATCACCTTTCATGATATGTAAATCTGTACCACAAATCGTGGTTTTACTAATCTTTACGATAGCATCTGTGGGTTTAATTAATACGGGTTTTGATTTCTCTTCCCATGATTTTTTTCCGGGTCCATGATATACAAGTGCTTTCATACTAGTTATTTAAGTGATTTGTGAAATTTAACCTAGCTTACTCATTTACAAAGTATTAAAACCGTGCAAACCTCAAACCAGCTTCATCAAATGTAGCCTTGTAAAACGCTTTATAAAATGACTTTTATCATACTTCGCGGTAAGCATATAATTATTTAAAATAGATTAATGGCGATTTCTTATAAACCAAAAAAACCCATCGTGATGGGTTTTTGGTTTTATGGTATTTTAATAGTTTTAATTTTCTACAGCTTTTAGCATTTTATAGAACAGTTGGTTATTTTCAAAAACTCCTCTAAAATTTTGAGCTTGTGGTCCATAAGAAAAAACAGGAACCATGATCCCCGTATGATCTGTTGTTAAAAAATTTGCCTGTACCCCACCTTGTTTTAGTTCACCTCCTACAATACCCAGACCTGATGTCTCATGATCTGCAGTGATTATAACCAGTGTATTTTTTGAGGCATCAGCATATTTTAAAACTTCGGCAATTGCAGTATCAAAGTCAAGCATCTCCTGTACAATACCACTGGCAGAATGGGTATGCCCGTTACTGTCTATCTGCGCAGCTTCAATCATCAGGAAGAAGGGCTTTTCGTCTTTCTCTAAAACATTAAGTGCTTTTTGCACACTTTGTTTTAATAAATCACCTCTGCCGTTAGCAATAGAAGGCACTTTGTTTTCTCCTATAAAAACAGCCGACTTTTCCCTTAAATTGGTTAGTTGGTCAATTGTTTTTATACGGTAAGAAGCAGGGATTGAGGCTGCTTTAGCCCTACCTCCGGCAATAAAAAACTGAAGCTCAGCCGTTTCTAAATCACTCAAAATCCCTTTAGAATCATCGCGCTCCTTGCGATGTGCATAAAATGAAGCCGGTGTGGCGCCATCAATTGCATCTGTAGATATTAATGCCGTATTATATCCTCTTTTACCTAAAATTTCTGTGATATTTGTTACCGCTTTATCTGAAGCATCAACCCCTATCGCCCGGTTGTGTGTCTTAAAACCGGTTGCTATAGCCGTTGCTCCCGCTGCAGAATCTGTAATTAAATCATCTGAAGATGCCGTTTTTAAAAAGCCTATATCATTTAATTGTGTCCAAGTCAATTCACCCTGGTCAGCAATTTGTGCCGCAGTAATTTGCGCCAGACCATTACCATCGCCTATCATCAGAATTATATTAGTAGGTTTGGCTTTGTAATCAAAATCAAATGCAGGAATATATACCTCAACCTGCTGTGCATTAACGTAAGTGTTTTTATCTAATGTATTTAAAAACGAAACTGCTTCAACAGGATGATCTGTATTTATAAAATCTACTCCCATTTTTGCTAAAGAAGACCAGGCTGTTTTAGTATCTGGACTTCCCCAAAATCGCAAGGGTTTATTGAGTGCGTGGGCTTTATCTATTAATTCTAAAAGTACTGCCAACTCCTGTTCTACAGGTCTTCCCAGACCATTCCATACCGAGTGATTTTTAAAATTTACACTCAGCATCGCTACTTTGTCTAGATTAATCGTGTCTAAATCATCTAAACGCTGGTGATCAAACTTAATAAAATCAGGATATTTAGCATAGTCAGCTGCAGGAGGCCGGTTTCCGGAAACAACAATAGTCAGCCTATCTGAAGCTGTTAATTGAGGGTAAATACGCAATGTATGTATCAAATTCTGAAGTGTAGATTCTGCTTCAGTCTTGATGTCAATTAGAAGCGTGAGCTTGCGTAATTTAGACGTTTGAATCAGCTGAAAAACAGGCTCTATATATAAGCTTTGCAGGGTATTTTCAGGATTTAATTCGTCTTTAGTATGGGCTACTAAAAGGGTTCCATTTTCTAAAAAAACATCAGCTTCAATAGATGCAGCCCCGGCGATATAAGATTCCCAAAACGGAAATTCATGAACATAATCATTGTGAGCATGCACAGAATATTCCGGCTGACGCTGAGCATTGCAGCCCGTTAGAACCAACCAAAAAATTACAACAATAAAGAGCTTCATAGGTTCTATTACTTGGTGTTTATCGCATCAAGAATCTTGTGATAAATCGCACTATTTTGATAAATACCTCTAAATTTTTCAGAGCCTTTACCTTTTGCAAATACAGGAATTAGCTCCCCGCTGTGTTGGTCTGTAATAAAATAAACCGCTACTTTTTGAGGCACTTCGGTCTTTTCTCCCGTTTCTTCATTAACATCATAATATTTACCTATGCTCGCACCACCGGTCTCGTGATCTGCAGTAACCACTAATAAGGTATTAGGGTGTGTAGCCACATAGTCTAAAACCGCACCTATAGTTTTATCAAAATCTGCCACTTCCTGAATCATCATTTCCGCATTTTTATCATGACCACCCCAATCTATGTAGGAGCCTTCTATCATCAAGAAAAAAGGTTTGTTGTTAGTATCAAAATAATCGAGCGCAGTTAAACTTGCTTCTTTCAAAAAATCTCCTCTTCCCTGTATTTTAGACGGAAGGCCCTCATCTTCGATAATAAAAGCATTGCGTTTTGAAACTACCGGTTTGCTTAAACTCAAGGTATCTAAGTTGTAATTGCGTGCTAATAACGTATTAAACAGGGCTTGTTTATCACTACGCTGACTGAAAAATTTACGCCCACCACCTGCTAGAAAATCAATATCTGAAGTCACTAATTGTTCAGCAATGTCTTCGTGCAGATCCCGATCTTTTACGTGGGCATAAAAGGAAGCCGGTGTCGCATGTGTAATAGACGTAAGCGAGATTAGACCCGTTTGATACCCTTTATCTTTTAAATGCTCAAGTATTGTTTCTTGCGGAATAGTATCTTTTGAAACGCCTATTGCCCGTTTATAGGTCTTTTCACCCGTGGAAAAAGCAGTGGCTCCTGCCGCAGAATCTGTAATTAAATGACTTACCGAATACGAGCGGTGTAATCCTATATCTTCAAAACGCTCAAAATTTGAAGCTTCTTCTCCAAAATAAAAAGCACTTGATACCTGCGGAATTCCCATCCCATCACCTATCATTAAAATAACACTTAAAGGTGCGTCTTCTTGTGGGGTTACTACTGCAGATTTTGACGCACAACTTTGCAATGCCACGATTCCCAGACCTAAAAGGCCCATACTAAAACTATTTCTCATATTTTAATTTAAATAACTAACGGTAAGAGTGACCTCTTACCGTTAAATTATAATTCTATTTTATACTTAATATCCTCTGTTTTGTTCTAAATATCCAGGCGTATTTGAAGCACCATCTATTGCTGTTTGCGGTATAGGAAACAAACGGTGATTTACATCAGTATCTGTTTTTGACGTCCAGCTGTCTTCATATTTTCCGAAACGTATTTGATCTGTACGACGTGTCATTTCCCAATAAAACTCAAAACCTCGCTCTCTAAATAAAGTCTCTAAACTAATCGAACTTAAAGCCGGTGGAGTTTGCGATGGACGTGCAGTTCTTGAAGCTCTTACGGTATTTACATCTGCCAGCGCTGCTGCATTATTGTTTAACCTTAGATATGCTTCAGCACGCATTAGATATACTTCAGCAAGACGTAAAAGTACCAGATCAACATCGCTATAGTCATTTCCGTTAGGAGAAGTCTTGCTAAACTGCCACTTAGAAAAACGGTAGCCGCCTGCATAGCTGTTTTGATTTTGAATGCTAATGTCTAGTGTATGATTTACGTAATAGGTAATATCTTCCAGATCTGAACCATTCTCACGTGCTTCGGCTAAAGGATAAATACGGAATTTTGTTTGCCCAGAGCCATCTGTGCCAGTCAGAAAGTTACCCGATCTAAATTTCTCTTTACGCGGAGCCCACATCGTACCCCGTATGATGCCGCGGTCAATCTCAAAATCAGCTCCAGCTAAGAAGTAATGATCCTTATCTGTCTTAAGTCCTAAAGTATCTTTACTATATGGTGTAAGACCAGATATATCTTCCAGATTTTCTGGTACCATTGCATTTTTCTGGTAAAAACGGGCATCTGCTTCTGCAGGATCTACGCTGCCATAGGCATCTAACCAGGTTTGATAAAAATCTGGAGTTGCCGCAGGACCGTCTGTACCATCCATGCTTAAATATTTATCTCCCGGTCTCGGAAACAACGATCCAGACATAGACCAGTATGCCCAGCGGTTATGATCGCTGTCTAAAACACCGCGTAAATCAAGGGCAAAAATCAGCTCAGAATTGGTATGGTTTTCATCATTAAAAAGATCAAAATACTCTGGTGAAAGAGAAAAACCGCCTCCATTAATAATATTACCAGTGTACGTTACTACTTTATTCATATCTGCTTCAGTAAAAGCAGGTGTACCATAAGGATCTCTGTAAACGGCTGCATTTAAATATAACTTTGCTAAAAAGCCATAAACCGCATCACGGGTCATACGCCCGGGACCTTTGTCTGTATTGATTGTATCTACTACCGCTAAAAATTCTGATTCGATATAGGCAACGGCATCTGCCCCACGTATAATTTCTGAGGTTTGTGAAGTACCTTCTTTTTTAAAGGCAATTCCCCAACTGTCTAAGAAAAGCATGTTTTCATAAGCACGTAATGCACGCATTTCGGCTAGGGCCTGTACTGCTTCTGCGTCTCCACTTTCCGCCAGCGGCGTTAATACATCTATTGCGGCAACCGTTCTAAATAAAGCGGTTGTAAGGTAACCCCAGGAATCACTTACTAAGCTATTGCTCGATGACATTAAATGCCTATGCGCTGTGGTATAGGTATCATTATCTGCCCATTGTGTACCACCTAACCCGGTACGCGGAGGTAAAATAGCCTCGTCTGATGCTATTTCCTGCAACCCAAAATAACGCGTATGTCTAAATGTTTGTGGTAAAATACCATAGGCAGCAGCCAGCGATCCTGATATAGGTTCTACTAAACCGTCTGTACCATTAAGGGACTCATCTAAAATTTCTTCTTCCAGATCTGTACAATTACAGAACGTTAAGGCACTTAGCCCAACTAGGAATGTAAGTATGCTATGTCTCATTTTATGCTGTTTTAAAATTAAAAGGATACGTTAAGACCAAAAACAAAAGTTTGTGGCTTTGGGTAGGTGAAATAATCAATACCATAAGATTTAGAATCGCCAGAGCTTCCTGTATTTAGCTCAGGATCAAAGCCGGTATACTCTGTAATAACAAATAAATTTTGACCCGTAACCGAAAGATTAATTCCGTTAATCCATTTACCCATTCCTATAACCTGAGGATCTAAATTGTAAGCTAGTGTTGCGTTGTTTAGGCGTAAAAAGCTACCATCTTCAAGATATCGTGTTGAAACCGTATTAGAGTTATTAATATCTTCTCCCGGAAACTCAATTGCCTGATCTGTTGTATTCAGAGAGTTTGCGATCTGCGTGATATTAAACAGATTCATACGGGTGTGGTTGTAAATTTTGTTACCACTTACCCCATTAAAATTGAATCCTAAATCAAAGTTTTTGTATTTAAATTTTAAGTAAAATGCATAGATCACATCAGGTACAGCACTTCCTGCAGAAATACGGTCACTATCGTCTATTTGTCCATCTCCATTTACATCTGTAAAGCTGCTAAAACCATCTTCGCCAATACCGTTAAATTCACGTAAGAAAAAATTACCGATAGGTTTATTATTCATATACCCATTAATAGTCGCTCCCGTCTGGCCACCTCCACTTGCTGCTCCTGTCGTTACGATAGTAAAAGGTGAATCTGTAATTTCATTTTTAATATAGGAGAAGTTTCCTCCTATGTTATACGAGAAGTCGCGGGTTCGGTCACTTTGATAATCTAAGGCAAACTCCAGACCGCTGTTTTTAATTTTCATCCCCGGTATATTTTGCCATTTATAACCTACCTCATCAATAGGATCTTGAGTAGAGAAATATAAAAGCACATCATTAGTCTCTTTCATGAAGTAATCTACAGAACCGCTTAGTTTGTAATCTAGAAACCCAAAATCTAAACCTATGTTTGTCTGTGTCGTTTCTTCCCACTGCAAATCTGGGTTTGCAGTACGTGCAAATACTAATCCGTATGGGTAATCTTCACGACTGGTAACAGCGTCGTCTAGCGGGTAAATGTCATTGTCTTCAAAACTCTCTCCATAGCTTAAACGCGTTTGCTTTGAAGGAATTTCCTGATTACCAGATTTACCCCAACTCGCACGCAGTTTTAGGTTATTAAAGCCCGAGGTAGCCATAAATTCTTCTTTAAATATATTCCACCCAAAAGCTAAAGAGGGAAAAGTTGCATAACGGTTATTCTCACCAAACTTAGTAGAACCATCAGATCTGAGCGTTGCCGTTACCAGATATTTATCTGCGTAGGTATAATTTACTCTCCCAAAAAACGATTGCAATTCATTACTGGTCGCATTAGAATACTGGGTAGCATCTTCCCCGCGTGCTTCTCCTAACTGATATCTGGGTTCGATACCATTATCCGGGAAGTTAGAAAAGTAAAATCCTTTTGACTGAATAAAAAATTTCTGATAGGAGTGTCCTGCTAACAAGCTTATATTATGCTCTCCAAAATCTTTCGTGTAGTTCAGGGTGTTTTCTACTAGGGTGTTTTTATTTGATGTAAAACTGGTACTTATAGATCCTAACGCATAATCAGGATCTGCAGAATACGGTATAAATTGTACATCACGATCTGTTTTAGAATAGTCTACACCCAGATTTAATTTATAGGTAAGGCCTTCTATAATCTCGAGTGATGGCGCGATATTGGCGATCATTCTGTTATTTTCTGAAAAATCACCGTAGATATTTTCAATAATTAACGGGTTTACTCCGGTACCAAAAACTGTAGGCTCACCGTTTGTATAAGCCGGTGTCGTAGGATTTAACTGAAGCATACCGTTTATCATCGTAAACGTATTAGGGCGCTCATTTTCGGTACGAGTAGCGGTAAGATTAAAGTCTACCTTAAGACGATCATCTAAACCCTTCTGAGAAACATTAGCACGGGCAGAATAGCGCTTTAAATTACTGTTGTTCAAAACCCCTTCCTGATCATTAACTCCTACAGATGCAAAGTAAGAGGTATTAGGTGTACCACCACTCATCGAGAAGTTTACAGTATGTGTGATTGCAGTACGAGTAAGCTCATCCTGCCAATCTGTATTACCACCATTATCACTTAAGCTTCCACCTATTTGAGGAACAATCTGCCTAAACTCGTCAGCAGAAAAAACATCTATTTTATTTGCGATGCTGGCAATAGCGGTAGATGCAGTTAAATTCATTTGGGTTCTACCAGACTTCCCTTTTTTAGTAGTAATTACAACAACACCGTTTGCAGCACGCGAACCATAAATAGCTGCTGCAGATGCATCTTTTAAAACGTTTATAGACTCAATATCCTGCGTATTTATAAAGTTTAATGGGTTTGTAGGCACTCCATTTGCAGAGTTATCGAGTACAAAACCATCTACTACATAAAGCGGAGATGTACCCGAACGTAAGGTACCTACACCACGTATGATAATATCCTGACCTGCACCGGGTTCACCACTGGTATTGGTGACGTTAAGACCAGATACCTTACCCTGTAATAAGTTACCGGGGTTAGAAACGACTCCTTTGTTAAAATCATCTGCCACTACCGAACTTACAGACCCGGTTAAGTCAGATTTTTTCTGAGTACCATAACCTACTACCAAAACCTCATCAAGCTCAGAAGTATTAGCTTCAAGCTGAACGCTATATTGAGATGCTGCACCTACAGTGATCTGACTGGTTTTAAATCCTACATAAGAAACCTCAAGTACATCCCCTGCACTGGCTTCAAGACTAAAAACCCCATCAAAATCTGTAGTAACACCTTTTGAAGTTCCTTTTATCTGTACGGAAGCTCCCGGAAGTAAAACTCCACTATTATCTGTTACCGTACCAGTAATTGTTTTTTGTACAGGTACTGCAACCGTATATTTTAATACTGCTTTTGAGAATAAATTGGCGTTTGTTGATTTCGCGTGAGTTAGATAAGAAACACATACCATTGCAGCGAACACAAGGGTATTGTTTATCGTATTTTTAATATTAAAATTCATAGTTAAGAGATTGGTTGGACAATGCTAATGCTTACGTTGAGCAGCTTAAAAACAACTGCATTTTAATGGAGTTTTGTTACATAATTAGATATTTTGATATAGCCCTTTTGAGACCGCTAAATAATCGCTTTTTCGAGTAAAACGTTTTACTTAATTGTTATGCATTCATTAACAGTTTGCGCATACCTCAAGTTGCAAACTCTAAAAGGCAATCTAAATATAATTATAAATAATTTACATATCCTACTAATTTTTAGACATATACTAAAATTTAAGTATCAAAAAATGTGAATTTCTTATAATGCAGTGTAGAATCAATCGTGTAAAGCCATAGCTTGAGCAGCACTTTTTTTAACAAAAAAGACCTAATACTTAATATAGAATTTACATAGTATCAATTACTGAAAGAGCCTTTTAAATACGTTGTGCGCATTTAAAAGGCTCTTATATTATAAATGAAATCAGTTTTTTATAGGTTTATCAATACAGCAACGAGTATGTAGACTTGTTAGATTTTTATTACGCTTTTACTTTACTACCGTCAAGCAGATTAACTATACGATTACCGTAAGCAGCATTTGCTTCAGAGTGCGTAGCCTGAATTATAGTAACTCCTTCCTCATTTAATTCTTTAAATAACTGCATAATCTCGTCCCCCTGCTTGGAGTTGAGGTTACCTGTAGGCTCATCTGCAAGTATTAGTTTTGGCTTTGCAACCAGTGCTCGCGCTATACCTACCAATTGTTGTTGACCACCGCTTAACTGACTGGGAAATAAATCTTTCTTACCCACAATATTAAATCGGTCAAGCATATCTGCCACCAGTGCTTTACGCTCTGTGCTCTTAATGTTTTTATACAGAAGTGGCGTTTCAATATTCTCGTAAACCGTTAATTCATCAATAAGATGATATGCCTGAAACACAAAACCGATGTATTCTTTGTACAGATTAGCCCGGTGTTTTTCTTTGAGAGTATGTACAGATTCGTTTAGAAAATTATATTCTCCTTCCTGAAATTCATCTAACATCCCAATAACATTTAGCAACGTAGATTTACCGGAACCCGAAGGTCCCATAATGCTCAAAAACGCGCCTTCTTCTACTTCAAGGCTTACATCGTTAAGCAGAAATACGCGCCTTCCTCCTTGTTTTACCCATTTGTAAATATGATTGAGTTGTAAAAGCATGATTATTGGTTTTTAAATTAAATTAACTGGTTTTACTGAATAACTTTTCATTAGGTTTTAGAAAGGTTCTTGATGCACAAATTATTCTGTTCTTAATGATTTTACGGGGTTTGCGAGTGCCGCTTTTATAGCCTGAAAACTTACAGTAAGTAATGTTATTGCCAGCGCTCCTGCACCCGCTGCAACAAAAATCCATATCGAAATCTCTGTATGGTAGGTAAATTTCTGAACCCATTGTCGCATTAAATAATAGGAAACGGGAGCTGCAATAAGAAGGGCTATCATTACCAATAACAAAAAGTCTTTAGACAGCAGCAGCCAGAGATTAGCAACTGATGCGCCCAATACCTTACGCACTCCTATTTCCTTAGTACGTTGCTCTGCTACAAAAGAGGCTAATCCAAATAAACCGAGACAACTTATTATAATTGCAAGTACTGTAAATACTTTGGCCAGACTCGCAATACGATCTTCTTCAGAAAACTTTTTTGCATATACCTGATCAATAAAATCATAATGAAACAGGGCATTGGGGAAGTGTTCTTTAAAGACTTTTTCTACCGTCGCTAAATTTTCACGTATGCTGTTTTTGGGATTCAGGCGCAGATTCCAGTAACTGGCATTATTAGACCCATCAAACATATAAATCGCCTGTTTCACGGGTTCATAAGGCGATTGCACGACCATATCTTTCATTACGCCTATAATTTGCAGGTTACGCATTCCGCCTTCATTACTACCTTGTGTAAGGTATTTCCCTACAGGATCCTGAAGGCCCATATAAGCTACTGCAGACTCATTCAGAATTACCGCGGTAGAGTCTGTAGGAAACTCCCGTGAAAATCCGCGTCCAGAAGCCATTTTAATGTTTAGTGTCTCTACAAATTCATAGGATATCTGGGTAAACGCAAGGTCTTCCTGAAAACCTTCGGGCTTCCCTTCCCATCCATAGCCGCTTTGGTTAGACCATACCTCAGTTGTAGGGCTACTTGATGTGGCCATTTCTACCACAGCGCCAGATTCTTTAAACCGGTTGCGCATCATATCACTTTTACCTAAATATTGATTGCTCATTACCGGGATTTGGATCAGATTTTCGGTGGTGTAGCCTATAGGTCTGTTTTTACTGAATTCAATCTGCGCCATTACAATGAGTGTCCCAATTATCAAAGCTGCCGAAACACTAAATTGGGTCACCACAAGTATTTTCCGCGGAAGCGTAGCCAGTTTACCCACTTTAAAGGTTCCTTTTAAAACTTTTATAGGCTTGAAGGATGACAAATACAAAGCAGGGTAACTTCCCGAAATTAATGCTGTCACGACTATAAAAACTAAAACCACACCCCAGAATGTTAGATTGCTCCAGGGAAATGCAATTGCTTTATCTGCAAGTGTGTTAAAGGGCTTTAGAAAAAGTAGAGTAATGCCCAGCGCCAGAATACAAGCCAGAATTACCACAAGAAATGATTCGCTTAAAAATTGCTTTACAAGTTGGTTTTTTGTAGAACCTATTGTTTTACGTATTCCTACCTCGATGGCGCGTTTTTCACTTCGGGCAGTCGCCAGATTCATAAAATTTATACACGCCAAAAGCAACACAAATGCACCAATTATTCCAAAAAGCCACACATTTTCAATACGACCACCAGTTTGTACACCATCTTCAAAATTAGAATACAAGTGCCACTCCCTCATAGGAAATAAAAACAACTGCGGATTGAACGGAGCTACCCCTGCATCGCTCTCTTTTTTGACCGTAGCAATTGCAGCACTTGCACTTGCTAAATCTACATCATCTGCAAGCTCTACAAATAATTGAAACGAGTTGTTTCCCCATTGATCTACCGAAGATTTAATCCAATCTTTGTTTACATAAAGCGACCAGGGCATCAGATATTCCATATCACTAAACTCATTTCCTTCAGGAATATCTTCATAAACCGCACTCACAATCATGGTGTCAATATCATTTACCTGAATGATTTTACCCATTGCATTCTGGGAGCCAAACATCGTTTTAGCAGCAGTTTGTGAAAGCATTATTGCGTTAGACGATTTTAAGGCAGCGGTATCTCCCTGTAAAATTTTAAGGTTGATCATCTGGGTAAATTCGGGCTGTACCGAATAGCCCTCAAGTGAGATTGCAGTTTCTTCATAATTAAAATTTCTACTATCTAACCACGATGCCATGCTTAGATGCTTAAACTTAGATTTAAAGTTTTCCCGAAGTGCAAATTCTAAAGGACGAGGTATTGCAGGACCGGTTTGGGTTGTTCCATTAAAAGTCTGTGACTGGTACACCTGAGCCAATCTTGATTTGTTTTCAAAATGATTGTTGTAATTGAGTTCATCTGCAACCCACAACCCTATCATAAGCGTCACCGCCATACCCAGAGCAAGGCCAAAAATATTTATTGCAGAATAACCTTTGTGTTTTAAAAGGTTTCTAAAGGCAATTTTTATATAGTTCTTAAACATGATTGATTGATTTTTTGATTGATGATCGTAAATGTTTGTGCCCTACTCTGTTCTTAGACTTTTTACAGGATTGGCAACTGCCGCTTTTATCGCCTGAAAACTTACCGTTATAAGAGCCACACAAACAGCAGCCAGACCTGCAAGACCAAAAACCCACCAGTTTATAGGCGTGCGGTATGTAAAATCCTGAAGCCAATTCTGCATAATCAAATATGCCACTGGGGAAGCCAGAACAAATGCAATTCCTACAAGTTTTAAAAAGTCTTTAGATAGTAAAGTCGTGATTCCCGTAACACTTGCACCCAACACTTTGCGTACTCCAATCTCTTTATTACGCTGTTCTGCGGTAAATGCAGCAAGGCCAAAAAGCCCCAAACACGCAATAAATATGGCCAGTATCGAGAAAATAGTAACCGTACTTGCTGTCTTTTCTTCAGAAGCATAGAGTTGAGCGATATGCGTATCTACAAATTGATAATCAAAAGCAGTATTGGGAAGATTCTCATTAAACGTACTTTGTAAATCTGCAATTAAACCGGGAAGGTCTTGTGCAGTATAACGCACTAAAAGAGTTCGTACACTTTCAGGAGCCTCGTTAGCTTTATAATAAACATACCCGCCTATATCTTCTTTTACAGAGTTAAAATTGAAATTAGAAACCACTCCCGTAATAAGCGCTCTGTCACCCATTTCTGTATTTATGATTTTACCTATAGCTTCATCAGCGGTTTTGTAGTTTAAATAATTAAGTACTTTTTCATTAATCAAGGTATAGATTGTAGAATCTCCTGCGGCAATAGTTTCGGGAAGTTCACTCCCGGCCAGTAAATTTAATTTCAGTGTTTCTATAATATTACCTTCGGTACGGCAACTGGCAACAGGTATTCCTGTTACATCAGTACTCAATTTACGTACAGAACGTCCACTTTCATTAACGCCGGGCATAGACTGTACAGAAGATAAACTTTCGGTGTAAGATTTGCGTTTTAGCTCTTGCATTAAGTTTTGAATTTGCTGTCTATTCTCTGCAGATTTTACCGAAATAGCCACTACGCCTTTAGGATCGTAGCCTAGATTTTTATTGCGTATAAATGCCATTTGCTGAAGGATTATCGTCACCGCAATTATTAAAATAATAGACGCTGCAAACTGAAAAACAACTAGTCCTTTCCGTACAAATTCTGAAGCTGAATTTTTCTTTTTTGATTTGCTTACTAATAAAAGTGGTGAGATCCCAGACATAGCTAGCGCAGGATAGCCTCCGGCAATTAGTGTGACTAAAAGCCATATAAAAAACAGCCCTGCTAGAATAGGGGTAGTAAGTAAATCTAAATAGCTGAGTTCATTGCCTGTAATACTGCTAAATAACGGTAGTGCCAAGAATGAAATACCATAACACAGTATACTAGAAATAAGCACCAAAATACCGGTTTCTACATAAAAAAGAGAAAGCATCTGACTTCTTCTTGCGCCTAACACTTTATTTACTCCAATGCTTTTTGCACGTTTACGGGAGTTTGCTGTTGCGAGATTCATATAGTTAATACACGCAATAAACAGTACAAGCAGTGATAAAAAAAGAAGACTTCTTATACTGCTAATATTCCCCATTTTTGCAGAATAACTGTCGCGTATCGCCGCAGAATACAGGTGTATTTTTGTTAGGGGCTGAAAAAGAAACTTCGTAAAATACCTTCCTTCCTGTTCTACATATTTAGTGATTAATCCACTTGCTTGCGTTTCAATTTGAGCAACGTTTGCATCTGGCTGAAGTTGTACATAGGTCTCATAACTGGCATTACTCCAGTACACATTAGTTCCCATCCAGGAGTCCATAATATTATAGACCATATCGCAGTCTATAACACTATTTTTAGGCAAATCTGCATACACCCCAGATACCTGCAACGTGTCGCGGTTATTAACTGTTATTAGCTCACCTAATGCAGCTTTGCTTCCAAAGAAACGCTCTTTTGCAGACTTAGAAAGCACAATTGATTTGGGTTGTGCAAATGCATCATGAGCATTACCCGCTATAAATTGAAAATCAAACATGCTAAAAACCGTAGAATCGGCAAGGTATAACCCCGTCTCATTAAAGTTTTTATCTCCTATTTTTAGAGAAGCGGTAACCCCAAAATCATCCTTTATTAAGCGGGTCATTTTTTTAACCTGCGGAATATCATTAACGATAGCCGGCCCAACCGCATTGGGCAATTGTGCCCAGGTTTCAAAATTATATTCTTCAGAGGTTTCCATATTTACTCTGTAAATAGTTTCTGAATGCGTATACATTTTATCAAAACTGAGTTCCCTGCTGATGTAGGCAAACAGAATAATGCAAACGCACAACCCTATTGCCAATCCTGCAATATTTAAAACCGTAAACAGTCTGTTTGCTTTTATATTTCGCCAGGCGATCTTGATATAATTTTTAAACATGTGATTGCTTTTTTTGATTGATGATTTTCTTAGTTTTTGACCTATTCTGTTCTTAGCGATTTCACAGGGTTTGCCAATGCGGCTTTAATTGCCTGAAAGCTTACCGTTAATAATGCAATTCCTATCGCTGCTAATCCGGCAACAACAAATACCCATAAATTAATAGAGATACGATATGCAAAACCCTGCAGCCAGTTATGCATAATAAACCAGGCTAGCGGTACTGCAATTGCAATGGCAATGGCAACCAGAATAATAAAATCTTTAGACAACAGGCCTACAATCCCGCTAATGCTAGAGCCCAGTACCTTGCGCACGCCTATTTCTTTACGACGCTGCTCTGCGGTGTATGCCGATAGGCCAAAAAGACCCAGACATGAGATCAATATCGCCAGCAGTGCAAAAATCTGAGAAAGGTTTCCTACCAGTTGCTCACTTTTAAAGCGCGCATTAAAATCATCATCTACAAAACGGTACTCAAAAGGATACCCGGGATTGTAAGTTTTTAAAGTAGTTTCTACAGTACTCAGTATCTCTGAAGCTGTATATTTTGGGTTGGTTTTTAAGTACAGATACTGTGCTTCTGGCGGATAGTTGTAAAACATAACCGGGTCGCTTTTACCATACATATCGCCATATAAATAATCTTTGGTAACACCTATTACCGTATAAATTTCGCCATAGCGATCTATCGTTTTACCTATTGCGCTGCCCGTTCCCATTAGTTTTGCAAACGACTCTGTAATTATGGTGTGCGTACTGTCGTGCGCCACAACACTGCTAAAACCACGTCCTTCAACCAGTTCAATTCCTGCTGTACTTAAATACCCATCGTTGATGTATCTATATGAAACCAGTACATTTTCGGTATCAGCACCGCCCTGCCATTTAAGGCCGGAGCCATTATTGCCGGCAGATAAAATATTAGAATTAGACAGGCCCGTACTGCTTATCATTCCTGATGCTTTTAAGCTTTCTTGTAGTGCAACACTATTTTGTATCAACGTACCATTTACGGGGATTTCTATGAGATTTTCTTTATTCAATCCTAAGTCGCGGTTCTTAACATGTTGTACTTGTTGATACACCACTATGGTACTTATGATAAAGAGTATAGAAACCACAAACTGGGTAATCACAAGGCCTTTACGTATAAAACCGGCTCCTTTAGCCTGTATGCGATTTCCTTTAAGAACGTCTATGGGTTTAAAGGAAGAAAGATAAAATGCAGGATATAAACCGGCAACGATTCCGCAGATAGCAGTTATCGCAAGAAGCGAAATAATATGCGACGGAACGGTAATTCCTAATGTAAGTTGCTTATCTATAAGCGCATTAAAGCCGGGGAGTATCAATACCAATACAACTACACTTAAGGCTGCCGCAAGAATTGCTGTTAGTAAAGCTTCGGTAATAAACTGAAAAATTAACTGCTGTTTTCCCGAACCCAAGGTTTTTCTTACGCCTACTTCATTGGCGCGTTTTTCACTGCGGGCGGTTGATAGATTCATAAAATTGATGCACGCAATTAGCAGAATTATCAAGGCTATAAAGCTGAATAACTGCACATATTCTATATGGCCACCTACTACTTTTCCGTTTTTAAAATCAGAACGTAAATGCCAGTTTGCTGCGCTCTGTAAAATTGCCTGCGTATCTTCATCACCTGTTTTTGCTGGCAACACCCCTTTTACTTTATCATTTACTACCGTATAATCTGCACCGGGAGCCAGTCTTACAAAGGTTTCGGTAAAATTGCTGCCGTATTCCTGCGTCCACGGTTTATCCTGAGTAAAGTTTTCAAACGGCGTTAACCAGTCAAAACTATAGGTCGTATTTTGAGGAAGATTTTCAATAACACCGGTAATTGTAAAATTATCTTGCTGATCTATACGGACTGTTTTGCCTAAAATATTGTTGGGATTTTCAAAAAGGATTGCGGCTATTTTTTGAGTAATAACAATGCCTTCTTTTTCTTTAAAAGCAGTGGTAGCATTACCTTCAATAAATTTTAAATTAAAAATATCAAACAGGTCTGCGTCTGCAAATGCACCAGCACTATTTACTGAAGAAGCCCCCACACTAAAAAGAAAGTCTGCTCCTCGTAGGCGTGCTGCTTTTGTAATTTCAGGAATATCTGTTTTTAAAGCAGCAGCCAGTGGTCCCGGCGTGGCCTGAAAAAACGTGCGCCACTGTCCGTCGTACTTTTGATTTGTAGGCACACTATATACTTCTTGCTTATCTGCAACAACCGCATCAAAACTTAGCTCATCTTCTACCCAAAGCAGAATTAAACTGGCGCAGGTAATGCCTATTGCAAGCCCAAAAATATTGAGCGCGCTGTACCCTTTCTTTTTCCAGAGGTTTCTAAAGGCAATTTTGATATAATTTTTAAGCATAGCTGATTGATTTTTTGATTGATGATTTTAAATTTTTTCCTTTTTGAAAAAATGTCTTTAGTACAACAAGAGCTATTCGGTTCTTAATGATTTTATAGGATTTGCCAGCGCCGCTTTTAGAGCTTGAAAGCTCACTGTTAAAAGTGTAATTCCTAACGAAGCACCTCCTGCGATTGCAAACACCCACCACTCAATACTAATTCTATAAGGAAAACTTTGAAGCCAATTTTGCATGAGGTAGTACGATACCGGGGAAGCAATTAGAAATGCAACACCTACAAGCTTCAGAAAATCTTTAGTCAACAGTTGAATTACACTTTGCACGCTGGCACCTAAAACCTTACGAATACCTATTTCCTTTTTCTTCTGTTCGGCTACATAAGAAACCAGCCCAAAAAGACCCAGACAGCTTATAATAATTGCCAAAGCAGTGAATACGCTAGCTATTTTACCCAATCGTTTTTCTTCAGCATATAACTTTTCAACTTCCTTATCTACAAAACTGAACACAAAAGGGGTATCTGCATTTACGCTTTTCCAACTGCGCTCCAGATTTGTAAGTAAGGTTTGATAATCTTGAGTTTCGGCTTTTACTAAGACCCATCCCGGAGCAATCTCGTTGTAAAGTAAAATAGGTTTGACTTCTTCTTTTAGAGAAGCAAAATTATAATCTGTAGTTACCCCTACGATCTCAAATTCTTCATTCTCCCCGTTATACGAATTGATAAGCTTAGCGCCTATAGCTTTATCTAAAGGGATTTCAAAAGCATCTATTGTTGCCTTATTTACTAAAACTTGATACTCATCTGTAGCTCTCAAATTACGCCCTGCCACTATTAATGTACTTACAGTCTGTAAATAATCTGGTGTGATCCCATTGTACATTACTAAGGTTCTGTCTGCTAGATTTCCTCCGGGAAGCGTCATCCCCATATCTCCCATAATGCGCTGAGAAGGGTAATAATTTGATCCTGCGACACGTTTTACCCCGTTTACATTTTTAAATGCGTTCTCAAGTGCTACGTATTTTTCTGAAGCATCTTGTGTCCCCAGACGTATGGAGATCAGGTTTTCTTTATCAAAACCCATATTCATTTTCTGCGAAAATTGTACTTGCTGTGTAATGATGATTACTACAGAAATTAAACCGATAGAAACTACAAACTGAAACACAACCAGCGCTTTGCGCAGATAACCGCTTCCCAAATTCAGATTTACCGATGACTTTAAAACCTTTACCGGGTTTACTGCAGAAAGTATAAGTGCGGGATAGATACCGGCAAGAATACCGGTTAAAATCCCTAATACGAGAAGTGCTACAAGAACCTTCCAGTCTAAGAGATTTAAATAGGTAACATTCCCTTGTGTTAGCGTGTTTACAAAGGGTAGTGCGATTGCTGTAAGCGGTAAGCTCAACAGAGAGGCAAAGATAGAGAGCAAAACAGACTCCCCTAAAAATTGACGGATTAAGTCTCCTTTTTCAGCCCCTATGGTTTTGCGCACGCCTATTTCTTTTGCCCGTTTATTAGCGCGGGCTGTACTTAAGTTAATAAAATTAATACAGGCAACGAGTTGAATAAAAAGTGCCAGAACAAGCAATACTATAAGATAGCTGATGTCTGAAACAGACTCTAACTGATTTGTAATTCCTTTAGAATATAAATGGATATCGGCGATTTTTTGAAAGAATAGTTTCTTGGTAAAACCTACTTCAGCAAAATCTTTAGCACCATGTCTCTGTAAAAAATCAGGGATTTTTGCTTCTATTTGACTGGTGTTTGCACCTGGCTTTAACTTAAGGTAGCTATAGGTGAAGTTTTGAGTGGCAAAATTTTTAATCTCTAATGTTCGTTTTCCAAAGCCTCCGGAATCCATCGTCAGGATGTAATTAGGATTCAGGTGCGATTTTCCGAAATCATCCTTAAAAACTCCTGTGATCGTAAGCGTCTGCTCTGTTTCTCCACTTCCTAAAATCAAGGTTTTGTTAAGTGCATATTTGTTTCCAAAGAGTTTTTGAGCTAGTGTTTCTGACAGCACAATAGAATTAGGTTGCGTAAGAGAACCCGCTGCTTTTCCTTCGATAAAAGGATAATTGAAGACTTTAAAAAATGTAGAATCGGCTAGATACCCCCCATTTTCATAGAAGGCTTCATTGGTTTCCAGATTTTTTAAAAGACCCGAGTCTTCCGGCCCAAAATAGACCACGCGACAGGCTTCGGTCACTTCCGGAAAATCTTCCTTCATCGTAAAAGCTATAGGAGGCGAAACCCCCGCAGAAAGAGCTCCATCATCATGTTCTGCAATGGATGTATTTATACGGTAGATATTAGAAGAATCTGCAAATTGAGTATCGTAGCCAAACTGGGCGATAACGTAAATAAATATGCTTAGGCAACAAACAGTGCCCACTGTTAAACCCAAAAGATTAATTAGGGTTTGAAGCTTGTTCTTCTGTAAGCTTCTCCAGGCAATGTTCATATAATTTTTAAGCATAATTGAAGAATAGTGAGATTGATTAGATCTCGGTTAACTGTTGTTTTGATTCCGGTTTCCCGGTTGATTGATGATGAATCCCCTTAGTACTTAAACTTCGAGCTTGGCACTTTTAAATTCTGCCAGTACATTTTCGGTCACTTTTTGACCGTCTAGCATTCTAATAATGCGGTGACTGTATTTGGCATCGTGCTCGCTGTGAGTAACCATTATAATTGTGGTTCCTGCTTCGTTGAGTTCGGTAAGCAAATCCATCACTTCATTACCGTTGCTGCTATCCAGATTTCCGGTAGGCTCATCTGCCAGAATTAATTTTGGGTTGTTTACCACGGCTCTGGCGACGGCTACCCGTTGCTGCTGCCCACCTGATAATTGCTGCGGAAAGTGTTTACGACGGTGCATAATTTGCATTTTCTCAAGCACTGCATCTACACGCTCTTTGCGTTCTGCTGCCTTTACACCCGTGTAAATCAACGGAAGTTCTACGTTTTCAAAAACCGTTAATTCATCGATAAGATTAAAGCTCTGAAACACAAAACCAATGTTGTGCTTACGCAAATCTGCACGTTTGCGCTCATTAAAACCGGCAACTTCAATACCGTTGAATAAAAAACTACCGCCATCAGGATCATCTAGTAAACCCAGAATATTTAATAAGGTAGATTTACCGCAACCTGATGGCCCCATTACGGCTACAAACTCACCTTCCTGAACATGAAATGAAAGTTTATTAAGCGCAATTGTACGCACCTCTTCGGTAGCATAATATTTTTCTAAGTCTGTTATTTTTATCATTAGGATAGCATTTGAGTTAGTAGTTCTAGAATTAATGTGATCATCTTTTTAATTTTTTAAAATAAGTTCCTGTACTTCACCATAATTATCATAACTGCTGGTGATTACTTTATCTCCCGGCTCTAAGCCGCTTAATACTTCGTAGTATTCTGTGTTCTGGCTGCCCAGTGCGATGTTTACTTTATAGGCTGTATTACCATCTTCGCTTACTTTAAAAATCCAGTTTCCGCCGGTCTGCTGAAAGAATCCTCCCTTCGGAATCAATAAGGCTTGTTTTTCCTGACTTAAAGCAACGCGTATTTGCAAGGTTTGACCGCGACGAATACCTTCAGGCACTTCTGCTTCAAACTCCATATCAACCTGAAACCTTCCGTTAGTTACCTGTGTGTACACCTTTTTTATAACCAGAGTGTAGTTTGCTCCATTAAAATCGAAACTTCCGGTTTGTCCCGTATAAATTCTGGAGATGTAATGCTCATCAATATCTACACGTACTTTAAAACCGCTCAGGACATCAATTTGTCCCAGACGCTCTCCTTTATTTTTTGACTGCCCTATTTCAGCATCTAGCGAAGTTAATTGTCCATCAACAGGAGCACGCACTACCAGGTCGGCTACTTTTCTACGCATCAATTCTAATGCATTTTCGGTACGTGCATAGCTACTCGCCACCTGACCTTTCTCTTGCTTTACCGCCATAGAATCTTGTTTGAGTATCTTCTTGCTTAACCGCATACGCTCTTTTTGATAGTTGTAATCGTTTTCAGCCTTAATAAGGTCCTGTCTTGCGATTACATCTTTAGCATAAAGCTTCTTGTTTAAGTCATAAACCCGCTTTGCTTCTATAAGTCCGTTCTCAACATCTGTGTATTGATTTACTTTATTAATGGTGTTTTGACTCGCCTGATTTTGAGAAATCTGCATTTGTGTAAGCAGGTTATATACCTGCGTTTCTTGATTTACCAGGCTCAGCTCGAGGTCTGTATTAGACAAGCGTAGAATAGGATCTCCTTTTTTCATAATCGCACCATCTTCTACAAATTTTTCTTCTACACGCCCACCTTCTAATGCGTCGAGATATATAGTGGTAATAGGCATTACCACCCCGTTAACCGGTATGTTTTCCTGAAAAACACCTTGCGTTGCTGCTGCAATACTTAAGCGCTCTTTTTCTACGTTAAGTTTTGCTCCACCGGTAGAGGATATAATTACAAAAATGATGATTGCAGCGAGTAGTATACCACCGCCAATCAGTAGCATTTTTGAAGTAGTAAACCGTTTCTTTTGTAAAGGAATGTCCATAAATAATTTTATTACATCTACTTCATTATCAATATTATGCCAAAAACATAATAATCTGATTATTAATACTTTAAGTTTTTAAGTTCATCTAATAGTGTTCGTTTTTGATACACCTTCTGTACGCTGTTGATACAGTTTTAAAACCTTAGAAAATAGTCTTTTAAACTGCTTTTACGCCCACGCTAAAATTGTAATATTGTAAACATGCAATTAAAAGACGCTAAAATACTGGTCCTTGACGATGACGAAGATGTGCTTACTGCACTGCGACTGTTGTTAAAACCTAAAGTCAAACAGGTCGTGGTTGAGAAAAATCCCAATGCGTTGCAAAGCATTCTCGACACACAGGATTTTGATGTAGTTATTCTGGATATGAATTATAATGGGCTCGTGAATACCGGTAACGAAGGTATTTTCTGGCTCAATAAAATAAAGCATTGGAAACCTGCTACAGATGTAATTTTAATAACCGCATACGGTGATATTGACCTTGCCATACGTTCTCTAAAAGAAGGTGCTTCAGATTTTCTGGTAAAACCCTGGAAAAATGAAAAGTTGTTGGAGTCTGTTGCCGAAATTTTAAGCAAAAAGAAAACCGCAAAAACCACCAAAGTAAAACTTGATTCTGAAACCAAAATAGTAGGCGATAGTGAGCCTATGCAAGAGGTTTTTATAAAGCTCAAAAAAGTAGCACCTACTGATGCTAATATTTTAATACTCGGGGAAAACGGCACCGGTAAAGACCTCATCGCGCGTTCTATACATGAAAATTCGCTACGCAAAAACAAACCTTTTGTAAAAGTTGACATCGGTTCATTAACGTCTACTTTATTTGAAAGCGAACTTTTTGGCTACAAAAAAGGAGCGTTTACTGATGCCCGTGAAGATCGAAAAGGACGCTTTGAGGCAGCTGAGGGCGGCACACTATTTCTTGATGAAATAGGCAATATTAGCTTAAGCCAGCAGGCGCGGTTGCTCACCGTTTTACAAAATAGACTCGTGACACCGTTGGGTTCTAACGAAGCCATACCGGTAGATATTCGGCTTATTTGTGCGACAAACCTGAGCCTCACCCAGCTCGCCGATGAAAGCAAATTTAGAAAAGACCTTATCTACCGAATAAATACGGTAGATCTTACCATACCACCACTTAGAGAACGTAGTTCAGACATAACATTACTGGCATATCACTTTGTAGAAATATATGCCGAGAAATACCTAAAACAGCCTTTCAAATTAGCTCCTGATTTTCTTAGAAAGTTGAAAGAGCATTCTTTTCCGGGAAATGTGCGCGAACTTCAATATGCTTTAGAACGCGCAGTAATTATGGCAGAAGGCGATGTTTTGTATGCTGAAGATTTAGCATTCTCTCAACTCGAAAAACTACCGGAAACAGAACTAAAACTGAAAACCACCAATCTGGATGCGGTGGAGAAAAATACCATTCTAAAGGTTATCGAAAAAAATAAAGGGAACATCTCTAAGTCTGCAAAAGAATTAGGGATAACCCGCACAGCCTTATACCGCAGACTCAATAAATATGACTTATAAGGGCTATTTCATTCAGTTATTTTTGCGCGTTTTGCTGTTGCTTGCGGCGCTAATTAGCATCGCCTATGGCGTTGTTAAAAGTAACACCTATGCTCTCTGGGGCGGGGCACTTGTTTCAATCATTATACTCTATAATTTATACCGCTTTCTAATACGCCGCTTTGAAGAAATGGACGACTTTTTTGAGTCTGTTAAATACCGTGATTTCTCACGTTGGTTTTCAGAAAAACACGGTCCGCAAGATATTAGAACCCTTCATAAAGGCTTTAACAACGTCAACAAAACCATAAAAGCAATCAATAATGAGCGACAGGCTCAGTTTGTGTATTTGCAGAAAATCTTAGAAATGGTAGATGTGGGTATTGTAGCGTATAATCTAGATAGCGGCGAGGTGCTCTGGGCAAACGAATCGCTCATTACTACACTAGATCTACCCTCTTTTAAAAACATCAGCTTTGTTGAAAAAAGAAGACCGCAGCTGTATGAAGAACTTTTTGACACATATCGTACCGGTGTAACTTCAGTAGATTTAAGTTTGCGAAATGAGAATCTTAAAGTTTTAATCTCAGACACGGTTTTTCAGGTTGAAGAAGATGCTTTTAAACTTGTTGTACTTCAGAATATAGAAGATACGCTTAATCAAAACGAATCTGATTCCTGGAAGAAATTACTAAGTGTAATGACGCACGAGATTATGAATAGTATCGCGCCTATTTCTTCTCTGGCTGAAACCTTGCAACACCACATACAAGCCAGCCAGAAAAACCCGGAAAGCCATCCCCTTGATTTAGACGACCTCAACGCGGGGATAAGCAGTATTCAAAAACGTAGTGAAGGCTTAATGAAATTTGCCAAAACCTACCGCAGCCTAAGTAAGGTCACCCATCTTAATCTGGAAACCATAAAAGTCGCAGACTTGTTTAAAAACATAAGCGACCTTATGAAACCTACTTTAGCAGATAAGCAAATCCTGCTTCAGTTTAAAACTGAAAGTCCCGAAATGAGTCTGGAGATAGACAGTTATCTCATTGAACAGGTACTTATAAATCTTATTTTAAACGCAATAGATGCCTGTGTCTCTGCGGAACATGCACGTGTACTCATCACGGCTTCTCAAAATACACAAGGCCGTGTGCAACTAAAAGTAATAGATAATGGGACTGGTATTCCTGAAGAAATTAAGGATAGTATTTTTATTCCGTTTTTTAGCACTAAAAAAACCGGAAGCGGTGTAGGTCTTAGTTTAAGCAAGCAAATTATGACACTTCACAAAGGTAAAATTCAGATTAAAAGTGAACCCAATACCGGTACCGAAATACGCTTACTTTTTTAGAAAAACCATTATATTTTTACCAGTTCTCTATGGGCTAATCCCCAGGCAGCAATGGTATCTGTAAGTTCTTTTAAAGAAGACCCGTAGGGCGTAATTTTATAATATACGCTTATGGGTTTAGTATCTTCAACCACGCGTTCTACAAGCTTATTCATTTCTAAATCTTTAAGCTCTCTGCTTAACATTTTTCCCGAGATTCCTTTTACCTCGCGTAGTAATTCAGAATACCGCATTCCCTGATAACATAAACATGCAATTATTGATACTTTCCATTTTCCACTTAAAACATCCATAGTATCGTGTATAGCACGTATTTTCTGACTGCAGGTAATATTGTTTTCTAAATTCATTTTGAATCTTGTTAATGGTTACTTAAATGTCACTATCACTTTAGTTCACAAAGTTACTTTATGTCACCAACCTTTACTAATTTTACCGAAAATTTAAAGAAAACAAACATGAGTTTATTAGAAGATCTACAATGGCGCTATGCTGCTAAGAAAATGAACGGTGAGCAGATACCGCAGGAGAAATTAGATTATATATTAGAAGCGGCGCGACTTGCACCGTCTTCATCGGGTTTACAGCCCTATAAAATATTTGTAATCTCAAACAGAGATTTGCTTGCTAAAATAAAAGAAGTAGCCTGGGGTCAAAGTCAGGTTATAGATTGTTCTCATTTACTAGTTTTTGCTGCCTGGGACGGGTATTCTAATGAGCGTGTGACTGAAGTATTTAACTATACGATGGATGAGCGCGGATTGCCACATTCTACTATGGATGATTACAAGGCAACTATAATGGGTCTTTATGAGCCTTTAGGTAAAGAGTGGCAGGCAGACCACGCTTCTAAACAAAGTTATATTTCTTTTGCTATGGCAATCGCAGCAGCGGCAGAGCAAAAAGTAGATGCAACTCCTATTGAAGGATTTTTACCTCCTAAAGTAGATGAACTTTTAGGCCTTGAAAACAGCGGTTATAAGAGCACACTTCTTCTTACGCTAGGCTATCGTGATGCAGACAATGACTGGTTAGTTAATATGAAAAAAGTGCGTACCCCTAAAGAAGATTTTATCACCGAAATAAAATAAAGTTATTTCTGTTTAGAAACTATAAATGCCCGCTAAAGCGGGCATTTATTTTAAGACGTACTAAACGCAACATTCAGTAAAACCTAAAAAACCCGTATTGCTACGGGTTTTTTCAGAAGGTCTAATGTTTACTACTAGAATACACCTATAAAGTGACTTCCTGTAGTGTTTACCAATTCAGCTCCTTTTGTAACTGCGCCGGTGTCAGTATCTATAACATAAATGTTTCCATTTTTACCTACGGGAGCCTGAGTTACATAAATCTCATTACCATCTACTACAAATCCCTGATATTGGAATAAGTAAAAGTCAGGATCGTAAGGTATAGCATCAATTTTTTGTGCGGTTTTAGTTTCTAAATCTACTAATGCAAAAAACCCTTGAGCTCCTGCAACACCTTCTGCAGAACCTGCGTGACGGTAAGCAACAACAGCCTTTCCATTAGCTGCTGGTCTCCACGCAAGAATATAAGCATCGTCAACGCCTAAAGCAGTGTCTAAATTAAACACATACGAATCATCATATGTATTGTCTGCATTTATTTTTAAGATATGCGAACCTTGAGGATCGCCTTGATTTGCCTGGTAAACACTTCCATTATAAAGAAAAGAGTTGATACTTCTGTATCCGTTTGTGTTACCTAATCCTACATTAGAAGTTATAACCGTAGGATTTAATAATGATGGGTAATCTAACACGATCGTTTTAGATCCTAAAATCTCATAGCCAGATTCACTTTCTACCGTATCAGGGTTTACTTTACTTAAACGCGCTCCTATATACAATTTGTCTCCTGCAGCATTTAAAGTGGGCATATCTATTCTTGAAATATAATATCCATCTGCTTCTTCCTCGGCAGTTAACCGAAGGGTAGATTCTTCAAAATTCTTTATTAACGAGTTTTCTAAATCTAAGGTTACAATACCCATTGTTGCTTCGGTACGCATATAAAAGTCATCTGTAACAATATCTGGCGTATCATTGTCGTCAATTATATTTTCAGTGTTTACATACACTGCAGCTCCGGTCTGGTCTCCATCAAAAAGCTTTATCCATCGTGGTGCAGATCCTACATACGGTTCAATGCTTATATCAGAACCTACTTTTACAAAATCCTGACCACCGCCTACTGCAAATTTTGAATAGTTACCACCGGTATCGCCTGCATAACTAATATTAAAAATAGTGCTACCATCTTCAGAAGACTGTAAACGTGCCGTTCTATTAGAAGGTACTGTAAACCCGTTGTTAAAAGCGTCTACAGAAAAGTTAGGATCTTTTGCCTCTTCACTGGTAATCGAAAAAATAGAAGTTCCTCCATTACCATCTCCCGGGTTTGTACCCATTCGTGCAGCTGCAATGGTAATAAATCGTGATTCTGCTACAGGATCTGTGCCGGGGTCTGTATTTTCATTTGTATCGTCTGTACTACAAGATGCCATTAAACTTGCTAGCAGTATTCCTGCTGCGACATATTTGATATTGAAAAAATTACGTTTCATAATAGTTACTTTAGTAATTAAAATTTATTGATTGTATAGTTTAGTTTTAAGTAGAAAGCTCTTCCGGGTTTTTGTACCGAAAGGTTATCAAACACAGGCCTGTCGAAAATATTCTTGACATCAAAACTCATTACGAGGTTGTTTTTAGGAAAGCTGTAGCTCAACCCAAAATCCTGTTGTAATTGTTCAGGCACTTTAAAAAATTCGTCGCCTACGGTGTTTGACCCTTGTGGTACGAGATAGGAAAACTCATCTGTATAATACAGAGTGTAGAACAGATTTAAACGGGCATCTTTTTGTATGAAGTCTTTAAATGAATATCTAAGACTACCGTTCATAGTGAGAAAAGGCGTATTGGGAACATTAACCTGAGATCCGCGATTCTCTATTTTTAGATCAAATTTTGATACATTAAAATTGAATCCAAAATTTCTATCATAGCTATAGTTTAGTTGCGCATCAATCCCTTTTGAAGTTCCGCTTCCCTGATTAACATAAACGATTAGTTCGTCGTCTATGTTTGATGAATTTTCAATAGGAAGTCCTATTCGGTCTTTTATATTTCGGGTAAATAAGTTAGTAGAAACCGTGAATTGATGTTTCTTGATATTAAACGAACCATACCTAAAACCAAGGTTGTAGTTATTACTTTGCTCAGGATTTATACTGGAGTTAGCAACCACATTATCTCCATCATTCCCAAAAATTTCGGTCTCATTAGGTAAGCGTATGGCTTTCTCTGCAGAAGTAAGCAAGGTAAGCTCAGGTAAAATCGCATAAGAAAGTGCAAACCCGTAGCCTTCATAGGTTTTGTTACTACTTACCACCTCATCTACAACTTGACTATCACCATTTGCATCGGTCGTCAATGCAGGGTCAACACTCACCGATTTTTGCTGATAGTGCTTACCAAATAAACTGGCTTCTAGCTTATCATCAAAGGCATTAAATTCATAAGTAAACGAGTAAATATTTTTGTATAAATCTCTAGTACCTATAAATGTATTTTCTAAAAGGGATACGAGCTCATCGCTATCTTCGCGATCAATCCCGCTATAAACGTGATTAAGCAAAAATCGATGATTGTCATTTACTGCGTAGGATAATCCCGTACGTATAGATGCTACATTTCGCTTAATCTTTGCCAGTGTAGGACCACCTTCTTGTTGAGAACCCCACAGATATTCAAATTCGTCGCCTCTAAAGTCAATGGCACGCTCACCCGCCCAGCTATAAGCTGCAGCAACGGTATCGTTTACCTGACGGTTACGTTTACCGTAATATCCATTTAAATTAAGATCTAAACCTTCTATGAATAAATTTTGCTTTTGGTACGTAAGATTTGCAAGTGTCGCGTCAGACTCTAGAAAACGACCCTTATACGGTCTTATCGTCATAAATGCACCGTGCTGTACTTCTTTGTAATCGTCAGAACCGGTAAAGCCTACAAAAAATTGATCTGCCCAGTTTACATTGGTAAATCCTAATTGTACCATTCCACCAGTTGAGCGGTAGGCATCATTAAATCTACGAGCTGTAATGGGAGTTTGTACACCTCCTAACCCTGCAACTACAACACTTCTACCCGAAACTTTATAATCATTATCTGAATAATTATGAAATCCCGAAGCTTTAATGGTAAAGCCCGAATCTTCAAATCGGTATAAACCATTTACACTTGCCTGAAAGGTATTAAACGATCCATAAGAAGCGGAAGCATTTAGATGTGTGTTGGCAGTTTTATCTAAAACAATATTTATAGCTCCTCCTAAAGCATCATCGGCCAGATAACCGGGCACAACACCCTTGTACACTTCAATCTGCTCAATTAATGAAGGTGGAATACTATTTAGGTTGAATGACGAGCCAAAGGTTGAAATAGGAATCCCGTCTATAAAAATACGTACCGCGCTTCCTGAAAGTCCGTTTAAGGAATATTCAACATTAGAACCCAATCCCCCATTTTGACGAATCTTAACCCCAACGGTGGTATTGAGCAATTCGTTAGTTTGTATATTACGCTGGCTGGCTTCTTCGGTATTTACAATATTAACTGCAAAGCCTTTTTTCTCAATTTTTGTCTTTAAAGATTCACCCTGAATAGCAACTTCATCAAGCTCATAATCTTTATCATTCTTAAGCTGAATATCGAATCGCAGCGGAGCATTTTTTACAATTACCTGCTCAAAATCCATAAAGTCACCTGAAGTAATCTCTAAGGTGTAAGTACCCGATGGTAGATTTTTTAACACATAAATTCCAGCTTCATTAGATACTACACGCTGACCATATTTAGTGTGATTTAATTGAATGCTGGTATTAGCAACCAGATATCCATTTGCATCTTTAACCACACCACTAATGTCATATTGTGCAGCTGCCAAAACCGGAAAAAGAAATAATAAAAGAATTAATTTTTGCTTCATCAACATTAAATTGAATTGCAAACTTATATTTATTTAGATTAAGTACAAATAAAAATAAGGAATTTAATTAATCAGAGTCCCCAGCAATTACTGGAACTCCCGTAGCCATTAGGTTTGCGGCATTAATTAAAAAAAAGAAAGTTTTTAAAATGAGAAGAGGATGTATTAGGAGATTCAATACAAAGAAATCTAGTAAAAAAATTTACACAGGGAGATATAAACTGCTACTCACCGAAGCTTAACCAGGTTCTTAATCTGTCTGATTTAATACCTATAACAAGCCATCGCTAACTTGAGTAAGCGAGACTTTGTCACTAATTTTAATACGCTTCCCTTCGGTTTCTATAAGTCCGCTTTTTTTGAACTTAGCAAGGGAGCGTATGCACAATTCGGTGGCGGTGCCTACCACATCTGCAATGTCATTTCGTGACAGTATCAGACTAAGATAGCCGTCTGCATCGGTGCCAAAATGGGTATCGAGATAAAGTAAAATACCGGCCAGACGCTGGTTAACAGTTTTCTGAGCCATATTTACAATAACGTCATCTGCCAGTTTGAGTTCGCGGGCCATATTTTTGAGCAAGGCCTGTATAAATTCGGGGTTTTTAGACAGGCTTTCGGTAAAATTCTCTTTCGGTATAAAACAAACCTGCATATCGTTGAGTGCAACCGCACTAAGGTTTGCGGCTTCTTCGGCAATGAGTGAACGCTGCCCCATTACCTCGCCTTTAGAAGCAATTTTTACAATTTGATCCTTTCCGTTTTCGCTAAGCTTAGAAAGTTTAGAAACCCCATTACGCACACAAAAAACACCCCCAAGTTTCTCACCTTCCTTAAAAAGTGCTTCTCCCTTTTTTATGCTGCGTGAAACTTTACTATCAGAAATTATCTTAAGCTCTTCTTTTTTAAGGGCTTTAAGTGAATTAAGTTCTCTGATAATACAATTTTCACACCGGGATTCTTCGTGTACTGCCATACTTCAAAATTAGCAAAATTTTTAAGCCAACTGACAAAAGTCATCTTTTATCAAATACCACTTTCAGTACTTTGTTTCAGGTATTTGAGCAAATTAGATTAAAATGGAAAACTGTTATCATTGTGGTGACGCGTGCCTGGATGGCGCTATCTCGCACCGGAACAAAATATTTTGTTGTAGAGGTTGTACAACCGTATTTGATATTCTACAAGACAATGATCTGTCGTATTACTATGATTTAGATAAAAGTCCGGGTAGTACCCCTAAGACCATCAAAGGCAAATTTGACTTTTTGGATAATGCTGAAATACGCAAAAAACTACTGGAATTTGATGAACAGGATACCCAGATTGTATCATTTGTTATACCGGCAATACACTGCAGCTCGTGCATCTGGGTATTAGAAAACCTCAACAAACTCAATGCTGCAATTAAAAACTCACAGGTAAACTTTCCCGAAAAATCTGTGCGTATTACCTATAACGCTTCAGCAATAGATTTAAAAAAAGTTGTAGAATTAGTCTGCATGTTGGGGTATGAACCTTCTATCTCCCTGCAGGATTTCAGTAAAAAAGAAAAGAAAACAGACCCAAGTCTCATTTACAAACTGGGAGTTGCCGGCTTTGCTTTTGGCAATATTATGTTTCTTTCCTTTCCGGAATATTTTGACGTTAATGAGTTTTGGCTAGACCGCTATAAAACAGTTTTTAGAGTGTTGATGCTGCTTTTTTCCCTTCCGGTTGTTTTTTATTCGGCTCAGGATTATTTCAGCTCTGCTTATAAATCCCTGCGTTCAAAAATACTCAACATAGATGTGCCTATCGCTTTGGGGATTTTAGTCTTGTTTTTTCGATCGTGTTATGAAGTTATCGCGCAAACAGGAACCGGCTTTTTTGATAGTCTTTCGGGTCTGGTGTTCTTTTTACTCTTAGGAAAGTTTTTTCAGCAAAAAACATACTCTTTTCTATCTTTTGAGCGGGATTATAAATCCTATTTCCCTATAGCAGTAACCCAGATCATTACTTCACAAAATAACAAAAAGCGTACTCTAGAAAAACAAACACCTGTTTACAACATAAAACCGGGAGATCATATACTTATACGTAATGGCGAACTGTTGCCTTGCGATGCCACACTTCTTAAAGGTGAAGGTCTTATTGATTACAGCTTTGTCACTGGTGAGGCAGAGCCTGTAGCAAAAAACAAGGGCGACCATCTTTTTGCCGGTGGCCGCCAGCAGGGAGGTGTTATTGAACTCTGTGTTACAAAAGCAGTTGAGCAAAGCTACTTAACACAATTATGGAGTAATGAGGTGTTTACAAAAGAAAAATTCACAGAATTTGATACCCTTACAACCCGTATAAGCAAACATTTTACGTTGGGTATTTTAAGTATTGCTTTTAGTGCTGCGGGCTTCTGGTATGTCTATGACGCTTCAAAAGTGTTTAATGTATTCACAGCCATTCTTATAGTTGCCTGCCCCTGTGCGCTGGCATTATCTGCTCCTTTTACTTTGGGTAATTTATTACGTATTATGGGTCGCCATAAACTTTATTTAAAAAATGCGCAGGTTATAGAGCAACTCGCAGCAATAGATACAGTGGTTTTTGATAAAACCGGCACCTTAACAACCACATCAGAAACTGCTATACGCTATGAGGGCATTGCACTTACTCCTTCTGAAGAATCACTGCTTACAAACACATTAAGAGCCTCTAATCATCCGCTTAGCAGAAGCTTATATACACTTCTCAAAGATCATAACATACAAACCTTAGATGAATTTAAGGAACACATAGGAAAAGGACTCACCGGTACACAAAATGATACTACCATTAAAATAGGATCGTACGATTTTGTGGGTGGTAATACCAGAAACCTTGTGCACAACACAGGCAAACAAACTACTGTACACATAAGTACAAACAGTGATTATAAAGGATGTTACATTCTTTATAACCGCTATCGCGAAAACCTTAACGATGTCTTTGAAAGTTTAAGTAAACAGAACCACTTAATTATTCTTTCAGGCGATAATGACGGAGAACAGGACCAATTAAAAAAACGCATTTCAACTGAAGTCGAAATGTATTTTAACCAGCAGCCTGGCGACAAATTAGAATTTATAAAAGCATTGCAGCAAACGGGTAAAAAAGTAGTTATGATAGGCGACGGTCTTAATGATAGTGGCGCTTTAGCTCAAAGTGATGTAGGTATTGCACTCTCTGAAAATATCAATGTATTCTCGCCCGCATGTGACGGAATATTAGATGCTTCCCGCTTTAAACAATTACCCGCTTATTTAAAGTTGGCTAAACAAGGCGTGCACATCATTAAATGGAGTTTTGTCTTCTCGTTACTCTACAATCTTATAGGGCTCTCACTGGCAATTACAGCAAATTTAAAACCCGTTTACGCAGCTATTCTAATGCCCTTAAGTTCTATAAGTATTGTAGCATTTACAACTCTTAGCACCTATTTACTGGGTAAAAATTTAAGTAAAAAACCTTGAGTAATCTCACGGGATACTAAGCAGATTTTAATCTCCATTATTTAGTGAAAAACTTCCAAAGCTGACAAAAGTCATCTTTTAAAATAGACTGTACCGATAATTTTACATTTCAAATCAGGTAAGGTATGAGTATCATTTATATGCTTCTCGCGATAAGCGTGATAGTGGCACTAGTTTTTTTTGTGGCGTTTATTTTTTCGGTGCGAAAAGGACAGTACGATGACACCTATACCCCATCGGTACGGATGCTTTTTGAAGACGAACTCGTAAAACCCAGAGAGTCTTCCGTAGAAAAGTCGGAAAAACCTATCACTAACACACCTAATCCGAAATTGAAGTAATTATGCAAACAGAACAGTTTTATTACGATAACAAGGTCGTAAGAAAGTTTATCATCGCCACCATCTTCTGGGGGCTCATCGGGATGAGCGTAGGATTGCTACTGGCATTTATGTTTTTATTCCCAAATATCACAGACGGTATTTCATGGTTAAGTTTTGGGCGTCTGCGCCCATTACATACAAATGCGGTGATATTTGCCTTTGTAGGTAATGCTATTTTTGCCGGGGTTTACTACTCCTCACAACGCCTTCTTAAAGCCCGTATGTGGAAAGACTGGTTGAGCAACCTAAACTTTTGGGGATGGCAGGCTATTATTGTAGGTGCTGCAATCACACTTCCGCTAGGATATACTACGTCAAAAGAATATGCAGAATTAGAGTGGCCTTTTGATATTGCTATTGCGGTGATCTGGGTGGTTTTTGGCGCAAATCTTATAGGCACCATTCTTAAAAGAAGACAACGACACTTATATGTTGCTATCTGGTTCTATTTAGGAACTTTTGTAACTGTCGCTGTTTTGCATATTGTAAACAGTATAGAAATTCCTGTGAGTGCCTTAAAAAGCTACTCGGTTTATGCCGGAGTGCAGGATGCGCTGGTGCAATGGTGGTATGGGCACAATGCAGTAGCATTTTTCTTAACCACTCCGTTTTTAGGACTTATGTATTATTTCGTCCCTAAAGCTGCAAACAGACCGGTGTATTCCTACCGCTTGTCTATCGTGCATTTCTGGTCGCTAATTTTTATTTACATCTGGGCAGGACCGCATCATTTACTCTACACCGCATTACCCGAATGGGCACAAAATCTGGGTGTGGCGTTTTCAATAATGCTTTTACTCCCTTCCTGGGGTGGTATGATAAACGGACTTTTAACCCTGCGTGGTGCGTGGGATAAAGTGCGTACAGACCCGGTTCTTAAATTTATGGTCGTGGCGATTACCGGTTATGGTATGGCAACTTTTGAAGGGCCTATGCTATCCCTTAAAAATGTAAATGCCATCGCCCATTTTAGTGACTGGATTATTGCACACGTTCATGTAGGTGCCTTAGCCTGGAATGGTTTTCTAACCTTTGGTATGATTTACTGGATGGTGCCGCGTCTGTTTAACACAAAACTCTGGTCTGTTAAACTGGCTAACGTTCACTTCTGGGTGGGAACGCTGGGGATTATAATGTATGCACTTCCTATGTATGTTGCCGGTTTTGTACAGGCTTCTATGTGGAAACAATTTAACCCCGACGGAACCCTTACCTACGGAAACTTCCTCGAAACAGTAGCCGAAATCATCCCGATGTACTGGATGCGTGCAATAGGTGGCACACTATATATTATAGGTGCATTTGTAATGCTGTATAACATTGTACATACCATACGCAGCGGAAGCAAAGTAACAGACGAACTGGCTGAAGCGGCACCACTCACTCGTGTTACTAAAAAACGAACTTCTAAAGAGGGCTATCACACCTGGCTGGAGCGCCGCCCGGTACAATTAACCATTTTTGCTACCATCGCCATCTTAATAGGAGGTATGGTGCAAATTATACCGTCGTTAATTGTTGACGATTACGTGCCCATTATTTCAACCGTTAAGCCCTATACTCCGCTAGAATTAGAGGGCCGCGATTTATATATAAGAGAAGGTTGTGTAGGCTGTCACTCGCAAATGATACGCCCGTTTAGAAGCGAAGTAGAACGTTATGGCGAGTATTCAAAATCTGGAGAATATGTGTATGACCATCCGTTTTTATGGGGAAGCAAGCGTACAGGACCAGATTTATTTCGCGTAGGCGGAAAGTATTCAGACAACTGGCACCTCAACCATTTATACGATCCGCAGAGCACCTCGTCGGGTTCGATTATGCCGTCGTACAGTTGGTTAATTCATAACAAACTCGATAAGTCGAATACCGAGACAAAGTTGCGGGCGATGCAAACGCTGGGTGTCCCCTACACGGTAGAAGATATCGCCAGAGCGCAACAGTGGATGACCGAGCAGGGTACCGAAATTGAAAAAAACTTATATGCAGATCCTGATTTTGCCAGGACCTATGAGTCTGACAAAAAATACGCAGCAGATAACAATGAAGAATTTATAGAAATGCGCAACCGCGAAGTTGTAGCACTTATCGCCTACTTACAACGCCTGGGAACCGATATCAAAATTAAGTCTGGCACTACCGCAACCGATGCTAAAAACGAATAGCCATGTTAAAATTTATAAAACAAAATCTAGAAAATATTGATGGGGTAGCCATTTACCCCATCATTTCCCTACTCATTTTTTTCCTCTTTTTTGTAGCTCTTTTTTTATGGGTTTTTACAGCTAAAAAAGAACATATTAAAGAGGTAAGTAATATTCCTTTTGACGATCAATTAAAATCTGACCAGCCATGAGAAGTACCGTATCTTTACTAAGAATTGTTTTTTTTGCAGGCTTTGCATATCTGTTTTTAAACTACATAGGCACCACCCAAGGGGAAGCTTCTGTCTTTGTAACCCAAAACTGGCTCTGGGCAATCTATGGTATTCTTATCTTTTTATACATCGCATTTGAGATTTGTATAGAAAGTTTACGCGCCATTCTTTTTAAAACGCTTAAGCCCGAAGCACAGGCCAATTATGAGGCTGGTCTAATCGCAAAAAAAGAACAACAAACCCGGTGGTTTAAAAATGCCTACGCAAAACTTTGGAAGGTTAAACCTATTGAAGAGGAGAGCGAGATTATACTTGACCACAACTATGATGGCATACAGGAACTAGATAATAAATTACCGCCGTGGTGGGTATATGGCTTTTACGCAAGTATCCTTTTTGCCATTGTTTATATGATACGCTTTGAAGTTTTAGATGGCGACAGTCAGATTGATGAGTATGAGCAAGCTATAGCACAGGCAAAAATCGAGATTGCCGAGTATAAACGTACCGCAAAAAACCTCGTTGATGAGAATTCGGTAGAACTGCTTACAGATGCAAGTGACCTCAACGCAGGTAAGACTATTTTTAACACCAGCTGTGTGGCGTGTCATAAAGCAGACGGCGGCGGCGGAATAGGTCCTAACCTTACTGATGCCTACTGGATTCTGGGTGGCGGCATAAAAAATGTGTTTCATACGATTTCTGAAGGAGGCCGAGCCGGTAAAGGGATGATCGCCTGGAAAACTGACTTAAAACCTGCCGAAATTGCGCAAGTAGCCAGTTATGTGTTGAGTTTACAAGGCACTACCCCGGCCGAACCAAAAGAACCACAGGGCGATCTTTGGGAAGATGTACCTGCAGCAGGCAAAGAATCGCAACCCGAAGCAACCTTAGACTAATGAAACCAGACATTACTACCCGTAACGCTATAGAGCTTCTTGTAAATTCTTTCTACGAAAAGGTAACTACAGATGATTGCATAGGTCCCATTTTTATCAAAATTGCAAAAGTAGATTGGGATACACACCTACCCAGAATGTATGATTTCTGGGAAAGCATTTTACTGGGCGGTATGAATTATAAGGGCAACCCAATGCTAAGACATATTGAATTGAGTAAGAAAACAACACTGTCTCAAGAGCATTTTGACCGTTGGCTGGCCTTATGGCACAACACAATAGATACCTATTTTAGTGGGGAAAAGGCTAATGATGCTAAACAACGCGGGATTAACATTGCCGGGTTAATGCTTTACAAAATAGAGAACCACGCATAGACCGTAAAACCCTTAATCACAGGAGATGGCAGAACAAGGCAGAGATAATTTTAGAGATAGCATTGGCACCCTCAATGAAGAGGGAAAACGCGCGTGGGTATTTCCTAAAAAGCCGGTAGGTAAACTCTACGAGTATCGTAAGTGGGTTAGTTATGTGCTTCTGGCGATGTTGATTAGTGCTCCGTTTATTCATATGAACGGCAATCAGTTTTTTATGTTTAATGTACTGGAGCGTCGCTTTAATATTTTCGGGTTTCCCTTCTGGCCGCAAGACTTTCACCTATTTGTAATCATTATGATTATAGGCGTGGTGTTTGTGGTACTGTTTACGGTAGCTTTTGGTCGTATTTTCTGCGGCTGGATCTGCCCTCAAACTATTTTTATGGAGCTGGTTTTCCGTAGAATTGAGTACTGGATAGACGGCGATCGCGGTAAACAAATACGCTTATCAAAAATGCCCTGGAATGCCGAAAAAATACGCAAACGCCTGTTAAAATGGTTTGTGTTTTTTATAATCTCCTTTCTAATTGCAAATGTTTTTCTGGCCTACCTCATAGGGAGTGACCGTTTAGTACAGTACATCACAGAAGGCCCGCTCAATCACATAAGCACCTTAATATCACTGCTCATTTTTACTTCGGTATTCTACTTTGTGTTTGCCTGGTTTAGAGAGCAGGTTTGCATTATTGTTTGTCCCTACGGAAGATTACAAGGTGCATTGCTCGACAACAAATCTATTGTGGTGGCCTACGATTACAAACGCGGAGAGAAAGAAGAAGGCAGGGCTAAATTTAAAAAGACTGAAGATCGAGAAGCAACCGGAAAAGGGGATTGTATAGACTGCGATCAATGTGTACAGGTGTGCCCTACGGGAATAGACATTCGCAATGGTACGCAATTAGAGTGTGTGAACTGTACCGCCTGTATTGATGCCTGTAATCAAATGATGGAAGCCGTAGACCTTCCGAAGAATTTAATACGCTACGCGAGTGAAGAGCAAATAGCAAAGAAAACCCCATTTCAATTTACACCCCGGTTAAAAGGATACACCGCCGTGCTGGTAATCTTAATTGGTGTATTAAGTGGCATGTTGTTTCTGCGCAATGATGTAGAAGCTACCGTGCTACGCTTACCGGGACAATTATATGAGCATAAAGGAGAATCTATAATTAGTAATGTGTACACCTACAAACTCATTAACAAAACCACTTCTGCAGTTGAAGATATTCACTTTGAATTGATCTCTCATAAAGGCTCTATAAATGCAGTATCACAAGAGGCTCTGCTGGTTCCTGCACAAGGGCTCGCTGAAGGAACACTGTTTATAGAATTAGATACGCACGCTTTAAAAGGTGAAAAAGAAAAATTACGAATAGGAGTCTTTAGTAAAGACCAACTTATAGAAACTACAACCACAGTGTTTCTGGGTCCCAGAAGCTATAAATAAAACCATTATGAGTACAAAGAACCATCAAAACTGTTGCCTGGGATGTCAAAAAGGTAATCCAGGCCAAAATCAACATTGTAAAGTGCGTCTGCTTAAGGAAGAAGCCGAGAAAAAAGCATTGAGCCAGACCGAACTTGCACAAAAATATTCTTAAATCTAACGCTATGAAAATTAATTGGGGAACCGGGCTGGTCATTGGGATGCTGCTTTTTATAAGCTTTATTCTGTTTTTTGTAATTAAACTTTCTATAGATGATACGTATAGTTATGATCTGGTAATTGAAGATTATTACAAACACGAGATGAATCTGCAAAACGATATAGATGCTGAGACAAACAGTATGCATCTAAAAACACCGGTGCTTGGGCGTAAAACCGAGGCCGGTTATGAGCTTCAGTTTCCAGAGAACTTTGACCCCAAAAAAATTACAGGTACAGTGTTCCTATATAGACCGTCTGGCAAGCAACTTGATTTTGACATGCCTATCGCATTGTCAACTTCTAATTTGCTCATACCTGACAAACGCTTGGTAGGCGGTCGCTGGAACATTACCGTAAACTGGAAATATGCCGGTGTAAACTACCGCTTTGACAAACCGATAAACTATTAAAGATGATCTGGACGGCACTTATATTTGGTCTTTTAGGTAGTTTTCACTGCGTAGGTATGTGCGGCCCTATTGCCTTTTTAATGCCCGTAGATCACAACAACCCAACTAAAAAATTTGTTCAGACGTTGAGTTATCATATGGGTAGATTAGTCACCTATGCCCTCATAGGGTTTATGTTTGGTGAACTGGGAAAACGCCTTAATTTATTTGGTTTACAACAACAACTGTCTATAGGTATAGGCCTGTTAATGATTTTAGTAATCTTGCTGCCATCGCATATTTTTAACCGGTATAATTTTTCAAAACCTATGTATAAACTCGTAGGTAAGGTAAAATCGGCTTTAGGCAGACAACTTAAATCTAAAAGTAAAGGAACTTTTTTTACACTTGGTTTATTAAACGGATTACTGCCTTGCGGACTGGTCTATATGGCTGTTTTTGGTGCTATAGCAACAGGGAACGCGCTAATCGGCGCATTGTATATGTTTGTATTTGGGCTAGGTACCGTACCGCTCATGACTACCGCTATTTATCTGGGAAATTTCTTAAAAGGAAAAGCAAAAAAACGAATTGTAAAATTCATTCCGGTGGCTGTGGTACTTATGGGTTGCTTATTTATTTTACGCGGATTGGGATTGGGAATCCCGTATGTGTCTCCCGGGAAACAGGTGGCTGTAGAACAGGTTCAGGCGGAGCATAGTTGCCATTGATAATTAGACGTGTTACAAAATCTATCCCCCCTTTCCTAAGATTCAGATTACAAAAATCACCTCAACTGAACCAAAAAATATAAAATAGTTCATATGCATCATCCGGTAGTAAACCAGGGGATCTGGTTTGCTGCATAGCTACACATTGTAGCACCCGCAAAAAAATCCGCTTATTTTCATAAGCAGGCCTTCACTAACTAAGTATTTAAGCCGTTAAACAGTCATTGAAAAAAGTTTAGTTTCAGGTTTGTTGCGTTGTAATCTCAAGTCAAAAGGCAGACAAATGTTACGCACAAAAGGTTTTCCTTTTTCGGTAACTATAAGGCTTTTAGGTTTCACATAAAGCAAGCCATCTGCCTCGAGTTCGTAAAGCTTCATCAATACTTCGGGCAACTCTTCAAAGTATTTTTCAGGATCTTCCCAGGAGGTTTTAAAATGACACATTAGATTTAAAATGTGTTTACGAATTATCAAATCTTCCGCGGTTAAAATATGACCCCTAAACACAGGAAGCATATCGTTTTCTAATAAATGGTAGTACTCTTGTAGCCCTTTTACATTTTGTGCAAAACCAGACCAGCTGTCACTTATTGCCGAAACACCAAGTCCCAGCATCACCTGTGTTTTAGAAGAATTATACCCCATAAAATTACGGTGTATACGTTCTTCCTGTTGTGCATAGTACAGGTCGTCTGTACGCAGCGCAAAATGATCCATCCCTATTTCTATATAGCCTGCTTCTGCCAGTAAGCGCTTGCCGGTTTCATACTGCAGTCGCTTTTCTTCCGCCGTAGGTAAATCTGTTTCAGAATACCCGCGCTGGCCGTTTCCTTTTATCCACGGTACGTGTGCGTAGCTGTAAAATGCAATGCGATCTGGAAAAAGCTGTATGGTTTTTGCAATTGTGTTTTTAACATGCTCCAGGGTTTGAAAAGGAAGTCCATAAATTATATCGTGTCCTACCGAAGTATAACCTGCTCTGCGTGCATTTATAGTAGCCCGTTCTACGTGCTCAAAAGGCTGAATACGATTAATGGCTTTTTGCACCGTCTCGTTATAATCCTGCACTCCATAACAAACCCGTTTAAAACCAAAGGAAGCCAGCGTTTCTAAATGCGCCAGCGTGGTGTTATTAGGATGCCCTTCAAAACTCATCTCACAGTTTTTTGCGGCATCTGCATTTCTAAATATTCCGGTTATTAATTCGGCTAAATTGAATTCCGAAAAAAATGTTGGTGTCCCGCCACCCAGATGTATTTGCTGTATATGAAGCCGCTCACCTGCTAGCGCACGGTATAGCGACAGTTCTTTTAAAAGCGCGTGAATATAGGGTTTTTCTAAATCGTGATTTTTGGTAATACGCTTTGTACACCCGCAAAAGGTACACATAGATTCGCAAAAGGGCAGATGTATGTAGATACTTATCCCTTCGGTTTTATTGCTTTCAAGAAGACTCTTTTTAAACCTTTTTTTCCAATCGCTTAACTGAAAATTAGCCGTGTCCCAATAGGGTACCGTAGGATAACTCGTGTATCGCGGTCCCGGAACATTGTATTTTGTAATTAAAGATTCTTGCATATACAAAGTATTAAATACTTCGGAAAAATGCCCCCTAATGCAAATTCCCGAAGTATTCATTAAAAGAAATTATGTAGCCTGGCTTATGCTAAAAGACTACCTATGATGATTAGCACACTTACAGCAATACTTGTAGTTAGGAGCTTAAAGATTAATTCGGGTTTTTGAACGGTTAAGATTGCTGCATTGTGTAAACTGCATAAAATAACCGAAACCATTACTAAAAGCATTTGTGCTAAACCGTGCCCAAAATGCAGTACACTAAATACGGCTACAGAACCTAAACAGGTGCTTAGAATTATACCCAGAGCAGAATATCCCATTATGTTATGGGTAAAATCGTTTTGAAGTTTTGAAAAAGTGGTCATACCTGAAAATTTAAATTACTATTAATTTACAGGGTAAAAGTACCAGTCACTTTAAACCTATTTTATGACATTTGTCAGTTCGTAAGAATTTTTAAAACAAAATTTAAAACTGCTGTAAGACCTGCAAATACCTACGGACTAAAAACTACTTAAACAACCATTCTATGAAATACGCTGTACTCCTTTTATTTTTTGTAAGCACCCTTTCGTGCAAAAACAAAACTGAAACACAATCGAAACAAACACCAGAAAATTCGCTTGTTTCACAAAGCAACTCACCATATCCCGAAGCTATTTCTAAAATTCTGGAAGCTCACGGAGGGCTTACGAATTGGAATATTTATCAAACCCTATGCTTTACAATAGAAAAAGGTGAAGAATCAGACGAGGTGCACACAATAGATTTAAAAAATCGTAGAGATCATATTGATATAGGAATGGTAACAATGGGATTTAATGGAAGTGAAGCCTGGCTTCAAGACCCGGAAGGAACGTACAAGGGCAATCCCGAATTCTACCATAACCTGATGTTCTACTTTTACGCAATGCCATTTGTACTGGCAGATCCGGGTATTATCTATGAGAAAACCGAAGCCCTTGTGGTAAGCGACACCAGCTATCCCGGTCTTAAAATAAGCTTTGAAGAAAACACAGGCTCTTCGGCAAACGATGAGTATTACCTGTATTACGATGCAGAAACCTACCAAATGCGCTGGTTAGGTTATACAGCGACTTTTGGCGCAGCAGAAAAAAGAACAGGAATTAATTACATCAACTATGGCGACTGGATGCCGGTACAGGATTTAATTTTGCCAAAATCTATTTCCTGGTATGCGGTAGAAGAAGGCAAACCTACTGTTCCCCACAACACGGTTAACTTTAAGGAACCAAGTTTAAGCCCCGAGGCCAGAGCGGAAACTTTTTATTCTAAAAACAGCCAAATCGAGAGCGACCTATGACCCAGCAAAAGAAGTTCAACTTTAAATACCTGTTGCTTTTAATAGCTGTAGCTGTTATTTATTTTACAGGAATGCATAAACCTATTATAGCGACCGTACAACGAGGCATCCTTAAAACAGGACTCCTCAATCCCGATCTGAAGCAGACTAAAAACAATACTGATGCTACAGATTCTGAAGTTTTGGTAAAAGCAGATTTAGACGTTTCTTTTTACAACGAACAAAATGAATTAGTTTCCCTTAAAAGCCTTAGCGATAAACCTATTTTTCTAAATTTCTGGGCTACCTGGTGTCCGCCCTGTATTGCAGAAATGCCAGGGATTTCAAATTTATATCAGGATCAAAAAGACGAAGTAAATTTTGTGCTGGTTTCTTTTGATACAGACTTTCAGAAGGCACGAGATTTTAAAGCAAAAAAAGGATACACCTTTCCCATATACCGCATTGCAAACGATCTGCCCGACATGTACAATACCGGCAGTCTGCCTACCACGATATGTATAGATGCTCAGAGCAATCTCGCACTTACCCATATGGGTATGGCAGATTATGACACCCAGGATTTTAGAAACTATCTGAACAGCTTAAAATAACATCATTTTTTTCCGAAGAAAAACCTCAAAAAAACTTCTAAATTTTGGCAGAGCTTTAAGAAAGTTAAAACCCTGCATTACGTCCAAAGCAAAAAACCGGAAACGCCTAAAAAACGTTTATATTAATAAAGATTATGAAAAATAGAATCCTATTTTCAGCATTACTGGCAGCGACTATCGCTCTAAGTCTATTATTTACCTCGTGTGCAGATGGCAAGCAAGGTAAAACGAGCGTTTCTGACACTTCAGATATGGCGATGAATACCACATTTCCTGATGCTAAACCCGATGCCGAATGGAAATCACAACTTACTGAAGAGCAGTACGACATTATGGTTAAAAAAGGAACAGAAGCTCCTTTTAAAAATGCATTCTATGACAATCACGCAGAAGGTATATATGTAAGCGCTGCAACGGGGCAACCGCTTTTTAGCTCAGATACGAAGTTTGATTCGGGTTCAGGATGGCCTGCGTTTTATGCTCCTATAGATGAAGACGCTGTAATCTGGGTAAAAGATAACAGTCTTGGGATGAGCCGTGATGAGGTAATTGAAAAAGAAACCGGTTTACATTTAGGTCACGTTTTTAACGACGGTCCAGAGCCTACCGGTTTGCGTTATTGCATTAACTCTGCTGCATTAAAATTTATACCGAAAGACGAAATAAATACCACAACTTCTCAAACCGAAGCTACGGCTTATTTTGCTAGCGGGTGTTTCTGGTGTGTAGAGGCAGTTTATGAAAGTGTAAAAGGCGTTAAAGAATCTGTTTCAGGATACGCAGGTGGTCACACTAAAAACCCAACTTACGAAGACAGCAATACCGGTAAAACAGGTCATGCTGAAGCTGTGAAAATTATATACGATCCTAGTGTGGTAAGTTTTAGCACACTTGTAGATGTGTATTTTGGTTCGCAAGATCCTACGCAGGTAAACGGTCAGGGACCAGATAAAGGTTCGCAATACCGCTCGATCATTTTCTATCAAAACGATGCCGAAAAGAAAATTATAGACGAGAAAAAAGCGGCTTTGGCAAAAGAACTTAACGCAACTATTGCTGCGGAAGTAAAACCTTTTGAAAAATTCTGGGAAGCAGAAGGCTACCACCAGAATTACGAAAGACAACATCCCGAGAATCCTTACATTCAAAATGTATCGATCCCAAGGTTAAAGCGTTTTCAAGCAAAATTTCCCGAGCTTTTAAAAGCCGGAACACATTAATCGTTAAAAACGATTTCTCGTCAACCTGAACGTGATTCAGGTTCTCATACAGATTGAACCCCTAAAGATGCGATTCTGAAACAAGTTCAGAATGACAGAATAACATCTATTAAAATTTGAAATATCAAAAACTCCCCTCCTTCCTGAGGAGGGGAGTTTTAATTTTAATTCCGTTTAGGAATTCTAATTCAAATGGGGTGGTGCTAACCGCTGCTCCAGTAACTAAAAACACCCCTTCTGCGCCTCTGGCGCATGCATCTCCTCCTTTAAAAGGAGTGGAACTTTTAAAGAAATGCCCAATGCACCTACGTGACGCCTCCCAATCCCGAAAGAAAATTGCAACAATCATCACTTTTTTGTCGATTCCCCTATCTGGGTTTATGACCGATATTTATTTGCCGTCCTTTCCTTCTATGGCGCGCAACCTCAACGTTTCGGAACAAAGCATACAGTTTACACTCACCTGCTTTTTTCTGAGTTACGGCTTTGCCCAGTTGTTTGTGGGTCCTGTGGCAGACAGCATTGGCCGGCGTAAACCGGTGATGGTCTCGCTCGTTATTTTACTGTTGAGCAGCCTTGCGGTTACCTTTACCCACGAAGTTGCGGTCATTAGTCTGTTGCGTATTGTGCAGGGGATTGCCACGGCATTTATTGTGGTTGCCAAACGTGCCTATTTTGTAGACCTCTATGACGACAAAGAGCGGAAACACTACCTGAGTTTCTTTACCATTGTTTGGTCGTGCGGACCTATTATCGCCCCGTTTCTGGGTGGTTTTCTGGAAGAGCAATTTGGCTGGCAGTCTAACTTTTACTTTCTCGCGATCTACGCGGCGATTCTTTTAGGAGCCGAAGGGATCTGGGGCGGCGAAACCATACGCAATTACAAGAAATTCAATCTAAAGAAAACCTCGCTGTTGTATATGGCGATGCTTAAAAACCCGGGCTTTATTTTAGGAATTCTGGTATTGGGATTTGCCTACTCAGTGGTGATGGTATTTAACATCGCCGGGCCGTTTGTGGTAGAACATCACTTTAATTACAGCCCGGTAATTATTGGGTACTGCACACTGGTTCTGGGACTTTCCTGGATGATAGGCGGTATCCTGAGCAAACAGTTTACACCAATAGCTTTTGCTAAAAAAATACGGTTAGTCTCCTTGATACAATTAGGAATTATAGGAGTATTTATCACGCTCGCCGGCTTTGTAGATAACCTCGTACTGCTCGTTGCCTTTGCCTTTCTCATTCACATCTGCTCGGGCTTTTTATTTACCAATTACTTTACCCAAAATATGATTTTCTTTCCCGGAAATGCCGGGATCGCAGGCGGGCTTATGGGTGGTTTGCTCTACATCATCACCTCTATAGGTAGTTTTGCCATCTCAGCCTCGGGCGAAATAAACACCACATTCGATATGTCGTTGCGGTATTTAATGATCGCATTACCCCTGGCAGTGGTGCTTTATTTTTCGCTGCGGTATTTTAAAAAACGAGAACTGCGGAAGCGGGTTATGAGTTAAAGATTGAAAAGCTGAAGGGTACTCGTCATGCTGAACTGGTTTCAGCATCGCATCCTGCTTGGGCGGAAGGGTTTGTGAGACCCCGTAAACGCGGAAAATTTTGGTGGTAGTTTGACGAGTGCAACAACATAATTAATGAAACATTCGAGATAATTGCACTAGCAATTAAAAAATATTTCATGCCTCTTTTAACTTATTCCTTTCATAATCAATAAAAACAAAATTCTCGTATAACCTGTTATCCCTTATAGATTTAATTACATCATCTTGTTGCATATTAGATGGAATTAACTTCTCTAATTTACGAATTGCTGAACTTGGAATTCCAAATTCGGATAATATTGTGAGGTTTTCTCTTAGAAATTCATTTTCAATTAGATTGGTATAGTAACTATAATTTCCAGCTCTAATACCTTTCTCATTACACACAAATTCTTGAATAGAATTAATTACTGATAACCACTTTGGAATTTTATATTGAAACCAATGTTTTTGAATTTGGAAATTCGTCATAATAACTTCCTCCATGACTTCTAATTCGGACTTATCATTATATCGTTTACCGAAAGACATTTTATTCTTAACTACTTCATCAGTAATATTATCTTTATGTGTATTGTAATATTCTACACACTCAGTAATATAATCAATATCTGAATTAATTAAGCGACGAAGACTTTGATGAAGTCCGTAATTGAATGTTTTATTAACTAATTTATCAAGACCAAGAGATTTTGATTCTCCATTTTTCATTAGAAATTTCCAGCCAAGACTAAGACAATATTTCAATTGGTAGTAATTTGGACTTCTTGTCCAAGTTATTAAGTCATAATTAGAAGTTATGTCTTGTCTTATCGTTTCTATAATACCTCTTTGGCCATTAACTTGCACGCCATTTTTTTTAATGACTTCTTTCTCATCATTTGGGATTTGCTTAATTTTTTTATATTGCGCTGATTCAAGATTTCTCACTTCATCTTCATCTAAGTTTATTAATACCTCATCAGAAATTGGATTTTGTTCAAAAAATGGAATATCAATAATTACTTGTTCGTTTGGGGGTACAGGATTAAAATTAAAAATTGTTCCAGTATAATGAATCATTAATCTCCCTGCACGTCCTTTAATGTTAGAATAATCAAAATAATCGATAAGTGTATTAAGTCCTTTTGTTTTGTCGAAAAAGATTATGTTTTTAGCACTTGTATTTACTCCCTCAATAATTGTAGTTGTACAGAAAAGATAGTTCAATTCTCCTTTATTGAAATAATCAATAACAGTGGATGTTATATGTTTTTGTAATGCTCCATCGTGAATTCCTATTCTATTTTGAAGTAGTTTAATTAAACTCCAATCTTTTGAAATGTTTTCGTTTATCCATTGAATAATATCAAAATCATTATTCAAAGAATCTTGTAGCTTTTCCATTAAAAATGAGCAGAATTTGTTCGATAGATATCGAACTCTATTTGGCGATGAACAATAAATAATGGATTGATTGTTCTTATTTTCCAAAAGCAAATCAAAGAGAATATTTTCTTTGTATTCTTTAAATTTTCTTGGCTTGTCGAATTTTTCTTTATGTCTTGAATATATGTCTACTGTCTTAACATCAACTAGTGAGGATTTAGTTTTGTAAAAGACCGCATTGTACTTTTCTACAAATCCTTCTGAGATATTATCAATATTTGGTCCTAATAAATAAAATTTGCTGTTGAAGGTTTTTAGAATGTAATGAAGTGCATTGTTTAATGAATCAGCTCTTTCATCATCTCTTTGTGAGCTCAGTTTATAAAACTCATCAATTATTATAAATTCTATATTTGGAAACTCCTTGTATTCATTCACCCTCTCGGCTGTAAATAAATAGATGTTACCTTTTTCTAATGATGGTTCTTGTGAGGTTCGAACAATTATTTTGTACTTCTCATCGTATTTTTTCAATTTACGCCTTGTCTCATCAAGCAAAGCCAGAGTAGGTTGAATTATTATTATATTCTTAAATTTATTTGACGCAACAAATTCTTCAATTAATAGACTTTTTCCAAAACTTGTAGGCGCACTAACTACAACATTTTTATCGGAATTTAGTAGGGATAAAAGATGCTTTTGGTCTTCGTGAAGAAATTTATTTAAGTTATTGGAATGATGATAAACCTGACGTATTAAAGAATCAGTAGAATTTAACCGTAAGTTCTCTTTAGCTAAATATGGGTAAAATCCAACAGCTTCTATTAGGTCCGTAAGTACATTATTTAATGAAGCTTCAAATTTTTTTTTCTCTTCAAGAATATTTACAATAACTTTTTGAGCGGATATATCATCATCAATAATTAATTGCTAACATTTTTTGTATACCTCAAAAGTTTCTTCAAAATCAAATGATTCCTTGTTTTGAATTTCCAAAAGTATTTCTTCAATCATTCTCCTAATTTTTGAAGTAGAGACAATTTATTATGTAATCCCTTAACTAATTCTACTTTATTTTGAACGGGAAAAAGAACTAAAATAATATTTAGCTTCGTTTTTAATGGATGGTTGTTATTGTCATCAAAATATTGTTTTAAATCATTCATTTCTGCTAAATATTCTTTTATAAAATCTTGACAATTTTCATCTGAATATTTATTAAAGAGTTCACAGTCATAAGTGCATAATAAAGGTATGTTTATCGAACCAAGTTGGTCAATAAGTTTTGAAGATTTACTCATTAGGCCTAACCAATAATCCTTTTCTGGAATATTATCAAAGTGTTTCAGTTTTTTTGAGACAATTAAAAATTCATTATTGAGATAGTCACTCTGAAAATGTTCTTCTATATCTTGTATTAACGCCTTAATTCCTACTTTCCCATTTTTATACAATTTTGATTCTCCAAGCCATAAAGTTTTTGTGTTTGGCTCTAGATGAACGGCGTCAAATCCATGAACTGTAGCTCCAAAAGAATCTTTAAAATATATTTTAGATAATAGAGGTATCGTATTGTGAAAATCTCTTAGTAATAAGTGTAAAATTAATTCTCCGAATTCACCTCTTCTCAAATATGTATCTTTTAGATCATCAGTGATGGAACCGTTATTATCGTAAATATCTTTTACTTTTTGAAAAGCGTCAATTTTATAAATAGATTGAGCAGCTTCGGTTAGCTTGCTTAAAATTTCATTATTTGACGTTTCTTCTCCATCGTGAAATCCAAAAGCAAACTCATAAATTACGTCCGATAACTTTTGAATTAGTGGTTTAGCTCGGTATTCAACTTCTCCACCATCGTCAATGTCAAATCCTACCAAAAAAGTACTTAATTCGGATTCATTTATTTTATGTGTAATTATTTTCTCAGAACCGAATGGAGTTTTCATTACTTAATTTTTTAAAACTTATATAGTAATTAAAGCTAAACATTCTAATTAACTATTATTTATGGAATTGCATAAACCCTTGATTTAAACTTAGAAAAGGGGATAAATCCGCTAAATAACCCCACTTAAACTGGTATTTAAAAAACTCCCCTACGCTGTGAGATTATACAGCCACCCTGATAACTAACAAAGGCATCTCGACTGCGCTCGATGTGACAAGAGCTCTTTTGTAAACGCAGCGCAAGTGATGAGATAACAACAAAAAAACTAGCAAAAACCGTATCACTTCCTATGATACGGTTTAGAATAAGCTAATGTTAAACCGTGGGTAACTTCCAGCCGTTGTGGTACTGTGCTTTTACTAGTGCATCTGCCTCTGCGTTGTTAAACATACCGGTTTCCGGATTCCAGTATAACTTTTCACCGGTTTTATAAGCGATATTCCCCATATGTGCCGTGATTGCAGCCACACTTCCGGTTTCAACACCGCAGGCTAATTTTGACGCGTCGTTGTCGCGTATGGCCGTTACAAAATTCTGAGCGTGACGCTCCAGCGCATTACCTTCGGGCTTAATAAGCGCTACCCGATCAATTTTTGTAATCCACTCGTCGTCTTTGCGTTTTCCTTCGGGAATTACTTCCCAGCCACCTCGGTTAACCACAAGCGTACCGTTATTTCCTATAAAGGCAATGCCCTCGTTACGCCCGTAATTACCGCCGTCAATACCGGTAGCGTGTTCCCACAACAAGTTGAACCCATCAAACTCATAAATCGTCTGTAAGGTATCTGGCGTTTCGGAAGCATCATCGGGATACGCCAACTTTCCGCCCGAAGCCAGAATAGATTTAGGTGCTTTTGCGCCCATCGCATACAAGGCAATATCGAGTTCGTGCACACCCCAGTCTGTCATCAGGCCGCCTGCATAATCCCAAAACCATCTAAAATTAAAGTGGAAACGGTTTTCATTAAATGGAAGTTCTGGCGCAGGACCCAGCCACATTTTATAGTCTACCCCTTCTGGTGGAGTGCTATTGGGTTTTACCGGTACCGGATTCATCCAACCCTGATACGCCCAACATTTCACTAAACGGATCTGTCCCAGCTTCCCCGATTGTACATATTTAATAGCCTCATCATACTGCTGGCCGCTACGTTGCCACTGCCCCACCTGCACCATACGATCTGAAGCATTTGCCGCTTTAAGCATCACATTACATTCTTCAATACTGTTTGCCAATGGCTTTTCTACATACACATGTTTACCTGCCTGCACCGCATCTACCATGTTCAGACAATGCCAATGGTCTGGCGTGCCTATGATGACCGCATCAATATCTTTATTTTCAAGCATTTTGCGGTAATCGGTGTAGAGTTTAGGTGCCTTACCGGTCATTTTCTTGATTTCACCTGCACGACGATCTAACACCCGCTGATCAACATCTGCTAATGCCACACAGTTAACGTTGGGGATTTTTAAATGTGCCTGCATATTAGACCAACCCATACCGTTACACCCTATAACGCCAAAATTCATTCGGTCGTTTGCGCCAAAAAACGATAGTGGATTTGCTAAAAGAGAACCTGAAAGTCCCAGTCCTGCGGTGGCTAAAGTGGTTTGTTGTAAGAATCTACGCCTTGGAATACTGCTCATAATACTGCTATTAAAGTTTTAAATATTGAATATAGTCATTTTTACTACAACGATTTTTATTAAAATGTCTGTTTTCTATAAAATGACCTACATTTTCTATTCTACTGGTATAACGGTCTACAAGAAGATATCGCGAAATTTGAAGTGAGTGTATCGTCGAAGGCGGTTCTGTTTGAGGCCGGTGCATCGGCCGAGTTAAGCGCATACAGTGCAGCGAACGAAAAATTTAGATACAGTCTTGTGAGCCTTGATTTTTTGGTTCTTTGGAAATAAGGCAAAAGAACAGAAAGAGGAATAAACGTTCATATTTTCTTCTTTGCATTGCCCAAAAAAGAAACAAAAAACGTTAGTCTATTAGTAACTTATAGAACGGCCTACAAGAAAGTATCGTGAAATTTGAAGTGAGTGTAACGTCGCAGGCGGTTCTGTTTGAGGCCGGTGCGCCGGCCGAGTTAAGCGCATGCAGTGCAGCGAACGAAAAATTTAGATACCGTCTTGTGAGCCTTGATTTTTTGGTTCTTTGGCATCAAGGCAAAAGAACAGAAAGACGAATAAACGTTCATATCTTCTTCTTTGCATCGCCCAAAAAAGAAACAAAAAACGCTAGGCTATTGGTTACTTATAGAACGGCCTACAAGAAGTTATCGTAAAATTTGAAGTGAGCGAAACGTCGCAGGCGGTTCTGTTTGAGGCCGGTGCGCCGGCCGAGTTAAGCGCATGCAGTGCAGCGAACGAAAAATTTAGATACCGTCTTGTGAGCCTTGATTTTTTGGTTCTTTGGCATCAAGGCAAAAGAACAGAAAGACGAATAAACGTTCATATCTTCTTCTTTGCATCGCCCAAAAAAGAAACAAAAAACGCTAGGCTATTGGTTACTTATAGAACGGCCTACAAGAAGTTATCGTAAAATTTGAAGTGAGCGAAACGTCGCAGGCGGTTCTGTTTGAGGCCGGTGCGCCGGCCGAGTTAAGCGCATGCAGTGCAGCGAACGAAAAATTTAGATACCGTCTTGTGAGCCTTGATTTTTTGTTTCTTTGGCATCAAGGCAAAAGAACAGAAAGAGGAATAAACGTTCATATTTTCTTTTTTGCATTGCCCAAAAAAGAAACAAAAAACGCTAGGCTTAAGAAACGATCTCTAAATTTATCATTCGGCTTCTAAATTTTCTGAACTCCCCTGCGGGTCAAACAGCAGAAAATTTCACGAAACCTCACATCAAATTTTACGAGATCTTTTCTATATGCCGATTTCCAATTTTCAGCATTTTAGAGTTGGATGTTTTCTATATTTTCCACCCCTATTCTGAACCGATGGTCGTAATTCTTTTAATCCTTCAGTGTACAAAAATTATGGGTACTTAAATAACGGCCTATAAGAAGGTGTCGTAAAATTTGAAGCGAGCGAAACGTCGCAGGCGGTTCTGTTTGAGGCCGGTGCGCTGGCCGAGTTAAGCGCATGCAGTGCAGCGAACGAAAAATTCAGATACCGTCTTGTGAGCCTTGATCTTTTGGTTCTTTGGCATCAAGGCAAAAGAACAGAAAGAGGATTAGAAGTTAATATGTCCCTTACTTTTCTTCATCTTTAAAAAATATCTTTAGCTATAGCTTTAATGCACTTCGATAAGCTCAGTGTGACACGCTCAATTAGATGAAATCAGTACAAGTTCTGTGACAAAAAATCATTCCCGAATTAAAGCAACCTCATCAATGATGGCTTCTGCACCAGCCTGAGCCTTCACTTCAAAACCTATAGTAACGCTGCCGTTTTGTATGTTGATGTTTGAAAAGCTGATGCTCGTCCACTCTGCAGTTGCCGCTTTAAAATCTAGTGTTCGCGTGCTTCCTGCGCTAGTCGCAAAAAGTTGTAGCTTAAGAAAACCTTCGGTGTTCTTGATTTTTGCGCTTAGCGTGTAGTTTCCGTCAGGAAGATCAACGTAGGGAGTTGCCGTGATTTCCTGAGAGATTACCCGCTCAAAAGGGATAGCATCACTAATGTACAGGCTTTTTTCGCCCACCACCTGTTTGCGGTCTGCTTCCGTATTAAAGTAATTCAAGACCGGAGAACTTGCGGCAGTGGTGGAAATGGAATTCCCTTTTAGTATTTCGGTATTCCAACCTAAAAGCTGTTCCTGCACCGGTTTGTTATTGCTGGGTATGTGACGCCGATCAGCTTCAAAACTACCGTTTTTTACATAATTATTAGTTTTGGCGACTGTCCAATTCCCAGTTTGCGCGTCGAGATTCCATGCACTTAACGAATTAAAATGCGGTGTTTCACCCTCAAAAGACATTGGAAACCACTGGTTGTACCCCAAGCCGTTTCCTGCAAATTCTGCCCAACGATCCCCGCAATACAATACGGTTTCCTGCTGGCTTCCCGCAATGGTGTAGAAAAAACCAGTTTGGGTGATGTGCGCATAATCTTGCTCACTACCCGGCATAATTTTCATTTCGTTTGTGGGCAAATAGGGCCCATAGATATTGTCTGCTACCAGATAATAGGCAAACGAACTGTCCCAGCCGTAAATATTGGAGGCTGCCATATAGTATTTTTCGTTGTAGGTAAACATACTATTGCCCTCGCGACTTGCTCCCCGAAAAACCTCAACACAATCTAATAAATCTACCTTGCCGTCGCGAATGCCAATTTCAGACAGGTAAATTTTATTGCGACCCTGCCCATAAGAATACACCAGATAGGATTTACCCGTTGCAGGATCATTGAAAACGGTTTGATCTCCGGTATTGGGCGTGCCTATTCGATCTGTCATATCAATTTCCCGGTGGGTTTTGAAATCGCCTGTGGGCGAATCTGCCAGTGCAATCAAAACCTTTTTCCCATGCTGAATAAGCAAAGCATATTGGTTAATTTCGGGTACGTAAGCCACACCCATACGTCCCAGCCAGGTGGGATTATTTTTATAATCTACTGCTTCGGGAGTAAGTACATGTTTTTCAAATTTCCAGTTTACCAGATCTGTGGAAGAATAACAAGTCACCCCTTCAAAATGGTTATTTTCTAGCGTTACACTGGGATCGTTGCGATAGGTCTCGGCTTCTTTGTAATGCACGCCATACCAGTAATAAGTAGGTTCTCCGCTCTGCGGATTATTAAATTGAAAAATACCACCTCCCTGACTGTAAATAGGTTTCCCGTCAATCGTGTCCCAAAACGTATCGTTGGTTATGGTTTTTAACTGCGCACAACTACTAAAACCCAAACTCAAAACGAATAAACCGAATACTAACACTTCTGTATATAACTTTACTGATTTAATTTGTTTGTGCATCCTGAAGATTTTGAGCATTCAAATTAATAGAAGCTTGCTTTAATCGCATCCTGCGGCATCCTGTGCCTTTGTTATAAACCGGTTTTGAGGTTTTGCAGTTCGGCCCATTCGGTCCAAGAGCCATCGTAAACCCGCTTGCTTTTTTGACCGGCGATTTCAGAAGCCAACATAATAATACAGGCTGTTAAACCCGATCCACAACTAAAGACTAGATCTGTATCCTGCTCTACCGTATCGTCAAACACTTCCTGAAGCTCGCCTTTGCTTTTGAATTTGCCGTTTTCTAAAACCTCGGTATATGGGATATTTACTGAATGTGGAATGCTGCCGCTTTGCAATTGCTTTCGGGGTTCAGGCTCGGTGCCGTTAAAACGTCCTTCAGAACGGGCATCTACAATTAAAAAAGAAGGGTTTTTAATATTGGCAACCACCTCATCATAGCTTACCACCAATTCCTGCTGAAGTGTCGCTTTAAAATTTCCGGTTTCCCAGTTGGCGCCTTTGCGCTCTTCCACCTCAAAACCCTGCGCGTTCCATTCCGGAAGGCCACCATCGAGAACATACACTTTTTTATGCCCCATTGCTTTAAACATCCACCAGACTCGCGGACTCGAATATACTCCCAGATTATCAAAAACCACGATTTTTGAATCGGTATTCACACCAAGTTTTTGACATTCTACTTCAAAATGTGCTGCTGTTGGAAGCGTGTTAGGAAACGCCGCATCCCCATCAGAAAAGTTAGCTTTTAAATCAAAATACCTGGAATTGGGGATGGTTTTTTCGTTAAGATCGGTTTGGGTACCATCTATAGTGGCGCCTAAACTCGCGTCTAAAATAATAAGGTTTTCCTCTTTCAGATTCTCGTAAAGCCAGGCTGCGGAAACTATTTTTTTCATTTTGAAGATTTAAAAAGGTTACTGTTTTGTTCTGCTATAGGTTAAAAAATTACCCCTGGGCAGATATAGAAGCCTTAAGGAATCTTCGGTAAGTTCATCAATAGCATACGTCATCATATCACCTTCCTGCTTTAGAATCAAGTACTGCATATCAGGATTAGACACTTCACCATCAGGTAATTCATCGACAATAGTTATCGTATAAGTATTTGAAGCAGCCTCGATACCTTCATAACCCATAAGTAATTGATCATCACTTATTTTTATATACGCTGCAGCATCCTCAGTGCTATACCAGTTACCCTGCACCAAGGCAAGTTTTGCATCTGCTTCAGATTCATAAACCGGTTCTTCCTGAGCAACCGCAGGCTCTATGTTTTGCTCCTGATTAAGAGTAGGTTCTGCGTTCTTCTCTGTGGAAGGTTTGCACGATATTAAAAGTGTAAACGCGGCTATAAATAAAAGATACAGTCTCATTATTGATTTATTGGTTTCACTAAAACTACTGCTTTTTAGTTATTCATCAGGTAACTATTCTTTCTTCAGTTTAAATTCCTGTCCGCCCTGTTTTAAAAGTAGTGTTTCAGCATAAGGGTCAAATTGAATAGTTAAGCCCGCTTTTAAAAATTCAAAGGTATGTTCTGCTACCGGAGACAATTCTATAGCCGGTTGCCCTTCTCCCTGTGCCATTAAAACAGTTCCTTCTTCATATATTTTAATTTTTATAGGAAAGTCTGCAGCGGTGTAAGTCCCGGCATAGGTCTTGTAAAAGCTCCGTTTAGGTGTGTATTCTTTTAATTGGGGCAGCTTATATTCTTTGTCATAGAGAATACTTAATAAACCTATCGCAAATTCATTTGTAGGGTAATCTTCCCCATTTATTATATACGTAATTCTGAGCTTATTTTTGGGATTGTAAGAAGTAACCGAATGTGTACCAAAAGAAATTTAATGGCATTTGACAATCTGTTTTTTATCATATATAGCTACGGAAAATGACACTCTAAGAACAGAGCCCACACAAAAAAACCTATTTTTACAAGCCTTAAAAACACGTAAATGAATTCAACTTCAGAAATTCGCCACGTTAATGTTACGCGGTATATCACGCCCCTGCGCGAAGGCGGTTCCCTGCCTGCTGTGGCAGATGCCGATGACGGTTTTAAATATGTTGTTAAGTTTAAAGGCGCCGGTCATGGGGTAAAAATGCTCATTGCAGAATTGATAGGTTGTGAAGTGGGCAGGGTATTAGGTTTTAAAGTTCCTGAAGTGGTATTTGCTCATCTTGATGAAGCCTTTGGCCGTACCGAAGCCGATGAGGAAATTCAGGATTTATTAAAAGGGAGTCAGGGACTCAATATAGGATTGCATTTTTTATCGGGCGCCATCAATTTTGATCCGGTGGTCACTACAGTAGATGCCACTTTAGCTTCAGAAATTGTATGGTTTGATGCCTTTATGACTAATATTGACCGTACGTTTCGAAACACAAATATGCTTATGTGGCACCGCGAATTGTGGCTTATAGACCACGGCGCATCCCTTTATTTTCATCATAGTTTTACCAATTGGGAACAAGGAGCTCAAACGCCTTTTGGGTTGATAAAAGATCACGTATTGCTTCCGCAGGCAAGTGCACTGGAAGCTGCTGATACCAAACTCAAAGCACTATTAACTTCTGAAGTTTTACAAAATATCGTTAACCTCATCCCGCAAGAATGGCTTGAATGGGAAGGCTATGATGAAAACGCAGAAGAAATACGCGCAATCTACTTTGAGTTTTTAAGTACGCGACTGGCACAATCTGAAGTATTCACTAAAACCGCACAAGATGCACGAAAAGCACTTATATGAGTACGCGGTAATACGCCTTGTGCCCGCGGTTGATCGTGAGGAATTTTTTAATGTAGGCGTGATTGTATACTGTAAAAATCCGAAGTACATTAATATGAACTACCAGCTTGATGCGCAAAAACTCGTGGCCTTTTGTCCAGAGCTTGACGCAGAGCAGGTACAGAAAAACCTAAATGCCTTTAAAGCGATAAGCTGTGGTGAAAAAACCGGCGGACCCATTGCGCAACTGGAAGCTTCTGAACGTTTTAGATGGCTTACAGCCACCCGAAGCTCGGTGATTCAAACTTCAAAAACGCATCCGGGTTTTAGTGATGATTTAGAAGCAACGCTGGAGCAGCTTTTTGTGGATTTGGTGTTGTAAGGTATTTTTTAGAATGTTAAAAACCGCTATTCGTTATTGATTACTTCAATAGCTTTTTCTAATAACTCATCCCTACCCTGCCGTATCCCTTCAATACTCGGTTTTACTTCAATATCCGGCAGTATTCCTATTCGTTGTGTTTCTCTACCATCTGGATAATAAACACCTATTCCCGAAAAATAGGTTGTAATTTCAAAAGGTAGATTTAAGTCTGATATATCCCCATCAGCTCCTGCTGTATGACTGCCAATAAGAGTGGTGTTATTTCCTACTTTAAATGCCATTGTTGCCCATTCAGAACTGCTTTGCGTATCTTCATTCAAAAGCACTACAAGTTTACCCTCATACGTTTCTGATGAAGGAAGGATTTCATAATCATTTTGAAAATTGAATTCTCCAGGATTATTAATGTTCCCATAGGTCACTTTTACAAACGGTGTAGGTTTTGATACAAAATAAGACCCCAAACTGTTATAAAAAAATCCAAAAGGACGTCTGCGTATATCTATAATAATTCCCTTGGTATCTTTCAAAAGTTCTTTCAGTTTAGGAATTTGCGAATCGGTTAGCATTTGCAAATTTATGTAGCCAATATTGCCATCAAGTATTCGGTAAGTATTTTCTCCATCATAATCATACCATTTTAAGTCTAAAGAACTTTTAGGGTACAGGTCAAGCTCAATCTCCTTTTCTATTTTATTTGAAATGTATTTGACAACTGCTTTTTTCTTAGAAGACCTAAGTATATCATTGGTGATATCTCTTAACTTAGTTTCGTTATTGGAAGCTGGATAAAGGAAATTAAGGTTTTGTACAATTTCTTCAACCGGAACATTATCTATTTGGGTAATTACATCACCTATTTTGATATCCAGACTATCCTTTAGTTCTTTAATATAATAATGCGTTACCACTAACTGTTCCTCTACAAATCTTACTCGGATAGGTGCATAACTATCTCCTCTTAGTTTGTCTAAGTCAAATCCTGAATAACCTCCGGGACTAGCGTGCGTATCATTTATTTCACCTATTAACTTTAAAACTGTTAATTCATATTCGGGTCTGGTTTTAACTTTTAGAAAAACAGGGATATACTCTTTTAAAATTTTACTCCAATCTTCATCGGTTAGGTATTTATATGGAAAAAAATAATGGACAGCATTCCAGTATTTATACAATGCCAAAAGTTGAAATCCCTGATCTGGAAGATTAACGTCTTTGTAAATTTCTTCATTTAATAAGTCTGGGCGTCCTGCCATATCTAGCCCTAAATAAAAACCCTTTCCCTGATGCCTGTTTGCATAAATAGAGTTCAGTGCCGATTTCAGTTCAGTTGTCATAAAAAAATTATCAAACCAGGAGTGGTCTGGTTTTAAGAATGCTAGTTCTGACGTTTCTTTACAAGTTTGACACTCCTCTATTTCACCAAAACTCTCGATCCAGTTCAAGAGTACTGTATCTCTATCTAAATTATTCTTAGTGCTTAAATACTCTGGAAGAATTCGGAAGAGCTCATAATCCCAATTATAAGTACCTGATGCAATTGCAGGGTGGTGGTATTTTAAAAATCCCCATATTTTTCCTAATAAGGTCAACTTGTCTAAAGAATCTACCGTGAGTTCCGGAAATTCAACTTCTGAACCAGTATCAAATTCTTTGTCAAGTTTTGCCTTTGGAATTGGTATTTCCTTTGGTGATAAAGATTGAATATCCTCACCATCTATAGTCACTGTAAAATCGTCAAACCAAACCGCTCCAGATCCGATTAATGTCCCACCTATTAAAAAGTACTCAGCTCCTTCTGGCAAAGGAAGTGTTATGCTATATCTATTCCAATCATTAGTACCTTTTAAATCAGCAGCTTTCATATTGTCAAAGGCAAGACTCTCTCCAGCACCAATTATACTCAGTGTTAAACCTGCAAAACCATTTTCTACATTCTTCGTTTTGATAAAACCGTCAAGCCGAATTGTTTTTCCTTCATAGACTGCGGGGATATAATACACCAAACTTCCATCAGTATCGTCCTCATTTGAAACAATCCTCCCGGAATATTTACCGGTGTGTACCGAAGTGGTATCGCTGGTTATTTCATAGTTACCGTACGTTCCCCAATCTCTTGCTATATTTTCATAGAGGTCTTGTTTTTCAAAATCTAAATTGAATTTAGTAGTAGATTGCGAATAATTGTTAACTATGTTGAAACTAAAAATAACAACCAAAAAATACTTCATACCCCCTTTTATTTAATTACTTCTCAAATTCAAGCTGAAACAACGCTACCCCTTGTCTGGGCAGATCAAGCGTTAAAACCAGTTCGCCATTAGTTACAGTAACCCACTTGGGAGATGTTGCTAATTGTAAGTGTCCGGCCTGTTCAAGTTGGTCTATTTGTTTCTGCGTGGGGTTTTCTGGCGAACCCATTTCTTTATAAAGCGTATACGAATTGCTAAATTCCTGATCAACCCGGTATTGATTAACAAGCACTTTAGTAGCAGGAACGTGTTTGAGATTTATTGTAACCGGAGATGCTAAAACCTCCAAATCATTACGATCGTGGTAATTAAAAACCATAATTGAAGCGCCATCTGTACCCACAGATGCCAAAGCATTCACATCTGGATTACCGCGCACGCTCTCTTTACGGATTTTCTTATAATCATAATCTAAATCGCCGGTAACGGCTACCTGGGTATTGTGCATCATCCCAAACATTCTAAACACATTAAGCACCGGCTTATCTACCCCATTTGTTGCCATATCTCTAAACCCGGCATACCAAGCCTGATCTTCAAACTCAAATCCCCAGGTTACTGCGCCTACTAAATTGACATCATAAGCTGCTGCCATGGCATATTTACGCGCAAAAGAGGCTGCAGTATAACTGCTGTACATGGTCCCGTTTCGGTAGGCATTTTCGGGATAATCCTCTTCAGAACATGCTGCACAACCCTCAGGATCAGATTCACCTATAATGATGGGCAAATGTTTAAGCGTAGGATACGAAGCTACAATCTCAAAGCCTTTTGCCAGATCATTTAATTGCGCGCCCATATTCATGTGTACCTGGCCATCTACCAGCTTAGGGCTACCCTTAGCGTGATACGTAATAAAATCTAGTGGAGCTCCGGTTTCTCCGGTAACATAATTTTTACCTGAAACAATGTGATCTAAAAAGGTACGTAAAAATTCTTCTGCCTTATCCCACCCGGGACCAGTAGTTTCCGGTCCGCCCATTTTTGCTTCGGGTAACGCGCGTTTTACCGCATCTGCTGTGTAGTCATAGAGCTTGATATATTCTTCGATTGTACCTCTCCAATAGCCAATGTTAGGCTCATTCCACAGTTCCCAGTACCAGCTTTCTACTTCTTCCTTTCCATAACGATCTACAGCGTGTGTTACCCATTGATATACCAACTCTGCCCATTTCTCATAATCCTTAGGCGGGTATGCCCATCCTGTAAAAATCTCCTCATATTTTGCTCCAGGTTTCCAGTAATGTCTGTAAGGTTTGGGTTTAGAGGATAAGGCTTCGGGCATAAAACCTATTTGCGCAAGAGGCTTAATCCCTAGATCGATATAGGTGTCAAATATTTTATCGATAATCGTCCAGTCATAAATGGGATTTCCTTGTTCATCTTCGGTATAGGCATTAGTAGAACCCCATTTTAACGCAGCCTCTCCATCGCCGGTAACTAATAAACTGTGCACTCTTAAAAAAACGGGAACTTTGCTTAATTCTGAAATTTCGGTAAGTAATTTTTTACCGTCTTTCATATAGGTATAATTGGGTTCGTCGTGTCCCCAGAATGCCCAAATAGGTTTTAGCTCACCCAATTTTGCGTCAAAATCAACATTTAGTTCTACCGGATTAACATTATCATATTGCGCATACGTACTTATCGAAAACAAGGATAAAATAAATAATATGCTGAAATAGTGAATTTTAGAGAGTCGCATAAATTAGATTGTTTTTGAATAACTAAGTGTCTAGAATACTAAGCCTTGTATAAATTAGTTAAAAAGTATTTAAAACACTTATTAAATCTAATTTTATAACATTTCAGTATTGTGAACTAAAAAAAGCCCCTTCAGTTACGAAAGGGCTTGCTATTTTTCCGCGAAAGCGAAAGTTTATTCCTGAAACAATCTAGGTACAAATTCTGAAAGATAAATACGCCAGTTTCTCCAGATATGACCGTCACCATTTTCTACATACTCATAAGGCATTCCTATTTTATCAAGTCTGGCTCTAAACTCTTCATTCGTTTTATATAGAAAATCGGTTTCTCCTATTGCCATATAATACAGTTTATACCCTTTATCCATCTGAGTTTTTAGGGTACCGTCAAGATCGTCATAAACGCCTACTCCACTTTGGTCAATACGCGGATTAATCGCTGCAGAAAATAAGCCTACATAATCAAAAGTGCCCGGATAAAAACGCGAAATATGCATCGTATGATAACCACCCATAGAAAGACCTGCAATTGCCCTGCTCGCCTGTTTGGCCTTAACGCGGTAATTACTTTCTACAAATTTTACTACATCCATAAAGTTAGCTTCATACTTACCATTCATTGTTTCTGCAGTAAAGAAGGTAGGCATATAATAGCCTCTGCTTCCTGCTCCCGGTGCAGCATCCTGATCTACGTTACCGTTAGGCATTACAACCAGCATAGGTTTTGCTTTACCCTGTGCGATAAGATTATCAAGAATTTGTACTGTACGCCCCAGATTTAACCAGGCTTCTTCATCACCCCCTGCACCATGTAATAAATACAAAACAGGATATTCTGCTTTTGAATCTTCATAACCTGGTGGTGTATAAATGGATAGTTTACGATCTATACCTAAGCCCGGTGAATCATACCAGCGACTGGCAAGTGTACCATGAGGTACGTCCTGCACCATATACAAGTCTGCACGATCTCCCGGAACGATAAAAAAGTTTGTGATTGCTGAAACATCACGAAGACCAAAAGAATTAGTAGGATCAGCAACACGCAAACCATCTACTATAAAATGGTATTTGTACAAATCTGAAGGGAGAACCGAAGTCGTATACGACCATACGCCGTTTTCGCCTTTAGTCATATTGGCAATCCCTTCTTTATCCATATCGCCCATAGGGCTTTTTACTTTAGTAAAGGGTAAAAAAGCGCCGGTTACCTGTACACTATCTGCCTTAGGTGCTCTAAGCGTAAATGTTACAGTCTTATCATCGTTAATTTTAGGAGTAAGTTCATCTGGCGCTCCAAATAGAGTGTCCTGAGCCTGCGCAAAAAAGGAAACACTTAAAATAAAAAGAAGTACATAGTTTTTCATAGGTAATAAATTGGTTTTTGAAAAGTACTCAAACGTTTGCGTACTTAATTATAAATTTAAGTAAATACTCTATTACTCGCATACATAATATGTATTTTATACGCTTAATAATTTTTACAACCATATTACTAAAATTACCGAAGGTTTTAAATAGCAATAGCTATTTGATTTTAGGATAGTTAAGAACAATAACTATCAAAATTTTACCGATGCACTTACCCTCAAAAGCATCCTTATAAAATCTCACAAATCTCTTTACCATCCTATACAGCCGAGTGAAAGAAGCAATATTTTCTTTTATAAAGTACCACCTACATACCTTTAAACACCAATTTTACCTCCATAAAAAAAGCCTACTCCCTAAACATAAAACCTTTAATACTAAATAAAAAAGAGGAAGCTGTTTAAGCTTCCTCTTTATTTTAGCTACAGATTTAGAATTTATTAGAATCTGTAGGTGACTTTTCCTCTTAAGTAAAAGGGTGTTCCCGGTGTGAAGTGAATTTCTTCGACCGGTGTGGATTCGTTGAAGAGTCGGCTTTCTGTAGCAAACTGGGTTTCATTCCAATTAATATCAAAAAGATTTTCAACAATGACACCTAATGTCCAATTTTTAATCGTGTAATTGACATTAAAATCAGTTACAAAATAGCCTTCTGCGGTGATTGAATGGTCTTCATTTGCTGCCCGGTCGCCTAACCATCTGTAGCCTAACGAACCTGAAAAACCTTTTAGATTTTCTACACTTAGACCACCTGCCGAGGTAAATTTAGGTGCCAGCGGAATGTAATCTGCACCATCAGGCTCTTCAGTACTTCGGGCATAGGTATAATTGGCGTCACCATACAGATACAACCAGTCTAAAATTTGATAACGCGCACCTACTTCTACACCTATACGACGGGTTTTTCCGCTGGGTTCTACTATACCGGCATCGCCCACGTACACAAATTCCTGCTCGAGAAAAAGCGTCCACAAGGTGGCATTAAGTGCCAGTTTATCTACAGGTTTTACAATAGTTCCAAGATCAAAACTATAAGCCGCAGGTAAAATGGCTTCTCCGTCATTTGCAACAACGACACGGGTATCATTAGCATGAAACCCTATTCCTGTTTTTAAAAAAAGTTGCCAATTGCGGTTTACTGAAAATATAGTATTCAATTTAGGGCTGAAAGCTACTTTAGACTCACTTTTATTATCATAGGTTTCAGTGAGTTTGTTATAATAATCAAACTTAAAATAGTCGAGACGCAAAGCCGGATTAAAGGTGAACTTTCCGGTTTTAAATTCGGTATTTAGAAAAGCAAACATATTGAGTTCATCTACGTCTCCCAAAGCCAGGCGTTCTAAAGTAGTCTGGCGGTTTAATGTATGAGACAGCTCTACCCCATTCACATTGTCATATCTAAACCCTACACCGGCTTGATAATCGAGTGTACTTTCGCCCAAAAACGGAAGATGACGTCGCTCATACACACTTTGCAGACCTGCTATAAAACGATCTTCCTGTTGCTTAATCTGGTCACCGTTTACCGGGTCTTCTAAGAAAAAGGTGAAATTAGAATAAAGTTCAAAATCATACTTGGAGACAAAAGCATTGGTTTTTAAAATCGCGTCATGCTCCAGATGTTTAAGGTGATTGAGGCTGAGGTTTGACCGGCTGGTTTGCCCACCTTCGGTATCATCAATGGCTCCAAAACGACCTATTAAGCCTTGATCAACAGCCCGCTGCGGAATTTGACCAGAGGCATCCCACTTGCTTTGAAAATGCGAAGCACTAAGTGTGAGTTTGTCTTTATTAGGATTGGTATATGTATACCGCCCCATAATATTGAGACGGGTAAAATCCTGAGGCGCATCAAAAGGACCATCAGTTAAATAGATTTCAGAAGCCAGATAAGCGGTATGCTCTTTCTCATCAATAAGATTGAACATCCCTGTTAAGCGCGAGGTATTAAACTGACCTGCTTCCAGCGAAATACTACTTGCATCGAGCTGATCTTTTAATCTTAAGTCAACATAACCTGCTGTATTAAAGTTTCCCTTATCTGCATAATAAGTACCTTTTCCGAAGTCAATATTCTTTATCGTTTCAGGAATCACAAAATGTAAATCTGCATAACCCTGACCGTGTGCATGAGACACCATATTGACGGGCATCCCGTCAACGCTAATGGCAACATCAGTGCCGTGATCTACGTCAAAACCCCGTAAGAAAATCTGTTCGGCTTTACCACCACCGGCGTGCTGACCAATAAAAAGACCCGGTACTTTTCTAAGGATTTCCTGTGAAGATTTAACGGGATTGAGCTGTAGATCTACAGCTACAATACTGCTCAGGCTATTCACTTCTGCAGTAAGCACCACCTGATCTAGTGAGGTACTCGCTACTTCAAGGTTTAACACCTGGGGCTGAGCAAGCAGTTTTGGTGTAAGAACCAGCGTTAAGGTTTGAAAACCCAATCTGGAGATTACAAGAGAATCATTAACCCGTGCGTTAGGAAGTATGAATGTCCCGTTGTGATTGGTATGGGTATGATTGCCTTTAGAAAGGTTATAAATATTGACATTTTCTAAAGCATTATTTTTAATATCAATGATGCTTCCGCTAAAATTCTGAGCAAAACCCAGATATGCGCAAAGCAACAGTAACAGTAGTACACTGTGTTTCATAAGTATAGTTTTAATTGAATAATAAGATTCACCGTAATCACCTCTCCTGGTTATTGGAGAAATGTACCGTACCGAAAATTCAACCCCTAGTGTAGCGGTTGATGTAAAAAACGATATAAACTATACTAATTTAGGAGGTGGTGATGGCGTATGAAGTGCCCACTGTTGCTGTGAAGCAGCGATAAATTTTATCACTTGCTCTTTTCTTAACTGAAGAGTCGCAAAGTCTGTTTTATAATGTGTGCCAGGTAGATGCTTATCAATTTTAACCGGCTTTTGTTCTTTCTTTTCTTGCTGAACGTCATCCCCAAAAGGCTCTAATACCTGTTTGATGTATTCTAAAGTACGGTGGTCGTGACCGGCTTCTGCAAGAAGCTGCTCTGCATTTAAAAAATCGTGATTGTGATCACTAGCAGTAACGTGATCAAATTTATGTTCCAGATCGTGAACCAGTGTAAGCATCTCTTTCTGTAACGGCGCCAGTACATATACAAGTGCCAAAAAAAGACTTGCAAGCGCGACCCCATTAGATTGTAAAAAAGATTCTTTTTTAAACATCAGACTTCTTTAAAAACAGAAGTTTGTAAAACTAATACTCTATCTTTCTTGACCTTGATTTTTTGGTTAAAATTTGATCCTTAACCAGATATCTATAAATGAGATTATACGGTAAATTTTAATTTTTAAAACTTCCTATATGCCAGAGTATTCCGGAAGGATCGTGCACAAAAAACTCGGCTCCCCAATCGTTAGTCACAATTTCTGAAACCCGAACTCCGGGATATTTTTGTGGCAATTGAAGCGCTTTTATATCAGACAGGTGCTGTTCTAAGTCTTCAACTTCCAAAAAAAGCATGGTGTTGTCTATCCAATCTTTAACGTAGGCATCCTGCAAATAAAAGGAGAAATCTCCTAGAGTAAACACTGCCATTTTAGGCGGAAGCAACACTTCGTTGAAACCCATATCCCGGTAAAACCTACATGAAGTTTTAAAATCTTTAGCTCCTATAAATGGTCGAATGGATTTGAGTTTATAGTTCATTTAATTCTTCAATTTCTCAATCACCCGCTCGGGGTAATCTGTTATAATACCATCTACATTTAAATTAATTACTGCGTCAACATCTGCTGGCTCATTCACCGTCCACGGAATAACCTGCATTCCCTTTGCGTGTATTGCGGCAACTTCTGTTGAATCGAGTAACTTAAAATACGGACTATAAATCTGAGGTTGAAAACTGAGTAATGCGAGATTGTTTGCAAATTTACCTTCTTCTACTAAATAAGCCAGTTCGATATCAGGATATTTACTGTGCATCACCTCAAGAATACGTTTATCAAAAGACTGAATATTTACCTTATCCTTTGCATTTTTATCGTGTATCACCTGCATTACCAGATCTACAAATTCGTCTGGACCGGGCTGAAATATGCCATAAACATCTTCTTCAGATTTAATCTCAATATTAAATTTTACAGGTTTGAGATTTTCTGCTTCAATAGTTGACGCAACAGTATCAAAAACCTCACTCAGCAACGGCTTATACGTACTCCTCTTTAGTTGCTGCGGAAAGCGTACGTTTCCTTTAGAACCGCCGTCAAATAGTTTGATCTCGGCATAATTCATCTCATAGAGATTGTAGTTTTTCTCATCTGTAACAGATATGGAATCCCCTTGTGGAGTTGTCATATACAAAGCCAACATATACGGCTCGTGACTTACCACGACCTGTTTGTCTTTAGAAATCACAACATCAAGCTCAAGAACCTCAACACCTTTTCGTAAAGCACTTAAAAATGCAGGAATCGAATTTTCCGGCAAATTACCGCGCTCGCCACGGTGGCCTTGTACGTGAATCGTATGTTGTTTTGTTATTTCCATATCTTGTTTTCTTTCAGATTTTGACTTACAGCCTGTCGCAATTAAAACCAGAGTAAGTGTTCCTAAAATTACATTTTTCATTGTGGATTCAATTTAAAAAAAGCCCGCCATCTATTTTTCAATATAGGCAGGCTCAAACAAACAAGTATTAATAATTTTATTCTAATCTATAGGAAACTTCACCACTATGGGTTTTTCCATATTGATCTGTCGCTCTAACTTCAATTTTATGGTTTCCTACCGGTAATTTTGTAGGTAACGCCGCACGCCATAAATGTTTACTGGGTACGGGATTACTCGAGCGTCTTCCTTCAAGTAATTCTTCTGAAGTATCCCACTCATAAACCGAAACTTCATAGGTAGGATCCTGCTCTTCTACGTAGTTCATTTTTTTCCACTCGGCGTCATCAACACGGTATTCTACTATATCTCCTTCTCTACCCATAAAAAAGTTTGCATAAATACCCGCTCTTGTATTCTTACCTTGTGCCGCCACTTTAGAGGCAAAAATCTCAACCTGATAATCTTCTGTTTTACCGGCAACTTTGTAATCTATTTTATATTGATTTCCCTCAAAATGTATAAAGGCATAACCTTTAGGTGTACCATCACGCATGGTAGAGACCGGCACTCCCTGCTCGTTTAACTTGCCCGAATACCAATCGCCGGAAGTCGTACCTACATTATACTCGTGATGCGGTTTGTCACGCATAAAACCAGATTCTTTTCCAAAATAATCCTGACGCTGAATATGCGTATGCGCAGATAATGATAAGGTGTTTTCAAAAGGCTGAAGCGCTTTAAATAAGCGTTCACGGTCTGCATCTCTAAAAGGATCTCCTTCGGGCTCATTAAGAGGTATGTGAAATGCCAATACCACCAGATGATCTTTAGGCACAAATTTTAAATCATTCTCTACAAAAAGCAATTGGTCTTCTCTAAATCCGCCCCAATAACTCTTCCCATCACGAGGATCAGGATATAAAATGTCATCCAGTACGATCACGTGAATTTTACCGTAATTAAACGCATAATTAGCCGGGCCAAAATGGGCTTCATAAGTCTCATCTGTATCAGAATCTGTAGCAGCATCAAAATTCATATCGTGATTACCCATCAAATTAAACCAGGGAATTCCCACCTGCTGCGTAGCTGCAATATACGGATTGAATAAATCGAGATCATTACCTACTAAATCTCCCAAACTCAAACCAAATTCAACATCTTTAATCCCTATTACTTCAGAAACCACCCCTTTAGCAAAAAAAGCAACTTCTTCTTCGGTATACGGTTGTGGATCGCCAAAAATTAACGCTGTAAAACGTTCTTTTTCAGCTGCAGGTAATACCTCAAAATCTACAGATCGCGGAAGTTTCCCCGTTGGGGCAATACCCGCAAATTCTGATTCTACAGATCCTTTTGGTCTATAACTGTAATAAAATTGAGGCAGGTTATTTTTATCTACAGGAAGGCTGTAACCCGCAGGTTTGATAACAGCAAGCGTTTGACCATCTACAACTGGAAGCTTATATTTTCCGCTTGCATCAGTGCGCACGACTAGTTCGCCATTTGTAACAGAAACATCGGGAATTCCTTTTTCAGAACGATCCTTTTTTCCATTTGCATTAGCATCTTCATACACAAAACCTGAAGCTTGTTCCTGAGCAAATACGCTTAGAGAAATCATACAGCTGAATAGGGCTACTTTAAAATTTTTCATCAGTTTTAATTTTTATGTAATTAATTATCCCACCAGACTTTAGTGTTTATTGAATCATCATCTCCCAGTAATTCTAAAGCTGCACCATAATTTGATGCATTACTTATTTGTACATCAGAAGGGTATTGAAAACGAGCCGGCATAATACCGTCATTAAGCATAGCTTCTGTTGTAGGCAACACGGGTAAACCTGTTCTGCGGTACTCAAACCACTGCTGGTAATCTACAAAGTAGAGCGCAAAATATTTTTGCAGTAAGATTTGCGCTAAAGTCCCATCGTAAGCTGCCGCCGGATTTGCAAAATAGTCTGGAGTAATCTCTGTTTCCAGTTGCTCGATTGCTCCTTTAACGCCATTTTGATAATGTACTTCTGCATTAGAAGTATAACCGCGCTGCGCCATTTCTGCCTTTATAAATTCTACTTCTGCGTAGGTAAAAAGAAATATCTGCATCGGGTTTTCTACCTGCTCTCTGTTTAAGTTGCTGGCATCATAATCAAATTGTGATTCGCTACCTGCATAGGCACTAGGAATACCCTTGTATCCTAAAGATACACCGGCAAGATCTTTTGCTTCTGTCGCAATAATAGGTCTGCGCGGATCTTCTAGTGCATTTAAATTATCAACAAAGAAAGAGGCCATTTTTGTACCTAATGGAAAATCTTGTGGTCGACCCCAAGGTGATACATTAGGCGTGATACCCGTAACTTGTAAAATGGCAGATTCTGCTGTGCTTTCAAAAACAGGATAGGTCGCCGGGTTATTTATCATCGCCGCCAGCTTTGTAAACGCACCGGTTTCAGTACGGTTAGAAATACGCAGTAACAAACGCATGTGCACAGCATTAGTAAGCTTCTGCCACAGTTCTATATCATTATGAAATAAAATATCTTCTGCATAAACCATATCCAGACTGGTATCGTAAATAGAATTTGCCCGCTCCAGATCTTCCAGAATAGTCTCATAAACTGTCTGCTGACTGTCAAAACTCGGGTAGAAGTTTCCTTCTTCTCCATTTACTGCTTCGGTCATAGGTACAGGGCCAAAAAGATCGGTAAGATTTGAGTAACACATCGCTTTAAGCGTAAGTGCGATAGCCTCATAATTAGGATCTTCGGCAGCAATAGATGCAAGTTGCATTTCTTTAATATTATTCAACCACTTGTAATAATAATACCACGATGAGTTACCTATATTTTGACTTACATCATACCGGTGTAATCCCCCAGAAACACTAGGGAAAGGCAGCGTTACCTGCATTAAGTCAAAAGTAATCCCGTGAGCTCTGCCTGCATTATGACTTGCCAGACCATAAATAATAGGATTAATTAACGTCCCAGGACTTATCTCTGCAATACGGTTAGGGTCTTCATTTATTTCTTCAAAATTACTGGTACAAGCTGTCAGAAACATCAAGAAGCTTAAACCTGCAAAAAGTGTTTTTAAATTTTTCATCTTAGTCTTTTATAAGTTTACTTTAAGATTAAAACCATAAGTTGCCGGTGATGGCATTTGTCCCATTTCGATACCTGGTAAAATCGTATCGCCATTTAAAGCTGCAGTCTCAGGGTCATAAATCGGGAAATCTGAAACGGTTGCCAGATTACGACCAAAAATGGAGATATTGAGTGCTGTAATACCGCTGTTACCTAATAAACGTTTAGGAAATGCGTACTGCAAACTCACCTCTCTAAGCTTTAAAAATGAAGCATCAAATGAGTTAGATTCTACATTTGCCCGGCGGTAATACCGGTTGTACCAGTCTGGAGTAATTGCCTCAGTCGTGTTTGGACTATAAGTACCCTCTTCATTTAAAACAACACCATCACCTACAATAAACCCTTCTTCACGACCTTCAAAGGTGGAGCGCAGTTTACCTTGTTGCGTAAGTTTATGATGTGTCTGTGAATAAATAATACCACCATACTGCCCGTCTAACATAACATTAAGGGTTACCGGCCCAAAATTAAAGCTGTTATATAATCCTGCTTTCCAGTCTGGACTTGCATCGCCTATATATTCTATCTCGTCTGGATATGCTGGTAATCCCGCATTATCATAAACAATCTCACCATCTGGAGAACGCACAAAACCATAACCATAAATCGCAGTTGTCGTACCTCCTACTTTTGCCAGTAAGGTTGCGTTACCACCAGAACCTATTTCTTGCTGACCGTCTATCCCGTCTGCAAGCTCCATAACTTTGTTCCAGTTTCTGGAGAAAGTAAGTGTGCTGCTCCATTTAAATTTTTTTGTGTCAAAAATCTTTCCGGTTAGCGTTAATTCTACACCTCGGTTACGTACTTCACCAGAATTTAAAACTCCAGAGCTATACCCCGTTGTAATATCTAGCGGCACTGAGATAATTTGGTTTTTAGTAAGTGTTTGATAAACGGTCGCATCCAGATTAAGTCTGTTTTTAATCAGTCGCGCTTCTAGACCTGTTTCAAAACTGGTAGTTATTTCGGGTTTAAAATTTCCATTATAAAGGTTTGTAGGAACTGTTGCAGAACTTGGAAATGCACTCTGACTGTAGTACTTACTCGTCTTATACGGATCTGTATCGTTACCTACCTCTGCAAATGAAAAACGGTATTTTAAATAATCTACAGCCTGCGGAAGCTCAAAAACTTCAGATAAAATAATACTTGCATTGGCTGAAGGATAAAAGAAAGAGTTATTAGCTGTAGGAAGTGTACTCGACCAGTCGTTTCTCCCGGTTACATCAAGGAACAATTTATTTTCAAAAGAAAGAGAAACTAAACCGTAAAGACTGTTTACCTTTTTGTTTTTATCATACGTCTGCACAATAGGATTGTTAATTCCGTTTGCAAGTTTATAAACTGCCGGTACCACAAGGCCATCTACAGATGCATCGGTACGACGGTATTTATAGTCCATTGCATTACCACCTACAGAAGCCGATAAACCTATTTTTTGTGAAAGGTCATTTTTATAACTCAATAAAAAGTCTGTATTTACTTCTTGTTTCCAGATATCCTGCGTCTCGTAAAATCCATTTTTATAGCGATTAATGCTATATGGTCGTATTTGCTCACGATCTTGATTATACGTATTTAAAGAAGCACGTAACATTAAATCAAGATTAGGAGCCAGATGTATATTCGAAAATATATTACCTACAATTTGGCTGCTTGCAAGCGGGTTTGTTGCTTCGTAAGCAATTAAATAGGGGTTGTCTATATAGGAGCTAAAAGGCTGTATCTGCTGAATTTGATTTTGCCCTTCCTGCCAGATGGGTCTTAGCCAATCAAGATCAACATTAGGGTTCTGGAAAATCATAAAATAAGCGATTGAACCATTGTTGTAACCTGTACTCGGCAGATTATCACTGCTTCGGTTGTTGTAATTAACCACCGAACCTATCTTAATATGTTCTGAAATCTGATAGTTAGAGTTTATAGAAGCCGTAACTCGCTCATAACCGGTATTTGGCATAATCCATTCATTCTTAGAGTGCCCTACAGAAAGTCGCATCGACCCTTTATCGTTTCCTCCTTGAAGAGAAAGGTTATTTGTAAAAGTTATTCCGGTACGCCAAAAATCTTTACGATTATCTTTATAGGCAGTCCACGGCTGGCGTTCTAGCGATTGACCTTCAACCGTAGGGTCATATTGATAATATTCTTGTCCGTCAAAGCGAGGTCCCCAGGCACTACTTGTACTCCCCGTATTGTTGCCATCTTCAGAACCGCCATACGAGTAATAAGGATCACCCGCGGCATTAAAACTTTTACCTGTACCTTGCCCGTATTCATATTGCCAATCTGGCCAGCGCTGTATTACATCAAGATTTACGCTTGAGTTATACGTAAGTCCCAGTCCTGTAGTTTGCTTACCCGATTTTGTTGTAATTACGAGAGCACCATTAGCAGCACGACTACCATAAAGTGCCGTTGCACCGGGACCTTTTAAAACAGTAACACTTTCTATATCATCAAGATTTAAATCTGAAATACCATTTCCATAATCTATAGGAGAATCTTCTCCAATATAGGATGCCGAAGAGCCAGAAGTTGTCATTTCACTATTTACAGGAACACCGTCAACGACGATTAAAGCATTATTTCCGTTAGGATTTAACGAGTTGTTACCGCGTAATGTGATTTGTTGTGAGTTTAAAGGACCAGAACCTGATGAAACAATATTTAAACCCGCAACTTTACCTTTTAATCCAGAAGACCAGTTGGTGGGCATAGTCTGCGACAGATTATCGGCATTAATTGTCGCTTGAGAGAATCCGAGTCTTTTTTCTTCTCTCTTAATTCCTAATGCTGTAACTACTACTTCGTTAAGAGCATTTACATTAGCTTCCAGAACTATTGTCATTGCTGCACCGGTTTGTGCTGCTACTGTTTGTGTTTCAAAACCTATAAATGAAACTTCTAGAACTGCAGAATTTGTAAGAGAGATATTAAAGAGACCGTCAAAATCTGTAGTCACTCCGTTACCTGTACCTTGCTCCATTACTGTTGCTCCCGGTAAAGGAACACCTTCTTTATCTACTACTTTACCGGTAACCACTTGTTGACTGGCAGACTTTAATACGGTAATCGTATTATTGATTTGAGTAAATCGTAATCCGGTTTGCGTCGTGATTTTCCTTAATACAGAATCTAAACTTTCGTGAGTCGTCGAAAGTGTAATTGGGCTTGCTGTTTGTGATAAAGCGCTATCAAAAACAAATGTAAATTGAGTTTGCCTCTCTATGGCAGAAAAGGTTTCAGTAAGAGAAGCATCAGTTAGTTTTGTGGTTACGTAAACGTCTTTTAAATCCTGGTTTGTGTTAGGTGCTGCGTATGTGAAATTCACAAAACACAGTATAAATGCTAAAAATTCTATTTTCCGAAAGCGTAACTTTCTTAAAAATTGTAGTTTAGTTTTCATTTTAATAATGGCTCTTATTTGTCGATTTGTAGTCATAAATTAATTAAGCCCATTTCTGTTAGAGCAGTTATGGGTTTTTTGATTTTAGTTGGAGGAGTTTTCTCTTATAACAAAGTGCTTTTGGGTTAGCGTTTCTATGGTTAGGTTGTTGATTAAGGCTATGCTTCTTAAAACATTTTCTAGCGGTTCTTCTTTAAATTTTCCGGTGATTTTTAAGTTTTCGATTTCTTTATTCTCAAAGTCAATTTGCACATCATACCAGTTTTCTAATATCGCTGCTGTCTTAGCCAGGCTTGTGCCGTGAAGGGAGATAATATTTTTTGTCCAGGCAATTTTATCCTCACTATTTACTGGAGACTGCAGAGCAGCCGCTGAATCTTTAAATAATACCTGCTGGTTTTTCTGAAGATAAACTGCCTCTTGCGTACGTGTATTACGCACTGAAACTTTACCACTGCTTACAGTAACCGTTACTTCATTTTGGTTATAACTATGTATGTTGAATGTGGTACCAAGAACCTGAGTTTCTACTGCTCCTGTAGTAATGCTAAAAGGATGCTCTGGGTCGCGCTGAACCTCAAAAAAGGCTTCACCTGTGAGTGCTACTGTTCTATGGGTTTTAAAATTTTTAAGATAGCTAATGCGAGAATTTGAATTGAGAAATACTCTTGAGCCGTCTGCAAGCAGCACAGTACGCTTCTCCCCTCTAGATGTACTTTCTATAATAAGGCGACCATTATATAAATAATTAGATAATACTCCTACCCCTATTATAGCCACAAAAATGGCTGCATAAGCCATAATTTTTCTGTGGGTGAAACGTGGTTGCTTAGGCTTAATCTTAGCATTGATTGCTTTAAGTATGCGTTTTTTATTTTTAGGAGTACTAGGAACCTTAAGATTTAAAGAGGCCTTTTCTGCACCTTCTATAAAAGAAAGCAACGCCAATTCTTCTACTTCACTTGTTTGTCTTAATTCGTACTTTTTGGCTAATTCTAATAATTCTTTTCGCGTCAAAATGAGTTCCTTTTACAAGTAAGTCACATTTTGTAAGCTGTACACGTAGTGTTAAAATGGCATTTAATGTTTTGTTTAAATGATCTTAATTTTATTTACATTACTGAAACATTAAGATAACCATAAGCGAAAGCTCTGTTGCAGAAAGTGAAGCCTTGAGTTGCTTCAAAGCATCGCTAATGTGCTTTTCTACAGTGCGTATAGAAATATTTAGCTTTTTTGCGATCTCAGCATTTGTGTAATCTTCAAATCGGCTTAGGATAAAGACTTTTTTACAGCGGGGAGCGAGTTTGCTTATTTCTGAATCAATTAGCGCTTCAAAGTCGTTGTATTCTAACAAGCACTCAGATTTAGCAGGAATTGCAATTGATCTTAAGACTTGTTCGTGTTGAGGTTTAAATTTGAGATTGCGTAAGTAAGTAATTGCTTTATATTTTACAGCCCTAAGGAGGTATCCTTCTAGATTGATAATAGGTGTATTTTTAGATTTTTCCCAAAGACTTACAAAAACCTCCTGCACAATATCTTCACATATTTCTTCTTCAGAATAAATCTTGAATGCATAAGTATACAGACGTTTCCAATATTTGTCAAATATTAAATTAAAGGCACGATGACGATCTTTGTTGAGGAGAAGTTGGAGCTCTAAATCTGTATAGCTGGTAAGGTGGGCTTGCATAATCTTTTGGTTAAAACAAAAGAAATACATCGCTGCACTTTCTCATAATAAAAGGCTTTACCTTTTGGTTAAGAATATGCTTTTGAAATGTAGGCCAGCTATCATACATTACCTTTATTTCTATTCATTCAATCTAACTTCTAGAATAGTAGCCATTTTACCGTGAGCTTCATTAGATATAAATAACCTGCCATCTGGACTAAACGTTATTCCTTCCGGTTGCGCAAAGTCGTCTTTATCGAGTTTAAATACGTTTTTAATGTCACCATTCTTATTCATAATAAGAAGCTTTGGATTTACACCTTCAAGCACGTAAAGTTCCCCGGTTTTAGGGTGTACCGCCAGATCTGAAGGTCTAAACGTTTTATAACTTTTCTTCTCTTCATAATCCTTTAGCGCCTTGTCCTTCATATCTACTTTAAAGATTAAATCTGAAAGCATAGCTTGCCCTTTCAAATCAAAAGCATAAACACCTTTAATATTTTCATCATTGGGGTCTTCATCTTTAGGGGCTGTTAACAGACGATTATTCTTCGCATCTAATGCTAACGTTTCAACGTTATTTTTATGAGACATTTTAGATTGATAAGTCTTTGTGATTATTTGATCTGACTGGTAATTGAGTGCTTCAAAAAGCAAACCGTCACTGCGCATTACATAGGCATTTTTACCATTTACCGCAATTCCTTCATAATCGCCATCGTCTGCAAACTCAATTTCTTTAGTAATTTTTTTTGCCTTTAAGTCGTAGATGTAAATGATACCATCTTCATCTTCAATAGCTGCAAGTTTATCATCACCTATCCAATCTATGCCCGACACTTCGCGTAATGCGTCAGGAAGCTCCCAGCTGTTTACAATTGTTAAATCGTGTTTCTTGACATTTTCTGAAAGCTGCTGCGGATTATAATAAGCCGAAAACACTACTATTGCCAATACCAGACTTATATATTTTAAATAATTCATAACTCGTTATTTTAATTTTTCTCTTAGGCCAACAATTCAATCTACCGTATAGCAGTAAAGTTCGTGAGCCTAAATTTAGTTTCTCTTAAAAGGATGCAAATCTTGTGCCTTAGCCCTGTTTGCAGATTACTAATCATAAGTTTTACGGGGTTTTGGTCAATTAAAGTGGTTTCTAATGCCTACTTATTCTGATTTATTTAAAAATCGAAAAGTGTTTTGTCAAAATCTACGTTGTAGCTTCGGGGTTTAGTAATTTCGCAAAGACAACGCGAATCTTTCCATCAAAAAATTATTTGTGAAAAGCCTTATTTATTTTTTAAAACACAATTATAAATCGGCAAGTTTTGGGTGGTCGCTTACCTTTCTATCCAGCTTCGGACAAACGTTTTTAATATCGCTTTATGTACCCGAACTGCTTAAAACCTTTAAGATTTCTGAAGGCACCTTTGGCAGTATTTACGCTTTGGGTACGGTAATCGCTTCGGTCATTTTAATTTCTGTAGGACATACCATAGACCACAAGCCCGTAAAAAAAGTAGTCTTTTTAAATATTGTGGGGCTAATAGCCTCCTGTCTAATTCTTAGTATTTCTACCCATCATATTAGTCTCTTAATTCTTGCAATGATAGGTTTACGCCTTACAGGACAAGGTATGATGAGTCATATTAGCCAGACCGTTATGAGCCGCTATTATGGTGCTAACCGCGGAAAAGCGTTAAGTATTGCGGCTTTAGGATTCCCAATGGGAGAAGCGCTGTTTCCTATTTGCATTACAACACTCATACTCACTTTTGGTTTTGAATTTGCCGCTCAGGCAAGTGCGGCGATTCTTCTTTTATATTTGCTTTTTTTAAGTTTTAAGGACTTAAGTTATTTTGATGAACAATCTCAGGTCGCCAAAAGGCCGGGTTTTAAAATGCTTGCTAAAGATTTTGGGACGATCTTAAAAGATAAACGTTTTAGCGTGCTTATGCCTTCTACATTTATGTTGAGTTTTACTTCTACAGCGATTTTCCTGTATCAATACACCTTTGTTGAAGAAAAAGGCTGGTCAGTTTCATTGTACGCAGCTTTTTTTACCGGCTACGCAATTACCCGATTTTTGATGTCTATCGTAGGTGGGTTATGGGTAGATAAATTTACTGCTAAAAAGCTATATCGGTTTTTCCTGATTCCGCAGGCATTAGGCTTATTACCGTTTGCTTTTATGGAAAGTATCTGGGGTGCCTTACTATTTCTTATTATGACCGGCATTACTACAGGTGTGGCAGGTACCGTAAAATCTGCAGTACTCGCTGAAGTTTATGGTACTCAAAAACTAGGTGCTGTAAACAGTTTATTCTCGATGGCTATGATTTTAAGTACAGCACTCGCGCCTTTACTTATAGGTTTTCTAATAGATCAGAGTGTTGCTTTCCCGTATTTGATACTAACCCTTTTTGGATTACTGGTTTTGGCGATAGTAAATTCGCAGCGCTTAAGCCAAATTCAACCCGCCGATGTAACTAATGAATAGTTTAGCTTAAGATTAAAATCAATATTGGCGTCAGGTTACTGCTTTTTAATAATTTTAAAACCTGTTAGGTACTCTATAGAATTAAGATTACCTATACCATCACAATTTATTGTGCCTGCCATCTGTTAATACAGGTAATCATGTTTAAAAAATTAAAACCTACTTTTTTACTCCTATTTATTTTGACTTTGAGTCAAATGAGGGTATTAGCGCAAAATTTTTTACCTCCAGTCACCAGCTACAGCAGTAGTGATTATGATGCTGCCAGTCAAAACTGGGGATTGAGTACAGATGAAGATGGTACATTATACGCGGCAAATAATGAAGGATTATTGCGCTTTGACGGGCAACGCTGGGAAGTATTTACACTTCCTAATAAAACCATCATTCGATCTGTTTTTTGTCTGGGAGATCGCATTTATACCGGTTCTTATGAGGAGTTTGGCTATTGGGAAAAAGACGATTACGGTTCGCTAAACTATACCTCACTTTCAAAATTAATTAAAACAAAATATGCTAATGAAGAATTTTGGCAAATAAGTGCGTGGGAGAATACCATTATATTTAGATCGTTTGGAAATCTCTACTGCTACACAGGTGAAAACATTAGAACTTTTAAGCCACAAGAGATTATTACCGCTTTAAGCGTAGTAGATAGAAGATTGCTTTTAGGCACTAATTCTGGCGGGATCCTTGAATTTGACGGTGGTGTTTTTAAACCAATTACTACCACCAAACTCAATCAAACATCAATAATAGAATTAGTTACTTATAAAGATTTTAATCTTGCAGGCACACGTACTCAAGGTATTTTTTCACTTAAAAACGGTTCTCTAGAACCCTGGGGTAGCGATGCTCTTACACGCTTTCTTCAAATAAATGAACTTAATAAAATAGAAGTCTTTAACGATGACCTTCTTATAATAGGCACAGTTAAAGGTGGTATTATTTATTACAATCCTAAATCACAAACTCTCAGAAATCACTACCGTCAAAACGGCTTACAAAACAATACGGTGTTATCGCTGCATAAAGATCAACGTAAAATCTGGATAGGTCTTGACAATGGTATAGATGTAATTATTCCTGATGCACCTATACAATACTTATTAGATAATACCGGGCAATTGGGTGCGGTGTACGATATCGCATCTTTTAAAGGTGAATTGTATGTGGGCAGCAACACCGGCGTACACAAAATTACCGATACCGGAATTTACTTTATACCCGGCTCCCAAGGACAGGTATGGAGTTTTACGGAGATTGAAGAAAGGCTGTTTGTAAACCACAACCTGGGCCTCTATGAATTAAAAGGAAATCAGTTAGAGCGGGTTACCGGGCCATCAGGAAGTTATAGTCTTACCTCTATTTCTGAAACAAACTTGTTTTTAAACAACACTTACAATGGCTTAAAATATTTTAACCCTAATGCAAATGCACTAAACGATGCTCCTATTGCCGAAACAGATGGTGCCCCTGTAGAACACGTAATTTTTGAAGATAAAAAGTATTTCTGGGCTGCGCATCCCTACAAAGGCTTTTATCGTGCACAGCTTGACAACACAAACACCAAACTACTAAACAAGGAATCCTTTAATAAAACCGCAGATCTCGTTGCTTCAAAAACTAAAATACATAAAATTGAAGGTGAGATTGCCTTTTACAATGCCGGCAACTGGTACCGTTATAACAGCATTAATGATAATCTGGAAGACTTTACAGACTTAAAAAATTACCAATCGTACGCGCTCATAAATAATCAAAATAATAAGTACTGGTTTAAAAATCAAAATGGAAATGGCCTGGTATATACAAACTTCATCAATGATAGTATTTATGTTTATGAACCCTTACTTGAAGACCGCGTAATTAAGAATTATGAAAAGGTAATTGAACGCAACGACAGTATTTATTTTATTACGCTTAATGAAGGCTTCGGAAGAATAAATCTTCAGGAATTACACAAAAACACAAAACAAACTAACTCACAACAACCACTTCTCAATCGCCTTCAAACATCAGCGGCTATTTTAAAACTGAATGCTGCCAGTTATGAAATTCCGTTTAATGAAGCTTCTCGTGTACGCTTTGACATTGCTGCGCCGGCCCTGCACAAGCCTATGTTTTATTATACCTTATCAAATGGGATGAGTGCCTATTTTTCGGGAGCATTAGAATTTCAAAATTTATCAGCAGGAAATTATACCTTAAAAGTCTGGCCACTTATTAATGGTCAAAAAGGATCAAATCCTTTAGAGGTAGAATTTACAATTAAGAGACCCTGGTATTTGTCTAATTTAATGATCGTGATTTACGTACTCAGTGTTTTTGGTATCATTATTTTGATTGGTCTTTATAATAAACGAAAATTAAACCACCATCGTAAAGAACTCGAGGAACGCCTTATAAAAGAACAGGAGCGTAAAACCCAACTTGCAGAACGCAATAACCTACTACAAGAGATCAATACAAAGCGTAAAGAACTGGCCAATACTACTTATCTGGCAGCAAAAAGAAACAGCAGCCTTATTGATATTAAAAATGAACTGGAAGATGTAAAAAATTCGGGTATCAACCCAAAGAAAGTATCTACCATTCAAAATAAAATTAATCACATCATAGATACCAAAGACAACTGGAAAGTATTTGAGACCACTTTTAAAGAAATTAATGATGACTTCTTTCATCAATTATTAGAAGATCATCCTACATTAAGTTCTAAAGATTTAAAGTTATGTGCGTACTTAAAGATGAATTTGACGACTAAAGAAATTGCTCCTTTAATGGCAATTTCTGTTCGTGGAGTAGAAATTCACAGATACCGTTTACGTAAAAAACTAAACATAAATAGTGGTAAGAATTTATCAAAATATCTGATTAAAAATTACTAAATCCTCATACTTCAAAAGCTATTTTAACGCTTTTAAACTTTCTCATTACTACATCAAACGTATTTTCGCAAACGTTATAATCAATTATTTAAATTTTTAGTTGTTTGATTATCAATGCTTTTAATTTTATTAACGTTTTGATGTATTTGTTATGTACCTATATTAACTCACAACTCTTCTATATTCACCCTCAAATAACAAAAAACTAATTCAAAATATAGTGCGTATGAAACTTAAAATAACATTTCTGTTATTGCTGACGCTTATTACATTTGGTGTAACTGCGCAGGAAACAAAAACAGTTACGGGAACTGTAATAGACACCCGAAAAGTTCCTTTACCGGGAGCAGAAGTGAAGGTTGTTAATAAAGACAACTATGCAGTAACCGATTTTGACGGTAATTTTTCTTTAGAAGTAACTGAAGGAGATCAGGTACGTGTTACCTATTTAGGTTTTAAAGCTCAAACGTTTTCTATAACTAAAGACGCTACTTATAACATTACGTTGCAGGATGATTCTAACGAACTTGAGGAAGTCGTGGTTGTTGGATACGGAAATCAGAAAAAATCTGATATAACCGGTGCAATTGTTTCTGTTAAAAGTGAAGAAATCACAAAACAGCCTGCTACCTCTGCACTAACATCTGTACAGGGTAAAGTTGCGGGTGTAAATATTATCACAAATGACGCCCCGGGATCTTCTCCTACCGTATTGATGCGTGGTTTAGGTACAGCAGAAGGAGGTAGAACGCCTCTATATATTGTAGATGGGCAACCTTTAAGCGATATACGTAGTATTAACCCAAATGATATAGAAAGCATAGACTTTTTAAAAGGTGCATCTTATGCTAACATCTACGGTATACGTGCAGCAAATGGTGTTATTTTAGTAACTACCAAAAAAGGGAAACAAGGTAAAGCCGTTTTTTCTTTTGAATCATATTATGGTGCTAAAACTGTGCTAAACCAGGTAAAAATGGCTAATGCGCAGCAATACACACAATACTTTAATGAAGAAAGTGCTGCAAATGGCGGTTTCTTATTACAAGATAACCAGCAGTATGATACAGACTGGTATGACGAATTATTACAAACAGGAACCATTCAAAATAATAGTTTCTCTGTTTCAGGTGCAAACGAAAACATTGATTACTTCTTAAGCTATAATTTATATCAGGAAAAAGGGATTTTAGAAGGTCAGGAGTATCGTCGTGGTACCATACGTAGCAACAATACCTACCATTTGTTTAATGACCGCTTTAGAGTTATTCAAAATTTAAACGTTGCTTATACTTATGAGACTCCAAAACCATTTGGAGCATTTAGCACAGCATACCGCAAGTCTCCGTTAGTTCCTGTGCGTTATGATAACGGTCGTTTTGGTCAGTCATTGGTTAATCAACAAACCGGTGTTGTAGGGTTTCAAACTGCACCAGGCGAAACTTTAGGTCGTTTAAACTCTCACGGAAACCCGGTTTCTCAGGTTTACTATGAAGATACGTATATAAATACTACAAGTTTACAAGGGCAAATAGCCACCGAGTTTGATATTACAGATGATTTAATGTTGACTACCCGTTTTGGAGCTACTAAGTTTTATTCAACAAATCATAGCTATTCAGACATTAGAGATCAATGGTTAAATAATAACCCTACAAGAACTGAAGCTCAGTTTGAAGCAGGACGAATTCCTAATGCAGATGGTAATGTTTCTACTGAATTTGCAAATAACTCATACAGTATTAGCCGGGTTGAATCGTATCGCTGGAATGTAGAAGGGTTTCTTACCTATACTAAAGAATTTGACAAACACAATCTGAGCGCTACCTTAGGTTTGAGTCGTGAAAACTACGAAGGTGGTGAATTCACAAGCTCACAGGCCTATGACGTAAGACCAGAACGCAGCTTACGTAATTTCAACACCAGAACAAGTCAGTTATTTAATGACAATGTAGGTGGTGATACCTATCAGAGCACTAATCTACAATCCTATTTTGGTCGTGTAGAATATAATTACGATCAGCGATATTATGTACGTGGAGTAATTAGAAGAGATGGTACTAGTGATTTCATTACCGGTGACAGTAATTTCTTTGGCTATTTCCCGGCAGTAAGTTTAGGATGGACGATGACTAACGAGGCGTTTATGGAAAATAATGGCGTGCTTGACAACCTTAAATTCTTTGCAGGATGGGGTAAATTAGGAAACCAGTCTGTGCCTATTAACATTCAACGAATTAATACCAGCGATGGTAGTAGCAATACAAATTATGTTTTTGGCCCTGCTCAAAGTTTAATACTGGGCGCTGCAGTAGGTTCTCCTGCTCAACCCCTATCCTGGGAGGTTACCGAAGAATTTGAAGCCGGTTTTGATTTCGCTTTATTAGACCGAAGATTATCAGGTACGATAGATTACTACAACCGTTTAAATACCAATGCTATTTTGAGTGTTAAGCCCTTACTTAACTCACAGTATTCAGCAAACTTTTTTGACGAGGCTGCCGAAATTTCTAATAGCGGTTTTGAATTCTTAGTAAACTGGAGAGATCAAATAGGATCTGATTTTAGCTATAACGTAGGTCTTAATTTTTCTACAAACGAGAATAAAGTACAAAACGTAAAACCGGCGTATGATGGTGCGATAGGTGGAAGTTTAGGAAACGGCCGTATTACAAAACGTCTTGCAGAAGGTCAACCCATATTTGCATGGTGGATGTATGAAGCAGATGGTGTGTGGCAAACTCAGGAAGAAATTGATGCTAACACTTCTTTAGGTAGTGCTGCTCCGGGTCACTTACGTTATGTAGACCAGAATGAAGATGGTGTTATAGACGATCGGGATAAAAAATACTTTGGTTCTTACATTCCAACCTATAATTACGGTATAAACCTGGGCGCTAACTATAAAAACTTTGATCTAAGTGTTTCTGGTTTTGGCGTAGGTGGCAATAAAGTGTACAATGGTCTTTACAGCACCCGTATAGGTGGTGAAAATATAACCGAAGATATCTTTAATAAACGATGGACAGGTGCAGGATCAACCAATTCTGACCCAGGTGCAGATCGTGATGTAGAAGCTTCTTCGTATTACTTAGAAGATGGTTCTTATTTTAGAATTAACAACATTACGCTGGGTTACACACTACCTGAAATATCTATCATCAGCAGTGCCCGCATTTACGTGACCTTACAAAACCCATTTATGATTACAGACTATTCAGGGTTTACTCCAGAATTAAATCAGAATGGAGATCCTACCAGTACAACAGGTATTGAACTTTCAGCATACCCTAATACCAAGTCCTTTATTCTTGGAGCTAATTTCAAACTTTAATTAAACACAAAAAGCATTATGAAATACACCTATAAAATAGCCCTGCTTAGCATGTTTACAGCAGCGACAATCACCAGTTGTGATGACTTTGTTGAAGAAGTTGAGATCGTAGATCCTGTGGCAGAAGGCAGCGCAGAAAACTTTCAGCCTGAAGAATTTTTAACCGGAGTTTACGGGATGCATACTGAATTTGCTTATGCATTCTCCTATCTGGGAATTACCGATATGATTTCTGATAATTCAGATAAAGGAAGTTCGCCTACAGATAGTGGAGCCGATAAACGTGTTCTAGATGAATTGACATTTACCACTTCATCGGGGTCTGTGACTTCTATGTGGACGCAATGGTATAAAACCGTAGGTCGTGCTTCACAAACTATTGAATTTACCGAGGCTTATGAAGGAGAATCTTCAGCACCCAAAGAGCGAGTAATTGGTGAAGCAAAATTTTTAAGAGCTCTTAACTATTTTTGGTTAGTACGTTCTTTTGGAGCAGTACCGCTTCAGCATATAGACTTAGTTGAACGCGCTCCTGCTGCAGACGTGTATGCGTATATTGAGCAGGACCTTACCGATGCAATTGCTGCACTACCGCTTAAAAGTGATTATGCTGCGCAAGACTTAGGTCGCGCAACTAAAGGGGCTGCACAAGGCTTACTTGCAAAAGTATATTTATATCAGAAAAAGTGGCAACAAGCTGCAGATATGGCTAATACTGTAATTACTTCTAATCAGTATGATTTAGAGCCAGATTATGCTACAGTATGGAGAGCATCTACAGAAAATGGTCCTGAGTCTTTATTTGAAATTCAAGCTCGTGGAGAAATTCCTCAGCATGGTGTTCAGCAATATTCTCAAACTCAAGGAACCCGTGGTGGATCTAATGGTATGGGATGGGGCTTTAATACACCTTCAAAAAATCTGGAAGATGCTTTTAATGCCGAAGGAGATGTAATACGTAGAGATGCAACCATAATTTTTGCAGGAGAAACTTTATTTGACGGAAGATTTATAGACGAAGGTGTTGAGAACCCGCGCTACAATGAGAAAGCTTATTCTTCGGCAAATGGAGGTCAGGGTGATGGCGATAAGAATATTCGTGTATTGCGCTTTTCTGAGATTCTTTTAATTAGAGCTGAAGCTTTAAATGAACTGGGGCAAAGCGCTGCTGCCTTAACACCACTTAACCGTGTTAGATCTCGCGTTTCGTTACCTGCAGTTACAACTACAGATCAAGCTGCATTACGACCATTAATCTGGAAAGAACGCCGCTTAGAATTAGCTATGGAACACGATCGCTGGTTTGATTTAATACGTACAGGACAAGCTAAAGCGGCAATGGCAGCAGACGGCAAAACCTTTATTGAAGGCAAACATGAGTTGTTTCCTATACCTAACAACCAGTTAGTACAAACTCCGGAAATGACACAAAACCCAGGTTGGTAAACCTATTTAAAAAAGCTTTATGCGTTTATTTTTAATTGGATTGGTTCTTTTATCCCTGCCAGGATGTAAAGATTCTAAAACTGAGAGTCAGAATCAAGAGGTCGTAACCACGACCTCTGATTCTCTTTCTGACGAAGCATTACTAGACACCGTTCAAAAACAAACTATTAACTACTTCTGGGAAGGAGCAAACAAGAACTCGGGGCTTGCCGCAGAGCGTATACATCTAGATGGCATTTACCCTTCAAACGACAAAAATGTAGTTACCATAGGCGGTAGTGGTTTTGGCTTTATGGCCTTAATTGCGGGTACAGAACGCGGTTTCATCCCTAAAGACTCCGCTTTTGCCCGTTTTCAAAAAATGGTAAACTTCTTAGAAAAAGCAGATCGTTTTCACGGGGCGTGGCCACATTGGCTAGATGGTACAACCGGCAAGGTTAAACCATTCAGCAAATTTGATGATGGTGGTGATCTTGTAGAAACTGCATTTTTAGTACAGGGGATGCTTACTGTAGCTGAGTATTACCGTGATGGAAATGAGCAAGAACAAGCTTTAGTTGCTCAAATTGAAAAAATGTGGGAAGAAGTAGAATGGGACTGGTATACTCAAGGTAAAAACACCTTGTACTGGCACTGGTCACCTAATGTGGGTTGGAAGATGAACTTCCCCGTGGGTGGTTATAATGAAGCTCTAATAATGTATGTATTGGCTGCTGCCTCTCCTACTCACCCTATTTCAAAAGAAGTCTATGAACAAGGCTGGGCTTTGAATGGTAAGATTGCGAAAGACACAACTGCTTATGGATTGCGTACCGTTCTAAATCACTTTGAGCACGATGACGAAGCTATTGTAGGCCCTATGTTCTGGGCACATTATTCGTATTTAGGTTTAAACCCAAAAGGATTATCAGACCAATATGGCGACTATTGGAAACTCAATGTGAACCATGCTAAAATTCAATATGAGTATGCCTTAGAAAACCCAAAGGGTTATAAAGGCTATGGCCCAGAAGTTTGGGGAATGACATCTAGCTATTCTATGAAAGGTTATGACGGGCATCGCCCCGGCAATGATCTGGGTGTAATTTCTCCTACTGCAGCTTTATCATCTATGCCATATACACCTACTGAAAGTCAGGCATTTTTACGCAATATGTACACAAATTTAGATACGCTGGTTGGCAAATACGGCCCTTACGATGCATTTAGTTTACAGGATGATTGGTACCTGCCACGCTACCTGGCGATTGATCAGGGTCCTATTCCGGTAATGATCGAGAATTACAGAAGTGGTTTGTTGTGGGATTTATTTATGAAAAATGAAGACGTCCTAGAGGGACTTCAAAAACTCGGATTTGAAAGTCCGTATTTAAAACCAGAAAATGACTAAAAACGCGATCTATATAATTCTTTGCTTTTTAATTCTAGGATGTTCTAGTGATAGCAGTGATGCTGTTGCAGAAGCTCCTGAAGAAAATCCCGGGCAAGGCGACGGCGATGAAAATCCTACTCCCCAGCCCGAGTTAACTGATGCAGAATTATTAGATCTTACACAGCAGGAAACTTTTAAATATTTCTGGGATTTTGCTAATGCAGAATCTGGAGCAGCTCGAGAACGCTATATTCCTGCAAATCCCAATCAGGATCAAAACACGGTCACTACAGGCGGAACGGGTTTTGGCTTAATGGGAATTCTGGTTGGGATAGAACGTAATTTCGTTTCACGTACAGAAGCGGTAAACCGCCTTTCAAAAATTTTAAATTTCTTAGAAAATGCAGATCGCTTTCACGGAGCCTGGTCGCATTGGATTCACGGTTCCACCGGAAAAGCGCTTCCATTTAGTACACTTGATGATGGAGCAGATTTAGTAGAAACCGCTTTTCTTGCTCAAGGTTTAATAACTGTTGGAGAATATTTTAAAAATGGTTCTACCGAAGAACAAGCACTTTCAGAACTCGCTTTTTCACTCGTTGACGGTATAGAATGGAATTGGTTTACTCAAGGTGAGAATGTATTGTATTGGCATTGGAGTCCTAACAATGAGTTTGCGATAAACCTAAAACTTCAGGGATACAATGAGACTTTAATCGCTTATATTTTAGCGGCTGCTTCGCAAGAAAATAGCATAGCCGCAGAAGTTTACAAGCAGGGCTGGGCATTAAACGGAAATCTAAAATCTAGTGCTTCGGCATATGGTTATCCATTAGAAGTAAAACACGCAGGTTCAGAACAAACCGGCGGTCCATTGTTTTGGGCACATTACTCCTACCTGGGATTAAATCCTTTTGGATTATCTGATGCCTACGTAAATTATGAGACCGCTACTGTAAATCACGCGTTGAGTAATTATGCCTATTGCGTGCAAAACCCTTTGGGATGGCGCGATTATGGTCAGAATTTTTGGGGATTAACAGCAAGTTACACGCTTAATACAGACGGAAGTCTGGGTTATAAAGCCCATCGTCCCGGTAACGATACCGGTGTGATCTCACCCACAGCTGCATTAAGTTCGTTCCCATACACACCACAGGAATCTATGGCAGCATTACGTGGATTTTATAGCATTAAAAACATCCTTTTAGGACCTGCAGGTTTTTACGATGCCTTTAGTCCAGATCAAAATTACAAAGTTGCCGAAGCATATCTAGCAATAGATCAAGGACCTATTTTAGTGATGATTGAAAATCACAGAACAGGGCTACTGTGGAACTTATTTATGCGTAATGAACGCGTGCAGGCAGGGCTTGAAAAACTCGACTTTAATTATACCGTACCTCAATAATACTAGTATGAAAATAAAACTCACATTCTTTATAGCACTTATATATTCTGTAAGTATGACGGCTCAGGATAGTTTTGAAGCTGCCGTTTATCACAGTGCAGAAGACAGTTTACAATACCGTATTCAGTATCCATTAAATTATGATGAGACTAAAGAATATCCATTAATTCTGTTCTTGCACGGTGCAGGAGAGCGTGGGTCAGACAATACATCTCAATTAACACACGGCGCAAAAGTGTTTGCAACTACCGGTAATCGCAATGCGTTTCCGGCAATTGTAATTTTTCCGCAGTGCCCTGCAAATTCGTATTGGGCAAATGTAGATGTAGACCGTAGCACCTATCCTATTGGCATCACCTTTCACCCCGAAAAAAAGCCAACACCGCATCTTAAGATGGCAGTAGAATTAGTGGATTCTTTCATTAAAAAAGGTAAAGTAGATACCTCTAGAGTTTATGTTGCCGGCCTTTCGATGGGTGGTATGGGTACGTATGAAATCGTACAACGCAACCCAAAAATGTTTGCTGCAGCAATCGCAATTTGTGGTGCAGGAAGTACAAGCGAAGTAAATAATTATGCTACTCAAACTCCATTTTGGGTAATTCATGGTGCAGAAGATAATGTGGTAAACCCTGTGTATTCATTGCAAATGGCGCAGGCACTACTTGAAGCCGGTGCAAAACCCCGAGTAACGGTTTATGAACACGCTAATCACAACAGTTGGGATTCGGCATTTGCTGAACCCGATTTTTTACAATGGCTTTTTAGTCACACTAAACAAAACTAAAAATACACGTGCAATAAGAATTATGAAAAATACACTCCCTAAATTACTACTCATTATAGCAATCGCAAGCTTCGGTACTGCATTCTCCCAAAATCAGCAACGCATTCCTGAAGTAGAAGAATTGCTAAAAAAAATGACGCTTGAAGAAAAAATAGGTCAACTTAACTTATTAACTCCGGGTGGCGGGGTTGCTACCGGTTCGGTGGTAAGTAAAAATGTTGAAGAAAAAATTAAAGCCGGAAACGTAGGTGGTTTATTCGGCGTTTCAGGACCTGACAAAATAAGACAGGCGCAGGAAATCGCCGTAAAGAAAACCCGTTTGGGAATTCCGCTTTTAATAGGTTCAGACATCATACATGGTTATAAAACTACATTTCCTATTCCGTTAGGATTATCCAGTAGCTGGGATTTAGAATTGATTGAAAAAACAGCTCAGGTTGCTGCTAAAGAAGCAACAGCAGACGGTATCAACTGGAATTTCTCTCCTATGGTAGATGTATCGCGTGATCCACGCTGGGGACGTATTTCTGAAGGAGCCGGTGAAGACCCGTATTTAGGATCTCAAATTGCAAAGGCAATGGTTCATGGGTACCAGCAAACCGATTTATCTGACGAAGCTACAATGATTTCTACTGTAAAACATTTTGCGTTGTATGGCGCTTCAGAAGCGGGTCGCGAGTACAACACTACCGATATGAGTAGAGTACGTATGTATAATGAATATTTACCTCCTTACAAAGCTGCTTTAGACGCAGGTGCAGAGAGTGTAATGAGTTCGTTTAACGATGTTGACGGTGTTCCTGCAAGTGGTAACAAATGGCTATTAACTACACTATTGAGAGAACAATGGGGTTTTGATGGTTTTGTAGTTTCAGATTATACTTCAGTAAATGAGATGGTGGCTCACGGTATGGGCGATTTGCAGGCAGTTTCTGCACTTTCAATAAATGCAGGCCTTGATATGGATATGGTGGGTGAAGGTTTCCTTACTACTCTAAAAAAATCTGTTGATGAAGGTAACGTTTCCGAAGAAACAATCACACAAGCATGTCGTCGTATTCTGGTTGCTAAATATAAATTGGGACTGTTTAAAGACCCCTATAAATACTCAGACAGCAAGCGACCTAAACGTGATATACTAACTGCTGAAAACAGGCAATTAGCCAGAGAAGCTGCTAGAAAGTCGTTTGTTTTGTTAAAGAATGAAAACAACATACTTCCGTTAGCAAAAAATGCAAACATTGCGTTGATAGGTCCTTTAGCTGATAATAAAAATAACATGTTGGGAACATGGGCGCCTACTGGTGACCCACAACTATCTATTCCTGTTTTACCTGGATTGAAAAATGTAGCCCCAAATGCTAAAATCACCTATGCAAAAGGAGCAAATATTTCTAATGATTCCGCTTTTGCGAAAAAAGTAAATGTGTTCGGCCCGCGAATCGATATTTCAGAACAAACTCCCGATAGCCTTTTAGAAGAAGCTTTAGCAGCAGCTAAAACAGCAGATATTATTGTTGCTGTTGTAGGTGAAGCGACAGAAATGAGCGGGGAAGCAGCGAGCAGAACAGACATTACAATACCTGAAAGTCAAAAAGTATTAATACGTGCTCTCGCAGAAACAGGCAAGCCTCTGGTTCTTGTTTTGATGAGTGGTCGTCCACTGGTTATTGAAGAAGAATTGGCTTTACCGGTAAGTATTTTACAGGTATGGCATCCCGGTATTGAAGCCGGTAATGCTATTGCAGATGCGCTTTTTGGAGACTACAATCCATCTGGAAAGTTAACCGCTACCTGGCCTCGTAATGTAGGGCAAATCCCTATTTACCACAGTGAGAAAAATACCGGTCGCCCGGCTCCTACTGCAGCCTTTGAGAAGTTTAAATCTCAATATTTAGATGTACCTAATGCTCCTTTATTGCCTTTTGGTTTTGGTTTGAGCTATACTAGTTTTGCCTATAAAAACATTACTATTAATAAGAAAGAAGTAGCACAGGGCGAACCTGTAGTAATACAGGTAGATGTTACAAACACGGGCGATTATGACGGTACAGAAATCGTACAGGTTTATCTTCACGATGTAGTACGTACTCTCGCTCCACCTAAGCGAACACTTAAAGGGTTTAAAAATGTATTTTTAAAGAAAGGTGAAACAAAAACGGTAACCTTAACTTTAGAAGCAGATGATCTTAAATTCTATAACGGCTCGCTTGATTTTGTTGCAGAAGCCGGGGAATTTGAAATTTTTGTAGGCGGCGACAGCAATGCTTCATTAAAAGAAACGTTTACGTTAAACTAAAATTACAATTAGATGAAACGCCAGATCAGTATTCTTTTTTTATTCCTGGTTACAGGAATACTTACACAAGCACAAGAACAATATGTAGGTCAGATATATGCTGATCTGGTTAAATCTACACATACCTATTCTGATTCATTAAAATTAGATTTTTATACTGCTAAGGAGAATGAGAAAGATGCAGCCAGACCCTTAATTGTTTTAGTTCACGGTGGTGGTTTTTCTGGTGGCCAACGTGACAATCCTTTAGAAGTTAAATTTGCTCAAACAATGGCTGCAAAAGGCTATGCAGTAGCTTCTATAAGTTATACGCTTACGCGAAAAGGCAAAGCAACAGGTTTTGGTTGTGCGTGTCCCGCTTCAGAAAAAATGGAAACTTTTAAACAAACGACTGCAGATATTTTAAAAGCTATTTCATATCTAAAAAATACTACTGAATTCAGTTTTGATACTCAAAAAATAATCCTTGCAGGTAGCAGCGCTGGTGCTGAAGGTATTTTAAATACCGCCTATATGGCAAACCATCCTGAATTTAAAAGTCTTGGAGACTTCGCCAGGATAGCTGCGGTTGTGTCTCTTGCCGGAGCTGTGGTTGATGCACGATATATTACAAAATACAATGCTGTTCCCGGAATATTCATTCACGGAGACGCAGATAACTTAGTCCCGTATAACAGTCAACCCCACCATTTTTGCAGCGCAGAAACCCCGGGATTTTTACCTTTAGATGGTGATGCTTTTATCGCAGAACGTCTTAAAAATCTAGATGCTTCCTACAGTCTACTCACGGCAGAAGGCGGAAATCATGACTGGGCAAATCTGGGTTATGCTTTTACAAATGAAATTGCACAGTTTTTAAATGATGTAATTATTAAAGGCGAAAAGATTCAGAATACAGAAGTTATTACCCAAAAATAAACACGTGGATCGTTAACGCAGGGATCACCAAACTGAAATAAGTGAACTAGATATTTATATCTTTCAACCTTTATTAAATCTTTAAAATGAAAAACTGTCTTACTCCATTAATTCTTCTTTTGTGCCTCACCGCATTAAATGCTCAGGAAATTAGTTTAATGACCTATAACATTAGATTGAGCACAGAATCTGATGGCGATGATGCCTGGAGTCAGCGTAAAGAGTTTTTAACTAGTCAGGTGTTATTTTATGCCCCAGACGTAATGGGCGTTCAAGAAGCTTTGCCTGAGCAGATGGATTATTTAAATCATAATCTTACAGGATACAAGCATATAGGTGTGGGGCGTGAAGGAGAGAATCAAGGCGAATTTTCAGCACTGTTTTACAATGCTGGTAAATTAGAAGTTCTTAAAAGCGATACGTTCTGGCTTTCTGAAACTCCCGAAAAAATCTCAACCGGCTGGGATGCTGCACTGCCACGTATTTGCACCTATGCTTTATTTAAAGACAAAACTACTCAGGAAGAATTTTATGTATTTAATACGCATTTTGACCACGTAGGTGTTGAAGCTCGCAAAGAAGCAGCTGCATTAATTCTGCAAAAAATGACCGAATTAAATACCGAAAATGCAGCGGTTTTTCTAACCGGAGATCTAAATCTCGAACCAGATAGTGATCCTATCGCGGTTTTAAAAACCAAATTATTTGACACAAATGAACTTGCTCCCAGAGGAGCTTTTGGACCATCAGGTACATTTAATGGTTTTAAATTTGATGAGCCGGTTACCCGACGTATAGATTATATTTTTCAGGGAAAAAGCAATACGTCTCAGGTTCTAAAGCACGCTGTTTTAAGCGATTCTAAAGATTTGCATTATGCCTCAGATCATTTACCGGTTTACGTATTGATCAAATTGCAATCTTAAAATTTAGGTTTGTTGATCAAAATTCAAAAAACTAATACTATTTTTGTTTTCTTACTAAGAAATAACCGCAGCTTTGAAGCTGCCTTTTTATAACGATGTTGTGTTGTTTCCAAAGAGATTTGGAAACTGGTTTTGTAGTGAAACCTTTGAGAAGCTTTACCTTAAACGGTGAGGCTTTTTTGTTTTAACTCGTGGCTATCCCTAAAAAAACAACCCCCACTTTTCAAACAATTCTGTAACTTTCAGGCTGTTCTCTAATTTTCAAGAATATTCTATGTTTAAATCCTATTTAGGCATCCTTCTGGTTGCCCTTATGTGCTTCAGCAATCTTACTGTTTCTGCTCAAACCAGCGCTCTTTCCGTAGAAAAAATAATGAAAGATCCTAAATGGATGGGTAACTTTCCTGAAAATGTACAGTGGGGAACGCAAAGCAACACCATCTATTTTAATTACAACCCTGACGGGAATACAAGCGATAGTCTCTATAAAATAGAAGTTAACAAACTTGATAATATTCAAAAAGTGTCGCTCGCTGAGCGCAAAGCGATGATTAGCTCGTATGGCAGTTTTAATAGTTCAAAAACTAAAAAACTATATACTAAAGACAATGCCCTCTACCTCTATGATGTAGCGAAAAATGAATCTAGTTTAATAGTAAATCTGGGGGCACGATTGGGCGATGCTACTTTTCTTTCAGATGAAAATAAAATCGCTTTTACGTTTGAAAACAATGCGTATGTTTTTAATACTGCAAAAGGAAGTCTAGAAAAACTTACCAATTTTAAAGAAGGAAAAGCTACAGACGATAAGGATAAAAAGTTATCTGATAAAAATAAATGGTTGAAAGAAGAAAACCTAGGCCTGTTGCAGATCGTAAGAGAGCGCGAAGAACAGGACTCTCTTTCTAAAGCCTACCGCGAGATGACAGCAGACCCAGAACCGTTTGTCTTTTACTCGGGCGAACAATCTATTAACACTTTACAGGTTGCTCCTAACGCAAATTTTGTAACTATTGTATTGACAAAGCGCGATCGTGGAGAAAGCACTAATGTACCTAATTATGTAGATGCGTCAGGTTATACCGAAGATTTACGTGCACGCAGCAAAGTAGGCGATGATAAAACCGAAGCTTCTTTAGCTATTTACAACCGTAAAAAAGATACGGTATATAGTGTAGACCCTTCAAAATTAACGGGAATTACAGATTTACCTGATTATGTTTCTGATTACCCGGATAAAGAGTGGGAGGCTAAAGAACGTGAAGTTATTGTATCGCAAGCTATCTTTTCTAACGACGGCAGCAAAGCCATTGTAAATGTGCGTTCTAAAGATAATAAAGACCGCTGGATTGCGCTTTTAAACCTTGAAGATGGAAGTCTTAAAACCTTAGATCGCCAGCGTGATGAGGCCTGGATTGCCGGCCCGGGAATCGGCTGGTCTTTTGGTGGCGGTACTTTAGGCTGGTTGCCAGATAATAAACATATTTATTTTCAGTCTGAAGAAAGTGGGTACTCACACCTGTATCTGCTAGATGTAAATAGCGGTAAGAAAAAAGCCCTCACACAAGGGAAATATGAGGTTTTTGATCCGTTTTTATCTAACGATAAAAAGTCGTGGTTTTTAACCACATCAGAAGTAAATGCGGGTGAGCGTCACTTTTATAAAATGCCGGTGATGGGCGGTACTATGAGGCAGCTTACTACGCTTCCCGGCAACAATGAAGTTGCACTATCTCCAGACGAGAAGTATATGGCGATACGTAATTCATATAGTAACAAACCCTGGGAACTCTATTTTAAGAAAACCTCAGCTTCAGAAACCGCTAAGCAACTTACTAGTGGCCAGTCTGATGCCTTTAAAAGTTACCCGTGGCGCATACCTGAAAACATACAATTTAAAGCTGCAGATGGTGCTATGGTACCTGCACGCCTGTATGTTCCTGAAACTTCAGTAAAAAATGGTGCTGCGGTAGTATTTGTACACGGCGCAGGCTATTTGCAAAATGCACATAAGTGGTGGTCTAGCTACTTTAGAGAATACATGTTTAATAATATGTTAACCGACCTGGGGTATACCGTTATCGATATTGATTACCGTGCCAGTTCCGGTTATGGTCGCGATTGGAGAACAGGAATTTATCGCCATATGGGCGGAAAAGATCTTTCTGACCAGGTAGATGGTGTACAATACCTCATCAAAAATTACGGTATAAATCCTGAAAAAATAGGTATTTACGGCGGAAGCTATGGTGGTTTTATAACATTAATGGCACTTTTTAACGAGCCGGATACATTTAAAGCCGGTGCTGCTTTGCGCTCTGTTACAGACTGGGCACATTACAATCATGGCTATACAGCAAATATTTTAAACGAACCTACTCAAGACCCAATAGCCTATAAGCGCTCTTCTCCTATTTATTTCGCCGAAGGCTTACAGGGAGATTTACTAATAGAGCATGGTATGGTAGATACTAACGTTCATTTTCAGGATGTGGTGCGGTTAACACAACGCTTAATCGAGCTGGAAAAAGACAACTGGGAACTAGCAGTTTACCCGGTAGAAAGTCACGGTTTTATAGAACCCAGCAGCTGGACAGATGAGTATAAACGTATTCTAAAGTTGTTTAATAAAAGTTTACTTGGAAAGTAAATTAAGAGAATTAAAAGAATACCGCATTTTAAATAGATTACATATCAATTTTACGGTAGCGCACCTCAACAAATACATACATGGAATAAACGATAAAGCCTATGGCGATTAACCCTAAAATAAGGTCGCCAAAGGCATATTGCATAAATGAAAATGCAGCTTCTTTATTTGCGCTCGTAATATCGCGGGTGGTATATGCTGAGTCCAGTAAAAGTAATGCAGCTATACTTACTGTAAAACCGCGAGAGGCATACCCTATAGTACCAAAACTCATCACCGCTCTTTGAAGTTTAGGGCGTATGGCATCTATATTTATAGTCTTTTTAAAAATACCCGAAAAAGCGATATAAAACTCATTTAAAGCACCTCCCATCATCCCTAAAGCCGCTCCTACAACACAAATTCTACCAAAATCTGTATGAATAAACTTTTGAAAATCTGTGGTTGTTAAATAGCTTGATCCATCTGGGTTGAATACCACTTGCAACGCGCTGACAGCTAAAAACGCATAAACTAGACCACCAAAACAAAATCCGATACGCTGGCCTAAACCTATAATACTCGTACCATAGCCCTCATTATCAACAATAGTTTCATAAACCCGCCAGAAAACATACCCAAAAAGGGCTACTGCCCACAATATAAGCAAGGCGTTTCCAAATTCCTGTTTAGCTAAAACATCCATAAGGGTAAAGCTGCCTGCTTTAAAACCGCCCAGGCCAAAAGCTTCCATAGCGGTAATAACCCCAATTGATAAAAAGAGAATTGCCTTTGCAAAAAGCCCCGAACGGGCATAAATATTTTTCTTAGAATTCAAAAAGTTGGGTAAACAATTAAACAGGTTGAAAATAATGTGTTTTACTGCATTAAGGTAAAGCGTAAAATGTACTTAAATAAATTGATTCAATAAAACAAAAGCTTAATTTCTAAAATTGAAGTACAACTCCTATTTGATCTCCGCTGAAGGTAAGATTCCATTCAAAATTTGATTCTTTAGCAGCAAGATCAGGGTTATATTTTTGCTCATATTTTCTATCAAGATACTTATCTATTGCTTCTACAATAAATGCACTCATTGCCCAACTTAAAGCTACATCACTTGCCCAATGTGCTTCTTCATAAATTCGGGTTAAACCCGGTATTAAACCAACACCTATGATACCTCCTTTAATCCACTTATTGTCAAATTGCTTTGCAATCGAGTACGTTGTCGTAAACGTAAGAACCGCATGGCCGGAAGGAAAAGAACGGTATGAAGAACTACCGCCAAAAGGTTTAAAATGGTGATTTCCAAAACCGGCTCCCGGTCGCGCTCTACCTACCAGTGATTTACTTATTTGTTGTACAACACCCGCGGCAGTTGCTGAGGCTATCATTAAAACTCCGGTACGTCTTAATTTCTCATTTTTAGTAAATAAACCCGTGAGGTAAACCGCTCCCGTAATTCCATAATTATTCTGGGGTGCTCCAGAATAATAGCCAAAATCTAAAAGAAGAGGCGGCACATCATCTTTATGAGAAACGAGTGCTTTGCGTATCTCATCATCTAGTAAAAAAAGACCTGTAGTTCCTGCAGCAACACCTCCAAACCTTAGAAAATCATCACCCTGCCAATGCAACGGTCTTGAATACGCAAAACCTACACCCCCTACTACATTACCCATATCATAGGTAAAATCATTCCATAATGTATTTTTTTTATCGGTGTTAAAGGCAACAAAAAGGCTATCCTGAGCAAAGGCAGGAGCTACCTTTAGTAGTAAAATAAGTAATAGGGAAAGCGTAATTTTTGGCATAGCAGCACTCGTCTTATTTAATAAAATGATTAGGATGAAAGGTTACTTTGAAACTTTCAGCCCATATAGTCTGCTAAATGCTATTTAGATTACAATTAATGCCAGGAAAATATAAAATTAAAGCTGTGATTAAGAATTCTTTTTCAGTAGTACTTCAATTTTTGAAAGTTCATCATCAGAAAATTCAAGATTAGATAACGCATCTATATTGTTCTGAAGCTGTTCAACTTTACTCACCCCAACTAATACCGAAGTCACCCTGTGATCTTTTAGCAACCAGCTAATAGCCATTTGCGCAAGACTTTGACCACGCTCTTTTGCAAGCGTATTTAATTGCTTAACCGTATTTATGAGATCTTCTGTAATTCGATCCTCAGAGAGATACATAGAATTAGCAGCGCGTGAATCTTTTGGGATTCCGTTGAGGTATTTATCTGTTAATAATCCTTGCTGTAAAGGTGAAAAAACCACACTTCCCAGACCGGTCTCATCTAACGCATCTAGCAAACCATCTTCAACCCAGCGGTCTAACATATTGTATCTGGGCTGATGCACGAGAAAAGGTGTTCCCAGCTGCTTTAAAATCGCTGCCGCTTCACGCGTACGTGCTGCACCATAATTAGAAATACCTACATAAAGTGCTTTTCCAGATCGTACAATCTGATCTAGCGCACCCATGGTTTCTTCAAGCGGTGTCTCTAAATCTGGACGGTGATGGTAAAATATATCTACGTACTCTAAGCCCATACGCTTTAATGATTGATCGCAACTGGCGATTAAATATTTTCGCGACCCAAAATCTCCATAAGGTCCGGGCCACATATCATAACCAGCTTTTGATGAAATGATAAGTTCATCCCGATACGGTTTAAAATCTTCTTTAAAAATCTGACCAAAATTAGTCTCTGCAGAACCATACGGCGGACCATAATTATTAGCGAGATCAAAATGCGTAATCCCTTTATCAAATGCGGTTCTTAAAATTGATCTTCCGTTTGTGAAATCTGCTGAATTACCAAAGTTATGCCACAATCCCAGAGAAATCATAGGCAACTTAATTCCGCTCCTTCCACAACGGCGATAGCGCATAGTTTCATAGCGTTTGTCTGGAGCCAAATATTTAGAAGTCACATTCATAGCGGTTGAGTTTAAAGGAAAGTTTCAGTAAAAATAAGCTAATTAGACCTCCTAGTTGAACAATAAAAGTCGTTTCAAAATTAGGTTTTACATAGGCTAATCTGTTAATTATATATTAAAATAACTAATCAAACAACTGACTATCAAATTAATGAATAAATGTAATAATTATCTATTTAAATTAAGTCTAAATAAGTTTTGTTGTTTACAAAATCACAAATACATTTGCCCTTCAAAATTATATTAATTTAATCTAAATAACAATGCGTAACATTATAGGTGTTTTTCTCTTTACGCTAATCACTATTCAGGCCTCAGCTCAAACTGCGCAATTACAGGGTTTAGTTCAAAATTCTGCAGCTCAACCTTTAGAAGGAGCAACTATAGATGTAGGGAGAACTAATCTAGGGACTACAACAGATTTTAATGGAAATTTTTTACTTGATCAAATCCCAGCGGGTAACTACCGTATTACAATTTCTTACATAGGTTTTAAAACAAAATATTTAAATCTCACACTTGCCAATGGAGAAACTAAAAAACTTGGCGTACTAACGTTGCAGGAAAATCAGGAACAACTTGCAGCGGTAAGTATTAATGGCATAAAACACAATAAGTTTAATAGAGAGATGAGTATGAGTGTTTCTAAGATGCCCCTTGCCAATATCGAAAATCCTCAGGTCTATACGAGTATAACTTCAGCTTTATTAAAAGAGCAGGTAATTACTAACTTTGATGATGCGCTTAAAAATGCTCCCGGTATAGATAAGCTTTGGGAATCTACGGGTCGTGGCAGCGATGGTGCCGGCTATTTTTCGCTGCGCGGTTTTGCAACACAACCTAATCTCGTAAATAGTCTTCCTGCACTAACTAACGGAAGTCCTGACCCTGCAAATATTGAACATATAGATGTGATTAAAGGTCCTTCAGGAACACTTTATGGTAGCAGTTTAGTTTCTTATGGTGGACTTATAAATATTACTACTAAAAAACCGTTTTTCGGTTTTGGGGGTACATTGTCATACACCGCCGGTAGTTATGGTCTTAATAGGGTTACTGCAGATGTGAACACTTTATTAAGTCAGGACAAAAACATCGCCTTACGCGTAAATACCGCTTATCACACTCAAAACAGTTATCAGGATGCAGGTTTTAAGAAGTCGTTTTTCTTTGCTCCCTCATTAGCTTACCGTGTAAATGACCGCCTCTCATTTAGTCTAAATACTGAATTTTATAATGGAAAAAGCACCAACCAAACTATGCTTTTTCTTGACCGTGCTGCACCCCTTAGTGTGCATACTATTGAAGAGCTTGGTTATGATATCAACCGCTCCTATACCGGTAATGACTTGTATATACAAACTCCAACGTATAGTCTTCAGGCACAGATGAATTATAAATTAGATGATAATTGGACCTCTCAGACTGCTTTCTCGAGTTCGTCGTCAAAATCTGATGGCTATTACTCCTATTTATATGAAGGAACACAGTATACCACACTCGATGAGGGTATTAGTCTTTCCCGCTATATCAGCAAACAGAATTCAGAAACAAATGCTACAGACCTACAGCAAAATTTTATAGGAGATTTTAAAATAGGGTCGGTACGCAATAGGCTGGTCGTGGGGCTTGATTATTATAAAAACACCATAACTAACAACAGTTCTCCTTACGTGGCAAATGGTATGATTTATATTGGCGACAACCTTCAGGAGTTTAATGAAGAAGTACTTGGAAATACAGATCCTGCTAATTTTACAGATGATTCTGGTATATTAACCCAGGCGGGCACTAATGCTTTATTAGAAAACTCAGCGATAAATCCATCAAAGTCTGAACAGGAAATCTTTAGCGCATACGCTTCAGATGTCATAAATATTCTTCCAGAATTGTCTGCGATGTTAAGTTTACGTGTTGATCGCTTTAGCAATAACAATCACGCACAAACGGCACTGTCTCCAAAATTTGGTTTAGTATATCAACCCATTTTAGATAAGGTATCTATTTTTGCAAATTACATGAATGGTTTCAGTAATACGGCACCTGTAGAAGAACTTGCAGCTGGTATTACCACATTAAGAACTCTTGATCCCGAGCAGGCAAACCAGTTTGAAGTAGGTACAAAATTCAATCTTTATAAAAACAGAATTAGCGCCACATTAAGCTATTACGACATACAGGTAAAAGATAAAACACTGCGCGTAGATGTTGATGCCAATAATTATTTCTTTACCCAAAACGGAACTCAGGAAAGTAAAGGTTTTGAAGCCAGTCTAATAGCAAACCCCATAGATGGCTTAAATCTGATAGCCGGGTATAGTTATAATGACAGTAAGCTTGTAGAAGGAGCTGCAGATTTTAAAGGCCTAAGACCAGAAAGTGCAGGGCCTGAAAATCTTATGAATCTTTGGGCAAGTTACCAATTAACAGCCGGTAAATTAGAAGGATTAGGTTTTGGTTTTGGTGGAAACTATGCAAGCGAGAACAAAATCTTCAACCGAAATTTAGGCGGCACCTTTACACTTCCTGAATACACCATTTTGAATTCATCAATCTTCTACGGAACTTCTGATTACCGCATTTCACTAAAGCTAGACAATATTACCAATAAATCGTATTACAAAGGCTGGTCAACAATTAGTCCTCAAAACAAACGGTCTTTGCTCGCCAATTTTACTTATAACTTTTAAAATTTTAAAGATGAAAAAATTAATCCTACTATTCACAATTGTACTTTTAAGCAATTCAAACACTGCATTTGCACATTACCTATGGTTAGAAACCAGTGCTAAAGGAAACCTTAACGAATCTCAGGAGGTGCAGGTTTTCTTTGGGGAATATGCCTACGGTGTTGTTGAAGAAGCACAGGGTGAAGCATTTAAAGGTGTACGTGATTTTAAACTTTGGCTGGTTGACCCTTCCGGAAAAAAACACCTCCTTAAAACAACAGCAAAAGCAGATCACTATTCTGCCGAATTTACCCCTAAAGTTGACGGTGTTTATCTCGTGTATCTTGAAAATCAAAATATAGATGTCCTGGATTATACACAATATGACTTCGGAATATTTAAACCAGTTTATAAAACATTTAAACAAGTAAATGTAAATTCTGAAGAATCTGTTAATCCTGCACTTTTTACCGAAGGTCTCGTAATTAAAGAACTGCAAAACGATTCTAACGAAGTTAAATTACAGGTTTTATACAATGGCTCTCCTTTAAACAAAGCAGAAGCTACAGTATCTATGCTTGATTTATGGACAAAAAAAATTACCACAGACGAAAACGGTATCATAAGCTATGCGAAACCATTTAACACTAAATATATCGTTGAAGTAACTCATAATGAAAAAACACCCGGAGCCTTTAAAGGGGTAGATTATGAATTTATTTGGCATTGTGCAACTTATACCAGCTTACCTTAATGCTAGTTATTGCCTGCTCCTTACTAATGGTTGGTTTTTATCTGATGTATAGTACATCGGGTAAGAACCAACCTAAAAAAGCTACCATAGAAAAAACTAAAACCCCGAAGAATAGATGGGTTCTCAATTCTTTCGGACTGTACCTGCTATGTATAGGTTATGGTATTTTTATGAATGAATTGGGCATTGGTTCAGGTTTTTTTACGGCCAGCATCACCTTGATGACTTTTAGCTGCCTCCTATTAATTCTAGCTCCTTTAAATCTTTTTAAAACTAAATAACAGTGCCGGCAAACTCAAAATATTTAACGACTTCCCGGGCACAACGCCTCCTACGCCTACTTACAGGATTTGTAGGTGGCTATGCAATAACTACATTAGTACATTTACTAGCTGCATCATATGTATCAAAAAGCATAGCTCTAATAACATTTACTTTTAGCGGCTTTATTCTTTGGGCGGTATTATTTATAACTGCATACATTCCGAAGAAAACCTGGCATGCCCTTGTAATTTATACCGGTATTTCGGTGATTTTGGGGATGGTTTTATTTTGTGTACCAGCTAATCAACCCACACTATAATAACTATGGGAAATCGACTTTACAATCTGTTTTTTAGTTTACATACGGTAAGTGGTATCGTGATTAGCGTGGCATTATATATCATTTTTTTTGCAGGTTCTTTTTCATTTTTTAGAGATGACATCATTGCCTGGGAACGCAATCAAAATACGTTAACAAATGATAACTTACCTGCTCAGATAGATCCTATACTAGACAGTCTCAATTCACGTTACAACCTAAATAGCCGAGATGTAACTCTAAAGACGTATTATGCAGAAAGACGTGTTAGCATCAGTCTGACTGCCCAAAAAGACACCTTATTAAAAAACCCAGATGCCGGAGCACATTTTTTTTATTTAGATCCGCTAGAGTTTACTGAGCAAACCTATACAGAATCCTATACGCTGGGCGAGTTTTTATACAGGCTTCATTTTCTAACCCAGTTTTTTTATCCGGTAGGTTATTATGTTTCCGGCTTTGTTGCCTTCTTTTTTCTAATTGCGATACTTACAGGATTGCTCATTCACTGGAAAAAAATAGTAAGCAACTTCTATACATTCCGCCCTTGGGCGAAATTAAAAACCTTATGGACCGATGCGCATACCGCACTAGGTTTTATAGGACTTCCTTTTCAATTTGTACTTGCTGTAACCGGAGCCTTTTTTATGCTTAAAATTTTACTGCTTACTCCTGCTGCGGTTACTCTATATGGTGGTGATGAGCAAAAAATATATGAAGAGCTCGAGTATGACACACCCGCATTTGAGTTTGCAAATCAAAAATTAGCACGCAAACCAGAACTCGATTTAGTTTTAAAAAATACCAGAACAGATTGGCCAGACTTTGATATAAACGAGTTAATCATAAATAATTACGGCGACGCTAATATGTATGTCACTGTTAAAGGACAGCAGGATTATAGTGCAAAATTTAATGCTCCCGGACAATTACAATATTGCGTAGCTACTGGCGAAACAACGATTATAAAAAACCCATACGCTAATGCCTCATATCTTGACAGCGTAAAAAATGTAATGTATCGGCTACATTTTGGAGATTATGGAGGGTACTTACTACGCATCATTTCATTTTTATTAGGCATCATTACCTGTGTAGTTATAATCTCTGGTGTGATGATTTGGTTGCTGGCAAGAGACAAGAAGAATGCTCCCATAAAAAAGCGAACGTTTTACAGGCGAGTCGCTTTGGTTTACCTCGCAATTTGTTTAAGTATGTATCCTGTAACTGCGGTAAGCTTTGTTGTTGTAAAGTTTGCACATTCTTTAAATGAAACGTTTCTATACTGGTTTTATTTAGGAATCTGGGCTTTGGCAAGTTTGTATTTAATACTTAGAAAAAACAGAACTTACTGTATAAAATTCAGTTTGTTATGGGGAAGTATCTTTGGTTTTTTTATACCTATAGCTAACTATATTATGACTGGTACCGGAATCTGGAAAAATTTTGCGGCGGCTAATTATCAAATTGCTTTTGTAGATCTATTCTGGATCATTTTAGCAACCTGTACCCTATTTGCTTTTTTTAAAATAAAAAAATCTAATAGTTAAACCCAAATCTACCATCTGTTATTTGTACAGTACTCGATCCCTGTGCTGTAAAAGAGAATGTGCCTCCCACAGATCTTGCATCTCTATTATGTGAAGTTATGGTTAGTGTTCCGCTTTGAACTATTGGGTTTGTATTTGAAGATTGATACGAAGCCTGATAAGGACTCGTAACTGAAAAATCTGTTAAAGGATAGGTACCCGGTTCAATATTCTTTGGAAAAACTAATCGAATTACAACAGAACTTTGATTCCCAGACCCTAATATAGCTGTTGAACCTGCTGATGCATTAACACTTATAGGATTAAATGTATTTCCGTTTATTCTACAGTAAAAAGAAGTTGCAACTACTGGAATTTCTTCGGGAACCGGTGGTTTTTTATAAAAAGGAACTTCATAAAAATAGCCTTTAGTAAAATATACATCACTGCTATCTACCTGTGATCGCGCCCTAAATCTAAAAGATCCCGTATACGTACTATCTTCTATTCGCTCAACTACGATTGAGCCTTCACCGTCAATTAGTGTCGAAAACTCTTTCCCGGAGGCCGAAATATATGTTGCGTAAGTAGGGTTATCAGGCTCTATATTAAAAACACCTTCACCATAAAAAGGTAGCGTAAGGCTTACCTGCTCTTCATTTAATATACCCGATAAGCGAATTACCGGTACCGAATTGCCAGGAACAGTAACCTCAAGATTATCTTCATCAACAACTTCTGCCCTAGATATATTAGCTTTAAAAAAAACCGTGTCACATATCGCTTGAAAAGCCGGTGTGTTGAAGCTCACATCGTCTGTACAGGAAATAATAGAAAGCAGACCTAAAAAAGCAGCAAGGTTCTTCAACATAACACGTTAAGTATAAGGAATCAAATTTAAGATATTATAGATTAAAAACGTATTGACAGCCAGAAAATTGTAGTATATTTGCGCCCTCATTTAGAGAAACTATTTTTAAGCCTGTGTTTAATTATAGTATTCAACAAATTATAATCGAGGTCGGGTACCTCAAAAATTAATTTTTATGCCAGTAAAAATCAGATTACAAAGACACGGTAAAAAAGGAAAACCTTTTTATTGGGTAGTAGCCGCAGATACGCGCGCTAAACGTGATGGTAAATTCTTAGAAAAACTAGGAACTTACAATCCAAACACAAATCCTGCGACTATTGATTTAGACGTAGATTCATCAGTAAAATGGTTGCAAAACGGGGCTCAGCCTACTGAAACTGCAAAACGTTTACTTTCTTACAAAGGTGTTTTATTGAAAAATCATTTAGCCGGTGGTGTACGTAAAGGTGCGCTCACTGAGGAGCAAATGGAAGAAAAATTCAATGCTTGGTTAGAAGAAAAATCTTCTAAAGTAGAGTCTAAAAAAGACAATCTATCTAAAGAACAGGAAAAGGCAAAGAAAGAGGCTTTAGCTGCTGAAAAAGCTGCGAACGAAGCTCGTATCGCTGCTGCTCAACCTGAAGAAGTAGCTGAAGAGGCTGCTCCTGAGGCAGAAGCTGCAACTGAAGAAGCTCCTGCGACTGAAGAAAACAACGAAGAAGCTAAATAAATAAACTCACGATGCGCAAAGAAGAATGTTTCTATCTGGGCAAAATCGTGCGAAAATTTAGTTTTAAGGGCGAGTTACTAGCTAAGCTAGATACCGATGAGCCTGAAATGTATGAAAATCTGGAATCAGTATTTGTCGATTTTAACGGCAATCTGGTTCCATTTTTTATTCATTCTTGCCAGCTGCATAAATCTACATTACTTCGTATTGATTTTGAAGACGTAAACACAGAAGAAGATGCAGAAGATCTAATTAATGCAGAACTTTTTTTACCGCTTTCAATGTTACCTCCACTTGAAGGCACACAGTTTTATTACCACGAGATTATAGGTTTTACGGTAAAAGATATTTCTTTTGGGGAAGTGGGCACCATAACCGGTGTAAACGATAATACCTCTCAGGCCCTTTTTGAAATTGATCATAAAGGCAAAGAAGTCTTAATTCCTATTAACGATGACTTTATCAAAGAAGTAGATCGCACTACAAAAATCATTACAATTGATGCGCCAGAAGGCTTGATTGATATTTACATCTAGCCTCTAATTATTCTTTAAGTGTCAAAGCCTTTTAAATTTAAAGAGTTTACAATAGCTCAGGATCAATGTGCCATGAAAATAGGTACAGATGGCGTTTTGCTGGGTGCCTGGGCACCGGTAACTCATTTTCCAGATGCTATACTTGATATAGGCACCGGTACCGGCATTATTGCTTTAATGCTTGCTCAGCGCTCTGACGCCGAGCTTATAGATGCCTTAGAGCTTGATGATGCTGCATACGAACAAGCCGTGTCTAATTTTGAAAATGCGCCCTGGGGAGATCGCCTTTTTTGTTATCACGCACATTTATATGAGTTCGCAACAGAAATTGAAGATAAATACGATCTAATTGTATGTAACCCTCCCTATTTTGAAGGAAATGCCCCCCTTACCGAACAAAAAAACTCAGCTCGGGAGCAAGCACGTTTTGAAGACGCAATGCCTTTTGATTTACTGGTTGCTTCTGCCCGTCACTTATTAAACACAAACGGTATTTTTTGTGTAATAATTCCCAACGCACGTGAAGAAGAATTTTTAAGCCTTGCTTCAAAAACAGGTTTATATCCTTCAAAAATCACGCGTGTAAAAGGTACTGCTGCAGCAACATCCCCCAAGCGTTCTTTAATAGCTTTTACCACTCAAGAAACTAATCCGGAAGAAGACACGCTAATTATTGAGATTCAAAGACATGTCTACACGTCTCAATACATAGATCTTGTCAAAGATTTCTACCTCAAAATGTAGCGCTCATTTGAGCATTTTAATCTAAAAAATTGTAATATTAGTTATAGATTTTTTGTCATTTTCTACAAAAACAAAGAGTATAACCGCTATTAATTCAATCATTTTAAATTTAAAATATTTAAAATGAAAATATTACAATTATGAAACCAGATCTTTTTGAGTCTCCAGATTACTACAATTTAGATGACCTGCTAACTGATGAACAAAAACTTGTACGCACAGCAGCAAGGGATTGGGTAAAGCGCGATGTATCGCCCATAATTGAAGAGGCGGCACAAAAGGCTGAATTCCCAAAACAAATAATAAAAGGGCTTGCAGATATTGGGGCTTTTGGCCCATACATTCCTGAAGAATATGGCGGCGCAGGACTAGATCAAATTTCGTACGGACTTATTATGCAGGAAATAGAACGCGGTGACAGCGGGGTTCGCTCTACGGCTTCCGTACAATCATCGCTGGTTATGTATCCCATTTTTAAATTTGGGAATGAAGAACAGCGTCAAAAATACCTTCCGAAGTTAGCCAGTGGCGAATATATGGGATGTTTTGGCCTTACGGAGCCCGATCACGGCTCCAACCCTGGCGGTATGGTGACTAACTTTAAAGACAAAGGCGATCACTATTTATTAAATGGTGCAAAAATGTGGATATCCAATTCCCCTTTTGCAGACATCGCTGTAGTCTGGGCAAAAAGCGAAGAAGGACGTATTCACGGTCTTATCGTAGAACGCGGAATGGAAGGGTTTTCAACTCCAGAAACACATAATAAATGGTCATTGCGCGCCAGCGCAACAGGCGAACTGATATTTGACAATGTAAAAGTGCCTAAAGAAAATCTACTACCCAATAAATCTGGGTTGGGTGCACCGCTTATGTGCTTAGATTCGGCTCGCTTTGGAATTGCCTGGGGGGTCATTGGCGCAGCTATGGATTGTTATGACACTGCACTGCGCTATGCAAAAGAACGTCATCAATTTGGAAAGCCTATTGGTTCTTTTCAACTTCAGCAGAAAAAACTAGCAGAAATGATTACTGAAATTACAAAAGCTCAATTACTGGCGTGGCGTTTAGGAACATTGCGCAATGAAGGCAAAGCTACTTCTGCACAAATCTCTATGGCAAAAAGAAACAATGTCGATATGGCTCTCAAAATTGCACGTGATGCACGCCAGATTTTAGGAGGCATGGGTATCTCGGGAGAGTATAGTATTATGAGACATATGATGAATTTAGAGAGCGTGGTAACCTATGAAGGTACACACGACATTCATTTGCTTATAACCGGCATGGATATCACGGGTTTAAATGCATTTAAATAATAGTACTATAAATAATATCAAGGTTTAAACTAAGCTATAATCTTAATAGTTTACTAGTTTTGCGAGAAAATACAGAGTATGATTGAGGATGTGAATAAGGCGATCGCCCCGTATCAAGACCAGTTATTAAATCACCGTTTGTATAAAAATTTACGTACTCCGGCAGATTTAAAGGCTTTTATGCAACATCACGTTTTTGCTGTCTGGGATTTTATGTCACTACTAAAAGCCCTTCAGTTTGATTTAACTAAGGTTTCTACACCCTGGTATCCTTTAGGAAATCCTGAAATACGCTATCTAATTAATGAGATAGTTTTAGCTGAAGAAACAGATTTAAATCCTGATGGGAAACGTCAAAGTCATTTTGAAATGTACCTTGACGCGATGGCAAAGTCAGAAGCTTCCACCGAAAAAATAAACTCTTTTTTAAGTCATATCACCCACGGCACAGATATTTTTCTGGTAATAGCAGTGAGTGAAATCCCAGAAACTGTAAAAGAATTTCTACGATTTACATTTGAAACTATTTCTGAAGGTAAAGCACATAAGATTGCAGCTGCTTTTACCTTTGGCAGAGAGGATCTTATACCCAGTATGTTTACAAAAATAATTGAAAACATACAGCAAAATTTCCCTATGGAAGATCTTACTCTGTTTAAATATTACTTTGACCGTCACATCGAGTTAGATGGTGATGAGCACGGGCCTATGGCCTTACAAATGGTTTCAGAATTATGCGGCGATGACCCTGTAAAATGGGAAGAAGTAAAACAAACTGCTGTAACTGCTCTTAAAAAACGTTGCGTGCTTTGGAATGGAATTGATCAGGAAATAGTTTCTAAAATCACAGCTTAAAGAATCATAGAGTATCTTTAATTAAAAGATAATCTATGTCATTTATCTCCAGATTCGATAAGGCTTTTAAAAATGCTCCTGTCGTAACTTTTGACGACTCCAGTAAATTTATTCTATTTAGTGATTGCCACAGAGGTGACAATAGCGGTGCAGACGATTTTGCTAACAACCGCAATATTTACTATCACGCCTTAAAGCAATACTATCAAAATGATTTTACATATTGCGAATTAGGCGATGGTGATGAACTCTGGGAAAATCTAAACTTCAGTACGCTGTTTGAATCCCATAAAAATATTTATGGTTTAATGCAATTGTTTTACAATGAAAAGAGATTGCATTTACTATGGGGAAATCACGATATGATTTATAAAAATAAAAGTCAGGTTGAGAAAAATCTCTATAGTTTTTTCGATCGAAAAACAAATACCCAACAACCACTATTTCCGGGAATACAAGTTCACGAAGCGCTAATATTAAAACATGCACAAACCGGCCAAGAGCTATTTTTATGTCATGGTCATCAGGCAGATTGGATGAATTATGTAGGCTGGCAATTCAATCGGTTTTTAGTACGTGTATTGTGGAGACCGTTGCAAGGAGCCGGAATTTCTGACCCCACCAGCCCTGCAAAAAACTACTTAGAACTTATTAAGGTAGAACGCAAGACTAAAAAGTGGATTACAGAACGAAATAACCAATTCACAATAACCGGTCACACACATAGACCACGCTTTCCCGAACCCGGCGATATTGCCTATTTTAATGATGGCAGCTGTGTACATCCCAGAAGTATAACCGGTTTAGAAATTGAAAATGGAGCCATCTCACTTATAAAATGGCAAATTGCAACTACAGATGATGGTGTACTTAAAATTGTACGTGTTTTATTAGAAGGACCACAGAAGCTTATTGATTATAAAACCGAATAGCCGGGCTCAGCGTATATCTAATATGAACACATTTCTATTTAAGTACGCATATCTCGTTTTAATTATAATTATTGCGACCAGCTGCAGCGCTTCGGCAGAATTAGAAAAAGAAACCAGTACTTCTTTTGAACAATCATATTCCTATCTCGCCTTAGGAGACAGCTATACTATAGGAGAAAGCGTTTGCGATAACTGTAAGTTTCCAATACAACTCAAAAATAGATTTGAAACCACAGCAAGTAGCGGTTTAGAAACTACTATAATTGCCCGTACAGGCTGGCGTACAGATAATCTTATAAGTGCCTTAGCCAGTGAGAATCTCAATCCTAATTTTGATCTTGTCACCCTTCTGATAGGTGTAAATAATCAATATCAGGGAATCGTATTTTCTGAATATCAAAAAGACTTCAAAACTCTTTTAGAAACTGCAATACAACTAGCACAAGGAGATGCAGCACGCGTTGTTGTTATTTCAATACCCGATTATGCTTACACACCATTCGGTTTAAATTATAGAAACCCGGAAGATATTTCTAGTGAAATAGATGAATACAATACTTATGCTAAAGAGCTTTCTGAAGCTAGTGGAGTGGTTTTTTTAAATATCACAGACATTACCAGAAAAGGCTTATCTCAACCCAATCTGGTTGCTTCTGATGGTTTACACCCTTCTAAAGATGCTTATGCTTTATTTGTAGAGCGTCTAGTATTAATAGTAGAAAATATACTAAATAAATAAAGCCTTAACGAAAGAAATCATTAAGGCTTTATTTTAATTTTAGGGTTTATTTTAACTCTCAGGAGCTAATTTGACTTCTAATCCGTTTAAATCTGGTGTTATAGGAATTTGACAACCCAGACGACTGTTATCTTCTACATAAAAGGCTTCAGAAAGCATTGCCTCCTCATCATAGCCCATCTCATTTAATTTATGGTCAGATACGATGTAACATTGACAAGAAGCACACATAGCCATTCCGCCGCAGGTACCTTCAACAGGAAGCTCGTACATTTTACACACTTCCATTAAATTAAGATTCATATCTGTAGGTGCTTCAAGCGCATGTGCTACACCTTCCCGGTCAATTACTGTGATTGTTATATCCTGCATATCTGCTTTTCTTAAGAGGGTGCTAAATTAGTAAAAAACAGCTTTAGACCACCTTCAAAACCTACTAAAAGAATAGGATTATATAAGAAGTCTACTAAACATCACAAATTTTTACACCTTCTCTTAAAGCTGCTATTTTATCATCATAAGTAGGAATAAATTCCTGAGCCACATAACCTGTATATCCTGTTTCTAAAATAGCTTTAATTATTGCAGGATAGTTTAGCTCCTGACCATCATTAATCTCGTGACGACCCGGTACACCACCCGTATGGTAGTGCGCGATATAGGAATGATAATCTTTTATCGTGCGTATAACATCACCCTCCATAATCTGCATATGATAGATATCGTATAAAAGTTTAAAATTTTCAGAACCTATAAGTTCACATAGCTTTACACCCCAGGGAGTATGATCACATTGGTAATCTTTATGGTCTATTTTACTGTTTAATAATTCCATAATTAGGACCACATTTTTTTCTTCGGCTTGTTTTATTAAAGGAGCCAGACCTTCTGCACAGTTTACGAGACCTTCATCTTCAGAAAGCTCACGTCTGTTTCCTGAAAACACAATTACATTTTTTATGCCTTGTGCCGAAGCTTTATCAATTAAAACACTGTACTGCTCCTGAAGGGATGCGTGATTGTTTTTATCATTAAAACCGTCTTGTATATTAGCAAATGTATCTGTGGCAACAGCACACTTTAATCCATATTTTTCAGCAACCTCCCACTCTTCAGGTTTCAATAAATCAATTCCTTTTAAGCCTAAACCAGCTGCACTTTTAGCGAACTTATCTAAAGGCATTGAGCCATAGCACCAGTAACATGCAGAATGGTTTACATTTCCTTTTAAAGAATCATCTTCTGTTGTGGCAATGGTTGCCTCTGAACTATTTGGCGAATCTTTGCAGCTTAAAGCGGTTAATCCTAAACTTATACCAGAGGTTGTAAGTGCGATGTTTTTTAAAGCGTTTCTGCGACCGTTAGAATGGCTCATAATATATTGACGTTTGTAATTTAATTAAAACTAATCATTTACTTTATAAAATGTACATTTTACGCTTATAAAAATAATTCTTAAGCAAAAAAAAAGCAGTTTTGATAAGAACAAAACTGCTTTTATAAACTATTTCTTAAATAGATTCTACGCGACTACATTAATAACATTCTGAATTTGAGGCGCGTGTTTTTTAATAGTCATCTCTACACCACTTTTAAGGGTCATTTGGTTTACACTACAACCCACACATGCACCTTCAAGTTGAACTTTAACTGTAGTACCATCTTCAATACTTAATAATGCAATATCGCCACCGTCACTTTGTAAAAAAGGTCTGATTTCTTCTAACGCATCTTCAACTTTACCTTTTAATTCTAAATCTGTCATAATCTATTTTTTAACGGCAGAACAGCCGGCCATTGTAGTGATTTTTACCGCTTCGGTAGGTGGTAAATCATCATTACGCTTCACTAATTCTTCTACTGTATTACGCATCATGCTTTCAAAAGACGCTGCTAAAATAGTATCATTTTGCAATGCTGCAGGATGACCTACATCTCCTGCTTCACGTATACTTTGTACTAATGGAATTTGAGCCAGTAAGCGTACGCCTAAATCTTCTGCAAGGTTACGCGCGCCATCTTTACCAAATATATAATACTTATTGTCTGGTAACTCTTCTGGTGTAAACCACGCCATATTTTCTACAATACCTAAAACCGGTACATTGATACTCTCTTGCTGAAACATTGCAACTCCTTTTTTAGCATCTGCTAAAGCAACATTTTGTGGCGTACTTACTACTACAGCTCCTGTTAACGGCATCGCCTGTACAATACTTAAGTGAATATCTCCTGTTCCCGGAGGTAGATCTACCAATAAGAAATCAAGTTCACCCCAGGCTGCATCAAAAATCATTTGATTTAAGGCCTTAGAAGCCATAGGTCCTCGCCATACTACAGCCTGATCTGGCTTAGTAAAAAATCCTATCGAAAGAATTTTTACACCATAACTTTCTACAGGTTGCATTTTTTGCTTACCATCTACTTTAACAGATAGCGGCTTAGCATCCTGAACATCAAACATTATAGGTATAGAAGGCCCATAAATATCTGCATCAAGTATACCCACTTTAAAGCCCATTTTTGATAGACTTACAGCAAGATTTGCGGTAATTGTAGATTTACCTACACCTCCTTTACCAGAAGCTACAGCAATTATATTTTGAATACCGGGAATAGGTTTTCCTTTAATTTCGTTTTTAGCCTGCTTTTCTGGAGCATTAACACGCACATTAACCTTTACCTGAGCTTTCATATGCACTTCTGCATGTATCACTTTCATGATCTCAACTTCGGTTTTCTTTTTTGCTTGTAAACTAGGGTTAGTAATTGTAATATCTACGATAACCTCATCGCCAAAAGTGACAACATTTGTTACCGCACCACTTGTTACCATATCTTCTCCCTCACCAGGCGCACTAATGGTTTTCAGTGCATCGTATATTGCTTGTTTTTCTAACTTCACGTTAACTTACTTAGATTGATTCTAAAAATACAAATATAGGCTGAAAACTTCAGAAATCGAAAGAGTTATTACCTATCTCTTTATTGATTAGTTCTATTATGAGATGTTATCTAGCCTTGAATCTTAGCCGAAAAATTACACTAATCATTACGCTCAAAACCCAGTTCTTTTACAGGATCCCAAAGATGTTTTTTAAAATCTTGTAGTTGGTCATTTATCACTACATGCCCTTCACTTTCTAAGAGCTGTTGCATTAAATTGGTTCCCGGAAAATGATGCTTCCCGGTAAGCAAACCATTTCTATTAAGTACACGATGCGCAGGAACATCTTCGAGTTTAGAACACCCGTTCATTGCATAACCAACAATACGCGAACTACCTGCAGCACCCAGGTATTTTGCAATTGCCCCATAGGAGGTTACTTTCCCATACGGAATTTGACGTACAACCGTATATACCTGCTGATAAAAACCAAGTGTTTCAGGTTTTGGCATATAACATGCGTATAAGCGTGAGCGCTACCAATACGACCATTAACGCAGCCATAAAGTAGTTAGAATATTTAGCGAAGTTGCGGGGTTCATTTTGAATTCGGTTAAACCCTACAACATAAATATAAAGGGCTGTAAATGTGCCTGAAGCTGCAGCAAGTACAAAAAGTAATACTTCTACTAAGCCATTATTTATAGAACTGGTCACATTAAAAGCGGCACTTAAAGCACAGAAATAAGGTATAGGAAGAACATTAATAAGTGCGACCAGCATCCCTTTTGCAAAACTTTTTCTACCTGAATGTTTAGGTATTTCTACCTCTTTAACTTTATTCTTTTTTGCTGCGATAAAAAAATAGACAGCAAGCAGACCAAATATTACTATACCTGTACGCAATAAGGTATTACGCACAATAGGGTGGCTAAAAATATAGCGAGCGAGAAGAATGGCAACAAAAGCCTGTACTAAAACTACTATAGAAGCCCCTAAAGCTACTAACATCCCATTACGTTTACCTCTGTGAACACAGGTTTTAGCGACAGACATGTTTACTAAACCCGGAGGCAAAACCCCAAGAAACGCAGCAAAATAAGTGATAAAGAATAGTTTTGTTATTTCCAAAAGCCTCTAGTTGATCCTGAATTTAATATATGTTATAGGTTTTCCTATTTCAAGATACTGTTTTTCATAAAAAGTCTGTATCTCAACCACTTCTTTTGGAGCATCGTGATTTATATAAATATTATGGTGTGCATATAAAATCTCGTGACCTAAACCTTCAAGCAGGCCTAAAGTGTAGCCATGCATATACTCGCTATCGGTTTTTAAATGCATCAAACCTTCAGGCTTTAATACCGTTTTATAGCGTTCTAAAAAATGTGGATTAGTCATGCGGTGTTTAGTACGCTTGTATTTTATTTGAGGATCAGGAAATGTAATCCATATTTCAGACACCTCATTTTCTGCAAACGCTTTATCTACCAACTCAATTTGAGTACGCATAAAACCTGCATTAGTAATCCCTTCTTCCAGGGCAGTTTTTGCACCTCTCCAGAAGCGAGCACCTTTTATATCTATTCCTAAAAAATTTTTCTCTGGAAAGCGTTTTGCAAGCCCTACGGTATACTCACCCTTACCACAACCCAATTCAAGGACGATAGGCTGATCCTTTTTAAAAAAATCGCGATTCCAGTTTCCTTTTAAAGAAAACTCCTGATCTGTAAGGTCTTTTCGCTCAGGCTGTACGACATTACTAAATGTTTCATTCTCGCGAAAACGTCTTAATTTATTTTTACTTCCCAAACCAGGTCTCTAATTGATTAAAAAATTACGCGCCAAAGATACGAGTACTCTTGTAATAGTACCTGCTTTATTGAGATTGAAATACCAGATAACATAGAAATAACATATCTTAATATTTTTAAACCCTTAATTTTCAACAATTTAAACCTACCATATAATCTGTAAATAATAGAAAAAACTTAGTAGGTTTAATAGTTTAATAATCTATCGGAAACATTTGTGTTTGAGACTTGTCTCAATTTTGTAATGTGCAAAAATTAAAAACTATACTTGTAGCGCCTCTAAACTGGGGTTTGGGTCATGCAACGCGATGCGTGCCTATAATACGCGAGCTCCTATTTGAGGGGTTTGAGGTTATAGTTGCAAGTGATGGTCAGGCGTTAGAGTTGCTCAAAAAAGAGTTTCCGCAGTTAAAAGCTATAGAACTGCCTTCTTATAAAATTGAATATGCAAAAAACGGCAAACATTTTAAGTGGAAAATGTTATTGCGCAGTCCAAAAGTTTTAACGGCTATTCGCAAAGAGCGGGAACAGTTAAAGAACCTGGTAAAACTGAAAACTATTGACGGTGTAATTTCTGACAACAGATTAGGTCTGTATCACGCTGATATTCCTACCGTATTTGTCACGCATCAATTACAGGTATTAAGCGGAAAAACAACAAAGCTTACATCTGCGATGCACCGTAATTATATTAAACGTTTTGATGAATGCTGGGTTCCAGATTTTGAAAAAGAACCTAATCTTAGCGGAAAATTAGGACACCCTATAAACTACACGATCCCGGTAAAATATATAGGTGCTTTATCACGCCTAAAAGCAGAAGAACACAAATCTATTTACGATGTTATGGTTTTGCTAAGTGGTCCCGAACCTCAGCGCACCGAGCTCGAAGAAATATTAATGCATGAACTAAAGCACTATAAAGGTCAGGTCTTATTTGTACGTGGAGTAATTGAAGAAACGCAAACAAGTTATGTAAAAGACCACATGAAGATTGTAAACTATATGGAGTCTGCAGATTTACAGTGTGCATTGTGCTCTAGCGATCTTATAATAAGTAGATCTGGCTATACTACAGTAATGGATTTAGTAAAGCTGGGTAAAAAGGCTTTTTTTATACCCACGCCCGGGCAAACAGAGCAGGAATATCTGGCAAAACGTTTTCAGAAAGCCGGGATAGTGCCCTATTCTGAACAGGAAAAATTTAGAATTAAAGACTTAAGTAAAGTAAAAGTCTATAGCGGCTTTAATAGATTATCCAATCAATGGGTCCTTGAAGAGGGTAGTTTCCGGAAGCTCTTCGGCCTTTTCGAGGGTAAAAGAAAACTCAGATCCCACTCCAAAATCACTTTCTATATAAATCTTTTCGTCATGGGCTTCAATAATGTGCTTGACGATAGAAAGACCTAAACCAGAACCTCCTTCGCGACGTGACCCACTTTTATCTACACGGTAAAAACGCTCAAATAAGCGTGGTATATGTTCTGAGGCAATACCTTCACCATTATCGGTTACCCGTACAATTACTTTGTTTTGTATTAAATTTTCTATGGAAACTTCAGTAGTACCGTCTTGCTTCCCGTATTTAATAGAATTTACAATAAGGTTAGTAAGTAATTGCTGTATGCGCTCTCGATCTGCATTAACCATTATAGGACCATTGTAAGGCATATCATAGGCTAGTGTAATATTCTTTTTAGCAGCTTTCATCTCTAGTAAGTCAAACGTGTTTTTTACAAGCTCGACCATATCAAAATACTCATAGCGTAAATTGAGATCTCCCACTTCTAACTTTGAGATCATATCAAGATCACTTACTAAGTAAACTAGACGCTCTACGGCTGCAGCTGCACGCTTAAGATACTTTTTGCGTACGGTTTTATCTTTCATCGCCCCGTCAAGCAAGGTATGTATATAACCCTGAGTTGTAAAAAGAGGTGTCTTGAGCTCGTGAGCCACATTACCCATAAACTCCTTTCTGTACTCTTCCCGTATTTTTAACGATTCAATTTCTAATTTTTTACTAGCTGCAAAGCGCTCTACTTCTTTAGTAAGCGTTCCCATATCTGTTGTAACCTGCCCTCTTCTTAATGTGGTAACATCAAGCAACGACACGTCATCATATATTTTTTTTACCCGCTTGTAAATAAACTTTTCAACCCGAACCTGGAGAATAACAAACGAAAAACAAAAACTAAGGAAGAAAAAACTAATAAGCCAGGCAACACTTAACCGTCCTTCAGTATAGAAAAAAACGCCCACAAAGAGCGTTAAGAAAACAGTTATATAAAAGGCTGAAAAACCCGCAAAGCGATATGATTTTTTAAAATTAGCAGACATTAAACAACAAATTTATAACCTACACCTTTTATAGTTTTAAATCGTTTATCTCCTATTTTTTCACGTAGCTTTCTAATATGAACATCTATAGTTCTACCCCCTACAACAACCTCATTGCCCCACACTTTATCAAGAATATCCTCCCGTTTAAATACTTTACCGGGCTTTGAAGCTAATAGCGATAACAATTCAAATTCTTTTCTGGGAAGCACCAGCTCTTTCTTGTCTTTGATAATTTTATATTCTTCCCGATTTATAATAAGATCTCCTACTTTAACAAGCGCATCTCCCTCTTCTTCCTCTTTAAGTCTTCGTAGCAGGGCTTTTACTTTACTTACTAAAACTTTAGGCTTTATAGGTTTTGTAATGTAATCGTCTGCACCAGCATCGTAGCCTGCAACTTGAGAATAATCTTCACCACGTGCCGTTAAAAACGTGATTATGGTTTCTGCATGTTCAGGAAGTTTACGTATTTGCTCACACGCCTCGATACCATCCATCTCGGGCATCATAACATCTAAGATAATAAGATGTGGATTGTGCTTTTTTGCCATCTTAACACCTTCTTTACCGTTTTCTGCAGTAATAACCTGATAACCTTCATTACTAAGATTATACCCTACAATCTCCAGGATATCTGGCTCATCATCAACGAGCAAAATTTTAATTTCCTTTTTCTTCATGCGTATAAAGATTTAATGTAATCGTAAAGATAAGGTTTAAATCGTGGCACAGCATTGCTATTTACATTGGTAACATTTAGATAAAGTTGAGCAGCTTATCGCTAATATATAGGAAAAGAGACTTTCATTTTAAATACCTTTACAATCCTAATTAATGGTATGCACCCTAACGCAATTTTTGATATATCCAGTACGTCACAGTTTAAAGATATGGCACTACAATCTTTTAAACATCAGTGGCAATTTAACCCGGTTTACCGTAGGTTTTGCGATCATTTACAAGTTGATCCCGAGACGATTAAAACGATTGAAGAAATTCCGTTTTTACCCATTCAGTTCTTTAAACAATTTGATGTATTGGCCTCTACAGACCCCGTTCAAACTACATTTACAAGCAGTGGCACTACAGGAAGTACAACCAGCAAACATCACGTTACAGATCTTGATTTATACATAAAAAGTTTTCGCGAAAGCTTTAGGATACATTATGGAAACGTTAAAGAATATACCATACTCGCATTATTACCCTCCTATCTGGAGCGTGATGGATCTTCATTAATTTTAATGGTAGATCAACTCATTAAAGACAGCAATCAACCAGACAGTGGTTTCTATTTAAATAATTATGCATCACTTAGTGAAAAATTAAAACGTCTTAATGCCGAAGGTAAAAAAGTGTTACTAATAGGCGTATCGTTTGCTTTATTAGATTTAGTTGAAGCGTACAGATTTAACCTGAATTCTACTATAATTATGGAAACAGGCGGTATGAAAGGCAGGCGGAAAGAACTTATACGCGAAGAGCTTCATGCCATCTTAAAGGAAGGATTTGGCGTTAGTGAAATTCACAGTGAATACGGTATGACCGAATTATTATCGCAGGGCTACTCAAATGGAAACGGGATCTTCACCACACCACCCTGGCTTCAGGTTTTTATGCGTGATACAGAAGACGCGCTGCAACTTGTAAAACCGGGAACTACAGGCGGAATAAATGTTATAGATCTCGCCAATCACAACTCCTGCCCGTTTATAGCAACTCAAGATTTAGGTAAAAAAATCGACGAAAATCGGTTTGAGATATTAGGCCGTTTTGACACCTCCGACATTCGCGGTTGCAATCTAATGGTATTTTAAAAAAATAAAAAAAATGTGTAAGCTAACTAACGTATAAGCGACTATATAAGCGTTCATAATTGATTGGTTAGTTAAGTTGAAAAACCCGGATACTTTAAGCTTTTAAAGTGCCGGGTTTTTTATGCTTAAATTTGTATTTGTCGTTCTATTTGCTGATTTAAAGAAATAAAGGTCTCGGTACGAGAAACGCCTTCAATAGCCTGTATTTTCTTATTGAGTAAATGCATCAAATGCTCGTTGTTTTTACAGAGAATTTTAATAAAAACAGACCAGTTTCCTGTTGTGTAGTGACATTCTATAACCTCAGGTATTTCCTCAAGTTGCTTTACCGCTTTAGGATTACTCATCGCCCTGTCTAAATAAATACCTACAAAGGCCATAGTATTGTAGCCTAAAATCTTAGGATCTACTATAAAACGAGAACCTGCTATTAATCCTGACTTTTCTAGTTTTCTAAGACGTTGATGAATTGCCGCACCAGAAATACCTACCTGCCGTGCAATCTCTAAAATAGGTTTTCGGGCATCATCCATAAGTTGTCGCAAAATAATTTTATCAATTCCGTCAATTGCGATCTGTTCATTTACAATTTTCATAAGACACTATTTGTAACTAAAAGTACTACTTCTACTTATATTAGTAAACCAACTGCCATTATAAGTGATGCGGATTATAACCTAAATAGGGAACTTCATATTCTCTAAATACAATACCGTAGTTTTCTAATTCTTTTAAAATAGGCTCATAAACCGCTCTAGTAACTGGAAGTTGTACACCAGGCTGTGTGATTTCTTTATTTAAAATTTTTAATGTTGCTATAGCTACAGGCAACCCTACAGTTTTTGCCATTGCAGTATAGGTTTGATTCTCACCTACACTCACCATGGTAGCGTCTATTTGCTTTTGCGCTCCGTTTAATTCATACCCAAACTTGTGATACATCACAATCATATCCTTATCAGTTTCTTCTAAAGTCCATTTATCTTCTAGAATACGTTGCAAGCATTGCGCAGGAGTAGCGTTTTTAAGTCGCAGTAATTTTGAACCATTAAACAGGTCGAGTTCTAATAATTTATCCCACAACAAATCATCCTGATCTATTTTGAGCATGTGTCTCAATTTTAATTGCACTGAGTCTGTAGGAGAATAGGGCAAAAACAGATTTGTAAATTCTCTATAACTCATATGCTCTGTATCTTGTAATGTATAACTGTCATCGGTCATACCCAGCTGCACAAATAAATTCCAGGCTCTAGAAAAACCTACCCTACGCATCGTGCCTCTATATAAAGTAAGCACGTCTTCAAGACCGTAAATGCTTCGGTATTTTAAAGAGTTGCGATTTGCGTATGCCTCAAAGCGACCGTGACCTTCAACATCCAGAAATTCGGTACGTCTAAAAAGACGGTGATAAGGTATGTATTTAAAGGTTCCTTCCTGAATAAATTCTGCAACACCACCCTGCCCTGCCAGCACAACATTTCTGGGATTCCAGGTAAACTTATAATTCCACAAATTCGTATCGCTATCAGGAGCGAGCAAACCCCCGCAAAATGACTCAAACAGTACAATCTTTCCTCCCTGGTCTCGTATTCGATCTATAACCCGCATGGCACTCATATGATCAATGCCAGGGTCAAGACCTATTTCATTCATAAAGATTAAGCCTTTTGCTTTCACAGCTTCATCTAATTGCAACATCTCATCACTTATATAAGAGGCGGTAACCAGGCTTTTACTCAATGTCAAACAGTCTTTGGCAACGGTATAATGTAGGTGTGCAGGCAACATGCTAACAACAATATCTACAGATGCGATTTGTTGTTGGCGAGCTTGAGCATCTAAGATGTCTAATGCTATCGCTTCGGCATAAGATGTATTCTTTATTAAACGAGCGGCATTTTCTAGAATTTGATCTGCTACAATTAGTCGCAGTTGTTCTATTTCCGCCTTATCTAAAAGATATTGAATTAATTGTGCAGTAGATTTTCCTGCACCTATAATTAAGATTTTTCGCATAATAATGTTTTAATTTTGCCTGCGTTGAGTTACTAGAAAATTAGTCATTTGATAGCGCTTAAAAAAAGTTCTAATGAAAAGAAAAATACTTATTACCGGTTCAATTTTAGGTTTAACAGCTGTGATCTTAGGAGCATTTGGTGCTCACGGGCTTAAGGAAAGTCTAAGTACTGAAGCTATAAATTCTTTTGAAACAGGAGTACGTTATCAAATGTATCATTCTTTTTTATTACTTATTGCCGGTAGTTTTTTACCCTTAAATTCTAAAGCACTAAAAACTGTTTTCTATTTAGTAATTAGCGGCATTCTTCTTTTTAGCGGCTCTATTTACTTGCTAACAACAAAACCCCTTACCGGAATAGATATTTCTGCTATAGGCTGGATAACACCCATAGGAGGAGCACTACTTATATCTGCCTGGATTTGCATCTGTTACACCCTTATCAAATCTGCAAAATAATTAGTTAAAATTAAATTATTTGCGAAAATAAAGACTTAATTTTGCCTCGTATTTACTAAAAATTCAATTTTATGGCTTCAAGCGCCCTATTAACGAAAACGATTGCGTTGTCAAAATACGGAATCAAAAATGCCACAACTTATTATCAATTAGAACCGGAAGAGCTTCAATCTATTAGTCTAGATCTGGGTCAGGGACAAGAAACCTCTACAGGCGCCCTGGCTATAGAAACAGGCAAATTTACCGGAAGATCACCTAAAGATCGTTTTATTGTAATTGATGAACTTACTCGTGACGATGTCTGGTGGGGAGATATCAACATCCCGTTTGACAGTCAAAAATTTAGTCATCTTATGGAAAAAATGACAACCTATTTATCTGATCGAAACTTATATGTGCGCGATGCTTTTGCTTGTGCAGATACGCGTTTTCGTTTAGGCATTCGTGTCATTAATGAGCATCCCTGGTCTAATCTCTTTGCATACAATATGTTTTTGCGCCCTAACGAGCAGGAACTTGAAAATTTTAAAGAAGATTGGCTCATTATAAATGCTCCTGGCTTTAAAGCAAATCCAGAGTTAGACGGTACACGGCAGGAAAATTTTGCTATTGTAAATTTTAAAGAAAGAACAATCTTAATAGGCGGAACAGGTTACACCGGTGAAATTAAAAAAGGTATATTCTCGGTTCTCAATTTCTTACTACCTACCGAAAAAAATGCACTTCCTATGCACTGTTCTGCAAATGTGGGAGCAGATGGGCAGACTGCCTTATTCTTTGGTTTATCAGGAACCGGTAAAACGACATTAAGTGCAGATCCTAAACGAAAACTAATAGGAGATGATGAGCATGGCTGGTCTGCAGATAATTCTATTTTTAATTTTGAAGGAGGCTGCTATGCAAAAGTGATCAACCTTTCTAAAGAACAAGAGCCAGATATTTTTAATGCAATTAAAAAAGGTGCTCTTTTAGAAAATGTGGTTTTAAATGAAGACAACTCTGTAGATTTTGAAGACACATCAATTACTCAAAACACGCGTGTAAGCTACCCCATACATCACATAAAAAACATTCAAAATCCTTCGACAGGAACTACCCCTAAAAATATTTTCTTCTTAACAGCAGATGCGTTTGGGGTGCTACCTCCCATTTCAAAACTAACACCTGGTCAGGCAGCTTATCATTTTATAAGTGGCTATACCGCTAAAGTTGCAGGTACAGAAGCCGGTGTTCAAGAACCTATACCTTCATTTTCGGCTTGTTTTGGAGCACCATTTATGCCTTTACACCCAACACGTTATGCCGAAATGTTAAGCGAAAAAATGAAAGCTGCCCAGGTAAATGTATGGCTGGTAAATACAGGCTGGACAGGCGGATCTTACGGTGTAGGGGAGCGTATGCCTTTAAAATATACTCGTACTATGATAAATGCAGCATTAAACGGTGATTTAGGCCCATTAAATTATGAGAACTATCACATACACTCTGTTTTTGGCCTTGCACAACCGCGTACCTGCCCGGGAATTCCTAATTATATTTTGAGCCCACGACAGTCATGGGATAATGAAGATGCGTATTACAAGACTGCTTTTAAACTTGCCGCAGCATTCAAAGAAAACTTTAAAAAGTTTGAGGCATTTGCAAGTGATGAGATTATGGCCGGGCAGCCGCCTTTAGGATAATCTTAAAATACAATAACTAAAAAAGGCTCCTTAAAGGAGCCTTTTTTATGAGTTAAAGTAGAAAACTACTTTTTACTATTTACATCATCAATGTATTTCTCAAGAGCCATAGTCATAGACGGTGTTTCTGGAGTTGGCGCCATAATATCTACTTTAAGACCAGCATCTTCAACAGCCTTAACGGTTGAATTGCCAAAGACAGCAATACGCGTATCATTCTGCTTAAAGTCTGGAAAATTCTCAAAAAGAGATTTTATTCCGCTAGGGCTAAAAAATACCAATACATCATAAGTCACATTTTTTAAATGTGATAAATCACTTACAACCGTACGATAGAAAATACCTCTATCCCAGGTAAGCTTTAAATCATTAAGAACCGAAGGAACTTCAGGCTTTAAAACATCTGAAGATGGTAATAAAAACTTCTCTGTTTTATACTTCTTTAAAATCGTTGACATTTCGGTAAACGTACGTTTACCCACATAAATTTTACGCTTACGATAAACCACATATTTCTGAAGATAATACGCAACAGCCTCACTCTGACAGAAATATTTTAACGAATCTGGAACTTTAAAACGCATCTCATCGGCGATTCTGAAGAAATTATCGACAGCATTACGACTTGTTAAGATAATTGCCGTGTATTTATTCAGGTCGATTTTTTGATGCCTAACTTCCTTCCCAGAAACACCCTCTACGTGGATAAAAGGCACAAAATCAACTTTAACACGCTTCTTCTCTTGCAGTTCAAAATAGGGGGAATTCTCAACTTTTGGCTCTGGTTGTGATACCAAAATAGTCTTCACTTTCATAGACATTCAAATTTGTTTAATTAACTCCCATACTAAACACCTTATATAAAATGAAGTAGGGTGCAATTTCAAGTGCGCAAAGGTACAAAATAAAATAAAAGAGATTGAAATAAATCAACTTTTCATATTTACGCAACGTATTGAAAAGACTGATTAAATTGAATAAAACAAAAACCCCGATTATTATTTTTATTAATATCAAACTAGGATTTATTCCGTAGACAAACAACGCATTAACTGGTAATAAAATCAGCGCAAAAAAGCTTCGGTAACTCAGTTTTTGAAATTGGTAGGAACTTAAGACGTGCTCACCACTAAATAAAACACCCATCATACGCTCAATAAAAAATTTTAGCGCGATAAATACCACATATACTAATGCAATGCGTATATATAATAAAACCGGACTTATTTCTACAGCTATACCAAAATGCGTGAGTGCAATTTGAATAAAGAGGGAGACCGATAACAGCTGGGCCACAAATAGTATTAAGTTAAACGGATCTTGAAATTTAATTTCCTTATTCGCCTTAAGAAGATACTTTTCATTTATAAGTAGCTCTGTAAAATCTATAAAACGAGTCTCGTAGGCAACTTTAACCAGTACTATAAGTGCAAGACATGCAACAAATACAATGGTAATCCAGTCATTACTAATAAAACTGCGTTCTAGAGCTTGCACGATGCTGTTAATTGAGAGGTTAAAATTAATATAATTCAGAGAGTTTAGACGATTGCAGCAGACAATTAACGTGCAAAATAATTACATTTGCGCTTAAATTACATACGATGGCAGGTTCGCTCGTCATAATCCCAACCTATAACGAAGCAGAGAATATTGAAAAGTTAGTGCGTAATATATTTGCGCAACAACGTGCATTTGAAGTACTGGTAGTTGACGACAATTCACCAGATGGTACAGCTCAACTTGTTACCGCTTTACAACAGGAGTTTAGAAACAACTTACATTTAATTAAAAGACCTGGTAAAAATGGGTTAGGCACTGCATACATTGCAGGTTTTAAATGGGCTTTGAGTAAAGAGTACAGCTATATTTTTGAGATGGACGCAGACTTCTCACATTCACCTAATGATTTAATACGTTTATACAATGCCTGCGCAAAAGGAAATGCAGATCTCGCAATAGGCTCTAGATATAAAACAGGGGTTAATGTTGTAAACTGGCCAATGGGAAGAGTTTTATTATCTTATGTAGCTTCAAAATATGTTCGATTTATAACAGGGCTTGATATTGCAGATACAACAGCGGGTTTTATTTGTTATAAACGTGAAGTTTTAGAGCAGATAACACTCGATAAAATTAAATTTGTAGGATATGCTTTTCAGATTGAAATGAAATTTAAGGCGCATCTTCTGGGTTTTAAGATTTCTGAAGTGCCGGTGATATTTGTAGACAGAACACGGGGTACCAGCAAAATGAGTACAGGGATATTTAGTGAAGCCGTTTTTGGAGTAATAGGAATGAAGATTAAAAGTCTTTTTAAAGGATACGCGATATAGAATGGAAAAAGTACTAATTAAGGACGCAAACATAGTTAATGAAGGCTCAATTATGCGCGGTGACGTATATATTGAGAATGGTATTATTATGGAAGTGAGTCAGAATTTGAGCGTTAAAAGCCCAGATGTACACGTTTTTGATGCCGAAGGACAACATTTGTTACCTGGTGTTATTGACGATCAGGTTCATTTTAGAGAACCCGGTCTTACACACAAGGCATCTATAGCAACAGAGTCTGCTGCCGCAGTAGCAGGAGGTATTACTTCCTTTATAGAAATGCCTAATACGGTACCGCAAACTACTACTATAGAAAAGTTAGAAGAAAAATTTAGTATTGCTGCAGAGACTTCTTACGCAAACTATTCATTCATGTTTGGTGGCACAAATGACAATCTTGCCGAAATTAAAAAGGTAGATAAGAAAAAAGTTGCCGGTTTAAAGCTCTTTTTAGGAAGTTCTACAGGTAATATGCTGGTAGATGATGAAGAGGTTCTGCGTGAAATTTTTAAAAGTACAGATCTTTTAATCTCGGTACATTGCGAAGACGAGGAGACTATACGCGAGAATTTAGCAATTTACACAGAGCGTTATGGTGATGATATTCCTATTAATATGCACCCTATTATACGTAGTGCCGAAGCATGTTATATATCTTCATCTCGAGCAATTGCCTTAGCTAAAGAAACAGGAGCCAGACTACATGTTTTTCACCTATCTACTGCAAAAGAAATGGAGCTGTTTGACAATAAGACACCTCTAAAAGATAAAAAAATTACTGCCGAAGTTTGCATACACCACCTGTGGTTTAGCGATGCAGATTATGAAGAAAAAGGCACTCTTATAAAATGGAATCCTGCTGTAAAAACTCAGGCAGATCAAGATGCGTTGTGGGAAGCCTTACTTGATGACCGCTTAGATGTTATTGCTACAGATCACGCACCACATACTTTAGAAGAGAAACAAAACGTATACACAAAAGCACCTAGTGGTGGTCCGCTTGTGCAACATGCACTGCCGGCTATGCTAGAGATGTATCACGAAGAAAAAATAAGTCTTGAGAAGATTGTAGAAAAAATGTGTCACAACCCTGCTATTCTTTTTGAAGTAGAAAAGCGCGGTTTTATTAAACCGGGTTATTTTGCAGACCTAGTAATGGTTGATCTTAACAATCCCTGGACGGTTACCACAGACAATATTTTATACAAATGCAAATGGTCTCCATTTGAAGGGAGCACTTTTAAATCACGTATTACACATACTTTCGTAAATGGTCGATTAGCATATAAAAACTTTAAAGTTTATGACGATAAGTTTGCAAAGCGTTTAACCTTTAACCGATGAAAAGAACGGGCTATATAGTTATGCTCTCGCTACTGCTCCTGCTGAGTTGTAACGACATTCAGAAGCCTAAAAAGCCTGATAATTTTATCAAGAAAGATCTTATGACAGACATTTTGTATGATGTCTCGATTATGCGTACCCTTAGAACGTACAATATGAATGAGATGCGAAGCCTGGGTATTGAGCCAGACTCCTTCATTTATAAAAAATACGATATAGACAGTTTACAGTTTGCAGAAAGCATAAATTACTACAGTGTCAATTTTAATGAGTTTACAGCGATTTGGGAAGAAGTAAGCAAAAGACTTACCGAGCAGCGCGATAAACTTCAGTTTGCACAAAATGATCAAGACAGCATTCGCAATGTAGAATCTAAATTTAAAAGAGATTCTATACGCAAACAAGTTCAACTTAAAGACAGCCTTTCAAAAATTGAACCTACACAAGACTCTCTTCTTGCTCCTATTGGCGATTAAAATGATTGGCAATTCGGTTAATCGTTTCTTCTAAGGGGGTATATTTAAAAGCTAGCTGATTCTTTATTTTTGTAGTGTCATAAATCACCTGAGTATAAGCAGAGCGTGCAGTAGTTCTAAACAAACGTCGCTTTTTACCAAACAGACTTGCTACCCAATCGAGACGCCAGGCTAATTCTAGTTGCCAGTTTTTTACCTTTTTAGTTGGAAGTGCTACCTGCAACGCAATTGCAATTTGTTCAAATACCTGTTTAAAACCCAGGTTATGACCTACTAAAATATAACGCTCATTTACTTGCTTGCTCCGCATAAGCAAAATCATTGCATTTACCACATCTAAAACATCTACAAAACCAGAAGAACCCGGGACCATGTAATCAAGACCCTTTTTAATTTTTTTAAAGAACACACCACTACCCTGTTTGTAGAACCCTTCACCTAAAATTATTCCGGGGTTAACAATTACAACATCAAGACCTTCCTGCGTGCCTCGCCATACCTGCATTTCTGAAGCAAACTTACTAATGCTGTAAACGCTATTTTCTTTGTTAGCTTCCCAGTGTGTCTCTTCTGTTATTGCCCCTTTAGAATTACCTAAGGCTGCCACAGAACTCACATAGCATACTTTTGTAACCTTATTTTTAATGCAAAGATTAATCACATTTGCTGTACCTTCTACATTAATTTTTTGTAGCCTTTCAAAATCTCTTGGGTTAAACGATATAAGCGCTGCACAGTGATACACAAAGGTTATGTCATCAAATGCTTCAGTAAGCGCAGGAATATCTGTAACGTCTGCTTCTACCCACTCTATATGTTTAAAAAGTAACGCTGCCTGTTTTGTATTCTCTTTAGCTTTCCATTTAAATAAATCGCGCACCGGCTCAATACTTTCAATTGTTCTATAGGTAGCACGTAGTTTTGTTTCGCCCTGAGCGATCAATTCATACATTAAATGCGAGCCAACTAAGCCTGTTCCTCCAGTTACTAAAATCATGGGCACTAAGTTAACGATATTCTTGCGTTCTTGTCGCGATGCTTTGCGCAATATCTTTATCTTTGCGCGCTTATTAATCGCACTTTAAGCAGGTCTTACAGGCATTAATTTGACAGCTAAAAAGTCGAACTAGTTTAATCTCGATTATCGAGTAAAATCGCAGAAAACCGTAATTATGATTACCAATTTTATTGAAGAACTTAAATGGCGCGGAATGATTCACGACGTGATGCCGGGCACCGAAGAACACCTTATGGAGCAAATGCGCTCTGCCTATGTAGGATTTGACCCTACCGCAGATAGTTTGCATATAGGGAACCTGGTTCCTATCATGATTTTGGCTCATTATCAACGCTGCGGTCATAAACCTTTTGCGCTGGTAGGTGGCGCTACAGGCATGATAGGTGATCCTTCCGGGAAGTCTAGCGAGCGTAATTTACTTGACGAAAAAACTTTACGCCACAATCAGGAATGTGTAAAAGGACAACTTTCTCAGTTTTTAGATTTTACCTCGGGTGCTGCAAATCAGGCCGTATTGGTAAATAATTACGACTGGATGAAAGATATTTCTTTCCTCGATTTCATTCGCGATGTGGGTAAACACATTACCGTAAATTATATGATGGCAAAAGACTCGGTTAAAAACCGGTTATCTGGCGATTCTGAATCACGTGGCGATGGGATGTCTTTTACTGAATTTACCTACCAGTTGGTTCAGGGCTATGACTTTTATCATTTGTATAAAGAACACGGTCTTACCCTCCAAATGGGCGGTAGTGACCAGTGGGGAAATATCACTACGGGTACCGAAATGATACGCCGTATAGGCGAGGGTAAAGGGTATGCACTTACCTGCCCGCTTATCACAAAATCAGACGGAAGCAAGTTTGGTAAAAGTGAAGGTGGCAATGTATGGCTAGATGCTGAGCGTACTTCTCCTTATAAATTTTACCAATACTGGTTAAATACCAGCGATGAAGACGCCGCTAAATACATTAAGATTTTTACCTTTTTAGAAAAGGAAGAGATTGAAAACCTAATTGCAACCCACCAGGAAGCCCCTCATCAACGTGCTTTACAAAAGCGTCTTGCTGAGGAGGTGACACTTACCGTACACAGCGCAGAAGATCTTGAAAATGCCGTAAAAGCGTCAGAAATTCTCTTCGGAAAATCTACAGCTGCAAACTTAAAAGCACTTAATGAGAAAACCTTTTTAGATGTTTTTGAAGGTGTACCGCAAGCGGAAATTAGCCGTGGGGAAGTTGAAGCAGGATTAGATATCGTGAGTGCTCTTTCTGAAAAAACCGGATTTTTAAAGTCTAACGGAGAAGCAAAACGCGCATTAAAGCAAAATTCAATTTCTGTAAATCAGGAAAAAGTAGCAGACGGTCGCAACATCACTACCGAAGATTTAATCAACAACCGATTTATTTTATTACAGAGCGGTAAGAAAAATTACTTTGTGATTCGCGTGATGGATTAAATTCGCTTATACATCAATAAAAAAGCCGCAAACAGAATCGTACTGTTTGCGGCTTTTTATTTTTATTTTCTACTTGAACTATCTTCTTCCGCCAAAAACCTGTAGCGCAAAATACAATAAGGTTGCCAGCGATCCTATTGCTGCCACCACATATGTACGTGCAGCCCATTTTAAAGAATCTTTAGCCCCGGCATGTTCCTGACTGGTCAACATATTAGATGATTCTAACCAGGCCAAGGCACGATTACTCGCATCATATTCTACGGGCAACGTAATAAAAGCAAATAATGTTCCCATTGCAAATAGACCAAGACCTATTACAGCCACGGTAAAACCTACTCCACTACTTATAATTGACATCAACACAAAGCCTCCTATAATTACAAACATAGACATACGAGAAGCTACACTTACTACTGGCACTAGCGTAGAACGCATAGTTAACCAACTGTAAGCTTGTGCGTGTTGTACCGCGTGCCCACACTCGTGCGCCGCTACTGCAGCTGCAGCTGCATTACGCTGATTATAAACCGCCTCACTTAAATTAACCGTTTTGTTTGCAGGATTATAGTGGTCTGTCAATTGACCTTGTACCGATATCACTTTTACATCATTAATCCCATTATCACTAAGCATTTTACGGGCAATTTCTGCACCGCTCATACCATTTTGTAAATGTATTTGTGAGTATTCTTTAAACTTGCTTTTTAATTTATTACTCACTAACCAACTCACCAGTGCAATTGCACCTATGAGAATATAATATCCCATCATAACTTTAAATTTTAGGTAGTATAAAACTAATCATTAATTAGCAAAAAATAAGCCAAAACGAAAGCTGTCGTTTTGGCTTATTTTCCCTCATCCCCAACCCTCTTCCAACGTAGAAGGGAGGAGCGTTTTGAAAATTCCCCCTTTGGGGGTTAGGGGGATTAACCCACAAAATTCACAATCTTACCCGGCACAATAATCACCTTTTTAGGTTCGCGGCCACCCAAATATTCCTGAGTTTTCTCGTGTGCACGTACTGCCTTTTCAATTTCTTCTTTAGAAAGATCTAGCGGAAGTTCCATTGTAAAACGCATTTTCCCGTTAAATGAAATTGGGTATTCTTTACTGCTTTCTACCAAATGTTTTGCGTCAAATTCTGGAAATGGCGCAGTAGCGATAGACTCGCTGTGCCCTAATAAACTCCACAATTCTTCTGCAATGTGTGGCGCGTAAGGCGAAATCAAAACCGCCAACGGCTCCAGCACTTCTCTGCTGTTGCATTTTAATGCGGAAAGTTCGTTTACCGCAATCATAAATGTAGAAACCGAAGTATTGAAACTGAAGTTCTCAATATCTTCCTGAGCCTTTTTAATGGTCTTATGCAACACTTTCATAGCCTCTTTAGAAGCAGCATCTTCTGAAACCGCAAAGTCACCCAAGTTTCCGGATGCATCTACTGTGTGATACAACTTCCATAATTTTTTAAGGAAGTTATGCACTCCAGTGATTCCTGCAGTATTCCAGGGTTTTGCCTGCTCTAACGGACCTAAAAACATCTCATACATACGTAGCGTATCGGCGCCGTACTCCTCACAAATATCATCGGGATTGACCACATTATATTTGGATTTAGACATTTTTTCTACCTCTCTTTTTACAAGGAATTTTTTTTCATCACCAACATAAAGTCCTAATTGATTTTCCTGTCTCCAATTCTTAAAGCTATTTAAATCAAGATAATTCGAATTATCTACCATATTAACATCAACGTGGACTTTGAAGAGGGTAAAGCCTAATCCATCTATTGCTTTCGAATAATTAGGAAATTGCTCTTTTAATTTCTCATAAACATCTTTTACAGCTGTTTGAAAATCACCTTTATTTTCTTCAGGTATCATGTCAGCGAAAGGATGATTTTTTATAAGCTCGTAAGAAGCATATATTTTATTATCATAATTCTTAATGAAATCGTCAACTGACTCTCGCTCTTTTTTGTCAAATGAAACCCCTAGGATTTTATTGACTATATAATCAACATGGTTTTCTAGCTTAAGTCTATAAGTAAATGCACTCTCCCCCAATATCATTCCCTGATTAATCAGCTTTTTAAAAGGCTCTTCTACAGAAGCAAAACCGCGATCTTTTAAAAACTTTACCCAGAAACGGCTGTATAATAAGTGACCGGTAGCGTGCTCGCTACCGCCAATGTACAAGTCCACATCCTGCCAGTAATCCATCGCTTCTTTTGACGCAAAAGCTTCATCGCGCAAAGCTTTCTCCATATACCTGAAGAAATACCAGCTTGACCCTGCCCAACCGGGCATTGTGTTTAACTCGAGTGGGTAAACTCCATTGTCCCCCTCTCGGTCTCCCCCCACGGGGGAGAGGTTTTCGTTACTCACTACTTTGTTTTGGTTGGTATCCCAGGCCCAAACATCGGCACGGCCTAATGGCGGTTCGCCTTCTTCGGTGGGTAAGTATTTTTCTACTTCAGGTAAGCGAATGGGTAGATGCTCAGGCGCGATCATTTGTGGCATTCCGTCTACATAATAGGTCGGGAATGGCTCTCCCCAATAGCGCTGGCGGCTAAATACTGCGTCGCGCAAGCGGTAGTTAATTTTGCCTTCTCCCTGCCCTAATTCTTCCAGTGCTTCAATCGCTTTAGGAAGCGCTTGTTTATATGACAATCCGTTTAAGAAATCTGAATCTTTAAGCGGCGTATTATCTTTTTCGGCGTATGCCTGCTCACTAATATCTACGCCGTCAAATATATTTTTAATAGGAATATTAAAATGCTTTGCAAAATCCCAATCCCGCTGATCCCCGCAAGGAACCGCCATCACTGCTCCTGTACCATAACCGGCAAGTACATAATCTCCTATCCAGATTGGGATAGGCTCTTTGGTAAATGGGTGCTCTGCATACGCTCCTGTAAATGCTCCCGAAATGGTTTTTACATCGGCCATACGCTCGCGCTCACTACGTTTTGCAGTCGCTGCTATATACGCATCAACTTCAGCTTTTTGCTCTGGAGTGGTAATCTCATTAACCAAATCTAGTTCTGGAGCAAGTGTCATAAACGTCACTCCAAAAATAGTATCGGGGCGAGTGGTGAACACAGATATACGCTCCCCACCTAAATCCTCCCCCAAGGGGAGGACTTTCTCACGACGCTCTATTTCACTGGTAATCGTTTCAACTACCTTTTCAACATTATTTAGCACCTCATCATTAGAGAATCTTAGAACTTTGTACCCTTTTTTCTGTTCCAATAACAATTGACGTTCTGCATCTTTATCCATTTGATATTGATGCACATCCCCATCTACCTCAACAATGAGTTGAGCTGAAAGACACACAAAATCAACAATATATTGATCAATTGGATGTTGCTGTCTAAATTTAAATCCGGTTTTTTTACCGCGCAATTTGCTCCACAGTAGGGCCTCGGCTTTTGTAGGTTTATCACGCATTTCCTGAGCGCGTTCTAAAAGAACCGAGATTAGTTCGGGCTTTCCGGTCATAAAACCGGCGTGGCCTGCGCCCCCTCCGTGGGAGGGGGTTGGGGGGAGGATTATGAATTCTACTGAAGCCCCCTTACTTCTCCCAATCCAATTGGTTTGTGAATCTTTAAGCGGTTGTGGCCAGTCGATATCTTGCAGTCCATCTAGTAAACGCTGTGCATAGGCACTAATGCGCATACTCCATTGTTTCATTTTTTTACGTACTACAGAATGACCGCCGCGCTCTGAAACGCCGTTTACAATCTCATCGTTTGCTAAAACCGTACCCAATGCCGGGCACCAGTTTACTTCGGTTTCTGCTAAATACGTTAAACGGTATTTTAAAAGAATTTCCTGTTTCGCTTTCGCGGAAGCATTCTTCCAATCTTCAGCGGTGAAGGCTTCTATATCCTCATCACAAACGGCATTAACTGAAGCATTTCCTTCGACTTCAAATTTTGCAATAAGAGTGTCTACGTGTTCTGCTTTGTTGCTGTCTTTATTATACCAACTTTCAAAAAGCTGAATAAAAATCCATTGGGTCCAGCGGTAATACTCAGGCTCAGAAGTGCGCACTTCGCGACTCCAATCAAATGAAAAACCTATTTTATCAAGCTGCTCACGGTAGCGTGCAATGTTGGTATCAGTCGTAATAGCAGGGTGTTGCCCGGTTTGAATGGCATATTGCTCTGCCGGCAAACCAAAAGAATCATAACCCTGCGGGTGTAACACATTAAATCCTTGATGGCGCTTGTAACGCGCATAAATATCACTGGCGATATACCCTAACGGATGCCCCACGTGCAGACCTGCCCCTGAAGGATATGGAAACATATCCAGAACATAATATTTAGGTTTATCACTGTTATTTTGAGCTTCAAAAGTACCGTTATCTTTCCAGTGCTTTTGCCATTTTGCTTCTATCGCGTTAAAATCGTAGTTCATTGCCGTGTGTTACTTTGCGCACAGGGTGCGTTATAATAGGCGGCAAATTTACAATTTTAAAGGGATTTGGTGTTTTGCTTTCGCGAAAGCTATAAAGCTACGATCGCGCCTCTTTTTCCATAGGTTTAAGGCATTCATAAATGAGCTCATTTATAGGAACCGGAACCCCAAGACGTTTCCCTTCCCTCACAATATAACCGTTAAAATTATCGAGTTCGCTAGGCTTGCCCTCCATAATATCGCGCTGTGTAGAAGCAGTTACGTCTGCTCCCTGATTTTGAATCGCTTCAAAAACAGCATCCATATGCGCTTCGGTAAGCTTGATGCCCTTAGCTTTTGCTACTTTAAAAATCTCTTGAGCCGTATCTCTCATCATATTAAAAAGATAATCACTAGATCTAATTTTTCCCATAGGTACACGCACCAAACCACCAAGACCACTAATGGTACATATGAATAAAAACTTCTTCCAGATTTCTACTTGAATATTATCTACTAAGTGAACCGTAACGTCGCCCACCTCTTCAAACATTTCTTTGATTCTTTTTGCTCGATCTGTAAGACTGCCATCAAGTTCTCCCAGGGTAATACTGGGCTCAAAATAGGGATGTTTTATTTTGCCAGCGCCATCTACAAAACTCACGATGCGGCACAATCCACCTAAAACCTGTGCTTCTGGAAGTACTTCAAGAATCATTTCGGCATTTGCCGCGCCATTTTGTAACGGCAAAAAAAGTGTTTCCGGTTTTATGAAAGGCTTCAGATTTTTTACCGTATCATTTACCTGCCAAGATTTTACACCTAAAATTACAAGATCTGGAATAGGTATTTTACTCAAATCATCTGTGGCAAGATCTGGTGTCGCTTTAAAATCACCTTTGTAACTGGTAACATCTAACCCATTATCCTGTATCGCTTTGAGATGTTCACCGCGAGCGATAAAGGTTATATTATGTTTTGTCTGTGTGAGTTTTCCGCCAAAATAGCCACCTACACCACCTATACCATATATAAGAATATTCATCGTTTTCTATTTATATTTTAAGTTTAAGAACACTGTTATTTTGAAAAAGACAAACTAAAAATACAAAATGCAGAAAGGGTGCGTTTAAGAAGCACGAACTTTAGTATTTTTACGCAAAATTTTAGTAAGCCTCATGTCGTCATCTTTTGAAAAATTTCAACGCCGCAGATTGATTTCATCGTATTTTTCGGTGGTTCTAAGTATTGCTTTGGTGCTGTTTTTACTGGGTTTATTAGGCCTTTTAGTGCTCAACTCTAAGAAAGTTGCAGACCACTTTAAAGAGCAAATTGCACTAACGGTGTATCTCAAAGACGACGCCAAAGAAGTAGAAATGAAGCAGCTCGAAAAGACCTTAGCGCTTGCAGACTACACAAAATCTACTCAATTTGTCTCTAAAGAGGAAGCTGCAGAAGAACATAGTAAAGAAATAGGTGAAAATTTTATGGATTTTCTAGGGTACAACCCGCTGCAAAACTCGATAGATGTTTATATGAAAGCAGACTTTGTTTCTGCCGCTCAGGTAAAGGAAATTGCTGACGAATTGATGACTAAAGACTTTGTGGAAGAGGTAAATTATGACCAGCCACTTATCTCATTGCTTAATGACAACATTAAAAAGATAAGTCTGTGGATTGTGATTATTAGCGGTGTTTTTACACTAATTGCTGTATTGCTTATCAATAGCGCCATACGCCTATCTGTCTATTCTAAACGTTTTACGATTAAAACCATGCAAATGGTGGGGGCAACCAAAGGGTTTATACGCAGACCTTTTATTTGGCTAAGTATGAAACTGGGGATGATAGGTGCCATAATCGCACTAGCCGGTATGGCAGCAGTTTTGTATTACTTAAATGAAACGTTTCCTGAACTTGAATTGTTACGCGATAAAATGATTTTAGCTATATTATTTGTAGGTGTTTTTGCCGCTAGCGTTATCATTACCTGGTTTAGTACCTTTTTAGCAACACAACGTTTTCTCAATTTGAGAACAGACGAACTTTACTATTAGATCTAAGACTTAAAATTTTAGATAAGACATAAAAGAGCAAAAGCGCTCTTAACATATAACCAATAACATTTAACTCTTAACGAGAAATGGGAGAACAAAAACGAAAAAAGCAAAACGAACTGCACCGCAGTAGTTTTATTTTTAAGAAAAAAAATTATCAGGTAATGCTTATAGGCCTTGGTGTAATTGCACTGGGTTTTATTTTAATGTCTGGTGGTGGCAGTGACGATCCTAACGTTTTTAATCCGGAAATTTACAACTGGAGACGTATACGTCTGGCTCCTGCTTTGGTATTAATAGGTTTTGGAATAGAAGTGTATGCGATTTTATTGAACCCAGACTCATCTTCAACAATAACACGAGATAAAGTTTCTGAAACTTTTCCTAAGGATAAGCACACCAAGTAAATGGATATAATAGACGCTATAATACTGGGTATAATTCAAGGACTTACCGAATTTTTACCGGTATCGTCAAGTGGTCATCTCGAATTAGGTAAGGCTATTTTAGGGGATAATACACTACCAGAAGAAAGTCTTTTATTCACCGTAGTACTTCATTTTGCTACAGCTTTGAGTACACTGGTTGTATTTAGAAAAGACATTTTTGACATCATAAAAGGTTTATTTCAATTTAAATGGAATGAAGAATCTCAATTTGCGGTCAAAATCATATTGTCTATGATACCTGCTGTCCTTATCGGTTTGTTTTTTGAAGAGCAATTAGAATCTCTTTTTGGTGGAAATATTTTGCTGGTAGGGATGATGCTTATCATTACAGCTCTTTTATTATGGCTTGCAGATAAAGCAAAAGATACCCAAAAACCCGTAAGTTATCGCAACGCTGTTGTAATAGGTATTGCTCAGGCAATAGCGATGCTTCCCGGCATTTCAAGAAGTGGCGCAACAATTTCTACATCGGTTTTATTAGGAAACGATAAAGCTAAAGCAGCCCGGTTTTCATTCTTAATGGTGGTGCCTTTAATTTTTGGAAAAATCGCAAAAGACATTCTGGGCGGTGAGATCACAACAGACTCTGGTAATTTTACGGCTCTTTCTATTGGTTTTGTTGCAGCATTTGTAAGCGGATTAATTGCCTGTACATGGATGATAAAACTGGTTAAAAAGAGTAAGCTTTCCTGGTTTGCAATCTACTGCCTAATTGTAGGCATCATTGCAATAGGTTTTGGGTATTCTAACCTTTAACCCTATTTTTTAAATAGCATTTCATAAAATCAGTATGCAGTTTACCGAAGAAGACTTTAAAGAAGGGCAGATTTTGCTTTTTGACAAACCCTTAAACTGGACGTCGTTTCAGCTGGTTAACAAGGCGCGGTGGTTAATACGCAAAACATTTAATATAAAAAAAATTAAAGTAGGTCACGCAGGTACTTTAGATCCTCTGGCTACCGGTTTGCTTATTATTTGCACCGGTAAGTTTACTAAGCGTATTGAGGACTTTATGGGGCAGGAAAAAGAATATACAGGAACCTTTGTTCTTGGTGCTACTACGCCTTCTTACGACTTAGAGACTGAAATAGACGCGACCTTCCCTACTTCAGAAATCACCGAAGAATTAATACATGCTACAACAGCACAATTCACCGGAAACATTCAGCAAAAACCACCTGTTTTTTCAGCTTTAAAAAAAGAAGGTAAACGCCTATATGAGTTTGCCCGGGCAGGCGAAGCGGTAGAAATCCCGAGTCGTGAGGTAGAGATTTCGGCCTTTGAGATTACCCGTATCAAACTTCCTGAGGTAGACTTTAGAGTACGTTGCAGTAAAGGAACGTATATACGCTCATTAGCTCATGATTTTGGTAAAGCACTAAATTCTGGAGCCCATCTTTCCGCTTTGCGCAGAACAAAAATTGGCGCATATTCCGTTACAAATGCTACAAATCTTAAAGATTTTGAAGCCGCGTTATATAACGCAGATTAGTCATACAATTAGCACGAGGTTCTTCCGTTTTGTTTAACAGCAACGCACGCTGCGTTTTTGTATTTTTACAGTTATGAAATTATCACCAGAAGATAAAGCAATGCTTATCACCTTTACCGGTGCCAGCATCTTTGTTCTGGTTTTTTTCTTTTTAACAATAAACCCGTACGATACATCACAGGTAGAAGAATTTATACCAATTCCTATAATTCAAGATATTCCTGAAGAGGAGCAACAACTTGAGCAACTTGAAGAAGTGCAACAGTTAAATCAAAAAATGACAAATCAAGCGCAAAATAGCAATAGGCTGGTGCGTGAGGCAAATAGATTTTTTAGTCAGCAAAATCAAGTTGATAATGCGCTAAAAACAGATTCTGAAACAGCTGATCCTTCAGAAGATAATGACGGGGACGATGAGTCCTTCCCAGATTACCAACAGCGTATCGCATTGTTAAAGCAAAAACGGAAAGAAAAACAGTCTGCTGGAGAAAACAGTACTTCAAAAGAGGTTTCTAAAGTAAATACATCAAGTTACAGACGCAGTACCGTTACCTATCACCTAAATGATCGCAATGCCATTAAAATACCTAATCCTGTATATACATGCGACGCCACAGGAAAAGTGGTTATTAATATTGAAGTAACCAATCTGGGCAGCGTAAGTAAGGTTTATTTTAATAAAGCAGCTTCTACAACAACAAATGGCTGCCTTGTTGACCAGGCTTTAGAATATGCGCAACAGGCGATATTTAATGACAGCCCCAGACCTTCTCAGTTAGGCACTATAACTTTTGAGTTTCAAGGTTAAGAGCGCTTAATATCAACAGTAGTTCTGAGAGTATAGACATCCCTTTATCTTTATTATACCACAATTGCAACTCTTCTTTAAATGAAGGTTTAATCTCACCATATTTTGCCTTGTCATCAACTAATTTTTGAGCCGGTGCAGAACGCGAACCCCAAGAAGTAAGAATTTCCTGAGTAATCGAATCCTGAATAATAAGTTTAGGAATAGACATCGCCCCATTTGTTAGAAAAGCATCCATCAATTGAGGGTGATCGTCTCTCAAGATTACTTTAAAATTAATCGCCGGTTGTACTTCTGCTATACGATTCATAACGGCGAGTGCCGGTGGCGCATCACCACACCAGCTTTCAGAAAGTACAAGCCAGTTTAACGGCCTATTAAACGTCTCAATTTGCAATTCTTGATCTTGAGTAAGTCGTAAGGTTTTATCCCAGCGCTTCATACGCTTATCATTAAGTACTGTGTAATTAGATAGTGCTTCTGATTGGGTGTGACCTGTACTCGTAAAAGAGGCTGCATGCTTTGCAACCAGTATGCGGTAATCTGCATAGGTCAACCCGCTTACAACAGCCTGCTTTGCAAATTCCTGAACTTCTATAGGATTTAAACTCATTTCAAAAAAGTCGGTATTTAATAACTTAACTTACACCTTTAAAAGGTCACGATTATAAATGTTTATCTTTAAATAATCAGATAAACTAGATTTATGATTATTAACAGATGTGGCTGGTGCACAGGAGATGCGCTTTATGAAGCCTACCACGATACCGAGTGGGGCGTTCCCGTTTATGATGATGCAATACTTTTTGAATTCCTAATACTAGAAACCTTTCAGGCAGGTTTAAGCTGGATTACTATTTTGCGCAAGCGCGAAAACTTCCGCGAAGCGCTAGACAATTTTAACTATAACAAGATCGCCAACTATTCTGCTGAAAAGTTAGAAGATCTTATGAGCAATCCCGGAATAATTAGAAATAAACTTAAAATAAAAGCTACCGTATCTAATGCAAAAGCATTTATTAATATTCAGGAAGAATTTGGCACGTTTTCAAAATACATTTGGGGGTTTGTAAATCATAAACCGGTACAAAATGCAGTTTTAAATTATAAAGAAGCTTCCCCAACTACAGCTGTTAGTGATGCACTATCTAAAGATTTAAAAAAACGCGGATTCAAATTTACAGGATCTACCGTTATTTATGCGCATATGCAAGCTACAGGAATGGTAAATGATCACGAGATAACTTGTTTTAGATATAATCAAATTAAAGAGTTAAACCCATGAGGTTGCTAATATTCTTCATTTTAATCTCTGGTTTGAGTATGCTAAATGCTCAGGAAGTAAAACAAGAATATGAGCAAAAAATTAATGCTCAACAGATGCCTGTGGAAGCTTTAAAGTATATTGAAAATCTTAAAATAGAAAAGCAAAAGATGCGTTACTATAAAGAAATAGATGGCGCTGCTACTAGTTTTGAGTCTAAATTTAGATCTAAAGGATATTTATATAGTGTAGAGTTTAATGAGAACGGTAAGCTCGAGGATGTAGAAGTTGAAGTTTCAAAAGGCGAAATGAGTAGCGTTATAAAATCAATTGAAGCTTACTTAAGCACTACCTTTGACCGGCATAAAATTGAAAAAATTCAGGCGCAGTACCAACCTAATAGTAATTTTATACATATTGCTCCCAGTAATCCTGATGCCTGGGAATTAATAATTGCCACAAAAAATACAACCAATAAATTAGAGCGATTTGAAATGACATTTGATCAAAATGGTAATTTTCTAAAATCGCGTGAAGTAGTGAGACAACCGTATGACTTTTTATTATTCTAGACTGCTGTTGTTAGCAGTTCTTTTCCCTCTGTGCCTTTTTAGTCAACGCACAGAATTTTTAAACCAGCATGAGCTTTCCTTAAATTACAAGCCTGAAACAAGATGGAGTTTTAATTTTGAGTTTACTAATCGCAATACCTTTCCTACATCTGAGGAAGCTTACAAAGTACAGCATTTAGAATTATCGCACTTTACAACCTACCAAAGTGGTTTCTACGGAAGTTTTAGTCTAGGATTACGCTATAGAAACCGTGATCTATTTGATGCAGAACGCAGTAATGAAGTGCGCATTACACAGCAATATAATTATGTGAGATCTTATAATCAATATCGCATAGGTCACAGATTTAGGCTAGAAGAACGATTGTATACAGGAGAAACTGCCTATAGATTACGCTATAGATTAGGTATTGATTTTCCGCTACAGGGCTTACGTTTAGACACGGGTGAATTTTACACTGCCATTAACTTAGAAAACGTCTATAGCGTTCAGGATCGGGAGAAACCAGATTTTAATCAGCGGTTGTCGCTAACGCTTGGTAACAAAATAAGCCCTGCGACAAAACTTCAGATTGCTATAGAATATAGAAAAGATGATTATTTACTTGAGGAGTCAAACAGAGTATTCTTATATACTTCAGCAAAAATTGATTTATAACAGATAAGATAAAAATTGAGATCTACTAATTTCTGAGGCTCCCATACGCTCCAGATGCTCTGTATAAACCTGGCAATCTATTAAATTGTAATCTTGAGTTTGTAGTTTTTGCGCTAATGTTATAAGTGCAACCTTACTCGCATTACTCACTTTGGCAAACATACTTTCGCCACAAAATATGTTCTTTTCCTTGAGATTTAAGCCATATAAACCACCTACCAGAGCATCATTTTGCCATACCTCAACAGATTCTGCAACGCCTATTTCATGTAATTTTTGATAGGCTTCTAACATCTCATTAGTTATCCAAGTTCCATCTTGACCATCTCGCTTTATGCGCTTACAATTTAAAACCACATCAAGAAAACAAGTATTGTAAGTCACCCTAAATACCTTTTCGCGTAGAATTTTACGCATTGTTTTTGAGATGTGAATTTCGGCAGGTTTCAAGACCATGCGTGGGTCTGGTGACCACCACAAAACCGGCTGCCCATCATTGTACCACGGGAAAATTCCTTTAGAGTAGGCATCTAACAATCTATCTACAGATAAATCTGCCCCTACAGCAAGCAAACCATCCTCATCTGCATAGCTGTAATCTGGAAAAGGCTGATGTTTGTTTATATAAATGATGACTTTTGTATTTAATTATGATTGATCTTACTACACTAACTCAAGAATAATCAAATTACAATTTTAGTGCCTTATTTTTTTGAAAGTACTATAAAGAAATAACCCCTGTAGTTTTAAGGTTACAGGGGTTATTTATTAATTTAAAATTAGATTAAAATGGTAAATCATCGTGATCATCATCATCAAAATCTGAAGCAGGCTCAAATTGATCTGCTGGTGGTACAGGAGGCATACCTGCAGCACCAGGTGCAGAACCTTCTAGATTCTCTATTCTCCAGCCTTGAATACTGTTAAAATATTTTGTCTCTCCTTGTGGATTTACCCACTCACGACCCCGTAAATTAATACTAATTTTTACGTTTTGACCAGGCTTGTAACTGTCTAATAAGTCTGTCTTATCCTGTACAAACTCAACCATAATATGTTGAGGATACTGCTCCTCAGTAGTTACAACAATCTCACGCTTTCTAAAGCCATTACTTCCAAAGCTTTGCGTATCGCCTATCATTTTTACTTTTCCCTGTACTTCCATCTTAGTTGTTTATTGTTATACGTGCCTTTTGTATTAGGCTAAAATTAATTTCCAGGCATCACCTGTATTATCTTGATTAATCAAGTCGCGCACTTTTAAATGCAGTTCTTGATCTTCTTTATTGGTTATCAGAAGTTTTAAATCTTCATTATTATCTAAAAAAGCTGTGATCTCTTCTGCTGAAGGTACACGCTCTACGTTTCCTAATTTACCTAAATCATTACCCGTAAGCACACTACTATACCTAAATTTTTCAGGAATTTGATCTACGCCTATGCCTAAATTACGCAAAGGTTTTGGTACTTCAAACATTCCTTCTATGGCGCGTGTATACCAGTTAGCTCCCATACGGGCAACTAAATCTAGTTTATGCTCATTAATGGTGAGGTCTTCATTTAAAATCGCTTTCTGTATATGTATTTTTACAATTTCGCAAATTACAAGATTACCTGCTCCACCCTCATTTCCTAATGCAACAACATCTTTTACCTTACATTCAAATTGTACAGGTGATTCTTTCACTCTAAAAGGCTTCACAACTTCAGAAACTTCTTTTGTAAACCCTCCTTTTATAAATTCATCTACACCGGCGTCATAATCTGTGCTCGTAAGAGACATTTGCTGTACCATCGCATAATTAACACTATTTACAACCACTTCTCCCGTAGCTATAATATTATCTAAGGTATGCTTAGTCGTATTATCTCTACCCCGTCGTACCGGCGAAAATACCACGACAGGCGGGTTAGAACTAAACACATTAAAAAAGCTGTAGGGTGCCAGATTAGGCCTCCCGTCTGCATCTAATGTGCTTGCAAAAGCTATAGGTCTGGGGCCTACAGAACCAGACAAAATGCCATAAACGCTGGCATTATCTGTATTTGCAGGATCAATGGTAACAAATTCTTTGTTCATTTTGCAAAGGTAGGCATACGGTATTACACTTAAAACCGTTTTGATTACAATAATTCTCTAAGAAATACTTTATATTTAATTAGGTCTCTTTACTATTTTACAGACCATAATCCGGGAAAAAAACCTAAGATTTGTACAGATATATTAAAACGCGTTTTTTTTAGATTAAAGACAGGAACTTTATGAATTTTAACCCAGATCAACGGTTCTCCCGCTGGTTTATAATCTTTGCTGCTGTAGTTATTACAGCCCTAATTCTCTGGAATGTTTCTTTATTCTTTGACCAGCTCAAACAGTCAGAGCGTGATCGTATGCAGATCTGGGCCTCTTCTATGGAAGCTTTTAATACTGAAGATATTAATCAATACTATGCCCTAAGCCAGAAAATAAATTCAAAAAATCAATACATCCCAATTATAATAACTGATGATCAGGACAGTATTGTAAACAGTATAAATATTCCTGATGCAGTACTTAAAGATGCCGTACGGTCACAAGAGCTTTTAATGGAGATGGCCGCCGAAAACGAACCCATACGCATCGACATCACCGGCGGTGATTTGCAATATGCATACTACGGGCATTCTCCTGTTATTAATCAGCTTAAGTACTTTCCTATTGTTTTAGTGATAATCGTCATCCTGTTTATTGCTGTAATTTATTTCTTTTACGCCACCTCAAAAGCTTCTGAGCAAAATCTTGTCTGGGCAGGTATGGCAAAAGAAACGGCACATCAAATAGGAACACCGTTATCATCACTGGTGGGATGGACAGAAATTTTAAAAAGTGAAAATGTAAATCCCGAATATCTGATAGAGATCAATAAAGATATTACCAGACTAGAAACCATCACCGGCAGGTTTTCTAAGATAGGAAGCATCCCAAAACTAGAGCGTAAGAATATAATTCTAGAAACACAGGATGCCTTTGAATACCTTTCTAAACGCAGCTCTAAACTTATAGATTTTGAAATAGACGTACCTCAGGGAGAACTTTATGTAATGCTCAATAAAGAGCTTTTTGCCTGGAGTATAGAAAACCTTGTAAAAAATGCAATTGATGCCATGAAAGGCAAGGGAGCTTTAAAGTTAACTCTAAAACGAGATACGCGCTACGCTAAAATTTTAATTAAAGACACCGGTAAAGGAATTCCTAAAATGAATTTCTCTACAATTTTTGAACCCGGCTACACCACTAAGAAAAGAGGTTGGGGGCTGGGCTTATCACTTACGAAGCGTATTATAGAAGAATATCACGATGGGCAGGTGCGGGTTTTACATAGCGAAATAAATAAAGGGACAACATTTCAAATTGCCTTAAAACTGGTAGATTAATGAATAAGAATGTAAGAAATATGAGCGTTACCGTGTTGTCTGACAACTGGTACACGCTTAATAAAGTAGATTTTGAATACCTCAACAAGGATAAGGAGTGGGAGAAACAATCTCGCGAAGCCTACGACAGAGGTAATGGTGCTGTTGTATTACTCTACAATGTTCAACAAAAGACTGTAATTCTTACCCGCCAATTTAGAATGCCTACTTATTTGAATAAAAATGAAGATGGGATGATGATTGAGGCCTGTGCAGGGCTGCTAGATGAAAACGATCCTACTACAGCTATTCTAAAAGAGATTGAAGAAGAAACAGGTTACAAAGTAGATACGGCTACAAAAATCTTTGAATCTTATATGTCACCCGGCTCAGTTACCGAAATCTTACACTTTTTTATCGCAGAATATTCTAAGAAACAAAAAGTATCTGAAGGCGGCGGAGCTGCAGATGAGACAGAAAATATTGAAGTACTTGAATACCAATTTGAAGAAGCAATAAACCTTATGAAAACTGGCGCTATAAAAGATGCCAAAACAATTATGCTTCTACAATATGCTCAAATAAATCTGGTAGATCTTGCTAAATAATTTAATTTAGCGGCATCAATCAATAGATGAATTATGGCTACTACGTACGTTAAATTTGGTGAATCCAAAATACGTAACAATTGTCCTAAATGTTTTGCCCAGGACGGTCTCGTTTTCAGTTTCTCTAATAAAGTAGTGGAGAATAAATTAATGAGTAAGGCCACAAAAGAAATTAAAGGAGAACTTACATGCAGTCATTGCGAAACCGTCATCTATCCTGCACTATGGACTGATGAAATTGACCGTGTATATCTGTACAATTTAAAACGCATAGGCAATCCTGAAGTTTACACCCGTTTTAAACCTTTAGCAGTAGGTATTTTTGTAGGAATTACTATAGCTATTGCAGGTGCAGCATTTGCATTTTACAAATTACAACAACCTTAAAAAATCTACTTCGGCATTTTATTTCTTTGCTGAACTATATTAAATATACTTCATCAAGAATCTTATATCGCAGCATTGATTTGAGATGCTAGTTCTTTAAATTCAGCCTCTGTAAGAGATTGTTTTGAAATAAAACGGGCATCTTCCATAGTCGTTAAGGGTATTAAATGTACGTGCACATGGGGCACTTCAAGACCTATAACAGAAACTCCTATTCGTTTACAATCTACTACCTTTTCAAGAGCAATTGCCACTTTTCGGCTAAATGCCATAAGCGCAATATATTCGGGCTCAGAAAGATCAAATAATTTATTTACTTCTTTCTTAGGAATACATAATGTATGCCCTTTGGCATTTGGGTTTACATCTAAAATTGCAATATGATTGTCATCTTCTGCAACGATATGACCCGGGATCTCGCGATTTATTATTTTAGTGAAAATTGATGGCATAATAATTTGCTTATTTTTCTCGAAGGTAACGAGAATGTGTTTTTCTTCCTAATTTAAAATTCTTCAAGCATCACATTTAGCAAAATAACGCTGATTGCACTACTAAAATATGACCCTTTTTTAACAAAATTTAAAGCATATCCCAACAGGCTAATGTATTCTCAGTTTTTCTTGAAATCCTTGCTTTTTTATGTGCCTATTTATTAAATGATACATAAAAAGCCGATTAAAGTATTAATTGGTTTTCATTTTTTAAAAAGTAAATGATGCAAAATTCGTCGTCTGTCGATTCACAAGTGACGTCTGTCTAATTCATTATGTTTTTTTTAACCTTTTCTGCTACTTAGATGTAACTAACAATTAGATCTATTAAATAAAACATTTATGAAACAAAAGCTACTGTATTTAGTACTGCCGTTGTTTTTTCTGTGTATACAGAGTATTTGCGCACAGCAACAACAGGTGTCAGGAACAATTTTAGATTCTGAAAACGGAATGCCCATACCAGGTGTTACCATATCAGAAAAAGGGACAGGTAACGGAACCGTATCTGATTTTGATGGTAATTATACTATTGAAGTTTCTTCAGGTGCAACACTTGTATTTTCGATGATAGGCTTCACAACTCAGGAAGTTGATGTTGCAGGAAAAAATGAAATCAATGTGAATTTTGTTGTGAGCACAGAAGCTCTAAATGAGGTGGTAATAACAGCTCTTGGTATCAAGCGTGAAGTTAAAAAGCTGGGGTATGCAATGACCGAAGTGAGCGGTGAAGAACTGGCAAAAACAAACACGGTTAATCCCGTTCTTGCCTTACAAGGTAAGGTTGCTGGGGTTAGTATTGGCGCTTCAGACGGTGGATTATTTGGTAATTCAAAAATTCAGATTCGGGGTGTTTCTTCATTAAACTCTACAAACAATCAACCTATATTCGTTATTGACGGGGTAATACTTGAAAATACCGAATCTAAAGACAACTCTGCAGATTGGGCTGCAAGTGCCAATGACTATGGTAATATCTTAAAAAATCTTAACCCAGATGATTACAAATCTGTTTCGGTACTTAAAGGAGCTGCAGCAACTGCACTATATGGTTCTCGTGGTATTAATGGAGTGGTTTTAATCGAAACTAAAGATGGTTCTGGTACGCGCGGGATTGGTGTTTCAGTAAAGCAATCTGTAGGTATTGATTACGTTTTTGACACTCCAGATTTACAAAATCAATTTGGTCCTGGTACACTCGCCGGTTATATTGGCTACGGTAACAGAGATGAAAACAATAATTTTTATCGTTTTGACACAGGGCAATTCTATTATAATAACGAAGGTCAGGCTACCTTAATAGGCCACGCGGGCGGCGGCTTAAGCTATGGCCCACGTTTTGACGGTTCGTTAATAGAAGATTATGATGGGAGTTTAATACCCTATGCTGCTCAAAAAGATAATATGAAGAATGCCTACGAGACTGGTATTAATACAAACACTTCATTTTCAGTAAGTGGCGCTAACGACAAGGGTAGCTTTTATCTATCTGATTCTTATAACAAAAGAACAGGTACATTACCAAGCAACAGCTTTGAGAGAAATGCCATTTTATTTAGAGCTACTTATAATTTAACCCCCTGGCTAAAAGCTAGCGGATCTATGTCTTTCACCCAATCTAATGCACAAAACGCGCTAGATGCTATATCACAAAACTTCTTTGAAGGTGGTTTTGAACGTATTTACAATACTGAAAAATATTCACAACGCCGTTTTTGGCAGGCGCCACATGGGGGTGTACCCAATGCGCAATTTAATGATGAGTTTGCCTTTGCTCCCAATAGCGGTTTATGGTTTAACTACAATACCATAGATGATAGAAGTAAAGAGACTGTCTCGCGTCCTGTTATTACTCTTTCTGCTGAAGCAACAGACTGGTTAACTATAACCGCACAGGCTAGTGCTAATGATTATACCACAAAATATGAGTCTAAAGCATTAGGTAGTGGCTATGCAAATGAAGGTGGGCAGTATGTTTTAAATCACTCTAGAGATTTAACACGTAACGGAAAAATTACTTTTGATATTCATAAAGACATAAGCGAAGATATTTCTTCAACACTCTTAATAGGTGCAGAAATATTTGATCAGGAAAAATCATATAGTAATGTGAGAACAGATGGTGGTTTAATTGTACCGGGTAGATTTTTTATGGACAACTCAAGAAGAAATCTTATTTCTGATGCAGGTATCTTTGGCACCAAACAAATTAACTCGCTTTATTTCTTATCTAGTTTTGGCTATAAAGATCAATTGTTCTTAGACATTACCGGTAGAAATGACTGGTCTTCTGCCCTGGTTTACACTAACGGAACCGGCTCAAATTCCTACTTCTACCCTTCTGTATCTAGTTCCTGGCTTTTAAGCGAAACTTTTAAAACGCCAGACTGGGTAACTTTTGGAAAATTAAGAGCTTCCTGGGCGCAGGTAGGTAGCGACACAGACCCGTATGTAATAAATCCCGGATACGCTATTGGCAGATATGAAATGAATGACGGCAATTTTGTTTATAATAATTCAATATCAAAAACTCTTGTTAACCGAGAACTTATTCCAGAACGTAAAAACTCGTATGAATTTGGCCTTGATGCCCGTTTTTTAAACAATCGTCTAGGTGTTGATTTTGCATATTACAATGAGACTATTAAAAACCAAATTGGTAATGTTCCGGTAAATGCTGAAGCGGGTTACACTCAATATTTAACTAACATAGGTACCTTAAGTAATTATGGGGTTGAATTAAGTCTTTATGGTTCTCCTGTAAAAACTCAGAATTTTGAATGGAATGCAACTTTCAATTACTGGAATAATACCACAAAAGTTAAAGATCTTGATGATGCCTTCGGAGGTTTCAAAACATTAGGCGGCGATATCAGCTACGGAAACTTTAGAATAGGCTCTGTTGCCTTTGAAGATGGCGAATATGGTGTGTTAATGTCTGATAGTGCTATAAAGACGTGGCAATCTGTAGACGACGCCGGTAATCCCATAGACGATCCGCGTAACGGAATGAAACTACTTACCTATAGTGACTCAAGACGTGGCGCTTATTATCAACGCAGTGGGACAGTAGAAAAGGTAGGTAAGGTTCAGCCAGATTTTGAAGGTTCATTAAGCAATGAATTCACCTATAAAGGTGTATCTCTTTCTGTATTATTAGATGCTAGATATGGTGGCCACATCGCATCGTATTCAAGCAGATATGGTACTGCTTATGGATATCTTGATTCTTCTCTAAGAGGTAGAGATGAAGCAAATGGTGGAGTTAGCTGGACTTCTCAATATTCAGATATTGAAGGACGCACCTATTCTGATGGTATCATCCCGGAAGGTATTTTTCAAGAAGGTCAAATGATTACCGCTCCTAGTGGTGAGAGCGTTAATGTAGGCGGCATGACGTATCAGGAAGCTTACGACCAGGGATTAGTAGAACCCACTCATGCCAGTTTCTATAATTATTTCACAAACTCATGGGGTCAGGGAGTTGTTAACGACAATTGGTTTAAAGAGGTAAAATATATCGCTATAAGAAATATTTCTTTAGGATATAACCTGCCAAAAAGTATAAGCGACAAGTTAAATGCACGCAATCTTTATATAGGTGTTAATGCACGAAACTTAGGCTACATATATAATTCTTTACCTAACAATATTAACCCGGAAAGTTTTAGAGGTACAGGAAGTGCAGATTCGTTTAGAGAGCGCTCATTTACTCCGTATACAGCAAGTTACACCATGACGATTTCTCTAGATTTTTAATTTAACAGAAAGAAAAAATGAAAAAAACGATAAACATATTTTTAATTCTACTACTGGTATTTGTCTCTGCGTGCGATAAAGACAGTTTTGCTGAATTAAATAGCGACCCATCGGCATTATCAGATCCTGATTTGCGATTCTCGATGACTAAAGCAGTAGAACAGATGTATGGCGACGATTACCTCATCTGGTTCTATGATAATTTTGATTATGCGTACCCGTGGTCACAAGTAGCAACTGCTACCGGAAGTGGTGCAAATTCTGAAGCTATTTTTGAAATGGGACCTGTTGCAGACCGCCTATATATATACCGCGAGGTGATACCTAATACCAGAGATATTAGAGCTCAAATAGAGGCATTAAGCGAGGAAGAGCAAGAAGCAAGAAGAGCGTTAAAAGCAATGACCTACCCGGTTCAAATCTTTCCGTCTATGCTGTATTCAGACCTTTATGGCTCTATGATTTACACACAAGCCGGTTTAGCTCCCTATACTTCGCCTCCACTATTTAATCCTGAATTTGATACACAAGAAGAATTATATACAATATGGCTTGAAGAATTAGATATGGCTATTGAAGATTTAAGTGCTTCTAATCAATTTGAAATAGGTGACAATGACGTGATTTATGGCGGAGATTATGCAAAATGGGCAAAATTTTGCAATCTGCTTAAATTAAAAATTGCAGCACGTATGATCAATACAGATCGTGCAAAAGCATTAGCTATAGCAGAAGAGGTAGCAAACTCTCCTGCAGGTTATATGGATGATTTGAGTGATGATTTTATCTATCAACGTGATATTAATTACAGAGGTACCGGTAATCCTATGGGCGCAGGTGCAGGATCTATAGAGCTTATAGATTTTATGGTTGCTAATAAAGACCCTAGAGTTAAAGTGCTTTTTGATAAAAACTCATTTAACGGTGAGGTGATACAGGCATTTATTGATGCAGGACAGGATTTACCTCCTTATGTTGAGCAGTATGTGGTATTAGATGCAGCCGGCAATTTTGAGGGATGGTCTGGACCGGGTGAGCCCTGGGTGCGCTATTTTGGAGTACCGTTATCTCCAGATGCTGCTTTTATAGGTGCAAATGATGTTTATTTTAATCAAGGAATTAACAATAGAGTTAATCTTAACGGAGCTGAAAAAACCTATACATCTACTTCAAATTTTGCAGAGCGTATAACTCGTACAGGATATGGCTTTACCTACCCTACTAAACCAAATGGTCGTGTGTTACAACGCAACGATAACTTTCCTCCTTTAAAAGTGATTTTAGGATCATCTGCTGAGACTAATTTATATCTGGCAGAATTTAAACTTCTGGGAGCAAACATTCCGGGAGATGCACAGGACTATTTAAACCGCGGCGTTGAGTTTTCTGCACGTGTATTAGATATGCTTGCTGAAAACAATGGTTTTCCATACTATGACGAAGACCCTGTTTATATGGATGCAGCATTAGCTGAAGCTGGCGCAACAAAACTAAGAGATGAAGAGATCGCTAACTTATTACTTCAGCCTGCATATGATTTGAGTACAGACGGTTTAGAAAAAGTGTACATACAACAATACATAAATTTTGCGGCGATGCCCGGTGATTTATGGACAACTGTAAGAAGATCTGGAATTCCTAAAACTGCAAGTACAATTCTGCCCAGAGACCCATTCTTAACCGGCGGCTCTTCTGCAACAGTACCGCGCCGTTTTACTGTGAGAACTCCTACTGAAGACAACAGTAATTACAACAACTACAACAACGCATATATGGAACAAGGCTTTACAACGGGATCTAATGACCCGCAAGTCTTAAACACAGAGCGTTTGTGGTTTGATAAACAAAACCCTAATTATGGTGCAGGACCTAAACAATAGGTTTTAAATACTAATTCTAACGGGTCATTTAACAGTGACCCGTTTTTAATTTAAATACATAGATAATGAAATTTAGCTGGCTTTTATTCAGTTTACTCGCGGTAACTTCTTTGTCATTTGCCCAGAATCAACAAGGTAACATCGTTCAATATTTTGGTAAAGAAAAAGTAGAGGACGTCAACGAAGGTGAGATCCTGCATTTATTTACTGAAGGATTAATTTTAAAAAAACAAGGATTTGCGTTTAATAATGATGCCGTTTCAAGTGATCCCGTATTCGCACAAATACTCAACAAAAAGGTAAATACACCAATAGCAGAAATCAAAATAATTGATGCTTTTTCTGGTAAAACTCTTGAGTGGGAACCCCTAAAAACACAAGAGAAAAATGAATTTGCTGATCGCGGTTTGCGCTCTGGGTATTTATATCTAGAATATAATTCAGAAACCGAGCAAACTGTACTTTTTGAAGCATCAGGACATACTAATGTTTTAATTAATGGCTTACCTCATGAGGGTGATCACTATGATTTTGGATGGAATTTAATACCTGTAAAACTCAATAAAGGCAAAAATGAATTTGTGCTTTCTGGCGGGCGATTTGCTACAATGCGTGCCAGACTCTTAAAGGCAGATCAACCTATTCAATTTACTAAAAGAGATCTCACACTTCCAGACCTTTTAATTGAAGAGTCTAAACCTGTATATGGTGCAATTAGGGTAATGAACACAACAGATGACTGGTTTAAAAACGGAAAGATTCACGTAAAAATAGGGGATGCTGAGATTAGCTCTCAGGTTCCTAACATCTCACCGCTCATCGTTAGAAAAGTCCCATTTAAAATAGCAATTCCTAAAAATTTAGCACAACAGGAAACTGTAAATGCTGTAATTACATTAATGGATAAGTCTGGAAAAACACTAAGTACAGATACGTTAGAACTTGCTGTAAAATCAAAGTATAAGCATCATAAAAACACGTTTATAAGTCAGGTAGATGGCAGTGTTCAATATTACAGTTTAGCACCTTCTCTTACTAAAGATACAGACAATCAGGCCTTGTTTTTCTCTGTTCATGGGGCTTCTGTAGAAGCGGTGAATCAAGCCAATGCTTATAAGCAGAAAGACTGGGGACATCTTGTGGCACCTACTAACCGCAGACCTTATGGTTTTGCCTGGGAAGACTGGGGTAGACTTGATGCCTTGGAAGTTCTTGATGAAGCAGAAAAATTACTTAAAACAGATAAACAACATACGTATTTAACCGGCCATTCTATGGGCGGTCACGGCACCTGGTATCTTGGTGCGACCTATCCAGATCGCTTTGCTGCTATTGCTCCTTGTGCGGGTTATCCTGATCTTCTGCTATACCGCAACAATTCTATAGAACGTATGAGAGAAATGCCGGCAGAAAGTTTTGACCGTTTTGGTATGACTAAAGATGACTTTTTGAAAAAAGCGACATTAACATTTAACAATGATATAGATGCCCACTTAGACAGTATCATTCGTAGAGCAGGCAATCCCAGCCGTACACTAAAATTAAAACGCAATTATCTGCATTATGGGGTTTATATTTTACACGGAGAAAAAGACAATGTAGTTCCTACATCAATAGCCCGCGATATGCGTGCGCAGCTAGGCTCTTATCATAACGACTTCTCGTATTATGAATATCCTGACGGAACACACTGGTATGGTGACGAGAGTGTAGATTATCCCTTGCTTTTTGATTTCTTTAAAGCCCGAAAAATAAAGGCTTCAGAAGATATTGATGAGATTGAGTTTTCAACGGGTTCTCCCGGAGTTTCTGCCGGTTCTCATTATGTTAGTATTCTTCAGCAGAAAAAACCCTTTGAAATAAGTTCATTTAAATTGAAAAAAGAAGACGGCAAACTAAATATTACAACAATAAACACAGCCGTACTGCGCATAGATTTACAGAATGCAGCAATAACAAATGATACATTAGCTATCGATAATCAGCAATTAACTTTCCCCTCTAAAGAAACAATCTATTTAGAGAATAATTTAGGAACATGGGCTCGTATCAAGGCTCCTCAAGCTAGTGAAAAAGGGCCTCACCGAAATGGCGGATTCAAAGATGCCTTTAGAAATAATATGGTTTTTGTTTATGCCTCTAACGGTTCTAATGAGGAGAATAAATGGTATTATAACCGGGCTAAATTTGATGCTGAAAAATTCTGGTACCGTGCAAATGGTTCTGTAGAACTTGTAAAAGATCGTGATTTTAAAGCAAGTAATTATCCTGATCAGAACATAATTATCTACGGAAACAAAAGCAATAATACAACCTGGAACAAACTTTTGAAAGACAGCCCCATTCAGGTTTCAACAAATAAAATTGAGATGGGTTCAAAATCGCTTACTGGTGATTCCTGGGGTGCACTATTTATTTATCCCAGAACAGATAGCGCTATTGCAAGTATAGGTGTTGTAACAGCTACAGGTGTTGAAGGTATGAAAGCGGCATATGCCAATGACTATCTTGAAAACGGAACCACCTTTCCAGACGTTTTAATATTTGACAATACTATGCTTTCAAAAGGAATTGAAGGTGTTAAAGCCAGTGGTTTCTTTGGCAATGACTGGTCTGTTGACAAAGGAGATTTTATCTGGAGAAATTAAATTAAAAAAGCTGAGTTCATAAAAGGATTCCTTGTTATGAACTCAGCTATAAAACTTTATTAAATAAAGGTGTTAGTCTCTTGTAATATCAATTACGTCAAACTTCATAGTCCCGTTAGGAACGCTAATTTCTGCAACATCCCCTACTTTTTTACCTAATAAACCTTTACCAATAGGAGAATCAACCGAAATTTTCCCGGTTTTTAAGTCGGCTTCGCTTTGAGCTACTAACTTATATTTCATTTCCATTCCGTTTACCTGATTTTTAATCGTAACCGTAGAATGTACTAATGCTTTTGAAGTATCTAATTGTGATTCATCTATAATACGTGCATTAGCAACAATTTCTTCCATCTTAGAAATACGCATTTCAAGCATTCCCTGTGCTTCCTTAGCTGCGTCATATTCTGCATTCTCACTTAAATCACCTTTATCTCTCGCTTCTGCAATTGCTTGTGAGGATTTAGGACGCTCTACATCTTTCAAATGATTAAGTTCGTCTCTTAATTTCTTTAATCCTTCTTCTGTATAGTATGCTACCTTACTCATAACTTCATTTATTAAATACAATGTAATCTGCGTATCTTCGTTTTATCATTTGGCTGTTCACAGCATAATGTATGCGCAGTGCTATAAACACAAAAAATCCCATCAAAAACGGGATTATCTGTTGCTAATATACGAATTTATTAATTCTTACTTTTAAAATCTTATAAATTGACAATTCATCTTTTATCAAAAATGTTCAATAAAATCTCAGCTATTTTAATTCTTTCCGTTGCTTTTCTCTCCTGCAGCACAGATGATAATCGTACTAATAACCCCAATATAAATCCCATATCATTTACTATAAGTTTAAACACAAATTTACCAGAATACAGCGTTTTGCAGTTTCCCGGCAATGCGGTGTTTGTTGCTAATGCCGGAGTACGGGGTATTTTTGTAATTAATACTGGTGCAGGAGTGCGTGCCTGGGAAGCTACAGATCCCAATCACGTACCTAATGAGTGTTCTACTATGATTTTAAATGGAGTTGAAGCTAAATGTTCTTGTGAAGAAAACACCTATACACTTTATACCGGGCAGGATCTTGGCAAACAACTACCTTATACACTTATAGAATACCGGGTTTCGCAGAGCGGAAGTGGAATTAATGTTTCTAATTAAAATAAAAACAGCCGGCAGATGCCGGCTGTAAAGCAACGCTATGAGTCCCCTAAAACCTAATCGTTGCTCCTATTAAAAAATTAATTCCTGCCTGCGGATAATATCCCGTCCCTTCAACTGTAGTTATGGTTCCCGGGTTTGTAAAGTCATCATCATACGTAAAGAAATATCCGTTTGAAACATACTTTTTATCAAATATGTTATTTACTAAAGCGGTTAGCGTTATAGATTTTGCAAAACCTATTTCCTCCAGATCATACTGCACATTAAAATCATTTATAAAATAGGCATCTAGCTTAGAACTTTCTGCGTCTATATTACCAAGGTATTGCTCACCTACATATTTAGAAAGTAACGACAATCTCAAACTTTTTAAAGGAAAAACATCTAAACGATTTCCTGCTATAACATTTGGTGAATAAGAAATATTTGTATTTCCTAAATTTTGTAGAACACCATCTCTCTCAAAAAGAAAATCTCTGTTTTTATTTGTGCTTAAGGCAATGTTAGGGGATACCGCGAGAATACCAGGTATAAGCTCTACAGTAGCCTCCACTTCTAATCCCAATCGATAACTTGAACCGCTGTTTTGACGTATGGGAGCACCCACATCGTCAATTGCACCTGTTAATACAAGCTGATTACGATAATCCATATAATACAGGTTTGCATAAATACGAGCTCGCTCCTGAGTAAAGCGATAGCCTAATTCAAAATCATTTAAAGTTTCGGGTATGGGATTTCCATTTTCAAAATCTGTGCGATTGGGTTCTCGGTTTGCGCGCGCATAAGATGCATAAACCTTGTTTGAGGCATCAAGACTAACTGTTAATCCTGCTTTAGGATTAAAAAATGAAAACTTTTTATCAATGATAAATTCTTCCCTGTCATCATTTAAACCATCTGTTTGGTAGGATATAAACCTACGTTGTAAATCTCCAAACACACTCCAGGTATCGTCTATACGCCACGTAGCCTTAGCAAATGTGGTAAACTCATTTTTATCTGCTGTCCCAAAATAATAACGGTAACCCGGTTCTTCAGTTTGTGAAAAATACCGAGCCCACGTGATTTCACCGTAGTGATCACCGCTGTATATACTACCAAAAACCCCGGCATCAAAATCGATGTTTTCGTCTGAATAATTAGTAGTTAAATTAGCTACATAATAACGATTATCTAACCAGCGACGACGTACTAAATCAGTATCGGTTTGTAAAGAACCCTCAACTTCATACGGCTCCCAGCCTATAAAGTCAAAAGTAGCATCATCACTAAAATTGACATTTGCGTAATACCACGAGTCTACATATTCTTCAAAAAAGCCACGTCCCATTGTATAGTTTAAACTGAGATTTGTTGACCAGCCGCCGCCGTATTTTTGATTCCATAATATCTGAAGATGGTCTTGCTTATAATTATCTACCTGATTGTCATAAAAGCCTTGCAGGTTTCCGGCATCATCGTATTGAAAGCCTATAGGGTTAAAGGTTCTGTCTGTTGCCAGTGTTTCGGCATCTATACCATTCCACGATTGATAAGTAACCTCAGCACCTCCAAAACCTATAACCTTAATTAAAGTATTTTCGTCGCGATAGCCTCCCTGTAAATAATAAGATTTTAAATCTGAGCTAGCACGGTCAACGTAACCGTCTGATTTAATAGTTGATAATCTTCCCGAAAAGCTAAAGTGATCACCTATAAGACCTGTACCAAATTTTACATTGGCTCTACGAGTATTAAATGATCCTCCCGAAGCACTAACTTCGGCGTATGCCTTATTATCTATAGCTTCGGTAAGAATATTTAAACTCGCACCAAAAGCTCCGGCTCCATTTGTAGAAGTACCTACACCACGTTGCAATTGTAAACTTTGTACAGAACTGCTAAAATCCTGAAGGTTTACAAAAAAGGTCGTAAGACTTTCAGAATCGTTATATGGGATACCGTTAATTGTAACATTTATTCCTTGATTTCCTGTTCCGCGTACGCGAAAACCCGTGTAACCCACTCCCGCACCTGCATCTGATGTGGTTACTACACTGGGTAAAAAATTAAGCAAAATGGGTAAATCCTGACCCAGATTACGCTGGTTGATTTCTTCTTTAGAAAGGTTACTAAAGGTAATAGGGGAGTCTGCATTTACGCGTACAGATTTCACTAAAACTTCGTTTAACGTATTTACGCTAGTAGTGTCTGATGGTTTTTGCTGTGCGAGTGCTCCCCAGGTTGTTATGGAAGCAACACACACAAATAAAAGAGTTTTCATTCGTAAAATTATTACGAATAAAAGGGGCGATTATTCTGTGAAATTATTAAATAAAAAAGCAATGTTGTTTAAAAGCAATATTGAATACATCTATACTTTTAAACGTTTCCCTTGGCAGCATTACCTGCCCAGGTTCATTGGGTGTGATCTCAGCTTGCGTTTCTAAATAGAAAGTTTAAGCACCCCTTTGAGATTGAGCGGCAAATGTAGTACAATAGTTCTGCTTTTATAAAAAAATTAAGGGCTTTTGTTTCGCATAAGATTAATTTTAAACCGAATACCTTTTTATGAAAAACACAAAGCGATCTATTACCCTTAAAGTACTTGCAGGCTACTTTTTAATCGCCCTTTTAATTATTGTAGGTGTCTGGTTTATTTACCCGCAAATCAAAACATTTATTTATCCTGAGAAAGAGTCTGCCACTACAAACAAGAAGCTTACCTACACCAGTAACGCTCTAAGTTATTTATATGAGGCAGAGACCATAGGTCGTACAGCGATGGCCACAGGCTCTCAGGATCAATTTAAACAATACCGGGTGATAGTAGATAGCATCTCACCTCAACTCGACTCCTTACGCGCATTAACCACAACCAGAATGCTCACCCAACAACTGGACAGCATTAAAATACTTCTAAATACAAAAACTACAAACATAAGCGCAATGGTACAGTTGCGCAGGGAGCAATACTCCCGTAATTATTATGACGAGGCTCTTGCCGAATTAACAAAGGAAGACATCTATTTTGAAGATTATTCTAACGATCCCAGACTTGATTCTGTAGATGCATATACTAAAAAAGTGATTGTAGATTATCTCGAATATCTGCGAAAAGACAATGCAGACCCCGATCAAAATCTAACCTCAATGGCTAAGACCGTGCGGGAAACACTGGCAAAAATTGAAGACCGAAAAAAACAGCTGGAGATTGATATTATTAGTAAAGAGAATAATCTGCTTAAAAACGACCGCGAAATTAACCTGAAGATTAGAACGCTTTTAAGTTCGTTTGAACAGGAAGGTCTGTTATCTGCAAAACAACGTGAAGAACTCCTTAACTCACGAATAGATGAGATCTCAAAAACCTTAAAGATTATAGGTTTAATAAGCATCGTTCTAGCTCTGGGTTTTGTAATAATGATATTTAAAGACGCATCACGAAGCCAACAATACAACACCGAATTACAAAAAAGCAATAAAGTGGCTAAATCGCTTTTAAAAAGTAGAGAGCAGCTAATGGCGACCATCACACACGATATGCGCTCCCCCTTAAATACGGTTATAGGGTTTACAGATTTGCTGCAAAAAACCAGCGTAGATGCCACGCAAAATCGCTATTTACACACCATAGAAAAATCTGGCGAGTATATGCTTCAGCTGGTAAATGATCTTCTTGATTTCTCAAAATTAGAAGCCGGCAAAATTAAGATAGAAAAAATACCATTTAATCCTAAAAATCTTATTGAAGACATTATAGCTGTGGCAATCCCGGCTGTTGGGAAACCAGATGTAAATCTCAAAGTTGACGTACCTCAAGAATTAGATCGTCTGTTTTTAAGTGATCCTTTCCGTATAAAACAAATTGTCTCAAACCTAATTACTAATGCCTATAAGTTTACAGACTCGGGCAGCATTACTATTTCATTAGTTTTAGAAAAGGCAAATTTGATCATTGCTGTTGCAGATACAGGAATAGGTATCGCAAAACACAAACAGAAAATTATATTTAAAGAGTTTTCTCAAGCGGAAGATCATATTGCGCAGAGGTATGGCGGCTTTGGCCTGGGACTTTCCATCTCTCAAAAACTTGCAGATTTATTAAATGGTAAGCTGAAACTTGAAAGCGAACTCGGAAAAGGAAGCACATTTACACTTAGTATTCCTGTAGAAGAAACGGGGCAAAAAATGGAAACCTCCCCGACCATTACTGAAGAGTTTGACACCAACACCCCTAAAAATATATTGCTGGTTGATGATGAACCCATGCAAATAAAGCTTGCTCAGGAAACGCTAAAAAGTCACCCCTATACCATTACTGTTGCAACAAACGGTAAAGAAGCGCTAGACCAATTAGAGCATAACACCTTTGACCTTATTCTAACCGATATACAAATGCCCATTCTAGATGGTATCGAACTTATCAAAAAAATTAGGCAGGATATACGTTTAAAAGAGACTCCCGTTATAGCACTTTCCGGGAATGGAAAATTAGAAGATGACGATTATAAAAAGTTAGGATTCACCAGTAATCTAAAAAAACCTTACAAACCAGATCACCTAATAGCCATTATTAAGAATCTGAATTTTACGGTTAAACCACTTCAAGAAAACAATCAACACGCAGACCAGGCTTACAATTTAGATGCGCTTAACGCTTTTGCTGATGATGATCCTGAGTCGTTAAAATCTATTATCGTAGTATTTATAGAAACTGCCGAAGAAAATCTTATTTTACTCAATACACACGCAGAAAGCCCGGAGCAACTCAAAGAAATCGCTCATAAAATGCTACCTATGATGCGCCAGTTAGAAGCAACATCTATAGTTAAAATATTAGAAAAGCTAGAGAATCCTGACGGAAAAACAATTTCTAAAAAAGTATTGAAATCCCTTATTCATATTGTGGAGAAAGACACCAATGAATTACTTAAAGATTTACGATTTCACTTTAAAGTTTAATATCGTACTGTTTTAACTTATTGTAAAGTGTTTTACGATCTACATTAAGAATACGTGCGGCTTTACTTTTATTACCGTTTGCTTCCTCAAGAGCATCTAATATAAGTTCCTGCTCATTTGCATTTTTAAATAAACTAAAGTCTTGTTTTGACGCATCTTCTTTAAAGCTTGTAATTTCCTGAGGCAATAATTCTAAAGGTATAGTGGTGTGCTGTGTTAGTAAAACAGATCGTTTTACAATATTTTGAAGTTCTCGTAAGTTTCCCGGCCAGTCGTAACGCTCTAAAGCCTGCATCGCCTGCTCGCTAAAGCCCTCAACATCTTTTTCTAGTTCGTTATTTGCACGTTGCAAAAATGCACTTACAAACAATCGTAAATCTTCTTTACGTTTACTTAACCTCGGTACTTTAATTGAAAATTCATTAAGTCTGTGGTATAAATCTTCTCTAAACTCACCTTTTTTAACAGCTTCAGCAAGATCCTCATTTGTTGCTGCTACAACACGTATATCTACCGGAATTTCAGTATTTGCGCCTACCGGTTTTACCTTGCGCTCTTGCAAAGCTCTTAACAATTGAACTTGCAGCTCGTAAGAGAGGTTTCCTATTTCATCTAAAAAAAGTGTACCCCCATTTGCCGCTTCAAAGTGACCTATTTTATCTGTTAAGGCTCCTGTAAATGATCCTTTTTTATGACCAAAAAACTCACTGCTCGCTAATTCTTTTGGAATAGCACCACAATCTACTGCGATAAACGGATTCTCCTTTCGTTTGCTTCTATCGTGAATATTTTTTGCAACGTATTCTTTACCCGTACCACTATCACCTATTACTAAAACAGACATTGTTGTGGGCGCTACTAAATCTACATATTGATTGAGTTTTGCCGAAGCATCACTTATACCTTTTATAAACTGGGATTTTGCCGCACTCTTAGTCTTAGGTTCAACAACAGCTTCTTGCTTTACTTCTGCTACGTTCTGAGTTGCTTTTGTACTGTTATTTTTCTGAAGTGCTTTTTCTATTATTTGCAGCAATTCATCGGGTCGTACCGGTTTAGAAATGTAGTCAAAAGCACCTTCCTTCATTGCCTGCACTGCCTTATTCACTTCTGCATAGCCCGTCATAAGAATTACGGGTATATTCTGATTTATTTGTATAACGTGTTTTAAAACACTAAGACCATCATCATCTGGCAAACGTACATCTGTTAATACAAGATTTATGGTGGTTGTATCTAAAATCTTTCGGGCTTCTTCGGCAGTAAAAGCGCTTGTTACTTTAAAATCGCGCCTGCTCAAAAAGGTCTCCAGCATTTTACAAAATGCTACATCATCTTCAATAATTAGAATACTAGTCAACTGTTTTAATTTTATAAGTTTAAAAGTACTAAACCCAGGGTGTGACTGAGGTCAAATAAATCATAAAATACATAACGGATTTTAATCTCTTATATTTTTAAAACCTGATTGTATTAAAAACAAAAAACCCCGACTTTCGTCGGGGTTTTTTCTGAATTTCTAACCATTCTATAACTTAAAAATTCAAGGGAATTAAACTACTCTTTTGGTTCAACCCATTCACCAGCTGCATTGATGTAAGCAGTCTCTGCTTCTGCACCTTCAGCTACTAAAATAAGTTTGAACGTTTTTTTCTCTGCATCAACCCAAGCTTCTGTTACTTCAGATCCTGCTTTATCTGCTTCAATTGCATCAGTTACCGTTACAGGTAATTCTGAAACTTCAATTTTCTCATAGCCATCTGCTACAGGTGCCTGCGCCTCTGTTTGATTCATTGCAACATCTTGAGATGTTTCTTGTGCGGTCATATTTTGAGCTGCAAAAAGCATTGTTGTTGCGGCCGCTACAGTCATTACTAACTTTTTCATAATTTGATATTTTAGATTAACACCTAAGTGTCGTGATTTATAATACTTACTTTTTATTTCAGATTACTTTAAAGTAACCCATTTACCTTCTGCGTTGATATATGCTGTTTCAGCTTCTGCGCCTTCTGCCTGTAACATCAACTTATACACTCCTAATTCTTCATTAAAGAATGCTTCAGTTACTTCAGAACCTGCTTTATCTGCTGTTACTGCATTTGTAACTGTTTCAGGTAGTGCAGCTGTTTCTATTTTTTCAAAACCATCCTGTACCGGAGCTTGCGCTTCTGTTTGAGTCATTGCAACATCTTGAGATGTTTCTTGTGCGGTCATATTTTGAGCTGCAAAAAGCATTGTTGTTGCGGCTGCTACAGTCATTACTAACTTTTTCATAATTTGATATTTTAGATTAACACCTAAGTGTCGTGATTTATAATACTTACTTTTTAATCCAGATTACTTTAAAGTAACCCATTTTCCTTCAGCGTTGATATATGCTGTTTCAGCTTCTGCGCCTTCTGCCTGTAACATCAACTTATACACTCCTAATTCTTCATTAAAGAATGCTTCGGTTACTTCAGAACCTGCTTTATCTGCTGTTACTGCATTTGTAACTGTTTCAGGTAGTGCAGCTGTTTCTATTTTTTCAAAACCATCCTGTATCGGAGCTTGTGCTTCTGTTTGATTCATTGCAACATCTTGAAATGTTTCTTGTGCGGTCATATTTTGAGCTGCAAAAATCATTGTTGCTGCCGCTGCTACTGTCATTACTAGATTTTTCATAATTGTATTATTTAGAAAGTGCACTTGCGTACAAAAATTTATATTGATTATTTAATTGATTTTTTTATTTAACCTCAACCCATTTTCCTACTTCATTTATGTAGGCAGTTTCAGATTCTTGACCTTCACTAACTAGAGTGAGTTTATACAGTTTTAATTCGGCATTTAAAAAAGCCTCATCAACCGTCGCTCCAGCTTTATCAACCACTACAGCATCTGTAACGATTTTAGGTAATTCTGAAATTTCTATTTTTTCAAATCCATCATTTACCGGAGCTTGAACTTCTGTTTTATTTAATGCTATATCCTTATTTTCAGTATCCTGAGCATTTACCTTTTCACTTGCAAAAAGTAACGTTGCTGCTGCTGCCACTGTCATTATTAAATTTTTCATTCCTGTATTTGTTTATTAGTATTTTGAAAATTAAGCTTGTTTACTCTCAAACTCATTTAGGTATATAGCAAAACTGTACCAAGTACAACTAAGCCATCTCTAATAACTATATTGTATTGAAATACAGGTAATTAAACACAACAACACTAAATGATGGAATGTGTGGAACTTGTAGAATCTGAGTATATTCCACAAAAAAAGTGTGGAAATTCTCCACACTTTTAAAATCTTGACCGTTAAATTTATAAACTGGGCGGTCTTCGGTTTGCTTTTTTATCTGCTGTATGCTTCTTTATATCAAGTCGCCTCTTTTTAGAAGCTAAAGAAGGTTTTGTTTTTTTTCTATACTTCGGAATTTTTAATCCTGCTTCCAAGAGCTTTACCAGGTTCTTAAATACCTCTTCTTTATTTTTGTGCTGACTGCGACTTTGATCGTATGATAGCACCAATGAACCCTCTGTAGTAAGTTTTGACGATAAACGCGCACTCAGACGATCTTTTTGAACATCATCAAATACTGTTGTGTCTTTTAAACTCCAGTGTAGCATTACTTTAGTTGAAGTTTTATTTACGTGCTGACCTCCGGGCCCGCTACTGCGAACTGCTTTAAAATCACATTCTGAAAACAGTACGTCTTTATTCATCTAGCTTTGGTGCGAAGGTTTTAGCAAATCATTTACCGTTTTTACCGGATTGAATGTTTCTAGAGGAACCTCAACAAATAAAGTGTTCCAGCGTGCCATCGCGCCATTCCACAATCCCGGAAGCTCTAATGCTTTAATCTCTGTACCGCCATCTGTTTTATAAGCGATAAATGCCAGGTCTGGATTTACAAAATCAAGTAAATTATATTTTTCTCCTTTATAATTACGAACACCTGCGACAATATCTACCGGATTAAAATGAGTTGAGTTTTTAAAAATCTCTTCCTGCTTAGCATCTTTAGTATTTACCTGTGCACTTTCAATTATCTGCAGCGCTATCTTGCCATTTTCATCTTCAACCCAAAACGGACCTCCGCCAGGTTCTCCTTCATTTTTAACCATACCACAAACTCGTATGGGTCTATCTAAAATTTCAGCTAGATATGTTTTCTTTTCAGCCATTGAAAAATTAGAATAAGCATCACTTATACGCGTACTAAATTCGGTTTCTAAAAACGTAACCAGCGCTTCGAGCTCTGCTTCTGTAATGGTATCGTTTGCCAGTAAACCTGCATATTTAAAAACCTGCTCCTGCTTTGCAAGTAACACACCCGCAAGTGTACGTTTACTTTTTGCTAAATTTTCAATCTTACCGTTAACCAGGACATTGTCTATATTTTTAATAAAAATCACATCTGCATCAACATCATTTAAATTTTCAATTAATGCTCCGTGGCCTCCTGGTCTAAAAAGTAACGAACCGTCATCTTTACGATACATTTTATTGTCTAGGGTAACTGCAATAGTATCTGTTTCTGGCTTTTGAAAAGAATAGTCAACCTTAAAACTGGTGTTAGTTTTTGTACTTACTGAAGTCTCTACCTCTTTTAATTGTGCTTCAAAAGCTTCTTTATGTTCTGGAGATACGGTAAAATGTAATTTTGCGTGATCATTTTTTGCAGCGTAAGCAGCCGCCTCATAGAGGTGCTCTTCAAAAGCGGTTACACTATATGAACCGTAATAATGAAAAGGGATTAAACCTTTAGGCAAATTGCCAAAATCTTCACCTTCGGCACCCATCATTTTCTTTACAAATGCATACTTTTTTGAGCTTTCATCTGCTAATTCTGCATCACTAAGATGATCTACTATTCTATTATAAAAAGGAAATTTCTCATAGTTATCAAAAAAGACTTTCATAACCTTACTACCGGTACGTTCTAAATATGCATTAACTGTTTCTTTCTCTGAATTATAATCTTCCAGAAATTTAAATACACTTTTAAACATACGACTGGCAGCACCAGAGGCTGGTGTAAATTTTAAAATTTCTAGGTCTGCCTTTTTTTGTTCATAAACATCACGATAGGTTAACGCCTCCTGATCTGAAAGCTGAAAAATACCGTCTGATATTGTTGCTGCAGAGACCAGCTTAACATTAGGTACACCATTTACAAAAAGTTCAATTTGAGAGGCTACTTGTTTTGTAGTTAAACCATGTTCTCTGATTTCGCTGATTTCTTGGTCTGTAAAATTCAAGGTAGTAAGTTGTTAATTTGGTTAATAGCTGTTTTTAAACGTTGCTGTACAGTTCCTTTTAAAAGCACATATGGTCTGTTGTTATTAATCAATGCCTGTTCAAAAAGATCAAACATTTCCTGACGTTGCTCTGGCCTATCTCGTAAGTCATCTGCCTCCCAGGGTATATCAATATAAGTTAAAAGATAAAGATCATACACGTTTTTGAGCGCTGCTTCAGCAACTAAAGGGTCGCACCAGCCCTCATAATAAGCTTCACTATAGACTTTTGTCTCTAAGAGATCTGTATCACAAAATACTAATTTAATGCCGGTTTGTACTGCGTCATTCTCTAGTTTAATCTGTCCTTTTGCAATGGGTAGTATATCTTTAGGCTCACAAATTGTTTTTTGAGTTACCCACTTCTCCTGAAGGTATTCGCGAGCATACTCGGGTACCCATAGCGTTTTATAATATTCAGAAAGTGCTCGTGAAAGCGTTGTTTTACCACTACTTTCAGGTCCAAACAGCACAATTTTTATACAATCACCGGGTTGTTGTTCAGGTATTTTTTCCACGCAATAAAACCATAAATAGCTAGAATAGTAAAAATAACATATTGAAAACTGGTAAATGTGAAGCCTTTGTGAAAATATAGGGGCACAGAGATTATATCTCCCACTATCCAATAAATCCAATTCTCAATCTTACGCTTAGCCATAAGCCACATACCTACAAAGAATATTGCTGTAGTTACCGTATCTACATATGCCGTCCAACTATTCCACTTGTCAAAATACGTGTAGACACAAAACACAAAAATGAGCGTTATTATAAAAATGAGAGCAGACCATTTATGTTCTGTTAACGTAGTTCGCGTTATAGGTGTGACATGTTTTGCATCTACTTTACGCGTCCAGATGTACCAGCCATAAACACTCATCGCAAAATAATATGCGTTAATCATTAAATCGCCCAGCAAGCCCCATTTTGCTAACAGATACACAAAAATTGCTGTGCTTATCATCCCCGAAGGATAAACCCAAATATTGTTCTGCTTAGAAAACCAGACAGAAAGGAGTCCGAAAACAACCGCTATAATTTCTAAGACTACAGAAGTGGTCTCGTATTCTGCATATTGACCAAATAGAAAATCAAAAATGGGGCTCATAGTCGCTGCGGTCAGATTTTACGATTTTTATGTATAAAAGACCTCGCTCTACCGCTTCTAAAGCAACTTTCATTTCTTTCTGAAGCACAGTCATTACCGCATCATAATCACCATAAACCTGTGTACTTAAAGGATTTTCTAAAACGATTAGCCCAGATGCACGCAAACTTTTAATAAAATCTATAATTGCCGGCTCGTAATCGTCCTGGAGTGGCGTTAATGTAAGTTCTACTGAAATATTCATGAGTTTTATTATTTTATTTCTGCGATAATATAGAACTATCTCAACAATACGAGGGTCTTAAAAATCGCCTTTTTCAAAAGCATTTCCTACCACAATCATATCGGCTCCTGCGCGATATGCATCTTGCAACTGCTGTTGAGTGCGTATTCCGCCTCCTACAATTAAAGGTATTGCAATCGCTTTTTTTACAGCCTCTATAATTTGTACGGAAACCCGATTCACAGCTCCACTACCCGCCTCTAAATAAATTAATTTTTTACCTGTATACTGCCCCGCAAGTGCAGTATTTACAATGAGATCAATATTGTTTTGAGATAACGGCTGAGTGTTGCTTACCCGCTGAACTGCAGTTTCAATTCCACCATCTATTAAAATATAACCGGTAGGTATAATCTCTATATCTGTATCTCTAAGTATGTCTACAGACTTTATTTGCTGATGTATGAGGTATTCTGCATTGTCCCCAGAAAGTAAACTTAAAAAAAGTAATGCATCTGCTTCTGCTGTAATATGCCGGTAATCTCCGGGAAATAATACAACCGGTAATTTACACTGTTCTTTAATATAACGAACGGCTACTTGCGTTTGAGATTGAGTCGCTGTGCTACCTCCTACTAAAATGTGTGTGGTGTTTTTTGGAATTCGCTTTAGCTGATTTTCAATAGCCTTACCATCAAATTCTTCGGGATCAAATAAGATTGCAAAGAGAGACTGCCTGTTTTGTGCTGCATTTAGAAAATGCGTGTAGACTTCTTTTTTACTTTTCTTTAAATTTTTGATCATAAAGCCAAAGCATATACACAGGTAAAGCCTTCAAACTCGAGAAAATCAATACTGTACTCACTCTGACTCCCGTGATAATTTATAACCGCTGTTGATTTATAGTCATCAAAATCAAAATCAGCTACATTAATATGTTGTAGAAAGCTGAGCCCTTTAACCCCGTATATTTTATATAATGATTCTTTTGCTCCCCAAACAATGGTGAGTTTGCGCACAACAGCTTCATCATTTGCCAGAGTTTTGTATTCTTTTAAGGGAGTAAAGCGGGATGCAATGCGTAAGATTTTATCGCGCTGCATTTCAATATCTATACCTACTTCAGAAATATCACTTACGATTATCGCTGTAAAATTATAGGAGTGTGTTATTGAGATATGCTTACCGTCTTTAAGATGCGGCTTTCCATTCTCTGTATAATACAAGTCTTGATCTGTATAACCTGCAACGTGTAAAAGATGTCTTATACTCAAAAAACCTTTGCGGTGTAATTCTGACTTCATACTGTCAAAACGAGTCTGGCAATGCGGAGTAAGATTTACAGATTTAGCTAAAACTTCAAGAGGCTCTTCCACTTTCCAAATATAAACTTGAGTGGTAGAGTTAGGTGTTATTGTTTTGAAAAGTGGCACGTTAAGTAGTGATTATTACGTATTTTTGCAAAAAATAAGAATTGTAAATATAAGACTATGTCAACGAAAACAGTACAGTATGTACCTTATAAAGTTAAAGATATTTCTTTAGCTGCTTGGGGTAGAAAAGAAATTGAATTAGCTGAGGCAGAGATGCCGGGACTTATGGCTTTGAGAGAAGAATATGGTGCCGAGCAACCTCTTAAAGGAGCGCGTATTGCAGGATGTCTGCATATGACAATTCAAACAGCAGTATTAATTGAAACACTTGTTGCGCTAGGTGCAGATGTGACCTGGAGCTCTTGTAATATTTTCTCTACACAAGATCACGCAGCAGCAGCAATTGCAGCAGCGGGGATTCCTGTGTATGCCTGGAAAGGTTTAAGTGAAGAAGAATTTAACTGGTGTATTGAGCAAACGCTTTTCTTTGGTGAAGATCGTAAGCCATTAAATATGATACTTGATGATGGTGGTGATTTAACAAATATGGTACTAGATGAGTATCCTGAGTTAGGTGCTGCAATTAAAGGTATTTCTGAAGAAACTACTACAGGAGTTCACCGTTTATATGAGCGCGTAAAAAAAGGAAGCTTAATGATGCCTGCTATTAATATTAATGATAGCGTTACTAAATCTAAATTTGACAACAAATATGGTTGTCGCGAAAGTGCTGTTGATGCTGTGCGTCGTGCAACAGATATTATGCTTGCCGGTAAACGTGTTGTAGTTTGTGGTTATGGGGATGTAGGTAAAGGTACAGCTGCTTCTTTTAAAGGTGCGGGTTCTATTGTTACGGTTACCGAAATTGACCCTATTTGTGCATTACAAGCTGCAATGGACGGTTTTGAGGTTAAACGCCTAGAAAGCGTTGTAAGCACTGCAGATATCGTGATCACTACTACAGGAAATAAAGACATTGTACGTGCTGAGCACTTTAAAGCGATGAAAGATAAAACCATAGTTTGTAACATAGGCCACTTTGATAACGAGATACAAGTAGCATGGTTAAATGAAAACTACGGTTCTACTAAAGATGAGATTAAGCCGCAGGTTGACAAATACACGATAGACGGTAAAGATATTATTCTTCTTGCTGAAGGTCGTCTTGTGAACTTAGGTTGTGCAACGGGTCACCCAAGTTTTGTAATGAGTAACTCATTTACAAACCAGACTTTAGCACAAATTGAACTTTGGAAAAATTCTGCTAACTATGACAATGACGTTTATATGCTTCCTAAGCATTTAGATGAAAAAGTAGCTGCTTTACACCTAGAGAAAATAGGTGTAGAACTTACCGAATTAAGTACAGAACAAGCTGAATATATAGGGGTAACTGTTGCAGGCCCATATAAGCCTGAGTATTACAGATACTAATAGAGGTATTAAATCTTAGATTTATACTCTTAGCCAAACCCTCGCAGCAATGCGGGGGTTATTTTTTTTTGATACTTTTAAAATTATAACACTGATTTTCGTACCTGTACTAATTAAAATAATCATTCAAAAAATACAGTATGATTTTCGGAAATATATTTTGTTAAAATTATTTAAATGTTAATTTAGCACCTTAATTTAAAATCAGATTATGAACAAATTTCAACAATTATTTATCGTAGGGGCACTAGCTCTTATGGCTACATCGTGCTACGTACAAACTAGCGTAGTAGGTGCAGGAGCTAAAGGAAACACTGAAGTAACACAATGGAATCATTACTTAATAGGTGGTCTTGCTCCCGTAGGAGTTTCTAAACCAGAGGTAATGGCTAATGGAGCTAAAGATTATACCGTAACTACAAAACACTCTTTTGTAAATGGTCTGGTTAATGCAATTACTTTTGGTCTATACACGCCTACAACCACAATTGTAAAGTATTAATATGATTAAAAAAATACTTTTCTTTCTATGCCTTTTACTAGTTATAAGATCAATATACTACCTACTAAAACTCATAACATTTCAACTTAAGAATTTAAGTGATTATGGAGAAGGAGCTTTTCTAGGACATTTAATTCTAAGTATATTTTTACTCACTTCTGCATTCTTTCTTGGCAGAAATATCTGGTTTAGAAATAAAGGAAATTAATTTTAGTAACCCTCGCTTCAATGTGGGGGTTATTTTTTTATAATGGTCATCTCTGCTTTTTCGCCGGCTTTAAGATTTGTAATGGTTCTCACAAAATTTCGGGTGTCTATCACTTCTAGGCGAACGGTATTAGGAGAAGACGTACCTTCACTAATAGCCTCTACCCGAATCACTGTGGCGGGTTTAGAAAGTTTAAATTCCATATGCTTTTTAGCACGCGTTACTGTAAAGTTTTCCAGCACAGGTTTTTCATCTACAAACAAATTAATAATATCACCGTCTTCTTTGCCGGCATCGTAGATTGCCAGCTTTATGTTCTGATCGCGGGTAAAAATATTTAAGTTCTCATTTTTTGCGATAATATTTCGCGTAAGGGTATCTAAAACCCGCGCTACTTTGATATTCTGTTTAACCGAATCTGAAAACTTCTTAGACTTCTGTATAACCTTATCTATTTTTTCTACGCGTTTACGTACTTCCTGACCTGAGTTCACCACGATAACGCCATCGAGACAAGATTCACCATTAGTATATAAGCCTTTAAAATCACCACTAAACGCCTTCACTTTATCAAGGTCGCGAACGTTTCCTTTAAAGTTTACAAAACAAAAATCTTCCTGTACTACAGGAGACTTTGTATAAACGATATCATACTCTTTAAAAGTCAATAGATTTTTATCAGCATTATAATATCCTTTTATGTTGGATTTGGTCTCGTGCTTTCCAGAAAAATCTGTTAGAGAATACCCTTGTATTGAATCATTTACCCTGTTAAACAACAGCTTATAACTTATTAGAGAAGTATCGTTTAGTTTTATAACTCCAAAAAATTCAAACTCCTGTGCTGTTGCCGAATTACTAAAAGTTAAACAAATCAAAAACAATACGAGCGTGTAGGATTTTCTTCTCAAAATAGCGTAATTTTTAAAAGTCTAATTTAACCACTAAACTCTATGAATTTCAAAATTATTCTTTCACTGGCACTTCTGCTAATGATATCAACAACAACTTTTGCAGGCTTTCCTGTAGAGCGCAAAGCAAAAGTTACAACCGAACTAAATACAGCCGATGAAGCTAGCAGTGAACTCGTGTCACCGGCTGCTGTTGCTGCAGATCGTCAAACCGTTGCAATCTTGCTTTGGTTATTTTTAGGAGCCTTTGCTGCGCACAGATGGTACTTAGGAAGCCCTATTTTATGGAACATTCTCTTTATCCTAACTGCAGGATTCTTTGTAGTAGGATGGATAATTGATGGTGTCGAGATTATTACAGGAACATATCCTGGCTTATAATTGATAACACTTAAAGTGCAAAACCCCTCTTAAATGTATTTAAGAGGGGTTTTTTGGTTTTCAACCTATTTTTCTTAACTACTTCAGCTTTGCTAAATCATAAAAATAAAAAGTACCGTCGTCATTCATGGCTACAAACAAGCCGTTTTTAAATGTACTATTGAGAGGTACCGTTACTACATCACAACCGTCTGTTTCTGTCGTTGTAAGATTTAAAGCCTTTATAAAAGCATTTGTTTTGCGATCATAAATGTTAAACTGCCCCGTTGCTGGTCTGATACTATTAAAAAACCTGTGCCATCTTCATAAGTTGCAATCGCTATACCCTCAATATCATTCTGAAAATCTGCAAATCCAAAAGAGCTTACCTGCTCATTACCCTTATCAGGTTCTGCAAAATATTTTTTAATACCATCTCCTTCATCTGAATAATAAATAAAACCCATCGCATCGTCTACCGCAATAGCTTCAATTTCCTTTTTACCACTAAATTGACCAAATTTACGTACCAAGTCAAATCCTACTAAACTGTCTGATTTTGTCGTGATTTTATACTGATATAAGTAGTTTTCTAAAGGCCCAGATTTTCGGCCTACAATCGCATAGAATGAGCTGTCAATTGCCGACTTGTATAAACTCACACCCATAGGAGATTGAAATTCTGTATTAGAATCGCTATCATCTGCAAATACAGGAAATCCACCACCATCTAAAGGTTTCATATCAGGAACCGAATAGATGCGCAACATTTTACGTTCCCTCTCAGTAAAAGCAATGATATCTGTCGTAGTAGAATCAGTCACAGGAAAATTGTAGCGCAGATCTACATTGTTAGGTCTTTGAATACCGCGAATGGTTTTTGATTCTATAATCTTTCCGTTGAGATCAAAAGCATAGATCGCTCCATCACTCTCTTTATCTGTACCAAAAACAATACTCTTCGATGCATCTTCAGGATTTATCCAAATCGCAGGGTCATCTGTATCATATTTAACGTGCTCTGTTATTAGATCGGGTTTAATCTCAGGCAATTTAGATTTACTACTTCCGCAGGAAATCACTATAGAAATACCGCTTAGAAATGCTATAATTTTGAAGTTTTTCATTTTAAAATAAGTCATATTTTATACCAAAGGTTAAACGCGTATTGTAGTATTCCATCTGCATGGTTCTATCCTGCACTCCTTGATAATAACGCAAAGGCTGATTTGTAATATTGTTGAGGTTTGCAAATACCTGAAGATTTTTAGATAAGAAAACAGTTGCATTAAAATCTAAAAAGAACTGCTCATCATAAAAACGATCTTCAAAAGCATTGCCTCCTAATTCGTCTAAATAAGCATCAGAATAATTACCAGATAAACGAGCACTAAACCAGCTGTCACCATAAGATAATGAAGCATTAAACATATTAGGAGAAGAGCCTGGTAAATCGAGATCACCGCGCAAGTCACCATCTTCATTTGCAATACCCTTAGCTTCAGAATTTAGATAGGTGTAGTTTACATAGATACCAAAGTTCTTGAGGAAACCCGGCAGGAAATCTAGCTGTCGCTGAAAAGCAACTTCAGCTCCAAAGATGGTTGCTTTGTCACCATTTAAAGGCTGAAATAACTCTATACCATCTTCCTGATCTGTTTTTTGAGTGTAAATAAAATCCTGAATATTTTTGTAAAACATTCCGCCTGAAATAATCCCTACAGACTCAAAATATCGCTCTGCCATAAAATCAAAATTCATAGAAGTTGTAGGTTCTAATTGCGGATTTCCTATTGAGATCTCATCGTCTTCGCGTTGTCTGTAAGGCACCAGATCTATATAATTAGGCCGGGCTAGTGTATTTGTCCACGCAAAGCGCAAAACTGTTGATTCTGAGGCATTGTATTTAAAATGCACTCCCGGCAGTATATTAGTATAGGAGCTCTCATCATTAACCTGTGTAACATCTTCTGGCTCATCTACATTAAAACTGTTTCCTATACTCTCAATACGTGTATTCTCTATTCTTAAACCTATTAACGCGTCAAGTTTTTCGGTAAGCTTTTGATTAGTCATTATATAACCTGCAAACACATTTTCTGTCACGTCAAAATTATCACCCAGATATTCATCAGGCACAGCCTCACCTTCAAAAGCTGTTACATCTTGTAGATTTAAACCTCCTAAAAATTGTGGGGATGCAAAAACACCGGGTTTATATTGAGATCCTGCAAGAAAATCGTTACCACTATAAATACGTTGCTCTACAAGAGATAGATTATCTAAAGTGCCGGTAAGCGGTGCATATTCAAAGAAGCTATTGTCTCTATTCTTATTTTTAAAACGACCACGAACACCAAATTTTATACTCCCACTTCCGGTATTAAAAAAGTCTGCCGGGAGCTCAAAATTGGCAAAAAAGTTAAGGTCCTTTTCTTCTGTAAATTGATATTCTTCAGTCAACTCATCAAATTCGAAATTTGTGAAATCTTCTGTTTCTTCGGGCATATGCAATGGGTAACGTGTGTCAACAACTTCATTGTTTATACCATATTCCGAAGCGTAAACTAAATAACGCTCATTAGGCCGTTCTTCAGATGCTTTTGCAAAAGAACCCATCCAGGTGAATTTAAGATTTCCAAAAACGTGATTTCCTCCCAGACTATAGTTCTGCATACGCTGATCTTCAAGACGTCTGTTTTGATTTCTTCCACCGGGGATACCTCCTTTAGTTTCTCTTTTTGCTTCAACCGGAAAACGCGAAGGTGTATTGTTAACCAGATCAAAATCACTTTCAAGAATATCTTCAGCATCTAAAATTTCAGAAGAATAGGCAAAACGATTCTCCCGATCATCACGCCAGTTATACATCGTTTTTAAATAAATCTCATTATTCTCATCAATGTTGTAGTCTAGGTTTGCAGAAAAACTGCGTCTTACTCGTTGAACAAGATATTTACGCGTTTCAAAAACAGCCACATACGGATTGACATCAACCTCAGTCTCCTCACCAGCTGCGTTTGTATATTCAAATGTATCTGCCCATTCTGCTTCTACATTATCGCTACCAAAATCATTGTCATTTATGGATGCAGAAACAAGCCAGCCAAACTTTTTGTTTTTTGAACGATCGCCTACAAGAAACGACCCGCTTAGAATACGTTTATCTGTAATAAAATTTATTCCACTTCCACCCGTGGCAGAGAGTCTAAAGCTTTGCGGAGTAGATCGTGTTACAAGGTTTACAGAACCACCTAAAGCATCTGCATCCATATCTGGCGTTACAGCTTTATTGACCTCTATGGTTTGTATCATATCAGACGGAATCAAATCCATCTGTACATTTCTATTATCTCCTTCTGCCGAAGGAATACGGCTTCCGTTTAAGGTTACCGAATTTAACTGTGGAGCCAGACCACGCACGATAATATTTCGTGCTTCTCCCTGATCTATCTGCATCGTAATACCCGGAATACGCTTTGCCGCATCACCTATATTGGCATCAGGAAACTTACCTATCTGATCTGTAGAAACAACATTAGTAATATTAAGATTATTCTTTTGTGTATTAAGTGCACGCGATTGCCCACCAGAACTATAACCTATAACCTGTACATCTTCTAATTTAGTCTCTTCTGAAGTTAACAAAATTGATATCGTTGCTGTTTTACCACTAGTGACATCTACCGGCACAAACATATCTTTAAATCCTAAATATTTAATAGCAAGTGTATGGCTACCTTCAGGAATGTTAAGAAAGGTAAATTTCCCGTCTTGATTAGAAACCGCTCCTTTATTTAAGGCCTCAATCATTACTGCGGCGCCGGGAACATTTATTCCATAATCATCTACAATCACGCCTTGAATACTACTGTTTTGCGCAGATAAACTTGTACTACTAAAGGCAAAAAGCAGCGTTACACTGAGCAACTTTAAACTGGTAATAATTTTCATTTTTTTGGTGTTTAGTATTTTGTCAAATTTACCTGAGCCCTTTAAACACCTGCTAAAATTAAAAGCAACAAATTGTAAAGATTGTAAATTTTGAAAGCTACACCAGGGCAACAATTACCTAAACTTTACACAAAACTAACATCTTGTTAAAGAATCACTCTCCTTTATAACCTGAGCATAAAATTCACTAATTCTTCCTGTGTTTCTATGGGTAGTTTTCTGCGTAAACGATACCTCGCAACCCGAACGCTGTCTGCCGTAATTCGTAAAATAGAAGCGATCTCTTTTGATGATAAATTAAGTCTTAAAAGCAAACATAAACGCAACTCAGTTGCCGTAAGCTTATGTAACGTAACTTCACTTAAATTTTTTGTAAAGTGGGGATGAATTTCTTCAAATAGAACCATAAATTGGTTCCACTCATTATCTTCTGCAAGATGAAGATCTAATTCTTTTGATAGGGCTTCTAATTTTACAGGAAGATCCATTCGTTTACGAGAACTTAGTTTCTGAAGTGTTCCCGATACCTCTTCTATTAATTTGTTTTTTTGAGAAATGCTTAAGCTGTATTTAGAGAGTGTAGCTGTTTTAAGCTGAATTTCATTTTGTAAGTATTGCTCCTGAGCAACCTTATGTTCTATTTCAGCTTCTAGAGCACGTTGTTTATACGCGTGAATCTTGGCAATTAAGCTCCTTCTTCTTTTCTGAATATAAAGAACTAAAACACATGAAACGACCGCAACGAGTGTAAGCAGGATGAGAATAACTAAATTAGCTTTTGCCGTCTTGTTTTTTGCTTCAAGCAAATTAATTTGAGCTTGTTTCTCTTTAGTGTCAAAAATGGTTTGAAGCGCATTTAGCTGATTAAAATTTTGAGAATAAAACTGCTGCTCTACACGTTTTTGATATTTAGACAAATAGTGATAACCCTTTTCAAAATCATTTTTTAGAATGTAAGTTTTAGAAAGATCTTTATAGGCACTTTGTATTTGATGTGAATTACCATACTGCTGTGCAAGATTTAATGCCGCTGTTGTTTTTATCAGGGCATTCGTGTAATCTTGAGTCTTTCTGTAAATATCTGCCAGATTATTAAGAGCATTTATCTGCGACTCATCATTTGTATTTTTAAAATACACAAAAGCCTTTTCAAAGTGACTGTACGCTTTATCATACATTTTAAGGTCCTCATAGATACTTCCTAAATTTTCATTTACTATGGCCTGCCCATATAAATCATTTTGCTCATTATAAATTGCATAGCTTCTGTTTTGATATGTCAACGCTACGTGGGGTTCACCAAGCTTTTCTTTGCACGTACCTATTAACCGTAAACTTTTAGCTTTTTCAATAGATAAATTATTTTCTGATGCAATCTCAAAAGCTTCTTTTAAATATTGTAGAGCCTTTGTATAATTATTTAATAATATATAAATCTCCCCAAGATTATTTTTAATACAAGACTTAGTTTTATATGCTGTTTTTGAGCTATATCTGTATGCTAAGCTATAATTCTCGACTGCTTCTGTGTAAATCTGAGATTGTTTATATAGCGATGCGCGGTTTAAATATGCTTCAACAATTTTATTACGATCTGACTGTTTTAATGCAGTATCTAATTCTAATTTATATACATAAAAGAGAGAGTCTGAAAAATGCTGAAAAGATTTATCAATAGACTGTGCCTGTATTAAAGCATAAGGAGCCATAATACAAAGTAATGTAATTAAAAGTAGGGTTCTCAATGGGTTGAATTAACATACTAAGATAAAGTAGCGGTGTTACGTCAGTATTAGATAAAGTTTAAACTATAAACAAAAAAAGGGTCTCTTTCAATCTGAAAGAGACCCTTTTAAATAATTATATAAGTTTTACTTATGCTTCTGCAGCTGGTACTATAGAAACGTAAGATTTGTTGTCTTTCTTTTTAGTGAATTTAACAACACCGTCTACTCTTGCGTGTAGTGTATGGTCTTTACCACCATAAACATTATCACCTGGGTGATGCGTGTTACCACGTTGTCTAACGATAATATTACCTGCTATAGCAGCCTGACCACCAAAAATCTTAACACCTAAGCGTTTTGATTCTGATTCTCTACCGTTTTTCGAACTACCTACTCCTTTTTTGTGAGCCATCTTATTTAAGTTTTTAGTAGATTATTATTTACTTAAAGCTTCAATTAATTCAGCCTTCTTCATTGAAGAATATCCTTCAAGTCCTTGTTCTTTAGCCATCTCTCTCAATTCAGCAACAGTGTTGTTACTTAAATCGTCATTAGATTCACTTTTAGCTTCAGCTTTAGGAGCTGCGCTTTCAGTTTTAGCTGCTTTTTTACCTCCTTTTAATGAGATATCACCTATTAAAAGTTCAGTTAAAGATTGACGGTGACCGTTTTTCTTTCTGTAACCTTTACGTCTCTTCTTTTTGAAAACGATAACCTTGTCTCCTTTTAAGTGACGAGTGATTGTTGCTCCTACTAGAGCTCCTTCTATAGCCGGGGCGCCTAAAGTGATGTTGTCACCATCTCCTGTCATAAGAACTTTATCGAAAGAAACATCGTCTCCTTCTTCTCCTGACAAACGGTTTACAAATACCTTTTGATCTTTTGCAACTTTAAATTGCTGCCCTGCTATCTCTACAATTGCGTACATAGCGTAATGATTAAATAGTTTTTAAAATCTTAAACCTTTAGATTTAAGAGGGCGCAAATATACAGCTATTTACTTACAATCCAAACCAATGGTAACATTTAAAATTGACTTATTTAGCTCTTTTAGTTGTATTCCAACTTTGTTTAAACAATTGCATAAAGCTCAAGGTTAGTACAGCGCTGGTCGCAAAACCCATAATGGCAACTACAAATACAACACTTCCCAGGCTAGTGTCATACGTACTCTCCCATCTGCCTATCATAATATCTAGATAATCAGGATTTATATTACCCGCGTATAGTGCAAAAAATGCTGTAAACAATATTGTAGAAACAAAACCGGTGACAATTCCTACAGAAAAACCATCACCATATTCAAATTCTTTTCCTTTACTTAATTTGTAATATTTAATAGATTCAAAAATTCCAAATCCGGTAATAACTCCATTAAAGAGACTAAATATAGGATTTGTATGTAACCCAAAAAGGGCAAGGACTAAAAAATAAGCGATTAGACCAGCGGTGATAGCAACACCAAAACGAATGGGTAGGGCAACTTTAAGCATAACTTTTTTTTTGATTTTTCATAAAGTTCACACTTTTAAAATTTAATGTCATTAACACCGTGTTAAAAAAAGAGAATTCTCCCTTTAAAAACTCTGTTTATTGCAAAATAATTCGTCAAGAATAGAGATTACATACTTTTAATGAAGATTATGTAACTTTTTTTGTTAATCATATACTTATGGGTATAACTAAAAATAAAATTTAAGCATGAAAAAGACTCTTTTTTCAATTGCTTCAATTCTTCTTTTGAGCTTTAATGCTACTGCTCAGGAAGTTGAATTTGAAGAGTATGATTTAGACAATGGTCTTCACGTAATTTTACATCAGGACAATACTGCTCCAGTGGTTACTACAGCTGTAATGTATCACGTAGGTGGTAAAGACCGTGAAGATGGGCAAACCGGTTTTGCGCATTTCTTTGAACATTTACTTTTTGAAGGAACAGAAAACATCGAAAATGGAAAATGGTTTGAGATGGTGAGTTCTAATGGAGGTACTAATAACGCCAACACATCTCAGGATCGAACGTATTATTATGAAGTTTTTCCTTCAAATAATCTAGAACTTGGCCTGTGGATGGAGTCTGAACGTATGTTACATCCTATTATAAAACAAGACGGTGTAGACACTCAAAATGAAGTTGTTAAAGAAGAGCGTCGTTTGCGTTATGACAACTCTCCTTATGGCCAATTTTTATTTGCAATAAGCGAGCAATTGTTTGAAAAGCACCCATATAAAGATCCTAATGTAGGTTATATGGAAGATCTGGATGCTGCTTCTCTTGAAGATTTTAAAGCTTACTTCGATAAATATTACAAACCTAGTAATGCAGCATTAGTGGTTGCCGGAGATATTGATATCGCAAAAACAAAAAAAATGATTCAGGACTATTTTGGTCCTATTCCTAGCGGACCAAAATTAGAACGCAGTTATCCTGAAGAGGCTCCTATTACTGAAGCAAAAAGAACTCAGTTTTACGATTCTAATATACAGGTCCCTGCAATTCTTACCGCATACCGCACACCGGGATATGGTGATCACGATGCTTATGTTCTAAATATGATCTCTTCTTATTTAAGCGATGGTAAAAGCTCTAAACTGTATAAGAAAATGGTTGATGAGAAAAAACAGGCGCTACAAATAGGAGCCATAAATTTAGAGCAGGAAGATTACGGTATGTATATCATCTATGGTTTGCCTTTAGGAGAAACTTCTCTTGAAACACTACTTGAGGGTATGGAAGAAGAAATTGCCGCTTTGCGAAATGATTTAATCTCAGAAAGTGATTTTCAAAAACTTCAAAATAAGGCTGAAACCAACTTTGTAAACTCAAACTCTAGCGTTGAAGGTATTGCAAGCACACTGGCAACAGACTATATGCTTTATGACGATACTAATCTAATTAATACAGAAATAGAAATTTACCGTTCTATCACTCGTGAAGAAATTAAAGAGGTTGCAAATAAATATTTAAAGCCTAATCAACGTGTTGAAGTAGAATATCTACCGAAAAAAGAGGAGAAATAAACTGTAGATTATTATAAATCAAACAGTAACGTCAAACAAAATCAAATTCTGATGAAAAAAATAATATTTAGTTTACTTGTTCTAGCGGCTAGTTTTAGCGCTAACGCACAGGTAGACAGAAGCACAATGCCAAAAGCCGGGCCTGCACCTGAAATTAACCTCAGCAAACCTCAGAGCTTCGAATTAAAGAATGGTCTAAAGGTAATCGTTGTAGAAAATCACAAACTCCCACGCGTTGCCTACACACTTACGTTAGACAATCCGCCTATTCAGGAAGGAGACAAAACAGGAGCTGCAACATTATCTGGCGCATTATTAGGTAAAGGCTCTACAAGCATTAGTAAAGATGCTTATAATGAAGAAGTAGATTTTATGGGTGCCCGTATCAACTTTGGGTCTCAATATGCTGCTGCAAGTGGTCTTACTCAATATTCAGATCGTATTTTAGAACTTCTTGCTGATGCAGCAATCAATCCTAATTTTACTGAAGAAGAATTCAATAAAGAGAAAGCCCTTCTTATAGACAACTTAAAAACAAATGAAAAAAGTGTTTCTGCAGCTGCAAGTACTGCAAGTCGTGCATTGCTTTATGGTAAAGATCACCCAAAAGGTGAATTTGAGACGCCAGCAGGCTTAGAGAATGTGACTCTTGCAGATGCTAAAGCTTTTTATAACAAAGCTTTCATTCCTAACAACGCATATCTGGTTGTGGTAGGGGATGTTGATTTTAAAAACATCAAAAAAATAGTAACTAGCAATTTTAAAGACTGGAAAAAAGGAAGCGCTCTTCCTGCAGCTTTTACAACTCCTAAAAATGTTGTTAGTACAGAAATAGACTTTATAGATATGCCTAATGCGGTGCAGTCTGAAGTGATTGTAGAAAACCTGGTTTCTCTTAAAATGAGTGATCCTGATTATTTTCCGGTTTTAATGGCAAATCAAATCTTAGGTGGTGGTGGTGAAGGCCGCCTGTTTTTAAACCTACGTGAAGACAAAGGCTATACTTACGGAGCTTATTCTAGCATAGGCAATGACAAATATGGGATGACTTCGTTTAGCGCTTCAGCGAGTGTTAGAAATATGGTTACAGACAGTTCTGTTGTGGCATTTTTAGAAGAAATAGATAGAATACGTGAGACTCCGGTTTCAGAAAAAGATCTAAAAAATGCTAAGGCTAAATATGTAGGAAGTTTTGTAAGATCTCTAGAGCAACCGGCTACTGTAGCGCGTTTTGCGTTAAATATTGAAACAGAAAATCTTCCTGAAGACTTTTACCAGAATTACTTAAGTAAGATTAATGCTGTAACTATTGCAGATGTTCAACGCGTAGCTAAAAAGTATTTCTTATCAGATAATTCGCGTATTGTTATTGCAGGAAAAGGAAGCGAAGTCTTGAGCAACCTTGAAAACGTATCATTTAAAGGAAAAACAATTCCTGTAAAATTTTATGATAAAGAAGGTAATGCTGTAGAAAAGCCAAAATATGAGGTAGCTCTTCCTGAAGGTGTAACTAAGCAAACGGTTTTAAACAACTATCTGGAGGCAATAGGCGGAAAAGATAAAGTAGCAGCTCTTGAATCTCTTTTAATGGTTGGCGAAGGCAGTGTTCAGGGAACACCACTTAAACTCACTATGAAAAAAACAAACAAAGAACAGTTTGTACAAATGATAGAGGTAATGGGTAATGTAATGTCTAAGCAAGTACTTAATGGTGATACCGCTGTTATTACTGCACAAGGTCAAACAGTTACTCCTACTCCTGAGCAACTGAAAGATTTAAAGGCAGAATCTGCTATCGTTGCTGAATTAAATATGCTTGATGATGAAACTATTAAGCTTGAGAAGATCGAAAAAGTAGATGGTAAAAACGCTTATGTTTTAGCTTTAAATGAAAAGAAAAAAGCTTTTTATGACACAGAAAGTGGTCTAAAAATTAAAGAGGAAACTACCCAGGAAATGCAAGGCCAGACCTTTGTTCAAACCGTATTATTTGGGGACTACAAAGAAGTTAAAGGCGTACAATTTCCTACCAAATTATCACAGTCTATGGGACCTCAAAATATTGAGTTTACATTTTCTGAAGTAAAGGTTAATGAAGGAGTTACTGAAGCAGATTTCAAATAAAAATCAGCTTTTTAAATACTTAGGAAGACCGGCTTAATCGTCGGTCTTTTTTTTGTTTACGGTTTACAAGGTACACACCCGCCAGAATAACCATCGCTCCTAAAAAATGGATTAAGGTGAATAATTCACCATCAAGTAAACCCCAAAAAATACCAATTACAGGAATCAAATAGGTCACCGAAGTTGAGAACACGGCAGACGAAATCTGAATGAGCCTATTGAATAAAATTTTAGCGATTCCTGTTCCCACTACAGCAAGCACACCTATATACATCAGAGATTCTGAGACTAAATTATTTGATAAATCAAGCTCTAAAACACCTGAGAAATAAAGAACAATTAACGCCGGAATAATCATTACCGTAAAATTACCTACTGCAATTGCCTTAGAGGAAACTTCCTGTAATTTCGATTTTATGATATTTGCATTACCTGCATAACACAGCGCCGCAAGAACAACAAAACCTGCAAACACATAATTCTGTTCTGGGTTGAGTTCAGCTCCTTTAAAAATAAGAATCCCTGCTCCTGCAAGCCCCATTAAAACTCCAAGCACTTGATTTCCAGTAAACGGTATTTTAAAAATCACATAACCTAAGAACATAGTAAACAGGGGAACCAGTGAATTTAGTATCGAAGCGATACTGCTATCAATCTCAGTTTCTGCATAAGCAAATAAAAAAACAGGAAGAAAGGTACCTAGTAAAGCACTAAGTGCAATCCAGGGCCACTGCTTTCTGGTAATTTTAAAAAGAGATTTAAATCCTATGAGAAAAAGAAAAATTGTAGAAAATGTAATACGCACAGCCCCTAACTGAAGCGGCGTTAACCCCAGCAACCCTTTTTTAATAAGTATATAAGAACTGCCCCAAACCAGCGAGAGTATAATGAGGTAAATCCATTTTTTAGTATCATTTTCCATAGCCCAAAATCTGGCTGCAAAATTGTGATTAAAAAACGGGATTATGCGGCGAGTACCTGGCTATTTCTTCCACCTAAGACTTTCCATTATATGACGGATATCATTTTTCATATAGGCGGCAGCGGGTAAAATACTATCGTAGTTAGGCTTTACATTAAAATAGATAGATCCTGTTATAAAGTGCGCCGTGCTATCGGTAACATAAAATTGAGATTGTGAAGCTGCGTTACCAGCAACGTCATAAAACATACCGTAAACATTGTGTTCCTCATTAAAATACTTCTCTTCAGAGATATTGTCTGCCTTTATAACGTGCTCATAAGTTAGTTTTTGAGCATCGATTAACAACTCTTTAATATTATTAGTAACAGGCCGGTACGTTAGATACAGCGCAGCATCTAACGCAGGATATTCTAAAACGGCAGAGCAATCACTTTTATAGCGAACTACCGCAAGCGCATTTTTCATAAATTCATATGAACAATCGTCTGAACCATACAGAGAATATTCAGGAGCTTTGTAATTAAGCGCTAAAAAAGCATCAGGCTTTGGCAACACATCATCTTTGCAAGAAAAGATCAGAAAACTGCATAAAACCATTATATGTGCTGCTTTTAGATTCAATACTATAAAGATTATAAGAAACCCGCCTTTATTCGGTGTCTCTAATTGTAAGTTTAATTTGCTTAATACGCTTTTGATCTATAGCCTCTATAGTAAACGCATAGTGCTCAAAATTTAGTATTTCGTTTTTCCGCGGAAAACCTTTAGAAATCTCTAAAAGAAATCCGGCTAGCGTTTCAGCCTCCCCTTTATTTTCTTCAAATGACGAAGGATCATCCATTCGCAGAACTTTGTAAAAATCTTTAAGCGATGTCTTTCCTTCAAAAATATAATTATTGTCATCTAGCTTAGAGAAGATAATATCTTCATCGTCAAACTCGTCGCTAATATCACCCACAATCTCTTCTATGATATCTTCCATAGAGATTAAACCACTTGTACCGCCATATTCATCTACAACAATTGCAAGGTGTATTCGCTTCTCTTTAAATTCGTTTAAAAGATCATCTAGCTTTTTATTTTCGGGCACAAAGTAAGGGTCTCTTAAAAGAGAAGTCCACTCAAATTCTTCTTTATCTATATGCGGAAGCAAATCTTTAACATAGAGAATCCCAGATATATTATCTACATTATCTGCATAAACAGGAATACGTGAATACCCATTCTCAATTATTAAAGGAATAATAGTTGAGTAGGATGACTCTTCATTAAGCGCAAATACATCCATTCTAGGTTTCATCACCTGCTTGGTATCTGTATTACCAAAACTCACTATACCTTTTAAAATTTTTTGCTCTTCTAAAGAGGTATCTTCTTCACTGGTTAACTCTAATGCCTGCCCTAATTGATCTATACTTATATTAGCCTTTTGCTTGCCCAGGCGATCCTGAAGCAATAGCGTTATAGAACGCATAGGCATACTTAAGGGTGTAATGATAAAATCTAAAACCAGCATAGGATATGCCATTTGGCCAGAAAACTTTACCTTATTTCTACTGGCGTAAACTTTAGGCAAGATCTCACCAAACATAAGTATAAGAAAGGTAATTCCTAAAACTTCTACTAAAAATCTAAGATCTACCACCCAAACCTTTAAGCCATCAAGACCCGAGAATAACGTCTCTCCAAGACCTGTAAATATTAAAACAATAGCAATATTTATAAAGTTATTTGCAACCAGTATTGTTGCAAGAAGTTTTTTTGGCTTTTCTAATAATCCCGCAACAATGCTTTCTTTTCTAGATTGCTTATCGGGATCTAGCTCTAAATCTGAAGGAGTAAGTGAAAAAAAAGCAACCTCAGTACCGCTAATTAAAGCTGAAAAAACCAGCAAGATAAGCACCGCTATAATTTCTATAACCGTGGTTATTGAAAAGCTTTGTTGAATGAGTAGCAAACTTGGGGGGTCAGGATCCAATTAAATGATGGTGTTTAGTTTATACTATTTAAAAAGGTAGATCATCTTCTTCCTCTTCAATTGCAGGAGTTACAGGAGATGGTGCCGCTTTCGTTTTAGCCGCTACTGCAGGTCTACTTTGAGTCGGTTGAGATGCAGAAGAATCCATACCTCCATTATCTTTAGGCGTTAAAAATGTAAAGTCTGTACACTGTATTTCTGTACTGTAACGTTCAATACCAGACTCATCCTGCCATTTACGGGTTTTAATACGCCCTTCTATATATACCTTATCGCCTTTCTTCAAGTATTTTTCACAAATCTCGGCACCTTTATTACGCACAACCACATTATGCCATTCGGTAGAGCTTACACGCTCACCCGAAGTTTTATTTGTATACGTCTCGTTAGTAGCAAGCGGAAAACGCCCTATACTGCCACCACCTTCAAAATAGTGCATTTTAACATCGTCTCCGGTGTGACCTATTAACATTACTTTATTTAATGTACCTGACATAATCTTAATTTGAAAGATCAAAAGTAACTAAAATTAAGTAGTTGCTCAACTAAAAACACGTTAAGCCTTTGCCATAAATCACATAGATTTTAAGGTGTTTCCCTATTAATGTTCCTCAAAATCAAAAGTTTCCATAAAACGATCAATAACTCTAGGCACTGCAAACTCACTAAAGCTTGTAAATGGTATAGTTTGAAGACCCTTAGCTTCTACGACCTTAGCAATCCAAAACTTAACGTGCAGCTTTTGATGTGACAACTTATGAACAATAGGCTCAGTCTGACCTGGTTTAATAGACTCTACTTCTAAATTGTCAAAGAGAATTGGTTCATCTGTACCTTTAATAGAAAAGCCTTTCACGCATTCGCGGAACGTATTTAAATCAAGATCTGTTTCAGATTCCAGTAAGGGAAAGTCAAACAAGCCCTGCCAGATACCCTTTTCTTCCCGCTTACCTAGTACAGTTTTGCCGTCTCGTGTAATGAATATTAAATAATTAAAAAACCGGTCCCGCACTTTTATTTTTCCTTCTTTATAAGGAAGACGCTCTATTTTACCCTGCTGAAACGCGACACATTCTCTAATAAAAGGGCAATGCAAACAATACGGATTCTTAGGCTTACACTGCGTTGCACCAAACTCCATAATCGCCTGATTAAAGGTTGCTGGATCATTGATATCAATCAGTTTTTGAGCCAACTCTTTAAACTCTTTTTTACCAGATGTAGAATCTATAGGAGTTTCAATACCAAAAACTCGAGAAAGTACTCTATATACATTACCATCTACAACAGCTCTAACTTCATTAAAACATATAGAAGCAATCGCACTGGCGGTATAATCACCCACACCCTTTAATTTTATGATTTCAGAATAGGTAGTCGGGAAGATACCGTCTAAATCATAAGCTACTTTTTTTGCAGTAGCATGCAAATTACGAGCTCTAGAGTAGTAGCCCAGACCTTGCCATAATTTTAAAACCACATCTTCGTCTGCATCAGCGAGTGATTTTATATCAGGAAATGCCGTTATAAACTTAAAATAATAAGGAGTTCCCTGCTCAACACGTGTTTGCTGAAGTATGATTTCTGAAAGCCAAATGTAATACGGGTCGCTTGTAGACCTCCAAGGAAGCGCTCTTTTATTTTGTAAGTACCAGTCAATTAGTTTTTTAGAGAAATTTAACACAAAAAATACCTTTTGTTCAATTTAGCCGTTTATGTAGTTATATTTTAATCTTTTACGCTTGAAATATTGATTTATTAATGTGTATATTTGCACCCTTGAAAATTTTTAACCCCCTAAAACAATAAATAATGACAAAAGCAGATATTGTTGCTAAGATTTCCGAGAAATTAGGAATTGAGAAAAATGATGTTCAGGCAACTGTTGAAACATTTATGACCGAAGTGAAGAACTCTCTGGAAAGTGGAGACAATGTTTACTTAAGAGGTTTTGGAAGTTTTATTATCAAAACGCGTGCTGAGAAAACCGGCCGTAACATTTCTAAGAATACTACTATTAAGATACCCGCACATAACATACCTGCGTTTAAACCTGCTAAGGTTTTTGTAGAAGGTGTTAAGTCAAACGTATCAGTAGACGAAAACTAACTATTAATTATTAAACCGAGCTCTTATGCCAAGTGGTAAAAAAAGAAAAAGACACAAGGTAGCAACGCACAAACGTAAAAAACGTCGTCGCGCTAACCGTCACAAAAAGAAAAAGTAGTCTAGTACTACTTTTTCTGTTATTATAGCGTTTGTTATAATAACACATGTTCATTGACATCTGGAGTCTTCGCACAATTTGCTGCGTAAAACTTCTAACGTTTACAAAATCCTGTGAAAAAAAATGTTTAATCTTTTTGCAGCAAATACCTGTATATCAGGCTAATGCTGTGGATATAATTTAATGAAGCGTGAATAATGAATTAATCATTAGATCCAGTTCCACTTCAGTTGATTTTGCCCTTTTAAAAGATGGTAAACTAATAGAATTACATAAGGATGAGGAAGATAACCAGTTTGCGGTAGGAGATATTTTTATCTCTAAAATACGCAAGACGGTTTCTGGTCTTAATGCCGCATTTGTCAATGTAGGCTACGAGAAAGATGCATTTTTGCACTATCACGATTTAGGACCGCAGCTTCCCACTCTTTTGAAATTTGTAAAACGTGTAAGCACAGGTAAACTCAAGGATTACTCCTTAAAAAACTTTCCTACAGAAAAAGACATTGATAAAAACGGTAAAATAGCAGACGCTATAAAATCTAATCAATCTATTCTCGTACAGGTAGTTAAAGAACCCATTTCTACAAAGGGCCCAAGAATAAGCAGTGAGCTATCTATTGCCGGGAGATATGTGGTTTTAGTTCCTTTTTCTGATCGTATTTCTATTTCGCAAAAAATAGAATCTAAAGAAGAAAAAGCACGCCTTAAACGCCTCATGCAGAGTATACGACCCAAAGGTTTTGGCGTAATTGTGCGTACTGTCGCTGAAGGAAAAATGGTTGCAGAGTTAGATAAAGATCTACAAAACCTGGTAGACCGTTGGACTGCCATGTGTAAAAAATTACACAATGCCCATTTACCCAGTAAAGTTTTAGGTGAGATGAACAGAGCCTCTTCTATGTTAAGAGACTTGTTTAACGACACCTTCACTGCAATATGTGTAGATGACGAGACATTGTATTATCAAATTAAAGAATATCTGCAAGAGATTGCACCTAATAAAGAAAATATCGTAAAACTACACCAGAGTAATGTACCTGTTTTTGAAAAACATGGCATTGAACGACAAATTAAAACTTCCTTTGGGAAGACTGTATCGATGAGTCGTGGGGCTTATTTAGTTATCGAACACACTGAAGCTTTACATGTTATAGATGTAAATAGTGGTAACCGATCTAATAAAGCTAAAAGTCAGGAAGAAACAGCTTTGGAAGTAAATATGATCGCTGCAACTGAGATTGCACGCCAATTGCGTCTACGCGATATGGGCGGTATTATAGTAGTAGATTTTATAGATATGGGTAAAGCCGAAAATCGTAAAACACTTTTTAATCATCTACGTGATGAAATGAGCGATGACCGTGCAAAGCATAAAATTTTACCCCCCAGTAAATTTGGACTTATTCAGATTACACGTCAACGTGTACGACCTGAAATGAACATAAAGACCCGGGAGAAAGATCCTAATGGAGATGGTGAAATTGAAGCACCTATTAGTGTTGTAAGTCGCATACAAGCAGACTTAATAAAATTATTCAAAAAAGACTATAAAAAGATTACGTTACATACGCATCCTTTTATAGAGGCCTTCTTGACAAAAGGCTTCCCATCAGTACGTTCTAAATGGTTTATAGAACATAAAAAATGGGTAAAAATAATGCCCAGAGATGCTTACACGTATCTTGAGTACCGTTTTACAGATAAAGACGGGAAAGAAATTAGATAACTGAAATAACCCTCATCGTGCAAACGGTGGGGGTTTTTTGTTTTATATCTTTGGCTTATTTTAATTTTAATGCAACAACCTGTAAAAACCTATACGCTAGAAGAAGCAAAGCGAAAGCTTGAAGCTTATTGCGCTTATCAAGATCGCTGCCATAAAGAAGTGCGTGAGAAACTGCTTCAAATGCAAATGATTCCAGATGCTATAGATGCAATAATTTATCATCTTTTACAGCACAAATTTTTAGATGAAGAACGCTTCGCACGCAGTTTTGCCCGTGGAAAATTTCGTCATAAGCAATGGGGTAAAAACCGCATTAAACAAGAATTAAAACAGCGCGAAATAGGCGATTATATTATCAAAAAAGCTTTCACCGAAATTCCAGATTCTGAATATCTAGAAACTTTTGATCTACTAGCTCAAAAACGCTTTAACCAATTAACGGAAAAAGATAAATACAAAAAACGAAAAAAACTAGCCGATTACTTATTCTACCGTGGCTGGCCAGGAGACTGGATTTACGAGAAGTCTAAAGAATTAATACCTTAGTTTTCTTTTACTAACAGTTTTATATTCTTAGGACTAAGAAATAAATTTTAGTGCTTTTACGTAGAGAACCATCGCAGCAAGATTCACCAACTTTTAAGCAAACTTCAGAATCAGAAACTCATTTAAATACCGTGTGCCGTATGGGTTTCGGTAATCGCACGTTCGTTTTTCTCATCGATCCATGCCTGTCCTTTTCTACGTCGCATTAAGCCATCAAAATGACGCATTATAAAGACATTATAAACGGCGCGTAACAGATGTTTAGGCTTTCTAGGTAGCGAACGTAAACTCATGCTAAAACCAGGCGTTACATACTTCATATAATGCCAGTATCCTTCAGGCATGTATAGAGTTTCCCCGTGGTTAAGTTCGCAGATAAAGCCTTCTGCTTTTTTTAAAACCGGAAATTTATCAAAATCCGGATTATCAAAATCAATATCTTCTCTGGTTATTAACGAGTGCGGAACTTTGTATAAATTTCTAGTCTGCTCCGGAGGGAATAAAACCACCTGTTTTTTTCCGTGGAAATGAAAATGCAAAATATTTGCCCAATCTATATCGTGATGCATAAAAACCCGTGAGTTTTCACCACCGAAGAATACCATAGGTATTTGCTTGATTAAATGCAATCCTATTTTTGGAAAATTGAAGTCCTTTTTAAGCGAAGGAACTTCTTTCATAATATTATATAAGAAAATACGATAGGTCGTAGGCTCTTTTTTTAGCAAATCTATATAATCTGCCATCTTCATTTTTGCGTGGGCCTGGTTAAAGCCGTCTTCGTGAGTAACCGGCCTATCATCATATAATGGCACTTCCTTATCACCGGCTACATCTTTAATGTAGTCAAGATCCCATTTATCAAAAGCAGGCCAATCTTCAATTAAATTTTCGATTACCACTGGTTTTTGTGGTTTCAAATAATTTTTAATCAATTCTGCTTTAGTAATTGTTTTTACCCTATTTATTTCGGTAAGCTTCAAGTATATAAGTATTAGGATTAAGCTTTAGCTTTTGCCTTTGCTTCTTCATTACGAGGTATCGTATGACCCGGTCTAGACCATTTTGGCTTTTCACCGGTAGGCATATGTTTAGAGTCTTGAGCTTCTACAGTTTCTGGTTTTGCCTTTTTTACAAAAGGTGCCTGCGGATTTAAGCCTAACAATTCAAACATCTTCATATCTTCATTTACATCAGGATTAGGTGTAGTTAACAACTTATCTCCTGCAAAAATCGAATTTGCTCCCGCAAAGAAACACATTGCCTGCCCTTCTCTGCTCATTTGCGTACGTCCTGCACTTAGTCGTACTTGTGTTTGTGGCATTACAATACGAGTAGTTGCTACCATACGCACCATTTCCCATATAGAAATAGGCTCAATATCTTCCATTGGGGTGCCTTCTACCGCTACTAATGCATTTATAGGCACACTTTCTGGCTGTGGGTCTAAAGTCGCAAGAGCAACGAGCATACCAGCTCTATCTTCTACTTTTTCTCCCATCCCAATAATACCACCGCTACAAACCGTAACATTGGTCTTGCGTACATTTCCTATCGTATCTAATCGATCTTGAAAAGCACGTGTTGAGATCACATCTTTATAATAATCTTCAGAAGTATCTAAGTTGTGATTATAAGCATATAAACCCGCTTCAGCCAGACGTTGCGCCTGATTTTCGGTAATCATACCTAGCGTACAACATACTTCCATATCCAGTTTGTTAATGGTACGTACCATTTCTAATACCTGATCAAACTCTTCACCATCCTTTACGTTTCTCCAGGCAGCACCCATACAAACGCGCGAACTTCCTGCAGCTTTAGCACGTAAAGCCTGTGCTTTTACCTGCTGAACTCCCATTAAATCATTGCCTTTAATATCTGTATGATATCTCGCAGCTTGCGGGCAGTACCCACAATCTTCGGGGCAACCACCTGTTTTAATTGATAATAATGTAGAAACCTGTACGGTATTGGGATCGTGATGCAAGCGATGTGTTGTCGCAGCTTCATAAAGCAATTCCATTAAAGGTTTATTATAGATATCGAGGATTTCCTCGCGAGTCCAGTTATGTTTCATCTGTTTCATTTTAAATCCTTGACAGTAAAAGAATTTATCTTTTCTACCAAAGTAGATTTTATAGCTCTTGAAAGTGTTTCAAAAATACTAAATCTGTTGTTTATAAATGTGAAAAAGCTAGGCTTTGCGTAACAAAATACTAACAGCATTACCGCCAAAACCCACAGCATTTACTAATATATTCTTAATCTCTTTCTGTTTTGCCTGCGGCGAAATAAAGGGCACTTCCTCATACTGTTGATATTGCAGCATTTTTACAGCCAGATCAAGACTTAATAACCCACTGGCACCAAAGGTGTGGCCTATCTTCCATTTATTGGTTGTTAATAACGGAAGATTATCTCCAAATAGTGCCTGTACCGCCTTAAACTCACTGCTGTCTCCTAATAGAGTTCCGGGAGCGTGCATCACAATCGCATCTATAGCCCCCATCATTTCCTCGATAGTGTCAATCCTTACACTATCACCAGTGCCAAGAGCATCTTCTACTGCCATCTTCATAGACTTTTGAAAACATGTGGCTTCCGCCGAAATAGAAACAGCATGCTTCAAGGATTCGGTTGCATAACCTACACCTACTACATATGCCAGTGCGTGCTCACGAGTTCCTAACTCCAGGCACACTGATGCTGCCCCTTCTCCTAAAACCATTGTATTTTCAGTTTTATTAAAATCCAACGCACGGCACGGATAAGAAGCCTCTTTATCTGCTCGACTATAGGTTTTCATCGCCCGCATTTGTGCTATAGTAAATGGTGTTAACGCAGCCTCACTACCACCTACTAAGAATTTATCACACATACTCGACTGTAACCAGGCAACCCCATTAAGCAAAGAATGCAATGCAGTAGAACAGGTGATAGAATGTGAAATATCGGGGCCATCATTTTGTAAATCCTGAGCAACCCAGGAAGAGATATTTCCTAAAGTGGTTGTGGGTGACGCCAGGGTTTCGGTTTTTCCCGATTTGGTGAATGCCTCATAATACCCTTCAAAAAGCTGAGTAGCTCCGCGTGACGAACCTATATTAATACCAAATTTACTGCCGTAAGTCCAGCCGGCTTGTGCAACCGCTTTACGAGATACATACATCGCATACAATACTGAAGGATCGAGCGCCTGATAATTGCGGTTTTCCTTTCGTATTTTTTCAATTTTAAACTGAATCTCTTTAGGCAGTTTACCTACCCAGGCGTCAAGACCTTCATCAAAAGATAAATTATGATTTGCTAAGCCATTGCGCAGAAACGTATCTTCTCCCGAAGCAGATATAGCAGAAATTCCGGTTAGTGCAACTATGTGTTTCAACTGGATTTATTTTTGACAAAATCAGTATTTAAAAACTGATTTTTTATACATCGCAAAATTACTATATCAGTTAATGAGAACATCAAAAAATCAAGTTTTAAAAGATTTACTTAGATTCGTAGAATCAATCAACTACAAAAATCAATGAACGAATTAGTAAAAGAAGAACGCAGCTGGTGGTCTCGCAACTGGAAATGGGTCGTACCCGTAGGTGGGTGTTTTACCATAATTATTGGCGGAATTCTTCTAATAGGAGGAGCAATCTTTGGCTTTGTTAATAAAGTACAAAATAGCAGCGGCGGTGACGAGGCTCTAGAAATTGTACAGAATAACCCTGCAGTAATTGAAGCCCTAGGAGAACCCATAGAGAAAAATGGCTTTGGCAGTTATAAAGTAAATTACAATAACGGCGATAAAACCGCAGAAGCATCATTCCCAATAAAAGGCCCTAAAGGAGAAGCTTTAGTAGAACTTAAATCTGCTGGCGAGGATGATGAAATACTCTATGAGATTTTTCAAGTAACTCTTGAAAATACTGGCGAGGTTATAAATCTAAATAAAAGTCAACTAAAAGCTGGAGATTACTAAAAAGTATCTAAAACCTTCCTGATCGCACTATACACTTTTTCCATTTGCTCCCGAGTAGTAATAAAGGGTGCTAGAATATAAATAGTAGCGCCAAGTGGTCGCAAATACACGCCTTCATTCATACACGCCTCATAGATGCGGTAGCGCAGGTTGCCGTAACGTTCCATCTCAATTGCTAATTCTAGAGCAAAAATCACACCTTGTTGTCGCGTAACACGTACTTTAGGATGGTCTTTTAATTCTTCAGCAAATTGCTGATGCCAACTCGTAATTTGTTTAATGTTTGCTTGAATTTCTTCCGACTGCAATAATTCTATCCCGGCAATTGCTGTGGCACATGCGATGGGATTAGCCGAATAGGTATGCGCGTGAAACAACCCTTTACTTATATCATCATCGTAAAAGGCATCGTAAATTTCCTGAGTACAGGTGGTTATCCCCATAGGAACCAAACCGGCGGTTAAAGCTTTTGACAAACACATCACATCGGGTTTAATGCTGATGTAGTCTGAAGCAAAAAAGCTTCCGGTTTTACCGAAGCCGGTCATGACCTCATCAGCCACGGTAATAATACCAAGGTCTTTACATTTTTTTAAAACAGGTTCCAAATGTTCAGGCTGATACATTTTCATCCCCGCAGCACCTTGCACTAAAGGCTCATAAATAAATCCGGCTAATGGAGTTTCCTTGTGAAAAGCATCTATGGCTTGAAGTACATTGTTGATATTTTCGCCATTAGGCAATGGAATGCGTTTTACATCAATAAAAAATTCTTCAAACGGACCATTGTAAACAGATAATCCGCTTACAGACATTGCACCCAGGGTATCCCCGTGAAAACCCTCTTGAAATGCCAAAAGTGTTTTGCGATCAGCACCTTTATTATGATGATACTGCAACGCCATTTTAATACCGATTTCTGTAGCAGTTGAGCCGTTGTCGTTAAACATCAATTTCGCCTGATTGCTAGGCAATATAGCCATCAATTTTTCAGAAAGAACTACTGCCGGCTCGTGTGTAAAACCACTAAAAATAATCTGATCGAGCTGCTGCATTTGTTTATAGGCGTGGTCGATAATAAAATCGTTGCAATGCCCGTACATGGCAGTATACCAGGAAGAAATTGCATCTACATATTCATTTCCGTCCTCATCATAAAGCAAAGCTCCTTTTGCCTTGACAATAGGTTTTGCTTCCGGATGTAGTTTATGCTGCGTTAGCGGATGCCAAATGTGTTTTTTATCGCGTTCAGTTAGATTCAAAATATTTCGCTTTTATTATTTAACGTCATGCTGAACTTGTTTCAGCATCACATTTCAATAAGATGATTTCCTTACTCAAAAATGTTCAATGTTTGAAGTGTTGGATTCTTCTCCTTAATTAAATTTAACTTCCAACTCTTCCTCCAGTTCTTTAATTGCTTTTCTCTTAAAATTGCTTGGTCAATGCTTGTGAACCCTTCAAAATAAATTAAATCACGTAGATTATATTTCGAAGTAAATTTAGATCCCTTGTTGTCTAGATGGTCTAAAATACGCCGATTTAGATCTGAAGTCAAACCAACATAAAAAGTTGTTCTATAAGAATTAGTTATAATATAAACATAACTATTTTGCATAGGTAAAAACTATAAAAAGTAAGACTTAATTCTAACTAGTTTTTGAGACCCTGAAACAAGTTCAGGGTGACGATTAACTCTTAAAATTATCTCTCAAAAGATCAGCATATTCTTTAACCACCATCTTATCAAAATAGGGCTCTTCATCAATACGGCCAATAATCTTAACGCCGCTCATTTTTGCAATTACAGCCTCTGTGGTGGGATGTTCAGCTCCGCTAAAAAGAATTCCGAAAATGGTTTTCCCGGCTTGTTTCAGTTTATCGATTGTGAGCAATGTATGATTGATGCTTCCTAAATAATGACGCGAAACTACGATTACTAAATCTTGCGGTTTAATTAAATCTAGAATCGTTTCGGTATCACTTATAGGAACCAAAAGACCTCCCGCTCCTTCAATGACCAGATTGTTTTTAGTTTCGGGTCGTTTTACCTCTGCAGAAATGATTTGAACACCATCAATCGCTGCTGCTGCATGCGGACTCATAGGCGTTTTTAAGCTGAAGGCATTTGGATGAAATTGCGTCTTGCTGTTTGAGATAAAGTCTTTGACTTTGTGCGTATCAGAATGTTCCAAATCTCCCGCCTGAATGGGCTTCCAATAATCTGCTTCTAAAGCCTCAGTTACAATCGCCGAAGCCAATGTTTTCCCTACTTCAGTTGAAATCCCGGTTATAAAAAAAGTTTGTTTTGCCATAATACTGCAAAGGTACTACCGCAAGCTTAATCTATAGAGAATGTATGTAAAGATTTTGCAAGCCGCTCAAGTACATTTTTAAGCTCTTGTTGTGTGTTGTAGCTGTGTAAACAAAACCGCAAGCGTTCCTGTCCTGCAGGTACTGTAGGCGAAAGAATCGCTTTAACCTCATAACCAGATTCTTTAAGCTGAAGCGAAATCATTTTGACGGTATCGTTACCAGGAATTACTGCAGATTGTATTGCCGAATCGCTCGGGATAAAATACGCTTGAAGGTTTTTATTTTTGACTTTATCCCGAAAGAACTGAATGTTATCATTGAGCTTTTTCACCTCATCGGAAAGCCCCTCTTCTACGCTCGGGGTGACATTTGTAAGCTGTTTATAAGATGCTAAGATGGTTGCTACACTATGCGGTGGCAAACCCGTGGTATAAATTAAACTTCGGGCAAAATTAATAAGATAACTTTTCAAATCTTCTGAACCTAAAACTGCTGCTCCGTGACAGCCCATCGCTTTACCAAAAGTCACCAACCTTGCAACTCGGTGCCCGAGAGCCAATTTATCAATCAATCCTGTATCAAAAACACCTAACGCATGTGCCTCGTCGACCACAAAATAAGCTCCGTACTTTTCACATAAATCAGTCATTGCTTTTAGATCTGGACTATCGCCATCCATAGAAAAAACCGATTCGGTTACTACGTAAATGACATGCACGTCATGCTGAACTTGTTTCAGCATCTTATCCTGTTTAGCTAGAAGCCGCTCAAAATCCTGTAAATCATTATGCTTAAACTTATACGCTTTTGCATGACTCATTTGGATACCGTCGCGTATACTGGCGTGAATGAATTCGTCATACAAAATCACATCGCCGCGTTGTGGCACACTGCTAAAAAAACCCACATTGGCATCGTAACCCGAATTGAAAATCAATGCTGCTTCAACCTGATGTGTTTTTGCAATAAACGCTTCTGCCAGATCGTAAATTTTATGATTGCCGGAAAGTAAACGCGAACCGGTTGCACCATTTTGTTGTAGGTTTTGTTCTTCTAAAATTTCGCTTGCGCGAAAGAAAATACTCTCGCTTTTTGAAAAACCCAAATAATCGTTAGATGAAAAATCGACATCCTTTCTCAGGCCCTCCAAAGTAGAAGAACCCAATTTGCGTAACGCATTAGCTGCGTTGCGTTGATCAAGTTTTGTCTGTAATTTTTTGGGAAGCATTGAGCAAAGATACGTCCTCATCTGACCTCTTCGAAACGCAGGAATGAAAAATATTTCTATTAAAATTATTGTTTTTCAATAATTAAACTATATTTGTTATCGTAAAACGATAATATTTAAAATTATGAAAACTAAAAATGTACTTTTTGTTATTGCCATTGTGGCCTTATTTATTGTAACGCTTATGGCCTTTTTTGCCGATAAGATAAGTATTGGTGTAACCCATATCTAGAAAAATGCACTTAAACAAACTCTTTAAATTGCTCATCGATCTGGCATTTTTTCTGATGATCCCCATTGTGGTCTTTTTTCCGGGAACTATTTTATATATCCTTATTTTCCCGGAACAGACCATTATTAATGTAAATATTCCGTTTATTGAAGATGGTTTTGGAGGAAAAGCGCTCGTATTTTTGATCCTCTTTTTTGCTTTATTTCTTCTATTCTTTACAGGTTTTTACCATTTAAGAAAGTTTGCCGGCTTGCTGCTTAAAAACAAGCTCTTCTCAAAAGAAGTTATTGTTCGGACTAAAAAAGCCGGACAGTTTTTTACGGCTTGCGCATTGGGTTCATTCATTTTTATAGGAATCTATTCCTTGCTTACGGTTAAGAATAAATTCAGTATCACTTTTGGAACTTCAAATTTCAACCTTCTTTTATTTCTTTTAATCGTAGGTGTACTGTTTTTACTACTTAGTGATGCGTTTGCAAGAGCGTTAAAACTGAAAGAAGAAAACGATTTAACTGTTTAAAACTATTGATATGAAAAAAATTAAAATCTTGTATTGGATCTTATTGGCAATCACTATCCTAATTTCAATATCTATAGTAACAGATTTTTTTTACTCTATAAATATGAAATCTACATTTGAAGTGGCAAATCAAAATACAATTCTGGGTTATTACACCCAATTTATTTACCCTGTCCTATTTACCGTTCTAATTCTAGGACTCGTTTACATTTTATTTGCATTGAAAGCTATAATTGTCTTTGGTGGTTTTAATTCTAGAAGCACTATGAACTTTAAGTATGCTGGCACGGCTATTGGCTTATACGGTTTTGGCTATCTCCTTTTTCAATTAAACTTCATCTATTCTATAGATGCTTCTAAGATCTTCACAAATAGTGTTTCAAGCATTTTTATAACGATCATAGGTTATGGGATATATAGTTTTTCTGAAATATTAAAAACAGGTGAACTTTTAAAACAAGAAAACGATTTAACCGTTTAGCTATGCCTATCATCATCAACTTAGACCAGGTATTGGCAGACCGCAATATGAAGAGTAAAGAGCTGGCGGAAATCGTAGGTATTACGGAGGCAAACCTTTCCATACTAAAGTCGGGTAAGGCGAAGGCGGTACGTTTTTCAACTTTAGAAGCCATTTGTGAAGCATTAGATTGTCAGCCTGGAGATATTCTAGCCTTTTCCTTACCTTATCCCTCCAAAGGATAGGAACAGAAATAGGCAGGTTTCTAGTATCCATTTGCATTTGTTTAATTATTTTTAATGCAAATAGTACTTTATGAAACTTTGGATTGCCTTCCTTCTTATAAGCCTTTCACTTCAGGCACAAACTAACACCTATACCATTTCTTTTGACAATGCCGTGCACCACGAGGCCGTGGTACAGGTTACCTTTCCACAGGTAAAATCTAAAACGCTGCGCGTACAAATGAGTAGGTCTTCACCAGGACGCTATGCCATTCACGAATTTGCCAAAAATGTCTACGGATTTAAAGCTACAAACGGGGCGGGCGAAACTTTAGAAATACATCGAAATGATCCCTACAGCTGGGAAATCACCAATACAGACGGGACTATAAATGTGGAATATATTCTTTTTGCCAATCGGGGAGGCGGCACGTATTCTCAAGTTGATGAAACCCATGCGCACCTTAATATGCCCGCTACATTTATGTACGCTGAATCATTACAGGAACGCCCTATAGAAATCACCTTTAATGCTCGTGAAGACTTAAACTGGAAAGTTGCAACACAACTAAAACTTAAAGAAGGTACTACCTACACGTCACCAAATCTGTACTATTTTATGGACAGCCCCACAGAAATAAGCGACTATAAACTGCGTGAATTTAAGGTAGACGGTCAGAATATAAGATTCGTTTTACACGATCCCGGAACCGAAGCTGAATTTGATGAATACTGGGATAAAGTTCAAAAAATTGTGTTGCAGGAACAAGCGGTTTTTGGGGAGTTGCCAAAATACGATTATGGCGAATATACGTTTTTAGCGTGTTATATGCCTAATGTTTCCGGTGACGGAATGGAACACCGCAACAGCACCATTCTTACTGATACTGAAACGCTTGCCAATGGTGGAATGAAGGGCAATATTGGCACCGTATCTCACGAATATTTTCACAGCTGGAATGTGGAGCGCATTCGCCCGGCGGACTTGGAACCGTTTCAGTTCGATAAAGCCAATATGAGCAACAATCTTTGGTTTGCCGAAGGGTTTACCAGCTACTACACAAATCTGATTTTAGAACGTGCAGGTGTTATTACAGCAGAAGAATATGTTGAAGGTCTTAATGGCACGTTTAATTATGTTTGGAACTCTCCTGCATTGCAGTATTTCAACCCCATTGAGATGAGCAATCAGGCGCCTTTTGTAGATGCCGCAACTTCGGTTGACCCTGTAAACCGTGAGAATATGTTTATTTCCTATTATTCCTACGGAAGTGTTTTAGGTCTGGCTTTGGATTTAAGCTTACGCGAAAAAGACTTAAACCTGGATGATTTTATGCAACTGATGTGGAATCGTTTCGGTAAAACTGAAGTGGCGTATACCGTTGCTGATATTGAAACTACACTGGTCGATTATGCCGGTGATACTTTCGCCCAAAACTTTTTTAGCAACTACATCTACAACAGTGAGATTCCTAATTATGCCGGATTATTTGAACAAGTAGGACTTAATCTTGAACAGGATGCTAACAAGCCGTATTTTGGCGCTTCGTTTAAAGAAACAGAAACTGGCTTAGAAATTACCAGAAACACATTTAAAGGGAGCCCGGCATATAAAGCCGATCTTGATAAAGGTGATCTTATAACATCTATAGATGAAACTCCTTTTACCAGTATAGAGAACTTCAACACCCTATTAGCATCTAAAAAAGTAGGAGACCATTTGAATATTGAATTTACTCGATTTGGTGATTTAAAGACTACAAAGGCAACACTTTCGGCAGACCCTACCTATTTTATAACTCTTAAACAAAAGGCTAAAAAAGAGGCTGTAATTGCACGCGAAGCGTGGTTAGCCAAGCAATAGTATAAAAATTTGAGTACTCTTTAAAACTCAATAAACGTAATCATAAAAAAAAGCGCTTAATCAACTAGATTAAGCGCTTTTGCATTATGTAGTTTAGCAGTGATTAATCTGCCAATACAATTACTTTATTATCTTTCATCTCTACAGTCCCTGAATTGATTGCAAGAACAAATTCTCCCGCCTCTTTTCCTACTGTAAAACGCTTTTTTGCTTTTTCTGAAAGTATAGCTCCTTTAACTTTAACTACTCCTTTTTCTAAAAGAGCAACTATAGGCGCGTGATTATCTAAAATCTGAAACCCGCCATCTACACCCGGAAGTGTTACTGACGTTGCTTCACCGCTATATAAAGTAGCCTCTGGACTTACAATTTCTAAATGCATATCTTCTAGTTTTCAGTTTACAGTTACAGTTTGCAGTTGTTAAACCGCTACCCGAAAACTGCCTACTTATTTTTATGCTTCAGAAAGCATTTTCTCTCCAGCTTCAATAGCCTCTTCAATAGTACCTTTAAGGTTAAAAGCTGCTTCCGGAAGGTGGTCTAATTCACCATCCATAATCATATTAAATCCTTTAATAGTTTCTTTAATATCAACTAAAACTCCTGGGATACCTGTAAACTGCTCTGCAACGTGGAACGGTTGAGATAAGAAACGTTGTACGCGACGTGCACGACCAACAGCTAATTTATCTTCTTCAGAAAGTTCTTCCATACCTAAGATGGCAATAATATCCTGAAGTTCTTTATAACGCTGTAATAACTCTTTTACATTCTGAGCACAGTTGTAATGCTCATCACCTAAGATAGCTGCAGATAAAATACGAGAAGTTGAATCTAATGGATCAACTGCAGGATAAATACCTAATTCTGCAATCTTACGAGAAAGTACTGTTGTAGCATCTAAGTGAGCAAAGGTTGTCGCCGGTGCAGGGTCTGTAAGGTCATCTGCAGGTACATATACTGCCTGTACAGATGTAATAGAACCTCTTTTTGTAGAAGTAATACGCTCTTGCATCGCACCCATCTCTGTTGCAAGTGTAGGCTGGTAACCTACCGCTGATGGCATACGTCCTAAAAGTGCAGATACTTCTGAACCTGCTTGAGTAAAACGGAAAATGTTATCTACGAAGAAAAGAACGTCTTTACCCTGACCTTCTCCTGCTCCATCACGGAAATATTCTGCAATGGTTAATCCTGAAAGTGCCACACGTGCACGCGCCCCTGGAGGCTCATTCATCTGACCAAATACGAAAGTAGCTTTAGAGCCTTTCATAGCTTCTTTATCTACTTTACTTAGATCCCAACCGCCTTCTTCCATAGAGTGCATAAAAGCATCACCGTATTTAATAATACCAGACTCTAACATCTCACGTAGTAAATCGTTACCCTCACGAGTACGCTCACCTACTCCGGCAAATACAGAAAGACCACCGTGACCTTTTGCAATATTGTTAATCAACTCTTGAATCAATACTGTTTTACCTACACCAGCACCTCCAAAAAGACCAATTTTACCACCTTTTGCGTAAGGTTCAATTAAGTCAATTACTTTAATACCTGTAAATAAAACTTCTGTAGAAGTTGATAAATCTTCAAATTTTGGTGCTTCACGGTGAATAGGAAGTCCTGCATTTCCAGATTTAGGAAGATTTCCTATACCGTCTATAGCATCACCTATCACATTAAATAATCTCCCATATATATCATCACCTATAGGCATTTGAATAGGAGCTCCTGTAGCAACTACATCTGTACCTCTGCTCAAACCATCTGCAGAATCCATAGCGATAGTTCTAACTGTGTTCTCACCTACGTGTGATTGCACCTCAAGTACCAGAAGACTTCCGTCTGCTCTAGTGATTTCTAATGAATCATAAATTTTTGGAAGATCTGCAATGCTTGCAAATTCCACATCTACAACAGGGCCGATAATTTGGGAAACTTTACCTGTAACGTTTGACATTCTTAACTATTTAATGTTTAGCAAAATATGTAGTTGAAAAAAATTAATAGTGCATAAAAACACCTACTTTTTTTCATCGTGCAAAGATAGTTTTTAATATTAAAAAAACTAATCCTCTTTAGTTGAATTTAATCTGTTGATTTTTTTTTAGCTGAAAAACATTTATAAACAACAAAAGCCTTCTTGTACAGGAAGGCTTTTGGTGTTTATCTAATAGGTCATAAAGACCAGTATATGAGTTTATTCAACCGTAACTGATTTTGCCAAATTACGAGGCTGATCAACATTTTTACCCAGCATCACTGCAATGTGATAGGATAATAATTGTAATGGTATTGTAGTTAAAAGCGGCGACATAGAATCCATTATCTCAGGAACTTCAATGACATAATCTGCGAGATCACGCACCGTAACATCTCCTTTTGTAACAATTCCTATAATTTTTCCTTTTCGGCTTTTTATTTCCTGAATATTACTTACGATTTTATCGTAGTGACCTCGGCGGGTTGCAATTACAACCACCGGCATTTGCTCATCTATTAAAGCTATTGGTCCATGCTTCATTTCTGCTGCTGGATAGCCTTCTGCGTGTATATATGAAATCTCTTTCAGTTTTAATGCGCCCTCTAAAGCAACCGGAAAGTTAAATCCACGACCTAAATATAAAAAGTTAGCTGCGTCTTTATACACTTCGGCAATTTTCTTTGCCTGCTCATTACTTTGCAGAGCTTCTTCCACTTTTTGAGGAACAAGGTTTAGCTCCTCTAAATGCATATGAAAATCTGAAGTTGAAATCTTACCTCTTGCTTTTGCAATTTTTAATCCTAACAACGTAAGAACTGTAATTTGCGTAGTAAATGCTTTTGTTGATGCAACTCCTATTTCGGGACCCGCGTGCGTATAGGCACCTGCGTGAGCTTCTCTGGATATTGACGAGCCAACGACATTACAAACACCAAAAACAAATGCCCCCTGCTCTTTTGCAAGTTTCATTGCAGCCATCGTGTCTGCTGTTTCTCCACTTTGAGAAATTGCAATAACGATGTCTCCTTTTTCTATTACAGGGTTACGGTATCTAAATTCTGAAGCATATTCTACTTCAACAGGAATACGTACTAATTCTTCAATTATATATTCTGCAACCAGACCAGCGTGCCACGAAGTTCCGCAGGCTAAAATGACGAGTCTTTTTGCATTAATAAACTTATCAATATGGTCATCTACTCCGGCCATTTTGATAATGCCTTCTTTAACACGCATACGACCCCTAAAGGTATCTCGTATTGCCTGCGGCTGTTCATAAATTTCTTTAAGCATAAAATGCTCGTAACCACCTTTCTCTATCTGTTCAAGATTAAGTTTTAATTCTTGAATATACGGGGCAGTAACCAAGGCATCGTCTTTAATGCTAAAGACCTTGATTTTCTTATCTAATCGCACCACCGCCATCTCGCCATCTTCAAGATACAGTGCATTTGTAGTATACTCTATAAAAGGAGAAGCGTCAGATGCAATGAAAAACTCACCTTCACCAATACCTATAGCTAGAGGACTTCCCAACCGTGCAACTACAATTTCATTTGGTTTTTTCTTATCAAAAACAGCGATGGCATAGGCACCTACTGTTTGATTTAGCGCAACCTGTACTGCTTTACCCAGTTTTAAACCCTGATTAATTTGTACATCTTCAATAAGGTTAACTAAAACTTCAGTATCTGTGTCAGATTTGAAAGTAAAACCCCGGTTGGTAAGCTCTTTTTTTATGGCATCATAATTTTCAATGATTCCATTGTGTATAATTACAAGATCTGCCGAATTTGAATAATGCGGATGCGAATTCACATCGTTAGGTACCCCGTGTGTTGCCCAGCGTGTATGACCTATACCTAAATTTCCTTTTGTATTAATTGAAGATTCGACCTTCTTTTTTAAATCGTCTACTTTGCCTTTTGTTTTACAAAGCTGTATAGATTCTCCATCATATATTGCAACACCAGCACTATCATATCCTCGGTACTCCAGACGCTGTAGACCTTTCATAATGATAGGGTAAGCCTCACGGTGCCCAATATAACCTACTATTCCGCACATATAATTTATTTAATTTCCTGCTTCAGAATAAAATATATTCAATTTTAATCGCTTCTCATCAGGCACTGAAGAATTACTTCCATAAAGAACTGTTCCCTTTTGAGAAACTACAGATGCGAAAGGAATTCTATTCGGGTAATCTGCAGATGTTTTATTATCTATTCTAGCCGTTCCTATAGCAGTAAGATTCTGACTTATCACAACACCCAATTTTGTGTTTGGACTATCGTTATCTGCGCTTAGAAGATTTTTAATATATTCTGTAATTCGTATTTTATAACTAATTCCTGCTCCTGATTCGGTTTTTGTTAAAGGCCCTAAGTGCGTTGTTCCTACAGCAGTAATTACTCCCTGACTCGTGATATTTGCATCTAGTGAAAAATCTACCAGAGGTTGGTTTGTTTCAAGATCGTATATATATATGCGCTCTGGCTCTGAAATTGCCGAAGTCGACAATGCACTAATAGTTGATTGATCTACAAAAAACTCAAGATTTGCTTCTCTTATAAGTCGGTTTTTTGCTCGAAGTTCAGCTAACTCTTCTGGTATACCATCATTATCTGTATCTGCTCCAAAAAGCTCTACAACAGCCATGCTTCCCTGACCACCTTTTAAAAATAGATTTGCATCCCCCTCAGTAGTATTAACAGTAGCCAACCTATCTGTCACAGAAGTCTTAAAGTTGTTCTCAAAGTTTACAACAGAATTACCCGAAAATCCTAAAGTGATACTTCCCGAAACACGAGCAGTTTCAGCTCCAGACTTATAATAAATTACGATTGAAGTGTTAGCTTTATCAAATACAAAATAATTACCTGTATTGCCTATAGGCTGTGCATCTAAATAAATTCCTCTAAAATAATTTCTAAAGGCATTACCATTAAAAAGAACATCTTGCCCCTCTTTAGAAAAAATTACATCTTGCCAGTATGCAGAGTTCGCACCTGTTGTAAGACCGTCTAATCTAAATCGTAATCTGGGAGAATTTGTGGTTGCCACAGGGTCCTGGTTTTCTGCGGTTGCTTCTGCCGGCACGGTTGTAATTACCGGAGCATTAGATGGTAAAACTTCTTTTTCAAATAGAAAATCACCGCGCACACCTGTAAAACCGGGTATGTCGTCAGAATAATAGATCGTAGCATCTTCAAAATCTGGCGGAGCATTATCTGTAAGCAAATAATTAGACCTGTAGGCAGTTAGCTTTATAGGGCTTGTACCTGATACCGAATCTAACGTATAAACTGTCTCACTTTCTTCGTTTACAGATTGTGTACTAAAATACGGCATTGTAAAAACTATAGAGTCTATAACCGGATTTGTACCATAAGTCCTGTTGTATGTTGTTAAACCTACCTGACTTAAAGTTGAAGCAGTGGTTGTCCCGTACAACGGATCATTGTAAAAACCTAAGATTCCTACATTTAAACCATTAGTCTGAACAGCATTCTTATTTACAAGTTGCTCGTTATAAGCAACAACATTATAGGCTTCTACACCCGAAGTAAAATTACTAGAATCTACTAAGCCATCTCCAATCTCCAAAAAATCATCTTCACAAGAGGCAGCAATAAAAAGAAGCATTAGTATTCCTAATGTTCTTACCAACAAAGCATTTAATTTCATTCGTTTTTTTTTAATCTAAAACCTTAGTCGTGTAGAATTCCTCATACGCCTGAGCAAACTCTTCCTTTTTCTTATAGGGTAATACCGGTATTTTGGTCACATTTAAATAGCTGGAAAGCTCTTCATCTAAATCTGACGAACCTATAATTGCAGCATCAGAATTTTTAATCGCTACTTTCATCAAGTTTGAATAAGTAGGCTCCTCTAATTCTGCAATCTCACCTTTGTCTATGCCGTCAAAAGCTATTTTATCTATTAATTGCATATTAAGCGTATCGTCAAAGCCTTTATTGTAAACAGAAGTAACTATTTTACTTTGTTTAAAAAGTGGCTCACTCGCATAATATTTCTTTAAATAAAGTGGCAATAAAGATGCCAACCATCCATGAACGTGGATAATATCTGGTGCCCAATTCAATTTTTTTACAGTTTCTACAACTCCTTTTGCAAAAAAGATAGCACGCTCGTCATTATCTGCAAATAAGTTTCCGTCTTCATCTGTAAAAGTCGCTTTACGCTTAAAATACTCTTCGTTATCTATAAAGTAAACCTGAATACGCTCTTTAGGTATTGAAGCAACTTTAATAATAAGAGGCATGTCAAAGTCATTAATAACTAAGTTCATACCAGAAAGACGTATTACTTCATGTAATTGATGACGTCTTTCGTTGATATTTCCGTATCGAGGCATAAAAATTCTAATCTGACCTCCCTTACTATTAACCATTTGAGGTACCTCAAAAGACATAGATGCAATCTCTGTCTCTGGCAAATAAGGTATAACTTCAGATGATACGTACAATATCCTCTTATTTTTCATATGTGTGCTTCTAAGTTTCTATTAAGGCTAAAAAACACGCAAAATTACGAAAATTTATGCAGATTGCCAGTAATATAGTAATTTTGCCGCCTGTTAAATTAATCCCCATGCACGTATTCACTAATAGACCAGAAATTTCTAACGCTGTTGCAAAGCATAAAGAAAATGGTTCAAAAATAGGTTTTGTCCCCACTATGGGAGCATTGCATAGGGGGCATGCCAGTCTCTTTAATTTTGCTTTACAAAAATGTGATGTAGTGGTGGTTAGTATTTTTGTAAACCCCACGCAATTCAATAACAGTCAGGACTTAGAGACCTACCCAAGAGACCTTCAGGCAGACCTTGAACTCCTTGAAAACATCAACCCAAACCTTATTGTTTTTGCTCCAAATACTACAACGATTTACGGCACTAAAATTGAATCTATAGATTATAATTTTGACGGGCTAGATACCGTAATGGAAGGTGCTTTTAGACCCGGTCATTTTGAAGGCGTAGCTACTGTATTAAAGTATCTTTTTGAGATTGTACAGCCTCATTTTGCCTTTTTTGGTGAAAAAGACTACCAGCAACTACAAATCGTAAATAAACTTGTTGCCCTAGAAAAACTTCCTGTTGAAATCATAGGTTGCCCAATTAGCCGTCATGATGATGGTCTTGCGGAAAGCTCTCGCAACATGAGATTAACGCATAATCACAGAGAGATTGCTCCCTTTATATATAGCACGTTACTGAAAGCAAAAGAACTTTTTGACGACAAAGGAATTGAAGAAATACATCATTTTGTGACAAATGCTTTTGCAGAAAGCGCGCTATTGAAACTAGAATATTTTGAAATCGCAAATGCACGTACTTTAGAACATACTGTAGCTAAAAAAGCAAACGAATCGTACAGAGCTTTCATCGCTGTTTTTGCAGGAGATGTTCGCCTTATTGACAATATCGCCCTAAATTAAAAACCCTTATTTTTACATCATGTTAGTTAACGTTGTAAAGTCTAAAATACACCGCGTAAAAGTTACCGGAGCAGAACTTCATTACATTGGAAGCATCACTATAGATGAAGATCTTATGGATGCTGCCGGAGTTATAGAAGGAGAGCGCTTACAAATTGTAAACGTTACTAATGGAGAACGTTTAGAAACTTACGCAATTCCCGGCCCTAGAAGTAGCGGTGAAATCACACTCAACGGCGCCGCAGCACGCAAGGTTGCAAAAGGTGATATTCTCATTTTAATCGCCTATGCTTTTATGGAACTTGAGGAAGCCAAAGCATTTAAACCTTCTTTAGTATTCCCTAATGAAGAAACAAATTTGCTTAAATAACCTTGAATAAAAAGCAACTTATAAAACTTCTTAAAGTTTTAATTCCTCTTGGTTTAGGGATCTTTCTCATATATTATTCTTTAATTTCAGCTACTCCAGAGGAGCGAGCCACGCTATGGGAAAATATTAAAAAAGCAGACCCCATTTATATTTTAATTTCTTTGATATTTGGCTTTTTAAGCCATTTTTCAAGAGCTTATCGCTGGCAATATTTATTAGAACCTATGGGCTACAAACCCAACCTTTCTAACAGATTTATGGCGGTAATGGCTGCTTATCTTGCAAATTTAGGCATTCCTAGAAGTGGTGAACTGTTAAGAGGAGCACTTTTAACCACTTATGAAGACATTCCTTTCGAGAAAGGCTTCGGCACTATAATATCAGAACGAATTGCAGATTTTGTAATGCTTTTACTGGTTGTTGCTATTGCCATTTTTCTGCAAACAGATTTACTGCTTACCTATCTAAAAGATCAAAATATTAATCCATTATATACTGTAGCGTTTCTATTTGTTGTAGTTGGTGGTATCTATATAGGTTTTAGAATAGTTAAAAACTCAAAGTCCGGATTTTTCTTAAAAATCAAAAAATTTATGTTCGGCCTTTTAGAGGGCATGCGCAGTATCCTGCATATGAAACATAAAACTGCATTTATCGCACATACATTGTTCATCTGGATCATGTATGTTATGATGTTTTGGATTGTAAAATTTACGATTCCAGAAATTGCTACGGCTTCATCAGGCATCATACTGGCTGCATTTGTTATTGGTTCGTTTTCTATCTCTGTAACAAACGGAGGCATCGGAGTGTATCCTATAACTATAGGCGCCCTTTTTGTTTTTTTTGGTTTTAGTAAAGAAGGTGGTGAAGCTTTTGGCTGGATTATATGGGGCTCACAAACACTTTTAGTAATTGTCTTAGGAGCACTCTCATTTATTTTATTACCGGTATTAAATCGAAATAAGTAATCACGACCGCATTGAGGTAGCATAGCCATTTTATGGTTAAATTCACGTATCCAAAAAATCTACCTACCATGAAAAAGACACTACTCTTACTTTTGCTGTTTAGCAGCTTTCTGAATGCACAGGTTTTGTACGAAACCGTTCCTTCAACAAATCTTAGCGAAAGCAGACAAGTAAAAATACAGCTACCCCGTAATTACGAGACTATTAAAGACAAAAATTACCCGGTAATCGTAGTACTCGATGCAGATTATCTTTTTGAACCTGTCGCTGGCAATGTTGATTATTACAGTTATTGGGAAGATATGCCTCAAGCCATTGTAGTAGGCGTCATGCAACCTAATCGTATGTTCGATACCCAGTATGATGACGGCAACTTTTTACCCACAGAACAAGGCGCTTCATTCTTTAATTTTATTGGCCAGGATCTTTTCCCCTGGTTGGGCAAAAAATACCGCTTGGCACCTTTCAATTTAATAGTAGGTCACGATGCGACTGCAGGTTTTGCAAACTATTACCTGATGAAAAATCCGCCATTATTTAATGCCTATATTTCCTTAAGTCCAGATCTGGCACCACAAATGACTGAACGCCTAACCGATATTCTTCAGAAAACTGAAAATAAAATATTTTACTATCAGGCAACAGGAACTGAAGATATTGAAGCACTTCGAGAATCTACACAGGTACTTCATATTGCACTTCAAAATATAGAAAACACTAATCTTAAGTATTATTTTGACGATTTTGAGAACGCAACACATTACACGCTGGCAGGCAAAGCAATACCCAGTGCACTAGAACAGATTTTTTCTGTGTACAGACCTATCACAAAAAAAGAGTTTCAGGAAGATATTCTTACCGCAGAATCTCCGTTTAATTATCTAACTGAAAAATATGAGATTATTGAAAATCTATTCGGTATCAAAGATAAAATACGCATCAATGACTTTATTGCCATTGCAGCGGCTCTAGAGAAAAAAGCAGATTGGGATGGTTTTGAAAACCTGGGCAAACTTGCCCGAAAAGAATACCCCGAGACTGTTTTGGGGGCCTACTATTTGGGCCGGTCTTATGAAGGGAATGGAGATACAAAAAAAGCAATGCGTACCTATGAGAGCGCATTGGTATTAAAAAGCGCAGGCGATGTAGATAAAGATATTTTAATGGCCCGTGCTCAACGTATAAAAGATGATTTCGGATATTAATGGCAAAAACTAAAACAACCTTTTTCTGTCAAAATTGTGGTGCTCAATTTGCAAAATGGCAAGGACAATGCACTTCCTGTAAAGAATGGAATACAATTGCTGAAGAAGTAATACAAAAAGCAGAAAAATCGAGCTGGAAAGTTGAGACTCCAACAACAAAACGGGTCGCAAAACCCCAACGTATTCAGGAGATTGATACCACAGCCGAAGCACGCTTAAATACAAAAAACAACGAACTCAATCGTGTTTTAGGAGGCGGACTCGTACCTGGATCTTTAACGCTTTTAGGTGGTGAACCGGGTATAGGAAAAAGCACTTTAATGCTGCAAATCGCATTAATGCTTCCCTATAAAACACTCTATGTTTCTGGAGAAGAAAGCGCTCAGCAAATTAAAATGCGGGCAGAACGCATAAACCCTAATGCTGAAAATTGCCTGATCCTAACGGAAACGAAAACCCAGAACATTTTTAAACAGATTGAAGCTGTAGAGCCCGATATTGTTATCATAGATTCAATACAAACACTGCATACAGATTATGTAGAAAGTGGCGCCGGTAGCATTTCTCAAATTCGGGAAACCACCACAGAGTTAATAAAATTTGCTAAAGAAACAGCAACTCCGGTGATCTTAATAGGCCATATTACCAAAGATGGAAATATTGCAGGTCCTAAAATTCTGGAACATATGGTTGACACCGTATTACAATTTGAAGGCGATCGCAATCACGTTTATCGAATATTAAGAGCTCATAAAAACCGCTTTGGATCTACAAACGAACTTGGTATTTACGAGATGCAAGGCAGCGGCTTGCGTGAAGTTTCTAACCCTTCTGAAATTTTAATTTCAAAAAACGATGAAGAATTAAGCGGAACTGCAATAGCTGCCACCTTAGAAGGGATGCGCCCGCTAATGATAGAAATACAGGCTTTAGTAAGTACAGCCGTTTACGGCACGCCGCAGCGAAGCGCAACTGGCTATAATGCTAAACGATTGAATATGATTCTTGCTGTTCTTGAAAAACGCGCTGGGTTTAGACTTGGCGCGAAAGATGTATTTTTAAATATTACAGGCGGCATTAGTGTTGATGATACGGCAATTGACCTTGCGGTAGTCGCTGCTATATTATCGAGTAATGAAGACATTGCAGTCGCAAAAGATATTTGTTTTGCAGCAGAAGTAGGTCTTGCAGGAGAAATACGCCCGGTTACACGCGTAGAACAGCGTATTCTTGAAGCCGAGAAGTTAGGCTTTAGCGCTATAATGGTTTCTAAATATTGTAAAATACCGAATGAAAATTATGGTATTACTATAGTTAAAGTTGCTAAGATGAATGATGTTGTGGAGTGGTTGTTTGGATAATCTGATACTTACAACAAGTTTAGATCAATCCGATTTGCTGATCTACCCTTTGGAGGAACTTATTTTATATAGAAACACCCGATAGATTTTGAAATCTATCGGGTGTTTTATTTATAATTTCCGCTTTGCGAAAAGCTTATCCTTTTGAAACAGCACTTAAATACTCGCGATTCATACGAGCTATATTTTCTAAAGAAATTCCTTTAGGACATTCTATCTCGCAAGCACCAGTATTGGTACAATTTCCAAAACCTTCTAAGTCCATCTGACGTACCATATTTTGCACACGCTCTGTAGCTTCTACTTCACCCTGTGGCAATAAAGCAAACTGTGAAACCTTTGCAGATGTAAATAACATAGCACTTGCATTTTTACAAGCAGCAACACAAGCCCCACAACCTATGCACGTAGCTGCATAAAAAGCATCATCTGCATTCTCTTTCTTAATAGGAATCGCATTAGCATCTACTGTATTACCAGAAGTGTTTACAGAAATGTAACCACCTGCCTGCTGAATACGATCGAAAGAAGTACGATCTACAATCAAATCCTGTATAACCGGGAACGCAGTTGCTCTCCAAGGCTCTATTGTAATAGTATCCCCGTCATTAAACTTACGCATGTGTAACTGACAGGTTGTAACTAAACGGTCTGGACCATGCGGTTCTCCATTAATTTGTAAAGAGCAACTTCCGCAAATTCCTTCACGACAATCGTGATCAAATTCTACCGGCACTTCACCTTTATTAATCAAATCTTCATTAAGCACATCTAGCATTTCTAGAAAAGACATATCTCCGTCAATCCCATCAATCTGGTAGCTTTTCATCGCCCCTTTTGCTTTAGCGCTTTCCTGACGCCATATTTTGAGTGTTAACTTCATAGTAAAAGTTATCTTTTAATTATTATTTATAAGAACGCGTTTTAACTTCGATATTATCAAAAGTCAATTGTTCTTTATGCAATTTAGCCTCACGTGGATCTGCATTATATTCCCAGGCAGAAACAAAACTAAAGTTTTCATCATCTCTTAAGGCCTCTCCTTCCGGAGTTTGATATTCCTCTCTAAAGTGGCCTCCACAAGATTCATTTCTAGTTAAGGCATCTTTAGCGAAAAGTTCACCCAATTCTAAGAAATCGGCTACTCTTCCGGCTTTTTCTAACTCTGCATTTTTAGAATCTACACTTCCCGGTACTTTTACATTCTCCCAGAAATCTGCACGTAAAGCAGAAATCTCATCCATAGCTTCCTGAAGCTCTTTTGCGTTACGAGACATTCCACATTTATTCCACATGATTTTTCCTAAACGCTTGTGATAATAATCTACTGAATGTATGCCTTTACCACTCACTAATTTATTCATACGCTCCCGTACATCTTTTTCTGCCTGATCAAATTCTGGAGAATCTGTAGGTATTTTACCGGTACGAATATCTTTAGAAAGATAATCTCCAATAGTGTATGGCAATACAAAGTAACCATCCGCAAGACCTTGCATCAATGCTGAAGCTCCTAAACGGTTTGCACCGTGATCTGAGAAGTTTGCTTCTCCTGCCGCATAACAACCAGGTATGGTAGTTTGCAAATTGTAATCTACCCATAGACCACCCATCGTGTAATGAACTGCCGGGTAAATCATCATTGGGGTTTTATACGGATCTTCATCTACAATCTTCTCATACATCTGGAAGAGGTTTCCGTATTTATTTTCAACTACAGCTTTACCGTAATCATATATTTCTTTATCTGAAGGGTTGTGATTACCGTTTATTAAAGCTTCTTCCTTACCATAACGGTTTATTGCGCTCTTAAAGTCAAGATATACGGCCTCACCGGTTTTATTAACACCGAAGCCCGCATCACAGCGTTCTTTTGCTGCTCTTGATGCCACATCTCGAGGAACCAGGTTACCAAAAGCAGGGTAACGACGCTCTAAGTAATAATCACGATCTTCTTCTTTTAGATCTGTAGGTTTTAATTTGCCGGCACGTATAGCTTCTGCGTCTTCTTTTTTCTTTGGAACCCAGATACGACCATCATTACGTAAGGATTCTGACATCAACGTCAATTTTGACTGATGATCTCCCGAAACCGGAATACACGTTGGGTGAATCTGCGTATAGCAAGGATTTGCAAAATACGCTCCGCGACGGTGTGCTCTCCACGCAGCCATTACGTTACTTCCCATCGCATTAGTAGAAAGGAAAAATACATTACCATAACCACCACTCGCTAAAACAACTGCGTGAGCAGAATGTCTCTCAATTGCACCTGTTACAAGGTCACGAGCAATAATTCCTCGCGCTTTACCATCTACCAAGACAAGATCTAACATCTCGTGACGGTTAAATGGCTGAATTTTTCCTCTATTAATCTGGCGGTTCATTGCAGAATACGCTCCTAAAAGCAACTGCTGTCCCGTTTGCCCTTTTGCATAAAAAGTTCTAGAAACCAAAACCCCACCAAAAGAACGGTTATCTAAAAGTCCGCCATATTCGCGTGCAAAAGGAACTCCCTGCGCAACACACTGGTCGATAATATTTCCCGAAACTTCAGCAAGACGGTAAACGTTTGCTTCACGTGAGCGATAATCCCCACCCTTTACGGTATCGTAAAATAAGCGGTAATTAGAATCCCCGTCTCCCTGATAATTTTTTGCAGCGTTAATACCCCCCTGTGCAGCGATAGAGTGCGCGCGACGTGGAGAATCTTGATAGCAAAACGTCTTCACGTTATAACCTAATTCTGCTAAAGTTGCAGCAGCACTACCTCCTGCAAGACCTGTACCTACCACAATAACATCTATGTTACGCTTGTTTGCAGGGTTAACCAGGTTAATATCATTTTTATGTTGAGTCCACTTATCTGCAAGTGGGCCGTCTGGTATATTTGATTTTAATTCTGACATCGTCTAGTGATTAAAATGGTGAAACAACGCGATGAATACAAAACCCGCAGGTATTGCGATTGCATAAAACTTAGCAAACTTCTTCAAGCCTGTCGCGTATTTGTTATTGAAGCCAACCGATTGAAAAGAAGATGCAAAACCGTGAAATAAGTGAAGTGCTAAGAATACAAAAGAAAGCACATAAAGACCTGTTCTAACCGGGCTTTCAAACTTTTCTACTAACTCCCCATAGTAACGCGTTGCATCAGCTGGGTTTGACTCAATGTATTTGTGTACAATCTCAGGAAACCAGAAGTCATAAAAATGCAATCCTAAAAATGCTAAAATCACAAGACCACTGTAAATCATGTTACGGCTAACCCAGCTTGAGTTTGCACTCCCTTTGTAATTTACATAGTTAATCTTACGCGCAGCACGGTTACGAATTTCAAGAATGAAACCCATTACAAAGTGAAAAATAACTCCAAAGATTAATACAGGTTGAAGTATTGCCTGAACCAAAAAGTTAGTTCCCATAAAATGAGAAAACTCATTAAAAGTTTCTGGGCTAAAGGTCGATGTTAAGTTAATTGTAAAATGCTGACCTAAAAACAATACTAGGAACAAACCTGAAAGTGCCATGGCAACTTTTCGGGCGATAGAAGAGGAAATGATTCCCATTTATTTACGTTTTTTATTTAGTGGCACAAAAATACGGCTCAAAAGGTTGTTTCACAAACTTTGAGACCGCTTTTGGAATGGTTTTAAATAATAAAAAAAATGTTTAATATTTCTTACGAAAACCTTTGAAATATAGGCTTCTCGTTAAACATAATTTTCTTACTGAAGATTAGAATTGATGGTAATAGGTGAATTAAGTCTTTGTAAAACAATACAGGTTAACCGATTGTATTTTGTACTGCCACCGAATAATTAATCATCCATATCATTTAATTGAATTTCAAGAGCCCGAGTACTCAACTGAACTTCGATAAACGAAAGTGTTAGTGAAATCATTGAAGCTATTAAACTAGCTCCAAATACAATATTTGCAAGAAAAATTCTTTCAATATAAATCAAAAACATCGTTATTACCGCTAGTAGAAAACTTACAATTGCCATAGCCTGCATGGCTTTTATAATCCCCAGCCGTTTACGCAATTGATTAATTTGCTTTTTTACAGGAGATGACGAGTTATCCTGATAACGTTTATGCAACTCCCTAATTAAAGCAGCTATTGCCAGGTATCTGGCATTATAAGCTAACATTGTTAAAGAAATTGCCGGAAACAACAATGCCGGAATACTCAGGTTTAAATTCATAAATAGTTTTTTAATCTTCCTGTGCTTGTGCGGCACGCTCAGCACGATCCTGGCGACGACTACCCTCTTTTATTTCAAATTTGGTTTTAGCAGATGTACCAGCTGCATTTATTTGCACTGTATAAGTACCCGGCGGAAGATAAAAAACACCATTTTGAGCCTTTGTGATTTTTAAATTTTTAGTTTCTTTTTCTAATTGCTTTTTCCCATCTTCAGAAATACTTAAATCGTAGGTTACATAATTAAATCCCGCATCAATCTCTGTAGACCAGGATTTAACAGATTTACCTTCTTTACTTAAGATATCGAGTTTAGCCTCACCGGCTTTAGGAGCATAAAATTTAATGCTGGTTTCTGGTGTATTTGCAGTACGCCATGCACTCCACGACCTGCCCCAGTTTGTAGAAAAATCTACCGCTTGCATTTTAAAAAGTTGCAAATCTTCAGCCTTACCGGGATCAAAACTCTGAATCTCATCAAGATTTGTTATAAAAATAGATCTTCCGTGAGTGCCCACTACCAGATCATTAGCTTCAGTTTGAATTACTAAATCGTGAACCGCTACATTAGGCATACTTCCGTCTAAAACCTCCCAGCTTTCGCCTTTATTAAAACTCACATAACTCGCGTCATCTGTTCCCAGATACAGGATGTTTTCTTTAACCGGGTCTTCTATAATTACATTTATAGGAGAAAGTGGCAAATTAGAGCTTATATCTTTCCAGCTCTTCCCATAATCATCGCTTACATATACATAGGGCTTAAAATCGTCATAGCGGTAGCCATTTAAAGCTGCATACACTCTTCCTTTTTTATGAGTCGAAGCAGTTACTTTACTCACCCATAAATTCTGAGGCAAGTTTTCTGAAATAATATCCCAGCTACCCCCAGCATCTTGAGTGACCTGTATCACCCCATCATCACTACCGGTATAAATTAAACCAAACTGAAATACAGATTCACTAATTGCCGTGAGCGTTCCGTAAGGTACATTACCTGGCTTGCCGCCCGCTGTAAGATCTGGCGAAATAGCCGTCCACGTGTCACCCTGATTCATAGAGCGCATTAACTTATTACCGCCCATGTATAAAATATCCTGATTGTGCGATGAAAGCAAAATGGGCGTTTCCCAATTAAAACGATATGGAGCTTCCCCTAAATCATGACTCGGTTTTATAAACGCACGCTCCCCTGTTTTTAAATTTAGACGATTGTAGAACCCAAACTGCGATCCCACATAAATAATATCACTATCTCTGCGGTCTATCTGCACCTGCATACCATCACCACCTCCTACGCGCTTAAAAGGGTATTGACCTTCTGCCTCATAATCTTTAGAGTACTCATAATTATGAGGTCCCTTCCAAGTCCCATTATCCTGTAAACCCCCATAAATATTATAGGGTTTCTCATAGTCTACATTAATTGCATAGAATTGCGCTAAAGGCATTGAGTTTATTTTTGACCAGCTTTTACCTCCGTCATAAGACATATTTAAACCACCATCATTACCATTAATAAGATGATTTGGCATTTTAGGATCTACCCAAATAATATGATGATCTACATGAACATTAGGTTCATCTATATAGGTAAAGGTTTTACCGCCATCTGTAGATTTAATAAGCGGAACGCCTACTAAATAGATTTCGTTTTCGTTCTGTGGGTTTACATCCATTTCTGCGAAAACATACCCATAGGAATAAAAGAAATCTTCTATGTAGCCCTCATGAGTACGGTTCCACGTTTTTCCACCGTCATTAGATTTATAGATTTCTGCACCTATTACTTCACCTTCTGAGTCAGGACTGTTCTTATCGAAAGTATACAAATAGAAATCTGATGCTTTAAACTCACCAGACTTTACCAATTCTTTTGCTTTAGCAGCTGTGTATTGTTTTGGAAAGCGATTTGATTTTAAGTAATCATCCAGCTCATCGGCATTCAATTCTAAAAATGCTGCAGAAGTCATATTTTTAAATGCTTCAGGCTTTAAATCTTCGTTTGTCTTTTCAGCTTTCTTCTCTTTAGAATCATCACGCATATCCTGATTATCATGAATTGCATAAAGTGTATTTTCATTTACAACTGCAAGACCTATACGCCCTACTCCTTTTCCCTGCGGAAAACCATTACCTACAGTCACTAACGACCAGGTTTCACCTGCATCAGTAGATTTATAAATCCCTGAGTTTTCACCCGACCCCCTAAAATCCCAGGCCATACGCGTTCTGTCCCAGGCAGCGGCATACAACACATTAGCATTTTCTGGCGCGGCACCCAGATTAATAATGCCTGTGTCGCTATTTATAAACAAGGTTTTATTCCATGTTTTTCCGCCATCTAAAGTCTTGAAAATGCCTCGCTCGTCATTAGGAGAGTACAAATGCCCCAAGGAAGCTACAAGTACTACATCAGGATTTTTTTCATCTACAATAATATCACTAATATGATGGGAGTCATAAAGCCCCGTATTCACCCAGGTTTTACCATTATCTGTACTTTTTAAAATACCTACCCCTGCATACGATGACCTTGAAGAAATGGTCTCGCCTGTACCTGCCCAGATTATATTATGTGCCCAGTTTACCGCAATATCACCCACATTTTGAGTAGGTGCACTGTCAAAAACTGAAGTAAATGTAATACCGTTATTCACTGTATGCCAAACGCCACCCGTAGCATAAGCCACGTAAAACTCTGTGCTATTTTCAGGATTTACCTCAATATCAACTACACGACCACTCATAATGGTAGGGCCTGCATTTTTAAAAGGAATATTTTTAACAATAGAATTTGAAACCAAGGTTTCTTTAGTTTCAAGCGATTTTACAATTAAATCTGGCGAAGTGGCCGGTTGCTGAGAAAAGGAGCTTGAAAAAAAACTTAAAAAAATAGTGAGGAGTAAAAATCGAATGTGCATAGTATAACAGTTTAATGCTTTTAAAAATACCTATTTGTTAAAGAAATCTAAACAATTTAAAAAGAGTTTAACACCCTTTAATCATGTTGTTTTTACCTTTGAGTAAATTCAAATTACAACTATGAAATACGACCTAATAGATCGCAATCTTTTTATACATAATCGCAAAGAATTTATGGCTGCTATGAAGCCAAATAGTCTTGCAGTTTTCAACAGTAATGATATCTACCCCATAGGCTCTGATAGCACCATGCCTTTTCAGCAAAACAGAGATTTATTTTTTCTAAGTGGAGTAGATCAGGAAGAAAGTATTCTGGTACTTTTTCCAGATTGTCCTAAAGAAAAACACCGCGAGATTTTATTTTTAAAAGAAACTAATGACCACATTGCCGTATGGGAAGGAGAAAAACTCACAAAAGAGAAAGCTCTTGAAGTTAGCGGCGTAAAAACGGTGTATTGGATACAAGAGTGGGATAAGGTTTTTTATGAATTGATGACTCAAGCAGAGACGCTTTATATAAATACAAATGAGCATTACCGTGCCAATGTAGAAACTGAAACCCGTGAAGCTCGTTTTAATAAAAAAATAAAAGAGCAGTACCCTGCACATAGCGTAGCTAAAAGCAATCCTATATTGCAGCGCTTACGATCTGTAAAAAATCCTATAGAGATAGATTTACTACAAAAAGCCTGCGATATTACTGAAAAAGGCTTCAAGCGTATTCTTCAGTTTGTAAAGCCAGGTGTGATGGAATACGAAATAGAGGCTGAATTTATGCACGAATTTCTACGCAATCGCTCACGTGGTTTTGCCTACACACCCATTGTTGCTTCAGGAAATAAGGCTAACGTGCTACATTATATCGTTAACAATGCAGAATGCAAGGCTGGCGACTTAATTTTACTAGATGTAGGTGCTGAATATGCGAATTATAGCAGTGATATGACGCGTACTATTCCCGTTTCCGGAAGATTTACAGCACGACAAAAAGAGGTTTACAATGCTGTTTTACGCGTTAAGAAAGAAGCTACAAAAATGCTTACACCAGGAAATCTTTGGGGACCCTATCACGAAGAAGTGGGTAAGTTGATGACTTCAGAGTTATTAGGACTTGGACTTCTCGACAAAGCTGATGTTCAAAATGAAAATAAAGACTGGCCGGCTTACAAAAAATATTTTATGCACGGCACCTCGCACCATATTGGTCTAGATACCCATGATTATGGTTTATTGCACGAACCCATGCAAGCCAATAATGTATTTACGGTTGAACCCGGCATCTATATTCCTGAAGAAGGTTTTGGAATTCGCCTGGAAGATGATTTAGTTATTCAGGAACAAGGTGAGCCTTTTAATTTGATGCGCAATATTCCATTAGAAGTTGAAGAGATTGAAGACTGGATGAATCGCTAGATTCAGTTTGCAGTTTGTAATAATTGAAAAAGCTCCGTAATCAATTTGATTACGGAGCTTTTTTTATGCTCAATACTTATGTCTGAAATCTATAATCTTCTAAAACCAGTTTGACCACGGAATGCGGCTTAGCATTACAATAAGACCAAGGGTATAAAATATGGCTAGTAGTTTAAACTTAGGCTTTGAAGTTAATTTTTTCTTATGCTTACTATACCCTACTGTAATAAAAACAATGGTAAGAATCATTGCAATAGGATGCTCTACCACATACAAACGTAGATTAGGATCTTTCATCGCAGCACCCATACCCTGTGATGCTATTGCTTTTGCTCCTAATGGAGAAACAAAATAAAGCACAATACCTATTAATAATTGAATGTGTGAAACAATTAAAGTAAACAACGCCAACCTAAAGTCACGAGCCCCAAATTCTTTACCCGAAAAATAAGAAACGAGTACGTTTATAGTTGTTATTGTAAGGATAATAAGAGCCAAATAAGCCCAGTACGAATGCACAAATTGTACGGTAGTATACATAGTCTGAAATTTTAAAAATCAAAGATAACTTTTTGCTCTGAAAGGACTGAAACCGAAATGCTTTAAATGCAAAAAACCCTTCCGTTTAAAATGGAAGGGTTTTTATTAAGCTTTAATTAGAAACTAGTTCCATGTGTTTTCAGCAGGTGTTCCACCCCAAATTAAAGTTACTAAATATGGATTGTCTATAAACGGATTACGATTACCCTGAGCTGCTTCTATAACTTTGTTTCTGTTTTTCTCAAAATCTGAAACAGGATCTTCACGGTTCCACTTTAAAAACAAGTCAAGATTTCCTACTTTTTTAAAATCTTCACCATATCGTATATTCAGATATAAAACAGCTCTTGCAACATCCCCTTTCCACTCATCACCAGGATACCATGAATTATCATTTATCAATTTGTAAGCCCCACTACCATCTACAAACGGGTAATTTAATCGTAATGAATTTACCGCATCATCTGCAGAACGTAAATGATGTAAATCTGTTACAGCATCTTCGGTAGCTAATCGTGACTGAGGGAAAATATGCTCAGTATTAAAGGTTTGTGGTGAATGAGAATTGCTTCCTGAAGTATACTCCCGCTCATCACGGCTTTCTCCAGAATACATTAAAATCACATTAGCAGCGTTACTCAAATCTGCATCAGCATCATATAAAAATTGGTGGCGTTGTGTGTAGGTTAAAATTGTGGTGTGCTTTGCTATTGTAAATGAACTTAAAGCATCAAATGTGAGGTCTCTGTCATCAAAGAAACTTACACCTGCATAATAGCTTTGTAATTGCGCAGGAATTGTAAAACTTACCGCCTCTAAAACATTTATGGTTACCGTTGCTGTAGAACAGCTAGGGGTCGCATCGTTATCACAGATTGTATATGTAAAAGTATCTTCACCTAAAAAGTTTGTCGCAGGGGTATAGGTAACAGAACCGTTACTATTTAACACACCTGTTCCCGTACTAGTCGAAAAATCAACACTTGTAAGCACAGCCCCGTCAAGTAACTCATCATTTGCTAATAAATTTACAAGTGTTAAAGAGGTGGATTTTGCTGTGGCTGCAGTGTCATCTTTAGCAACCGGCGTACCTGCATCTGAAACAGTTATGGTAACGGTTGCCTGTGAGCAAATACTCGTATCTGCATTAAGACATAATTGATAAGTAAACGTATCGTCACCTACAAAATTAACCTTTGAAGTATAAGTATAACTGCCATTACGATTGTCTGTTAGTGTACCACCCTGTGTGGTTGCCGCATCAACAGAAACAATGCGTGCACCAGAAGCTAAATCATCATTAGCAGTTAGATTTTGAATTATAAAATCTGTGTTTTCTTCGGCGTTGAATGCATCAGCTACCGCTACCGGACTTTCTAATTCTGGCTCTACGGGAGGCGCAACAACTACATCATCATCAGAACCCCCACACGACGCAAAAGCTAACATTGAACATAGAGCAACGAATATTTTCTTTCTCATAATAAAATTTTTACAAAAATAAAAAAACCTCCTGTCTCTTATTGAGCAGGAGGTTTTATTTAAACTATTATTTATTTATTGTTTTACCCAACTTCCGTTAGTTTTAATTACAAAGAACGTTTCTGTTGTGTTAGCCCCATTATAAATATCAAGAGTTACAGCATATTTCTGACCTTCTTCTGCATTAGCATCTAACTTATTTAATAGTAAATTTAGAGCTCTATATATTAAGTCATCACTCCAGAAAGCATCATTACCGCTACGACGATCAAGGTTGTTATAACGTAACATACTTGATGTTTGAGAAGGGAACTCTGAAGATAATTCTGAACCTATAAATGCATAATCAGCTACAGCCAATGTATAAGCTATAGTATTATCAGGAATCCATTCACCTGCATCATTACCGAACTGAAGAGTCATAGGAAGTGCATTATTATAAACATTCCATTTAGATCCGTCAAAAATGAAATTTGCTATGAAACTATACGTTGCACTATCTGTAACACTTCCATCTCCATCAATATCATTTACATCTGTAGTATAAACTTTGTACATTGTAGATTTAACATCATTGACTGCAACATCTTCATATTTAAATTTATCTAAAAGATAAATTGGTAATTTTCTCAAAGCTTCATCTTTAGTATTGAAGTTTGCAAAACCCTGACCTACCATTGTATATTCGGCATTTGTAAGTCCTAATGCAAATTGCCATTCACCATTTACTCTAAGAAACCCATTATTCAAAGTTTGAGTACTTCCGTTGTAAAACTTGTATGTTAAAGAAACTAATGTTCTGTTAGCAACATCAGGAAATTTGTCATCTAAAAATGTATAGATTTGATCCTCATCGTCAAAGTTGTCAAATCGTTCTGTTTCAGGATATGAATCATAATCTGCAGTACTTACTGTGTAAACAACTAATGAGCGCTCAGTAGATACCGGAGCATACAAATCATATGTTACCGTTGCTAAAGAACCATCTCCTAAAACAGGGAAATTATTTTTCAGAACTAACGGAACTAAACTCTTAGCATCCTCTACAGTATTAAAAGTTGCAAAATCAAGTTCTAAAACTTCTTTGTAATCATCTTCAGTTAATGTATAATTAAATACATCAGAGATACCCGCTTCATTTGCCTCTAGCTGATCATTAATATCTTCTACAGGATCACAACTTACCATAGACATAGCCCCTACAGTAATTGCTGTCAATAAATAATTAAATTTTTTCATTTCAATTTTTATTAAAAATTAATTTTTGCACCTACAGTATAGGTTCTACCAGCTCCGTAATAAACTCTTGCTGTAGTTGCAAGTGAGTTATTACCGTCTTGTGCATCAGAAATGTATTCTGTATCTAAAACGTTAAATACATTTGCATTAATCTGCGCATTAAATCCTCCGAAGTTAAATCTGTGGGTTAAACCTAAGTCAAGTAAACCATATTCTGGCATTTCCCAAGTTTGTGGTAATCCTTCAACACTACGACCTGTAGGATCGTAATCTGCAAAGTAATCTGCAGCATAGTTAAAAGATGCTCTTATAGTAGTAGAAGCTAAAACTGCATAGTCTGCACCTAAAGCAAAGGTAGTTTGAGCAGAGTTTCCAACTTTTACATCCTCTAAATAAATATCAATAGGATCTCCAATTGGGTTTTGTTGATCATCAAAAACCTGAACATTCTTAATATCATTAGCAAATTTCCAGTCACCTAGAGAAGCCATACCTGTTAAAGTTAAAGTTTCAATTGGGCGGTATTGTAACTCTAATTCAACACCTTGATGCAACTGGTTTAAACCTAATATATTTGCAGTGTATTGAACATTATCTGCTGTTCTTGAGATAGTGTAGGTACGATCTGTCCATTTTGTACGGTACACATTAAGATCTGCTCTAAAGTTATCACTTCTAAAACCATAACCTAATTCTGCACTAAAGATTTTTTGATTCTCTGCATCAGCATTAGTTATGTTTGTGTTGTTTATGAAAACTGCATCGCTAAAAGGAGCACGCTCAAAGTAGCCCACATTTGCAAAAACATTATTTACATCATCAAGTCTGTAGTTAAGACCACCTTTAGTACTAAAAGCAGTAAAGTTTACCCAGTCTGTTTCTCTTAATGGATCTTCTGGAGTGTACTTGAAGTAATCTTCTCTTTTGTAAGATGTATTGTTACCGGCAATAGAAATAACCGCTGAAATCTTGTCTTTGTTATACTCTGCCTGAGCAAAAAGCCCAGCCCAGTTTGTATAACCCGAATCACTATAGTTATACTTATCACCTACCTTAACAACCTTATTAGGATTATTAACGTCATTATTGTCTATATAGAAAGAACCTCCTAAAAGATCTGTAAGCTCTGTATAATGATCTCCTTTGTAGATACGTACATCAACACCCGCAGAAAGGTCAATATATTCTGAAAGCTCTGTATTATATGTTGATAAAGCACCATACCACTGGTGGTTATTTCTAGATGCTCTTAAGAACGTCTCAACACTGGTTGCTGCTCCTAAGGCTTTATTTTCAGCAACAATTTTATCAAAATCTACAGGACCATAAGCAGAATCACGGTAATTTAAATCATCTTTTCCAAATTTGTTAGCACCTGCAGTACCACCTCCACCACCAGTACCATAAGAGGCATAGATAGAAGTTGTAAGTGAGGAAATATCACTAATTGTCCAATAATGGTTTAATGACATTTGTGGTTTGTGATAGAAGTTATCTTCGTGATTTAATAACTGTCCATTTTTATAACCATAATCTGTATTTGTTCTGATTCCACGATCACTTTTTCTGTAATCATCAATTAACAATCTGTTTTGACGCTGACCGTGACGTTGTGGAGCACCGAAAGCCGTGAACGATAATTCATGGTTTTCATTTATTTTCTTAGCTACGTTTAAGAAGTAAGAATATGCATCAATAGTAGTTGCATCAACAAACTGCTCTCCTGTAGTTCTAGATAAACTTACAGTTGCAGCCCAATCATTCTCTAATAAGCCAGTTGAAAGAGTAAAACCATATTTTGTATAGCCATCATTACCAGTAGTCATTACAACATTACCACCTGCAGCAATATCAGTAGATTTTGTAACGATGTTTACAGTACCTCCAATTGATGGAAGACCTATCATAGCAGCACCAAGACCTCTTTGAACCTGCATAGAACTAGTTACATCAGAAAGACCTGCCCAGTTACTCCAGTAAACATTACCGTTTTCCATATCATTTACAGGAATACCGTTAATCATAACCGCAACGTTTTGAGAGTTAAAACCACGTATGCGCAGCTCTGCATCTCCAAAACCACCACCACCTCTAGTCACATAAACACCAGGTGTAGTTTTCAATATTTCAGGAAATTCCTGACTACCCAATTCATTCTCAATAGTTTCTGCTTTAATTGTAGAAACTGCAACAGGAGTTTTACGATCTATTGCTAAAGAGTAAGCCTTAACAATTACTTCATCAAGAGCATCAGAATCCATCTGAAGCTTCACAGTACCTAAATCAATAACTTTTTTTCCTGTAACATCAAAATTTAACGTTAGTGGAGCAAATCCCACATAAGAAACACGTAAAGAACCTGTGTTTTTAGCAACTTGAATCTCAAATAACCCATCAAAATCAGTTGATACTCCGTTAGTTGTGCCGTCAACAACTACGTTAACTCCAGGTAGTGGTGTGCCATTTTCACCATCTACAACTGTACCTCGTAAAGTTCCCTGAGCCTGCGCAACAGCAGTTAACAGAAGAAAAACAAGTGCTAGTAAACTTGTAATTTTTTTCATTGTGCTTGTTTGAATTTATAATTTTTGCAAAAGTCTTAATAAAGACCTAATTAAATATTAACGCAATGTTAAGAATTACTATTTAACGCAATATGTTTAATTTTAACTCTTAAATATCTATAATTGATATTTAAGAGTTAAAAATATAAATTACAAGCACATTTTAATATTAACTTTTAAAATGCTGAATTAGTGATGTGGTTGAACTATCGTGACTTGCTATACTATCTGAATTTAAGTCTGTTAACACGTTTTTCGCCAACTGCTTACCCAATTCTACACCCCATTGATCGTAACTAAAAATATTCCAAAGAATACCTTCTGTAAAGATTTTGTGCTCGTATATCGCGATAAGTGCTCCCAAGCTTTCTGGAGTTAATTTATCAATAAGTATAGTGGTAGTAGGTTTATTTCCGTCAAAAACCTTAAATGGAACTAATTTGTCTATAGCGGTTGCGCTCATATTTGAAGACTCTAATTCCTCACGCGCTTCTTTTTCGGTTTTACCATTCATCAGAGCTTCCGTCTGTGCAAAGAAATTTGCCATCAATTTATTATGATGATCTGTATCGCCGTGAAGAGAGTGTTTGAATCCTATAAAATGAGTTGGAATAATTTTAGTTCCTTGATGTATTAATTGAAAGAAAGCATGTTGTGAGTTTGTTCCCGGTTCTCCCCAAACAATTTGACCGGTTTGATAATCTACAGGATTGCCATTACGGTCTACACTCTTCCCGTTACTCTCCATAATTGCCTGCTGTAAATACGCTGCAAATCTGTTTAAATATTGAGAGTATGGGATTATCGCTTCACTTTCAGCTTCAAAGAAATTGTTATACCATACTGTAACCAGCGCCATAATCACGGGTATATTTTCTTCTAAATCTGTATTTTTAAAATGCTCATCTGCTCTATGCGCTCCTGCAAGCATACTGTTGAAGTTTTCAAAACCTACTGCAAGTGCTATAGATAATCCCACAGAACTCCACAGAGAGAAACGACCTCCTACCCAGTCCCACATGGTAAACACATTGTTAGGGTCTATACCAAAGTCTTTAACTGCTTCTTCATTTGTAGATACAGCAACAAAATGTTTAGCCACGGCTTCACCTTCTGCAACCGTGCCAGCCACTTTACTCAAAAACCATTTACGAGCGGTATTGGCATTTGATAAGGTCTCCTGAGTTGTAAAGGTTTTTGAAACAATTACAAAAAGTGTTGTTTCAGGATTCAAATATTTTAAAGACTCGTGAACGTGATCACCATCTACGTTAGAAATAAAATGAACCTTTAAATGATTATGATAAAAGGCTAAAGCTTCGGCAACCATATTAGGGCCTAAATCTGAACCACCTATACCTATATTCACAACATCAGTAATAGATTTACCGGTAAAACCTTTGTGCTCTCCGCTTATAACTGTATCACAAAAGCCTTTTATTTTTTCTTTAACCGCGTTTACTTCAGGAATAACGTCTTCACCATCAATTGCTATGTGAGCATCTTTAGGTTGTCTTAATGCTGTATGCATAACCGCTCTTCCTTCGGTCTCATTTATCTCAGAACCATTAAAATATGCGGCACGTGCGTCTTCAAAATTCATCTCTTTCGCTAAATCTAATAAAAGAGATTTAGTTTCCGAAGTCATTCTATTTTTACTATAATCTACATAAAAGTCATCCCAGATTAAGGAAAAATCTTCGGCTCTTGAATCATCCTTAAAGAGCGTTTTCATTTCCAAGGATTTTACCTTGTCAAAATGATCTTTTAGCGCTTTCCAGGCTTTTGTTTGAGTGGGATTGATTTTTTGCATGTTATATTATTTTTTGAAGGTTATTGCGTCTAGTTGCTCTACTAATGGAGCAATGTGTATAAAATATTCTTCTTGTAGTGCTTCTGCAAGTGGTTCTGAAGTAGGTAGGTTTAAGGCAAAAGGATCTACCTGCTTGCCGTTTTCCCAAAATCTGTAACAAACATGAGGACCACTGGTATTACCCGTCATCCCTATATATCCTATCACATCTCCCTGAGAAACACGCTGACCAACTTTAACCGCTCGCTTACTCATGTGAAGATATTGCGTTTCATAGGTTTTATTATGTCTAATCTTAACATAATTACCGTTTCCGCCTCTATATTCAGATTTAGTTACCGTACCATTTGCAGTTGCCATAATAGGCGTACCTACAGCACCGGCAAAGTCAGTACCTTTATGTGGTCTAATGCGATTACCATAATAGGCTATACGACGTTTAAGGTTGTATCTCGATGAAATACGGTTAAATGACAAAGGTCCTTTTAAAAAGGCACGTTTTAAATTCATCGCTTCTTTATCAAAATACCCGTAAGTATCAGCGAGGCTGTCGCTTTTATATCTGAACGCATAAAACGGTTTGCCTTTATGCTCAAACCAGGAGGCTTTTATCTCGCCTATTCCTGCAGGGATGGTATCGTTTATAAACTTCTCTGTATAGACCAGTTTAAAACGATCTCCTGCCTGAAGCCTAAAGAAATCTATAGTCCATGCATAAATGTCTGCCATCTTATATGCCACATTAACACTAAGTCCTAAGTCGTCAAAAGTCGTAGAAAGGTTATTATTAATTACACCACTTACTTCACGTTCTTTAATTGTAACAGGACGTTTTTTTGCAGTAGCCTGTACAACCTCATCTTTAAAATCAAGAACAACGTAATCTATATTGTTTTCTTCATAAATGAAGACCTGCGCTTGATTTAATGTATCCTTAGATTTTAATAACGTATAGGGTTTACCTACACGAATAAGACGAGTATCAAAAACACCCTGAACAGAATCTGTAATCTGCTGAATTGTGGCATAATCAATGCCATTATCAAATAATATCTGTCCAAAACTATCTCCCTGTTGAACTGTATCTGAGACAACGTTATAATCATTAAGGGTGTAACCAAAACGTTTTACTATAGGAACGACTTTTTCTTTTGCAACAGGTTTAACTTCTTTTGTTTCATCATCTGCACATGCACCCAATGTAAGTGCTGCCAGAAGTAGTATGCTTAATTTCTTCAATTTAGGGTTTTTGAAAATTCTTAATTTAGTTTATGTTTTGCCCCCATTCATCACGCTCATTCTCAGACCATAACTCCGGAAAGAAAATGCGCTTTTGATATTTAGGATGCATGTATTTTACCCAATCACTGCCACCTGTAGCTTCAAGAGGTTCTTTACCTTGATTTAAATAATGTAGTGCTGCGTGGTAATGCGCCATCACCCATTGTATATTAACCGTATAATCATAGTGACGCATTGCCTTTAGCAATGTTGCATCTTTTTGATCTGAGAGCGGTAGTGTTTTAAATTTTGACCATAAGTTTAGCGATTCATAACGTTTAATGAAACGGATGAATTCCTCTTTATATTTTAATTCAAACTCTTTTAAGGTGTAACTTTTTTCTCCTGTACTGTAGTCTTTACCAGCAGCCTGCCAATATAAGTGTTCAAAAGCTTTATTGTAAAAGAGGTCATCTTTAATATCATCACTACTAAAATCGTTACGGAAGCGCGCATCTATAAGATTACAGAATTCTGTTGAGCTGAATTCAATAAGGCGGTATTGCGCACTTTGAAATCCGCTGGCAGGACTAAGTGTTCTGCGAAATTTTAAGTATTGCTCCATCTCCATTCCCTCACGCATAATATTAAAAGAGGAGGTAAGCATATCAAAATATCTGCTAATGCGATCTAATTTTGATGAAAAGAGAGCAATAGTAAGCTCAGCAGCATAGGCAACTTGTTCTATCTCCCACAAGATCATTTTAAACAGCAACTCATTAACCTGATGGTACATAATAAATACCATCTCATCAGGAATTAACGTGCGTTGTACCTGTAGATTTAAAAGTACATCTGTTTGAATGTAGTCCCAGTAATTTATAGGTTTGCCATGTACAAAACCTTCTAAATGGTGATTAAGATTCTGGCCCATCGCATCAAACTTCTCGCTTAAAGCGTCTAACTGCTGTTGTGTTTCCGGGCTGTTTTCTTTAATCATTAATCTTGTATAATATAGAAAGGATGCTTTAAACCTTTATAAGCATCAATATCTGCTTTTAGTGAACCTACTGCTAAATCAGCTTTGATTTGTAAAGGTATTTTATTTTGATCATCACTAATCCAAACTGTCAAACTTTCTTGCTCTTTAAATACCCTTCCGGCTTGTACATAAGGTCTAAAAATAAGGGTATTTACTTTACCGAACTTGGTTTTAAGCACTTCTCTACCCATAAATTTAAGTTTGAATTTAAAGTTTTCCTGATCAAAGAACATATTAATCACCGTCTCGTCGCCTTCCTTTAATGTTTTTGAGTCAATCGTATTACGCAAATAATAAAAACTAGAAACCATATCGTGTATAGAAGGTTCAGTTTTATGAGTAGTGATCGTGTTATGCTTCTTATCGTTTACAGTAGCAACATGAGCGCGCTGATCAAAATCTATTACTTTGTCTTTTGTGTGGCCACCCTCATCAATTTTCCGAATAAATTTATAAGGAAGCGTTGTTTGCTTATCTACATAAGTCTCGTAATAATCTTCAACGCCAAAAAACAATTTGGTCATTCCCGTAGTAACACCTTTACCTTTAATATGATATACTGGCTTACCCTTATACGTGTCATTAGAGACAGCCATTGTTGCTTCTCCCGCTTTCCACCAGCCACTATAACTAATACGGAATCTAAACCACTCCCCATCGCCAAAAGAATTCTCTTGAGCAAATGTTGCAAAGCTTAAAAGCATAATTGTAAAAAACAGAAAACCTTTTTTCATAGCACTAATTATTAGGGGCTTTACTAATGCTTTTGCAAGAGTTGTTCCAAAAATAGCCAAAAGCTTAAAAACCTAATCCTAAGGATAGATTAAATAAAAAAATCCTTGCTTACTAGTAAACAAGGATTTGTAACGTATATTTTTTTAGCAAAGCTCAAATATTATAAGGTACCCCTTGAAGCTTGCTCCCGCTCTATAGACTCAAACAAGGCTTTAAAGTTACCTGCACCAAAACCTTTTGCTCCCATACGCTGAATGATTTCAAAAAATAAAGTGGGTCTGTCTTGAAGTGGCTTAGTGAAAATCTGAAGCAAATACCCTTCTTCATCTGCATCCACAAGTATTGATAGCTCTTGTAGTTTAGTAAGATCTTCTTTCATAGTCTCCATATGCGCTCCCAGTCTTCTAGGAATATCATCGTAATAGGCTTGCGGTGGTGGTGGCAAAAATTCTACTCCTCTAGCACGCAAAGCGGAAACAGTCTTAACAATATCATCTGTAGCAACAGCTAAATGCTGAACTCCAGGACCCTCGTAAAAATCTAGATATTCTTCGATCTGAGATTTTTTAATCCCTTCTGCCGGTTCATTAATTGGGAATTTTATTCTGCCGTTACCATTACTCATCACTTTACTCATCAAAGCAGAATACTCTGTGGTGATTTGCTTGTCATCAAAAGTCAGGAAGTTAACAAAGCCCATTACATCTTCATACCATTTCACCCATGTATTCATTTCTCCCCAGCCTACATTACCTACCATGTGGTCTATGTATTTTAAACCGGTTGATTCTGGATTGTAGTCTGATTCCCATTTACGATAACCTGGCATAAAATCACCTTTGTAATTTTTACGCTCTACAAACATATGTACAGTCTCACCATAGGTGTAAATACCAGAACGCACAACCTCACCATGCGCATCTTTTTCTACTGTAGGTTCCATAAATGGTTTTGCACCACGCTTTGTCGTTTCTTCAAATGCACTGCGTGCGTCTTCTACCCAAAGCGCAACCACCTTAACCCCATCACCGTGTTTTACAATGTGATCATTAATAGGGGAATCACTTCCTAACGGAGACGTAAGCACCAGTCGTATTTTATCTTGTTTCAAGACATAACTCACGCGATCTTTCTGACCGGTCTCTAAGCCACTATATGCAAATGACTGAAAGCCAAAAGCCGTTTTATAGAAATGTGCCGCCTGCTTGGCATTACCCACATAAAATTCTACATAATCTGTACCCAGAAGCGGAAGAAAATCCTGCGCTCCTTCAAATATTTTTTCGAGTCCGTAATCGACTGACTTTAATTCTTTACTCATAATCTAAAGCGATTTTGTATTCTGTATTTCTTATTTGTTATTCTCTACCTGCATCTATATAAACTAGCCCTATTAATAAATTTAGTGTGGTAACCACGATTTATAATAGCTCTCATCTGCAATAGGCATCGCATCTTCACAAATCTGCAACGGTTTAAAGGTGTCAACCATTACAGCAAGTTCTTCGGTTTCTGTTTTACCTATACTACGTTCTGTAGCTCCTGGGTGTGGCCCGTGCGGAATACCGGCAGGATGTAATGAAATATGCCCGGCTTCAATATCGTTGCGACTCATAAAATCTCCATCTACATAATACAACACCTCATCGCTGTCTATATTACTGTGATTATAAGGTGCGGGAATGCTTTCTGGGTGATAATCATATTTACGCGGACAAAAACTGCACACCACAAATGCATCGGTCTCAAAAGTTTGATGTACCGGTGGTGGCTGGTGTATGCGCCCTGTTATGGGTTCAAAATCGTGAATAGAAAATGCATACGGGTAATTATAACCATCATAACCCACCACATCAAAGGGATGCGTCGCATAAACCATATCAAAAAGATCGTCCTGCTTCTTAATTTTCATCAAGAATTCGCCAGTTTCGTTATTGGTTTCTAACTCATAAGGTCTGCGTAAATCACGCTCACAAAATGGAGAATGCTCTAATAATTGACCAAAATAATTGCGGTATTTTTTTGGGGTGTATATAGGCCTGCGAGACTCTACAATAAACAATCTGTTGTCACTTGTATCAAAGTCTAATTTATAGATTGTTCCCCGCGGAATTAAAATGTAATCACCATATTTAAAGTCTAAATTACCTAAGTGACTGCGAAATTTACCGCTACCGCGATGCACGAAGATCAACTCATCTGCATCACTGTTTTTATAAAAATAATCTTGTGTTTTGTTTTGCGGTGCAGCAAGAATTATTGTGCAATCGCTATTGGTCAAAATAGGTTTGCGGCTTTCTAGATAATCTGCCTGAGGCTTTATCTCAAAACCTCTAAATCTATAGGATTGTATGTGATTTGCTTTGGCAACTTTAGGCTTAACACTTTTACTGCCTTTAATCTCTTTAACCTGTGTGGGGCGTTGCTCGTGATACATATTACTATACATCCCGTCAAAACCTATAGTACCAAAAAGTTGCTCGTAATAGAGACTCCCGTCAGATTTTCTAAATTGTGTATGACGCTTGTGCGGGATCTTACCCAGTTTATGGTAGAAAGGCATAGTTTCTTTTTTTTTACCGAAGTAATACAATTAGGATTTATGCTTATTGTGTTTTTCTTCGAAAACGTTATCGATCATTACAAATATCGTAAAAAGACTAGCTAAACAAACTAATATTTTCTTAAAACCAAAATCCCAGGCTAAAATTCCAGAACACTTTATCAACCTCAGGGGAATATGAAAGTTTTGTTTGTAAGGGTCCTACAAGCGTTTCTAAACCGTAACCTATAAAATAACCGGTATAATCTGGCCCAGTTAACCAGTTGCCGCTAGTAAAAAGACCGTTTTCAAGATTGGCAAAATTACCCCCAAAGTTTAAATGATTTTTGCGATAAAAATTAAAATCAAAACTTATATCAGATTTTACGAGACCATCGCCGGCGCTGCTAATGAAATCATAACCGTAGAAGGGTATTATATTATTAATAAAATCATTACCCCAACCTCCTAAAATAAAGTCAAAGCTACCGCCTTCTGAGGCCCCTATTTTAAAACCGCCTTCAACGCCTACAAGTACAGAAAGTTTTGGTAAGATTTTATGTGCATATTTTAATCGCGCACTACCTACAGAAAACTCTTCAAAATTATTATTGTAGTCTGAGGATAACAGATATAGATGAAAATCGCCATTAAAATACCAACCAGATGTAGGGAAGTATTTATTATCAAAACTGTCTAAAAGTAAACTTCCGTATGTGCTGAAGTAATGGCTATTGTCAAAATAAACTTTACTGTTAGGGTCTTCTACAAGGCGTACACTTTCTGTATCTATTTTTAAAAATTTATGTTCTAATCCCAGATTAAATGAAAATTGTTTTTGAAAAAGTGTTTGTATATATATCTGATTCGTAAAATCTGTATAATCTACCGTAATATTATTAAAACTCTCCAAAGGCAAATCGCTCAATTGCTCAATAAATCTCGCATCTACACGACGGTCGAAGCTATTGTAGTAGGATCTTAAACCAAAACCAATATAAAAACCATTATCGCTATAATAGTCAAAATTATACCGAATATTATCTCCTAAAGCAAGGTCAAATGATGCAATATCATTTTTAAATAATACACGCTTTTTTGTGATATTCATTAAAGCAGCACTTTTATACACATCATCATAATGAATACCCGCTTTTATGTAAGTTGTAGATTCACTTTCGGTAAGATTTACAGATAAATGGTATTGACCATCATCATATGCTTCTAGCTTATGATTTATACGCTGAAAGTTATTTGTAGCTGCAAGATTATTAATTCCATCAAATAGAGCCGCATAAGTGGTTTTAGCCGGAGTTTTAATTTTAAGCTTACCTAAGATATATGATCGCGTATAATAGGTGTTGCCATTAATACCCACACTTTTAATTCTAAGTGTATCTGTATCATTAATCGCTAATGCTGGCTTGTTATACTGCGCATTTTGAAGTTGAGCTAGCTTTACAAATTCTGAATCAAATGTTTTTGCTTTTTCTTCGCCACCCTTAATTATGGCTGCTCCTTTATCAAAGTCTACAACGCTGTAACCTGCAATATTGGGTTTTATATAAATATCTGTCTCAGCGACTTTATCTTTCATCGCTTCAATAGTTCGGTAATTGTTAATTTGAATAAGCATCTCTGGTGCGCTCTTGAGCTCACTCTTGCCTCTCAAATCATCCTGAACGTCAACTCCTATTATAAAATTTGCACCTCTTCTACGTAATTCTTCAACCGGATAATTATTAACAACACCACCATCTATTAAAATACGGTCATCTACAATTACTGGACTGAATAAGGAAGGTAATGCGCCACTTGCCGTAATAGCTTCGGGCAAACAGCCTTTATCTAAAATAATAGCCTGTCCTTTTTCGGCATCTGTAGCCACACAGAAAAATGGAATAGATAATTCTGAAAAGTCATTTACTTCCTGTACGTGATGCGTTAACTCTGTAAATAGGTTATAAATATTTTGACCCTTAGAAAGTGCTGAAGGAAACGAGATTTTAAAATGATCAAAAGGGAGACTTATGGCATATTTTTCTGCGTCTGCGCGCTCGTAAAATGATTGCGCACTACGCGGTAAATTGTCTTGAATTAATTTGTCAAAATTAACAACGTTAAAAATAGAATCAAGCTGATGTGCATTATACCCGGACGCATATAAACCCCCAATTATGGCACCCATACTGGTACCGCCTATATAATCTATTTTAACCCCGGCTGCTTCAATCTCTTTTAAAACGCCTATGTGCGCTAAACCTTTAGCACCACCGCCACTAAGCACAAGACCTACCTTTAATTGATTCCCTTTGGGATATTTACTAAAATCTATGGTCGTACTGTCTTGAGCATAAAATGCCCAATTCATCAAAACTATAATAAGTAGACAGTAGCTTTTTTTCATTCTGTTTGTTGATAATGATTGTAAATAATCCTGGCTTTTGATGGCCCTATAACTTCAGCTAAATTCTTTTCTGAAGCTTCTTTAACTTTAGTAACAGATCTAAAATGGGTTAACAACTCAATTACCGTCTTTTCTCCAATACCAGAAATTGTCTCTAGCTCTGTACTTATAGCAGCATTACTGCGCTTGTTTCTATGGAATGTAATTCCAAAACGGTGAGCCTCATTACGCAGCTGCTGAATCACTTTTAAAGTTTCACTCTTTTTATCGAGATAAAGTGGAATAGAATCTCCGGGGTAAAATAACTCCTCAAGTCGTTTTGCGATACCTATAATAGCAATTTTTCCGCGCAGACCCAGATCTTCTAAAGCCTTTACACCAGAAGAAAGCTGGCCTTTACCGCCATCTACAATAATGAGTTGTGGCAAAGGTCCATCTTCATTTAGCAAACGTCTGTATCTTCTAAACACAACCTCTTCCATAGATGCAAAATCATTAGGGCCTTCTACTGTCTTGATATTAAATTTACGATAATCCTTTTTACTGGGTTTTCCGTCTTTAAAAACAACACAGGCTGCAACAGGATTTGTTCCCTGAATATTTGAGTTATCAAAACATTCTATATGTCTGGGCTCTACAGATAGTCTTAGATCTAACTTCATTTGAGCCATTAGGCGATTCACATGCCGGTCTGGATCTACGATTTTGGTTTGTTTGAAGCGCTCCATTCTAAAATACTTTGCATTACGCTCAGACAATTCTACTATGCGCTTTTTATCACCTAATTTTGGAACTGTAACTCTAAATTTTTCACCTAAATCAACAGGAATCGGCGTGTATATTTCTGGAGATTGAGAATTGAAACGCTGTCGTATTTCTATAATTCCTATTTCGAGTAACTCTTGATCAGACTCCTCTAATTTTTTCTTTAGCTCCAGTGTGTGCGATCTAATAATCGCCCCGTGAGAAAGTTGTAAGAAGTTTACATACCCATACCCCTCATCAGATACGATACTAAAAACATCTACATTATTAATGAGTGGGTTTACCACTGTGCTCTTTGCCTGATAGCCCTCTAAAATATCTATTTTCTCTTTAATACGCTGTGCATCTTCAAACTCCATAGCTTCGGCATGAGCCTTCATTTGTAGGCGAAAACGATGCAACGAGTCTTTAAAATTTCCTTTTACAATATCGCGTATCGCATCTATATTCTCATGATACGTCTCTGCGGAAATATTATCCTCGCAAGGCCCCAAACAATTGCCCAGATGATATTCTAAACAAACTTTATACTTGCCAGATTCTATTTTATCTTTAGAAAGATCATAGTTGCAAGTACGTAAAGGATACAACCCTTTTATGAGATCAAGTAGGGTATGTACAGTTTTCATACTGGTGTATGGCCCATAATATTCACTACCATCTTTTATTAATCTTCTGGTGGGAAAAACCCGCGGAAAGCGCTCATTTTTAATACAAATCCAGGGATAACTTTTATCATCCTTAAGCATTACATTGTAACGCGGCTGATAATTTTTTATCATATTATTTTCAAGCAGGAGCGCATCTGTCTCACTGTCAACAACAATATGTTTAATTTCGACTATTTTCTTAACCAGAAGATTCGTTCGGGCATTATCGTGTCTCTTGGTAAAATAAGAAGAAACACGTTTTTTTAAATTTTTAGCCTTTCCCACATAGAGCAACTTGCCTTTCTTATCATAGTATTGATAAACCCCGGGGCTGCTGGGAAGTGTTTTTAATTGTAAGTCTAAATCAGGTATTTCCATCTCATTCAAATTTACAGCTTCTTGAGCAAATAAAAATTAGCAACCCTAATATACAGGCGCTACTTTGGTCGTAATTATAGGCTGTATCTTTACAGATTAAAACATAATTTTACCAAAGAATATTAAGACTACATTAACCTAGTTTTAGAAGGTATTACCAATTAACAGCTATGCTTTTATTAAATTGCAACCTATGGAAAAAGTAATTATAGGACGTATAGACCGTGCCGATTTTCCTAAACTGGGCTTGTCTGACATTGATATCAAAATAGATACCGGTGCCTATACATCTTCAATACACTGTAATCATATACGAGAAGAAGATAACATTTTATGCTGTACATTTCTAGATCCTAAACATCCTGAATATAACGGTAAAGAAATGCGCTTTTCATCCTATGATATTACAGCTGTAAAGAGCAGTAATGGCGAGATTCAATACCGGTATGTTGTACAGAGTAACATTACTATTTTTAAAAAAACATTCAAAATATCGCTCACACTAAGTTCTCGCGAAGACATGCGGTTCCCGGTTTTGATAGGGCGTAAATTCCTTACTAAAAAATTTATCGTAGACACAGAACTCACTGATGTCTCACACGCTCAAAAAGCCTTATGAATATAAAAATCTTATCCCGTAATGGTAATTTATACTCTACTGCGCGTCTTGTAGAAGCTGCAAAGAAGCGCAAGCATAATGTAGAAATAATAGATCCCCTTAAATGTGATTTAATTATTGAAAAGAAGAAACCCTCTGTATATTACAAGGGACGTTACCTTTCAGACACCGAAGCAATAATACCGCGTATTGGAGCTTCGATTACCTACTACGGTACCGCTGTAGTTAGACAATTTGAAATGATGGGTTGTTTTACCACTACAGAGTCACAAGCACTCGTACGTAGCCGTGATAAATTACGCAGCCTTCAAATTTTATCTCGGGCACGCTTGGGACTTCCTAAAACTGTTTTTACCAATTATTCGCGCGATGTAGGTGAGATTATAGACCATGTAGGTGGCGCTCCTTTAATCATTAAACTTTTAGAAGGAACACAGGGATTAGGTGTCGTTTTAGCCGAAACCAAAAATGCAGCAGAATCTGTAATTGAAGCATTTAATGGATTACAGGCACGTGTAATTGTACAGGAGTTTATTAAGGAAGCTAAAGGTGCAGATATTAGAGCCTTTATAATAGACGGCCACGTAGTGGGCGCTATGAAGCGTCAGGGTAAAGAAGGCGAGTTTAGATCTAATTTGCACCGAGGTGGTACCGCAGAAGTCATCACGCTTTCTGATGAGGAAGAAATTGCTGCTATTAAAGCAGCAAAAGCAATGGGGCTAGGCGTAGCCGGTGTAGATATGCTACAAAGTGCTCGAGGTCCTTTAATTCTTGAAGTAAATTCTTCGCCAGGGTTAGAGGGCATAGAACGTGCTACGGGAAGAGATATCGCAAAAGAAGTCATTAAATATATTGAAAGAGGCGTCTAAAATTATGACAGGTATAGACGAAGACAATATTTTACACATACTGGGCGAGAAAATTCCTCCGGGAACAAGGCGCACACTTAATTTTAATCTCGCAAAATTATATACGACCACATCTGTAGAGGTGCCTATTATAATACAACGCGCAAAAAAACCCGGACCCTGCATTTTAATTACGGCAGGTATTCACGGTGATGAGATTAATGGTGTAGAAATTGTACGTCAGGTTATTTCAAAAAAAATAAACAAGGTTCTACGGGGTACTGTTATATGTATTCCGGTTATAAATGTCTTCGGTTTTTTAAATATGGAACGTGCTTTTCCTGACGGAAGAGATCTAAACCGTGTTTTTCCCGGAACTCGTAAAGGTTCTTTGGCAGGCAGATTTGCATATCAATTTAGTAATAAAATACTGCCTGCTGCAGACTTTTGTCTTGATTTTCACACCGGCGGAGGAAGCCGGTTTAATGTAGCTCAAATACGTGTAGATCCTGATAAAAAAGAACTTATAGAATATGCTGAAATTTTTGGAGCTCCATTTACTGTTTACTCAAAAAACATCGCAAAATCCTATCGTTCTACCTGCGAAAAATTAAATATACCTATTTTACTTTTTGAAGGCGGAAAGTCGCAAGTAAGTGACAAAGATATTGCGCGGGAAGGAGTGTTTGGGGTGATGCGCATTCTAGACCATTTTAAAATGCTCTCAAAAGAATTTACGGCTCCACCACTAGTAAAAAAATCAACAACCATTGTGACGAGTTCATGGTTACGAGCAAAATACAGCGGCCTACTTCATCTTAAAAGTAATTGCGGTGACTTTGTAGAAAAAAATGAGGTAATTGCAACAATAACAGACCCATACGGATCGTTTAGACATAAAGTAAAAGCTACAAATGACGGGTATATTATAAACTCTAATGAAGCTTCTTTAGTGTATCAGGGTGATGCGATATTTCATCTTTCTACTTCAGAAATTAAACATGACTAAAGCAGAATACCGTAAAATATATAAAGAAAAGCGTAACAATTTAAGCTTATCAGAAATAGATGAACTAAGCCTTTCTATCGCAAATCAGCTACTCAAACTCCCTATTTGGGACTATGAGTTTTATCATATCTTTTTAAGCATAGAACATTTAAAGGAAGTTAATACCGATTATATTTTGAATATACTCAACGGAAAAGATAAACATATTGTCATTTCTAAAAGTGATTTTCAAGATTCTACTATGCGTCATTATTTGCTTACAGACAGTACACGCTTAATTATAAATAAGTGGGGAATCCCCGAACCTCAAAATGGTATTGAAATTACGCCCACACAACTTGATGTCATATTCATACCCCTACTCGCTTTTGATCAAATTGGATCACGAATTGGATATGGCAAAGGGTTTTACGATCGCTTTTTAAATAGATGTAGACCAGGCGCTTTAAAGATAGGTTTATCCTTGTTTGAAGCTGAGAAAAACCTACCTCACAACAACAAAGACATCACGCTAACTCACTGTATAACACCTAATAAAACGTATAATTTTTGACACGATGTCGATTTTTTTGCTATCTTCATCCTCATTTTTAAAAATCCAATTCGCATGTCAGTTACCAAACAAAATGGAATTCTTTCCTTTTTATCTAAAAAATCAGTTCCTGAGACCGCAGAGTCAAGAGAAAGCTTTTTTTACGAGCAAATAGCTGAAATGGTAGGCGCCGGTGGCTGGAGAATAGATTTTATTAATAAAAAAAGTTACTTTGATAAACAACTGCAAAAAATCTTAGAAACTCCAGATAATTACAAACCCTCAATAAAACACGCACTGCATTTTTTTGATATGAATTATCATGAGTCTGTAATTGCCAGTTATCATAATTTAGCAAATGGAACTCCCATCTTTGATGAAGTTATCAAAATGGTTACCTACACGAATAAGACCTTTTGGGCTCACGCGATTAGCAGACCAGATTTTGATCGTAAAGGTCAAATTATAGGCCTTAAGGGAGTAGTGGTAAATGTAAATAAAGAAAAAGAGCGTGAGCTTATGCTTGAAAAAGCCATAGACCTGGTAGAAGCCAATAACTCTCGCCTATTCACTTTTGCAAATTATGTGTCACACAATATAAAATCTCACGTTAATAATCTTGAACTTACAAGCCAGTTAGTAGAAACTCAGAAATTTACAGACGATCAAAAAGAACTGTTTAACAATTATAAGGAGATTGCACAAAGCTTAAACCGAACTGTAGCCCGACTTAACGAGGTTGTATCAATACAAACAAAGGCAGCAGAGCCTAAAGTAACCATAGATCTAGAAGAAACCCTAGACCAGGTAAAATCTAATTTAAGACCACTTATTGACCGCGAGGAAGCGTACATATACTCAGACTTTTCAGAGGTTCCGGAAATTGAATACAATCAAGAGTTTTTGACAAACATTTTTACCATATTAATTAAAAATGGAATTATTAATAAAAGCCCAAGTCGTAAACCTGAAATTAAAGCTTACTGTCTTGAAAACAATAAAAAGCTATCACTCATTATAGAAGATAATGGTACAGGCTATGATTTATCAGATAAAAATGCTGAGCAGATTTTTCATATGTCTAGAAGTACAGATAATAATGAAAACAATCAATCTGTAGGCTTATTTATAGTAAAAAATCAAGTAGAAGCACTAGGAGGCAAGGTAGAAGTCACGAGTAAATTAGGATACGGAACCAAATTTATTATTACCATCTAAGTTAGTTGAGGCTTAGTTGATCTAAACGCTAAGCCGTTTTCTCTTTTGCAAAAGCTCTTTTGTTAAACACAAGAAGCAAACCCACTCCGGTACTAATCGCCATATCTGCAATATTAAAAACTGCATTGAAAAATGTAAAATAATTACCCCCCCAGATAGGCAACCATTCTGGCAAATACCCTTCCCATATTGGAAAATACAGCATATCTACTACACGACCATAAAATAAACTAGAGTAACCCCCGTCTTGAGGTAAAAAAGTTGCCAGTTGCCCTGCACTACTGTCAAAAATAATTCCGTAAAAAACAGAATCAATAATATTTCCAAAAGCTCCCGCAAAAATCAATGCAACACCAACAATAAGAATTCTCGACATATTTTTTCTTACACTATCATAAAGCCAGTATCCTATTAAGGGAAGAATACCTATTCTAAAAAGGGTAAGAATTATTTTTCCGTAATCACCGGGTATTTTTGTCCCCCAGGCCATGCCTTCATTTTCAACAAAAAGAATTCTAAACCACTCAAAAACCTGTACTTGCTCTTGTAATTGAAAATGTGTTTTAATATAAATTTTACTAATTTGATCTATAAGTAAAATAAGAACTATAATGCCTACGGCCTTCTTTAATGACATGAGCTGTTTTTGATTAGCGAAAGGTAAAAATAATTAAATTATTGAGATTGCGATACGCTTATATTACCGTCAACGCTTTTAAGCTTTAAGTGATACTTTCCATTAGGTCTTGTGGCTACTTTCTGAATTCCGTTACGGGTTAACGCTTCAATACGCGTATTGCGAGTCTCTACTTCAATAGCACCTCTAAGCGTATTGATAATACCGCTTCCGCAGAAATCAAACAATTTACAATCTCCTCCCGAAAGATTCATGTTTATATACTCATAATTACCTCGAGCCTGCACCGAAGCTAAACTTGAATTCACCCAAACCTCTTTATCTTTAGGTAATTCTATATGTAACACAATAGAGACTACTTTGTGAGCAGCCAGTTTATCGTCTATAGCCTCAAAACCTAAAGACCTGCTTACCTTTATTAGCCACAACCCATTTTCGACAACAGGATCTATTATTATAGTTTCAAAAGTCTCTCCTTCAACTTCTGCTCGTACACTAATATTTCTTGTATCTGTAGTTTTAATGAAAATCTCAAAAACATCATCAGAAGCCACAAAAACACCTTTTGCAAGATTTGATGGAATACGATATTCTAGTTGCTTCTGGCTATAAATCGTACCCAAAAATAGAAGAACCATTATAAGAGCAAAACTAGTTTTAGATGTATTCATAGTTTATTCAAAATAAAAAACGCTTCAGAAGATACTGAAGCGTTTATATATTATTTAAAATATACAGAATTACTGCATATTTTTTGCCTCGATACTCAATGTAGCATGAGGTACAAGCTTAAGACGCTCTTTATTAATTAATTTACCTGTAACACGACAAATACCATACGTTTTATTTTGAATGCGGTTTAATGCATTTTTTAAATCACGTATAAACTTTTCCTGACGTATTGCAAGGGCAGAATTCGCTTCTTTACTCATGGTTTCACTACCTTCTTCAAAAGCTTTAAATGTAGGAGAGGTATCATCTGTACCGTTGTTACCATCATTCATATAAGCACTTTTTATAAGATCAAGATCATTCTGAGCCTTATCGATTTTAGCCTGTATAAGAACTCTAAACTCTTCTAATTCTGCGTCGCTAAAACGTTCTTTAATTTCTGCCGCCATATTCTATTTACTGTTTTTTTATAGCCAACTTTGTTTCTACATCGTCAAATGCAATGGCTATACCGTTAGTAACTTGCTCTGCAACCTCGAGTTTTGCGGTGAGCGTTTCCATTTTAATATAGTCTAAATTATCAATAACGGCTTGCTCGATCTTACCGTCACGTTGTATTTGTACTTCTATTTTGTCTGTTACCTCAAAACCAGAGTCTTTTCTAAGATTCTGAATACGGTTAACCAGCTCTCTGGCAATACCTTCATTTCTTAAAGCATCGTTTAGCGTTACGTCAAGTGCTACTGTTAAAGAACCACTGCTTGCAACTAACCACCCTTCAATATCTTGAGAAGTTATTTCCACATCTTCGGGCGCCAAAGTAACACTTTTTCCATTAATGTCCACGGTGATTTTTCCTTCATTTTCAATCGTAGTAATATCTGCCGCGCTCATTGCATTAATAGCATTTGCTACTACCTTCATGTCTTTACCAAATCGTGGTCCCAGCGCTTTAAAGTTGGGCTTAATAGATTTTACGAGAATTCCTGAAGCATCATCAATCAATTCAATCTCCTTAACATTTACCTCAGACTTTATCAAATCCTGTACCGCAAGTATCTCTTCGCGCTGTTCATTATCTAAAATAGGAATCATTATACGTTGCAAAGGCTGGCGCACTTTAATCTTTTCTTTAGCACGTAATGAAAGTGTTAATGAAGAAATAGTCTGTGCTTTCTGCATTTTATGTTCAAGCTTTCTATCTATATAAGATGCATCGCTTACCGGAAAATCAGATAGGTGAACACTTTCTGAAGTCTCTAAACCGGTTAGACCGTTTAAATCTTTATACAACCGATCCATAAAAAATGGAGCGACAGGAGCACCTAATTTTGCAACTGTAATCAAACATTTATAAAGGGTTTGATATGCCGAAATTTTATCGTGTGCATAATCACCTTTCCAGTAACGGCGACGACTTAATCGCACAAACCAGTTACTTAGATTTTCCTGTACAAATTCTGAAATCGCTCGTGTAGCCTTTGTAGGCTCATAATCTGCATAAAACTTATCTACTTCGGCAATTAACGTATGTAATTCTGAAAGAACCCAACGATCAATCTCTGGTCTGTCTTTAAGTTCAATATCTGCTTCAGAGTAGTTAAAACTATCAAGATTAGCATACAATGAAAAGAACGAATAGGTATTGTACAGTGTACCGAAGAATTTACGTTGCACTTCCGTAATACCATCAAGGTCAAACTTTAAGTTATCCCAAGGATTTGCGTTGCTAATCATGTACCAGCGTGTCGCATCGGGACCGTAGGTATTTAAGGTCTCAAAAGGGTCTGCGGCATTACCCAAACGTTTAGACATTTTCTGACCATTCTTGTCTAAAACAAGACCGTTAGAAACAACGTTTTTATAAGCAACATCGTCAAAAGTCATCGTTGCAATCGCATGAAGCGTATAAAACCATCCACGCGTTTGATCTACACCTTCAGCAATAAAATCTGCCTTACGCCAGGTACTTTCAACCTTTTCTTTATTTTCAAAAGGATAGTGCCATTGTGCATAGGGCATACTACCACTGTCAAACCAAACATCAATTAGATCTGCTTCGCGACGCATGGGTTTTCCGGTAGGTGAAACTAACTTAATCTCATCTACAATATTCTTATGCAAGTCAACTAGATCATAGTTTGCATCTGTCATATCTCCTGCAACAAAACCTTCAAAAGGATCTGTTTGCATAACACCGGATTCTACTGCTTCAATGATTTTTTCTTTTAGTTCGGAAACCGAACCAATGATAATTTCCTCTTTACCATCTTCAGTTCTCCAGATAGGCAACGGAATTCCCCAATAGCGTGAGCGGGATAAGTTCCAGTCATTGGCATTTGCGAGCCAATTCCCAAAGCGGCCTTCTCCGGTAGCCTTTGGCTTCCAGTTTATACCCAAATTCAGCTCGTGCATACGATCACGCACATCGGTTACTTTAATAAACCAGGAATCTAAGGGATAATATAAAATAGGTTTATCGGTACGCCAGCAATTGGGATAACTGTGCACATACTTTTCAACTTTGAAGGCTTTGTTTTCTTCTTTGAGTTTTATTGCAATCTCAACATCTACGCTTTTCTCTGGTACTTCGCCGTCATCGTAGTATTCATTCTTCACATATTTACCTCCCAATTCCTGCAACTCTGGTCTAAAACGACCTTGTAAATCTACAAGTGGTACTAGGTTCCCATTCTCATCTTTTATGAGCATAGGCGGCACCTCTGGCTCTGCCTGCTTAGCGACCATTGCATCATCTGCACCAAAAGTAGGTGACGTATGTACAATACCGGTACCATCTTCTGTAGTAACAAAATCGCCAGAAATTACCCGGTATGCATTCTCAGGATTATCGTGAGGTTTCACATAATCAATCACCGGCTCATAACGCAGCTCTAATAAGTCGCTACCCTTAAATTCTGAAAGGATTTGATATGGTATTTTTTTATCGCTTTCTTTAAAATTTGAAAAGTCTTCCTCACTTTCCGAAGCAAAGAATTTTTTATCAAATTGTTTGCTCACCAAAGCCTTAGCAATAACTACATTGATAGGCTCAAACGTATATTGATTAAATGTTTTTACCAGCACATAATCAATCTTTTTGCCAACTGTCAAAGCTGTATTAGAAGGCAATGTCCATGGAGTGGTGGTCCAAGCCATTAAGTATTTCTGTCCTTCAAATGCTGCTAAGGGAGAGGCTTTAAAAGTCTCATCTTCTACAACCTTAAACTGTGCCGTTACCGTAGTATCCGTAACATCTTGATAGGTACCCGGCTGGTTTAGTTCGTGCGAACTTAAACCGGTTCCTGCCTTTGGTGAATAGGGTTGTATTGTATAGCCTTTGTAAATAAGGCCCTGGTTGTAAATATTTTTTAGAAGCCACCATACTGACTCCATATATTTTGGCTTGTAGGTAATATAGGGGTCTTCCATATCTACCCAATATCCCATCTGCTCGGTAAGATTATTCCACACATCGGTATAGCGCATCACCGCATTTTTACATGCTTCATTGTATTCTGAAACGCTTATTTTTTTACCGATATCTTCTTTGGTAATACCCAGTTCTTTCTCAACACCTAACTCAACGGGAAGTCCGTGCGTATCCCAACCGGCTTTACGCTTAACTTGTTTTCCTTTTTGAGTTTGAAAACGGCAAAAGATATCTTTAATCGCACGCGACATAACGTGGTGAATACCAGGCATTCCGTTTGCAGATGGCGGTCCCTCAAAAAAGATATAAGGGTCGTTACCTTCTCGTGTAGAAATACTTTTTTCAAATATGTCGTTTTCCTTCCAATAGGCTAAAATTTCTTCGGCCACTTTAGGTAGGTCAAGTCCTTTATATTCAGGGAACTTTGTGCTCATGGTGTGCGTTTTCTAATAAGTGTGCAAAATTACGGAATTTTGATAAGAAATCTACCGTTTTGAAACACCCATAAAAAATGAAGAATAAATGGCTATTCAACGCAGTTTAACAATCCTTAAAATGTGTATTTCACTGCCAAAATCAAATTCCTACCCGGCGCAGAGATTCCTGAAGAATACGGGCGGTAGCGCTGATCTGTAATGTTTTCTAAGGCAGCGGTAGCTTTCCAGTTTTTGGCGATCTGGTATTCGCTATACAAATTAAGCGTGTACCAACGCGGCGAGTAGGGATTACCATTAGCGTCAAGCGCGTACAAATAGGCATTGCCTACCTGCGACGGTGCGAGTTCGTCAAAACCTCTTCTTGATAAATTAGATATTACATCAAAAGAATTCGAAACTAAAATCATATAGATTCTAAAGTATTTTTACTCTTTTCACTTACTTCATTCTTACCCCATAAGACACTTTATAAAACAGTTTTCTCTTACATTGGTTATCTACCATATAAACTATGTAGTTTTGATTTAAATAGTTCAGGAATTTTTCAATATCAGGTATTATCCCATGATCGTTCGAATAAAATTGTGACGGCTCTACAAATTCTTTTAAATCCCACATTTTGTCGTATTCCTCGGTTAATGAAATCGAGTCAATTTTAAAAAATATACCTTCACTAGGCGTAAGTTTTTCCAAGAAATACATATTTGGATCCCAAAATGCTTGTTTATAATACGTTGTATCGAGCATTATAAACAACTTTTCTTTTTGAGTTTCAGTTACTGATATTTCTTGCGCAAATGAAGAAATAGTTATTATTTGAAATATCCCGAAAACTATAAAAAATGATCTCATACTTTTAATTACAATTTTTTGTGAGCATGTTAAGTTTACCGCTTTCGACATCGATAGCTTGCTTTTCTTTAGGAGTAAGATCCTTCCAAGCCTGTACATCCCCGTCCTTAAGCCCTCGCCAAGCAAGAGCTTCGTAGAATGTACTGTTTGGTGGAGTCCCGTAGTAATTAATAAAATCGTTATAATCAGAAGACAATGCGTTTTTATGAAAATCCTCCAAAGCTTTGGCCATTTCTACTACATAAAGTTCGGCCATAGTTTCGTGGTGGGTTTGAGAGGGATTAAAATTTTTATCTTTAAAATGCTCATATACCAATTTAAAATTCATTTCTTCAAGGTTTAGTAACTGTTTAGAATTCAGCTTACGAAGCATATCAGCGTGTATACACTCGTGTAGATTTGTTCGCGCCACTCCTAGTGAGATTCTATATTTTGCAAGATTAGAATTTATTTCTATCAAAATGTTTTTAGTTCCTGGAATAAATGTAGTTGCCCCATTTATCTCAGTACCGTCTTCTTCTTATACATATGATTCCGATGAAACGTAAATATCGAATTCTGACTCTCCCTGAAAATTTTTAAGTAAATTCTTTACATAATTATTTCCTTCAGAAGTTAGTTTTGTATGTAAACATTTTTCTTTTCCTTTCAGTGTATTAATTATCCTATCCTCCAAAAAAACTTCTCCACCACCTTCTATCCCAACAGCAATCACCTCACGCACAAATCCTTTAGCCTCTGGACTTTTATTATTTTGATCTAGAAAAGCTCTTATTTGATACAGTAATAGGCTTTCATTAGGTAGGTTATCAAGATATTGTTCTTCTTGCAGTGTTAATTGTAAATCAGACAATAAGCTTAGCATTACAGAACTACTAGGAGAAACATTCTCGGGCCAAAAGGGATCTGGTGAAATCACTGCATCTGGCAAATTGTTTCCATTTCCACCACCGGTATTTGACCCACTGCCACCACCTGGAATAAAACCATCATCAACAGCAGGTATGTAAAAATCAGTATAGCCATTTGTCGAGGTATCCATTCCACCACCACTTGTATCCACCACTACAGTTGTCCCGCCAATACATTCTCCTTGAAAAAATTTTTCATAACCCTGAATTCCATAAACAGTTAAATACGCTATTCTATCCTCCACACAATCGCTATCTGTAGATTTGTTATTTGCTGTTTTATTAGGATTAGACATAGCTCTTTTAATTAGTTTACCATTCTTATAGGCTGAGGCTGATTCAAAATCACCCTCAAGATTGTGAACAAATAAAATACCGCTTAAAGACTCAATACTGGGCTCGTCTAAATAGGCTAAAGTAATCACCTTTGAAACTAAACTGTCATTTACTAATACTGACGCAATGAAGCTTTTAATCCGCTGATTTGATTTATACTATATATGTGTATAAAGTATGTTAAATTGACGATCAGAATCGTAAATAGCTTCGTGAGAATGCTCCCAGTCCACATTAATCTGCAAGTCTTCGTCTATTGTTGATTTAATTGAACCAGAACTCTGAAAGAGTTTTTTGACAGATGCTTTTGATTTAAGTTACGTTGTACCGCATTAAGATTGGGTACTTCAACTTTATTTACGGCATCTTCCTTATCAATGCTTTCAGTTATAATAAATTCTTCTTCCTGTTCACAGGAAAAAAATAGGAGTGTGAAAATCCCAATTACTAATACACGGTTCAAAACGTAAAACTGCCTCATAAACTATTTTTAAATTATTACGAGCAATCTAAATAATCCTTCAAAATAATTGGGGGGGGGGTATTTTACATCTTAACGGCTTCTTAACATACACTGAGCTATTAACGAAACCATCTTTAATTCTAAAAACTATACTTCAACGCCAAAATCAAATTTCTACCTGGTGCAGAAATCCCCGAAGAATAAGGTCGGTAGCGCTGATCTGTAATGTTTTCTAAAGCTGCGGTGGCTTTCCAGTTTTGTGCCACTTGATACTCACTATACAAATTTAAAGTATACCATTTGGGCGAGTACGGATTCCCCTCTGCATCAAGTACATATAAATAATCATTTGCAATTTGAGAAGGTGCAAGATCTGCATAAGCAATCTCCCCATTGTATTCTGCAGAGGCGTCAAACTTCCATTTTTTGAGTCGGTAAATTAAATGCGTATTCCCAAATAATGGAGCCGCATGGCGTAAGGGCGCATCGCTGCCATCATCTTCTTCCTGGCTACCTTCTGTAATATTGATATGAGCGGTGAACTTCACATTTTTAGCAAATAAATACTCTAAACCGGCTTCGATACCATAAACCTCAGCACGTGCTGCATTTTGAATCGCCTGCACATTGCTGGGCTCGCCCTGATAATCAATAACAGTTACCCCTTCAAGATTAAAATCGCGACGCACTAATGCATTTTCTAAATGTGTGTAATAAGTTGTTAAATCCAATCTGAGTGATTCGCCAACTTTAAGTGCCGCACCTATCTCTGCATTGTAGGCGTACTCTGCTTTCAAATTAGGATTAGGCACCACAACAGAACCCGCCTCACTATCAAATATTTTACCTATATCGTCTATGTTAGGTGCTCTAAAGGCCGTCCCCAGATTTAATTTTAAATCGAGCATGTCACTAGTCTGCCAGTTTAACCCTGCAGAACCGGTGAGGTTTCCAAAGTTTACATCTGCTTTTTCAAAAGGGAAGTCATAAAAAGTATCGTCAAACGCAGCGTTAATTAAAATATGATTGTAGCGCAAGCCTGTTTGAAGGGTTAATTTTTCAGCAAGATTAAATTGGCCACTTAAATAGGCAGCTAGAGATTGCCAACTCGAATTATCAGGATATCTACTGGCTGTTGCAGCCCGCTCACCAGTTTCTACATTGGTTTGATTTCCGAAGGAATTTACTTTGTTGTACACATATTCTAAACCGTAAAATAACCTGTTTTCAGAAAGTTTTTTAGTAAAGTCTAGTCCTAAGGAATAGGCATTTACCTGCTCTTCGGTTGAATATAGTGTAGGTTTTCTAAAATCCCGGTCGTTTCTACTTTCTTTAAAATATTGGTAAGCCGCGGTTACTTTTGCGTCATCATAAATATCACCATTCCCCTTTTTATCTACCTGAATATTTCCTAAAAACCATGTCTGCGGACCGTAATACCACTCAGCAGAACGCAATTGATCACCGCGTTTACGTGTTAAACGATCGTATCTAGAATAGTCTGAAGTGGTGCTATAATGCAAACCCAAATTAAAATCCCAAATACTATTAGGCATAAAACGCACTTTCTGAGTGAGGTTAAGCAATTCAAATCCTGTAGGAGTCTGAATTTTAGGGTCTTTATTATCTACAACAGTATCAACACCATCTATAATTTTAACGTATTCTGGTCTTAGATAATCATCGGGACCATGCCCACCCATACGCAGGTCGTCAAAGTCAGAATAACTTATACTACTTAGAAAAGCCCACTTTTTTAAACCGAAATTAATATCAAGGTGTCCTGTCTTTTCGTTATTTGCGGTTGCATACCTACTTAAGGCCATTCCGGAAAAAGAAGTTCCTTCTTCAAAAGAAAATGACGGCTTTTTTGTATAAAAATTCATCACACCACCTACCGCATCACTACCATAAACGACAGAACCGGGACCTAGAATAACTTCAGTTTGATCTATAGTAAATGGGTCTATATTGATTACATTCTGAAGATTTCCCGATCTAAATATGGCGGTATTCATACGTACACCGTCAACGGTAATCAACAAACGGTTTGTAGAAAAACCTCTAATCATAGGGCTGCCACCGCCCAACTGACTTTTCTGCACAAAGACCTGCCCACTCTGACTCAAAAAATCTGCAGCAGTCTGCGGGTTTTTAAGTTCTACATCTTCTGCATCAAGCCGAATAACTTTTTGAGTGATATCACGTGCTTGTTGTTCAAATTTTGAAACCGAAAGCACCACTTCATTCAGTTGGTTCTCATCATCTATCAAAAACACTTGATTACCCGAAGCAATCAGAGCCGCCTTAGTTGTTTTTTTAAGAATATGTGAAACGTGAGAAATATAAATGGTTTCAGAATTTGTAAATAGTGATATATCTACGATGCCCTTATCATTTGTTACTGCAGTGCTTGTTTTTGTCGCATTATAAAGTGCCGCACCTTCAACCGGAACCTGACTCAAATTATCATAAACTGTAATTTTCTGAGCGTGAACAAGGCAAAAGCTTAGTAAAAAAAATACCGAAATATAAGGTAAGCGCATAGGTTGTGATTAGTTAAAAAGCGTGCTTAAAACCGCCAGAGACCGGGGTTTTTTAAAGCTGTGCAAATGTAATTCATAATAGCTCAAAAGCATATTTACAAAGGCCGCCCTGCGTTTCTGGTTCAATTTTATGCCAGATAATGCATCAAAATTTGTACCCAGAAGACTTTTTAATGTGTCTAAATTTTCTTCGGAAATACTGTATAAAGTTTCTATACGCTCAAAATTACCCGACTCCAGATTAAAATTTGGTAAATCTATATTTGAAGTATCGGGATAAAAGCCCAAATACTTAGTGAGCTCCAGAAGAAATAATAAATGAAAATTAGCGGTGTGCGTATGCAAATCGAGCCACATAAAAGCATGTTCTAAATAGGCATACATCGGCCTATTCTCTTCTTCTTCCTGAATAACATTACGCAACATTTCTGAAAGAAAAAGAACAATACTCGACTTCAAAATATCTGTATGTAAGCTCACATAGGGTTGTATAACTTTTGCCTCACGAATACTTTCTAAAGTACCTTTATCTTTGTGCATCGCAACGATTTCAAGCTGCGTTGCAGGTTGAAACATAGCCGTACGAAGCTTTCCCTTTTTTGACTTTAAAATAGAACGCAACAAATAAGATTTAAGACCCGCTTCTTCGGTAAAACATTTAACAATTAAATCTGCCTCGCCATATTTTAAAGCCGAAATCACTAACGCACGTGTGGTTACTAACATTAGCGTATAATCATGAGTTTAACGATTTTAGTTTCCGTGGCATCTTCTCCAGTAATCAGAATAAAATAAACACCAGAGGCAACTCTGTATTTTCCAAAAGCGGTTGTATCCCATTGTATACTTCCTCCTTCAGAAACCTCTTCATACACCAGATTACCATTAAGATCTGTGATTTTAATGTTTGCATTTTCCGTTAATCCATCTACAGTTACTAAACCATTAAATCCCGGTCTAACAGGATTGGGATAGACCCGGGCATTGTCTAAGGTTTCTTCTGGAGCTACCGCATTTCCTCTAAAAGAAACTAAGCCTAAAGGAGTTGCAAAAAAGACCTCACCAGACGCATCATCAATGGTAATATCCTGAATATTATCTGAAGGCAAGGGTGAATTGCGTCGGTTAAATTCTTGTAGGGTTTCCTGACCATTAGCATTAAAGCTAAACGCACCGCTAGATACAGTCCCAATCCATTTATTATTATTACCGTCAACAGCAATAGCGCGTATTACCTGCTCACTAAGTAGCTCTACCGCTATACCATTGTCTTCTATAATAATTTCCCGCGCTTGAATTTCGGGATTTTCAAACATTTGAGAAGGATTAAATAATACCCGTAAACCTGCTGAAGTACCCATCCATAAACTACCATTAGCATCAATCGCCAAAGAAAGTACCGCATTAGAAGGTAAGTTTGAGCGCTCTGCATTAAGACGGGCAAAGGTATTGGTAGCAGGGTTGTAACCTAATAATCCGCGGTTTGATGACCCAAAATATACAAAGCCTCTTCGATCTGTGACTAATTGCGTATAGCCGTTAATTTGATTAAAATCTGGTAAAATATCTTCTACAGAAATTCCTTGAATAGTAGCACCCGTTTTTTTAGCAAGTGCGTTTTTTACAAGACTATTTGTAAGCCATAAATTACCCTCTCGATCAAATGCTGCACCATTAATACGCACATCTGTAGGATTTACAGGTACATCACTTAGCCCACTATTAGTCTCATCGTAAAGCTGTACAGGTATTTTATTTGCAAACTCTAATAGTCCCGAATTGTATGAGCTCATAAACACCTTACTGTTATCTTCTGGATTAAAAGTGATATTTGTAATGTTATTTGCCCCTAAAAGCTCATTAAACGGAATATTTAACCAACCCTCTTCGCTTAAATTGCTCACTCCGCGTTGTTTTAAAGGATACGGATTATAGGCATCACTATAATCCCCGTATGCAACCCATAATTCTCCCGGGGCAGCTTCAATCGCAAAAGGATCATTGCGCGATGGCCCGTCTGGAATGACTCTAATCGCATCTTCAAGCGTAGTTTTAGAGCTAATTAATAGTCCGTTTTGTTGTGTACCGGTATACAGTTGGTCTTCAAAAGTGAGAGCTGCATTAAAATTATCAGGATATTGAGAACTCGACATAATCCTAGAAATCAAACTTCCCTGAGCATTGAATAATAGAATCTCGTCATTAAGAGTTACAATCAAATCACTATCAGAAGCTTTTAATTGTTTTGGTAGTGTTGAAAAAGATGCAACTGCATTAAATGAATCTGCTGCTAATTGTTGCAAATTTTGATCTGCTGTTATACCGAAAAGAGAATTTTCTAATGTTTGTATTCCCAGCCAACTCCTGGAATCTACGGTCTCCCAGTTTCTAAAATCAATAAGATTGTCGGCAGTTGCCAAAGCCCTTCGCAAACCACCTGTAGGTGACGCTGCATAAATATAATTTTCAAAAATTGTAGTTTGTAAAATAGGAATGCGCGCACCATTATCACCTATAAAGTACGAATCATCAAATTCTAATCTCGCAAGGTCAAAAAGAGAAATACCAAAACCCGTAGCAATGTAAAGGGTGTTGCCGTTTTCATAAAAATCATTTATCTTTTTTTCTGACGGAAGAATTGCCGGTTTATCACGTATTGCCACTAAAGTTGAAACACTGCCGTCTGGTTTTACCAGATCAACTAATCCTGAAAAATAGCCTACAAAGAGAATTCCGGTTGATTTACTGTAGTGTATGGTACTTATCGCTTCACCTGTTAACCCTTCAATTGTAGAAAAGGTTTTAATTGCGTTTGAATTAAGCGCGTAACTAAATACAGAATTTTGTGATGCCGCATAAATTTCAGCATCTCCCTCAGAAATAGAAACAATAGTATTGTAAGAAAAATAACCCGTCCAGAAATCTGCATAACTCTGTGCCTTTATACACAGTAAAGGGAATAAAAAAACCAATATAAAAAGGATTTTTTTGATCATCAAATGGCCTTAATAAGAAGCTAAAAGTACAATTTATGCCATAAAAAAACCCCGAAGCGGTATCGGGGTCTTAATCTATTTGAAAAGAAATCTTTTCTTATACAATTCCCTGCGCCAGCATAGCATCTGCCACTTTTACAAAGCCTGCTATGTTTGCACCTTTTACATAATCTACAAAACCATCTTCTTGAGTACCATATTCTACACAGGCTTTATGAATATCGTACATAATCTCGTGAAGTTTTTGATCTACTTCTTCTGCAGACCAGTTGTATCTGATACTGTTTTGAGACATTTCTAACCCTGATGTAGCAACACCACCTGCATTAGAAGCTTTACCTGGTGAGAATAAGATTTTAGCTTTTACAAAAACCTCAACAGCTTCTGGTGTACAAGGCATATTCGCCCCTTCACCTACGCTCATTACTCCATTTTTAACCAGTAATTCTGCGTCTTTTTTGTCTAACTCATTTTGAGTTGCACACGGAAGCGCAATATCACATTTGACACCCCAAGGTGTTTTACCTTCATGAAATTCTGCATCAGGATATTTATCTATATACTCCTTAATACGGCCGCGACGCTCATTTTTAATTTCCATTATGTAAGCAAGCTTGTGCTTATCTATACCGGCTGCATCGTAAATAAAACCGTCAGAATCTGACATGGTAATAACTTTTGCATCAAGCTGCGTTGCCTTTTCTGCTGCATATTGAGCAACATTTCCAGAACCGGAAATGACTACCGTTTTACCGGCAAGCTTCTCCCCTATATTATTCAACATATATTTAGTAAAATATACATTTCCATAACCTGTAGCTTCAGGACGTATTTTAGAACCTCCGTAGGAAAGCCCCTTACCGGTAAGAATACCTGTAAATTCATTACGTATACGTTTGTATTGACCAAACATATAACCTATTTCACGACCTCCCACACCTATATCACCGGCAGGAACATCTGTATTAGGACCTATATGACGGTATAATTCTGTCATAAAACTCTGGCAAAAACGCATAACCTCAGCATCACTCTTACCTCTGGGATTAAAGTCTGAACCGCCTTTACCACCACCCATAGGTAGGGAAGTAAGGCTGTTTTTAAAAACCTGCTCAAAACCTAAAAACTTAAGAATACTTAAATTTACTGAAGGATGAAAACGAAGACCACCTTTATAAGGACCTATAGCCGAATTAAATTCTACACGATACCCTTTATTTATTTGCGTTTCTCCTTTATCATCTACCCAGGGTACTCTAAATAAAATTGCACGCTCTGGTTCTACCATGCGCTCTAACAATTTTTTATCTTGATATTTTGGGTTATTCTCTATAAAAGGTATTACAGTTTCTGCAACTTCCTGAACCGCTTGAATAAATTCTGGTTCATTAGGATTTGCCTTTTCTACAGAGTCAACGAACTTCTTAATGCTATCTGACATATTAAAGTTTTTACTATTTATAATATTCTACACGCTAATGCAGTGCAAATATATAATATCAATAAAAATAAGGGTATAAATTTTCCATATTCTTAATATAGCGTCTGTATTTTTATATTTTTTAAATGTAATATTCTGGGAAGTGCATAATTTTAGGTTAAATCGGATGTTTTAGTATATTTGTCGTATAAATATCCCCAATTATCAATGAATACCAAAATCCTCTTTGCGGTATTATTCATCTGTTTGTCAATGCCTTTCAAAAGCAATGCTCAGTTTGGCTTCTCAAATGAAGTAGGAATAATCGCAGGCCCCTTACTTTTTCAATCTGATTTTGGTTTGCGCGAAAATGTAGATACAAATTTGAATAATATAGGGATTGGGGTTGGTATTGTTCATTATATGAACTTCGCTTATCGCTCTGATTGTAACTGCTATACACGGGATAAATACTTTAACGACCATTTTAAATTAAGAACGGAAGCAGATTTACACTACTCCAAGTTTACACACGAGGGTATTGAGTCTCAAAAAGAAACCCCCGAAGGTTACGACTTAAGAGATCACAAAGGGTCTTCTCTCGTTTTTGAATTAGGTATGCAGATTGAATATTTCCCTAAAAGTATTCGTGATTTTCAAGCAGGTGGCTATAAAGTAGCACCCTATATAAGTTTAGGAGCTCACTATGTAGGCTTTAACCCATCCTACTCTTCTATTCAGGATGTTGAAGGAGCAACGCCTGAAGATATCTATTTTGATGATTTTCTTATAGGTGATGGTAAATTAGGCGGTATTGACGATAGCTCTGGCAATACCTGGGCGCTCACAGGAAGCGTAGGTATCAGATACAAAATAGGCGAATTAAGCGATATAAACCTAGAGCTGCGCTATCACAAATATTACTCTAACTGGGTAGATGGCCTAAATCCTGATGAAGAGTTTTACCCGCCCAATAGATATGATGATTCTATAGTCTGGCTAAATATTGGGTATATCTACTATCTCAATTTCTAAAACTACAATTATCGCTCTAGTTTAGAGCTTGTTTTAAATCTTCTAGAAGATCATCTATATCTTCTATACCCACACTCAATCGTATTAAAGAATCTTTTATTCCTAAATTTTCACGCTCTTCTTTGGGTATACTTGCATGCGTCATACTCGCCGGGTGTCCCGCAAGACTTTCAACGCCTCCTAAACTTTCAGCAAGAGTAAATACTTTTAAATTTTCAACGACTGAAACTGCGCCTTCAAGCGAATCATTTTTAGTTGTAAAAGAAACCATTCCGCCAAAATCGTTCATTTGCCTCATTGCGATATCGTGGTTAGGGTGATCTTCAAAACCAGGCCAGTAAACCTTATCAACTTTAGGATGCTCTTTTAAGAAATGTGCAACTGCCTTTCCATTTTCACAATGACGCTGCATACGTACATGAAGTGTTTTAATTCCGCGTAGCGCTAAAAAACTATCCTGTGGTCCACAAACAGCTCCACTTGCATTTTGAATAAAGTATAACCTATCTGCCAGCTCTTTATCTTTTACAATAAGTCCCCCCAGAACTAAATCGCTATGACCGCCCAGGTACTTTGTTACACTGTGCATAACGATATCTGCGCCCAGATCTAAAGGTTGTTGCAAGTAAGGTGTGGCAAATGTATTATCTACAGCTAAGAGTAAATTATGTGCTTTTGCTACTTTTGAAACTGCCTCTATATCTATAATATTCATCATTGGGTTTGTAGGTGTTTCTACCCAAATAAGTTTTGTTTTATCTGTTATTACATTTTCAATCTTTGAAGTATCCTGCATCCCTACAAAACGAAATTTTAAACCAAAACCTTCAAAAATCTTTGTAAATAACCGGTAGGACCCACCATACAAATCGTTTGTAGAAATAATCTCATCACCGGGCTTAAAAAGCTTTAAAATTGCGTCTATTGCTGCTAATCCTGAACCAAAAGCCAAACCAAAATTTCCATTTTCAATACTTGCCAATGCATTTTCAAGAGCTTTACGTGTAGGGTTACCACTACGGGAATATTCAAAACCTTTATGACCACCCGGGGTTGTTTGAGAATAAGTAGAAGTTTGATAGATAGGAGGCATTACACTACCATAAGCAGGATCTGTGTTGTGCTGACCACCGTGTATCGTCTTAGTATTGAATTTCATAAATTTTAAACTTTTATTAAATCGTACCGTAAATGTACCTTGCTAAGTAAGCTTTGCCAAAAATCAATGTACCTTTATCCTATGTTTAACAGGCAAAAAATTATTAATTTGAAAAAATACTTCTGCTTTTACGTAATACTATCTGTTGTAATTAGCTGTCAAAAAAAGGAATCTCCGTTAGCTTTTAAAAATACCATTTACAATGCAACCACTCTAGAAACATGTAAAAATGGCATATGTCCTGAAATTGAAATTAATAAATTAACTGCTCAGGGTCCAGACGAATTATCTGATTCTATCAATAATGCTATAGAGCGCATTCTTATAAGCAATCTTATCATCAACCCAGACGAAAGCCCCGAAATAAAAACGCTAGATAAGGCCATCGCAAATTTTATTTCAAGTTACAGAAGTTATCAGGATGAGTTTCCCGAAACAAGTGCCGGCTATGTATTTACCAGCAACTCGACAACCAGCTACAATGGCGAAGAACTACTAAGTATCATTTTTGACACTTATAGTTTTTGGGGAGGAGCACACGGTTATGGAAGCACCACCTATCTAAATATTGATAAACAAAACGGAAAATCTCTTAGCCCGGAAAATCTAATTAATGATCTACCCGCTTTTCTAAAATTAGTGGAGCAAAAATTTAGAAATCAAAAAGAAATTCCTGAAAATGAAAGCATTAACAGTACTGGTTATTTCTTTGAAAATGATAGCTTTATTTTACCGGCTAATATAGGATTTACTGAAAACGAAATGATTTTAATTTACAACCCATATGAAGTAGCTTCCTATGCTGAAGGTCAAATAATAATTAAGATCGCGTTAAGCGAGGTTGCTCCGTTTATTAAACCAAACCTATAGCATGGCGTAAGGCCAGTACAGAGCCTAAATGAATGCCTTCATGAAAATTATTAAAAGCCAATGCATCGTCTACATTACTTAAGGTGCTTCCGGTAGATACCGTATATTCTTTAAATTCATTAAATACACCAGCGACATAATCTGTAGCTGTATGGTCTATGGTAATGCTTAAGAGTTCACATATCTCAACTAATTCTTCCTGAGAAATATCGCGTTCAGGTTTAGTTCCTTTGCGGTACATTTCTATAAACTCTGAAGATACACGAGGCTTTACACCAGAAAGGATATACACCAAAACCTGCTGTGTAGCGATAACGTGCGCAATATTCCAAATGATGTTATTATTGAAGCCCGCAGGTATTTTATTTAAATCTTTGAGCGATATTGTCTTTAGAAAACCTTTAAATATTTCGCGATTCTTACGACTTATATCGAGTGTATACTCTAATGTAAAGGGCATGGTTTTAAATTTTTTCTAAAAGTACTATTTTAGAAGTAAAAGCAATTACTTTGTAACTTGAAGAATATTTTAAACTTCGTATTTTGAAAAAAGTCTATTATTTATCTACCTGCGATACCTGCGCCCGCATTTTAAAAGAAATCGCACTGCCTTCAGCATTTATTAAGCAGGATTTAAAAACCGACCCCATATCTGAGGAGCAACTTAACGAATTGCATAATCTAACCGGAAGCTTTGAGATGCTCTTCAATAAGCGCGCACGACTCTACAGAGAACGTGGTTTAAATACACAAAAACTTGAGGAGCCTGATTTTGAAGAACTTATTTTAGAACACTATACCTTTCTAAAAAGACCGGTAATTGTAAACAATGACAAAATTTTTATAGGCAACAGTAAAAAAGTAGTAGAAGAAGCTAAAGCTTCAATACACTCATAAGCTGATATGAATAAACGCGTATTAGCGCTTCTCGCAGCAACCGGTGCCAGCACCATTTATGGTATAAATCATACATTAGCAAAAGGAGTCATGCCTAATTACATAGGAGCTTATGGCTTTATACTATTGCGCGTTGTAGGCGCAGCTGCTTTATTCTGGTTGGCGAGTATTTTTACAAAATCAGAAAAAATAGATTCTAAAGATTATTGGAGATTACTTGGTTGCGCTGTTTTTGGTATGTTTATTAATATGCTTGCATTTTTTAAGGGATTAAGCCTTTCTACTCCTATTAATAGTTCGGTTATTATTACACTTTCTCCAGTAATACTCTTAGTACTTTCTGCAATTTTTCTTAAAGAAAAAATAAGCCTTATTAAAATTTTAGGAATCGCTATAGGGATGCTTGGAGCACTGGTACTTGTACTATTTGGCGCATCGCAGCAACCTAATGCACCTAATATACCCTTAGGTAATGTGTTGTTTTTTGTAAATGGGGCAACATATGCAGTTTACCTTATTTTAGTCAAACCCATCACTCACAAGTACTCAACAATAACATTAATGAAATGGCTATTTCTTGGCGGTGTTATTCTTAACTTACCTTTTACGCTAAACGAATTTACCGCTGTAAACTGGTTAGAACTGCCATCAAATGCAATATGGATTATGATATTTGTAGTTGCCGGCACCACATTTTCTACCTATTTTCTCAACCTCTACGCCTTAAAAACTTTAAAAGCTTCTACTGTGGGAGCCTTTATCTATTTACAGCCTCTAATAGCTGTTATTTTTGCAGTTCTAGTAGGTGCAGATAAGATTACTCCCATACGCGCAATAGCAGGACTTTTAATATTTGCAGGTGTCTATTTATCTACCCGCACAAGTAAAGCCGCTATTTCTTAACTTAAATCCTGGGGTTTCTTGCCGTATCTGCGTGTATCTTCTTTGGTAAGAATTTTAAAATCTTCTGTATGTTCTAATTTAGCAAGATTAGCGATAAGCTCTTCGGACAATGCCGTAAGTTTTCGTTCTTTTAAATCAATCCAGGCACCCATCATTTCGCAACTTGCAAAATTTCGGCCATTATGATCGTAAAAATTATGCAAGAATTCAAAATACATCCCGTCTTCTGCGATACCCTTTAACTGTAGGGATACCGTCACAGGCTTCCCTGCAAATACTTCTTTAAAATAATACATATGCTCATAAAATACTACCGGGCCTATGTTATACTTAGCCATTTCTTGATGACCAAATCCATTTTCCATTAAGAAAGCCATTCGTGTATGACTCATAAAATTTATATATGCGCTATTCGCCAGATGTCTATTTGCATCAATATCACTCCAGCGTATTTCAAATTGTTTAGTGTACATAAGTCTCTATTAAAACGCAAATATATTGAAATATCCTATGCGTGCATACTATTTAAAATTACCTTAATACGTATTACAGTCGCATCAAATGCCTTTATCTTTGGCTGAAATAATATTATTTATATGTTAATTAGAAGAAATATAAGCTGGAAATTAATCTTGCGATACACGTGGAAAGAGCTTCTGTTTTTTCTGGTATATTCTTTAGCTATTTTTTTTGTTTACCACTATTTAGGCTGGTATTTTATAGATATTCCCTTTGAACCTCTAACAGTTATTGGTATTGCTGTTTCCTTTTACCTTGGCTTTAAAAACAGTCAGAGTTATGATCGCTTTTGGGAAGGTCGTAAAATTTGGGGAATGATTGTAAACTGGAGTCGCACCTGGGGTATACGAGTATTAAGTCTTATAAGTATAGATGACCCTATTGCAGAGAAAGAAATAAGGAGAGATTTATTTTACAGACATATCGCCTGGCTCAATGCATTACGCGTTCAATTGAGACAGCCTCGTACCTGGACCCTTCAGGAAGGTGCCTTAGTAGAACGTCTTTTTGACCGTCATGCAGAGCGCAATCAAGAAAGTAGTGAAGTACATCAATATGTAGGGCAAAGCGAGTATGAGGAGACAAAAGACCGGGCAAACCCTGCTACACACCTTTTAAAAAATCAGGCATTAATAATACAGCGTTTGAGAAAAGATCAGGTTATAGATGGCTTTCAAGAAATGCAGTTACAGGAAGCCTTAGCAAAATTCTATGATTTTCAGGGAATGTGTGAGCGTATAAAAAACACCCCATTTCCCAGACAATACGGTTATTTTTCAAAAGTTTTTACGTGGATATTTGTATTACTGCTTCCGCTGGGATTACTAAATATTTTTGAAAATCACGTTTCAGAAGATATCGAACCCGCTAGGCAAATTGCTTTTATGTTTTTACAAATGATCCCATTTACCATTCTAATTATGTGGATTTTTACCACTATGGAATATGTAGGAGATAACAGTGAAGATCCTTTTGAAGGCAAAGCTAATGATGTGCCTATGACCGCCCTCTGTCGTACTATTGAAATAGATTTACGGGATATGCTTGATGAAGAAAATTTACCCGAAAGTATAAAACCTAAAGACGATATTCTCTATTAATGCCATTAATTGAATCTACATATACAGCTAAAGGCCCTTTCAAAAACGCACATTTTAACACTATTTTTGCCGCCAAGTTAAGACGCGTGTATGGCGTTTACCAAAAACGGGAACGCGTTATTTTATCTGACGGTGATTTTATTGATATCGATTGGAGTTATTCTAAGAGTACCAGTAAACTGTCAAAAACTGTATTACTCTTTCACGGTCTTGAAGGCACCGCTAAAAGGACCTATATGTTAGGAACCGTAAAGCAACTCATACAACATGGTTATGATTGTGCAGCCATAAATTTACGCAGCTGTAGCGGTGAGATTAATACTAAATTAAGATCGTATCATTCTGGAGCATCAGAAGATGTGGCTGAAATTATTAGTCACATTAATAGCTTAAAGAAAAACACCCAATTATATTTATGTGGCTTTAGTCTTGGCGGCAATCTCATTTTAAAATATTTAGGAGAAAACCGAGAGCGACCAGATAACATTATTGCTGCTGTTGCCATATCTACTCCCATAGATTTATTTGATTCTTTAGGCGCCTTAGAAAGAAGTGGAAACTGGATTTACCGATGGTCATTTCTTAAAGATTTACGAGCTAAATACAAGATGAAACTCACTAATTTTCCCGGAGAGTTAAATGCAGAAAATTACAGGAAAATTAAATCGCTGCGCTTATTTGATGAGTATTATACAGCTCCTGCCCACGGCTTTAAAGACGCTCTTGACTATTACACAAAGAGCAGCAGCAGTCAGTTTTTAAATCAAATAAAAGTACCGGTATTACTTTTAAACGCTAAAGACGATAGTTTTCTTAATGAGAAATGTTATCCTGTTTCTGTTTCTAGATCGCATCCATTTATACATCTTGAGATGCCCGAAAAAGGGGGGCATGTAGGTTTTATGACTACACGAAGAACTACGTATAATGAAGAGCGCACATTAGCATTTTTTAACGTGCACACCCTTAAATCTTAAAGTATTCCTATTAACACTCAGAGAGTGTTGGCACACTCTAAATTGTTACGTATATTAGCCCTTACCTAAATAAAAACTAATGAAAACATTTAAACTCACACTTATTTTTGCACTTTCTCTATTACTTGTAAACTGCGGAGATAAAGAAAATAAGGAAGAAAAAGAAACTGTAAAAATTGGCGCTAACAATACATCTACGTCAAAAAAAGCTGACGAAAATGTAACTGAAGTTGTTCTTCTAGCTACAGATTTAATGCAGTTTGATAAAAATGAAATACGCGTTGCTGCGGGTAAAAAAGTAAAATTAACCTTACGTCATACTGGTAAACAACCTGTTGAAGTTATGGGTCATAATTTTGTTTTATTAACCCAAGGCACAGAGATTCCTGCATTTGGAGCTAAAGCTTCTGCAGCAAGAGACAATGGCTATATTCCTGAAGGTACAGACGCGGTAATCGTAAATACAAAAATGCTAGGTGGCGGCCAGTCAGATACTATAGAATTTGATGCACCAGAGCCTGGTACTTATGACTTTATCTGTAGTTTTCCCGGTCATTATAGTGTAATGAAAGGTAAGTTTATTGTAGAGTAAAGCTGCAACACTTAAATACAAACTATAAGCCCAAAAGTTATCAGAACTGATTAATTTTTGGGCTTTTTAGCACTAAATAAAATCTGATATGATTAAATGCTATTCCCTAATACTCGCAATCCTAATGACGTTATCAGTTACTTCCTGTAAAAAAGAATCACAAACAGATTCTGCAATACAGGAACCAATAAATTTTCCTAATAAAAATCTAGATCCTATAGATCGTTACGGAGATCTCCTTATAGACGTACAAACTAATCGCATATTTCCTGACGGAAAAACATTTGTAGATTGCGAGCCTAAATTTCCTTCAGACAGTATTTTAGCAAATTACAAACGTCTTAAAGATCTTCCTGATTTTGATTTAAAAGCATTTGTACTTGAGAATTTTACACTACCTGAGATTTCTACTTCAACTTTTGAATCTGATACTACTCGTACAACAGCAGAACATATTAATGCACTTTGGCCCTATTTAAAAAGAGATGCAGATGCGGTAGAAAATGGTTCTAGAATCTCATTACCCAAAGCCTATATTGTACCCGGCGGTCGTTTTCAAGAGGTTTATTATTGGGATAGTTATTTTATTTTATTAGGATTGAAAGATGCCGGTGAGGTTGAATTAATTGAAAATATCTTAGACAACTTTGCATATCAAATAGAGACTATAGGTTTTATCCCTAATGGTAACAGAACTTATTATCTAGGCAGATCACAACCTCCATTTTTTGCAGAAATGGTAAACCTTCTTGCAAGTATTAAAGAGGAAAAAGAAGTGTTTTTAAAATACCACGATGCTCTTGAAAAAGAATATGATTTTTGGATGAAAGGAGGAGAAGGTCTTACCGAAGATTCTGCCATAGACCGTGTTGTAAAAATGCCAGACGGAAGCTTATTAAACAGATATTACAGTAATACCACTACCCCTCGTGCAGAAAGTTATCTTGAAGATGTGACTACAGCAGAAGAGTCTGGTAGAAATGCCGCAGAAGTATATTTAAATATTTCAGCTGCGTGCGAGAGTGGATGGGATTTTAGCAGCAGATGGTTTGAAGACCCTAATGATATTGCGACCATACAAACTACTCAGATCATCCCTGTAGATTTAAATGCACTTCTTTATAATCTTGAACAGATGCTTGCTAAGGCACGCAGGTTTAATGACAACACAGAAGGTGCCGAAGAATTGGTCGCAGCCGCAGGCGCTCGTAAGGACGCAATTGACTCCTATTTATGGGATGCAGATAAAGGGGTTTATACAGATTACAACTTAACAAAAAAAGCTGCATCTCCTACCCTTTCTCTAGCTATGGTCTATCCGCTGTATTTTAAAGTGGCCTCACCTCAACAAGCAGAATCTGTAGCTAAAGTTTTAGAAAGTCAATTTTTAAAACCGGGAGGTCTGGTTACCACTCTTAAAATTAACACCCAGCAATGGGACAGTCCTAACGGGTGGCCGCCTCACCAGTGGCTTGCTGTACGTGGTCTTGAAATCTACGGAAAGAATACTCTTGCTGAAAAAATTTCTTCAAGATGGTTACACCTAAACGATCAGGTTTATAAACGCACCGGTAAAATGCTTGAAAAATATAATGTGATTGACACCTCACTTGTTGCAGGTGGCGGTGAATACCCTACTCAGGATGGTTTCGGGTGGACAAATGGGGTTTATTTAGACCTTAAAAAGAATTAATTACTAGGTACTTAAACTTTTTTAAAGCAGAATATAACACGGGGTGACTTTTAAAAAAGTCACCCCTGTTTTTTGATGCAAATCTTTTAAAGAAAATTGTCACAAGCAACATAGGCATCTATAACAGCTTGCTCTCCGGCAATACCAGGTTGTGAATTGCCATGTTCCATCCCTAAAATACCTTTAAATCCTTTGCTGTGTATATGCTTAAATATATTCTTATAATTAATTTCACCAGTAGTTGGTTCTTTTCGCCCAGGATTATCCCCCATTTGAAAATAAGCTATCTCATCCCAGCAGGCGTCGATATTAGGTAAAAGGTTACCCTCCTGAATTTGCTGGTGATAAATATCAAATAGAATTTTACAAGCAGGACTATCTACTGCTTTACAAATTTGAAAAGCCTGCGCGCTTTCTTTTAAAAACAAACCAGGATGATTATAAAAATTAAGCGGTTCTAAAACCATTACTAAATCTTCAGGTTCAAGAAGCCCAGCGGCCTGTTTTAAAGACTCAATAACATGTGCTGTTTGATAATTTATATTCTGAGACATATCTACATAACCGGGAACAACGGTCATGTATTTTGCACCCACTCGTTTGGCAACTTCTATAGAAGCCTTTATATCTTTGAGAAACTCATCACGAAGATCTAATTTTCCACTTGTAAGGTTTGGGGCTGTCCAATAAATTTTATGCGCGACAAAAACACCCATTTGCATATTGCGCTGTTGCATAACCTGAGCCATTTTCTTTTGCAATGCAACTTCACGATTACGCATTTCATTATCTTCAAAAGCAGTAAAACCTTGATCTGCCATAAAATGAAGCTGCGCTATTGGATCATCACCTGCGCTATTTTTAAACATCCCCAAATGTGGTGCATAATGCAGATTAAATGTATGCTGAGGCAATTCAATCTCGTTTTGCATCGCAAATAATTGAGAACCACCCAGAGCTAAAAAGGAGCCACTAAGGGCTCCTTTTTGTATAAATACACGTCTTTTCATTAGAGTGACATCACTTTTCCGCCACCTGCTTCAGATTCTGGCAAACAGCCAATGTAAGCTCCCGGTATAGGATCATACCATAGTACGTTTTCACCCACTTCTTCACTATTTTTCCAGGCCCAAACTCCTAAATCACGTACGGCATTTAAATATGCATACGATCCTGCATGTGCATCAAAATCTGCCTTAGGAGCATCTGGATCCTGAGTTTCAGAAATTTGCTTCACGTAACCATCACGTGTTTCTTTATCTGCACCAAGATATTTTGCAACGGCACTTTCAAAATCTTCATCTTTACCGTCTATTAGTTCTTTATCATAGTTTTCTTTAAAGCTTAAGGCAAAAGCATTTGCTCCAGACTTAAACTCTTCTTTTTGCTTATCTCCTGCGACTTCATTCATGTAACTGTCAATAAACTGAGCCAAGTTTAGATCTGATGCTCCCGGAGTATCGCCTTTAGGCAAAATCACATCGAGCACTTTAGTTAGGGCATAACCATTAGTAGCGTTTAAAAAAACGGGCTCCCAATCACTTTTAGGTTCGCTTTTACAACTTTGCAATAAGTTAAAAACAGCAGGGGCTACCATAACATAACCAGCGCCCAGACCAATATTTTTTAAAACCTGTCTTCTTTTCATAATTAAGCGAATTTTCCGTTTTTAAATTGTTCTGCTGCGTGTGCTGCAGCTCTTGCAGTAAAAGCCATATATGTTAATGATGGGTTCACACAACTTGCTGAAGTCATAAAAGAACCGTCTGTAACATAAACGTTAGGTACTGCATGTACCTGATTATTACCATTTAGAACCGAAGTTTTAGGATCTCTACCCATACGCGCAGTTCCCATTTCATGAATACCTAATCCCGGTGCTCCCGGATTATCATAGGGCTTAACATCTTTAAAGCCAGCATTAGTAAGCATTTCTACAGCTTGCTGCTTCATATCTTTTCGCATTTCCCACTCGTTCTCTTTCCACTCTGCATCAAAAGTGATGGTAGGTAGTCCCCACTTATCTACTTTATCATAATCTAAGCTCATTTTATTCTCGTGATACGGTAAGCATTCCCCAAAAGCGGTAATACCTATCGTCCAGCCGCCCGGCTCAGAAATTGCTTTTTTAAGATCTTCACCATATTTCATTTCGGCTACAGCTTCAGTCCAGTCACCACGGCTTGCACCTCCTTGATACCCATAACCTCTTTTAAAGTTAGGTTGATCTGTATCGCCACCTACATTCCTAAAGCGAGGAATGTAAAGTCCGTTTGCACGGCGACCTTTGTAATATTTATCTTCAAAACCATCAAACTTTCCAGAAGCTCCTACCTGAAAATGATGGTCCATTATATTGTGTCCTAATTCTCCACTGTCGTTTCCTAATCCATTTGGAAAGCGTTCAGATTTTGACTGCATTAAAATAGATGCAGAAGCAATTGCAGAAGCACATAAGAAGATAACTTTTGCATTAAAAGTCATTTCTTCTTTAGTTTCAGCATCAATAACTTTAACCCCTGTTGCTAATTTTGTAGTATCGTCATAAACCACCTCCTTTACGATGCTAAACGGTCTTAGCGTCATATTACCTGTTTTTTCAGCAGCAGGTAATGTAGAAGAGTTACTACTAAAATAAGCTCCAAACGGGCAACCACGCATACAGCGATTTCTGTATTGACACGCAGATCTACCTTCAAAGGTTTTGTCTGTATAGGTAATATGTGCGGTACGTCCTATAGTAACCAAACGGTCTTTATAGTTCTGCGCCATGTTTTTCTTAAGATGTTCTTCAACGCAGTTAAGATCCATTGGCGGGCCAAAATGACCATCAGGTAATTGAGGTAATCCTAAATTCTCACCACTTACTCCTATATATTCTTCAACCTTATCATACCAGGGTGCAATATCACTGTAACGCACCGGCCAGTCAACAGCTATCCCTTCTTTTTTATTTGCTTCAAAATCAATGTCGCTTAGACGATAACTCTGGCGACCCCACATAATAGAACGACCACCCACGTGATAACCACGCATCCAGTCAAAACGTTTGGTCTCATTATAGGGGTGTTCTAGATCATTTACAAAAAAGTGGCTGTGCGCCTTGTTTGTGGTATATCCTGTACGCGCTTGCTTAAATTGCTTGGCCTCCTCTTCTTTTGTAGGCTGTCCTTTAAATTTGAAATCCCAGGGATCCATATTCATAGTAGGATAATCTTCAATATGCCTCACCATACGGCCGCGTTCAAGAACTAAAGTCTTAAGACCTTGCTCACTTAATTCTTTGGCAGCCCAGCCGCCGCTAATTCCAGTACCTACCACAATGGCATCGTACATCTCTTCAGGTTTAATACTACTCACGTTTTTTCTAGTTTTTTGATAATATATTCTAGCCAATGCTATCAAATATATAAATTTTAAGTTATTTTTTAGTTAAACCAAAAAAAGTATAATTTAGAGATCTTATATCTTTTGCACCTTTTTCATCCAATTTTGAGACTCGTGCAAATCAACCTAATTTACTCAACCAATGAACGTTAAACTCTTACTAACAACCCTAATACTACTCGCAGTTATCTCGTGTAAAAACAAAAATAAAACTGAAAATAATGTAGATGAAAGCGTTGTAGTTACTCAAAAAGAACCATTTTTCAAGATTTCTCTCGCACAGTGGTCACTTAACAAAGCAATTCGCAGCGGAGAAATGAACCCTCTAGACTTTGCAGAAAAAGCACACGAAATGGGTTTTGAAGGTATTGAATATGTAAGTCAGTTATACACACCCTTAATGGAAACATTTTCTGATGATAAAACCGCATTAGATTCTATTCTTCCTAAATTGAAAGCCAAGTCTGAAGAATTTAATGTGCAAAACGTTTTGATAATGGTTGATGCAGAAGGAGATCTTGCTGTAGCAGATGACGATGAGCGTAATACCGCTGTAGAAAATCATAAAAAATGGATTGATGCCGCCGCTTATTTAGGCTGTCACGCAATTCGCGTTAATTTGATAGGCGCTCCAGATAAGGAGGTTTGGAAAACTAGCGCAATAGATGGTTTGGGGAAATTAGCAGAATATGGAGCTTCTAAAAACATAGACGTAATTGTCGAAAATCACGGCGGCTTTTCTTCTAACGCAAAATTATTAATGGAAGTTATCAATACGATTGATAAACCCAATTGCGGTACGCTTCCTGACTTTGGTAATTTTTGTGTAAAACGTGAAAATGGTGCGCAATGGGATGGTGCTTGTGTTGAGGAATATCCAAGGTATCAAGGTATTGAAGAAATGATGCCAAAAGCTTTAGCCGTTAGCGCAAAGACTTATAACTTTGATGAAGCAGGAGAAGAAACCATTATGGACTTTACCAAGATTCTTCAACTTGTAAAAAATGCGGGATACACAGGCTTTATAGGTATTGAATATGAAGGTGAAAACCTCACCGCCGAAGAAGGAATTATAAAAACTAAAGAATTACTACTTTCTGCAGCACAAAATCTTAACTAATCTTTTTTATGAAATCATTTATTCGCGTACAGCTATCAATCATGATGTTTCTGGAGTTTTTTATCTGGGGTGGCTGGTTTGTTACATTAGGTACCTTTATGGGACAAAATTTAAATGCTACCGCCGGCGAGATAGGCGCTGCATTCTCAACACAATCCTGGGGAGCAATTATTGCCCCATTTATAATTGGGTTAATTGCAGACCGGTACTTTAATGCAGAACGTATTCTGGGTGTCCTACATCTTATAGGCGCTGTTCTTATGTATCAAATGGCAAATGCTACAGATTTTGCGGCTTTCTATCCCTATGTTTTAGGGTATATGATTGCCTATATGCCAACTCTTGCCTTAGTAAACTCAGTATCTTTTAGACAGTTAAAAGACCCTGCAAAAGAGTTTTCTTACATACGTGTATTTGGCACAATAGGGTGGATTGTTGCCGGGGTGGTTATTAGCTATATATTTTTCTGGGATAGTACCGAAGCATTAGCTGCAGGCGCTCTTAAAAACACTTTTTTAATGACCGCTATTGCTTCGGCAGTATTGGGTATTTTTAGTTTTACATTACCTAAAACACCTCCTGTTGTTGCTAAAGGAGAAAAAATAGGATTACGTGATATATTAGGACTTGATGCGCTTTCACTTCTTAAAGACCGAAACTTTCTTGTATTCTTCCTATCTTCTATTCTCATTTGTATTCCGTTAGCATTTTACTATCAGAATTTGAGTCCGTTTTTAACTGAAATAGGTATGGAAGGTTCAACCGCCAAGGCAGCCCTGGGTCAGGTATCTGAAGTGTTATTTATGCTTTTACTACCATTATTCTTTAAACGTTTTGGTGTAAAATTCACCTTACTTATAGGTATGGCGGCGTGGGCAGTTCGGTATTTATTATTCGCTTATGGCAATGCAGACGAGCTCGTATTTATGCTGTTTATAGGTATTGCATTGCACGGTATTTGCTATGATTTTTTCTTTGTTTCAGGACAAATTTATACAGATAGTAAAGCAGGAGAGAAGTTTAAAAGTTCAGCTCAAGGCCTTATCACATTAGCCACCTACGGTGTAGGTATGTTAGTAGGCTTCTTTATAGCAGGTAAAGTAACAGACAGCAATTTATTGAGTGAAGGGGTACACGACTGGAATGGAATTTGGACATTTCCGGTGCTGTTTGCTGTAGCTGTTATGGTTCTTTTTGCTATATTCTTCAAGAACGAAAAAGTAGAAGAAAAACATTTATAAGATGAAAAAATTAAAAATGGGAATGGTAGGCGGTGGCCAGGGTTCTTTTATAGGAGATGTACACCGTAGAGCTTCCAGAATAGATGGGATGATAGATTTAGTTTGTGGTGCCTTTAGCAGTGATGCAGAACGCAGCATCAAATCTGCCGAAGCATTAGGTGTTGCTCCTGAGCGCGCTTACAAAAGTTTTGAGGAAATGATTAAAAAGGAAGCAGAGCTTCCTGAAGCAGAACGTATGGATTTTGTTTCTATCGTAACTCCAAATCATATGCACTTTCCACCGGCAAAAATGGCCTTAGAACATGGTTTTCACGTTATTTGCGATAAGCCGGTTACACTTACGCTAGAAGAAGCTTTTGAACTTCAAAAAGTAGTTAGAAGCAGCGGAAAAGTATTTGCTTTGACACACAACTACACCGGTTATCCTATGGTCAAGCAAGCACGATTAATGGTTGCAAATGGTGAACTTGGAGAAATACGCAAAGTAGTTGTACACTACTTACAAGGGTGGATGTCTACCGCTGTTGAAGAAACCGAAAACAAACAAGCCAGCTGGCGCGTTGATCCTAAAAAATCTGGAATTGGCGGTGCTTTAGGCGACATAGGTACGCACGCTGAAAACTTAACCGAATATATCACGGGTAAAAAAATTGTAGAAGTTGCTGCTGACCTCAGCAGTTTTGGCGCAGGGCGTGTTTTAGATGATGACGGTAATATTTTATTGCGTCTTGAAGGTAATACTAAAGGCTCTTTGAGTATTTCGCAAATAGCAACCGGTGAAGAAAACAACCTCGGCATACGTGTTTATGGTACAAAAGGAAGTGTCGCCTGGTATCAGGAAAACCCTAATGAGCTTACCGCATATTGGTTAGACAAGCCGAAACAGATTTACACACCGGGTGGAAACGGCACTTATGCAGAATCTACCGAATATACCCGAGTTCCTCCCGGCCATCCGGAAGGTTATTTAGAAGGTTTCGCTACCATTTACAGAAGCTTTGCTAAAGAAGTTCTCGCCGTAAAAGACGGAGCAGCTTGCTCTGAACGACCAGATTTTCCAACTATAGATGACGGTTTAAGAGGTATGCAGTTTATTTACGCATCTGTGGCATCAAGCGACAATAATGCCGCCTGGGTAAGCTTAACAAATTAATAATTTAAAAACGCAGCGTCACTTAGACGCTGTGTTTGTATAAAACAAACAACCAAATGAAAACCATAAAAGGCCCTGCAGTATTTCTCGCTCAGTTTATGGACGATAAAGAACCCTTCAATTCTCTTGATGGGTTATGCAAATGGGCAAGCAATCTCGGTTATAAAGGAATTCAAATCCCTACCTGGGAAAACCGGTTAATCGATCTTAAAAAAGCAGCAGAAAGTAAAACCTATTGCGATGAACTTAAAGGTAAAGTAAACAGCTACGGTCTCGAAATTACCGAACTGTGTACACATCTTCAAGGACAACTGGTTGCAGTACATCCCGCTTATGATGAGATGTTTGATAATTTTGCTCCAGAAGGTTTTAAAAACAACCCAAAAAAACGTCAGGAATGGGCTGTTGACCAATTGATGTGTGCCGCAAAAGCAAGTAGAAATCTTGGCATAGACGTTCACGGTACATTTAGCGGTGCATTACTTTGGCATACCTTTCACCCCTGGCCACAGCGCCCACCAGGATTAGTAGAACTAGGATTTAAAGAACTTGCAAATCGCTGGACTCCTATTTTGAATGCTTTTGACGAGCAGGGAGTTGATGTTTGCTATGAAGTGCATCCCGGAGAAGATATTCACGATGGGGTTACTTTTGAGCGTTTCCGCGAAGCGACAGGTAATCACAAACGGGTAAATATTTTATATGACCCCAGCCATTTTGTGCTTCAGCAATTAGATTACATTGAATATATAGACAACTACCACGAGTTTATAAAGATGTTTCACGTTAAGGATTCAGAATTTAATCCTACGGGCAAAAAAGGTGCTTTTGGCGGTTATGGCGACTGGAGAGATCGCGCAGGACGTTACCGCTCTTTAGGTGATGGACAAATAGATTTTAAAACCATTTTTACAAAACTTACCGAATACAGCTGTGACGTATGGGCGGTTATGGAATGGGAATGCTGTATCAAATCTCCTGATCAAGGAGCTCGTGAAGGCGCCCCGTTTATTGCCAGTCATATTATTGAAGCTACAGAAAAAGCTTTTGATGATTTCGCCGGCGCGGAAACAGACGAAGCTAAATTGAAACGAATTTTAGGCATTAAATAAATATCACCATGAAAAAAATCACATTAACCCTAGGCCTTGCTTTAGCACTTTTTGCTTCTTGTAAAGATCAACCCAAAAATTCTGAAAAAGAAGAAGTAGCGCTTACCGAAACGGAAGAAATACAACAGGAAACTGGCGAGTGGACTGTTCTTTTTGACGGAAGCAATCTAGATCATTGGCACGTTTATAATGGTGCAGAACCTACCCAGTGGAAAGTAGTTGACGATGCTTTAGTTTTTACACCCGCAGATAACCGGGAGGGAACCGAAAATCTGGTAACAGATAGCACGTATACAAGTTTTGTTTTAAGCCTTGATTGGAAGATCTCAGAAGGTGGAAACAGTGGGGTATTATGGGGTGTACAAGAAGATCCTAAATTAAACGAGCCGTATTACACAGGTGCAGAAATACAGGTATTAGACGACGAGCGCCACCCTGATGCTAAAGCAGGAACAACACACCGTTCTGGTGCTTTATATGATATGATTGCAGCTCCTGAAGGTGTTGTAAAACCTGCTGGAGAATGGAATACTAATGAGATCACTATTGATTATGATAACAATAAAGGTATTGTAGTTATGAATGGTGAAGAAGTAGTAACATTTCCGGTTACTGGTGAAGAATGGGATGCGATGGTTGCAAAATCTAAGTTTGCAGATTGGGAAGCATTTGCTAAGGTAAAATCGGGAAAAATCGCCTTACAAGACCACGGAAATCAAGTTTCTTACCGAAATATAAAAATCAAACAACTTTAATATGATGATTAAAAAAACATTTATACTTCCGGCTCTGGCTGCAGGTTTGTTAATCTCCTGTAATACTTCCGAAGAAAAGAAAACCGACGAGACTACTGCTCCAGTGAAAGACACCACTATGGTGGTTGAAGAAGCCCCCATAACAGATCCTAAAGAAACTGAAGTTTGGGAACCAGAACCGGCTGTAGTAAGTTTTAGTGAAAAAGGGATCCCTTCTGACGCGGTTGTATTATTTAATGGTGAAAACCTTGATGCCTGGAAAAGTGCTACAGACTCTATCGTAAATGCACCGTGGCAAATAAATAAAGACGGTTCTATGACCGTTGTAGGCGGTACAGGAGATATTCAAACTAAAGAATCTTTTGGAGATATGCAGCTACACGTAGAATGGCAAGCCCCTCAAGTTGTTGAAGGAGAAGGTCAGGGTCGAGGTAATAGTGGGATCTTTTTACAGGGGTTATACGAAGTACAGGTTTTAAATAGTTTTGAAAACCGCACCTATTCTAACGGGCAGGCAACAGCAATTTATAAGCAAAGTATCCCGCTAGTAAATGCTACAAAACCTACTAAAGAATGGCAGACCTATGACATCATTTATCATCAACCTGTATTTGATGTAGATGGTAACAAGACACAAGCTGCTACCGTAACTGTGTTGCACAATGGTGTTTTAGTTCAAGATAATGTAGAGATACAAGGTACTACAGAGTATATAGGAAAACCCAAAAATGAAGCCCACGGTGAAGGTCCCATAAAATTACAGGATCACGGAAACCCGGTAAGTTTTAGAAATATATGGGTGCGTAAACTTTAAGCGTATTATCCCACTATTAAAAAACCCACAAGATATCTTGTGGGTTTTTTGTTTTAAAGTGTGTCTGCTAATAAAAGTAAACGCCCTACAAGAGGCGCCAGTTTTGCAGGCGGACTACCTTTATCAAATTCTGCTGTACGACTATAACTCGCTCCTTTAATCACAAATCTTACAGGAATTGCCGCATCTGTATCTGCAGCATTTGAAGGATTTTCTATATCTCCCGGGGTTGTAATTACAAAAGCCTGCACGAGTCTATTTAGTTCGTTTACCTCACTAGCCGATAATTCTTTAGTAACCCTATCGCTACCATCTCTGTTGTTATCAACCGTAAGTTTATTTCCGTCAACCTTGATGTGGCTATAATAACCTCTGGTAGAAGCTTCATAATCTAAAGTTTGATATGCAGCCTGCTCTTCACAACCTTTAGCAGCAAGCAAAACAAAAAGTAATCCCACTATATAATTCATAATCTATTATTTAAAACTAATGTACAAAAAAGGCGCTCTGCTAAGAGCGCCTTTACAATTCATTTATGAGTATGTAGCCTAGTTTAAGAAGCTCGCTCTTGGACCTCCTGATCCAAAAATTGCACGCATACGTGATTTTTGACCTTCAGAGAACATATACATACAAGCATCGTCAACATAATCCATATAATTCATGGTCATATCTGTAGATCTACAATTTACCGTAGGATACGATGGACAACCGTAATTAGGCGCATCTGAAGATGGCGTATCTGCAACAAAATCATCTTGCTGGCAACGGCCATCACCCCAAATGTGACGTAAGTTTAAATAGTGGCCAACTTCGTGAGTAGCCGTTCTACCTTTATTAAAAGGAGCAGCAACATAACCGGTGTTTCCGATATATTGAGGAGAAATCACTACGCCATCTGTTGAAGATGAACCTCCAGGAAACTGTGCATATCCTAAAATACCACCTCCTATATTACAAATCCAAAGATTTAAATGAGTTTGGGGCGTAACTACATTAGAACCGCCATTTGAAGCAAATTTCATCTCATCTCTTGTTCCCCAGGAAGTACGTGTAGAAGCTACTCGTATCGTCTGACTTAATGTAAAATTGATGTCTGAATCTGCAACTAAACCTGCAAATTCTGAAGGTACATTGTTTACATCTCCATTAGTCGCATTAAAATCTTGATTAAGAATCGCAATTTGAGATTGTATCTGTGCGTCACTTATATTTTCTTGTGAATTACTGTAGATCACGTGAACCACAACAGGAATTGTAATAACTCCTAAACCGTCACTCACAGGATCTGTACCACCGCCCGTATTGGTACCGCCTCCATTACCATTACCTGCTCCTGAAGGCTTTTTTGCATTTATGAATTTTCTTACACCCTTTTCAATCGTGTACATCTTGTCATATAGCTCCTCATTTTCAGATAATTGTCTATTTAAATTAGCCATTGAATAGCAAACTTTAGAATCTTTACCTACTTTAGATTTTCCATTTTCAAAATCATCTGTATACAAATAAAAGTCGCTCATATCAACAGCAACCTCTTGATTTTCTGATATTTGAGAATCTTTCAATTCTTCTGCATTTTCTGAACAGGAGATTACGGTTAATAATGCCAACCCGAGTATTAGTGTTACTTTTTTCATAAATAGTTAATGTTTTAAATTAAGTAGTTTGTAATTTATAAACAATTAACAAAATCTACATATATTTTTCAATAAAATAAATTTCAACTTAATAAATTAACACTTTATCGTATTATTCAATAAGTACCTCAACCCAGCTTGTTTTGTTATCTTTGCGCACTAAATAATTCGCATGATAAAATCTATGACCGGTTTTGGGAAATCTGTTACTCAGCTTCCCACAAAAAAAATAACCATTGAGATTAAATCTCTTAACAGTAAGAGCCAGGATCTTAATGCGCGCATTCCTTCTTTCTACAGAGAAAAAGAATTAGAATTGCGAAACCTTGTTGCAAAGAAACTGGAGCGTGGTAAAATAGATTTTAGTTTATATGTTGAACTTAATGGTGAAGAAACCAGTACCTCTATAAATGCAGATGTTGTAAAACAATATATAAAGCAATTGCAAGCTGTCTCTCCAGGTGCAGATGAGGTCGAACTTTTAAAAATGGCCGTGAGACTGCCTGACGCTCTTAAAACAGAACGAGACGAGATTGACGCTGAAGAATATAAAACCATCTTAGCGGGTCTTGAAACTGCCCTAAATGCCATTGATAGTTATAGGCTTGATGAAGGCAAGGTTCTTAAAGAAGATTTTGATCTGCGTATTTCTAATATTTCGGCTTACTTAGAAGAAGTTAAAACCTTAGATCCAGAACGTATGCAAGGAGTACGCGAGCGTCTCATTAAAGCAGTAAGCGATCTAAAAACTGAAGTAGATGAAAATCGTTTTGAGCAGGAACTTACCTACTATTTAGAAAAGTACGATATCACAGAAGAGAAAGTACGTTTGAATAATCACCTAGAATACTTTCAGAAATCATTAAAATCTGCAGATTCTAATGGTAAGAAACTGGCTTTTATAAGTCAGGAAATGGGAAGAGAAATAAATACAATAGGTTCTAAATCTAATTACGCTCCAATGCAACAAGTTGTGGTGCGTATGAAAGACGAACTAGAAAAAATTAAAGAACAACTTTTAAACGTGCTTTAAAATGACTGAGGGAGGTAAATTAATTGTTTTTTCTGCGCCCAGCGGAAGCGGTAAAACAACCATTGTAAGGTGGCTTTTAGCTAAAGAAGAATTAAATCTTGAATTTAGTATCTCTGCTGCGTCACGAGAACCCAGACCCACAGAACAAGATGGAGTTGATTATTATTTTCTTTCTTTAAAAGAATTTAAACGTCGTATTAAATCTGAAGAGTTTTTAGAATGGGAAGAGGTCTACCGAGATAATTTTTACGGCACATTAAAAAGTGAAGTGGAGCGCATTTGGAAACACGGCAAACATGTGATTTTTGATATAGATGTAGTAGGTGGTTTAGATATTAAAAAATTATACCCAGAACGCACACTAGCCGTATTTGTAAAACCCCCAAGCATTGAAGAGTTAAAAATAAGATTGAAAAACCGCAAAACCGAAAGTGAAGACCGCATAAATATGCGTGTCGCCAAAGCCAGTATTGAACTTGCCACGGCACCTCAATTTGATCACATTATTGAGAATAACGATCTTGATGTTGCTTTAGAAGAAGCATATAACCTGGTTGAAAAATTTGTAAAGCACTAAAATCTGGTATGAAAATAGGGCTATACTTTGGCACTTTTAACCCTATACATATAGGGCATCTAATTATCGCTAATCACTTTGCTGAATACAGCGACCTTGATAAAATATGGATGGTTCTTACACCACACAATCCATTTAAAAAAAAGAGTAGTCTTTTAGATAATAATCACAGGTATCAACTTGTATTAGAAGCTCTAGAAGCATATCCTAAAATTGAGGCTAGCACTATAGAATTTAACCTACCACAACCTAATTATACTACAAACACCTTAGCCCATCTTAAGGAAAAATATCCGCAACACGAGTTTAGCTTGATTATGGGGGAAGACAATCTCAAAACACTTCATAAATGGAAAAACTATGAAGTTATTTTAGATAATCATGAGATTTACGTTTACCCTCGAATATCAGAAAAAAAGGAAGAAAATAATTTAATAAATCACACAAACATACACGTTGTTGATGCACCTGTTGTTGAAATTTCTTCAACATTTATTCGAAAAGCGCTTAAAGAAGGTAAAAACTGCAGGCCGCTATTACCAGATCCTGTATGGGTTTATATAGATCAAATGAATTTTTATAGATAAAAAAAATCCGCTTCAACATTGAAGCGGATTTTTTTATCTATACGTTATTTTAAACTTAATCAAGATTAGGAATACGTAACATTTGACCAGGATAAATCTTGTCTGGGTCTTTAAGCATAGGTTTGTTAGCCTCAAAAATAACAGGGTATTTCATAGCGTTGCCATAAAACTTCTTTGCTATTTTACTTAACGTATCTCCAGACTCAACAGTGTGAAATTGCGCTTCAGGCTCACTGTGATCTACTTCCATACGATCATCTACCTGAGCAATACCCTCTACGTTACCTACGACAAGTACCACTTTTTCTTTTGTTGTTTGATCTTTAGCTTTACCAGAAACAACAGCAGACTCGCCTGTAATTGTAACTTCAAGATTTTCTACCTCAAGACCTAAATCACTTATAGTCTCTTTTAAAGAAGATGCTGCCTTCTTGTTTGCTTCAGCCACTGCTGCGGCAGCTTCTGCTTTCTTCTCTGCAGCTTCTTCAGCTGTACTCTTACCGATGCCTATTTTAGCTCCGGCATTTTTAATAAATGAAAATAATCCCATAACTTTTATTTCTAGTATTAGTTAGTTTTAAGAATGTAAATTACAAAATAGCATCTTAAGAGTATAATAAGAGTAATCTAAATCTATGTAAATCTTTCAGGCTGCATTTTAGTAATGATTTTTCAACTCATTACTAAATTAAGTGCTTATAATTAAAAAAACGCCCTAAGAATAAATCTTAAAGCGTTTTTCAACTAACCAACCAAAAAATTATCTACTTCTTTAATGTCTTCATTTGCTTAATAGTTTGCTCTATTTCACTTTGCTTAACCCTACTTTTTCCCTCTTCAGGAGTTTTATAGGCAATATATCCTTTTCCTCTAAATCGATATTCTGTGCCTGATGAAGGTTGATATAACGAAATGGTAGAATCATCTAGAATAGAAAGCTCAAAAAATTCATTTTGAAAATAATCATAATCTAGCGTGAGCGTTTTTAAATAGGCATTATTAGCAACATTTTGCACTTCATAAATACCTGTATAATCCCAGTAAATAGAATTTACAGAAGTTCCGTTAGGGTCTTGCGAACTTTCAAAATTCCCACCACTTGAAGCCGGTAAAAACTGAAGGAAATTCTCTGCGTCAAATTCGTTTGAAGCCCCCTGCTGACTGGTATATATTTTCTCCCACGCTGCATATTCCTGTAAAAAGAAATGTATGTTGTCGTAAAAGATGCGGTCGTAATCAAAATTGTTACGTTGATATCCTTTAAGAATATATGAAGTTCGTAAAGGTCTGTTGTACAATTCTATGCTTCCGTTTGCTAACAAGCTTACTTCAAAAGAGTAAAAACCATCTATATCGTGACTTATATCAAGGTCGTAATCAAACAGATCATAATAACCCACCGGAATGCCAAAACCATTACCCTGATCACCTATTGCAACCAGATTGTTATTTGCTCTTAAGTTTCCGTTTATAAATGATAACGTAAATGCTTTTTCCATAAAAGGAATTGCTCCATTTCCTTTAGTAAGATCTATATCTACATACCACAATTCGTATGCATTAAGAACTTCACCAAGAGATATCTGTGGTTCATTGATTACCTCATCCTCTAAATATACATCTGTATAACACGATGTAAACATTGAAAGTATAAGAGCAAAACCGCTAAGTAATTTTATAGTTCTCATAATTATAAGTTTTTAAGTTAATAACTCAGGGAATCGTTTTCTAAATAACTATTCCTGAAAATTCTTAGCATTGACGTCTGGCTTGTGAATTATATTAACTGTTAACCAAACCGCGTGCCAAAAAATAATGGAGGTGGTTTTCAAGGTTTTAGGTGGGCTAGAAAATCTGTATTTTTGAGGTAGTAAACAAATTAGATTATGAGCTTAAAATTTGGGGTTTTAGGAGGCGGAAGTTGGGCAACGGCAATTGTAAAAATGTTATCAGAAAACCTGAATGAAGTAGGTTGGTACATGCGTAGTAATTATGCTTTAGAACACATCAAGAAAGAACAGCACAATCCCAATTACCTAAGTGCGGTAGAGTTTAATCCTGCACAATTAAAACTAAGTAATGATATTAATGAAATTATTGAATACGCAGACTATTTAATATTTGCGATACCATCTGCTTTTGTGGGTAAAGAATTAGAACAGGTAACCGCTAGTTTTAAGGATAAAATAGTTTTTTCGGCTATTAAAGGTATTGTACCTGAAACGGGTCAAATTGTAGGGGCTCATTTTCACGATAAATATGACATCCCTTTTGAAAACATAGGAGTAATTACCGGTCCTTGTCACGCAGAAGAAGTGGCTCTTGAGCGTCTTTCATACCTCACAATTGCCTGTGCAGATGAAGCCCATGCTAAAGTAATGGCAAAACATCTTAGCAGTGATTATATTAAAACCACAATAAGCGATGACACTATAGGTACCGAGTATGCTGCAATGCTTAAAAATATTTACGCGATTGCTGCCGGTATTGCGCACGGGCTGGGTTATGGAGATAATTTTCAAAGCGTATTAATGAGCAATGCGATACGCGAGATGAAAAAGTTTATCAAAAAAGTACATAAAATGAAACGTAACATTAATGATTCTGCTTACTTAGGAGATTTATTAGTTACAGGTTATTCTGTTTTTAGCCGCAATAGAATGTTTGGAAATATGATAGGTAAAGGCTACACGGTTAAAAGCGCTCAAATGGAAATGAGTATGGTTGCTGAAGGCTACTATGCAGCAGAAAGTGCTTTTAAAATAAATGAGAAGTTAGGCGCAAAAACGCCAATTATAGATGCTGTTTACGATATTCTTTACAAGGGAAAAGACCCTAAAAAGACATTTATAAAACTTACTGAAAAAGTAGATTAATTACTCAGCCAGGATGCCTTCTTTCAGCATAGCAGGCACAGGTCCCAGATTTTGATCTTTAATGCTGCCCGCAGTAAACACAAAGGTTTTCTCGTAGAGCTTTCCTCCTAAGAAATAGGTGACTGCAAACTGGTTTGTTAGTTCAAGGACACCGTCTTCAATAAATTCAATTTTAGCAAAGGCTTTTGAAGGTAGCTTTTCTAATTTATGACGCATTTGACTCGTCACTTGATCTGCACTATAACCATCAGAAACAATCATGACCAATTCTAATGGCTCGTCTGTATTGTTTATAATATAAGCATTCCAGTCTGTAGTGCGATGTTCTTCATTAAACTCCTTTACCGCAGCAACGTAAACATCGTAAACCTCAGGTATATCTATATCTTTACGCATATTAGTCGTTTACTTTCCACATAATCCAGAGGGCCAAAAGCGCAATTGCCATAATCCCTAAGAATATACTGCCTATCATAATTTTAATAGCTGCTATGACAAAAGTCAAATAAGCTACAGCGACAAGTGCGATAGCAAGAACCGCAATTACAAGATACTTTTTCATAGCAACTACAAATTTTTTAAACCCGGGGAAAAAGTTCCGCAGGAAGGATGTGAAATTATTAAGGATTAAAGAGCGCTCTTAAACTGATTTAAAAAACGTAAATCATTTTCACTAAGTAAACGAATGTCTGATATCTGATGTAATAATAATGCGATACGATCTATACCCATACCAAATGCGAACCCACTGTATTCTTTAGAGTTTATACCGCAATTTTCAAGTACGTTAGGATCTACCATTCCGCAGCCCATTATTTCTAACCATCCGGTTCCCTTTGTCATTTTATAATCTGTCTCAGTCTCCAGACCCCAGTATACATCTACTTCTGCACTAGGTTCTGTAAATGGAAAATAAGAAGGTCTTAAGCGTATTTTACTTTTTCCAAACATCTCTGTCGTAAAATGCTGAAGCGTTTGCTTTAAGTCTGCAAATGAAACATCTTTATCTATATACAAGCCTTCTACCTGATGAAAAAAGCAATGTGACCGTGCAGAAATTGCCTCGTTGCGGTAAACACGTCCCGGTGATATGGTACGTATAGGCGGCTTATTGGCTTCCATATAGCGCACCTGTACAGATGAAGTATGTGTACGCAACAACACATCTGGATTAGTTTGTATAAAAAAGGTGTCCTGCATATCACGGGCAGGGTGGTATTCTGGCAAGTTTAGTGCTGTAAAGTTATGCCAGTCATCTTCAATCTCAGGACCTTCAGACACGTCAAAGCCTATACGCGAAAATATATCTATGATTTGATTCTTAACAATAGATATGGGATGGCGTGAACCCAATACTACAGGCTCTCCAGGTCTGGTTAAATCACCATAAACCCCATTATCTTCTGCTACCTCCAGGCTGGCCTTTAAGGCATCTACTTTCTCCTGAACTACGGTTTTAAGAGTGTTAATCGTTTGACCAAACTCTTTTTTCTCTTCGTTGGGTATATTCTTAAATTCAGAGAAATACTCATTGAACAGGCCTTTCTTCCCTAAAAATTTAATTCTGAAAGATTCTGTTTCCTCAAGTGAAGTAGTTGTAAACGCTTCCGCTTCTGCAATAAGCTCTTTTATTTTTTCTAGCATAATTCCTTTAAATTAGGAAGGCACAAATTTAAGAAATATAGGTGGCTTGGGCTTTATTGTCTCTAAAAATATATAAGAGTATAAAGAAAACAGCTGTGCCGCCAAAGAGGTGCCATAACCAATGGGTTCCCATCCAAAATATTTCAAAATCAAGTCTGTTGTCAAGTACTCTAAACGCTACTGCAAAGCCAAAAATCACAAAAGCAATGATTGCGGGGCGTGCATTGCGCCAGTTTGTTTTAGATAAATATCCTATTATAGGTATGAGTATGGTAAGCGCACTTATTAAATATCCCAGGTTATGTTCTAAGCTTTCACTTACTGGTAAGTACCTCAAGCCTATAAAAGCAATACCTATTGCAATTATAAAAAACAGACGTTTCTTCCAGGTATCTTTCCATTTAAAAACAAAATACAGTATAGCCGCAAAACTAAGACCTCGTATAGGTACCCAATCAATAAGCAAATACGCCTCAGAACTGCGAAGCCCGTGGTATAATGTGCCTCCTATATACCCTATAAATATAAAGGGAATCGTAAGCATTAAAAACCATTGCTTTTGCGGTTCTTTATAGATACGTATCCCAAAATAGATAACGATAAATAGAAAAATGAGGTTACTATACGTGTTAAAAGGCTCTACAGGAAATCGCCCTGCAATGGTCTCTTTATAGATGGGGCCGGTATCATTAGGAAATACATCTTGCAATAGCGCTAATAACATAGGTTGAATTACTTTCAATTAATGAACTAATTCTTTTTCTAAAAAATACTGCACAATTGCCTCTTTCATAAGCAGCGCTTGTTCACCTGCTTTAAGGGTAGGTAATTGATCTATAACCTCATAATGAGGCCAACCATCTGCGTCTTGATAATCAAACTTATAATAGCCGAAAGGCTCTAACAATCTGCAGATTGCAATATGCATTAAATCAAGCTTATCGTCTTTTTTAAATTTTTTACCGGGTTGTCCCAATTCCTGCACTCCTATTAAATATATAATCGCATCAAGATCTAAAGTATCACCGTCTGCAAATCGTGCAGAGAGTTTAGTTACTATCTGATCCCAGCGCTCTTTAAGTTGTTCATCTCTTGCCATAGCCGCAAATATAGTCAACAAGCTTCTTAAAAATAGTATCTTTAACGCATGAACTATCTTGATATTATTCTAGGAATTTTTTTGATTCTAGGGCTTTATAAAGGCATTAAAAACGGACTCTTAATTGAATTAGCATCAATAATTGCTTTAGTGATTGGCATCTACGGTGCTATTCACTTTTCATATTACGCTGTAGATTATCTTAACGATAAAGTAGCGTGGAGTGAACATACCATAAATCTACTTGCCTTTGCACTTACCTTTATCACCATCGTACTCATAATTAGTTTGGCTGGGCGCTTATTAACTAAAGTTGCTTCATTAATAATGCTAGGTATAGTAAATAAAATTTTAGGTGGTCTATTCGGTATACTTAAAGTTGCTTTTATACTAAGTGTAATTCTTATGTTTAGCTCTGCATTTACGATGACTCTTATAGATGAAAAAATTAGAGAAGAGTCTGTTGTTTACAATGCCATACAGCCTATAGCTCCATTAGTACTTCCTAATTTACTCAGAGAAGTAGATAAATTAAAAACCGAAAAACCAGAATCTAATGAAGATTCTCAATTACAACTTGAATCGGCTTAGTTTAGAAATAGTGTTAAACAGAATGTTATTAATAAAAAAACGCCGGTAAATTACCGGCGTTTTGAATTTGTACAAAGTGTTTGTTATGCTGAAACTTTCAAGTTATCTTTCTTTTCCTGATTGAAAAACTGCTCGTAACTTTCGGGGTTTTCAATTGTACCGCGCTCAGAGATAATCTTGACATTAATATTTTTATCCTGCGCTCTAAATCTGAAATCATCTAGAATTTCTATGATATCCTGATCTAAATAACGTGTTTTGCGTACGTCAACCTCTAAATATGAATTTTCATGAAGTTTGTTTAACTCTTTCATAATCGCTCCCTTATTTATAAAAGTCACTTCTTCGGCTAATGTCATTTTTACAATATCAAGACCTGTTTCCTCTTCTCTTACAATATGTAAGAAATGTGAATTTTGATAATTCTTAATAAGAATAACAACAATACCTACAGCCAGACCCAAACTAATACCCACAAGTAAGTCTGCAAATACGATACCTAATACCGTTATGATAAAGGGAATAAATTGTTTCCAACCCAGCGTCCACATACGCTTAAAAGTAGAAGGCTTAGCAAGCTTATAACCCACTAAAAATAATACCGCTGCCAAGACAGAAAGTGGTATTAAATTAAGAACATTAGGCACCAGAATCACAGAAATTAATAATAAGAATCCATGAATTATTGCAGACATTTTAGTTTGCCCACCAGATTGAATATTTGCAGAGCTACGTACGATTACCTGGGTAATAGGCAAACCTCCTATCATCCCAGAAATTATATTACCGGCACCTTGAGCAAAAAGTTCACGGTTTGTAGGCGTTGTACGTTTTTTAGGATCTAGTTTATCTGTTGCTTCAACACAGAGCAAAGTTTCCAGACTCGCGACCAGGGCAAGCGTAAATGCAGTGATCCAGATTTGAGGCTCTGTAATAACACTAAAATTAGGAAATGTAAATTGCCCTATAAATGAACTAAAATCATCTGGCACAGGTACTTTTACAAGATGATCATTAGAAATACCCCAGGCTTCAGAATCCTGTGTAAATACATAATAAAGAATACCTAACACTACGGCAACTAATGGTCCCTGAATTAACTTAAATATTTTACCTTTTTTGCTAAGTACAACATCCCATAGCACTAAAATAAACATCGCGATAAATGCTATTGCTGTTGCACCCGGGCTTATACTATCAAATATCTGCCCTATTTCAGTAAACGTATTTCTACCATCTACCTGAAAAAAAGCCCAGTCTCCTTCTGGATCTGCATCATAACCAAAAAAGTGTGGAATTTGTTTAAGTATGATAATAATTCCTATACCGGTAAGCATTCCTTTAATTACTGATGATGGAAAATAATATCCTATAATACCGGCTTTTAGAAGACCAAATATCAACTGAATGACCCCTCCAAGAACTACAGCAACTAATAAGTTTTCATACCCGCCTAAGGTAGATATAGCCACTAAAACTATCGCAGATAAACCTGCCGCAGGACCACTAACCCCCAGACTAGAACCGCTCATTGCACCTACTACAATACCGCCAACAATACCCGCAATTAGACCTGAAAAGAGTGGAGCACCACTTGCTAAAGCAATTCCTAAACACAAGGGTAGCGCTACAAAAAACACCACGACACTCGCCGGGAAGTCGTTTTTTAAATTTTTAAACATAAGCTTAGTATTAAAAATGAGAATTTCAGTTCAAGTCATACGCTTTGCGCAGCACATAAAACTGAAATTGAAAAATGAGAATTTTATGCAGCTTTACACTACACAAATTGATTTTTTACCGAAAACTAGATGTCATTACAACTCGTCTAATCTGTAAATTTCCATGATGTTTTTAAGAATTGCATCAAAATCAATTTTCAAATCGATCAGTTTTCCCGAATGAATATCGAAAACCCACCCATGAACTGTAAGCTTACGCTTGCGTATTGCCTTTTGTACATCTGAAGTTTTGATCACATTTACACACTGCTCCTGAACATTAAGCTCAACAAACTTTTTATAACGTTCTTCCTCGTTTTCAATAAGATTAAGTTCGTCTTTATGAATACGGTATACATCACGTATGTTACGCAACCACGGGTTTAAAATACCCAGGTCTGCAGATTGCATTGCTGCTTTAACACCACCACAATAATAATGGCCACATACCACAACATGCTCAACCTCTAGATGCTCTACAGCATAATTAATTACAGACATGGAGTTTAAGTCTGTATTAGGTACCATGTTAGCAATATTACGATGTACAAAAACGTCACCCGGGCCCACGCCCATAAGTTCTTCAGAAGAAACTCTACTATCGCTACAACCTATATATAAAATTTTTGGGGATTGCCCTTCAGACAATTGTTTGAAGTAATTAGGTTCTGACTTTAAACGACTTGCAACCCACTCTTTATTATTTTCGAAAATTTTTGAAATGTCCATTTTGATATTTTTTAGTTTAAAATGTATTTAATTAAATATGCAATTAAATTGATGCTATACTGAAATTAAAAAAATAATTTCTATACCATCTTATTAAACTAATCGTGGAGGTGGGGATACAGGATCTAAATATACAGAGCACTCAATTGAATTATTATGAAAAAATAAAGCCGTTTTCTGCTCTGTCAAGAATGTATTTATAATTAAAATCGAACTTATTAATTTAACGTCTTTTTCAAAATTCTGATTAAAACCTTTTCCAGTATTTTCTTCCTCTAAAACAGACACTACCAGCACTTTATCACCACGATTAAGATAGGATACAACAACAGGTGTGACTAAAAATGTCACAAATAGAATTAAAAAAAATACGGATTGTTGTTTCAACGTTTTTAAAAAATTAAAAAACAAATTTAGAAAAGCTCCTTGTATTTCAAGTCAATAATAAAATAAATCTAAAGAATCTTTATAGCAACACTAGCAACCCAACCTTCTTTACCATCAGCAAGTCGTATTAATTGCCAATCGTCTTTTTGTTCAAGTACTCTAACTTTAGTACCCTCATGTAAAATAAAAGTCTGCTCGCTGGTGTTGTTCGGTTCACTTTTTACTTCCGCCTCCGGCGAAAAAACAATAGCAAATTCCCTATTATTTTCATTTGATTTTGCCTGAAAACTAAGAGCTAAACTCAATACTCCTAGCCCCAGTGCTACAAAAGACACTGTGAAGAAAATACGCTTACTACCTACTCCCTTATTAAAAAAATAGATTAAAAAACTCAGTGTAAATATGAGTATAAATACCACCGTTACGGTTGCCCAGCCATCTATAGTAAAAATACCCAGAATCTGATTATACCATTTTTTAAATATATTTTGCGGCAACGGGGTTATCGCATCTATGGTCATATTTTGGGCAAACTGTAAATTGTTTTTAATCTCTTTATCGTTAGGTTTTAAAGCCAGTGCTTTCTCATAATTATAGACACTTGCTGCTATACGGTTAAGTTTATAATTAGCATTAGCCAGATTATAATATACCGCGGCAGAAGCGTAACCCGACTCTAGTACTTTCTCATAATTAACAATAGCTGCTTCAAAATTATTCTGTGCATACTGGGAGTTTCCGGTTTCAAATAATTGCTCAGGAGTTTGAGCAAAGCTGCTGCTTATCGTTACTACTCCCAAGAACAGAACAAGAATTAAGTTGCGATAGGTATAATACATATTCTGTGTTATCATAATTGCTTATCAATTTCAGAGATTACACTGCCGGCATTGTTATAATCCTGTTGCATAGCATCTATACTCGCAGGTGTATATCGTGCAAATTCACAACTCTCAAGTAACTTAATAAAATCTGCGGTAGTACTCACGTTTGCGCCACGCTCCTGTAGTAATTTACTTATGCGCTCTTTACTCATATCACTGGTCTGAATATTTAAGCGTGCTTTTAAGAAATTATGTAATGACTTCTCTAAAGCAAGATAAAACGCTTTCTGGTCTCCTAAATTTTTCTTTGCTTCTCCTAGATATTTTCGGGCAAGTTTATCTGCCTTACGCAGCCTGTTACCCTTGATATCATTTTGATAAGCTTCACGCTTACGACCAAAAAATATAGCAAACGGAATTAAAACTAACGGAGTTGCAAGTAGTCCCCAAAACAGCTTACTCATAAAGAATGAATCTTTATTTTGAGCTACTAAATCTGCTTCCGATTTAATATAGTTAAATTGAACAGCTGCTTTTACAGGAGATTTATTCACTCCACTAGCCGAAGCTAGAGCATCTGGCCCATTTTCTACAGTAATTACAATCTCGTCACTACTTACCGTATTGTATCGCTCTGTTGCGGGATCAAAATAAGAAAAGCGTATGGGCGGTATAGGATAAGCTCCTTTGCGTTGTGGAACAATCGTATAACGCTCTTCATTTTTACCGGTCATACCAGATAAAGATACGTTTACATCCTGTAAATTTTCGGGCTCATAAACCTCTAGAGCACTAGGTAATGTAGGCTTAGGAAGTTTAAAGAGTTTTAAATTTCCGTTTCCTTTTGCAGTAAGTGTCAAATCTAATGCATCCTGGGCATCCAGTTTAGTTTTACTGGCAGTTACACTAAAATCAAATTTACCTACAGCTCCTGTAAAATTATCGGGCTTACCTGCTTCTGGCAATTCTCTAACTTTTATTGTTCTCTTAGGTGCAGACACTGTTATTTGTGCCGGTCGCGTAATGCGCATACCAAAAATATCGCGTCTGTTTGTAGGTGCTTCAACATTAATATTGAGCGCAAGCGATTCAATATCCAATTCACCTGTTTTTTGAGGATATAATAAGGTTCTTCTCAAAATCACATACCGATATGGCTTGCCGTTAAAGGTCCCGTCGTACACTTTAAATTGCTTCTCATCTAAGCTTTGACTCCAGAAATCGGCAAACTTGGGAGCGTCTATTTCATTCCATCCGTTTACAGCTGTTTCGCGAGAAACATACAGCTTATAAACAACGGTGATCGCTTCATTTAAATAGGGATTAGATTTAGAAACCTCAGCAACTAGATGCACATTTTCGGCCGCAGAAGATGCGGGATCATTAGGATCTTTAGCCAGATCTACTGCTCCCGTAACATTTATTTCTATGGGTAGGGTTTTATAAACTGTATTATTTATCTCAATTTCTGCAGCACCTATTTGCAACTTACCCGTGCCTTTAGGCTGTAAAAAATACGAGAATGTCTTAGAAAAACTAGATTTACCGTTTATCCATTGTTTGCTAATAGATTGATTAGGTCCACCTACAACTACAAACCCTTGAAAACTGGGAGGTCTAAAGTTGTCTCCATCTTCATTCATCTCAAAATCTACACGTAAGCGCTCATTAACTCCTAATGTTTCTTTACTAACTACGGCATCAAACTTTACCTGAGACCAGGCAGAGAAACCGGCAAAAAAAACAATCAGCAAAAATTTTAGCTTCATCTTCATTATAACTTCTGCTTTGCCTTAAACAGGCTAAATTTATATACAACTCTGTTAATTACCAGTCTTTGTCTGTTTTGACTTTGGCTCCTTTAACTTTCTGGGCATTCATTTTATCCTGAACTTTATTTTCCTCATTCTTCATTGCCTCAAGTAAACTTTTTACCTGCTGTGGTGACAATTGACCCTGCCCGGGTTGTGGCTGAGGTTGTTCTTTAGGCTTATCGCCGTCTTTACCATCTTTAGGTTTATCACCTTCTTTATCTTCAGGCTTACCTTTCTCATCTTTATTCTCGTCGCCCTTATCCTTTTTATCGCCTTCATCATCAGAATCTTTTGGCTTGCCATCATCACTTTTCTCATCGTCGCCGTCCCCATTTTTGTCTTTTTGGTCGTCGCCTTTGTCTTTATTATCATCTTTCTGATCATCACCGCCGCCTCCGCCGTTTTTCTCTTCTTCTTTTTTAGCAAGAGCTAGATTATAACGGGTTTCTTCATCTGTAGGATCATTGCGTAGAGCATTTTTATAAGCTTCAACTGCTTTCTTATAATCTTTTTGCTGATAAAAAGCATTGCCTAAATTATGAAAGGCTTTATGTTTTTCGGCTTTAGTTTGTGCAACCTCAGCAGCCTGAATGTAACGCGTCATCCCTTCTGCATATTTTTTATTGCGATAGTAGTTATTACCCATATTGTATTTTGCAGTTGCATTAGCAGGATTCTTAGCCACTGCTTTTCTATACGCTGTTTCTGCGGAAGTAAATTCTTTAGAAACAAACGCTTCGTTGCCATCTGCAACAAAATCCTGCGCCTCTAAAATTGCAGGATCTGGTTTATCGCTTTGTGCCGAAGCACTTAAGGATATTAGAACTATTAAAATTCCTAAATAATGTATTTTATTTAATAGGTTATGTCTCTTCATCATCATCAACTTTTGTTTAAGACTTAGTTGTATTCTCATTAAACAAATTCAATTTTCGCACCCAGGCAGTTTTACGCTCTAAAAGGAATACATCTAAAACAAGCAACAATAATGCCGCTCCTAAAAACCACTGAAACTGATCTTTAAAGTCTGCAAATTGTTTTGCTTCAAACTCCTTTTTATCCATTTGATTGAGTGCAGTACCCATCTTATCTACGACTTCCTGAGTACTATTCCCATTTATATACTCACCATTTGCCGAAGCAGCAATCTCTTGCAAAATTGCAGGATCTAGCTTAGTAATTACCGTTTCTCCATTTTGGTCTTTTTTATAAGATTGAATAACACCATTACGTTTCAACGGGATGCGGTCACCAGCCTCTGTACCCACACCAATTGTAAAAATTCTAATACCTACTTCTTCAGCAGATTCTGCGATAGCGGCAACATCACCTTCATGATCTTCGCCATCTGAGATAATTACCAAAACGCGATTTGTCTGCTCCTCATCATTATAATAGGTTTTAGCGAGCTCAATAGCATCTTTAATTGCGGTTCCCTGGCTCGATAACATATCTGTATTCATCGAGTTGAGAAACATTTTTGCACTGCTGTAATCTGTTGTTATAGGCAACTGCGGATATGCGCTCCCTGCATAAGCGATAATGCCTACTCGGTCACTTCCCAGATTATTAATAACCTGCGCGACAAGTTGTTTTGCTTTATCTATACGACTTGGTGCGATATCTTCAGCATCCATACTTTTAGATACATCCACAGCAAAGACTACATCTACCCCTTCTCGTTTTACCGTCTCAAGCTTGGTTCCTATTTTGGGATTAACCAGCGCAATCACCATAAATGCAATTGCCAAACAAATTATAACCAACTTGAATACCGGCTTAAAAACAGAGCGATTAGGTGTTAACTGATTAAATAACGTTCTATTTGCTGCAAATCGTTTTTGAGCGCTACGTTTCCATAATGCAACAGCAAAAAAAAGTACTACTACCAGCGGAATTACCAGTAGCGCCCAAAACCATATTTTTTCTTCTAGTAAATACACAAACTCAATTATTATTGTTATTACTATTTCTAACTATACAAAACTTCTGAAAACTGTATTTCTAAGCAACAACTCAAACAGTAGAAGCAAACCTGCCAAAATTACTAATGGACGATACTTTTCTTCGTAATTAGTGTACTTAAACTCCTCAACATCTGTCTTCTCAAGCTTATTAATCTCAGCATAAATCTCCTCAAGAGACTCATTATCTGTAGCTCTAAAGTAGAGCCCGCCAGTTTTATCTGCGATTTCTTTAAGCAGGGCCTCATCAATTTCTACAGGAATACTCCCATATTGAAAACTGCCATCTGGCCGTAGAGCTACAGGAGAAAGCGCAGTACCATTTGTACCTAAACCTATTGTATAAACTTTAATACCAAACTCTACCGCTAGTTCACTTGCTGTAACCGGCTCAATAAAGCCCGCATTATTAACACCATCTGTCATTAAAATAATGACTTTACTTTTTGCTTTACTGTCTTTTAAACGGTTTACTGAAGTTGCAAGCCCCATACCTATTGCAGTACCTCCTTCAATAATACTGTTGTACCTAATGTCATTTAGCGAACTCAACACTATACTTTTATCACTTGTGATGGGTGTACGGGTATAACTTTCACCGGCATATTCTACCAGACCTATACGATCATTAGGGCGTTGTTTAATAAACTCTGCAGCCACATCCTTAAGCGCCTCAAGTCTGTTTGGCCTTAAGTCTTTTGCAAGCATACTTGCAGACACATCTATTGCGATAGCAATATCAATACCTCGTGTGGTTTTCGTTCGCGTAGAAACATCTACAGTGCGAGGCCGCGCCAGAGCTACAATGATAAAGGCTATAGCGAGAAGTCTTAATACAAAAAGAATAGACCTTAATTTTGCTAAAAAACCGCTTCCCGCTTTAAACCCTTTTAAGCTAGAAATTTTGACCTGCGCAGTTACTTTATTACGTTTAACGAAATACCAGACTGCTACTACCGGAATTAGTAACAGCAACCAAAAAAACTCAGGATTTTGAAATTCAAAATTACTTAACATCGGTAGGTACTGTTTTTTGTAATTCTACAGAATTAATGATACGTGCTGCCATATCTATAGCATATTTATCATCATCTCGCCAGGCGACAAGAACTTGCTGCAATACTCCCGGAGCAGTAAATAATAACATCTCGTAAGTACCTGGACTAAATTTCTTATTATTTAGTGCGTCAGGAAATGCTCCTGAGCCAAACACACGAAGTCCCTTTGTTCCTTCGGGTGTGGTATATTCTTCTGTTTTTACGATAAGATTTTTTGCACCGCTTGCTTCTAAAGTACTTATAAAACCTTGAGTTGCTTTTTCTAAATCTGCCTCTTGATTTCCGCCATAGCGGGTATTATTAACAACGACATAAAATTGATCGATTAAGCTTCCGTAGGTAAAGGTGCTCATATCCATCTGTGTTCTTAATGAATCTGGAATAGGAATGTCATTACGTTCAAGAATACGTGGTGTGCTTACAATAACTGGAGGATAGCCATATTCACTACGCACCCACTCGCCTTCTAATAAGTCTTTTGAAGGATGACCTATAAAATTATCTTTTACAAAATCAAAACCTTTAACCGCAATTAAAATACCAGTTGCAAGTACCAGAATAGTAAATACCCCTACAATACCTGAAATAATTAGTCTATGCTTTCTACGTTTTGCCAGTGCCTCGCGATAAGCAGCATCCCGCATTAACTCTTCTTCTGTAGGTGCCGGAATTGCTTCTTTTGTTTCTTTAACAATCTCTTCTGCTACAATACGATCTGCTTCAGCCTGACCACTTCTCGGCGACATACGCGCAAACTTACTAAGGTCTGCTCGTTTTAAAATCTGATCTAGTTTGAGAATAGTTTCTTTACTCAGGTCTATTTTACCCAGTTGTTTTTCCTGTAATAATTTATCTATTAATTCTGCCGAAGTACTTTCCATAGAACGGCTGTAAACTTCTTCATCAAGATAACGTCTAACAATATCTGTAAGTTTAGAATAGTAAGCTTTAGTAATCTCATGTTGCTCTATACCGCGAGCGGGTTCTTTAAATTCTTCGTCAAGTTTTCGCAATGAAAATAAAGCTTGCTCAAAAGGTGGTAATTTGCGTTCTGCCTCTGCTTTTTTACGGCTTCTACGTATTATAAAATATAAGAACACTCCTATAAGTAACGCAATAATTAAAAAATACAGCAGATATTCCCACACTTTACTGGTAGCGTGATCAACCTCAACAATATCTTTAATATCATAAAGACCTTGTTTTGTGGTATCTACCTGCACATTATTAACCTCAACAGCAATAGAATCTGTGTAAAAAGGCTGTTGGTTTATCGTAACAAGTTGGCGTGGTATGGTGTAAGAGCCACTATCAAATTGGGTAAGGCCATAGCGCTTTATTAGACTCATTTTTGCACCGGCAAATGAGGTATCTACTTTATACGACTCAATCATCTCTAAAGGAGAAAAAGTTTGTCCTTCGGGAAAAATCACAAGATCCTTAGCGTCTGCCTCTACTTGAAATTCATACGTGATTTGCGCTCCTATACGTATAGAAGTACTGTCTATAGTACCTTTAACTTGTTGTGCCTGTGAGATTCCTATTCCGATAAAAAACAGTATCAAGAACAAGAATCTCTTTTTGCAAGCACTTGCGGTAATACTATTTAGGGATGTATTGGGGTTATTATTCATTATACTCTTATCCTCTTCGTTTAAAATAACCTAATAATTTTTTTACATAACTCTCATCGGTACGCACGTCTATAACGCCTGCACCACTGCGTGTAAAGCTTTCTTTGTAATACGCAACCCGCTCTTTATAATATTTTGAGTAGTTGTTACGTACGCTTTTAGAGGTTGTATTTACAAGAAGTAACTCGCCGGTCTCTTCATCTTCCATCTGCACAACACCTAAACTTGGGATCTCTTCTTCGCGCTGGTCGTAGATACGAATTCCTGTTATATCATGGCGCTTTGCAGCGATTTTCATAGTGTCTCGGTAACCGTCTGCAATAAAGTCTGAAAGCACAAAAACAATTGCCTTTTTCTTCATCACGCTCGAAAGAAACTTTAGAGCCTGCGCAACATCAGTTTGTTTGCTTTTTGGTTTAAATTCTAGTAATTCACGTATAATACGTAAAACGTGAGATTTTCCTTTTTTAGGCGGAATATAAAGTTCGATGCCATCAGAAAATAGAATCAATCCTATTTTATCATTATTCTGCATCGCCGAAAAAGCTAATGTTGCAGCAACCTCGGTCACGATTTCAGATTTAAACTGCTGGTCTGTACCAAAGAATTCTGAGCCACTTACATCTGCAACAAGCATCATCGTAAGTTCGCGCTCCTCTTCAAAAACTTTTACATAAGGTTCGCTGTAACGCGCGGTAACATTCCAATCTATATTACGTACATCATCTCCAAACTGATATTGACGCACCTCACTAAAGGTCATCCCACGACCTTTAAATGTAGAATGATATTCACCACCAAAAATATGATCAGATAACCGTCTGGTCTTGATCTCTATTTTGCGTACTTTTTTTAAAAGCTCTTTAGTATCCATAAACCCGCTCTTCCTTAATCCTTTTTCTTAAAAAGAAAAAAGTATTGCTTTTCAGTTTTAATTAAATTTTCAATTTTACTTTGAATTTTTAGCTCTTATGGTACTTCAATCTCGTTTACGATCTTATTAATGATTTCTTCGGTAGTTACATTTTCTGCTTCGGCCTCATAGGTAATCCCTATACGATGGCGCAATACGTCGTGTATGACTGCTCGCACATCTTCAGGAATCACATATCCGCGTCCTTTAATAAACGCATAACATTTTGCAGCGGTAGCCAGGTTAATACTACCACGAGGTGAAGAACCAAAACTTATTAAAGGTTTAAGCTCTGCCAGATTATAATTTTCAGGATAACGGGTTGCAAATACAATATCAAGAATATATTTCTCGATTTTCTCATCCATATACACCTCACGCACAGCCTCCTGAGCTCTTAGAATCTGCTCTACTGTCACTACAGCATTTACTTTCTCGTAAGATCCTTTTAAATTTTGACGTATGATTAACTGCTCATCCTCAATTTTAGGATAATCGATAACTGTTTTTAGCATAAAACGGTCAACCTGTGCTTCTGGAAGCGGGTAAGTACCTTCCTGCTCTACCGGGTTTTGAGTCGCCATTACTAAAAACGGCGCATCTAATTTAAAGGTCTCGTCACCAATAGTCACCTGCTTTTCCTGCATCGCTTCAAGCAACGCACTCTGCACTTTTGCAGGAGCACGGTTTATCTCATCTGCAAGAACGAAGTTTGCAAAAATGGGTCCCTTTTTTATACTGAAATCATTCAATTTCATATTGTAAATCAACGTACCTACAACATCTGCCGGAAGCAAATCTGGTGTAAACTGAATACGACTGAAACTACCCTGCACTGCTTGTGCAAGTGTATTAATAGCAAGTGTTTTAGCTAAACCGGGAACTCCTTCTAATAAAATATGCCCGCGACCTAAAAGACCTATTAACAAGCGCTCTATCATGTGTTTTTGACCTACGATGACTTTATTCATCTCCATCGTAAGAATTTTTACAAATGCACTTTCTCTTTCTATCTTTTCATTAAGCGCTCCTATATCAACAGACGCATTGGTGTTTTCCATAATATGTATGCTATTTTTTATATGACTCTAAGGCCTACAAGGTTAAATTTTATTACTAATGATTTTGTTAAGCTATCGTTAAAACCCTACATTTTAAAGGCTTAGAAGTCTTCTGAAAGGGCTCTATAACAGACCGCTTTTTTTTAAAAATGTTGCAAAAAAAAAGCAACCTTTTTCAGATTGCTTTTCAAATATAAATGTTATTCTAATTTTATTCAATAGTTATAATTCCCACTGCAGTATTTTCTCCATTAACAACCGTCACGTCTTCAAGTGTAATTGAGGTTACAACATCTGTTGTAAGTTCTGCATCTATGGTTAAATCGTATGTGCCTTCTGGCAAACCATTTAAGACAAAATCACCTTCTGCATTTACAGCAGTAGAAACTTCAACCCCTGCTCCCACGGCGGTAATAGTAGCAGGAATATTTAGAGGTGCAATACTACCCGAAATTATTCCTGTTGCCTCAATAGCCGTTGCTCTAATAACCGGTTTTAAAGAATATCCCCCATTGCCCTGCTGCACAATAGACTTTTCAACATCAAAATCTAATACGATAGTGTAAAATACACCAGCCTCAAGCGTTTGATTAAATTGAATTTTAAGACCAGATTGTTGGGCACTTGGAGTATCTAGAGGAAATGTTTCTCCGTCAACAACGACCGTATTATCATCTCCTAAGATTAATCGAACCTGACCTATAGATCCTGCAGGTACATCTTGATCTGCTAATAAAGCATAAGTACCACCCGTTAATTCTAGTAAATCATAAATTTTAGCTTCTGTATTTAATTCTAATTCTCCATCTACAAGAACATAATCATCATCTATTTCTATATTTTCAAAATCATCATTGTATTTTACAACAACAGATTCTACATCTACATAAACATGATCATAATCTCCCGGAGCATCAACCATACGTATCGAAACTTGTGAAGTACCATTTACAGAATTATTATTTGTATCATCACTACATGAATTTAATCCCAATAACGACAGTAGGACCAGGCTTATTTTTGCTATATTCTTCATAGAATTTAATATTTAATGTGTTTCAATTATCCAAAAGTGTTGCAAATTCCTACAGAATTAAAATTTCTTAACGTCTGTTAACTAAGTTTAGCATTCTTTTAATAATCCTCTCTAAGAGAATCACCAACTTTATAATCAAAAAACTATGTCAAACAAAACAGCTCTAATAACCGGTGCTACTAGTGGAATAGGCGCCGCGACAGCACGCATTTTTGCCACAAACAATATTAATCTTGTTCTCTGCGGAAGAAGACAGGATCGTCTTGAAGCACTACAGAAAGAGTTAAGTGAGCACGTAAAGGTACACACCCTAAGTTTTGATGTGAGAGATAAAGAGATCGTACAACAATCTATTAATGGTTTGCCTATAGATTTTCAGCAAATAGATATTCTCATCAACAATGCAGGCAATGCCCATGGGTTAGACACTCTTCAAGATGGTAACACAGACGACTGGGATGCTATGCTAGATATAAACGTAAAAGGCTTACTTTATGTAAGCAATATGATTATCCCTAAGATGATTAAAGCAAATAGCGGACACATAATAAACATAGGCTCTACTGCCGCTAAAGAAGTGTATCCCAAAGGAAATGTTTATTGTGCCAGTAAACACGCTGTAGATGCAATAAATCAAGGAATGCGTATTGATTTGAATGCTTATAACATTCGGGTAGGAGCAGTACATCCGGGAATGGTAGAAACCGAATTTAGTAAAGTACGTTTTAAAGGAGATGATGATAAAGCCAGCAAAGTCTATCAAGGATTTAAACCTTTACAAGCCGAAGATATTGCAGATATCATTCATTTTGTAGTTACCAGACCGTATCACGTTAATATTGCAGATCTGGTTGTAATGAGTGTTGACCAGGCTTCAAGTACTGTAGTTAATAGAAATTAATAAGCCATGATCAACAAACGCTTACTTATAAAAAACCTACTCGCACATAATGACGAGAACAGTTTTTATGATAAGAAGCGTAAAGTAGATATTGGTAATAAAGAAGGTAAAGCTAAATTTTTAAAACATGTTTGTGCGCTTTCTAACTCAAACCCTAAAAATAACAGCTATATCGTAATTGGTGTTGAAGATGAATCTAATGAGATTGTAGGTGTTCCATTCTTTGACGATAGTAAAATTCAGAATCTCATTAATGCCTACTTAAATAATCCTCCTTTAGTTTCTTATGAAAATATACCGTTTCCGCATCTACCTCAAGATCTTGTGGTGGGCTTGGTCACCATTAAACCTAATAATTTACTAACCTCTCTTAAGAAGAATATCTGGAAGTATTGGGGAGGAACGGTCTTTTACCGGGACGGAAGCATCTCTATGCCTAAATCTTTTAAAAGCGAACTTCAAGATGTTAACAGTACCGTGGTTGCAGCTATAGAAAAGCACGCTAATAACAGTATTGAGCATACTTTAGACGGAGTTATTGATTTTATAAATGTGCGTCACGCAGATTTATTTACAGACTACAAGGTCTTTAAAGAGCAGTTTGTAGTTTGCTGGGCAGGTACAAAAAAAGTAATTAAAGGCAACACCTTTTACAGCAGAGTTGATATCGAGCTTATTAACGAGCAGGTACGCTTATTTTACTCTGCACTTGATGAGGTTTCTATCACCATGACAGATGATCAATTCTCTATTTTAGAATATGTTTTACTGGGTATTCAAAACAAGTTTAAATACTATCCTTTAGAAAAATTATCCATTTCTTTTAAAGAAAACGGCTCTTATGTAATTGATAGTAATCTGGTTTTTGAACCACCCATATTTGATAAGAAATTATTACATCATATTTATAATAACAATACAAGCATTCTCAATAAGGTTTTAGCGCATAAAGAATTAAATAAAGGCGAACTTGAAGATTTGTATAATCTCCCGGCAACCTATCTAATTTGCTATCTAAACGGTTTTGAATCTGCCTTAGAAAAGCTTGAAAGTTTACACCCTTTTTTGAAAAAATACGGCAGTAAGCTCTACAACGCATACAAAGAAAATTTACGAATCTTACGAAAAGTAAAATACAATTAATGACACGCACACTTGCAATAGGCGATATTCACGGAGGCCTTAAAGGTTTAAAACAAGTACTTCAAAACGCAATGGTTTCAAAAGATGATTTACTCCTGTTTTTAGGTGATTATGTTGATGGCTGGAGTGAAAGTGCTCAAACAGTAGACTTTCTTATATCACTATCAAAAAATCATAAATGCATCTTTATACGAGGTAATCACGATGATCTGGTTTATGACTGGCTAAAAACAAATAAACGCAATGAAATCTGGCTTAACCACGGCGGAAAAAGTACCATAGATTCTTATAAAGAATATTCTCAAGAGCAAAAAGCAGAACATCTTGAATTCTATAAAAATCTCGAAGATTACTATATAGACGATCAAAACCGAATGTTTGTACATGCAGGTTTTCAAAATCACAATGGTCCCGAACACGAGCACCACAAGACGGCATTCTACTGGGATCGTACCTTTTGGGAAATGGCCGTTGCCCTTGATAAAAATCTCAAAAAAGAAGATCTTGAATACCCTAAACGCTTAACGCATCACAAAGAAATTTATATTGGTCATACACCCGTTACCAGAATAAATAGAGACATACCCACTCAAATGGCTAATGTGTGGAATGTAGATACCGGTGCAGCTTTTAAGGGAAAACTCTCAATCTTAGATGTTGATTCAAAACAATTTTGGCAAAGCGAACCTCTTTATAAATTATATCCTAACGAAGAAGGAAGAAATTAAAATGTTATTTTTCTGAAACAATAATAAGATTTCTGCTACTAACTAAAAAGAAGCATAAATCTGTAAAACAAGCAACTATGGGAATATTTGACACAATTAAAGAAAAACTGAGTCACGAATTCATAGATATTATTGAGTGGCTCGATTATACAGATGATACTATTGCGCACCGGTTTGAGCGCTATCAAAACGAAATTAAAAACAACGCAAAACTCATTGTGCGTGAAGGTCAAACGGCCGTTTTTGTAAATGAAGGGCAGCTCGCAGATGTTTTTACTCCTGGCACCTATACTTTAAATACGCAAAACCTTCCTATTCTATCTACTCTCAAAGGTTGGAAATATGGTTTTGACAGTCCGTTTAAAGCTGAGGTTTATTTTTTAAACACCCATTTATTTACAGACGAAAAATGGGGAACAAAAAACCCAATTACACTTAGCGATGACCGTTTTGGTCTGGTAGAAATACGCGCTTTTGGGACGTATGCTTTCCGTATAAATGACGCCGGAAAATTCATTAAAGACATTGTAGGTACAGATAATAATTTTACAAACTTTGAAATTAATGAACACCTAAAAAGTCTAATCGCCACGCGCTTTACAGATACTGTAGGCGAAGCAAAACTACCTATAGAATTATACGCGGCTAACACCACAGAACTATCAGAAACCTGCAAAGAAGTAATGCAGCCCGAATTTTTAAGTGTGGGTATTTCACTAGAAAAATTCTACATCGAGAACGTCTCAATGCCCGAAGAGCTTAAAAAAGAAATCTTTGAGTACAGCCGTATAGATAAACTTGATCTTGACAAGCTAACTAAGTTTAAAACAGCAAAAGCTATTGAAGCTGCTGCAAATAACGAAGGGGGCACCGCAGGGACAGGCATGGGTATGGGCATGGGTTTTGCTTTAGCGCAACAAATGGGTGGCGCGATGATGGGTGGCACACCACAAGCAGCAAGACAACCACAAGCCGCAGCAACGCCGCCTCCAATGCCGGTTGCAACTCAATATTTTTATGCGCACAACAGCCAGCAGCAAGGCCCTGTAAGTTTTGAACAGTTACAGGCACTCTTTGCTTCACGTACGATTAACAGAGATTCTTTAATCTGGAAACAAGGTTTAACAGAATGGAAAGCTTTACAGGAAATAGAAGAGCTTAAATCATTTCTAGGCGGAAACACACCTCCTCCATTACCCGGAGTTTAATTTAAAGTAGCACTTACAGCGTGTCTGAACCCACTATTTTAAAATCTGAAATTAAAAAAGCCTGTAAAAATTGTGGTGCCGAACTTAAATATAAGCCCGGCACCACAAGTATTATCTGTGAATATTGTGGTCACGAAGAGCAAATAAATCTAGACACAGATCCTATTAAAGAATTACCCCTTAGACAGTATTTACAGGGTCAAGGCAACCAGGCAAACAGCGAAGAGATAAGCATTCTGCATTGTAAAAATTGTGGCGCAAATCAGCACGTAGAAGAAAATTATAAATCACTACACTGCGTGTACTGCGGCACGCCGCTTATTCGGGAAGATGCAAAAACCGAGCAATGGATATTACCCGGAGCTGTATTGCCTTTTCAACTTACACAACAGCAAGCCATTTTACGCTTTAAAAAATGGGTTAATGGGTTATGGTGGGCGCCAGACGATTTAAAAAAAGCCACACTAGATCCTCAATTTACTAAAGGTTTGTATTTACCCTATTGGACCTTTGATGCCCAACTCTACGGAAATTACAGCGGTATGCGAGGTGATTATTATTATGAAACCCAATCGTACAAAGACAGTAACGGAAAGAGACAAACCCGAAGGGTGCGTAAAACCAGATGGACACCGGCAAGCGGTTCTATTAAAGGTTTTATAGACGACACCTTAATAAGTGCATCAAAGCAACATACCGGTAAAGTTCCAGGAGGTGTATCGTTGTGGGATTTAAAAAAGCTACAACCCTTTGAAAGCGGTTTTTTATCTGGTTTTGTTACTGAAAAATATACCATTCCTCTAAAAAATGGTCATTTGCAATCACAGGAAGAAATGCGCAGTATTGCAAACAGCTGGGCGCGACGTGACATTGGCGGAGACGAGCAACAAATAAGCAACCTCGATATAAATCTCGAGGAAGAAACGTTTAAGCACATTTTACTCCCAGTTTACATAAGCGCGTACCGCTATAAGAATAAGGAGTACAGCTTTTTTGTAAACGGAGAAAACGGAAGCATCTCCGGAAAACGACCTTATTCATTCTGGAAAATATTTCTGACTATACTTGCAGTACTCCTTATTTTTGGGGTGGTTTATTTGTTTGCCGGAAAATAAAGGATATAGATGGTTATAACTTATAATTTAATTGGCGTTTGTCAATCTGAGCGTGTCAAAGACCATTCGACAAAGAATTTACTAAACTTCGACAAGCTCAGTTTGACCTTATATTTCAATTTTTAGACAACCACAAGAGTTGACCTTATAGTTTATGCATTATAAATCAAACTTTATTCCCTGCGCAAGCGGAAGTTCTGTAGTATAATTAATCGTATTCGTCTGACGGCGCATATACACCTTCCAGGCATCAGAACCGCTTTCACGACCGCCACCGGTTTCTTTCTCCCCTCCAAAAGCTCCGCCTATTTCGGCTCCGCTGGTTCCTATATTTACATTTGCGATACCACAATCACTACCCATTACACTCAAGAATCGTTCTGCTTCGCGCAAATTGTTTGTCATTATAGCAGAAGAAAGACCCTGGCGCACTCCGTTTTGTAAATCAATTGCCTGTTCTACGTTTCCGCTGTATTTCATAATATATAGAATGGGTGCAAAAGTCTCGTGCTGTACAATTTCAAAATGATTCTCAGCTTCGGCAATTGCAGGTTTTACATAACAACCACTTTCAAAACCTTCACCATCTAGCACTCCGCCTTCAACTAAAATGCTTCCACCTTCTTGAACTACTTTTTCTAAAGCCTTTTGATAATTCTTAACCGCATCAGTATCTATTAAAGGTCCTACGTGGTTTTTTTCATCTAAAGGATTTCCTATTCGCAATTGCTTATAAGCAGCAACAATGGCATTTTTTACCTTATCGTATATACTTTCATGAATAATTAATCTACGTGTAGAGGTACAACGCTGACCGGCAGTACCTACTGCGCCAAAAACAGCTCCAATAACCGTCATTTTTAAATCAGAATCCGGGGTTACAATTATGGCATTGTTTCCGCCTAACTCTAAAAGTGATTTACCCAGACGTGCGCCCACGGTTTGCGCAACCTGTTTTCCCATTCGGGTAGAACCAGTAGCAGAAATAAGCGGTACGCGCTCATCTTGAGTCATCAGTTCACCTACTTTATAGTTTCCATTTATCAAACACGAAATACCTTCAGGCAACTTATTTTTAGCAAAAACACGAGCTGCAATTTTTTGACAGGCAACACCGGTAAGCGGCGTTTTTTCTGAAGGTTTCCAGATGGCAACATCACCACACACCCAGGCTAAAGCTGTGTTCCAAGCCCATACTGCTACCGGAAAATTAAATGCTGAAATAATACCGACAATTCCTAATGGGTGATATTGCTCATACATACGATGACCGGGACGCTCACTGTGCATTGTTAAGCCATGTAATTGACGGGAAAGTCCCACAGCAAAATCACAGATATCTATCATTTCCTGCACTTCTCCCAGCCCTTCCTGATAGCTTTTTCCCATCTCATAAGAAACCAGTTTACCTAAAGGTTCTTTTAAGCGTCGTAACTCTTCATTAAATTGACGAACAATATCTCCGCGCAAAGGTGCGGGCATAGTACGCCATGTTTTAAAGGCTTCCTGTGCTTTTAGAACCACCTGCTCATACTCTTCGGGAGTAGTTTGTGTAACGCTTGCTATGGTAGCACCATCAACCGGTGAGATTGAATCAAATGCTTCTCCTTTGCTTGAGGACTCAGAGCCCGTTGATGTCCCGGGATTTTCACGCATTATTTCTAAGGCTTTAAGCGCATCATCAATTGCAGTGTTTATTTGGTTTTTAGCCATTATATTGTGTTTTTCTAATTAAATGTATTTGATATCTGCCAAGTTACTAAATCAATTAAGGGTTTTAAAGTATTTATTAGCAGATTCATAAAATAAAAAGTGCGCCCTTGAGCGCACGTATTATACTGTTTATATTGACTTTATTCTGTAAATCTGGGATCTGCTTCCATCACAGTACCGCAAGCATCGCAAGTGCGTAATTCTTTGCTTCCATAGAACGCTTTAAAGTGCTTTAAAAAATCTGTTTCAATATCATTGAGCGGAAAATACACTTCATATAATTTGTGATTGCAGTTATCACAGAACCATAATAAACCGTCTTTACCCTCTAAATGTGCACGCTTACGTTCTACCACTAACCCTATAGATCCTTCTTTGCGCACCGGCGAATGTGGCACTTTTGCAGGGTGCAAATACATATCTCCGGGTCCCAGTTTCATCGTACGCTTTTTACCTTCATCCTGTACGTGAACTTCAATCTCACCTTCTAACTGATAGAAAAGCTCTTCGGTTTCATTATAATGATAGTCTTTACGTGCGTTGGGTCCTGCGACCACCATAACAATATAGTCGTCTGCCTCTTTATAAAGATTTTTATTTCCTACGGGAGGTTTTAAAAGATCGCGGTTTTCTTCAACCCATTGTGTAAGGTTGAACGGTTTTGCAATAGCCATAACAAAGTGTTTAAAGCTAAAATTACAATTTTCTAAAAGATCTCGCTGTGTCTTATTAATGCATCTAAAAAGAAAACCTCTGAAGCATACAAGCAACAGAGGTTATCGAAAAATTGATAAATCCCACACTGTGGGTAAAAGCGAAACAGCAGGCCCCCGCCCGCTGCATCTAACATAACAAAACCAACTTAAAGTCTTCGAGTTTGTAAATGTTTTAAATATTGTAATTGAATTGGTTTCTGTGGGGGATTTTAAAACCGGGGGTTTTTTAAGGTTAAATAAACAATTATGATTTGGGGTATGATTTGGGGTATGATTTGGGGTCTTATTTTGTAATAAAAATCTGTGTAAAATAGGCAGTGCCTTTTTCATTCTTTACTACTGAAATACCACTATGTGTGAAATTTCCTTCAAGAGCTTCTCTGTGACCTTCACTCTTGATCCACGCTGCTACAACCTCTTCTGCAGTACGGTACCCAAAGGCAACATTCTCGCTTACACGACCAGCACCTTTAGCTTTTAAATAATCTGAACGCTTAAAAAAGTTATCGTGGCTTATAATTCCTTTTGTAGCCATATACTTAGTATGCTCTACAGCTTTAACCTTAGAATCTGAATTGTTCTTAAGTGCTGTTAATCCTAATGAGGTACGGTGTTCGTTAACTTCTTGTAAAATCTCTGCTGCAAATGCTTCTTCAACAGTAAGGTCTGCTGCAATTTCTAATGTTGCTTCCTGAGCAGGCATTAGCTCTTCATCCTGTGAACAGCTTGTTAAAAATAAAGCGAAAGTAAGGGCCAAAAGGCTAGTTGTAAAAGTTCTCATGATTTGGGGTTTATGAGTTATGTTGTTGCAAACATAGCATGAACTTTTGGTTCCTACAACCGTTAAACAGTCATTTTGTGTATTTTATCGATTACAGTCTCTTTTTTAACATAAATAATCTAAACTTTAACACTTTTCGGCTATCTAAAGTGCCTTTTATCGATAATAGTATTTACCTACATTTTATAAAAATTCTATTATATGTGTATTACATCGGTGTTTTTATTTATTTATTCGGTTAAAGTGCATCTTTAAGAACAAATTGTAAGAACAAATTAATTATTAGTCATTTTCAGAACTAAACCTATACCATTAGCTGTTTGATGAAAAATTGATTTTATGTACTTTACAGATCTAATTTTATTCTATGAGAACTCTTTCTATTTTCTTAATTGGTTTAATAGCATGTGTATCATGCAAGCAAAAGGAAACCAATGAAACACCGCAGCAGCAATCAACCCAAAAGCAACAGGAATTTGCTATTATAATTCATGGTGGCGCGGGTACCATCTTAAAAGAGAATATGACAGACTCTCTGGAGCAAGCCTATAAAGCCGCGCTAACAGAAGCCATAAAAACCGGATATACAATTCTTGAAAATGGAGGTACGAGCCTGGAAGCTGTACAGCGCACCATAAATGTTATGGAAAACTCACCCTTATTCAACTCAGCTAAAGGCGCTGTATTTAATCACGATGGCATTAACGAGCTAGACGCTTCTATAATGGATGGGAACACATTAAATGCGGGAGCAATTGCCGGTGTTACAAATGTGAAAAACCCTATAAATCTGGCTTACGAAGTGATGACCAATTCTGAGCATGTACTTTTAAGCGGTAAAGGAGCAGAAGCGTTTGCTAAAGAGCATAATATTGAATTGGTAGATCCCTCCTATTTCTTTACACAGAATAGATATGATGCATTACAGCGCACATTGGCTCGAGAAAAACAAGATTCTACAACTAATACGACTGCATTTTACGATCCATTTATAAAAGATGATAAATATGGTACTGTAGGCTGCGTAGCACTTGATAAAGCTGGAAATCTCGCTGCCGGCACCTCTACAGGAGGCATGAACAACAAACGTTACAACCGCATTGGCGACTCACCCATTATAGGCTCTGGCACCTATGCCAACAACACCACCTGCGGGGTGTCATCTACAGGATGGGGTGAATATTTCATTAGAGGTCAGGTTGCTTATGACATTAGTGCTCAAATGGAATACGCCGGCAAGACCTTAAAAGCGGCTACTTTAAATGTAATACAGGAAAAACTAACAAATCTGGGAGGCACTGGAGGTATCGTAGCTCTTGATCACTATGGCAACCCTTCAATGGAGTTTAATACCGAAGGAATGTACAGAGCCTATATGAATGATCAGGGTGAACTTACCTTAGGTATCTATAAAAATAATGAGTAGTAATTTAGGTGATGTACGATAAACCTTACTATGCGGTGATTTTTACTTCTCTTTTAGTATCTGACATTTCAGGCTATGCTGAGATGGCCGAAGAAATGGAGCGTCTCGCAAAACAACAGCCAGGGTTTTTAGGACTGGAAAGCGCAAGAAATGAAACAGGAATCACCATATCCTACTGGAAAGATCAAAAAAGTATTCTCGAATGGAAAAAAAACTTACAGCATCAAGAGGCTCAGCGAATAGGTAAACAACGCTGGTATTCTAAATACAGCATACGTATTTGTAAGGTTGAACGTGAGTATCACTTTATTAAAGAAGAAAACCTCTGAAGCATACAAGCAACAGAGGTTTTCTAAAAATTGATAAATCCCACACTGTGGGTAAAAGCGAAACAGCAGGCCCCCGCCCGCTGCATCTAACATAACAAAACCAACTTAAAGTCTTCGAGTTTGTAAATGTTTTAAATATTGTAATTGAATTGGTTTCTGTGGGGGATTTTAAAACCGGGGGGTTTTTTAAGGTTAAATAAACAATTATGATTTGGGGTATGATTTGGGGTATGATTTGGGGTATGATTTGGGGTCTTATTTTGTAATAAAAATCTGTGTAAAATAGGCAGTGCCTTTTTCATTCTTTACTACTGAAATACCACTATGTGTGAAATTTCCTTCAAGAGCTTCTCTGTGACCTTCACTCTTGATCCACGCTGCTACAACCTCTTCTGCAGTACGGTACCCAAAGGCAACATTCTCGCTTACACGACCAGCACCTTTAGCTTTTAAATAATCTGAACGCTTAAAAAAGTTATCGTGGCTTATAATTCCTTTTGTAGCCATATACTTAGTATGCTCTACAGCTTTAACCTTAGAATCTGAGTTGTTCTTAAGTGCTGTTAATCCTAATGATGTACGGTGTTCGTTAACTTCTTGTAAAATCTCTGCTGCAAATGCTTCTTCAACAGTAAGGTCTGCTGCAATTTCTAATGTTGCTTCCTGAGCAGGCATTAGCTCTTCATCCTGTGAACAGCTTGTTAAAAATAACGCAAAAGTAAGGGCCAAAAGGCTAGTTGTAAAAGTTCTCATGATTTGGGGTTTATGAGTTATGTTGTTGCAAACATAGCATGAACTTTTTGTTCCTACAACCGTTAAACAGCCATTTTGTGTATTTTGTCGATTATACTCTCTTTTTTAACATAAAAAATCTAAACTTTAACACTTTTCGGCTGTCTAAAGTGCCTTTTATCGATAATAGTATTTACCTACATTTTATGAAAATTCTATTATATGTGTATTATGTCGTTGTTTTTATTTATTTATTCGGTTAAAGTGCATTTATAAGAACAAATTGTAAGAACAAATTATTTGGAAGACAACCCTATTTAAATGATGACACTAGCCACTTAAGACTGGTTTAAGAAGAATAGCTTATAAATTTTTTAAATAGGTACTACTTACTATGCCTAGAAAATAGGTACTTTACAAAAGAGATCTATTTAAAAACGTACAGGCAATGAGGCTACTTAAAAAATTCTATTCACATCTAATCATTTTACTCATTTTCGCCTTAGTGAGTAGTTGTAATCCTAAAGCCAAGGAAACAGATAACATCTTTCGGTTTAAAGAATACATCTCCTACAACACTTTTGGCAACGTATCAATTACAAAACCTATTCAAATAGAACTGGCTAAACAGACGACACAGTTTGAGCTGTCGCAACAGATTCCTTCAGAATATTTAATCATAAACCCGAAAACCGAAGGAACACTTTATATAGAGAATGGGACTACGTTGATATTTCAGCCTGAAAAAAACTTAAAACCAGACACAGAATATAATGTAACCCTTAAACTGAATCGTTTTTATGAAAATGTAAATCCAGATTTTAAAAGCTACACCTTCAGTTTTAAAACCATTACTCCTAATTTTAAAATTAATCTGGGAAATCTTCAGTCGTATTCTAAAGAATGGCAATATCTAACCGGATCTGTAGAAACGTCAGACTATATTTCTCTAGAAAATGCGCGAAAAATCCTACAATCCCATCAGGAAGAAAAAGCATTGCATATAGACTTTCCATCAGAAAATAGTGAAGGCACCTTTTTCAATTTTACAATAGATAGTATTAGCAGAAAAGTTGAGAATTCTCAAATTAGAATCAGCTGGGATGGCAAAGCTATTCAAAGCAGTACGCAAGGTCAGAGTACTCTTAATATTCCAGGTCAATCTAATTTTACGATTGTAGATGTTGTGAGTGCCTTAAGTCCGGAAACTTCGGTAAGCGTTAATTTTTCTGATCCGCTTCAAATGGATCAAAACTTTGACGGACTGGTACAAATAGACAGTCTTACTAATTTGCGCTATGAGGTTCAGGGTAATGTTTTAAACATTTATCCGCGACAAACTCTTAGTGGCACATTAAACTTAACTCTTAATCGAGGTATAAAAAATAGTTCTGGGGACATTTTAAAAAGCAACTACACACAGGAAATCTCTTTTGAGCAATTAAAACCTCAGGTAAGACTTATTTCTAAAGGAAGTATTTTGCCTGCTTCTATGAAAACTCCTATCTACTTTGAAGCCGTAAACTTGTCTGCTGTAGACGTGCGTGTTGTTAAGGTTTATCAAAGTAATATGCTACAGTATTTACAATCAAATAACCTCAACAGTACAGAATCCTGGGATTTAAAACGCGTTGGGCGTCGTGTTGCAAAAAAAACCATACCCCTCATTAATAATAGTATTGGAGCTACAGGGCTTTGGAAAGCCTATGCCGTTGATCTATCTGAGCTTTTTAAAGCAGATCCCGGGGCATTATACCGCGTAGAATTTAGCTTTAACCAAGAATACAGCCTATATCCCTGCGCAGCTACCGAAAAATCTTCAAAGACTTCAAAGACTAAAGAAGATATTTATTTTGAAGAAGCTTATGAAGCGTATTACCACTCGGGTCCCGAAGACGATGAAGAACAATTAGAAGAACGCTTCTGGGATAATGAACTTTACAGCTGGCGGGATCGCGTTTACAATTGGGAAGAAGAAGACAACCCATGTCACCCGGCTTATTATAATGAAGAGCGATTTGCTACTACTAATGTTATAGGATCAGACCTGGGACTTATCGTAAAAGAAGGTCAAAACGGAACTTATGATTTTATAACTGCAAACCTACTAAGTGCAAAGCCGGAGATAGGTGTAGAAATTAAACTCTACAATTACCAACAGCAGCTTATCAAAACAATAAAAACAGATCTTGATGGGCTTGCAACCTTCAAGAGCAATAAAAGTGTTGCTTTTGCTGTTGCGCAACATCGTAATAATTATGCCTATGCAAAACTTGATGATGGTAATGCATTATCCCTGAGTAATTTTGATATAAGCGGTGCTACACTACAAAAAGGATTACAAGGATTTATATATACTGAAAGAGGGGTACATCGCCCCGGCGACAGCATTCACCTAAGCTTCGTTCTTAATGATTTAGCAAATCCGTTGCCTAAAGAACACCCTGTAAAACTAGAAGTTACAGATGCACGAGGCAAATTAGTACAACGCAGTGTCTTGAGTTCTACCCTTACAAATAAGGGCGTTGATGGCGGAAGTACTAATGGGTTCTATTACTTCCCCATACCTACAAAAGCCACAGATCCCACAGGTAACTGGAATGCAACTATAATCGTGGGAGGTGTTCACTTTAATAAAACCCTACGGGTAGCAACGGTAAAACCAAACCGTTTAAAGATTAAGTTAGATTTTAAAAAGCAAATGCTTACAACGACAGCACCTCTAGAAGGTTCTGCAACCGCCACGTGGCTGCACGGTTCTCCTGCCCGAAATCTTAAAATAGATATGACCGCTACCTTACGTAGTGTAAATGCCAGTTTTAAGAATTTTAAAAATTATGAATTTACTGATCCCGTGCGCAGCTTTGAGGAAGTTGAACTACCTGTACTTGACCAGCAAAGTCTATCAAATGAAGGTACTATAAATTTCAGTAAAAAAATTAGCTTAAGCGATAAAGCTCCGGGAATGTTACAAGCAACATTCTTAACTAAAGTTTTTGAAGGCGGAGGCGATTTTTCTATAGATGTATTTAGTAAAGAGCTGGCGCCCTATTCTCACTTTGTGGGTTTAAGAGCTCCTCAACCTCATAAATATGGCTCTTATTTTACTGATGAAAATATAAAATTTGACATGGCCAGTGTACAGGCAGATGGGAAGGCTGCTCCTAATCGCAAATTAAGAGTACAACTATTTAAAATGGAATGGCGCTGGTGGTTTAGCCGCGGTAGCGATAACCTTTCACGGTACGAGAATAGTTCTGTGTATACGCCAATTCAGGATTTTGAAGTAACCACAGATGCTTCAGGAAAAACACAGGCTACGATAAATATTCCTGAAGAAGAAGGCGGGCGTTATCTTTTACGCATACTTGATAAAGAATCTGGTCACGCAACAGGGCTCATTACTTATTTCTACCGCAATTGGAGCAATGCGCCTGCCGGTGATTCTGACAGTGCAAAAATGCTGGTTTTTACGTCAGACAAAGAAAATTATCAGGTGGGTGATGAGGCGATTATTAAATTTCCGTCAGATGCAAATAGTAACGCTCTGGTAAGTATTGAAAATGGCACACAGGTATTGAGTAAAAATTGGGTAGAAACTCGTGAAGGAGAAACTTCAGTAAAAATCCCTATTACTCAGGATATGGCTCCTAATGTTTATGTAAACATTACTCTTTTACAAAAACATGCACAAACACTTAATGACAGGCCCATTAGACTTTATGGTGTGATTCCGCTTCTGGTAGAAAACCCGGCAACCCTTTTAAAACCGCAACTTAAAATGCCTAAGGTTCTCAAACCTGAACAGGATTTTACAATTAAAGTCAGTGAAGCCTCTAATAAAAAAATGACCTATACACTGGCTGTGGTAGATGAAGGACTCTTAGACCTTACCGGTTTTGCTACTCCTAAAATACATGAGGCTTTTTATGCACGCCAGGCGCTGGGTGTAAAGACCTTTGATATTTACGATTATGTTATAGGTGCATACTCGGGCAGTGTCGATAACATTTACGCTATAGGTGGTGGTGACGCAGCAGCAGGAGCTAAAAATAAAAAAGCAGATCGCTTTAAGCCTGTGGTGCAATTTTTAGGGCCGTTTAATCTTGAGGCAGGAGCAACCGCTACTCATAAACTCCATATGCCTAATTATGTAGGAGCCGTACGCACCATGCTAATTGCAGGTAATAATACAACCGGAGCTTATGGTAAAGTAGAAAAATCTACACCTGTTAGTAAGCCGTTAATGGTACTGGCATCGCTACCGCGCAAATTATCGCCGGGAGAAACACTCACCCTGCCCGTTACTGTTTTTGCTATGGAAAACAAAGTAAAGCAGGCTAGCATAACTGTGAAAACAAGTAATGCTCATAAAGCGATAAACGGCACTTCTAAAACCATTCAGTTTAAAGAGCCGGGAGAACAAATTGTTAATTTTGAATTTGAAGTATTTCCGTCAGACCGGGTAGAAAAGTTTGAGATTTCGGTTACAGGTGCAGGAGAAAAAGCTTCATACGTTGTCGAAATAGATGTTGAAAATCCCAATCCGTTAACACAAAAAGCAACCTATTACACTTTAGAGCCTAATGCCGAAACTGAAATTTCTTTTGAAACCTTCGGTGTTCCCTCAAGCAATACAGCAACTGTAGAACTTTCTACTTTACCTCAAATAGATTTTACAAAACGCCTGCAGTATTTGATTAGCTACCCATATGGTTGTGCAGAACAGACCACATCAAGTGGGTTTCCGCAGATTTATTTATCAAGCATTTTTGATTTAAATGCAGATCAGGAGCAAGACACGCAAAAGAATATCAAAGCTACCATAAGCCGTCTGGGCATGCTTCAAAACACATCTGGAGGTGTAAGCTATTGGCCGGGTGAGCGCGACTCTGACGCGTGGGCTACATCCTATGCCGGTCATTTTATACTTGAGGCTCAAAAACAAGGATTTGCTCCTCCTATCACCTTTTTATCAAACTGGTTGACTTATCAACAAAATGCCGCCCGACAATGGCGTAACGGCGCAACATCTTACAACAACAGTCTTACACAGGCGTATCGACTGTACACATTGGCTCTTGCAGGACAGCCAGAGCTGGCCGCGATGAATCGTCTAAGGGAGTCTGGCACGTTGACAAATGATTCGAGATGGAGGCTGGCAGCCGCCTATGCTCTTGCCGGTAAAAAACAAGTCGCACAGGATCTCGCTAAAAAAGCCAATTTAAATTTTGTAGAAAATGATGATTTGAGATTTACCTATGGTTCTGTTTTACGCAATAAAGCAATGGCTTTAGAAACTATGGTACTGTTAGCTGATGCCAGACAGACAGATTTAGCAACTTCTATCGCAAAAGACCTTTCTACTTCTGGCTGGTACAGCACGCAAACAACCTCTTATGCATTATTGAGTTTGTCAAAAATGCTTTTGGCTAATGGTGGAAAATCTATTGATGCCACTTTGCAAACACAATTGAAACAAGCCTTAAAGAGTGAAAAAGGTTTTGTTAGAGCAGATTTAAAAATTACGGAAGGCAAAAACACGATAACTTTAAAGAACAACAAAGACAATCGGGTTTACGTAAGTATCATTCAACAAGGGCAACTTCCGTTAGGAAAAGAACTTGTAGAGCAACGTAATTTTAATGTCTCCACTCAGTTTTTAGATGGTCAAAATAAACCCATTGATGTTTCTCAGTTACGTCAGGGTACCGCTATAAAAGCACGTATTACAGTAACTAACACCTCTCTCAATTTAATAGATAACGTGGCATTAACTCAGATTTTCCCGAGTGGATGGGAAATTGTGAATACGAGTTTTACAAGCCTTGGCGGTGGAGCAAGTGGCAATGCTCGCTACAAAGACATACGAGACGACCGTGTAAATTTCTATTTTGAATTAAAAGCTAAAGCTTCAAAAACTTTTGAAATTGATCTTAATGCATCGTACTTAGGAACGTATTATTTACCAGGAACGCAGGTTGAAGCAATGTATGACCACAATTATTTTGCAAGAACAAAAGGAAAATGGATTTTAGTTAATCAATAAAATTATTGTGAATAACGCAGTATTAACTACTTCTTTAATCTTCTTAAAAAGGCACCGAATATCTATTGGTGCCTTTTTAATTATTTTGCTTGTATGGCTATTTTGCTTACCAAAACCTTTATTTAAAGATCCTACAGCAACCGTAGTAACCAGTAAAGAAGGGCTGCTACTAGGTGCTCGTATTGCAGATGACGGGCAATGGCGGTTTCCTGCAAATGATAGTGTTCCTCACAGATTTGAAGTGGCTCTTCTCGAGTTTGAAGATGCTTATTTTTATAAACATCCCGGTTTTAACCCCATAGCGATGAGCAAAGCCTTGTGGGCAAATCTTACAACAAAAAAACAACGCGGCGGAAGCACCCTAACCCAACAGGTAATTCGGCTTTCACGTAAAAATCCCGGGCGTACATATTATGAAAAACTCATTGAACTTGCAATGGCCACGAGACTTGAAGCCGGTTATCGTAAATCTGAAATTTTAAAATTATATGCCTCAAACGCACCTTTTGGAGGAAATGTAGTAGGATTAGAAAGTGCGAGCTGGCGGTATTTTGGTATTCCTGCGAGTGAGTTGAGTTGGGGTCAGGCAGCGGCGCTTGCTGTTTTACCTAATAATCCTGCATTGGTTTTTCCGGGGAAAAACGAACGCATATTTAAAGCTAAACGCAATCGCCTTTTAAAAAAACTATATACCGAAAAACACATTGATTCAACAACTTATGAATTGGCCCTATCTGAACAACTACCCGGCAAACCTCAGGAACTTCCTGACGCTGCTTCTCATTTTACAGAACGTGTAGCACGCGAGAAATCTGGAGAATTTATTAAGAGTACGCTGCGATTTAATTTACAATCCCGCTTAAATCAAATCGCAGCAGAAGCCCATTACAAATTAGATCAAAATAACATACACAATCTGGCAATTCTGGTTCTCGATGTAAATACGCGCGAGGTTTTAGGCTATATAGGCAATGCTTCAACAACTGCAGAACATGCGAACTATGTTGATATTATTACCAGCAACCGCAGTACAGGCAGCACCTTAAAACCATTTCTTTTTGCTTCGTTATTGAGCGCAGGAGAGCTACTTCCTAATACCTTAGTTGCTGATGTACCCACAAGTATTAATGGCTATAATCCACAGAATTTTGATCGTAATTTTCAGGGAGCAGTACCGGCTTCAGAAGCTTTAGCACGCTCTTTAAATGTTCCTGCAGTAAATTTGTTGCGGGAATATGGCTTAAAACGTTTTTACAATGTTCTTCAGAAACTCAATTTTAAAACCGTTACAAAACCTGCAGACTACTATGGCCTATCGCTCATACTAGGGGGTGCAGAAAGTAATCTTTGGCAACTCACAAATGCCTATGCAGGTATGGCTGCAACGCTTAACTATTTTAACACCCACTCCAGTGAATACCGTGATGGCTTATTTAATGATCCGGTTTATATCTGTAACGATAAAAACCCAGAAATAGAAACCAACACACAACCGGAATTTGTTGATGCCGGTGCTATCTATCAAACACTAGAAACCTTACGCGAAGTAAACCGCCCCACAGGTTCTGAAAACTGGGAGTTTTTTAATGAAGCACAGCCCATTGCCTGGAAAACTGGCACCAGCTATGGTTTTAAAGATGCGTGGGCTGTAGGAGTAACAGGTAGTTTTGCCATAGGCGTCTGGGCAGGTAATGCAGATGGCGAAGGCAGACCCGGAATTACAGGAATACAGGCAGCCGCACCCATCCTTTTTGATGTATTATCTATTTTACCCGCTTCTCCCTGGTTTCAAAAACCCTTTGATGAACTGGTAGAAGCAGAACTGTGTACGCAAAGCGGAAATCTCGCTGGGCTGTATTGCCCCGAAACAAAACTCCAATGGATTCCTAAAAAAGGCACACGTACCGAAGCCTGCACATTTCACACACAAATTTTTTTGAATAAAGAAGGTGATCATAGAGTAAATGCAGATTGTTACCCCTTAGGTGAAATGATCTCGCAATCGTGGTTTAGCCTTCCGCCGGTTTGGGAATATTATTATGCTCCTCTACATCCCGAATATAAACCACTTCCAGATTTTGAGTTGGGGTGCTTCCGCGAAAGCGAAAAAATTATGGAGTTTATTTATCCCAAACGAGGAGAAACCATTCTTATTCCTAAAGATTTTAATGATCAGCAACAAGAGGTAATTTTTAAACTTGCACACCGTAACCCAGACACAATTGTTTATTGGTATTTAGACAATACATTCATTAACAGCACCGAAACCTTTCACGAACTATCATTAGCGCTTTCTCCCGGAAGCTACATACTTTCAGCAACAGATTCTGCTGGAAACACAATCAAACAGCGCATACAGATCAAATTTGCTTCCTCTTAACTGCAAATTAATTAGAGAATATAGAAGGTTATTTTTAATTACTACAACGATACCTTTCATTTAACAAACATTTAAGTTTGCTTAGTTCGGTGATTTACGAACTAACTATAATTTTGCACTTCAGAATCTATATTATGGATCAGGAAGAACTTAAAGAATCTAAAGAACGATTAATTGAAAGTTTAGGAGTGCACATTGAGCGAAAAGATCAATTACCTCCTTTAGCTGCCAGAATCATTTCTACACTTGTGCTTACCGGTAAAAAAGGAGCCACTTTTGAGGAGCTGGTTGTGGGATTAAAAGCGAGTAAAAGCACTATTTCTACGCACCTCAACAGTCTTCAGAATTCTAAAAATATTACGTATTACACGATTTGTGGAGACCGCAAAAAATATTTCATCATGAATCCCGATGGTTTAATTATCAATATGGATAAAATGATAGCTACCTGGGAGCAAGAAATGCAATTGCATATTCAAATTATGGAATACAAGCAAAAAACAAATCAAAGCAATGTTGTAAATGATGATCTGGAGTTTGATCTGGAATTTCATAATGATTTTCTCAATTATCTGAATCAAGCAACTACTTCTATAAAGAATATACGTCAAAAATTAGCATCAAAAACAAACCAAGATTAAATCTGTAACAATGAGAAAGAGAGTTTTAATTAATTATATCCCTGTACTATTGGGTATTCTGTTAACCGCAGCATCTTGCGGAGACAGCAATGCAGAGCAACCTGCACAAAATGCAGCCAAGGCACCCAGCTTACCGGTTGTCACTTTACCCACTCAAACAGTTACCGGTTTTACCTCATACCCTACCCGTATTGAAGGTATTGTAAATGCAGAGGTATACGCAAAAATTTCAGGTTACATAACAAGTGTTGCAGTTGATGAAGGTCAAAAAGTAAAAAAAGGTCAGACACTTTTTAGATTAGAGACTCAATCTCTTAATCAAGATGCCGCTGCTGCAAAAGCAAATGTAAATGCAGCTCAGGTTGAGGTAGATAAATTAAAACCACTTGTTGAAAAAAACATAATAAGCAATGTGCAATTAGAAACTGCAAAGGCTCAATTGCAACAAGCTAAAAGCGGTTACAATGGTATTGCTGCTAATATAGACTATGGTAATATAAAAAGCCCTGTAGATGGTTTTGTGGGTTCTATTAACCTTAGAACTGGTTCTTTAGTAAGTCCTTCTAGTCAAGAACCCTTAACTACGGTATCTGACATTAGTAAAGTTTATGCTTACTTCTCTATGAATGAAAAAGAGTATATCGATTTTATTCAAAATGCTGATGGTATATCTATTGATGAAAAGATTAAAAATTTGCCTCCTGTTAAATTGATATTGGCAAATGGCGCTGAATATGATGTGGAAGGTAAAATAGAGACTATAAATTCTCAAATAAATAAAAACACAGGAACCATCTCTTTTAGAGCTGTATTTGATAACCCATCGCGAATTTTAACTAACGGAAACAGCGGTAAAATAAGAATACCTAAAACATACACAGATGTAGTCGTGGTTCCTAAAGAAGCAACTTTTGAACAACAAGGAAGTGTTTACGTTTATAAGCTTGATGCTAATAATCTGGCAACCTCTTCAAAAATTGAAATTACTGGAGATGTTGACAACCTATATGTAGTATCCTCAGGTGTTCAAAAAGGAGATCGTATTGTAGCCAAAGGTACAAATACCCTGCGCGGTCAAACAACGATTCAGCCCCAGGAAACCCCGTTTGACAGTATCGCCAAACCTGTAAACAAAGTATTTAGATAAATATAATCCCAGAACAAAATAAATTATGTTACAAAAATTTATAGAACGTCCAGTTCTCTCTACGGTAATATCAATTATTATTGTAATTCTAGGGGTTTTAGGTCTTTCATCTCTTCCTATTACGCAGTATCCAGATATTGCCCCACCTACAATCCAGGTGAGCGCTACCTATCCCGGAGCTAATGCAGAGACTATTCTAGAAAGTGTAATAATACCCATTGAAGAACAAATAAACGGTGTTGAGGGGATGACCTACATAACCTCAACAGCGACTAATAATGGTACCGCCGCAATCACTGTTTTCTTTGATCAGGATGTAGATCCAGATATCGCTGCAGTAAACGTGCAAAACAGGGTTTCTCAAGCAAACTCTTTATTACCACAAGCAGTTATTCAAACGGGTGTTACTACTCAAAAGCAACAGACCAGTGCCTTAATGTTCTTGTCTTTTTACAGCGAAAACAAAGATTATGATGACATTTATCTACAAAATTACCTAAAGATAAATGTCATTCCAGAAATACAACGTGTTAACGGGGTAGGTAACGTTCAGGTTTTTGGGTCTAAAGATTACGCTATGCGTATCTGGCTTAATCCACAAAAACTAGCTGCTTATGACCTAATGCCTTCAGATGTAAGCGCCGCTCTTAAAGAGCAAAGTTTAGAAGCAGCTGCAGGTTCTTTAGGAGAAAATGATGGTGAGTCTTTTTCTTATGTAATCAAATACAGTGGGCGTTTTAAAACAGAAACACAATACAGTGATATTGTTATAAAGGCTTTAGGAAACGGCGAGTTTTTACGCTTAAAAGATATAGCTGAAATCGAATTGGGAGCACAATCTTATACCGGGGGCGCTGTTACTAATGGAAACCCTGCGGTTAACCTGGGTATTTTTCAGACTAAAGGATCTAATGCACAAGAAATAATAGAACAAATTCAAACTGAATTAGAAACACTTCAAGGTGATTTCCCTGAAGGTATAAAAGTGGTTGTACCCTATAATACAAACACATTTTTATCTGCTTCAATAGAAAAAGTGATACACACACTCATTGAAGCCTTTGTTCTGGTGTTCATAGTTGTATTTATCTTCTTACAGGATTTTAGGTCTACCCTAATTCCTGCGATTGCAGTACCGGTTTCTATTATTGGAACATTTTTCTTCCTGAGTTTGTTTGGGTACTCTATTAACCTATTAACGCTATTTGCTTTAGTTCTAGCGATAGGTATTGTGGTAGATGATGCCATTGTGGTCGTTGAAGCCGTGCATGCCAAACTTGATGCAGGTGAAAATGACCCCAAGAAGGCGACTTCAGAAGCGATGCACGAGATCTCAGGTGCAATCATCTCAATTACACTGGTAATGGCTGCGGTATTTATACCGGTTACCTTTGTTCAGGGACCTACGGGTGTATTTTACGAGCAGTTTGGTATAACTCTTATTGTCGCAATTGTGATATCTGCAATTAACGCATTAACGCTGAGTCCTGCATTGTGTGCCTTATTACTAAAGGGTCATGACGACAAACAAGGTGGTAAAAAGAAAAATTTTGCACAGCGCTTTTTTGACGCATTTAACCGTGGCTTTAATGCAACCATAAAACGTTACGGTCGTTCGGTTCACTTTTTATACCGAAATAAATGGGTTACTATTTTAATCTTTGCGCTTGCAATTGGAGGTATCTTCTGGTCTTCATCAGTTGTAAAAACAGGATTTGTACCCGATGAAGATCGTGCCTTCTTATTTGTAAATACAGAATTACCTGCAGGTTCTTCTATAGACCGTACGCACGAAGTAAATGAGAAACTTTACAATATGATTAACGGTATGGAAGGCGTTGAAAGTATGTCTTTTATTGAAGGCCGAAGTATTATTAACGGTGCGGGTAGCAACTATGGTCTTGGCTTTATCAAACTGGCAGACTGGTCAGAACGAGATAGTGACGAACTTTCAATCGAAGCAATAACCGGAAAACTTTTTGGCATTGCCGCACAAATTCCGGAAGCACAGGTGATTTTCTTTGCACCACCATCTATTCCCGGTTTTGGTAACTCCGCTGGTGCCGAGGTAAACTTACTAGACCGCTCGGGAGGTAGTTTTGAAGAACTCGACGCGACCAATCAAGAATTTATAGGCAAGCTTAATCAGCGCCCCGAAATTCAATACGCGCAGTCCTCATTTAACACAAAATATCCTCAATACGAGTTAGAGATTAATGTGCCAGTAGCCAAAGAATTAGGAGTTCCTATTAGCAGTATATTCTCAACATTACAGGGTTATATAGGTGGTATTTTTGCGTCAGACTTTTCCCGTTTTGGTAAACAATATCGAGTTTACATACAATCTTTGCCAGAAGACCGGGCAGATCTTGCAGATCTTGATGGCCTTTATGTAAGAACAGATAGCGGCGAGATGACTCCTATCACACAATTTATAAACCTAAAGCGTGTTTATGGCCCACAGTCTGTAACTCGATTCAACCTGTTTAATTCGACTAAAATTACAGCGGCATCAAACCCTGGTTTTAGTTCTGGAGATGTGATTGCAGCGGTAGAAGAGGTTTCTAAAACGCTTCCATCTAATTATACAACAGCATATTCTGGTCTTACACGAGAAGAAGTAAATGCTGGTAACCAAACGACCACAATATTTATTCTGTCTCTGGTTTTCGTATACTTCTTACTTGCGGCTCAATACGAAAGTTATATTATTCCGCTCGCGGTAATTCTTTCGCTACCCTTTGGAGTATTTGGGGCTTACATTACCACACAGTTTACAGGACTGCAGAACAACATATACTTTCAGATTGCACTAATAATGCTTCTGGGTCTTCTCGCCAAGAACGCAATTCTTATCGTGGAGTTTGCTATACAAAGGCGTAAAGCCGGTGAAAGTATTGTAGATGCTGCAGTACACGGCGCAGAATCTCGTTTACGACCCATTTTGATGACCTCATTTGCCTTTATTATGGGACTTCTTCCGCTGGTATTTGCTTCTGGAGTAGGTGCCGAAGGTAACCGCTCTATAGGTACAGGTGCAGTAGGTGGTCTGTTGATAGGTACAGTTATAGGTGTATTTATAATACCCGTATTATACATTCTCTTTCAATGGTTACAAGAAAAAATTTCAGGAGCTCCAACCCCTAAAACTGAAGAAACTCACTAATTATGAAAAAACAAATTGTATATAGATTTTTCCTTTTAGGAGCTGTACCATTTCTACTTGCGTCTTGCTTTGCTGCTAAAGATTATGAGCGACCAGAAGAAATTATCAACGATCTTAATTTTCGCACAGATACTGTTGCGGCAGACAGCTCTAATGTTTCTATGATTGCGTGGCAGGATCTGTTTACAGACCCTTTGCTTCAAAACCACATTCAGGAGGGACTAGAGCAGAATATAGATATTCGCGTAGCCTTACAGCAGATATTAGCTGCTCAAGCTTATTTTAAACAGGGGAAGCAAGGTTATTTCCCTACTTTGAGCGTAACTCCTCAATACACACATCAAGAACTGTCTTCTAACAGTCAGTTTGGAAATCAATTTTCTAAACTTGATGTGTATCAACTTGCCGGAAATTTATCATGGGAAGCAGATATCTGGGGAAAAATACGCAGTAACGAACGCGCTTTTGCAGCTTCTTATTTACAAACTATTGAAGCGCACCGCGCGGTTAAAACACAGCTGATTGCTAATATCGCTTCTGCTTATTTTCAGCTTTTATCACTTGATGAGCAGTTACGTGTTACTGAAGAAACAATTGAAACCCGTAGTAGTAGTTTAGAAACTACCCGAGCGCTTAAAGAGGCAGGTAATGTTACCGAAGTAGGTGTAAAACAAACTGAGGCGCAATTATACACCGCACAAGCACTACGCCTCGACATTTTAAATCAGATACGTTTACAGGAGAATAGTTTATCTATACTTTTAGGTAAACAACCAGGACCTATATCTCGCAGCAAACTTAGTGAGCAGTCAATAACTACTCCGCTTAAAACAGGAGTGCCTGCAGAGCTTTTAAGCAATCGCCCAGATGTACGAGCTTCAGAATTTGACTTGATGAATGCCTTTGAGCTTACTAACGTAGCCCGAAGTAGTTTTTATCCTTCGTTGACGTTAACGGCTTCTGGTGGTTTTCAAAGTCTTGATTTTGAAAAATTATTTGACACAAGCTCTTTATTTGCAACAATAGTAGGTGGTTTAACTCAGCCTATATTTAATGGCCGAAAAATTCGTACACAATATGAAGTGTCACAAGCACAGCAGGAACAGGCGAAGCTTAATTTTAGAAAAACCCTTTTAACAGCTACACGCGAAGTTTCTGATGCCCTTTACTCGTATGAGATTGCCACAGAAAAACTAGAAGTTAAGAAGAACGAATTTGAAGCTTATGATCTAGCTACAAGCTATTCTGAAGAACTTTTAGACAATGGTCTCGTAAATTATCTTGAAGTATTAACCGCAAGACAGAATGCCCTAAATTCTAGCCTTGATGTTGTGAATACACGATTTAATCAACTACAAGCGATAGTAAATTTATATGAAGCTTTAGGCGGTGGATTAGAATAACAAAAATTGGAGTGTCTTTTACCCCTAAGTAAATTATAAGTCCATAAAAAAACCGGTAACGCTGTCAAAGGCTACCGGTTTTTTATTTGATCAAAATTCAAAATCCCTACCATTTAGTAAATGGGTTCTTACTAAGTTGTGAATTATAATACCGCACATCACCTGTAACCTCATCGCCTAGCCAATCTGGCTTTATAAATGCTTCATTAGCATCCTTTAATTCTATTTCTGCTAACCAGAGTCCTTGATTATCATCATAAAACTCATCTACCTCATAAATATGCTCTCCTGCCTTAACCTCATATCTGGTTTTAGATATTGCTCCAGGCTCACATAACTTTAAAAGCGCATTTGCTTCGGTTAGGTCTATTTCTTTTTCCCACTCAAATCGCGTGGTACCACTTTCATCAGACTTTCCTTTAATGGTAAGATACCCTTTGTCATTGTGAATGCGAATGCGTACCGCACGAGAAGGATTACTGTTTAAATAACCCTGTTTTATTTCGCTTTGCGAAAAAGCCTCGTTCTTAAAAGCATCACTTTTTACTAAAAATTTACGTTCGATCTCCAGCATCCTAATTCGCTATTTTTTTTATTTCATCAGATTCAATTCGCTTTTCACTGTAGGTATTAAATGCTAGATACTGCATAGTTTGCACAATTGCTTCTGGCTTTATACTTTGATATTTTTTTAAAGGACCCACTAAAAATAAGTTGAACAGTTTAAAAGCGCCAATAGCTAATTTCTCAACAGTGCGTTGTTCTTCACGATTGCCTGCAAGTAATGAAGGCTGAAGAAAATACGTTTCTTTTACATTCTGTTTTAAAACATCACGCTCCATCTCTCCTTTTGTTTTATTGTAAAACACACTGCTTTTAGGATCTGCACCTAAAGCCGAAATTACAATGAGTTTAGGAATGTTATTTATGCTGCATAGTTTTGCGGCAGCAAGAGGTATCCCGTAATCTATTTTTTTGTACTCTTCTTTATCACTGGTTTTAGCCTGCGTTGTTCCTATACAGCAAAAAACCACATCTGCTTTAAAAGAGTCTGAATGGTTTTGCAACTCAAAAAGATCAACAACGTGCTCTTCTAGTTTAGGATGCGCAATACCCGATTTTCTTCGGTGAAAACTAATTAATTTATCATATTTGGCATGAGCTAAAATCGATTTTGCTAATGCCTCTCCTACTAAACCGGTGATTCCTAAAATTAATGCTGTCTTTCCCATTATTGCTTATTTTCAACTTAATACATTAAAACAAACTGTCATAAATGTGTTTTGAAAACTACTAAAAGCAAATTAAAATACTGCCAAATAAAACCTAAGCTATCTGTAAATACTACTTAGTAGGTAACTTTACGACTGCTATGGAAGAGTCTGCTAAAAAAAGAAAAATTATTCACGTTGATATGGATGCGTTTTACGCATCTGTAGAGCAGCTAGACAATCCTGAGCTTCGGGGTAAACCTGTGGCCGTAGGAGGCGGCTCAGAGCGTGGTGTGGTTAGTGCGGCTAGTTACGAGGCTCGTAAATTTGGTGTGCGTAGTGCAATGGCCGGTGGTCTTGCCCGCAGACTGTGCCCAGAACTTATTTTTGTAAAAACTCGTTTTGAACGGTATCGGGAAATTAGCGCTCAAATACGTGAAGTGTTTTTTGAATATACAGACCTGGTAGAACCACTATCTCTCGATGAAGCCTACCTCGATGTGACCGAGAATAAAAAAGGCAATCCCAGTGCCAGTCTAATTGCTAAAGAAATACGAGCAAAGATTAAAGAGAAAACCGGTCTTAATGCTTCAGCAGGTATCTCTGTCAATAAATTTATAGCTAAGGTAGCCAGCGATATCAACAAACCAAATGGTCAAAAAACAATAGGACCCGAAGAGGTTATTCCGTTTTTAGAAAAGCTTGATATTCGTAAATTTTATGGTGTAGGTAAGGTTACGGCTGAGAAGATGTATCAATTAGGCATTTTTACAGGGAATGATTTAAAATTAAAATCGCTCGAGTATCTTCAGGAGAAATTTGGCAAAAGTGGTGCGTTTTACTACAATGTGGTACGCGGTATTCACAACAGCCAGGTTAAGCCAGACCGCATACGCAAATCATTAGGCGCCGAGCGTACTTTTAGTGAGAATATATCTTCAGAAATTTTTATGATTGAGCGTCTTGAAAATATTGCAGAAGAGATAGAACGCCGACTTAAAAAATCTGATGTAGCAGGTAAAACAGTTACTTTAAAAATAAAATACAGCGATTTTACCTTAAAAACACGCAGTAAGACCCTTCCCTATTTTATTCGTTCTAAAGAAGTAATTTTAGAAACCGCCAGAGAACTACTCTTTCAGGAAAAGATGGAAAACAGCGTGCGCTTACTGGGTATTACACTTGCTAATTTGAATACCGAAGATCGGGATCAAAAAAGTGTAGAACAAAAAGTAATCGCGGTACAGCTAAAATTTGACTTTTAGAATTAAAAAAAGCCTTTCAATTTAAAACTGAAAGGCTTTTAATTTTATGTAATAACTTCTTATTAGGTACCTTGAATTTCTCTTACACGTAATGTGTTAACCATACCTTTTTCACTAATAGGCATCGCTGCAAGGCTAATTACCATATCACCTACTTCTAAATACCCCTGATCTCTTGCGATACGGTTGATATCTCTTACGGTCTCATCTGTAGAAACAAATTTATCGTAGAAAAATGCCTTAACTCCCCAAAGTAAGTTTAATTGGGTTAAGATAATTCGGTTAGAAGTAAATACAAGGATGTGAGATTTTGGTCTCCAGGCAGATATTTGAAAAGCAGTATAACCACTATTTGTAAGAGTAGTAATCGCTTTTGCATCAATTTCGTTAGCCATTAAAGCTGCGTGATAACAAATCGCTTTAGTAATGTATCTGTTAGTACGTATATGCGGTGGCGTATGTGGTACTTTGATAAGATCAGAATCTTCTACCTTGCGCAAAATAGATGACATTCGCTCAATAACCTGTACCGGGTATTTACCTACTGAAGTTTCGCCGCTTAACATTACAGCATCTGCCCCATCCATAACCGAGTTAGCAACATCATTTACTTCTGCTCGTGTTGGAGTAAGACTTTCTATCATCGTTTCCATCATCTGGGTAGCGATAATAACCGGAATACGTGCTTTTTTAGCAGCAAGCACAAGTTCTTTTTGTATAAGCGGAACTTCTTCTGCAGGAATCTCAACACCCAGATCTCCACGAGCCACCATAAGACCATCACTGTATGCAACAATCTTATCTATATTTTTTACAGCTTCTGGCTTCTCTATTTTTGATATAATAGGAATTTTGTGGTCAGAATGTTCTTTAATTAAATCCTGAAGTTGAATTAAATCACCTTCGTGACGCACAAAAGAAAGCGCTAACCAGTCAACTTTTTGACCTATTGCAAAAATGGCATCCTCAATATCTTTCTCGGTTAAAGCCGGAAGCGAAATATTTGTATTGGGTAGGTTTACACCTTTACGAGATTTTAATGGTCCTCCTTGAATTACCACAGTTTCTACTTCACTCTCGTTATCGGTTTTAAGAACTTCAAAAATTAACTTTCCGTCGTCAAGAAGAATACGTTCGCCTTTGTTTACATCTCTTGGAAAGTGTTGATAGTTCATATAAACACGCTCCTTAGTACCTTCAAATTCTTCTTTAGTTGAGAACGTTATGATATCACCCGGGCTAACCTCTATCCCTTCTTTCATGATACCTACACGAAGTTTTGGTCCTTGTAAATCTGCAAGTATTGCCGTGTTGTAACCAAACTCATCGCTCAAGCTACGTATCATTTGAATACGCTCTTTAACAGCATCATAATCTGCGTGTGAGAAGTTAATTCTAAATACATCTACACCCGCTTTAATCATTTCGTGTAGTACTTCTTTCTTACTGGTTGCGGGTCCTAGAGTTGCAACAATTTTAGTTTTCTTCTTATTTGACATTATTCAAAAATTAAATTTTGTTTAGATTTTAAGGAACTTACGTTAACATCGTAAGCCGTTATTATTTGGGATATTTGATTTAATTGATTTACCAGATTCTGTATACTAACTTTACCTGAATCGCTTTCAATTTTCAGCAAATAATCTGCATTTTTAACTTCAGGAACTAAATTAAAGGTTTTGAAATGTTCTCCTGCAGATTCTGCAAAGAGATCATTATTTAAAACCCGAGATACATCTTTAAACTTATGTTTATTACTTATTAATGTATAATAGACGTAGTTTTTTACATCATCATATTGCAATGTAGGAAAACTATATGTATCGTTCTTTGTATAATAATTTATGTCCTTTGCGCTTTTAAGGCGCAAACCCGCATATTTATTGAGCATAAATGCAATGCGGTAATCTTCTAAAGAGCAATGTATTGCGATTAACGCAAAATCATATTCAAACGTATCGTCCAATAAAAGTTTTAAAGCTGCCATAGACTTATTTGAGCTTCTAAATATAGTTAAAGTCTAACAGATAAGCATGTGTTTTACCTTAACTAAATGTAAAATGAGAATCAATGCTAAATTGATTTAGTTAAAACGATGCAAATCTATTTTATTCTGAAAAACATAGTAGGCTCGTTTTGCAGCTTTTTCTTCAGCTTTCTTTTTTGAAGTAGATCGTGCTTTTGCAACCTGCTTACCATCAATAGATAACTTAACAGAAAAGTGTCGTATAACATCAAGCCCTGAATCTTCATATGTATCAAATTCAAAGTTGCGCTTTTCTTTTTGACACCATTCAATTAAGAGACTTTTGTAGCTAATTACCCTGCCCTCTAGCTTCTCTATATCAACATATGGGTCAATAACGCGCTTTCCTATAAATTTACAACAATATTTATACCCGCGATCCTGATAAATAGCACCTACAAGCGACTCAAATAAATTACCGTGTATATTTGTTCCGAAATTTTCTTTAGGGATTGCAGCTCTCATAAGATTTAATAAATTGAGATCTCTGCCTAATTCATTTAAATGCTCTCTGCTTACAACTTTAGATCGCATTTTTGTAAGATAACCTTCATCTCCTTTACCTACTTCATCAAAGAGATGCGCTGCTATAACACTCCCCAGCATAGCATCGCCTAAAAATTCTAAGCGTTCATAGTTAAAGGCGTGGCCTTTACTGTTTTGTAATCCCATAGACCTATGTGTAAATGCTTCTTCATAGTGTCTAATGTTTCTGGGTTTGAACCCAATTATTGCCTTAATCGTGGCAAAAAAATTCCCGTCCTTTTCAGGACGGGAAGTAAATATGTTGCGAATCGCACTCATATATAATTATTCGCTAAACTTTTTGAATATGACACAAGCGTTGTGACCTCCAAAACCAAAAGTGTTGCTCATAGCAACATTTACCTCACGTTTTTGAGCTTTGTTCAAAGTTAGGTTTAATGAAGAATCAATATTCTCATCAACAGTCGTATGGTTTATAGTAGGTGGTACAAGACTGTGCTGCATTGCTAGTATTGAAGCAATTGCTTCAATCGCACCGGCAGCGCCAAGTAAATGACCTGTCATTGACTTTGTTGAATTGATATTGATATCTTTAGCGTGCTCTCCAAAAACTTTAGTAATTGCTTTAAGTTCTGCTACGTCTCCTAAGGGTGTTGAAGTCCCGTGAGTGTTAATAGCATCTACTTCTTCAGGTCGTATGTTAGCATCGCGCAAGCAATTAAGCATTACACGTTCTACACCTATACCTTCAGGATGAGGAGCTGTCATATGATATGCATCACTAGACATACCGCCTCCGGCAATTTCTGCATAGATTTTAGCGCCTCTTGCTTTAGCGTGCTCGTATTCTTCAAGAATTAAAGCTCCTGCACCTTCTCCTAAGACAAAACCATCGCGGGTTGAGTCAAAAGGACGTGAAGCGGTTTCCGGACTTTCGTTTCTGGTTGACAAAGCATGCATAGCGTTAAAACCGCCCATACCTGCTTTTGTTACTGCTGCCTCACTACCTCCTGTAACAATGATATCACAATGTCCTAAACGAATGTAGTTTAGAGCATCTATCATTGCATTAGCAGATGATGCGCAAGCCGAAACTGTCGTATAATTAGGTCCCATAAAACCATGTTTAATAGAGATATTGCCCGGGGCGATATCTGCAATCATCTTTGGTATAAAGAATGGGTTAAATCTTGGAGTACCATCACCCTGGGCAAAGTTTGTAACTTCATCCTGAAAGGTTTCCAGTCCACCTATACCAGCTCCCCAAATAACACCAACTCTAAATTTATCAACCTCATCAAGATTTATTCCTGCATCCTTGATAGCCTGATCTGAAGATACTAATGCATATTGTGCAAAGCGATCTAGTTTACGGGCTTCTTTTCTGTCAAAGAAATCTTCGGCATTAAAATTTTTGAGCTCACAAGCGAATTTGGTTTTAAACTTCTCTGCGTCAAAATACGTAATTGGGGCACAGCCACTCTTACCTGTACTCAATCCTTCCCAATATTCTTCAATATTGTTCCCGATTGGCGTAAGCGCACCAAGACCTGTTACAACGACTCGCTTTAACTCCATAAGGTAATATGCTTTCTTCTTATTTTGCTTCTTCTATATAGGAAATAGCTTGACCTACAGTAGCTATATTTTCTGCCTGGTCGTCTGGAATCTGAATATCAAATTCTTTTTCAAACTCCATAATAAGCTCAACTGTATCTAACGAGTCTGCTCCTAGGTCGTTTGTGAAGCTAGCTTCTGCAACAACCTCGTTTTCATCAACGCCTAATTTATCTACGATGATGGCTTTTACTCTTGATGCAATGTCTGACATAATATTTAATTTTAAATTTTAATTAGGAGGCAAAAATAGCAAACTTTACGGTTTTACCACATTCCCTCTCTAAAATGTGTCGTTAAAATAAACATTTCCTTTTTAACTTTAGATAAAAAACCTTCAATTAAAGGATTATTATACCTTGTTTTGTATCTCGTAAACACCAGTAATGTATGAAACGGATAGTGATTTTTGCATCAGGCAGTGGCACAAATGCACAGCGCATCGTAGAATATTTTAAAGATCAAAATGAAGTAGAGGTAGCGCTCATTTTAAGCAATAAAGCGACTGCAAAAGTTCTAGATCGCGCGGCAAATCTTAATATTAGTGCCTTTAGTTTTAATAAAACGGCGTTTTATGAGAATGACCATGTTCTTAATCTTGTGAAGTCTGCTAAACCAGATTTAATTGTACTAGCTGGTTTTTTATGGTTATTTCCTGCGTCGATTATACAATCTTATACAGGAAAAATAATTAATATACACCCTGCACTACTACCTGCTTACGGGGGTAAAGGAATGTATGGTGCACACGTACACAAAGCTGTGGTGGAGGCAAAAGAAATCGAATCTGGCATCACTATTCATTATGTAACCGAAAATTATGATGAGGGTGCGATAATTTTTCAGGCTAAAACAAAACTTGATTCAGAAGAAACGGCAGATAGTCTTGCTGCTAAAATTCACAAATTAGAATACGAGCATTTTCCCAGAGTTATTGCAGAGCTTTTAGAAAAGCAGTAAACAATTAAAATATCATTGAGATTTCTACCTGTGTGGAAATGAAAAGTAATTTTTCAATGGCTAAAAAAGAAAAGTTCTACGTTGTTTGGCAAGGTAAAAAACCAGGAATCTACACGAAGTGGAAAGATTGCAAAGCTATGATAGATGGTTTTGCAGGTGCGCAGTTTAAATCTTTTGAGTCGTTTACTGAAGCGAAAGCGGCTTACAACAAAGATTTTAAAGATGTAAAAGGAAGCTCCAAAACTAAAAAAATACTTTCCGCAGCAGAAAAAGTAAAATACGGTGAGCCTAATCTGTATTCTATTGCTGTTGATGCAGCCAGCTCTGGCAATCCCGGCATTATGGAATATCGCGGCGTTGATACACAGACCCAAAAGCAACTCTTTCATCAAGGCCCGTTTAAACAAGGCACTAATAACATAGGTGAGTTTCTAGCTCTTGTTCACGGCCTCGCTTTTCTAAAGAAAAATAACAGTGATCGCATCATTTACTCAGACTCCAAAATTGCCATAGGCTGGGTAAAAAAGAAAAAATGCAACACAAAACTTACTGAGAGCCCGCGCAACAAAGATGTTTATGATCTGGTTAGACGTGCCGAAAATTGGTTAAAAACAAATACATATACTACTGTAATTGTTAAATGGGAAACAAAAGCCTGGGGAGAAATTCCTGCAGATTTTGGCAGAAAGTAAGTTTAAGTTTACTCTAACGACCATTGTTTAAAATTGCACTGGCAAAACTGTATATTTGCAAAAATTATTTGAATGCAGAAAATGGTAATTGTAGGCACATGTGCCTTTGATGAAATAGAGTCTCCCTTTGGAAAAACAGGAAAAATTTTAGGTGGCGCAGGTACTTATATAGGTCTTGCAGCATCTAATTTTGAGATAGACCAGGCTATAGTATCTATTGTTGGGTCAGATTTTCCTCAGGAATATATAGACATCTTAAAAAATAAAGGTATTAACCTGGAAGGTCTTGAAGTTGTTAAAGACGGAAAGACATTTTTCTGGAAAGGTCTATACCATAACGACCTTAATTCTCGAGATACCTTAGTTACAGAATTAAATACATTAGCAGATTTTAACCCAATAGTACCTGAAGCTTATAAAGATTCAGAGATTGTAGTTCTGGGCAATTTGCATCCTTTAGTTCAACTTTCTGTATTAGAGCAGATGAATACTAAGCCTAAACTTGCTATTCTGGACACTATGAATTTCTGGATGGATAGTGCATTAGAAGATTTGAAAAAGGTAATCGCTCGCGTTGATGTCATAACTATAAATGATGAAGAGGCACGACAACTAAGTGGAGAATATTCACTTGTAGTTGCCGCCCAGAAAATATCAGAAATGGGACCTCGCTTTGTAGTAATTAAAAAAGGAGAGCACGGCGCTTTATTATTTGAAGGTAGTAATATCTTCTTTGCACCCGCATTGCCTTTAGAAGAAGTTTTTGATCCTACCGGAGCAGGTGACACATTTGCAGGAGGCTTTGCAGGATATCTAGCAAGTTCTGGTGATCTTTCTTTTGAAAATATGAAACGGGCCATTATACACGGCTCAAATCTAGCCTCGTTTTGTGTAGAAAAATTTGGCACCGAGCGAATGCAAGATTTAAAACCAGACGAAATAAACCAGCGTTTGCTAGAATTTAAAGCGTTAACGCAATTTAATATAGACCTATAAAACAACCGCGCCCTCTTCTAACGAAGGGGGCGCAAACATTTGACTAAGCTATGAGTGATGCAATTAAGCATGAATGTGGAATTTCGGTAATACGCTTACTAAAACCTTTAGAGTATTACAAGGAGAAGTATGGCAGTGCATTTTATGGTGTAAATAAGATGTATTTAATGATGGAAAAGCAGCACAACCGCGGTCAGGATGGCGCAGGGTTTGCCAGCATTAAATTAGACGTAGCGCCGGGAGAGCGTTATATAAGCAGACAACGATCTATAGCACAACAACCTATTCAAGATATATTTGCTCAGATAAACTCAAGAATTAATGAGACACTTCTAGAGCACCCCGAGTATGCAGATGATGTTGCGTTACAAAAAAAGTTTGTGCCGTATATAGGTGAATTATTACTTGGGCACGTTCGGTATGGTACCTTCGGAAAAAACAGTGTTGAAAATGTACATCCGTTTTTAAGACAAAACAACTGGATGCATCGTAATCTTATCGTTGCAGGTAACTTTAATATGACCAATGTTTTTCAGCTTTTTAATAAGCTTGTAGAACTGGGTCAGCATCCTAAAGAAAAAGCAGACACTATTACCGTAATGGAAAAAATAGGTCACTTTCTTGATGATGCGGTTGCTAAAATTTATAAGAAGTTAAAAAAAGAGGGTTTTTCAAAATTTGAAGCTTCTCCACAAATTGCAGAGCGTTTAAATATCGCAAAAATATTAAAGAAAGCTTCAAGAGATTGGGATGGCGGTTACGCTATGGCCGGTCTGTTAGGTCACGGTGATGCCTTTGTATTGCGTGATCCTTCTGGGATTAGACCTGCTTATTACTATCAAGATGATGAAGTGGTTGTGGTAGCAAGTGAGCGACCTGTAATACAAACTGTTTTTAATGCAAAATTTGAAGATGTTCAGGAATTAGATCCTGGCCATGCGATCATAATTAAAAAAAGCGGAGCAACTTCTATAGAAAAAGTTCAGGAACCTCGTGAGCGCAAAGCCTGTTCTTTTGAACGTATTTATTTCTCAAGAGGTAGTGATGCCGAAATTTATCAAGAGCGCAAAGAACTTGGCCGTTTATTAATGCCCGAAGTTTTAAAACATATCAATCACGATACCCAGAATACTGTTTTTAGCTATATCCCCAATACTGCTGAAACTTCATTTTACGGTATGGTTGAAGCAGCACAAGAAGAGCTTGACACCCAAAAGACTGCAGAGATTCTTGAACATCGCGAAACTCTTGACAAGGAAGGGTTAAATAAGATCTTAGCAAAAAAACTACGAACAGAGAAAATTGCTATTAAAGATGTTAAACTACGTACGTTCATAACGGAAGATAGCAGTAGAGATGATCTTGTTGCACATGTTTACGATGTAACGTATGGAGTAGTGAAGCCCACAGATAATCTGGTTATTATAGATGACAGTATTGTACGAGGAACAACTCTTAAAAAGAGTATTATCAAAATGTTATCTCGCTTAAACCCTAAGAAAATTGTTGTGGTATCGTCTGCACCTCAAATACGATATCCAGATTGCTACGGAATCGATATGGCAAAGTTGCAAGATTTTATTGCTTTTAGAGCCGCTATTGCGTTACTTGAAGAAACAAAACAAGAACACATAATAAATGAGGTTTATGAAAAATCATTATCTCAAACTGGTTTTGAAGATAAAGATGTGATCAATTATGTAAAAGAAATTTATGCTCCTTTTACAGATGAGCAAATTTCTGATAAGATTGCACAACTACTTGTAGATGAAACAATACAAACAGAGGTAAGCGTTATTTATCAAAAAGTATCTAACCTACACTTAGCTTGCCCTAAGAATTTAGGAGATTGGTACTTTACAGGAGATTATCCAACTGCAGGAGGAAATCGCGTTGTAAACCGTGCTTTTATCAATTATGTAGAGGGAAGTTTAAAAAGAGCGTATTAAAATGGCACTTAAACTGATAATTTCGCAGTTTATCTAAAAGTTTGTTTACTGTAAATTATACATGGTATTTTAGTTTCTACCAGAGCATAAGTAGGTTAAGTTCATGGTAGATTTGGGGCAAAAAAGGTGGATTTATCCACCTTTTTTATTTGACCCAAATTGGGGTGGCGAGTTTTCTAAAAATTTTCCTGAATAACAATAGCACGGTAAAACCCTGTAAATGCAAATGCCGAAAACTCACAGCGAGCCGTTTTCAACTCCTGTCTTATTCCACCTTTTTTATTTGACCCAAATTGGGGTGGCGAGTTTTCTGAAAATTTCCCTGAAAAACAATAGCTCGGTATAAGCTTTTAAATCGAAAACTGAAAACTCTTGCGAGCCGCACTCACCTTTCGGTTTATTCCACCTTTTTTATTTGACCCAAATTGGGGTGGCGAGCTTTCTAAAAATTTCCCTGAATAACAATAGCACGGTAAAACCCTGTAAATGCAAATGCCGAAAACTCACAGCGAGCCGTACTCACTTTAAAGTTTACTCCACCTTTTTTATTTGACCCAAATTGGGGTGGCGAGCTTTCTAAAAATTTCCCTGAATAACAATAGCACGGTAAAACCCTGTAAATGCAAAAGCCGAAAACTCATTGCGAGCCGCTTTTAACTCCTGTCTTATTCCACTTTTTTATTTGACCCAAATTGGGGTGGCGAGTTTTCTAAAATTCCCCCTGAATAGCGAGATACAATACTATAGATCAAAAGCTGAAAACTCATTGCGAGCCGCACTCACCTTTCCGTTTACTCCACCTTTTTGAAAAAATAGATCTTAGTGGGAGACAAAACTGTGCATATATCTAATTTGACTCAGTTACATGTTTGCTTCGGTAATAACATTTCACAACCCATATCCTCCAACTTATACAAACTCATTTAAAATTGAGCATAAAAAAAACCCGGAATAGTATTCCGGGTTCATAAAAACAAATTAATGTTTCTTATTTATTTTGAGCGTAACGGCTAGAAACCTCTTTCCAATTGATTACATTAAAGAATGCATCAATATAATCTGGTCTCTTGTTTTGGTATTTTAAGTAATAGGCGTGTTCCCACACATCTAATCCTAAAATTGGAGTTCCACCGCAGCCTACTTCTGGCATCAACGGGTTATCCTGATTAGGTGTAGAACATACTTCTACTTTTCCGCCTTCGTGAACACAAAGCCAAGCCCAACCTGAACCGAATTGGCTTCCTGCTGCGCTACTAAATTTATCTTTAAAAGCTTCAAAAGAACCATATGCAGCATTTATAGCCTCAGCTAACTCTCCTGTAGGCTCGCCACCTCCATCTGGAGACATTATGTCCCAAAAGAGACTGTGATTATAAAAACCACCACCATTGTTACGTACGGCACTATTAGACATATCTAGATTTATTAAGATATTCTCTATAGTTTTACCTTCAAGGTCTGTACCTTCAATAGCTGCATTTAATTTACTGGTGTAACCTGCGTGATGCTTACCGTGGTGAATTTCCATGGTTTGTGCATCTATACTAGGTTCTAATGCATCTTTGGCATATTTTAAACTTGGAAGTTGAAATGACATTTTTATTTATTTTTTTCGTTAATATAATAGTTGTTCCCCAAAGATAGCAATTCAGCACCCGTATTAAAAACAACACGTGTTATAAAAGTCTTAAGGTTTAAATACTAATCGCTTATAACACACTCATATAATTAGTATTAACATTTTTACCATCTTGAATCTATGCAAGATCTACCTACTATCTCTATATACAATGCTTCAGCTGGCGCAGGAAAAACTTTTGCTCTAGTTAAAAATTATCTTGTAATTCTTTTTAAAAGTAAAAACGAATTCAAATACCGCCGCATTCTCGCCATAACATTTACAAACAAAGCGGTCGCCGAAATGAAGTTGCGTATTGTAGACAACCTACAGGCGTTTACTCATGATGATATTTTTGATAATCCGGGTCCAATGCTGCTTTCAATCGAAGAAGAGACCGGTTTAAAACGAACCGAAATTCAGCAAAAATCAAAGCGCCTCTTAAAGAATATCGTTCAGGATTTTGCATCATTTGATGTGGTAACTATAGATAATTTTACCCATCGGGTCATACGTACATTTGCACATGATTTAAAAATTCCACAAAATTTTGAAGTTGAACTCAATACTCAAGATGTTTTAGAGCAGGCTGTAGATAAGTTAATTGACAAAGCGGGTAAAGATGATTTAGTAACACAAGTGCTACTCGATTATGCCTTAGAAAAGATTGACAGTGACCGAAGCTGGGATATATCAAGAGACTTTTATGAGATTAGCAGACTGCTTTTAAGCGAAAATGACAGAGCCTATTTAAAAATGCTGGAGGGTAAATCATTGAAGGATTTTGCAGACTTAAAAGAGTTTATAAAAAAAAGCTCTTCACAGCTTGAAAAAGGAATATTAGAAAAAGCGAAATCATTGCTCGGTTTTATTGCCTCAAACGGACTCGAAGAAGGCCATTTTAAAGGAAAATATTTGCCCAAAGCAGTAACAAAAATTAGTGAAGGCATTTTTGCTATTAATACTGCTTCGGCGTGGGTTGCAAATTTGGGTGAGGAACCCATGTATACTAAAACTCAAAAGCAGCCTATAAAAGATATTTTAGACCAGATTGCACCAGAAATCGCTCTTCAATTTAATGTGATAAAACACGACATATTAAATTTGAGTTTTCAAGAAGAACTGTATAAAAAAATCACTCCGTTATCTGTTTTACAAGCAATACAGGAGGAAGTAGATAAAATTAAAGCCAAAAATAACCTCATTTTAATTTCAGACTTTAATGAACTTATTCATAAAAATATAGCAAATCAACCTACCCCTTTTATTTACGAGCGACTGGGTGAGCGTTATGAAAATTACTTTATAGATGAATTTCAAGATACTTCGCGCTTACAGTGGGAAAATCTCGTGCCCTTAATAGACAATGCGGTTAGCGTTAATCAAACTGAAGATTTATCAAATAGTCTGATGCTCGTAGGCGACCCTAAACAGGCAATTTATAGATGGCGTGGTGGCGAGGCAGCTCAATTTATAGAGTTATCTAACGGTAAAAATCCGTTTCAGAATGAAAATAAAGACGTTATAAATCTTCCCTTTAATTATAGAAGTTATGATAAGATTATAGCATTTAACAATACATTCTTCAGCAAACTTGCAGATGTTTTTGAAAATGTAGACTATAAAAAAATATATACCGAAGGAAACGCACAACGCGTAAATACAAAGCAAGGTGGCTATGTTGCTATTTCATTTATAGATGCTGTAAATAAAGAGGAAGCTGTGCCTTTGTATCTAGACGAGGTGGTCAAGACTATTTATTCGTGCCTGGAAAATGGTTTTACACTTAATGAGCTTTGTATACTGGTTAGAAAAAATTCAGAAGGTGTAGCTATAGCCCAGCGCTTACAAGAACAAAATATACCGGTAATATCTAGTGAGAGTTTACTTTTAAAACAGTCTTCTCAAGTACAGTTTATAGTAAATCTGCTGCATTATACAATTGAAAATGAATCTAACGCTATAAGCATAAAACTACTAGAATATCTTGCTGAAGAATTTCTAAATATTGAAAATCGCCATGCCTTTTATAAAAACAATTTAATTTTTAATGGTTCTGAGCTATTAAAAAATGCGTTAGGTGTGAATTCTCATTTTGATTTTACACAATGCGCTACATTACCTCTTTACGAAGCTGTAGAATACATTGTAAGAAGTTTTAACCTTCAAAAAAGCGGAGGAGCCTACCTTCAATTCTTTTTAGACGCTGTTTATGACTTTACACAAAAGAATTCTGGCGGTGTTCCTGAATTTATTACCTGGTGGAATCGCAAACAGGATAAGCTAAGCATAAGTACACCTCCCGCCTCAAAGGCTGTGCAAATAATGACGGTTCACAAAGCGAAGGGCTTAGAATTTCCGGTTGTTATTTATCCGTTTGCAGATAGCGATTTGTATCCTAGAAATTCAGATTCTTATAATTGGTATTTACCCAACGCTGGTGAATTCTTAGATTTTAAGGCCTTATTAATAGGTCAAAAAAATGAGCTCACCCAATTTAATGAGCAGACAGCGGCACTTTACCACGTAAAAAGAAGTTTACAACAACTGGATAATATTAATATTCTTTATGTTGCTTTGACGCGTAGTGTTGAACAACTACACATTATAACTAATAAGGGGGCGCTTAGCAAAGCAGAGCCAAAAACATTTTCTGATCTATTTATGAACTTCGTTAATCAGGATCCCAACTTTACTGAAGATACTCTCTATTATTCCATAGGAAATGAAAAACGAACTTCAAAGCCAAAAAATCTGGTTCAATCTTCAGAAAATTTAGAATTAACGAGTACTTCTAAAGAAGAACACAATTTAATTATGGTTACCCAGGCAGATTTTCTATGGAACACAGAACTTGTTGAAGCCATAAATCTAGGTAATGTAATTCATGAACTAATGGAAAATATTGAAGTAGAAGAAGATGTTGATTTAGCCATTAAAAGAGCTCTTACATTAGGATTAATAGATACAGCTAATTATCAAAAGTTAAACAATAATTTAAAAGAACTTATAGCTAAGTTGAAACCCGAGGGTTTCTTTAATCGTGCCCATTTTATTTTAAATGAACGAGATATAAACTTAAAAGGTAAAACTATTAGACCAGACCGTTTGGAACTTAATGACAAGAATGAAGCCTGGCTATTAGATTATAAAACCGGATTAAAAAATGAGGCACATAGTAAACAAATAAATTCTTATTCCCAGGCACTCATTGCAATGGGATATACAATCAAGAAGCAATTAATAGTATATCTAAATGATGAAATTCAATTATTCACACCTTAATTAAAATATAAAATTTATCTAATTGCACTTATTAAAAACAACAACAGATTTCAATACAACTATTTGATTTTGTGACCTTTAACATTTGTTCTGCTAAATATTTAAGTTAATAAATTTTCTTGGTTTTGTATAATTCTTAATAAAGGTTTAATAAAACTTTATCAATTGCCGTTTTGTATCTAAATTTTAACAAACTACTTTTACCCCCGTATTGAATAACTTATCAATTAGAAATATGAAAAAAAGTACTAGTATATTGTTTTTGTTTTTTGCAGTATTTATAGGAGTAAACTCTGTATTTGCTCAGGATGCAAATAACCCTTGGTATATAAGTGTAGGAGTTAACGCTGTTGACACTTATCCCGTAGATGAAGATAACAGACCTCTAACAGGAGGATTTCTTAATGAAATGTATAATGTAGATGACCATTGGAATATTCTACCATCTATCTCTACTCTTTATGTAGGCCGTTACATTGGTAGTGGTTTTGCTTTTGGTGTAAGAGGTTCTCTTAATAAAATAGAGAAATTTGGTGATGTACCAGCAAATGATCTTGCATATTATGCAGTAGATGGTATGTTCTCTTACAGTTTCCGCGATGCTCTTTTTGGTGAAGGTGGCTGGTTTGACCCATACTTAGGAGTAGGTGGTGGTTATGTTTTTGTAGGTGATTTATCAAGCCATGGTACTGCTAACGGTACTGTAGGTTTAAAAATATGGTTAGGAGAGTCTATAAGTTTAGACTTATCTACAACCTACAAGCACGCATTTGAAGATAACTATACTAAGCATATGCAACATACTGCCGGTATTGGTTTTGCTTTTGGAGGTACCGATACTGATGGTGATGGTATTTTTGACAAAAATGACGAGTGTCCAGATGTTCCTGGTTTACCAGAATTTAATGGATGTCCTGATACAGATGGTGATGGTATAAAAGATTCTGAAGATTCTTGTCCTGAAGTTGCCGGTTTACCAGAATTTAATGGTTGCCCTGATACAGATGGTGATGGCATTGCAGATCCAGATGATAAATGTCCTAATGTAGCTGGTTTACCTGCTTTAAATGGTTGCCCTGATGCTGACGGTGATGGTGTTACAGATGCAGAAGATAAATGTCCTAATGAAGCTGGCCCTGCCGCAAATGATGGTTGCCCTTATCAGGATAAAGATAATGATGGTGTATTAGACAAGGATGATGAGTGTCCTACAGTTCCTGGTACAGTAGCAAACAATGGTTGCCCAGAAGTAACTGTTGAGGTGTTAGAAGAAATTAATGTTCAGGTTAGAACTGTACTATTTGATTTAAATAAAGCTACAATTCGTAAAGAGTCACTTGAAAATTTAAATACTGTAGCTGGTACAATGATGGAATATCCTAATACAAGATTTTTAATAGAGGGTCATACAGATAGTCAAGGAAGTGATGCATACAACCTTAAGCTTTCTGACGAACGTGCAGCTTCAGTTAAAAACTATTTAATTGAAAAAGGATTACCTGCTTCAAGACTTTCTTCCGAAGGATTTGGTGAAACTAAGCCTGTTGCAAATAATGCAACTGCTGCTGGTAGACAACAAAACCGTAGAGTTGAAATTTCACTTATAGATTAAACTTAAATGTTACTGATTAGCAACAAATCAATCTGAAGATTTATACTAAATAAGCAATTATTTGATTTTTCTTAGATTTGATTTTGTTGCTAGTTTTTAACAAATTACATTTGCTTCAATTAACACACTTAAATTTTACTTACTTAACATGAAAAATCTTACTAAATTATTTTTATTTGCAGCCCTTACCTTTATAGGTATGAGTCAAGCAAATGCTCAAGACAAGAATAACCCTTGGGGGGTTAGTATTGGTGTAAACGCGGTAGATACCTACCCTGTAGATCCAAGTAATAGTGAACCATTAAGAGGAGGTCTTTGGAACGAATATTTCAACCAAAGAGATCATTGGAATATTCTTCCTTCAGTTTCAACATTATATGTAGGTCGTTACATTGGTGCTGGTCTTTCTTTTGGTGTACAGGGATCTATTAATAAAATAGAAAAATTTGGAGATGCTCCTGCAGATGACCTTGCATATTATGCTGTTGATGGTGTTTTCAACTATAGTTTTAGAGATCTTCTTAATGGAGAAGGTGGATGGGCTGATCCTTTCGTAGGTGTTGGTGGAGGTTACGTATTTTTTGGAGATATGCCAAGCCACGGAACTGGTAACTTACAAGCTGGTTTAAAAATCTGGTTAAGTGAAAATATCAACTTAAATTTTGCATCAACTTATAAGCATACTTTTGAAGGTAATAAATACGTTGACACACGTCATTTTCAACACGTTGTTGGTGTAGGTTTCGTTTTTGGCGGAAAAGATACTGATGGTGATGGTGTATATGATAAAGATGATGAGTGCCCTGAAACTCCAGGTCTTAAAGAATTCAACGGATGTCCTGATACAGACGGTGATGGTATAAAAGATTCTGAAGATGCTTGTCCTGAGGTTGCTGGTTTACCAGAATTTAACGGATGTCCTGATTCTGACGGTGATGGTATCGCTGACAATGAAGATAAATGTCCTAACGTAGCTGGTCCTGCTGCAACTAATGGATGTCCTGATGCTGACGGTGACGGTGTTATCGATGCTGAAGACAAATGTCCTAACGAAGCTGGTCCTGCATCTAACAATGGTTGTCCTTTTGTAGATACTGACGGTGACGGTGTTGCTGACAAAGATGATAAATGTCCTAACGTAGCTGGTCCTGCATCTAACAATGGTTGCCCAGAAGTTGACGCTGCTGTATTAGAAGAATTAAACGGTGAAGCTGGTCGTATCTTATTTGATACAGATAAAGCTACTATCCGTAAGAGCTCTCTTGCAACTGTAGACAGAATTGCTGCAATTGTTAAAGAATACCCTAGCGCTAAGTTTGAAGTAGAAGGTCACGCTGATAGCCGTGCAAGTAATGCATACAACATGAGTCTTTCTGAAAGAAGAGCTCAATCTGTTGTAGATTACTTAATCTCTAAAGGTGCTAATGCAGATAATCTAATGATTCACGCTTATGGTGAAGAGAAGCCAATCGCTCCTAACACTACAGCTGCTGGTATGCAACTTAACAGACGTGTAAAACTTACTTTAAAGTAAGATACATTCAGATTTAAATCTCATTACAATATATTTTTAAAACGCCCCGTTTATTCGGGGCGTTTTTTATTTTTAGCATATGACAACATTCATCGACGAGATTATACAAGACCTGTTAAATTCAGAAATACCCCTTTCTCAAACAGTGATTGTACTTCCATCTAAAAGAGCAGGAAGTTTTTTTACTAAAAATTTAAAAAAGAAGCTCAAAGACGAGATATGCTTTTTACCAAAAACTTTGAGCATAGAAGAACTTGTAGAAGATATCTCAGGGCTCGTACCTGCTTCTCAAACTCAACTTCAAGTAGAGCTCTATCACATTTATAGAAAACAATTTAATCAAGGCGAACCCGAACCCTTTTTAAACTTTTTAGGTTGGGGACAAACCTTATTGGGAGATTTTAATGAAATAGACCGATACCTCATTTCTACAAAATCATTTTTTGACTACCTAAGTGCAATTAAAGAACTCAATCACTGGTCAATAGATACAACTTCTACTCTAGTCTCAAATTATCTCATATTCTGGAAATCTATTGAACTGTATTATAACAACTATAAAACACACTTAGAGAATCTTGGTCTCGGTTATCAGGGAATGCTTTATAGAAAAGCGGTAGAAACTATTGACAGTTACCTAAAAGAGAATACTCAGAATTATTTTTTTTGCGGTTTTAACGCACTTAACTCTGCAGAACAAACCATTATAAAAAAATTCTTAGAACGATCTACCACAAAAATTTACTGGGATATAGATCCTTACTTTTTAAAGGATGAGAATCACGTTGCCAGCACTTTTATAAAAGGATACCTCAAAAACTGGAAAGAATTAAATGCTACAAATTCTATAATTCCTCAAAAGGTCTCCTATTATAATTCAGAAAAAACCATATGTGCAACCGGGATCTCTCAAAATATAGGACAGATTAAATATACTGGCCAGCTACTTTCAAAACTCTCTCAGGAAGAACTAGAAAATACCGCCGTGATATTAGGAGACGAAGCACTTTTGCTTCCTCTTTTAAACTCATTGCCATCAAATGTTTTAGCTCTCAATGTAACCATGGGGTTACCCTTACAACAAGTTGCCCAGGCTGCATTTTTTGAAAATTGGTTTCAGTTACAACTCAACAGACAGGAAAGCGGGTATTATTATAAAGATGTCCTTTCTATACTCGATCAGCAATATGCCATTCTACTCTTAGGTGACGCACGACTAAAGATTAAAAAAGAAATCACTCAAAAAAACCTGGTTTATATAAATCCGCTCCGATTAGAAAATGATGCAGTGCATTCAGCGGCTTTAAAATTAATTTTCAATCCGTGGCTCAATAATAGCGAGAACGCACTTACTTCAATCTTAGGAACAATCCAGTTGTTGAAAGAAATTTTGCTTCCGCAGAAAAACTGGTTGCAATTAGAATTTTTACACGCCTTTTTAGAGCTCTTTACGCAACTTAAAAATCTTAACGACAGCTACACGTATCTGGGAGATATAAAAACCCTTAAACAGTTTTATAGAGAGCTTTTAAGTAAAGAGACGCTCGATTTTAGGGGTGATCCTTATTCTGGACTTCAAATAATGGGAGTTCTTGAATCTCGGGTACTTGATTTTAAAAATATAATCATTACATCGCTCAATGAAGGGACATTTCCTTCTGGTAAGAGTCAAAATAGTTTTATTCCTTTTGATTTAAAAATTGAATATAAACTGCCCACTTACAGAGAGAAAGATGCCATTTATGCATATCACTTCTTTAGATTGCTTCAGCGTTCAGAAAAAATAAACCTTTTATTCAATAATGAAGCAGGCGGTTTAAATAGTGGTGAAAAAAGCAGATTTCTACTTCAGCTTGCTACAGACCCAGAGGTTAAGTATACCTACAGCGAACAAACCGCAAGTGCTTCTGTAAGTTTAAAACCAAAAAAACTCAAGCATATTGAGAAAACGCCTCAGATAATAGAAGCTATTAAAAAACATGCGCAATCTGGCCTTTCCCCTTCTGCATTAACCACCTATATAAGAAATCCTGTAGATTTTTATTATAAATACGTTTTAGGAATACAAGAATTAGATGAAGTAGAAGATATTATTGCGCACAACACATTAGGAACCGTTGTTCATGAAACGCTAGAAAAACTTTATGAGCCCTATATAAATACGATACTTACTGCAGATATTTTAAAAAAAATGATGTCTTCAGTAGATAAAGAAGTGCGCAAACAATTTGACATCTGGTATAATGCAGTCCATATAGATACTGGTAAAAACCTGATTATTTTTAATGTCGCTAAACAATTTGTTCGTAATTTTTTAATGCAAGAGCAGCGTGATATCAATGATGGAAATGAAATCATAATAAAAGCCCTTGAATCAAAATACAGTGTGCCTATTTGGGAAGGCATTGTACTTAAAGGCACGGTTGACCGAATAGACCGGGTAAACAATGTTTTGCGCATTCTTGATTATAAAACAGGTAAAGTAGACAAATACCATCTTGTAATTAAAGAATGGGAAGATCTAATTACAGATTACGACAAACAGTCTAAAGCTTTTCAGGTTTTGTGTTATGCTTTGATGCTTTATAAAAGTGAAGGTCTGCCAGAATTCACGGAAGCTGGTATAATTTCATTTAAAAACTTAAATGCCGGATTTTTAAAACTTAACAAAGACCAAAACGCTTCAGTAACCACAGAGCTTCTGGAAACTTTTGAAAGTTATCTTCTTAAGTTAATTAATGAAATACTAGATATAAACACTGCTTTTGTAGAAAAAGAGGTTTAAAAATCTACACTAACAAACGCGGCATAGCTTTTGAAATTAACTAACAAATTGAGGTAGTTAGGACTACTTTTAAATATTCAATTAAAAATAAAAATCCCTATGAAAAAGTTTCTTTTTTTCACGCTATTCGCAACGCTAACCGTGTTTAGCACAAATGCTCAGGAATGGAAAACCAATTTTTCTGAAGCAAAAAAGGAAGCGACTAAGCTAGATCAACCTATTATACTCGTTTTTCAAGGCTCAGACTGGTGTGCGCCGTGCATTAAGTTAGATAAAGAAGTATGGTCAACAGAAGCATTTAAAAAATATGCTAAAGATCATTTTGTAATGCTTCAAGCAGATTTTCCTAGAAAAACTAAAAATGCATTACCTGAAGATCAACAAGCACGTAACAATAAACTTGCTGAAACCTATAACAAAAATGGGTATTTTCCGTTTGTGGTAGTTTTAGATCATGCTGGTAAAGTACTTGGACAAGCCGGTTATGAGAAGACAACTCCAGAGGCTTACATTAAAAAGCTTGAGGCTTTCACAAAGTAAAATTTTGAAACACATACTCCCTATTTTAATTCTGCTCTTAAGTTTTAACTTAAATGCACAACAAACATTTAAGCGAACTTTAAAGCTAATGGGAAGCCGTTTTGATATAACGGTTGTCGCTCAAAATCAGGAGAAGGCAGATGCTTTTATAAATCTGGCTATAGCCGAAATTACACGAATTGAAAAACTAATTTCTTCATGGGATGCTAATTCTCAAACTTCAGCAATAAATAAAAATGCCGGTATTAAAGCCGTTGCAGTAGATGCAGAATTATTTGACCTCATCACACGAGCAATTTCCATTTCTAAACTTACAGATGGCGCTTTTGACATTAGTTACGCCTCAATGGATAAAATATGGAAGTTTGATGGAAGCATGACCCAAATGCCAGATGCAGCAACGATAACCGCTTCTGTAGATCGCGTAGGTTTTAATAAAATTCAATTAGATGCTTCCTCTCACACCGTTTTTTTGCCAGATGCAGGAATGAAAATTGGCTTTGGTGCAATAGGTAAAGGCTATGCTGCAGATAAAGCTAAAGCGCTATTGATTTCTAAAGGTGTTTCTGCAGGTATTATAAATGCATCAGGAGACATGAATACCTGGGGAAAGCAACCTGATGGAAGCACCTGGAAAGTTGCAATTACAAACCCTATGAATAAAAATAAGGTTTTTGCGTTACTCCCTTTAATAAATAGTGCTGTTGTAACATCTGGCAACTATGAAAAGTTCGTATCTTTTAATGATACAAGATATAGTCACATTATAGACCCGCGAACAGGGTATCCTGCTTCCGGAATTATAAGTGCAACTGTGTTTGCTCCAAAGGCTGAATTAGCAGACGCATTAGCAACTTCTGTATTTGTTATGGGGATTGAGGTGGGACTTAATAGGATTAATCAATTGCCTAATATTGAGTGTATTATAATTGACGATACCGGTAAAATATATAAATCAGACCATATAGAAATTAAAGATCATGATTAAAAAAATTCTTCTGTTGAGCTCTCTTAGCTTGTACTTCACCAGTTGTGTTGCGGTAAAAGAGTACGAGAAAGTAGCAATAAATGATCCTGATATGGTTCTTTCAGATAAGCCGGCAGATCGCAATGTTTCTACCTTTCATTCCTATAGAGAAGCGGCGGTAGGCGCTAATGGAGGTAAAACCGGTGGTGGCTGCGGTTGTAATTAATGAGTATTTATATAAGCATATGCAATTATTTAAAATAAGTTTTGGGGCTTTATTAGTACTTTCATTCTCTGCAGTACACGCACAGGAAGAAAATCAGGAAGCATATAAAAAAAGAGTTTTAGAAACTACTGAAGTTGATTTTTTAAGTAGCTATTATGCTCAGGATGGCGCTAACGCTGCTGTAACGGGAGGTATAGGCACAGAAGAGCTTACTGATGCTACGGGTACGATTGTAATTTCGATACCGCTAAACGACGATGATGTGTTAACTATAGATGCGGGGGTTTCTGCATACACATCTGCTTCCTCCAGTAACATCAATCCGTTTGATGGTAGCAACGCTGCAAATGCTTTTCAGGCTTCATCTGGCGCTTCTAGTAGTGATTTATGGTCAAACATAAACGGTATTTACAGCCATAGCAGTACTGATCGCAATAAAATATGGACAGCAAAAGCATCTGTCTCTTCAGAATATGATTACTTCTCAGTAGGTTTTGGTGGAAGCTACACCTGGTTATTTAATGAGAAAAACACAGAATTAAGTGTAAATGGTAATATCTACCTAGATTCCTGGAAAACGATTTATCCTATTGAATTACGCCCAGGAAGCGTTTACGGAGATGCAAATTACAATCCGCAATTTATACCTTTTGACCATACAAATAGAAACTCTTATGCTGTAGGTTTTGGGTTCTCTCAAATACTTTCTAAAAAATTACAGGCATCGCTAGCATTAGATTTAGTTCAGCAAAGTGGTTTACTTTCTACCCCGTTTCAACGTATTTATTTTAGCGATAAGCCAGATGTTATGGTTGAAGATTTTCAGCTTGCAGATGATATCGAGCGATTACCTGATACGCGATCAAAAATAGCCGCCGGCGGAAGATTAAATTATTACTTAAATTCAAGAGTGGTGCTACGCTCTTATTACCGTTTTTATGCAGATGACTGGGGGATTACTTCACACACAGCAAGTTTAGAAATTCCGATAAAAATCATAGATAAATTTACGCTGTACCCATCTTACAGGTATTATACGCAAACCGCCGCAGATCAATTTGCAGGTTATGAGCAACACGCTTCTACAGACGAGTTTTACACCTCAGATTTTGACCTCTCTGCGTATGATGCAAATCAGTTTGGCTTCGGTGCAAACTATACAGATATCTTTACAAAATTCCACATCTTTCAATTTGGTTTAAAAAGTATAGATCTTAAGTATTACAACTACAAGCGCAATACTGGATTGAGCTCAAACATCATTACAGCAGGTATAAAATTTGTTCAGGATTAACATTTTTTGTTCAATTATATTTTACTGAAATAGGAATAGAACTTTTACATTTAAGGCTCAATCTAATCTTTTTAGTAAATGAATTATTTAAGCAAAAAAATTGCTTTTGCAACCTTAGTTATTGGTGCCATATCAGGTAGTCAGGCACAAGAAACCAAAATTAATAACCAGCCTCTTTTTAGCGAGTTTCTAGAGCACAGTGGTAATGAATTTCGCACTGCAACCGGCCAGCCCGGTGAACATTATTGGCAAAATGAAACCGATTATGTTATTGAAGCTACATTAAACGAGCAGGCTCAATCTATTAGCGGAAAAGTCACCCTTACTTATACTAACAACAGCCCACAAGATCTAGATTTTATCTGGATGCATCTGGAGCAAAACCGTTTTACAGAAACATCTAGAGGTACGCTTACCACTCCTATCTCCGGCAATCGCTATAATGGTGATGTAAACGGTGGGTATACCATAACAAATCTCGCTGCTAAAGTAAAGCGCAGCACTTCTTCAAAACACATAATTACAGATACTCGCATGCAAGTGTTTTTTGACGAGCCCATTCCTGCAAATGGTGGTGAAGCGACGGTATCAATGAATTTTACATACAAAATACCTAAAGACGGAATGGACCGTATGGGACGGGTTGATACAAAAAACGGGACTATTTTTGCTTTAGCACAATGGTTTCCTAGAGCTGCAGTACTTGATGATATTGAGGGGTGGAATATTGAGCCATATTTAGGTGCGGGTGAATTTTATCTGGATTATGGGGATTATGATTTTAAAATTACAGCACCTTATAATCATATCGTAGTGGCTTCAGGCGAATTGCAAAATGCAAAAGACATAATGTCTTCAAAAATGCGTGATCGCATGGATCAAGCTAAAAATAGCGATAAAACAGTTTACATTATAAATCCTGAAGAACTCAATGATATGTCATTGCGTGCAAAACAAAGCGGCACATTAACCTGGCATTTTAAAATGGAGAACACGCGTGATGTGGCCTTTGCCTCTTCAAAAGCCTTTATTTGGGATGCTGCTAAAATAAATTTACCCGGCGGTAAAAAAGCAGTTGCACAGTCTGTATATCCTATTGAAAGTTCTGGTCAGGATGCGTGGTCTCGCTCTACCGAATACACAAAAAATGCGATTGAAAACTATTCTAACATGTGGTTTGAATACCCATACCCTACTGCTGTTAATGTAGCCGCAGAAATAGGCGGTATGGAATATCCCGGTTTGAGTTTTTGCAGCTGGAAATCTAAAGGCGAAAGCTTATGGGGAGTTACAGATCACGAGTTTGGTCACAACTGGTTTCCTATGATTGTAGGCTCAAACGAACGTCGTTATGCGTGGATGGATGAAGGTTTCAACACCTTTATAAACTACTACAGTACTTTAAAATTTAATAATGGTGAGTATCCTGCAAATCTTAGTAAAGTACGCAATACTGTAGGCTGGTTTAACAGTCCTAACCGCGAGGGTATAGATACCTACCCAGATGCTACTAACTTAAGAAACTTAGGTATGACCGCTTATTACAAACCTGCACAAGGTTTATTTATGTTGCGTGAGTACATTTTAGGACCAGAACGATTTGATAATGCATTTAAATCTTATATAAAACACTGGGCGTACAAGCATCCCCAGCCTAAAGATTTTTTCAACCATATAGAAAATGTGGCCGGCGAAAATCTTGCCTGGTTCTGGAAAGGATGGTTCTACGGCACCGGTAATATTGATATTGCAATTGAAAACGTAAAACAGAACGAAGGTAATTATATCATTAGTATTTCAAATAAAGGAGAAGTACCTATGCCTGTAAAAATGGAAGTTACATTTGATGACAATACAACAGAACGAATAGCGCTTCCTGTAGAAATCTGGCAACGTGGCAATACCTGGAACTACTTATTAGAAACTACTAAAACAGTAAATAAAGTTGAACTTGATCCTGATAAAATCATCACAGATATCAATTTTGAAAACGATTTTTGGAAAGCAGCTCAAAAATAGTTTTTAAAACACCCAATTTAATTATTTGAGAAACCTCAACAGTTTATTCTGTTGGGGTTTCTCTTTTTACAGAAGTAATTGTAACAATAGCCTACGAGTAACTACCTATAGATAAATCATTCAATTATGCAAGTAGTATCAAACAACCTCAACACCTTTAGAGTCCTGTACATAGTTAAAGGTGTTTTAAGCTTATTAGCTGCTTTGTTTTTTGTGGGTTATTTAGCCTTTTTAAATATATTTATTAATGAATCTACGACAATGCCTGATGCAAATATTGATGTAATGAGCGTCTTAAATATTATAATGGGCATTGGTTTTATCCTTTGTTTAATAGTAGGTATTCTAACCTTAATGGCCGCAAAATATATAGGACAAACCTGCAATTATACATTTGTACTTGTAATTGCCATTCTCAATTGTCTATCGGGTATTTTAGGAATTATTCTTGGCGTGTTTACTATTATCGAAATTAATAAGCCACATATAAAAATGCTTTTTGATCAAAACGATTAAGTTTAAAATTTGCCAAATTTCCATTCCGAAGAACTAAACGGATCTATTGCATACGATTTCTAGTATATTTACGGCTTAAATAAACCGCAAGGTTTACCTTCTATGACTTTGTGAATAGCTATGCATTCTGCTTCAAAATCGCTTACAGCTAATGCAGAATCGTTATACATGGCAGTATGAATGTAATAAAATTAAAATCCGCATTTTCTTCGATAGAGCAACTTCCTGCCCTGTTTTATCTTTTAAAATGGCTCTTTATCTGTACACTAATAGGTGCTATTGCAGGAAGCATATCGGCATTCTTTCTAATTAGTCTCGATTGGGTGACAAATTATAGAGAGTCTCACCTATGGATTATTGCTTTACTCCCTCTAGGCGGATTTATAGTAGGCCTATCTTACCATTTATTCGGAAACAGTGTTGTAAAAGGGAATAATTTACTGCTTGAAGAGTTTCACAACCCTAAAAAAATTATTCCATTTAAAATGGCGCCTTTGGTTCTTTTTGGCACTTTAGCAACTCATTTGTTTGGAGGTTCTGCAGGACGAGAAGGTACTGCGGTACAAATAGGAGGGGCAGTTGCAGACCAGTTTACAAAAATCTTTAACCTCTCAAACCGTGATCGCAAAATTTTACTTATTGCAGGTATTAGTGCCGGTTTTGCTTCCGTTTTTGGAACTCCATTAGCTGGAGGAATATTTGCTTTAGAAGTACTTATATTGGGGAGAATACGTCTTGATGCTATTGTTCCCAGTTTTTTAGCGGCAGTACTTGCCGATTATTTTTGTACCCTATGGAATGTCACACACACCCAGTATCATATAGATTCTATCACAGTTATGAATCCCCAGAATTTAGTATGGGCATTACTAGTCGGAATCATTTTTGGACTTGTAAGCATGCTTTTTTCAAAATCTACACACTTTTGGAGTGCTTTATTTAAAAGATATATAAAATATCCTCCGCTTAGACCATTTGTAGGCGGCGCAATAATTGCAATAGCGGTATATGCCCTAGGTACAACAAAATATATTGGTTTAGGAATCCCTACCATTGTAGATTCATTTACGATGTCAATGAATTCTTACGACTTTTTAATTAAAATATTATTTACATCATTCACACTCGGGGCAGGCTTTAAAGGTGGCGAAGTAACACCCTTATTTTATATAGGAGCAACCTTGGGTAATGCCCTAATTTGGTTTGTGCCGTTGCCTATAGATTTGCTGGCAGGAATGGGATTTGTAGCAGTATTTGCAGGAGCTACAAACACACCTATCGCCTGTACTGTTATGGGAATTGAGTTATTTGGGATAGAATCTGGAGTTTTTATAGCCTTAGCGTGTAGCACCGCTTATCTATTTTCAGGACACTCGGGAGTATACGCTTCTCAAATAATAGGAAGTCCAAAAACCAAAACGTTTGATGATGAAAAGGGCGCACATTTATCTGAAATTTCTGAAAAGCGTAAAATGAATTGACAAGCTTGTCACCTTAAGAATCTAATTTTAAAGAAGCAAAAACTTCAGGTATACAGCAGGCTCTACATTTTAATGTTATAAAAGGTCATTTAGAAAACAGAAAAATATCTTAGTAAATCAGTGAAAACAAATTGTTTAAGCATCCGCATTTGATAGATCTTACTGAAAAAATAAAAGCCCTTCTAAATGCGGAAAAAGATTTTTTAAAATTAGTGACTTTAATACTCATCAAGAATACGATTGCATCGCGATTATAAGCAAAAACCCCGTCATCATTGCGATAACAGGGTTTTCTGTGGAGAAGATGGGATTCGAACCCACGACCTCTTGACTGCCAGTCAAGCACTCTAGCCAACTGAGCTACATCCCCATTTACTGGCGCAAATATACTATAAATGCGCTTACAATATTCTTACTGCTGCTCTTTTAAGACCAGTAGTGGTGTCCGACTTTCAAAGTCGGCCTTTTTTACAGAGTCATCGTCCCAAAGCTTTTCAAAAAAGCCACGTTTGCGTTTAAAAACACAAATCATATCAGGTTTATTTTCATTAAGATGCTCTAACAAACCCTGAAAAACAGTAGCATTCTCTGTAGATTTATAAGTGTCGACGAGTTCGCCTAAGTTTGCATCAAATTCAGAATCTTCTGGTAAGTAATTAGGAGTCTTAATTTGTAAAAGCCTAACATCTGCCTTGTAGCGTTTTTTAATTGTACGTAAAGGATCTAATGTGCGTTTATCGTGAACAATACCAGACTTTACAGCCATAAGAATACGACTTATGGGTTTATACTCATAATCAACTGGAACGACTAATACGGCAGTCTCAGTATTTCTAAGCAAACTACCTGCAGTTTTACCTAAAAAGTTTGCTTGATTTACGTTGTGATGTTTCGGTGTGAGCACAATTAAATCAAGGTTTGTTTTCTGATGAAATTTCCCCACGGCCTCTACCCAGTCATCTCCTTCAAGCGGTTTTACGCGTACTTTTATACCTTCCGTATTAAAAGCGCTCAACTGCTCTTCTATTTCCTGAGCTGTAATTTGAGAAACGTTAAGCGTTTTAGGTAAACCCCCAGATCGCGCCGGCTCTTTGTACAATTTAGATACATAAAGCGTTGCTTTAAGCACACGTGCCAGTTCAAGAATATACTTGACATTGGTTTTTGAAAGAGTTTGATTACCAAGTGGAAGGAAAATAGTTTTCATCTTTACAAGCTTTATCTCAATTTTGAACAAAATTAACGCTTATCTATGATACGCAAGGCAAAACTCTCAGAAATAGAATCAATTCTTAATCTTACCCGTGCGTGTGCAATGGCTATGATTGAGAACAACATATATCAATGGAATGATCATTACCCGTCTCATCAGGCCTTTGAAGAAGACATAAAACGTGACGAGCTCTTTGTTTTTGCTCAAGGCGAAAAAATAACAGGTACCATTGTGATTTCTGCTTTAAAAGATGAAATCTATGAGCAGGTTAACTGGCTTACTCCCGGAGACGCTGATTCTATCTATATTCATAGACTCGCTGTGCATCCTGATTCACAAGGTCAGGGCATTGCGCAGCAACTTATGAATTTTGCTGAAGGTTTTGCTAAAGAGAATAAGTATGTTTCAGTACGGCTAGACACCTTTAGTAAAAACCCCCGAAACAATATATTTTACACAAAACGCGGCTATCATAAGCTTCAGGAAATTTATTTTCCGAAGCAAAGCGAGTTTCCGTTTTACTGCTACGAACTTGTATTTTAAGTTTTGCAACTAAGAAGTGGTATTTTCTCAATAAGCTATGCTTTATGTCAAAAACAAATACCCTCTCTTTTAAAAATATTAACCGCCTTGCCATTCCGGCTCTTCTTGCGGGTATAGCAGAGCCTATACTTTCTGCTACAGATGCTGCCGTAGTAGGTAACGTACCCATTAATGCCACCGAAGTACTTGCTGCTGTAGGTATCGTAGGTTCATTCTTATCAGCTTTAATATGGGTTTTAGGCCAGACTCGTAGTGCCTTACAGGCTATAATCGCACAATATTATGGAGCAAATAAAATAGATGAGATTAGCACATTGCCGGCACAGGCAATCTATTTTAATATTCTACTAAGCGTTGTTATTTTAGTAAGTACTCTTCCGTTTATAGAAGGTATTTTTTCATTATATAATGCATCGGGTCTCATATTAGAATACTGTGTACAATATTATTCTATTCGGGTTTGGGGCTTTCCGTTAACACTATTCACTTTTGCGGTATTTGGCATCTTTAGAGGGCTTCAAAATACATTTTGGCCCATGGTTGTGGCTTTAATAGGAGCTGGTTTAAATATACTACTTGACTTTGCGCTTGTTTATGGTATTGAAGGTTACATCCCGGCATTGCAACTTGAAGGTGCTGCCTATGCAAGTTTAATTGCGCAGGGAGTTATGGCTATTCTATCACTTATATTAGTGTTGTCAAAAACTAAGGTGAGTCTCAAATTAAAACTTCCGGTTCACCCAGAACTTTGGCGACTCGTAGGTATGGCACTTAACCTTTTTGTGCGTACCATTGCGCTTAATGTCGCGCTTTACCTGGCAAACTCATTTGCTACCGGCTATGGTGCCTCATATATCGCAGCACAAACTATTTTAATAAATATCTGGTTGTTTTCAGCATTTTTTATAGATGGCTATGCCGCAGCAGGAAATATTCTGGCCGGTCGTTTTCTGGGAGCTAAAGATTATAAGAGCCTTTGGGATCTTAGTAAAAAACTCACCAAATACAGTTTGATTATTTCTGGCGGATTAATGCTTATTGCTGCAATTTTCTATGAACAGCTGGGTTTGATTTTTAGTAAAGAACCTGAGGTTATCGCTCGTTTTACCACAATCTTTTTTATTGTGATCCTGATGCAACCGTTAAATGCACTTGCTTTTATTTTTGATGGAATTTTTAAAGGTATGGGTGAGATGAAATACCTGCGCAACGTATTAATGGCTGCAACTTTTTTTGGCTTTGTACCCGCTATATTTATCGCAGATTATTTTGATTTAAAACTCTATGCGGTATGGATTGCTTTTACGATGTGGATGGTTGTGCGCAGTGCTGCTTTAATCTTAAAATTTAGAAAACGCTTTAAACCAAAAATTGAAAGCTAGAGCCTCAAAACCTATCGTGTTTTTAACCAACCTGTTATACTAAAACGCTCTGATGCCAATACCGGTTTAACCTCATGCTCTAAAACCTGACTTTCAAAAATGACCATTCGCCCAGGTCTGGGAATGATATCTAAAGCTGTCTCGCCAGTTTCAGAAGGTAAATACAGGGTGAGCTCGCCGCCATTACTGGCAATCCAGGAATCGTCATTTAAATAGCACACCATAGACAATTTACGACGGTCATCATTCTGAAAAGTATCTAGGTGTCTTTTGTAAAAAGTTCCTGTGGGATAGACAGCATAGTGAAATTCTTTCTGCAAGATCCCTAAAAAGCACGTGCGATTTAAATAAGCAACGAGATCATTAATTTTAGCAAAAAATCTACGCTCAACAGCGCGACCTTCGGCTTCATTAATCCACAAAATAAAGTCCCCTCGTATAGATTTATCAATCTCTTCATTAAGCCTATTTCCTATGGCAGCTTTTTTGAAGCAATCTGCCTCATATACATCTTTTAAAGACTGTCGTAATTCTTCGATCTCAGAAGAATCAAAAAAATCATCTACGATACTATAACCCCTATCTAAAATATCAGATATAACCATCTCATAAACAGGATTTTCTGTAAACTGAAGCTGCTCAAAAAGTTGTGTTTCCATGGCGGCAAATTACGTGCAAAAAACAATAGAAAAACCCAAACTTTTTTCTTGACATTAATTTTTAGGCTTGGGGCATATACTTTACTACTTTTACACTCTTAATTAGAATTAAAATGGAGTTTTTAGAATTTATAAGTGGTACAGGAATTTATTTAATTTTTGCCATCGCATTAATTGTAGTGGTACTTATAAGAAAATTTAAAAAGTAAGTATGAGTAACATACGCATCACAAAGCAATTTTCATTTGAAACGGGTCACGCATTATATGGCTATGACGGTAAATGTCGCAATGTACACGGGCACAGTTACAAACTTTCGGTAACTGTGATAGGCACCCCTATTTCTCAAAATGACAATGTCAAATTTGGTATGGTAATCGATTTTGGAGACCTCAAAAAAATTGTAAAAACAGAAATTGTTGATGTGTTTGATCACGCTACGGTTTTCAACAAAAACACACCGCACGTTGAACTTGCTAAAGAATTATCAGACCGTGGGCACAATGTTCTTCTTGTAGATTACCAGCCCACTAGTGAAATGATGGTGATTGATTTTGCTGAAAAAATCAAGAAATACCTTCCTGAAAATATTAGCCTATTCTCTTTAAAACTGCAGGAAACAGATAGTAGTTTTGCAGAATGGTATGCCTCAGACAATTAAGCCTCATTAATATCATCTCAACTTTATCCTAAATTTACGGTATGAAGCAACCCGTTTTGCAAGCCAAAATACCCGAAGGAAAAAAAATTTACTTTTCTAGTGATAATCATCTGGGTGCTCCTACTGCAGAAGCCAGTAAACCACGTGAATTAAAATTTGTAGCCTGGCTTAACGAAATAGAAAAAGATGCAGCTGCTATTTTTCTTTTAGGAGATCTTTTTGACTTTTGGTTTGAATATAAAACAGTTGTACCTAAGGGCTTTGTAAGAGTTCTGGGTAAACTTGCAGACCTGCGTGATAAGGGTATCGCTATCTACTTTTTTGTAGGCAATCATGATTTGTGGATGCACGATTATTTTGAAACCGAATTAAACATACCGGTGTATCACAACCCACAAGTATTTGAGTTTAACGATAAACGATTCTTTATAGGACACGGCGATGGCTTAGGCCCAGGAGATAAAGGATATAAACGGATGAAAAAGGTTTTCAAATCGAGCGTTTTTCAATGGCTTTTTAGATGGGTACACCCTGATATCGGCGTACGTGTTGCGCAGTACCTTTCGGTGAAAAATAAGCTTATAAGCGGTGATGATGACCATATTTTTTTAGGTGATGAAAATGAATGGCTTGCTGCTTATGCAAAGCGAAAGTTGCAAACTAACCACTATGATTATTTTGTATTTGGGCACAGGCATTTACCTATGAAAATTGATGTGGGTACAAACTCCTCTTACCACAATCTGGGAGATTGGATCGTTCATTACACTTATGGCGTGTACGACGGCACCTCTTTTGAACTGAAAGAATACAACCCTAATTAAGGGCTGTTTGCATATACGCCTGCGCTTCCATTCTTAAAATTGTTTGGTCTAAAAGATCCTGTATATCTTCTAACTCCTGCTTATTTACCGCAAGGTCTATGCAGTCTGAAGGTGTTTTTAGAAGTAACGATCTACACTCTTTAGGATTTATACAATCTTTACATTTATGCTCACTCTTTGCAGCTTGTGTTTGAAAAGCAAATGATTTGAGCTGATCTAAAGTGAAATAAAAACCTATATCCCTAAATACTACCTGTGCTTTAAGAATGCTGTCATTAGATGTCTTCCAATAGAAAGAAATACCAGACTCGTTGCGATAGATGATATTTATATGTTTCATAAACCCGATTTTACACAAATATAAAACCTTGTTTAGAATTAATCTAAATAGAATTGAATTATTCCTGAATATCTCTTAATTTTAACTGAATGCTCACATTACCATTCCACTCATTAAGGTCAAGAGAATAAGCAGCTTTAAATGGTTTTTTGTTAGTTATAAGATTGCATTTTGCTCCCAGATTAAATCCTATAGCTCCTATTTGAATTGCACTATTGTTTTGGGTAACTGTACATTTTAAATGATCTTCATCTGCCCCTACACATTTACCATAACCCGTATCTATTAGATTTTTACTCATAAAAACAGGAGACATATTTCCCGGCCCAAAGGGTGCAAACTGCCTTAAAATTCTATAGAATTTTGCGGAAATTTCGTGTAGTTCAAGACAAGCATCAATAGTTATTTCAGGAATAAGCAAACGCTCATCTATACTACCCGATACAACCTCTTCAAATTTTGCTTTAAAACCAGGGTATTGAGCTTCACTCAGTGTTAGACCTGCGGCGTATTTATGCCCTCCAAATTGTTCTATATGTTCACTACATGCTTCAAGGGCTTCATACACATCAAATCCTTTAACAGAACGAGCACTGGCAGCTAGTTTATCTCCACTTTTTGTAAAAACCAGCGTAGGACGATAATAGGTTTCAATTAGGCGTGAGGCAACTATACCTATAACACCCTTATGCCAGTTTTCCTGATACACAACAGAAGTTTTTAAGTCTTCTTCTTTATTTGTGGTAATCTGCTCTAAAGCTTCTACTGTTATTAGTTTGTCCAGATCTTTTCGCTCTGCGTTATAATTTTCAATATTCGCAGCCATTTCCTGTGCAATTGCCTCATCTTGCTCAGTGAGTAATTCTACCGCGTGTAGCCCGTGTTTAATACGGCCCGCGGCATTTATGCGCGGTGCAATTATAAAAACAACATCGGTTATGGTAAGGGTGTCTTTTTTTACATTTTCAATTAAAGCTCTAATGCCTGTGCGCGGCAACGTATTTATAACTTCAAGACCATAAAAAGCAAGCACTCTGTTTTCCCCGGTTATAGGTACAATGTCTGCACCTATTGCAGTAGCAACAAGATCTAAATAAGGAATCAACGTTTTAGCAGGCAAGCCTTTTTCCTGCTCTAAAGCCTGTATTAATTTAAACCCTACGCCACAGCCACACAATTCATCGTAAGGATAGGTGCAATCCTCTCGTTTAGGATCTAGAACCGCAACAGCATCTGGCAATACTGGGCCCGGTCTGTGATGATCGCAGACGATAAAATCTATTCCCAGTTTTTTTGCATAAGCAATCTTATCAACTGCTTTAACACCACAGTCTAATGCAATAATTAAGGTAATATCATTATCGTGGGCATAATCTATACTCATATAAGAGACGCCATAGCCCTCTGCATAGCGATCTGGAATATAGGTAGCAACCTGCGGATAATGGCTTAATAAATAACTACTCATTAAAGCAACACTTGTCGTGCCATCTACGTCATAATCACCATAGACTAAAATATTTTCTTCCTGTTTAAAAGCACTATTGATTCGGGCAACAGCTTTATCCATATCTTTCATTAAGAACGGATCGTGTAATTCATCTAGCGAAGGTCTAAAGAATTTCTTTGCTTTTTCATAGGTGTCTATACCGCGCTGCACCAGTAGCACCGCAATCTTTTCGGGCACTTTTAATTCAAGAGCTAAAGCTTCAGTAATTACTTTATTAGGAGTGGGTTTTAACGTCCAGCGCATTACTCTAAATTTATTTTAAGCATCCAGCATTTGGTTAAATCTTTCATCTTTCGGTAGCCTTTTACACGATTATACAATGCATCGGGGTCTTGACTAAAATCAATATATACATAATGAAATCCGTTTGAGGGTCTCACAAATTGCTTTGGCGAAAAACCTGCCTGTACCATTTTTTTAGCCCAGTTATCTGCATTTTTAGCGCTAGAAAAAACATGGTTTACAGCATAATAACCACTTACAAGCCCAGGGACCTCAACAGAATTTGCATTGATCATTTCTAATAGGTCTTCACTTCGTTTTTGTACAGCTACTTCCGGTTTTTTTGTTTCCAAAACCGGTTCGGGAACGCTTTGTTTTTCTTCTAAGGCTACTTTTGTTTCTGATATTTGCTCTGTGGGTTGTGCAACAATACTATCTGGTTTGCCTTCTACGATAACATTTTGATAATAATCGCTACTTATTTCGGTCTGAAAGGCGTTAAAAAATACAAATAATCGGTCCTCCTCGGTTTTAAACTGAAGCTTCACGCTGGTAGCATCATTGCTTATGACTTCGTTTTTTACGTTAGGTATTTTAATCTGGGCTAAATCAAAACCTAATGTGTTACTACTAGAAGGAGATCGATCTAAATATGTAAGGTCATTTATAGTAATACTGCTATTAAAAAAATTATTTGCAAAACGCACTTTACTCTTTAACGGCATGTATTTTTTCTGCTTATTGCTATAAATAGAAACGACATCTTTTGAAAGTGCGAGATCACCTTCGAGGCCAGCTAATATCACCGAAGTTTTTACATCTCCCTTAGAAACAGCCCTAAAATTTTTAAAAACCAACTCCTCTGGTTTCTCTGTACTTATGTATCTAAAACCTTGATAACTTGTAAAATATTGTAAGGGTGCTTTTGCATCTTCATAGACAATATATAACATCCACCCGGCAGAACTCCCCCCGTACATCTCCCCTTCTAATGCTGCTACATTTGCTAAAGTATAGGTTCCTGAACCCGCAGCATTAGCAACAAGTGTTTGGGTTATATCGCTGTAACAGACATAGGGAGCGGCATTTTTTAAATCGGTATTACCATCTACCATCCCATCATATACAAGTTCTCCCTGTACTTGTATATATTCATTTTTACTCGGAATTTTTAATTGAACCAGATCAAAGGGACGATCTCTCTTTTTCTTTAAATCATAAACAATACGGCCGCCTCGCACTTTTTGTTTGCCTACTGCACCAGGGTATGTCGCAGCCCAGTATAAGCCGGCATATACGATTTTAGTATTTGCCGGTACTTTTAAATCTGCGCTGCTAGAGCTGTAGGTGTCTGAGTCGTCATCTATATCTACATAAACCATCTCAGTCTGGTCGTTTATACCTCGGGGCCTATCATAGGCATCTCTTGAGTCGCTACTCAATATATTATTGCCAATTACCCTACTGTCACCGTGCAGGTAATATTCATTAACCCGCTGAAAAGAAACACCCTGGCTAAAACCTGAAACAGCAAAAAATAAACATAATATTCGTATTATTAAGCACATAGCCGTTTTGTTGAGTAGATTATTACTTAAAAAAAATAGGGGATTGCCGAAGTTACAAATTAGTGTGGTTTTACAAATTATTTAAGCTTTCGTATTTTTCATTTAAATTTCTGAAGAAAACTCCAAATAAAAAAGATGATGAAAACGTCAAAAATCAAACTCACCTTTATAAATCAATCTCATCTCTGGCGCATTCTGGTGCCGGCAACAGGTGCAGTTTTATTAATTATAGGTCATTTCTTTTTAGAGAATTTAATAATAGGTAGACTCATACAACCTTTAGGAATGTTACTTGTTTTTCTTCCCTATTTAATTCCTTTTAAGTTTAAAAATGTCGTGCGTTATTCTACAAATGGAATCAATTTCAAACTAAATACAGGAAGTTCTAAGGCTTTTCGCTATTCTCAAATTAAATATCTCGAAGCTCTTGAGAATCATTTAATTTTATGGAAAAGCAAGAAAAAATCAATTAAAATAGATGTATCTGCGTATAGTAAAGAAGATGTAAACATGCTTATAGATTTATTACAACTTCAAAAAACAAAAGCTATAGAACCTATTTAATCTTTCGGCTTTCCTGCTACTACGACTACAAGTTCGCCCTTAGGAGGCTTCGCTTCAAAATGCTTTAAAACTTCTTCTACAGAACCCCGTACGGTCTCTTCATGAAGTTTTGAAATCTCGCGTGAAACGGAAATTTTCCGATCTGCGCCAAAATATTCTACCATATTTGCAAGAGTCTTAACCAGCTTATGCGGACTTTCATAAAGAATAATGGTACGCTCTTCTTCTGCCAGAATTTTAAAACGCGTCTGCCTTCCTTTTTTAACGGGTAAAAAGCCCTCAAAAACAAACTTATCATTAGGTAAGCCACTATTTACAAGAGCTGGTACAAAAGCGGTAGCGCCTGGTAAACAATCTACCTCGATACCTGCATCTACACAAGCCCGAGTTAATAAAAAGCCAGGGTCTGAAATTGCCGGTGTCCCTGCATCACTAATAAGAGCAATGGTTTGGCCACCTTGTATACGTGACACTAAGTTTTCTACAGTTTTATGCTCATTATGCATATGATGCGAGTGCATCTGTGTAGTAATCTCAAAATGTTTGAGAAGTTTCCCGCTTGTGCGTGTATCTTCGGCTAAAATAAGATCTGCCTCCTGCAAAACTTTAATAGCTCTAAAGGTCATATCGTCAAGATTACCTATAGGGGTGGGAACAAGAAAAAGTTTGGCCATAGTGCCTGTTCTAATCAAATTTACGACCTACCAGTTCCATAAAGCGATTTTCATAAACCTCTTTTCCTTCCCACATATTATAATCTGGTTTGATCATTGTATTTATAAGGTTAAAGGCTTCTTCTTTAGACCGGGCTGTATTGAGCTGAGAAAGCACCCGGTTGTAATCTGCAGCGTTACCATTAAACAAATGCTTGATAAAGGCAATACGATCATTAAGACCAAAAGACAAACCTCTGGTGGCACGATCATTTAATTTTTTTGGCTTTAGTTCTTCTTTAGCTGCTTCTTTCTCTTCAAACTCAGGAATACGGCCATATTCACCTATCTCGTCTCTGTCATTTTTAAGATAATTAGGCTCCTGCGTTATTTTCTGAAACATCTCGTCAATGGCATCAGCTTCAGAAGGCATTTGCGCAACGATGTCTTTTATTTTTTCCATCACAGGCTCGTAAAGAGACGCCTGATTAATTTTTTCTTCGGTTTTATCTTCTCTAGAGCTTACCACTTGTGGTGCTACGGGTGGTTCTTCAGGCTTTCTTAATCGCTCAAATAGTTCTGTATTAGATGCTGCTATTCGTGCAATACGCTCCAAATCTGTTTCTTCTTTTGTAGCCTCAAAATTTAGCTGAGGTGCTTGTTGCGTTTCCTGTACTTCCTGTATAATTTCTTCTAGAGTATCTGTATCTTCTTTTTCTAAAGCTTCAATAATCTCCCGCTTACCTATTGTAGGTTTTGAACCTTCAAAATGAGATTCAACATAAGCCATGATAGATAAAGCCTCATAAATTTTAAGAGCTTCGTGTTTTAAAGTCTCATAATCACTATCGGAATCTATTTTTAAAATCTTATGCGCCAGGCTAACCAAGTCAGATTTTAATTTCTTCTTCATAAGTTTTTTGTTTGCTCTGTTTATTGCTGGTCTTTTTAATAAATTTGCTCAGCCCTCAAAAAATAGCACTGTTGCCCTTTAAGAGGTTGAAAAATACAAAATGTTTCTCGAAAATACTGTAAATCACAAGGAGCAATTTGGGTGGATAGAAGTCATCTGTGGCTCTATGTTTTCTGGAAAAACAGAAGAGTTAATTAGAAGATTAAAGCGCGCCCAGTTTGCAAAACAGAAGGTTGAAATTTTCAAACCCTCTGTTGACACACGCTATGATGAAGAATTAGTTATCTCTCACGATGCCAACAAAATTAGATCGACCCCAGTTCCTGCTGCTGCAAACATACCTATTCTTGCAGATGGCTGTGATGTTGTGGGTATAGATGAAGCGCAGTTTTTTGATGATGAGATTGTAAAAGTATGTAACGATCTTGCAAATAGAGGTGTACGTGTAATTGTCGCCGGTCTTGATATGGATTTTAAAGGAAATCCCTTTGGCCCAATGCCGGCTCTTATGGCTACTGCAGAATATGTCACTAAAGTTCATGCAGTTTGTACTCGTACCGGTAATCTTGCCCAGTATAGCTATCGAAAGGCAGCTAGTGATGATCTTGTATTATTGGGAGAAACTGAAGAGTACGAACCGCTAAGCAGAGGCGCCTATTATAAAGCCATGCTACGTGAACGCCTCAAAACAATAGATGTTAAGGACCCCGAGGTACTTAAAAATCCTAAAAAAACAGAGTAAATGCCACATACTGTTCTTGAAATAGATCTCAACGCTTTAAGTCATAATTATGATTACCTTAAATCTAAACTGAACCCAGACGTAAAAATGCTGGCGGTTGTAAAGGCTTACGGATATGGTAGTGAATCTGTTGCTATTGCTAAAAAACTAGAAGTAAAAGGCATCGATTATTTTGCCGTTGCATATACCTCAGAAGGAATCGCATTACGTGAAGCTGGTATCAAAACACCTATACTTGTGCTACACCCACAAATTGAGAATTTTGAAAAAATAATAGAGCATTGTTTAGAGCCTAGTATTTATAGTTTTCGCGTTTTAAAAGCATTTATCGCTACCGCGGAAGAAAAAAAAATAACAGATTATCCTGTACATATTAAATTTAATACAGGACTCAACCGCTTAGGTTTTAAAGATGTAAATGAAAAAGACATTTTAGAACAGGTAAATGCCACTAGCGCTATCAAAATTAAATCCTTGTTTTCACACCTCGTGGCAAGTGAGGATATGAATGAAAAAACATTCACCTTACATCAGATTGAAACCTTCACTAAGAATTCTAAAAATATCATTAATGGCCTGGGCTACTCCCCCATATTGCATCAAAGCAATACTTCTGCGATTATCAATTACCCGCAGGCACAATTTGATATGGTGCGCACGGGTATAGGTCTATATGGTTATGGTAATACTCAGGAAGAAGATTTAAAACTAAAACCGGTAGCCACATTAAAAACGGTTATTTCTCAAATTCACGAGATTTCAATTGGTGAGACTGTAGGATACAATCGGGCTCATACAGCAGCTAAAAAAGAACGTACTGCGACCCTGCCCCTTGGTCACGCCGACGGTATCTCAAGAGCTTATGGTAAAGGCCGAGGTTATGTGATGATACACGGAAAAAAAGCACCCATAATAGGCAATGTATGTATGGATATGATTATGGTAAATGTTACTAAAATTGACTGCGAAGAAGGTGATGAAGTCATTGTCTTTGGAAAAGAAGCTTCTGCAGTAGCACTATCTGCACGTATAAAAAGTATCCCGTACGAACTTATAACAGCAATTTCTCAGCGGGTTGAGCGTCGTATTATTGAGTAAATCGATTAATTATTTTTACGAGCAATTCTATTTTTAACTATATTAGCATTTCTTTAACACTAACTTAAATAACTGAATATGGCATTTTTAAAAGATTTTAAAGCCTTTTTAATGAAAGGTGACATTGTAGCTCTTGCTACAGCTGTAATTATAGGCGGAGCCTTTAATAAAATTGTTGGCTCGTTAGTAGCAGATGTTATCATGCCTGTAATAGGTGTGCTTATGGGCGGAAAAAACGTCAATAATCTATTTTTCTCACTAGACGGTGGCAATTATGAAACTGTTGAGGCTGCGGTAGAAGCCGGAGGTGCTATTATGACCTATGGAAACTTTTTACAGGCAGTGATTGATTTTATTATCATTGGCTTTGTAATTTTCTGGTTGCTTAAAGGTTATGAGAAAACCAAGAAGAAAGAAGAGGCAGCTGCACCAGCCGCGCCTGCAGGTCCTACACAAGAAGAATTACTTATTGAAATTCGCGACGAATTAAGAAAGAAATAATTTACGATAAATGTGCTTTGAGCACGAACCGCTGCACTGCAGATTTTTTTAACTAAACCCTCGGCATCTACCGGGGGTTCTTTTTTGTTATATATCTAACAAAATTGGTTGAAATTATACAAAATGTCACTTTTAAAACAAATGTGTACATTTTTAAAAAGATAGTCTCCTTTTTTAGAAGGAGTTATTACTTTTGGCCTCTCTCAAACCAAACAGTAGTTTACCCATGTTTGTTTGATTAAAATATAAATCTCAACACTTAAAAAGCTGAGATTATTTATACGCTAAATTAAAATTTATGAAAGTAGCTGTTGTAGGCGCTACCGGGATGGTAGGCCACGTGATGTTGCAAGTATTAGCTGAACGCAACTTCCCAATAACCGAATTAATTCCTGTAGCGAGTGAGCGCTCTGTAGGTAAAACTGTTTCTTATAGAGGCAAAGACTACACCATAAGCTCTATGAATGATGCTATTGCGGCACGCCCAGATATCGCAATCTTTTCTGCAGGTGGTAATACCTCTTTAGAATTTGCTCCTAAATTTGCTGAGGTTGGTACAGTTGTGGTCGACAATTCATCTGCCTGGAGAATGGATGCCGATAAAAAATTAATCGTTCCTGAGATCAATGCAGGTGAATTAACGGCTTCAGACAAGATTATTGCAAACCCTAACTGTTCTACCATTCAAATGGTATTGGCTCTGGCTCCTTTGCATAAAAAATATAAGATTAAACGTTTAGTAATCTCAACATATCAATCTATTACGGGTACTGGTGTTAAAGCAGTGCAGCAATTAGAAAATGAGTACAATGGGGAAAAAGGCGAGATGGCCTACAACTACCCTATTCACCGTAATGCAATTCCTGCCTGTGACGTATTTACAGAAAACGGATACACAAAAGAGGAAATGAAACTCGTTAACGAGACTCAGAAAATTTTAGGTGATCGCAGTATTGCAGTTACTGCAACAGCAGTGCGTATTCCGGTTGTGGGTGGTCACTCTGAAGCAATCAACGTTCAGTTTGAAAATGATTTTGATCTTTCTGAAGTTCGTCAGCTACTGCAAGCTCAAGACGGCGTTACCGTACAAGATAATCCAGACACAAACACCTACCCTATGCCTATCTATGCACACGGTAAAGATGATGTATTTGTAGGTCGTATCCGTCGTGATTTTTCACAGGAAAACACCTTAAATTTGTGGGTGGTTGCAGATAACCTGCGTAAAGGTGCAGCAACAAACGCGGTACAGATTGCAGAATATTTAACCGCTCAGGGTTTGGTCTAAAATCAATTTCCTAACAAATAGTTAAAACCTTCTAACCACTGTGTTTAGGAGGTTTTTTTATAGGTATATTTGAGAGAAATCAATTAAAATGCTATGAAAAAATCAACTCTGATGTTCTGTTTCGCTTCCTTCGGAACGATTCTTCAAGCGCAAACCATACGAGAAAAATCCTCTAAAATGATTTACCCCGAAACTAAAAAAGTTGATACTATTGACACCTATTTTGGCACTCAGGTTCCTGACCCGTATCGATGGTTAGAAGATGACCGCAGTGCAGAAACTGAAGCCTGGGTAAAAGCAGAAAACAAAACCACTTTTGGATATTTAGATAAAATTCCATTTAAGGAAGAAATAAAGAAAAAACTGGAGAAAATCTGGAATTACGAAAAAATTGGCGCTCCCTTTAAAGAAGGCGACTATACCTATTTTTATAAAAATGACGGACTTCAAAATCAGTATGTGATTTACCGCTATAAAACCAAAGCAGATCCTTCAACTGCAGAAGTATTTTTAGATCCTAATAACTTTTCTGAAGATGGTACCGTTTCTTTAGGTGGTTTAAGCTTCTCTGAAGATGGTTCTCTGGCTGCATACAGCATTTCTGAAGGAGGTAGCGACTGGCGTAAGGTTTTGGTAATGAATGCTGAAACTAAAGAAATAACCGAAGACACTCTGGTCGATATAAAATTCAGTGGCATTTCATGGAAAGAGAATGACGGGTTTTATTACTCGAGTTACGACAAGCCTGAAGGAAGCGAACTTTCAGCAAAAACAGATCAGCATAAAGTATATTACCATAAATTAAATACGACTCAAAAATCTGATGAATTAATATTTGGAGGTACTGCAGCTCAAAAACACCGCTATATTGGTGCGGCTACTACAGAAGATAACAAGTATCTTATTGTAAGTGCGAGTAATGCAACTTCAGGTAATAAGTTATTTATTAAAGATCTTTCTAAACCGGGAAGTTCTTTCATCACGATTTTAGATAATGAGAACACCAATACATCGATTATTGAAAATGTAGGTTCAAAACTTTTTTTAGTAACCGATAAAGATGCGCCTAACAAGAAAATCGTAACGGTTGACGCCTCAAATCCCACTCCTGAAAACTGGGTAGATTTTATTCCGGAAACTAAAAATGTACTGTCGCCTTCTACTGCCGGGGGCTACTTCTTCACCGAATATATGGTGGACGCTGTTTCGCAAATTAAGCAGTATGACTATGATGGCAAATTAGTACGTGAAGTAGAATTACCGGGTATTGGTAGCGCAGGAGGTTTTGGTGCTAAAAAAGAAGAAACCGAATTGTATTACAGCTTTACCAATTACACCACTCCCGGAAGCATTTACAAATACGACATCGCTTCCGGTAAATCAGAATTATTCCGCAAGCCTGCTATTGATTTCAATCCTGAAAATTACGAGAGTAAGCAGGTTTTTTATACTTCAAAAGATGGTACTAAGGTACCAATGATTATTACTTATAAAAAAGGATTAGAACTCAACGGTAAGAATCCAACAATCCTTTATGCCTATGGCGGATTTAATATTTCGCTTACGCCATCATTCAGCATCACCAATGCAATCTGGATGGAAATGGGCGGTGTTTACGCTGTACCTAACCTTCGTGGAGGTGGCGAGTATGGGAAAGAATGGCACGATGCAGGAACTAAAATGCAGAAACAAAATGTGTTTGACGATTTTATCGCTGCCGCGGAATATTTGACTGCAGAAAACTATACTTCGAGTGATTATTTAGCCATTCGAGGTGGTTCTAATGGCGGTTTGCTCGTAGGGGCGACAATGACGCAGCGTCCAGATTTAATGAAGGTGGCGCTACCCGCAGTTGGGGTTATGGATATGTTACGCTACCACACCTTCACCGCAGGTGCCGGCTGGTCTTACGATTATGGCACTTCTGAAGACAGTAAGGAAATGTTTGAATATATTAAAAGCTATTCACCGGTTCATAACGTAAAAGCAGAGACTAAATACCCTGCCACATTGGTGACAACTGGAGATCACGATGATCGTGTTGTGCCCGCTCACAGTTTTAAATTTGCTGCAGAATTGCAGGAAAAGCAAGCAGGTGATGCACCGGTGTTAATACGTATTGAAACTGATGCGGGTCACGGAGCGGGAACTCCCGTAAGCAAACAAATAGAACAGACCGCAGATATATTTGCCTTTACACTCTATAATATGGGATTTGACGTACTTCCTTCAAAAAGTCAGGTAAAAGTAAAGGGTTAACTGCGGAAAGCACATCTGTAAATTAAGACGAAACTCTTTAAATTTTTAATTAAGACCCTGCTCGTTTTGAAAACCTGTAGGGTCTTACTATATTAAATTATGCTCAACGTAACTATTAAAAGCTTCGCCTACGCTGAAGAAACGGTTTTAAAGGACCTTGATTTTAAAGTTGAAAAAGGAACACATACTTCAATTTTGGGCGAAAGCGGTTGCGGTAAAAGTACCTTGCTCAAAATAATTTATGGTTTACTTCAATTAGAAAATGGTCAGATTTTCTGGGGTGAACAAGAACTAATGGGACCTGATTTTAATCTGGTTCCCGGAGAGCCATTTATAAAATATTTGGCTCAGGATTTTGATCTGATGCCTTTTATTTCTGTTTCAGAAAATATAGGGAAACATCTTTCCAGAAGATTTATGGAGCAGCGCCAGGAGCGTATAGACGAACTTCTTGAAGTAGTTGATATGACCTATTTTGCAGACGTTCACGTAAAACTGTTAAGTGGCGGCCAGAAACAACGAGTAGCTTTAGCGCGTGCAATTGCTAAAGAACCCGAGCTTTTATTACTTGACGAACCCTTTAGTCACATAGATAACTTTAGAAGGAATGCTTTAAGGCGAAATCTCTATGCATATTTAAAGAAAAAAAATATCACCTGTATTACAGCCACCCACGATAGCGAAGAAGCTTTGTCCTTTTCTGACGAAATTAAAATGATGCGTAATGGTTCTTTTATACAATTTGCGACACCGAAAGAAATATTCGCAAATCCGAAAAATGCCTATGTAGCTTCTTTTTTTGGAGATATAAGCGAGTTGATTATTAATGGAACAAAAACCTTGATAATGCCGCATCAACTTTGTGTTTCTGAATCAAAAACACCTTTAAAAGTAACTGTTTTAAAAAGCTATTTTAAAGGAAGTTACTATCTCATTGAAGGATTATATGAAGGTCAAAAAATTTATTTTTATTCTTCTAAGCTGCTTAAAACAACGCAGGAGGTCTTTTTAAAACTAAGCCAATAATTCAGCAAGCTCCTTACCAACAAGGCTACCTATAGCAACACCCATCCCTCCCATTCTCACGCCACAAAACACATTATTTGAAAGTTGCTTTACAATCGGTTTTTTCTGATCGCCTACACCTAATATCCCACTCCAACGGTGTTCGATTTCAAAAGGTGTATTCGGTAAAATAGTTTCTGAGAGTAATCGTTCAAGATAGTTTTGAATTTGCTGTGTAGTGCCCAAAAGATCTGTTTGTTCCCCTTTAAGGTTAAGATTTCGGCCGCCTCCCAAAAGAATTCTATCATCAATATTTCTAAAATAGACATAACCTTCATCTAAATGAAAAGTCCCCTTAATTTTTAAGTCTTTAATCGGTTTGGTTACCAAAACCTGGTTACGTGCCGGAATAACCTGATTAATGCCTAACTGTGATGCAAAACCATTTGTCGCAATTAGAAGTTTATTTGAGTTAAAACAAATACCATTAGCATTGATAACCACTGCTGATTCTGTATCATTGTATTTATCTACCGTCCAATTATTGAGTATGTTAATATCTTGATCTCTAACCTTTTTAAGAAGGCTGTACATCATTTTGCCGGTATCAAGTTGGCCTTCGGCTTTATTAAGAATAACTCTGGGTTTAATCTTTTGAAAATTAAATGAATTAGAAATCTCACTAAAAATAGATTCTTTAAATACAGGCTGTAGAAAGTTGTTTATAGTCTTTAGTTTTTCTAAACAGTTCGCATAAAGTTTATCCTGTTCTTCAAAAAAAAGTTCATACCCTCCATTATTTTTATAACCTATTGCAGCATCACCAAATGATTGCCTTAAAAGAGCGAGGCCTTTTACCCGCATTTGCACGAGGTTTAATAGCTCGTCTTCGCTATGTGTGTTTAAATCTGAAATAAGCTCAGAAAGACTCCCGAAACACGCAAAACCTGCATTCTTCGTACTCGCTCCCTGCGGAAGGCTACCGCGTTCCAAAATTAAAATTTTAGATTTAGGGTAGAGCTTTCGTAGTTGTAAAGCGCAACTTAAACCGGTGATGCCACTCCCTACTATGGTGAAATCTATATTAGTTAGCCAGGATTTATATTCCCAATAAGACAACTCCCTTGTCATTGTTGTTTTGCTTTTTATAAATTGATTCTAAATATAGAACTAAAGCGTTAGGGATTGAAGGGTTTGTTTAAGCTCTTCTGCCATTTTAGGCAGAAAGCGAGCCGTGAAAGCCCGGGCCCGGAGTTTTTACGCAGGGAAACGCCCACAAAAGAAAAACCCCGAACATATAGTAATGTTCAGGGTTTTCATTGTATAACTAAGAAGTTTTATTCTTCTTCTGGTGCATTCATGACAAAGTCATTCATAAATGCTGTGGTGTAATTGCCTTCTAAATAACGAGGGTCGTCCATTAATTGACGGTGAAAAGGAATTGTTGTTTTAATACCTTCAATCACAAACTCATCTAATGCGCGTTTCATTTTATTGATAGCTTCTTCTCTTGTCTGAGCTGTAGTTATCAATTTTGCGATCATAGAATCGTAATTGGGAACGATAGAGTAACCGCTATAAACGTGTGTATCTATGCGTACTCCATGCCCACCCGGTGCATGAAGGTTTGTAATTTTGCCTGGAGAAGGTCTAAAGTTATTATAAGGATCTTCTGCATTAATACGACACTCTATAGAATGCAATTGCGGATAGTAATTTTTACCGGAGATTGCTACACCTGCAGCTACAAGAATTTGCTCACGTATTAAATCGTAATCAACAACTTGCTCTGTAATAGGGTGCTCTACCTGGATACGGGTGTTCATTTCCATAAAGTAGAAGTTGCGGTGTTTATCTACTAAAAATTCTACAGTACCTGCACCTTCATATTTTATAAATTCTGCAGCCCGTACAGCAGCATTACCCATTTGTTCACGAAGCTCATCTGTCATAAATGGAGACGGAGTTTCTTCAGTAAGTTTTTGATGACGGCGTTGTATAGAGCAATCACGTTCTGATAAATGGCATGCTTTACCATTACTATCTCCTACAACTTGAATCTCGATATGGCGTGGCTCTTCAATAAGCTTTTCCATATACATACCATCGTTACCAAAAGATGCTGAAGCTTCCTGACGAGCAGAATCCCATGCTTTACGCAATTCTTCTTTTTTCCAGACAGCACGCATACCTTTACCACCACCTCCTGCAGTTGCTTTAAGCATTACAGGATATCCGGTTTCATCAGCTATACGCTCACAGTCTTCAAAATCTTTAATAATACCATCACTTCCTGGTACACAAGGTACACCTGCAGCTTTCATAGTAGCTTTTGCAGTTGCCTTATCTCCCATTTTTGCGATCATATCTGGTGAAGCGCCAATAAACTTAATACCGTGTTCTTCACATATTTTTGAGAAACGTGCATTTTCAGATAAAAACCCATAACCCGGGTGAATAGCATCTGCATTTGTGATTTCTGCAGCAGCCATAATATTTGAAATTTTCAAATACGATTCACTGCTCGCCGGCGGTCCTATACAAACTGCCTCATCAGCAAAGCGTACATGTAAACTTTCGGCATCTGCTGTAGAATAAACAGCTACAGTCTTAATGCCCATTTCTTTACAGGTTCTGATTACCCTTAAGGCTATCTCTCCTCTGTTTGCTATTAATATTTTTTTAAACATATCTGTTTTGCATTAAAGTTTAAAGTTTAGAAAACTTCAAACGAACTATTTGACGTTATTTTCTTCTATAGATTAAGAAGGGTCAACCAAAAATAGTGGCTGATCGAATTCTACAGGAGAAGAATCGTCAACAAGTACTTTAACGATTTTACCACTCACTTCGCTTTCAATCTCGTTGAATAATTTCATCGCTTCGATAACACATAAAACGTCACCTGCTTTAATATCTGCACCTACTTCAACAAACGTGGGTTTGTCTGGAGCAGGCTTGCGGTAAAATGTACCAATGATAGGAGATTTTACAGTAATGTAATTATCACTTATATCTGCTTTAGGCTTCTCTGCTTCCTGAACAGGCACTTGTTGAGCGACGGGTTGCTGTTGCATAGCAGGCTGTTGCATCGTATTGCCCATCATAGGTACTTGCTGAAGAATAGTAGTTTCTCCTTTACCCTCTTCACCGGTTTTAATGGTGATTTTAAAATCATCCATCTCAAGCTTTACTTCGCTTGCACCTGATTTAGCCACAAACTTGATAAGATTCTGAATTTCTTTTAAATCCATAATTGATAACGTTAGTTAGTTTATATTAAGAGTTGTAAGCCCATTTAAGATAAATAGACCCCCAAGTAAATCCGCCTCCAAAAGCGGCAAATATTAAATTATCTCCTTTTTTAAACTTAGTTTCAAAATCACTAAGTAATAAAGGTAATGTTGCAGATGTTGTATTACCATAACGTTGAATATTCATAAGCACCTTACTGTCGTCAAGTTGCATACGTCTCGCAGTTGCGTCAATAATACGTTTGTTAGCCTGGTGTGCTACAAGCCAACTTACATCATCATTTGCAAGATTGTTACGTTTCATTATAAGTTCACTAACATCTGCCATATTAGATACTGCAAACTTAAATACAGTTTTACCGTCTTGATATACGTAATGTTGATTGTTAGCAACCGTTTCTGCAGAAGGTGGTAATAAAGACCCACCGGCTTCTATTTTCAAAAAGTTACGGCCTATACCGTCTGAGCGTAAATACTCATCCTGTAATCCTAACCCTTCTTCATTAGGTTCAAAAAGTGCCGCGCCCGCGCCATCACCAAAAATGATGCACGTAGTACGATCTGTATAATCTATGATTGAAGACATTTTATCTGCTCCTATCAATAATACTTTTTTATACTTTTCTGAAGCTATATAAGCAGAGGCCGTTGACATGCCATAAAGAAAGCTTGAACAAGCCGCTTGAAGATCGTAAGAAAATGCATTTGTTGCTCCTATTTGAGTAGCGACATAGGCTGCGGTAGAAGCAACAGGCAAATCTGGTGTGGCGGTCGCTACAATTACCATATCGACTTCTAAAGGATCGATACCGCTTTTAGAAATCAAATTTTGAGCAGCCTGAATAGCTAAATAAGAAGTTCCTTTATTGGGATCTTTTAATATTCTACGCTCTTTAATTCCTGTTCTGGAAGTGATCCACTCATCGTTGGTCTCAACCATTGTTTCCAAAATTTCATTGGTAAGCACATATTCTGGCACATAGGCGCCAACAGCTGTTATGGCAGCAGTGATTTTACTCATATAAATCTGGTTTCTGCGAAAAATTGTCTTATTCGCTTAAAAATGGAAGGAAAAGTACTAAAATTCGAACAAACTGGCTCGAAAATTAACTTTTTTTGCCCATCCTGAAAAATAAAAAAAACTCCCAAATAATGGGAGTTTTACTATAAGTATATGCTTTTATTAAGCAGCTTCTTCGCTAGAAGTAGCATCAATTACAACCTGCCCTCTATAGTAGAGTTTACCTTCATGCCAGTGAGCACGGTGATAAAGGTGTGCCTCGCCAGTAGTAGCGTCTACACCTATTTTTGGCATTGCAGCTTTGTAATGTGTTCTTCTCTTATCTCTTCTTGTTTTGGAGATTTTTCTCTTAGGATGTGCCATTACCGTTTATTATTTATTATCTGTTAAAAAATCTTTTAATTTATCCCAACGGGGATCAATTTCTTTTTGTTCAGGAGAATTTTTATCCTGTTCTTCGTTACTCTTTATACTTAACTCTTCGAGTTTATCTAATATGTCTGATTTTAAAGTACCATCTTCAACTCCCGGATGAATACGTTTTGCAGGCATTGCTAAAACTATAAGCTCATATATATAGTGTGCAATATTTACCTCATATTCTCCATAAGGAAGAATTAAAATATCTTCAACCTCATCATTAAATTCCTGACCAAATTTTACCACCAACTTATAGGTGGCATCAATGGGCTGATCGTAGGGTTCATTTGTAATATCGCAATTAACGTTTATACTACCCTGCGCATCAAAATAAAACTCCATCAACGTAGACATTTTATTCAGGACTATTTTTAAATCTATATTAATAGAATTAAAATCATCATATTCAAAATGCTCAAAGAACGCGTCGTTAATCGTATATTCAAAATCGTGTTCTCCCTGTTTTAAACCAACAAATGGAATTGTATACGTTTTCAAATGCTTCATTACCTTTCTCTTTCCTAATCTAATCTTTCCGCAAAAGGCGGGTGCAAAGATATAAATTTTTATTTAGCTGTTAATTAAGTGTGGATAAATTTTTTAAAAAGGTTTAATTACTACGTGATCTACCCGAAAATTGTTTTTTACGCGGCTGTTTTTGTAAAACATTTGCGGTTAATTCAGCATACTCAGAGCGTCTCTTGTAAATCTCTAACGCAGCATATACAGCTTCTTTAAAAGAACTATTACTCGCAAGACCTTTCCCTGCGATTTCAAAAGCAGTACCATGGTCAGGAGAAGTACGCACCTTATTCAATCCGGCAGTATAATTTACTCCTTTACCAAAAGAAAGGGTTTTAAACGGAATTAAGCCCTGATCATGATAGGCAGCAATGATCGCATCGAAGTTTTTATAATTTCCACTACCAAAAAAACTATCTGCAGCATAAGGACCATATGTTAAATCTCCTTTTTCTCTTAATTGTTTAAGAGTAGGTATTAATATATCATCATCTTCTTTACCTATAACCCCATTATCTCCCACATGTGGGTTTATTCCCAAAAATGCAATTTTAGGTTTACTAATTCCAAAATCCTGAATTAACGAATGCTCTATTGTTTTAAACTTTTGAATAATTAAAGGTGCATCTATCTTATCTGAAACGCTACGAACGGCGACGTGATCTGTAAGTAGCCCCACTTTAAGTTTTTCAGTAATCATAAACATAAGGCTGTTACCTTCAAGTTCTTGATTAAGGTAATCTGTATGACCAGGGAAACTAAAATCTTCAGATTGAATATTTGCCTTATGTATAGGAGCAGTAACCAGCGCATCTATACTATTATTCTTTAAAGCCTCAACTGCGGCTTTTAACGATTTAATAGCATAGCTTCCTCCTGTAAGGTTTTCTTCACCAAAAGTAATCTGAGGGTTGTCTTGCCACACATTAACAACATTAATTTTTCCTTCAATAATCGCATTTACAGATTTTACTCCCTGAAAATTTATATCCAGTTTAAAGTGTTTTAAAAGAAATGTAATTGTCTTAGCTGAAGCAAATATAACAGGAGTACAAAACTCAAGCATTCTTACATCTTCAAACGTTTTTAAAATGATTTCACCTCCAATACCATTTAGGTCTCCAATACTGATTCCTAATTTTATATTTTGTTCTTTCATGCTAAACCCCTTTGGCTTTCTTTTGTAAATTGAAATGTAAAAGTACTCAATTAAAACGCAATCATGTTTACAGGTATTATTGAAGATTTAGGCACTATAAAACAATTAGAAAGAGATAGAGAAAATCTCCACATTACGGTTAGTAGTTCTCTTTCACCAGAATTAAAAATTGATCAAAGTGTCGCACATAATGGGGTTTGTTTAACCGTAGTTAATTTAGACGATACGAGCTATACGGTAACTGCAATCGAAGAAACACTATCTAAAACAAATCTGGGAGATTTAAAACAGGGAGATTTTGTAAATCTTGAGCGCGCCATGATATTAGGTTCACGTTTAGACGGTCACATTGTTCAGGGTCACGTAGATCAAACAGCTGTTTGCAAAGAAGTAGCTATAAAAGATGGCAGTTGGGTATTTACCTTTGATTACGACCCCAGTCTTAACAATGTAACTATAGAAAAAGGATCTATTACTGTAAATGGAGTAAGCCTAACTGTAGTAAATTCTAAATCAAATGAATTTAGTGTCGCCATAATACCTTATACATACGAGCACACTACTTTCAAATCTTTTATAAAGGGAACAGTAGTTAATTTAGAATTTGATGTAATAGGAAAGTATGTAAAACGCCTTATGGAGTTAAAATCTTAGAACGCTCCTTATTATATATACATATAACTCCAATAATCAAGGCAAATATTATAAAGAAAGGAATGTAATCATCTATAGGAACCTTTAAACCTACAGGAGGAGGTGGAGGAGGCGCTGGTGGAACCTGAGAATAACCCAACAAAGAAAACCCCAAGAAAAAGAGGATTAAAATTAATGTGTTGAATTTTTTATTCATATTCCGTTAAACCAAATAATTTAACAAATTTTCGCAAAACTAAATAATCCCTATTACTTTAAAAGACTATTCTTGCATTTAGTCGTAAAATACTTAAAATTAACACTTTGTGTATTAATTTATTATTATAAATTTTAAAATCTAACCCAAAGCAGTTTATAAACGTAATTTTTTACCTTTTAGATTTATAGATTTTAAATAATGTAATCTTTTTCTTTCTCCATTTCTTTATGTTGTTTTATTTATTTTAATAAAACAACACAACACTATATCATATAATTAAAGTTATACTTCGACTATTAGCTAATAATCCGTGTAATTGATTACACAGAATATTTGCCAGAAAGATATTTGTGAAAAAAGCGGAATTCATAAAACGATTATCATTATGAAATAATGATATATCGACTTGACTAAAGCACCAAGAATTAGTCTTTAGATTAGCATAAAATTCAAAATATATAGTCTTCATAAAATTGGGGGTTGAAGACGCTAATATTAAGCTGGGGGGACTTAAGAAAAGCTTTAAGGTTTTGTTATGAAGTAAATATAAGACAGTTATCGTTTAAAAACAATATATATCGTTAAAATGCTTAAAATTTAATGAGAAGTAATTATAAAATACTAATTAAAGTCGCATTTATAATCGAAAAGACTAGTTAATTACTAGAGAAAATACTATCTGAGCAAAATAGGATTAGAAATTAAGTTTTATTAGTACAAAAATAAAATGAAAGAAAATTACTAACGATCTTTACTTAATTGAGATGTAGGACAATCTAAATGCGATAAAACATTATAGTGAGCTCTATACTTAAAATTATGATGGGAAGAATCGATTCAAAATATTAAAATTTCAAAAAAAATCGACATATTAAAAAAGCCACTATAAACTTAAAGTTTACAGTGGCTTTAGTTGTGGTCCCACCTGGGCTCGAACCAGGGACCACCTGATTATGAGAATTTAAGGAGTGCCTAAATATTAGTTTAAACAAACCTTAATTCACTGATTTTTAAAATATTAACAGTTCTTGATATCATTTGATATCAAATGATATCAAGAAAATTTGCGAATAGCTTGCGAATTTTTTTATGTAATTTGAAGCTATGAATACGCGATTTAACCTTATTTTAGACACGAGACGCAAGCGAAAAGATAACACTTTTCCAATTATTTTCAGATTGATTCATCTCGGAAAATCTACTTCTATTGCTACAGGATATGCCGTCGAAAAACGCTATTGGGATCCTGTAAAACAAGAAATCAAAAAATCCTATCCGGACACCTTTTCTGTTGCTCGTTTAAACACGGTACTCCTTAAAGAAAAAGCCAGAGGAAATGATATTATTAATAAGCTTGCCGATCAACGAAAACTGCGATTTCTCTCCCTTAAAGAATTAAGGGATAAAATCACCACCAAAGCTGTTTACGATTCATTTTTTGATTTTGGCGATCAGGTTGTGGCCGAGTTGAAAGCGGCAGATCGTATTGGTAGTGCTAAGTGTTATAACGTTACTCTAGGGGTTCTTAGAACGTTCAATAAGGGCGCAGACCTCAAGTTTAATGAAGTTAACCTAGATTTATTAGAACGTTTCCATAAATATCATATGGCAAAAGGCAATAGCCTCAACGGGCTTTCCAACTATATGCGAAACATTCGCGCCTTATTCAACAGAGGGATCAAGGCAGGGATTATTGAACAGGAAGCTTATCCCTTTATTCATTATCAGATTAGAACGGAACCTACAGCCAAACGGGCTTTAGACCTCCATTCCATTCGTAAAATCGTGAATCTTAAATTAGAGGAAGATGATCCGCTGTTTCATCACCGCAACTACTTCTTGATATCCTATATGCTCTATGGGATGCCATTTATTGATTTAGCTTTTTTAAAACTTAAGGACATTCAGGATGGCAGGGTTAAGTATAAAAGGAAGAAAACCGCCAAACAGTATAACATCAAGCTTACTGATCAGGTTATTGAACTTCTTGCTCCTTATACAAAAGATAAGGAGCTCGATGACTTTATCTTCCCGTTCATTCATCGAGAAAGTCTGGATCATCAATATAAAGACCTGCATCGGGCACGCCGCCTCTATAATTTAGGCTTGCGTAAAATTGGAGAAAAATGCCAGATTCAACAGACACTCACGGCATACGTAGCCCGGCATAGCTTTGCTACCCAGGCTATGCTGCAAGAAGTGCCGTTACAGGCCATATCAGAGATGCTGGGGCATACCAACTTGAATACCACTCAGGTTTATTTAAAATCGCTACCTAGTAACATTTTAGATAACTATAATGAACGGATTGTGATGATTTAGCAAGGATTTCGAAAAATTTAGAACTATAGTAACCGAATACAAAAATTCATCAAATTAACTATATTATGTCCTACAGTTGGTAAAATCAAATTTCCCGAGAATTTTCTCAGAATACCCAAACTCAACGAGGTAATTAGGGTTATGTAGACAATCGTAATATAATCTACTTTAAATTCCATAGCTTCCGTTAGCACGACACCATGAATCATTGCGAACAGAAAGGTTACGATTATAAATCCCCAGCCAAAAAATATACCTTTCACTTGTTTCGTAGGAATAAAGGCTTTACTCAACAACCATAAAAGAATACCCCGGTAAACGATTTCATTTATATCCTCTTTTTCCAATAACACCCTGATTTCTTCCAGTGCCTTTTCAGATATAGAATGTTGTACACCGAACACTTCCTGTAACACCAAATCGACACCTGCTCCATATGTGTTGAACTCCATGTCTTTTGCTGATCGGGCATTTACAATGTTGTTTTCTCTTTTGAATACAAAAACATTGTTGGGAAAGCAATCGGAAATAATAAAAGGAGAATGGGAAGTAAGTACCACATCTTTTAAAAGATTATTACCTCCTCCTGCCTTGATGCTGTCGGACAATACGCGGATGAATTTGCTGCGCCAATCGGGATTGAAATGCGTTTCTGGTTCATCCAGCAACATGAGCGTGCGCCTGTCTTTTAGAAGTAGACAAATACCCATGGTGTGCAGAAACTGGTGTTCACCATCAGAAAAATCGCGCAATAGCAATTCCTTATATTTAGTAGGATTTTCCTTGATGCGTTTATCAATGAGGAAATCCAAAAAGTAAAACACTTTTTGATCGGGTCCGGGAAGTTGTAGTTTGCCGTGTGTGTACTTCCCTTTGGACTCGTACACTTCTTCCTTCGTTTCTTGCTCTACAAAGTGATTGTTAAGCTCATATAAATGTTGAAAAAAACGAAAGCAGGCAAGCGCGCTGTTGTTAAATATTTTCCGAAAGGCCTTTTTCATAGTGACATCCACATAAAAGTCGAGTAAGAGGTAGCTTTCACCTCTTACATATCCTTCCTCTTCTGTTCGATCCTCTTCATAAAAGGAGGTGGATATAACTTTTAGTTTATCAAGTATCGGTTTGATGTAGGCAAATACTGGGTAAGTAAGTTGTGTGTTTTTGTCTCCTTCAAATGCCTTTTTTAGCCGATGGTTATTGAGATGCATACGAAAACTGCGGAGTTGTCTAATCCCCAATTCTTTATGTAGCGGTTCCAGTGTCCTGTCTTCTTCAAAAAGCATACAAGACATCAATACTGCTTGGCTCATTTCCGCATCGATGTATGTTAAACTGTGTGCAGATTCTTTCCAAGTACCGCCTTGTGAAGCCAGTTGTGCATGTTCATCCAATCGGATTAGGCGCGACTTGAGAAAGGGAATACTCAAAATTTCGTTTTCACCCGATGAATAGCCTACTACCAATTCTGGTAGAAAACCTTTGCCTTCAGCCGATTTCTCGTTGCTTTTGGCAACAATTTCCATTTCCTTTTCACCGCTTTCCTCATTTGGTCTAACGAAACGTTGCCACATTTTAGGTGATTTACCTATTTCTTTAACAATGCGGATGTGATTGTATCCGGTTTCGAGGCCACTGGCATCTTTCGGGGCAATGAGGTATTCCACCTCAAACGAATCAGGGCCGTTCGGGTGGTGTGCCGGAGTGAAAAAGTGTTTAAACCCTTCGGGCTTGTAGCGGTTGGCACACAATTCAAGGTGATAGAAGATGTTTGCCAATGCTTCCAATACATTGCTTTTGCCACTGCCGTTTAGCCCAGCAAAGCAAAAAGGCTGGAATTGCAGCAACTCTTCATTTTCGGCTTGGGCACGAAATGCGAGCTTGAACCCTGCATCAAGGCTGCGAAAATCCGTTCCTATAGTGAGGTGAAGCAGCTTCATATGGTGGTGAGTCTGGTTTTAATGGAACCATCTTCGTTATCTGACGTTTCTTGGGTTACTAATCCTTTCTTTAGCATGTGATAAAGGGCATCCTTGGCTCGGTTGTAGGCGGCTACGGATTCAAAGTCGAATGATTTGGTGTCTTCATCTATTGTTGCTTCCTCCTCTTCTTCCGATAATGCATCTGTTTTGGCTTGGTTGAAACGATCAACGAGGGTTCGTATCAGCACTGCATCAGCTGCAATGGCTTCGAAGTTTTCTTTTTCTAAATAGCCGTCTAACTGCAAGTCAGGATCTATAGTTAGGTTACCATGAAAGGCACGTTGGAGCAAGGATTGGAAAAGTAAATTCATCTCTTCCAAGGACTTCTCTTGAATCTGAATTTGAGCCTCTATTTTATTTGCAAAAATTGCAAATCGATCTTGCTTTTTTCTGTCAGGAAGCCACACCTGAATAGCTTTTATTTTATTTGGAGAAGTATGACGAACCTTCGCTCCGGTTGATTGAAAATGAATAATTTCTTTCATTAATTCTGATCTAAAAAGATAGAACAAAAACTGTTTGTTAAGCTTTTTGGATGTAATTTCAACTAATCCTAATCTTTGGTTATGGAGGAAGTTGATTCCCGGTACGAATAGTGGGGTTCCTAACAAACCTTTAGTTTGTTCCGTCATAACAACAAGAAGATCATCTTTTTTAAGAAGGAATCTTTCAGGAAATTCACCTTCATAAAACTTCTGTTTTTCTCCCAAATCTCTGAACCCTCCATTTTCATTAAAATTCCCAGGAGTTAACAATTTGTTTTCCCCTGAGGCCTTGAAGAACCTACTTTTGAATGCATACCCATGATGTATGTCAATATAGTCACCTAACGGAAATGATTCGGAATCGCCATCGACCGAAGCAATTCCACTAAAATTCAATGTGAAAGTGGCATCCAATAATTCTTTGAAAGTTAGTAGAGCTCTATGGCGCTTATCAATTAGAATCTTAGCCTTATCCAGAGCGGTCACGATCTCACGCTGGGTAGTGATATTTTCAGGAGCGCTTAACATTAAGTCATCGATATCCCGATTCTTGATGTTGAGGATATTAGCTCCTATTGCCAAATTGGCAATTTCTCTGCGGTATCGCTGGCTTTGAAAGTAGTGAGCGATGTAACCACTTAAAACGTGACTGGAAAACGGTCGGACCACTTTGCAGAAAGCCCCGAAAGAACATCTTTGCTTTCCGGTAAATCGGGCTCCTCTTCCAACAACATTGATGCTTCCACTTGAGGCAACTATTAAAATATCGCCATCTTGCAAGAATTGCTCCTCCTTAATTAATTCTTCTGGTAAGTAGATCAAGTCTTCATAAGTAATATGAAAGCTCTCATTGACATTATTAGCTCGTAAAACAGGCACATAACCAGATTCAGGTTCGCTAAGAGCGAGCTCTTTCTTGTACGACAGTCCTCGAACCTGCTTAGTAAGGTCTCCAATGCGAAATTCATCCAAATTCATCCAATCAAATCATTTAGTTCCCGCATTTCATTCAGTATATCATCTTCCAATTCTATCAATCGGGAAAGGATTTCTTTAGGAGGATCGTAGGTCTGTTCGTCATATACAAATTCCTTGTAGCGATTAAGACTCAGGTCGTATGCTTTTTCTTGTAGTTCACTTAGTGGCACATAGAAGTGGAGGCTCTTTCGGTCTTCAGGGGTAATTTTTTGATCCTTAATTTGCTCATACGTTTTTACTATTTCGGGCAATGGATTTTCTGAGAGCTTTTTGCGGTTGTCGTCTAAACTATAGCCATCACTTTTTAGCTCATAAAACCATACTTTTTCCGTGTGAAAGGTTTTCGCATCCTGTTCTACTTTGGTAAACATAAGAATAGCCGTTTTTACTCCTGTATAAGGCTTGAAAGCTCCTGCAGGTAGAGAAATAACTGCATCTAAGCGGCAATCCTTCATCAGAATTTGCCGTACATCTTTGTGTGCTTTGCCCGAATTGAACAATACGCCCTCGGGTACAATCACAGCCGCACGGCCACCTTCTTGTAGCATATATACCATCCGTTCTAAAAAGAGCAGTTCGGATTGAACGGATTGCTTAACCCGTTTGTTTTCGTCCTTTTTATCGTACTTCGGTGGATACACGCGGTCTAAATTCTCACTTACCCCAGGGCTGTCAATTCTACCGGTAAAGGGAGGATTGGCCATAATGTATTTGTACTGACCTTGTATAGCTACATTGGCCAACGTGCTTTTATCTATAGGATCAAACTCCTCCTGAAGTTGTAGAGCTTCCCATGCTTCGTATTGAGAAGAAAGGGAATCGAGGTGGACGATATGTGGCTTGGTAATACCATGCATCATTAGGTTCATCACCCCAATGCGCACCATGGTACGGTCTATGTCAAAACCATAAAAGATGTCTTCCTTTAATTTTTGTTTCTGTTCCGCAGTAAATTGATTACCATCCGTTCCTTTTTGAAGGCCATCATCATCCGATTCTTTGTGATCGGAATACTTGGTGAGAATGTATTGATAGGCTGCCACCAGGAAACCTCCGGAACCCGAAGCCAAGTCACAAATTTTTCCATCAAGATCGGGATCGAGTAAAGCCGCCATCATGTGGATGATGTGACGAGGCGTACGGAATTGTCCATTTTTACCAGCTTCTGAAGTATGCAGCAAAAGGTGTTCGTAAACATCTCCCTGAATATCATGAAAGTGCTGATTTCTTTCTATCTCTTTATCTATCTCTTGGTAAATGGCATCGATAAAACCAATGGCACTTTTTAACAAAGCCGGATTTTCTATTTCAAAATTGGCATTCGCCATCGCTTGCGCAAAAGGCTCATCTTGCTGGCCGAGGTCTGTTTTGATGTAATTGAAAACTGCGCCCATACGCTTCACAAGTTCCTTGCCTTCTATTTTGTGGTAGTTACTCCACTTATATTCCTTTGGTACGGTTTCGTGAAAGTCCTCTAATCGCTTCATGAAAAGTAAATAGGAAATTTGCTCAATGGCGGTAATAGGGTTAGAAAGTCCACCCGACCATAAACGATCCCAAAGATTTTGTACCTGACTTTTTATTTCATGATTAAGCATTATCCTATATGTTTTTGATTTTTAAATATTTGAGTATTCTCCTAAATCTATTTCTATGGCAAATACAATTAAAGCGATGCATCCACAAGAAGCATGGTTAATTCATTTAACTTTAACTATGATAATCGTGGTTTACCTATTCAAATTCGTCTTTAAACTATTGTTTTCTTAATAAATTTATTAGTTAGATATAGTAAATACTTTCGGGTTTATAAGCGTAAAATCAAGAATATTTAGAAAATTTATATTTTATTATAAGCCGCAAAATACAGTTTCAATTTAATTAATAATGGAGTACGAAAAACTTAAATGCTATATTCGAAATATTTTAATAATAAGTAAGTGTCAAATGGTTCTTCATAAGAAACTAAAAGTAAATTGATATAATCGATAGCTATATATATATATAGCTATTAGAGTATTAGTCACCATAAAAATTTCAATTTTTAAACATAAAAAAAACCTCAAACTTTTTAAAGTCTGAGGTCCATTCATAAACTTTTGGTTAGTGAAGTTTATTTCTTCTTAAGCAACTCTTCTAAATAAGTCACTTTATCTTTTTCAGCTTGAACTAGTCGTTCATATAATTCAACTATTTTTTCAATTGGATTGAAATTATTTTGAATTGAATTATCATGAAAGTTATTAATATTGTTAAAAACAGCTTCGTCTGAGAAGTTCTTTAGTCCTTCCTTAGTCACTCCAAGTACTTTAGCAATTTCCTCCAATTTCGTTTCCTCTAAAGTTTCACTTTTTTCAATGTGTGAAACACTTTGTTGACTGATCCCTAGTTCTTGGGCAAGAGTTTCTTGTTTCATCCCGCGCAGCTCACGTATGCGGGCGATCTTTTTTCCTATATGATTGGGTTTGGTTGCTGTTGTCATAACTTAAAGATATTGGTTCTTTCTCCTTGATTTACTTGTTTGGTAAAATACAAGTTCATCTTGGTATTTTACAAAAGCCTTTGGTGGGCTACATTTCTTGACACTACTAATTTAAAGCAAAATTTCTGCTTGGTAAAGCCCAAGCTTGTTTCACCTTAAAAAAAGTAGCTATGCGTCCTACTCCGATATCCTCCAAAGATAGCATTCCTGCAAGGAAGTCTTCCCGGGATGCATATTATTTTGATTTACTTCAATCGGAGTGCCCACAGGCTTTCGCTCAGATTTACAGGCAATACCAAAGGCGCATCTACTGGATGGGTAGGAGTATACTTAAAGATGTCTTTGTCGTAGAAAATATCCTTCAGGATACGTTTCTAATACTGTGGGAGAAAAGAGACCGGATAAAATCACCGGAGCATATGTGTGCGTTCTTACACTTTGTTATGAAAAGCGAGTGCATTTATTACTATGGCAAGCCAAGGAAGAAGTTTCAACGAAACCTAAGCAGATTAGAATTTTTTGAGAACTATCAGGAATATATGCACGGATATGATCCGGAGGAAGAAGATACGCATCTACTGGGGCAGGAAGCAGACCAGAAAGCTTTCGATCGGATTCAAAGGGTGCTCCCCTTGCTTAGAAGTGAAAGAAAGCTTCTCATTGAACTCTGTTTAAAATACGACTTTCAGTATAAAGCTATTGCTCAAGCGATGGGAGTCAGCATCACCAAAACCAGTATCGAAGTAAAAAGCGCCATTGCCGATATTAAAAAGATCATTACTAAAGGGAGTACACTAGAAATTAAACCAAAACAGATGCTGGCGGTGCAGATCGGGGATATCTTGACTCAGGAACAGGAAAAGGTGTTACAGCTGCGTACAGAAAAGCAGTATTCCTTTGCAGCCATTGCCAGAGAGCTTAACCTTTCCCAAAAGGAAGTGCATAAGGAATTTGTGGCTGCCTATAAACTGATACAGCTCAAAGACGAACAACAACAATCCGCTTAATTATGGAAAAAGACAGGATAAAACTCACGCGAAAAATCCAGCTGCAAGTGGACGCCCCTACTCATGAAGAAAAAAGGGAGGCTTTGGAAACCCTATACCGCTGGCAAAATAGATGTTACAGGGCGGCTAATCTTATTGTAACCCATCTGTACATACAGGAAATAATCAAAGAATTCTTTTATTTATCAGAAGGAATAAAATATAGGCTGGCGGATGAAAAAAAAGCGGAAGACGGCATACTAAACCGTTCCAAAACCAATTGTACCTACCGGGTGGTATCCGATCAATTTAAAGGGGAAATTCCAACCAATATTCTAGCTAACCTGAACAATATCGTTATGAATAGCTTTAGTAACAACTTGCCGGCATACCGAAAAGGAGAAAGCTCCTTGTCAAATTTCAGAAGGGATATCGCCTTTCCTTTTGGATCTAGAGGCATTCAAGGCTTATCGTATAACGAAGAAAGAAAAACATTTTGTTTTCGACTATTTTCTGTTCCAATGAAAGCATATCTGGGAAATGACTATACGGATAAACGTCGGTTACTGGAACAGGTAGTGTCAGGTGAAATCAAGCTTTGCGCCTCTAAAATTCAACTCAAAAATCAAAAGATTTATTGGCTAGCCGTATTTGATATGGATAAAGAAAAGCACAGCCTGAAACCGCAAGTAATTGCAGAGGCTTCTTTATCTCTTGAATATCCTATAATAGTAAAATCTGGAAAAGCAACGTTGAGTATTGGCAGTCGGGAAGAATTTCTATACAGAAGATTAGCCATACAGGCTGCACTCAAAAGGGCACAAAACGGTGCCGCCTATTGCAGATCGGGAAAAGGCCGTAAACGTAAAACAAAAGCAATAGACCGGTTTCACGAAAAAGAAAAAAACTATGTCGGAAACCGCTTGCATCTATACAGCCGAAAGCTAATTGATTTTTGTATTGAACAACAAGCTGGGACCCTTATTTTGTTAAACCAGGAAGATAAAATGGAAATTGCCAAAAAAGAAAATGGGTTTGTTCTAAGAAATTGGAATTACCACGAATTGATGAACAAAATAAAATACAAGGCTGATAAAGCCGGTATTGAACTTATAGTAGATTAAATTCAATTAGGAGGGTGCTTGTACACCCGCAAGGTGAGGTTTTTAAAACACTCACTAAATGCGCACAGCATATACAACAAAAGCCTTCCCTTTTTTATCCTATTAAGCTCATAGGCCAAAAGGAAATGGAGTCACAAACTGCTGACCAAAATAAAATACAAGACCGTTGTAACCAGAATTGAACTTATAGAAGATTCAATTAGGAGGGTACTTGTATATGCGCAAAGTGAGATCGCAGACACTCACCAAATATCAGGCATATATAACGGCGTAAGATTTTTTATAATTAAACTGTTCATTTACCAATTGACAGCGTAAACTGCTGATGAAAAAGAAAAAATACAGCAACTTTTTAGAAGGAATTAATTCTATTACGGCAGGATATTGAATCAAAAATATTAGCCAGCTCAATCTTTAAAAGAGGCATTATTTTTCTCCAAAATTTTCCGCTCCACAAGTAAGGGTTTCTCATTTTTTTGGGGCTGAAATAAGCGCTCTAATAATTCTCGTGAAGGCTTCAATTGTTCTGTTTCCATTCTTCTTAAGATAGCCTCAACAGCATCCATGCGCTTATCAATGAGTAGGTGTAAACTATGTACAGAATCATCAAAGGGCACAAAAGGATTAATCGAATACTTTTCAAAAAAATCTAAAATAGCCTCTAAGGTTTCTGTATAATTTGCATCATTTGTTATGGCGTACTTTTTAAAGCGCTCAACAGTTTCGGTGTGGAAATTAATTCTGGAAAATTTAGAACTCATAGCTTTAAAATTTAAAATTAGGACAATCAATCGCACTGTTAATAAGGCTTGCGGAGCGTTTTTAAATTATTTGGCGCAAAAGTGAATTTCACTCCAAATTAAAAATAAATTTAAATAACTGAAATACAGCACTTTAAACTTAAAAATGAGATCTGTAACAGCGCGCAGCGTGTTACCCTCTTGCTTCTCATTTTTATCCGCTTCGCTACTCAAAACGATAACTTTTAAACCCTAAGTTATCATTAAAAATCCTCATTAATTTTGATAGTAAATAGTATCAAATTAAATGAGATCAAAAAGCCATTTACTTATTATATCTGGAGCGTTATCCTTGTAATCTGATTGAACTAGAGATTTTCATCCTTCAAAATTTCAACCAGTATTAAAACGAGAAATACTACTGTTGAATTCCATTTACTTTCCATAGAGCTGTATGCGTTTCCTTTTCGATTGCTCCTATTTAAAATTTAGAATTGAGAAAGGCTTTTATAAAAAGAGCGACTTTGGAGCCTGATTATGCAAAGCGTCTCAAGCTAAATTTTAGTTCTTTAAAGAAAAGGAAATGGCTGCTGTAAAGAATGCCTAAATGTTTGTTTTGAGTTTGCTCAAAGCTCATTTAGAAACTGAAATATTAAGTGAGTAGGATCAAGCGAACGTAATCCCTTTTTCTGGGATTGTGTTCAAGACCTTTGAATGAACCGCTTTTCCCGTAATGAAGCCTTTCGCGGAATGCAGGGTAATGGGGTGAAATTTAAATATAGGATTTAATAGTACTAAATATCCTGCAAAACAAGTCTTGACTTTTCAAGAAAACTATATGCCCCGTCGAAGTCAAAGTAGCGATCTTTAATTATTTCTATTTGATAAAAAACAGGAAGATAAACTCCCCATTTAGAGAAATTTAAAAATGTTTTATTTTCTAATAATGCCTCTTTTATAGCCAAATCTAAATCTATTTTACTTTTAATATTTGAAGTAAAAATACCTTTCAAATCATCAAGATTGCTATTAATATCCAAACTGCTATTATTTTCATCCAAAAGAGATTCATATCCCAAAATAGCAAATATGAATTTTATGCTTTTATTGATTTTACTTCCTGAAAAAGTATAAACCAAAATGGAATTTTCTTTTAAAACAATTGGAACATCTCTTGAGAAATCATTTATAGTAAAGTGCTTAAATTCAAACCTAAGCTCTTCCAAAATAGATTTGCAATTTTCATTTAGTTCGGGATAAGAAAAGTTTGATTTTAAAATACGAAACATTTCTTTTCTTATCTCAGGATGGATATTGCCACCTGTTCCTGAGTATGTAGGGGGTTTTCCATCATTTGCAGGAATAACCTCTATTTTATTCGAGTTGAAATCAACATCCTTAATTTTCCAAATTCTAGCTGCAAGTAAAATGTTTTCTCCTACTTCTATTTGCGGAGAAAAAGGCATTTCTCCAATTTTACGACCTTGAGAAGAAACTTTAAAATTCTCTTCTGTTTTAAATACACTGTAAAAGTCTTTTGAATTAACAATATATTCTCCCTCCAAACCTAAGATGATCTCATCTCTGATTTTTTCCAAATATTCTAGTTTAAGACATTCTTCAATTATTTCTTCGACCTCATTTTGTCTGATTAACTTAAATACAGGATTCAAAATTATAAAATTAATTAGCTCCGCCTGTTTTATACCACTATTCTGCTTAGCAATAGATAATAATTGATGAAGTAATATATCATAAGCCTTTTCAGAAATTCTTAATGGCTCCAAAAAATCTTTCTCATATAAACCCCAACAAGCTAGAGATTGTAAAAAACTCCATTTGGTAGTGGTATATATAATAACATTACTAGACTCACCTTCTTTTCTACCACTTCTACCTATCCGTTGAACTAATGAAGAAACTGAAAAGGTAGAATCTATTTGAACAACTTTATCAACTGTTCCTATATCAATTCCTAATTCTAATGTTGAAGTACAAGAAATACAAAAATTAAAACGTTCATTGGTTTTAGCAAAATTCTCTACTGATTCTCGAATTTCCTTATCTACAGATGAGTGATGTGAAAAATAATTTTTATGCCCTCCAACTTTATCTGAAATTCGTCTTAGTTTAACTGCAATTTCCTCAGTTTTAGCTCTACTATTTGGAAATACTAACGTTTTAGAATGGTTTGTTTCAAGATATAAGTCCTTTAAGAGGTCCAATCCATATTCCTTTCCTTTATTCTCGAAATATTTAAAATATGCTTTTGTTATTTTTTTCGTCTTATCAACTAAAACTTTTGTGCGCTCAACGTCTCCTGTGATTTTTTTTATCTCTAGAAAATTCTCATTTCCTATTGTTGCTGAAAGACCAATGATAGCAAATTGTGCATTTGTTCTTTCTTTTAATCTAAATAGTAAAGACATCAATTGTAATCCTCGATCAACTCCAAGAAAAGAGTGTATTTCGTCAATCACAATAAATTTTAAGTTTTTAAATAATGTCACAACGTTATATGGAGCATTAACAAACATTGCCTCAATCGACTCGGGAGTAATTAAAACTATTCCCTGAGGATCTTTTATTAGTTTCTTTTTTAAAGATCGATTAGCTTCCCCGTGCCATTTAGTAACATCAATCTCAAGGTTTTTACATAGATCTTCTATACGCTTAAATTGATCATTTATTAAAGCTATCAGCGGAGATATATAAAGAACCTGTACTCCGACTTCGTTAAAATTAACTTTAGAAATTATAGGTAAGAAAGCAGCCTCAGTTTTACCTGAAGCTGTATGTGATGCAAGAATATAATGATTATTAGTTTCTAATATTTTGGGGATGGCTGCTGCTTGTATAGGTCGTAATTTATCCCACCGCTTTTCCCGTATATATTTTCTAATAGGCTCTGAAAGTAGTTTATATGCCACTATAATTCTTCTATAGAATCTAAATTAGTTTCTTGAGGTCTTTCATCCTTTATTTCAATACTTGAAAAAATAGATGCTTTATCTGCTTTAGGATTTTGACGCAATAGACTCATAATATTAAGAAAGTCTCGAATAACTTCTCTTGGTGTTAAAAATTCATCTGCTCCAGGCTTATTAAACATATCCTCCATATACAATTGGATATCTTCATCTGTGATATCTATCTCTATATCATAGTTAAAGTTGTATATCTCTTTTAGCTTTTTTAGCAAGACAAATATTTCATTATGATTAAGTGGTTTTAGCTTAATTACAGGTTGGGTGTAATCTCTAAATTCTACTGTCTCAAATTTATTGGTTTGAAGTCTAGTTTTTAAAGCGTCATAACTGAACAACCCCCTACGCTCATTTTCTAAGAATTCTTTAGTCCCTGCAAAATTTATAAAGAGATTAGATATCTTTCCTTGAAAACAGTCATTAAAAATAGTTAGTATTTTTTCATAATTTTTGGCTCTTGTGGGTGCAGTTGATATTTTATATAAATTGATAGCCTCATCCAAATTAATCATAAAACCACTATATCCAATACTTACAAATAGTCTGCAAAAATTTTTGAGCATATCATAGTAGTTCAGGTCATTAATTATTTCCCTAACACCTAAATCTTGTCTAGCTTCTGTCTTTGTTGAGTACTCTCCCTTTAACCATTTTAAAGCACTCCTTTTTAAATAGTCGTCTCCCGTAATATACCCCTCAAAATATTTGATAACAACCACTCCAAAATCAAATCCACCAGTATCAGATACTTCATTAACTGCTTTCATCAAATTATTTTGAATCAAGCTGATATATTTCTCTTCTCTTATTTCAGTAACAGCTATTTTATTTTGCTGAGCTGTAATAGATATTTCTTGTTCAATCCATTTATCAAGCAAAGTTGGCAAAGCTCCCCCTTCAGGTTTTGTTTGAATAGCTATATTATCCATTATTGCACTATAAAGCGCTAATGCTTTACCATCATTAGAATATAATCGATTATCTGGTGTGAAATCTGCATTTGATACTACGAACTTCTCTCTAGTCGCTACTGTATTTAGTAGATGAAGCATAAATGACTTTCCAGAACCAAAATCTCCAATCCAAAATTTGCACATACTATGCCCATTTTTGACATCTTCTAAGGCACTAGTGTAAGCTTCAATTTCAGGTTCTCTTCCGACGGTTATATGTTGAACTCCAATTCTTGGAACAACACCTCCTGATAATGAATTGACAATAGCTTTCGCTTCTTTAGATCTAATTTTAGCTGCCATAAACTTAATTTTGTATTATTTCTTCGTAAAAAGATTTTTCTATAATATAATTTTCTTCATCTTCTTCAATTAACACCTCTCCCTCCAATACCTCAAAACATATCTCATTAATACTGTCAATCAACTGATTTTTTAGAAATCCTCCTTGAATTGCAATTAGCTGCACTGCCTGTTGCGGAATCATATATTCATTATCAACAATTGAATTCAAAATATTTTTTTGTAAATCATTAAAAATCAGACCTTTTCTATATTTTGAGATTGATTCTTCTTTTCGTTTATTTCCTAGGTCAATTACAATATCCGTCTTTTCAACTTGAGTTATATCATCATCCGATTCTGAAGAGCCTAAATATTTATTTAAGATCTCTATTGTATTTGAATGTTTATCTTCGACTTCTTGAATTTTCTTCTTATCTAAAATAATTTTTCTTCGTTTTGGCTCGTAAAATCCCGACAAATTTTGAAGAGCTTTTTCAATATTTTCGGTTGTCATAAGTTCATCAATTATTTTCTGGAACTCTATAACTTGATCTTGACTTTTGAATAGTGACTTTTGAATTGTTTTAGTTAATTGTTTATTATGAATCTTATCAGATTTCAAATCATAAAAAATGTATTTAGCATAAAATTTTAAAGCTTGCGTTTTATCTACACCTGCTATTATTTTAGAAGCCTCATAAAAAACATTTTCAATATTTTGATTTTTAACATTTAACTTTTCCAACCTTTCAATCTCTTGATTAAAAGATTCAACATTTCCTTTATCGAGTTTAATTTTTTTGAATTCTTCTTTCCATCTATTTACATTTTGAGAATTTAGTTCTATTTCAGTTTCATCATCAGGAGAGCCTATTTCATTTTTAAAACGCTCTAGTAATTTATCAATCAGAGGTCCTGTAAAATCTTCAAACTTTTCTATTATAGCATTTTCATGATTAAAATATACCTCAGCACTGATCTTTCGATTATGTCTAAATCTTTCTCTTAAAACATTCTCAGTACGCTTGAAAACGGATAAATAAAAATCCCTTTCAATATTTTCTGAGGCAAATCGATAATCATACTTATTAGAATATTCTGGATTTTTATTTAGAATTATTCGTAGCTCTTCAATGAATAATTCTATAGAAGTGTTTTGCTTTTCTAGCTCAAAATCCAATTCAGTTATTACTTTTAAATAAAGATTTATTATAGCGGTGATACATCCTGGGATGGAATTAAAAACATTGGATTGATAATAAAATTTATTAAGAAGAATTACTTCTGAATCTTTTAAATTCAAACTTTCACCATAAATCCCACCAAGACGATATGCATTTGGGTCATATTCTGTAAACCCATTCTGGAATTGAAATAGAGGGTCTTCTAATTTAGATAAAAGTTCTTTTGAATTATTATCAGTCCTTTTTCTTAAGATATCCATCAATAAATAAAGACTGTAAGATTTAATCTTCGGCGTTTCATTCCCTAACAAAATAAGTTGATCGTATAGTTTTTGAAAATTCTGATGCTTTTGAAACGAATTATATAAATCAAAGTAAAGTATGAAAGCGTAGTTGGTATTTCCTTCTATGTCGAGTATTTGTCCATTTAAAAAGCTCTTCTTATATCTTTCATAAAATGCCTTTTGTGACTTAGAAGCATAGCTTATATCGTCATAACTATAAACATACATATGTGACCAAGATGGCACTGTATTTAAGTATTCTTCCTTTACTATCTCTAGATTTAATTCAAAACTGTTAACATCAAAAATAGAATCATCATTTGGAGCATTATTTACATCTTGAGAGTTTGTAACGTATCTATTGGAAGAGTCTTTAATTTTTGGCCTATGCCTATTATTAACAACCTCATTCCATTGTTCTTTAGTCACGTGACTATTCCTTAAATCTTTCTTTTTACTAAAGGGTATTCCTTTATTATATCTTTCGTTAAATTTTAAATCTTGCATAGTGATTAGTATTATAAAATCTATAAAACCAATAACGAAAGGAATAAATGTCCAACAAAACAAAGTATAAAGGACTCCTTTACCTATCTGGCCTAAATAATATCTATGCAATCCTATTCCTCCAAAAAATAATGCCAATAAGCTTGCTCCTATTTTATTTTTATTCTTAAATCCAATACGGAAAAAAATATAAGCTAATGTGGAAATAACTATTATGGCAATAAAAAAATCAAAAAAATCAGAAGATTGATTCAATGCCTTACTCGAATCCGATATTAAAGTTCTTTGAGATAAATTAGAATCTCTCTCAATCTCTTGCAAATATTTATTAAATGAATACCCCTCAACTCCTTTATAGGATAACTTAACCCAATTAGAGCCTTTTGCGCCTAAAACTTCTACAGTATCACCTTTGCTAATAACATCAACAATAGAAGACGTTGACGAAGAACTACTTCTGAGATTTAAATCAGCGTTGGTAACATAAAATCCTGAATCCTGAATATTCATTAAGAATTAATCAAAGTATAATTATAGTAAGAAAATAACTTGACACTATATTGAAGGGAAGATAGGGTGTCATTTTTTTGATTGACTAAAAGTAGAGGAATATTTTTAAGTAGCAAGTGAACTTTCTTATTTATCAAAGACAACATTAGACTTTAAGATACTAAGAAGCAGCAACTACTGCTATTTAATTTAGAAGGATTATTATAAATGAACTTTAATTTCTGTGTTTAAACCAATAGCAATTAGTCTTAAAACATATTTGATAATGTTAAATAATAGTTCTTTAATGAAAAGGAAACGGAAACGGCTACTGTGGAGAATGGACAAATGTTAGTTTTGAGTTTGCCCAAAGTTTGATTTGAAACGAAATTTCAACCTAATCGGATCAAGTGAACGTAATCCCTTTTTCAGGGGTTGTGTTCAAGATTTTCGAATGAGCCTCTTTTCCCGAAATGGAGCTTTTCGCGAAATGCAGGGGAATGGGGTGAAGATTTAAGAACCTAAAAATGCTATTCTATAGAATTAATAAAATCTAGTTTCTCAATTCTATTTTTAGCCCATTGAATTACTTGATCTTTTTCACCATCTAATGTTTGATTATTTTCAAACATCCCTATAAATTCCTTGAGATTTTCAATTCGTTTCCATTGATCAGCTAATTGTAAAAGTTTCTCAAATCGATTTTCTTCTTCGATCTTTTTCCGTTTTAAAGCTTCAGCCTTTTCTGACTCAATTTTATTTCTCTGATGTCTTACATCACGATAAATGGATTCAGCACGTTCTGTTTTTGCTAAATACTCCAGTTTAGCAATGATTTCAGAAATCTTATCTTCTATAGTTATTGTTTTTTGATCCTGCCATTCTTTCGCTCTCCATCTATCAATTTTTAAAGCAAGCTTTCCTGTAGGTATATAATCAGATCCCCAACCATCATACCTAGAAACCCGTTTGTTAACTTCACGAAGACTAAAGGGATAGGTTTCTCCATAAATACTAATTTCATATTGGTAATTCCGGATTTTAAAACGATGTCCTCTTAATCTTAAACTTTTAATCAAACAGTCCATAAATCGAAGCGCACGAGCGTGTAGTTCTTTAGATGTGTTAATAGAAATTGTGGGATTGTCATAACCGCTCAAGTATTTACCTCGCTTACGAGCCTTTTCTCGCTCCTCTTCCACCCTTAAATACTCTTGTACTAATTTATCAGGCTTACTGAGTCTTTTTGATACGGATAAATCTAATCGACTATCATTTTCGATTTCTTCTTGAATGTATTTTTCTAATGCCTTTCCGCTTAAGTACATCCAAGAATAAGGATCTTTTTTTTCTTTAATAGCTCCCCAAACAATACGGGCATCATTAGGGTTTGGTAGTTTCGGTTGAATCCCTTGTTTACCAAATTTTAATTTTGACCAATAATTAGATGGTGGTCTTGGTATATCATGCTTTTTACAAATCGCAATAATGGTATGGTAATCAATATTCAGTTCCTCTTTTATTTTAGTTAAGGTCTTAGACCAGACTAGATCATAAAACTTCTCACGAGTGAATTGCTCTATCATAAATGCTTAATTTACCCCCTAAATTATCGAGAGTTAAGCAGTAATCAAAATCAATAATACAGTTTTTGTTACAGTTAATATTGGTATAGTATCTAATATCCGGATACAGGATATTATTGTATACTAAACTTATATTTAATATAATATATGATTATATTGCATATCCGGATACAGGATATCATTATGCAAAAAACAACAGAACTTACTGCAATTGATATAGCAATGCTTCTAAAATTAATTGCTAATCAAGATAACCCGCTAATGCAAACTCAGCTTTCGGAGCAATTATATATTGCCCAGTCTGAAGTGAGTAGATCCTTATCACGTTTAGATTATGCACAGTTATATAGTAAGCATAACAAATCCGTAAATAGAATGAATACTTTTGAGTTTCTTGTTTATGGAGTTAAATATGCATTTCCTGTACAACCTGGTTCAATTGTAAGAGGCATCGCTACGGCACATAGTGCTCCTCCACTAGCCGATCTCATTATCAGTCAGGAAAATTATGTATGGGCATATGCGAAGGGCACTTTAAGAGGACAGCATGTTGAACCCTTTTACAAAAACCTTCCAAAAGCTAGCTTAGAAGATACTAAATTTTACGCACTTTTGGCTTTAGTTGACGCGCTTCGAGTTGGAAAAATAAGAGAAACTGCTATTGCAAAAGAAAAGCTAGAGCAAAGTATCATTCATGGAAAATAAAATCATAAATATAGACACCGTTGCACAAGTTGCAATAGCGTTAAAAGATCTCAAATCGAAAATGATCTTTGTGGGTGGTGCGATAGTCAGTTTATATACTGATGATCCAAGTGCAGAGGAGATACGCCCTACACAGGATATCGATCTCACCACTGAACTGGTAACGTATACCGATCTATTAAATCTTCAGGAAAAACTCAGTGAATTAAAAATTTATCCTGATCCAAATGCGGGAGATATAATAAGTTATCTATTTAATAATATCGCAATAGATATTGTTCCAGGAAAAGACGGACTTACTGGCCCAGCAAACAAATGGTACAGCTATGGTTTCAAAGATATCCGTAAAACATTTGCTAAGGATCAGGAAATTCAAATATTTAGTCCTGCTGTTTTTATTGCAACAAAATTTGAGGCTTTTCACAGTCGTGGGAGTGATTTTAGAACCAGTCACGATTTTGAGGATATTATAAACGTACTCAACAACTGTACATACATCGTAGAAGACATAAGCAAAGCTCATAGAGACGTTATTTATTATCTTCAAAACGAATTAAGCGTTATAATGGAAAGTCCTTTAAAAAACGAGTTACTTGCCGCTCATATTCATCCGTTGATACGTGAAGAACGAATAATTATTCTTGAAGAAAAAATTAATAAAATTCTAGCTTTTAGAGTTTAGTAGAATGTTTGTAAAGCAAGATTTATTTGTTTCTTTCTGTAAATCGCACCAAAATCCCCACAATATTTCCATTTTAAGTCAAATTGATAAAATTCATAATCAATTGACTGCAAATGAGTTAAATTTTTATTAAAATTAGAGTCACTTGCAAATTACTTGCAAATAAAAAAAGCCTCAGAAGACAAAATCTTCTGAGGCTTAGTGTTTACTAGTGGTCCCACCTGGGCTCGAACCAGGGACCACCTGATTATGAGTCAGGTGCTCTAACCAACTGAGCTATAGGACCGGCATTAATACTATTTAAAGCATCAAAGCGGGCGCAAAAATAACATTAATTTTTTATTACTGCAAACATTTAATTGATCTCCTTGAATTCAATACCTCTATCCTGACATAATTCTATTAAAACACCACCCGTAGTTTTAGGATGCAAAAATGCAACCCATTTATTATCAGCACCCTGCTTTGGGGTTTCATTTAATAATTCAAAACCTTCTTTTTTTAAACGATTCATTTCAGACTTAATATCTTCTACAGCATAAGCGATATGATGTACACCTTCTCCTCGTTTAGCTATAAATTTTGCTATAGGACTACTTGCATTTGTTGCTTCTAACAGTTCTATTTTACTTTCTCCCATTTCAAAAAAAGAGGTGTTTACTCCTTCTGAAGCTACTTCTTCAGTCTTATAAGGTGCTTTACCAAGCAACTTCTCATAAAGTACATTTGAGGCCTCAAGACTTTTTACCGCAATTCCTATATGTTCTATTTTTTTCATAGTATTTCTAATATTATAAGATTATAAAAATAGAACTATTTAAAATGTATCCTAAACGAGGTATGCCATTAAGAAATTTAATCTAAAACACCTCCTCATTATTTACAATTACATCGTATCTAAAAAACGTACTTTTGCAATATGGAAACGAACAGGCAGAAAAAAGTAGGTGGCGTTTTGCAGCGCGACCTCGTAGATGTTATACAAAAAGCACTTGCACAGGCAGGTGTTACAGGTATTATAGTATCTGTAAGTAAAGTAGGTGTTACTACAGATTTATCACAAGCTAAAGTATATATGAGTGTTTTTCCTCACGATAAAGCAGCAGAAATGTTGCGCGAGGTAAAAGCGGTTAAGCCGTTTATAAAACACGAGATTGCACAACGTACGCGTCATCAATTACGCCGTATGCCCGAATTACAATTTTTTATTGATGACTCTTTAGAATATATTGACGGTATTGATAAATCATTAAAAGGTACCGAAGATCCTATTGAAAATCCAGATTTATTGCCACGACGCAAAAAATCATAAGAAGAACCTACGTTGAAATTTCCTGTATTTATCGCAAAACGTTACCTGTTTACAAAGAGCAGCAACAATGCTATAAATATTATTACACTAATTTCTGCGATTAGTATTGTAGCAGGTTCTGCTGCATTGTTTATCGTATTGTCCGGTTTTTCAGGGCTTAAAGATTTTAGTTTATCTTTCTCTTCAATTTTTGATCCTGATTTGAAAGTGATTCCCGCAAGCGGAAAAACAATTCAATTTACAGATAAAAATGCAACAGATTTGACGGCTGTATCCGGTGTTGCAGACTTCACTAAAATTATCGAAGAACGTGCATTTCTAGAATTTAGAGGCAAAAACCATATTGCATATCTTAAAGGGGTTGATGCAAACTATATGCGTGTTAATACTATAGACAGCACGCTACTTTATGGCAATTGGATTACAGAAGACGAACCTGTGGCTGCAATTGGCTTTGGTATTTCTCGTTTACTTTCTCTTGGAGTTAATAATTATACAGATTTGCTAAGGGTAATGGTTCCCAGACCCGGTGACGGCCAAATTTCAGACCCTACCCAAGCCTTTAATAGTGCTCAGTTAGTAGTTTCAGATATTTTTCAAGTTAATGAAGAGCTAGATCAAAAGTATATTTTTACTAATCTTGAGTTTGTACGCAATCTGTTGCGATATGACAGCACCACATTGAGTGCTCTAGAGATTAAGTTAGACCCACTGGCAGACCCGCTAGCCGTTAAGAAAAATGTAGAAGCTATTTTGGGCAGAAACGTTGAAGTAAAAACCCGCTTTCAGCTCAATGACAAATTATACAAGATGCTTAATGCCGAAAATCTGGCGGTTTATCTCATTTTCACTTTAGTGCTCATCATCGCCCTTTTTAATCTGGTAGGTAGCATTATAATGATCATTATCGATAAGAAAGAAAATATTAAAACCTTACACAGTCTGGGTTCTACGCTAAAAGAAATTAGGTATATTTTCTTTTTACAAGGGGCTATGATGACCATTTTTGGAGGTCTTGCCGGTATTATTCTGGGAGCCTTAATTGTAGGTGCTCAACTTCAGTTTAAACTTAAAATGATCACAGCAACGCTTGCCTATCCTATGGAATTTACCTTTACAAATTTCATAACCGTTTTTGCAACGATCTCCATTTTAGGAATATTGGCTTCTTATCTAGCAGCATCTACCATCAGACCCAAGCTTATTGAAGACTAATTTTTCAATTGAAAAAAGAATAAAATTCAGTTTCTAATGTTCAAAGACATAGTCTGAAAAACGCTCTTCAACCTCATCGAAGGCTGCAAATACATCTATAGAATCATCACTGGTCACCATTTTCATTCGGTATTCTTTAAAGTCAGGAATCCCTTTAAAATAGTTAGTATAATGACGACGCGTCTCAAAAACACCCAGTTTTTCACCTTTCCAATCTATTGCCATTTGTAAATGTCTACGGGCAGCATTTATGCGCTCTTGCATTGTAGGAGGTGGTAAGTGTTCTCCAGTTTTAAAATAATGCTTTACTTCTTTAAAAAACCAGGGGTAGCCTATGCTAGCACGGCCTATCATCGCGCCATCTAAACCATATTCATCACGCATTAAAGCAGCTTTTTCGGGTGTGTCTACATCACCATTCCCAAAAACAGGAATATGCATTCTTGAATTGTTTTTAACTGCAGCAATAGGTCTCCAGTCGGCGCTACCTTTATACATTTGGGCACGGGTTCTTCCGTGTATGGAAATCGCCTTGCAGCCCACATCCTGTAAACGTTCTGCAACCTCCACAATTTTGATAGAATCGTGATCCCAACCCAAACGGGTTTTTACGGTAATAGGAAGGTGTGTATGCTTAACCATAGCTTCGGTTAGGGAAACCATAAGGTCTATGTCTTTTAGAATCCCGGCACCGGCGCCCTTAGAAACCACTTTTTTTACAGGACAACCAAAGTTGATGTCAATAATATCTGGCTTTGAAGCTTCAACGATCTCTACACTTTGCAACATCGATTCGAGATTTGCACCAAAGATCTGAATGCCTACGGGTCGTTCTTTCTCGTAAATATCGAGTTTCATCACGCTTTTAGCGGCATCCCGAATAAGGCCTTCACTCGAAATAAATTCAGTAAAAACCACATCTGCACCCTGCTCTTTACACAATGCGCGAAACGGTGGATCACTTACATCTTCCATAGGTGCTAAAAGCAACGGGAAGTCTCCTACATCAATATCTCCTATTTTTGACAAAACGATAAATTTTTTGCAAAATTAAGCAATGTTTTGCTAAGTAAGTGTGTAGTTTATATACGTAAAAAAAAGAGTGTAGCTTTAACTATTGTTTTGTTAAGCGCTTTTCTTCTTCAGTATTAATATCTCTGCTGTTGTCGCTTAACTTGAAATTCCCAAATTTGTAGCGCAGTCCTAGCCGAATCTTTTGAGATTCTGGCATTGCGAAGAAAGTATTGTTTTGATTCCCATATTTTGAAGTAAGCGGGATATTCATCGTATTAAATATATCTTCAGTACTAAAAGTCGCCGTTAACCTCCCATTCATAAAGGCCTTCTGTAGATCAAGACTTAAAGCATACTGCGGGCGATCGTATTCATAAGAACCGGCCAGAATATTTGACATAAAATAATTTGTAACTGTTGCGGTAAGCGATTGATCTATTATTAAATAATTCAGGGTTCGTAAATAAACACCATTAATATTCTTTTTCACGTTATCGACCTGACTTTCGAGTGCTTTAAATTCGTTTTCCATATTATAAAAGGAAGATTCGACACTCATCCACATCCAATTGGTAACAAATTCAGAATACGTAATATCAAAGCTGAATTGTCGCTCATAATTGAGATTAGTATTCACACTTCTTAAGGTCAAATCCTGATTATCCTGAAAAGGTAAACGGCTCATCGCATTATCTATACGATCCCAATATAGATCAATACTCAACTTATTTTTAAACGTATAATTAAATTGAATTCTATTAGCTATTGCAGGCTGAATATTAGGATCTCCTTCCTGAAAATTATTTTCATTTAAGAAATATCTAAAAGGATTCAAGCTCTGAAAACGCGGCCGATCAATTCTTCGGTTATAGGTCAAACTAAAAGAATGATTTTCAGACGGGTTGTTAGTTATGTAAACAGTAGGAAACAACTCGAGATATTCTTGTGTGTTTACAACTCCCAATGTTCGTGAGTCGCCATTTGCAGCTGTATATTCTCCTCGTAAACCGCCTTTAAAACTCCATTTATCCCAATCTCTAGAAAAGCTGAAATAAGAAGCGTATATATTTTCGGTATAATCAAAATTATCATTTAAAATAGCATCAGAATCACTCACATTTCCGGCAGTATTGAAAAATTCCTGTCTACTTTCAGAGTTAATTCCTGAATATTTTACTCCGGTTTCAATTGCCCAATTTTCTAAGCTTCCGGTATAATCTAACTGTCCTGTATAAATTTGAGAATTTTGAGTAGGTATGGTATTGAACGCATTTGCATTTAAAAGGTTTCCCTGGTTAGAAAAATAACGCGTGTTTACAGATTGAATTTGATTGTCTGTGTAATCAATATAGTTTGCAATCGTAGTTAACTTCGCACCATTTTCTCCCAGTTCTTTATCGTAGTTTAAACTAAAGATCAAATTATCACGGTCATTCTCAAGTAGGCTTTGTGTGGTATATAAAGAATCAAGCTGTCCTTGCGGATTATACGTTTCTGTTCTACCGCTAATATCTGAATCTGCTTTAGGCGTATGTAAGATATTAGCGCTAAAGCTTAGTAATTCGGTTTCACTTAACGTGAAATCTAAAATAGTATTTAGGCTATGTGAAAATGTACGGGTATCGCGTTTAAATAAATCTTCCCAGGTTGCTTTTTCGCTTCCATCGGGGTTATAAAATTGTACAAACCCCTCATCGGTTTTAGTATCAAAACGTGAATTAAAGGTATAACTGGCATATGCATTTAACCAGTCGGTTTTGTAATATTGGCTTGTTCCTACGGCATATTTAGGAACAATACCCACGGTGTTTGAAGCATTAATACTTCCTTTATACCCTATTGAAAGATTTTTTGAAGTAATGATATTTAAAATCGCACCGCCTTCTGCATCGTATTTTGCCGGTGGTGTAGTTATAACTTCCACAGATTTTACATTGACTCCGGCAAAACCTTCAAGCAATTGCTGCAATTCTTGACTTGTTAAATAAACTTTTCGGTCATTTATATAAATCTGTGCCGGCCTGTTTTTCACTAAAATCTGATCTTGATTTATAATAACTCCGGGCGTACGCTTTAGAATATCGTATGTTGACCCCGAAGAAATTGCAGTATTTTCTACATCAAACACCAGCCGATCAATCTTGCGTTGTATTACTGGTCTTTTTGCTGTAATGGTAACTTCATCCAGAAATTCTGCACTGTCTTGTAATGTAAAAGGAGGAAGAATACTAGCGTCTTTAACATCAATAGGAGTGCTGTAAAAATCTTTATAGCCTACAAAACTTACTTTTATTAAGTAGCGGGCTATCTCTAAATTTGAGAATTTAAAAGAACCATCATCTTCACTTACTGTCCCTTTTACAAAGCTAGAATCTGCTGCTTTAAGCAATAAGATATTTGCAAAGGAGACCGGTTTCTTCTTAGAATCAATGACTTTAGAAGAGATATCGTACTCCTGTGCAATTAGTGCCAAAGGAGCAAGAAATATGTAGAATAGAATTGTGTTCCGCATAGAAAATCAAATCTAATGTAATTTTAATGTTAAAGCTGAATGAATTTTGACCTTTTTTTAAACTTTAAGAATAATAATTCCCTTAAAATAGATTTATTAGAAAATGGCTTTTCTAAACTGTATATTTGTGCGCTAAAGCGACTTTAGTGTCGCACGATGAAGAAAGTCTATGAAGAACATTCGCAATTTTTGCATTATAGCTCACATTGATCACGGTAAAAGTACCCTTGCAGATCGTTTACTCGACGCTACGGGTTCTGTTACAGCACGTGAAAAACAAGAGCAACTTTTAGATAGTATGGATCTTGAGCGTGAACGTGGTATCACCATTAAATCGCACGCTATACAGATGGATTATGTACATAACGGTGAGCCCTATATACTTAATCTTATTGACACTCCAGGTCACGTAGATTTCTCATATGAGGTATCTCGTAGTATTGCTGCCTGCGAAGGCGCTTTGCTAATTGTTGATGCAGCTCAAAGTATACAGGCACAAACTATTTCTAACCTATATCTGGCTTTAGAAAATGATCTTGAGATTATACCTGTTTTAAATAAAGTTGATTTACCCAGCGCAAATCCAGAGGAAGTTACAGACGATATTGTAGATCTTTTAGGTTGTAAACATGAAGATGTAATTCCTGCAAGTGCAAAGACAGGTTTGGGAATTCAGGAAATTTTAAATGCAATTATTGAACGTATACCTCCTCCTAAAGGTGTGGTAGATGAACCGTTACAAGCACTTATTTTTGATTCGGTTTACAATCCTTTTAGAGGGGTTGAAACCTATTTTAGAGTTTTAAACGGGGAAATTAAAAAAGGCCAAAACATCAAGTTTATGGCTACCGGTAAAACTTACTTTGCAGATGAAGTAGGAACGCTTAATCTTAAACAGACTCCTAAAAAAGTAATTAAAACAGGAGATGTAGGTTACCTTATTACCGGTATTAAAGAAGCAAAAGAAGTAAAGGTAGGGGATACTATTACAGATGCAAAGACGCCTACTACAAATATGATTGAAGGTTTTGAAGATGTGAAACCTATGGTATTTGCAGGTATTTATCCTGTAGATACTGAAGATTATGAAGATTTACGCTCTTCTATGGAAAAACTGCAGTTAAATGATGCTTCTTTAGTATTTGTACCGGAAAGTTCTGCTGCTCTTGGTTTTGGTTTTAGATGTGGGTTTTTAGGAATGTTGCATCTTGAAATCATACAGGAACGTTTAGAGCGTGAGTTTGATATGACTGTAATCACTACAGTACCTAACGTATCCTACCATGCATACACAATTAAAAACAGAGATACGCCTATCTTAGTTAATAACCCTTCAGATTTACCAGACCCTTCTGGGATAGATCGCGTTGAAGAACCATTTATAAAGGCTTCTATAATTACTAAAGCAGATTTTGTAGGACCTGTAATGTCTCTATGTATTGAGAAGCGGGGTCAGATTACAAATCAAACTTATTTAACTCCAGAGCGTGTTGAATTGTCTTTTGATATGCCGCTTGCTGAAATCGTTTTTGACTTCTACGATCGTCTTAAAACGGTTTCAAAAGGATACGCTTCTTTTGATTATACACCTATAGGTATGCGTGCATCACATCTGGTTAAGGTAGATGTATTGTTAAATGCGAATGTAGTAGATGCACTATCTGCACTTTTACACCGTGACAATGCCTACGATATAGGTAAACGAATTTGTGAGAAATTAAAAGAGCTAATACCACGCCAGCAGTTTGATATACCTATACAAGCTGCAATAGGGGCTAAAGTTATTGCAAGAGAAACGGTAAAGGCTTTACGTAAAGACGTTACCGCAAAATGTTATGGTGGTGATATTTCGCGTAAGCGTAAACTTCTTGAAAAACAGAAAAAAGGTAAAAAACGTATGCGTCAGGTAGGTAACGTTGAAATACCACAGGAAGCATTTATGGCTGTTTTAAAACTTAATGATTAATGCAAAAGAAACAACTCATAGGCCTGGGATTAATTGTGGTTTGCGGCGGGTTAAGTCAATGGACGCCTGCTAAAGAAAATCAACTTATGGTCTGGCTTATGGCACTAGGAGCAATGGCAGGAATGCTGCTGGTCTTATCAGAATATTTTACTTCAAAAAAAGAGTCTTAGTTAAGACTTTTTTTTTGAAGTAATTCTTAAGAATTAGTACTGTTTAAGTAAAATTTTTGCTCCATTAGTTCTACCAGATTCTAAAGCTGCTTCTACAATTTGAATATCACGTAGGCCTTCGATCCCTGGGGCAGTCATCTCTTTATTTTCTAGGATAGAGAGCGCATCATCATCCATTTGCAGCGTTTGTTGATTGCAATTGCAAGGTTCAAGCTTTTTCCCATCACTAGTGCTACCCTGAACTCCCGTATAACTCTGAAAAGGGGACAGTTCATAATTTCCATCTTTACAAGCTACTTTTAAAAAATTTATATTGTCAGCATAAGTTACCCGGCCTTTAGCTGTTATTCCGTCAGGAAATTCTACGTCAAAATAGGTGATTTCTTCAGCTCCGTTTGTAAACAGCGATTTGCGTTGAGTAACGTGTTTTGCGGTTAATGATACTGGTTCGAGACCCGTTGCATAACGCATTGCATTAATAGGGTAAACACCCATATCATAGATTGCACCTCCTCCTTTTGCACCATCTAATCGCCAGCCTGCATCAGCACCAATTTTAAAACCGGCTTCTGTGTGTACCTGCTCTAGAGCACCGTAGGGTTGTGTTTTAGACCATTCTATGATTGTCTTTGTGTTTTCTTCATGTTGCATACGGTAGCCAATGGCCAGTTTTACTCCGTTCTTATCGCAAGCATCTATTATTTCCTGACATTCTGCTACAGTCATTGCCATAGGTTTTTCGCAAAAAACATGTTTACCAGCTTCAGCGGCTAATATGCAGAATTTTTTATGTAAAAAAGTAGGTGTAACAATGTACACTACATCAATATCTTTATTATCAACTATTGAAGACAGATTTTCATAATTATAAATATTACTGTCTTTGATCCCATATCTATCTTTCCAGGTAGGAATTTTTTCAGGACTTCCTGTAACAATACCCCTCAACTCTATATGCTGCGTTTTCTGAAGCGCAGGAGCTAAATTGTTTGTAGCGTAACTACCCAGACCTAAAAGCGCAATGCCAAGCTTCTTATTAGGTTTTGAACACGCTAAGTAAGGAAATGGAATCGTAGTGGCTGCAACGGCGAGACCAGATTTTTTAATAAACGAACGTCTGTTTTGCATTTTATATTTTTTAGAAATTTACAGAACAATTTGATATTAAAACACATACCCGCAATCACTTAGCAAAATTTTAATATACGTTGCTACCATAATAAGAAAAAATGCACGAGTCCTTAAAATTATTCAATAAAAAAAGGGACTCAATTTGAATCCCTTAAATATTATGCTTCTGGCTCTTCTATGACCAGTTTTTCTTTAACCGGCATTTTTTCTGGATCAAATGGTTTTCCTAAATAAACCAACTTAGTATCTACATATGAATCTACCTCAAGATCGTCTATATTAGATTTTAAAATTTCGAGTTCGCCAGATTCCTTTTTCAAAAATATAGGAATACTATTTTTATCTGCTCGGGTACTTTCTATCAACTTCTCAAACATCTCTTTAGAATCAATATTAACTTCCTGAATAGTGGGATGTGCGCGGGCCACTTCGGTTAAGCGAATAAAATCGTCTGTAGGTGAAAATAAACCTCCTTCGGGACTGCTTTGAGGATCTTTCATCTCATCTGGAGTAATGAGTCTAAATGCGCCATTTTCACCAAAAATATCTTTAAATCTATTAATGGCATATTGATTTATATCACCATTACCGGTTAGTGCCATCAAATATCCTACATCATTAAGTTCTATATTATTCATTAAGCTATCTGAATAAATGCTGTCTTCAATAGCTTCCAGACCGCGTTCTTTTGCTTTTTCGATATTCACACTGTTACTGTCAACAAGTACAACGTGACGACCACCTTTCATCAAATATTCTGCAATAATTCGGGAAGCTTTAGACGCACCTATAATCACTATACCTTTAGATTCAGTTAAAAACACACCTACAATTTTAGCAAAAAGACGTGCCGTTGTTGCGTTTAATAAAACCGTTCCTAACACAATCATAAATACAAGAGGCGTGATATATTCTGCCCCGGCAACACCTTCATCTACCAGTTTTAATCCAAAGAGTGAGGCAATACCTGCAGCAACAATACCACGTGGGCCTACCCAACTTACAAACAGTTTCTCATTAAACTTGAGACCAGACCCTTTTGAGCTTAAGAATACGCCTATAGGTCGCAACACAAAAACAACAATAGCAAATAACAATACCGCCTTCCAGGTATAAACGAGATATAAATCTTGGATTTCTATGTTTGCTGAAAGTAGAATAAACAGCAACGAAATAAGAAGTACACTTAGCGATTCTTTAAAATATAAAAGTTCTTTTAAGTTAGGTAATTTCATATTACCCATTACCATACCCATCACCACTACAGAAAGAAGGCCGCTCTCGTGCGCAAATAAGTCTGAAAGTATAAAAACACCTAAAACAGAAGCGAGTGTAAATACATTTAATAAGTAATGCGGAATGACTTTTCGTTTAATACATAAAGCCAGTGCATGTGCAAAAGTAAAACCGAAGGTAAAGCCAAAAAGTACAATTTTACCAAACTCTTCAAGAGCGGTTAATGTAAACTCGCTACCGGCATCTACACTAATAAATTCAAATACTAATACGGCAACAAGAGCTCCTATAGGATCTATTAAAATACCTTCCCATTTTAAGATTGTCGAAATATCTTTTTTAAGCGGAATATTTCTTAGAATGGGTGTAATCACGGTGGGTCCCGTAACTATTATTAATGCAGAGAATAAAAACGATATACGTAAACTTAAATCAAAAATATAATAGGCAGCAGCTCCCGCTCCAAAAAACGTAACTAAAGATCCTACAATAATTAACTTTGTAATCACGGGGCCTACATTTTTTATCTCACTAAAACGCAGTGTAAGGCCTCCCTCAAAAAGAATAATCCCAATTGCCAGTGACACAAAATTAAATAGCCGCTCTCCGGGAAAAATACCCACTTCACCATTCCATATAGGTTCAATCCATTTTGAACCGTCATAAGTAAATAAGGTAGAGATAGGTCCCACAAAAAGCCCGATAAGTATAAGCGGTAAAATCGCCGGAATTTTAAACTTCCAGGCAACCCATTGTGCTAGTATTCCTAATATAATGATTCCTCCCAGTTCTAACATGAATTCAATTTTTTGCTATGATACGTTTTTCTGCATTGATTCTAAAGCGCACAAAGCCGTTTCCGTGTTAAATATAGCTTAATTAGACGGCTAGAAAAATTTGATTTAACGTGCTTTTAGTATTTTGCAAGACTTTACCTAATAATTGAGGTGTGCCTTTTAAAAAGATATGTGATAATGTTATGTGATATTTTTTAAAATTCAGTACATATCAACTGGTTTACAGAACGCAACTATATGATAATACACGCAATTGACGCCGGCAGTTTTAAATTAGACGGTGGTGCTATGTTTGGTGTTGTTCCCAAAACATTATGGACACGTACAAACCCCGCAGATGCAAATAATATGATAGACATTGGTGCACGATGTCTGCTTATTGAACACAGCAATCGCCTAATACTTATAGACACGGGAATGGGAGATAAACAAAGTGATAAATTCTTTGGTTATTATCATCCCTGGGGAGATGCTACTTTAGAAAAATCATTGAAGCAAAAAGGCTTTCACCCAGATGATATTACCGATGTTTTTCTTACACATTTACACTTTGACCACAGTGGTGGCTCTATAAAATGGGCAAATGACGGCAAAACCCTGATACCTACCTTTAAGAATGCAATTTACTGGAGTAACGCAGATCATTGGGAATGGGCAACAAAACCTAATGCTCGTGAGAAAGCTTCTTTTTTAGAAGAAAACATTTTACCTATTAAACAAAGTGGTCAATTGCGATTTGTTGATAAACCTCAAAACGCTTTTTCTGCAACATCAGAACTTGATTTTGGTATTTTATTTGCAGATGGTCATACCGATAAGCAAATGATTCCGCATATAGAATACAAAGATAAAACCCTTGTTTTTATGGCAGATTTGCTTCCTACAGCAGGCCATTTACCATTGCCTTATGTAATGGGTTTTGATACAAGACCCTTGCTCACCTTAGGTGAAAAAGACACGTTTTTGAAAGAAGCCGCAGATAATAATTATTATTTATGGCTAGAGCATGATGCTCACAATCCCATAATCACAGTAGAACATACAGATAAAGGGGTTAGACTTAAAGAACGTTTTAAGATCGAAGACGTCCTGTAAACCAGACCTCTTACTTGAGTTAAAAGCGAAAACCTTCAAACAAAAATTTAAATAACAACTCCTATAAAATGAAAAGAATTTTTATTGCAGCATTTAGTGCTGCACTGTTTCTAAATGCTTGCGGTACCGCACCATTACTTACCATACCGGAAGAAAATGTAGATAAACTTCCTTTAAAAATAAGTGACCTCAGCGAAGACCAATTGAAGAATTGGCCGATGATGGATATCACTATGGACACTGTGCCGGGTATGAGTGTTGAGAAAACCTATGCCGAACTTATTAAAGGCAAAGGAACTTCTGTAATTGTAGGTGTCGTCGACAGCGGTATAGATATTACGCATGAAGATCTTAAAAATGTATTGTGGACAAATCCTGGGGAAATTGCCGGTAACGGTATTGACGATGACAAAAACGGATATATTGATGACGTGCACGGATGGAATTTTCTAGGAGACATTGTTCAGGAACAATTAGAGAAAAGCAGAATCGTACAGAAATACGATGCACAGTTTAAAGGCAAAACTTTAGATCAAGTGCCTGCTGCTCAAAAAGAGCTATTTAAAACCTATACCGAGGCTAAAAGACAGGTAGAAACAGAGCGTGATGAATTAATTCAGCAAAAAACGCAATACGATGGCTTACTTGCAGCCGTAAAAACTGCTCATGCTGCTGCTACAGAAAAATTTGGGAAAGAAGATTATACTGTAGAAGATGTTGCTACATTACCCGCAACAACAGCGATGGAGGAACGCAATAAAGGTGTGCTTACTCAAATGCTAACGTATGCAGATACGATTCCAGAATTTTTAGTAATGCTTAATGAGCAACTAGAAAGCATGACAGATCGTCTTAATAACAATTACAATCTAGAGGGTAATTACCGTAGTGTTTTAGGTGATAATCCTGATGATATTAAAGATGTTGTTTATGGTAATAACAATGTAACAGGACCAGATCCTGATGCTGCTTTACACGGTACACACGTTGCCGGTATTATTGCTGCTCAACGCGATAATGGGATAGGGATGAATGGTGTTGCAAACAATGTGAAAATTATGACTGTTCGCGCGGTGCCAGATGGTGATGAGCGCGACAAGGATATCGCATTGGCTTTACGATATGCTGTTGACAATGGAGCAAAAGTAATCAATACTAGTTTTGGTAAATACTTTGCTACCAACCCGGAGTGGGTTTACGATGCAATAAAATATGCTGCAAAAAAGGATGTTCTTATCGTAAATGCTGCAGGTAATGAGGGTATAGATCTTGATATGGGTGATACGGTATATCCTAACGATCAATTAGATAATATTACCGAGTTTGCAGATAATGTGATTACGGTTGGCGCTTTAAACTATAAATACGGAGGTAAACTGGTAGCAAGCTTTTCTAACTTTGGTAAAGCTAATGTAGATGTTTTTGCTCCCGGTGTTCAAATCTGGTCAACTACACCAGGTAACTCTTATCAGTTTTTACAGGGGACTTCTATGGCTTCGCCAGAAGTTGCCGGTGTAGCTGCAATGTTGAGATCGTATTACCCTCAATTTTCTGCTGCACAAATAAAGCAGATTATTTTACAGAGTGGTGTAACTACAAACATTCAGGTTTCTGCAGGTGAAGAAGGTGAAGTGGTTAAACCATTTTCGGCGTTATCTAAAACAGGTAAAATGGTTAATATGTACAACGCCTTTAAAATGGCCGAATTATCAAAATAATTTGAATAAATACCGAAAAATTAAAGATAAGCTTTCAATGTTTCGGGGTTGATTCTGATAATATTTAATACCTCCTAATTGGTAAAATCTAAATGAATATGAATTTAAAAGTTCTAATAAGTCTTTCTTTTTTAAGTGTTTTTGCTTTCGCGCAGGCACAAGACAATACGTCTTACTGGCAACAACACGTTGACTACAAGATGAATGTTGATATGGATGTGGATAACTACACTTATACCGGTACACAAGAATTGGTATATACAAACAATTCTCCAGATACATTAAGTCAGGTTTTTTATCATCTTTATTTTAATGCGTTTCAACCGGGAAGTGAAATGGATGTACGCTCTCTAAACATTAAAGATCCTGACGGAAGGGTTAAAGACCGTATTTCAAAATTAAAGCCAGACGAGATAGGGTTTTTAAAAGTTGATAAACTATCTCAAAACGGAACTCCCTTAACCTATCAAGTTGCAGGGACTGTTCTTGAAGTTAGCCTGGCAAAACCTATCGCACCAGGTGAAAGCACCACTTTTAATATGAATTTTAACGGGCAGGTGCCAGTACAGATACGCAGAAGCGGTCGTGATAACGCTGAAGGTGTAGCGCTGTCTATGACGCAGTGGTATCCTAAATTAGCAGAATATGACTTTGAAGGTTGGCACGCAGACCCCTATATCGCTCGTGAATTTCACGGCGTATGGGGAGATTTTGATGTTAAAATAACGATAGATTCAGAATACACTATAGGTGGTACCGGTAACTTACAAAACCCGGAAATAGGTCACGGTTATAATGAGCCGGGTCAAAAAGCGGTTAAACCTGTAAAGGGTAAATACACCTGGCATTTTGTAGCTCCTAATGTACACGACTTTGCTTGGGCAGCAGATCCTGATTATATACACGATAAATTAACCGCAGAAGATGGTACAGTACTTCATTTTTTCTATAAAGACGATAAAGAAATCATAGAAAACTGGAAAAAACTACAACCCAAAACAGCAGATTTATTAATGTACTATAACGAGCATATAGGTCCTTATCCTTATGATCAATATTCTGTGATACAAGGTGGTGATGGTGGTATGGAGTATGCGATGTGTACATTAATTACGGGCGGAAGAAATTTAGGCAGCCTTATAGGAGTTACTGCACACGAGTTTGCACATACCTGGTTTCAGTTTTTAATGGCTACAAATGAGCAAAAACACGAGTGGATGGATGAAGGTTTTACATCCTACATCTCTGATGAAGCAATGAACGTAGTTATGGATGAACAAAAACCAAATCCGCAGGCAGGAAATTACAATTCGTATTTTAGACTCGCTACAAGCGGCTTTGAACAGCCACAGACAACCTATGCAGACCGCTATGCTTTAAATGCAGCATACGGCGCTTCTGCATATTCTAAAGGTGCTGTGTTTATGGCACAACTAGGTTATATTATAGGCAAAGAGAATCTTGATAAAACCATTAAGAACTATTACAAAAACTGGCATTTTAAACATCCTATGCCTAACGATATTAAACGTGAGGCAGAGAAGGTGAGTGGTATGCAGTTAGACTGGTATCTTGTAGACTGGACGCAAACTACAAATACAATCGACTATGCGATTAAAAATGTAGAAGAAGTAGACGGTAAAACTCAGGTAACATTAGAGCGTAAAGGCCTTATGCCAATGCCTATAGATTTTTACATCAATACTACAGATGATACCAATGAAGCCTATTACATTCCGTTGAGAATGATGCGTGCAGAAAAACCTAATCCATTTCCAGAAATGAAGCGTACGCAACTGGAAGACTGGCCATGGGCAATGCCTACGTATACATTTACGATAGACAAACCGCTTTCAGAAATTAAAGCAATGACTATAGATGCACAACAATTATTGGCAGATATAGATAGGTCAAACAACAGCTGGACACAGACTGAATAGTTTCAGTTTTTAAAAAAGCTCTTAAAGCCGGTTCGTCTATTGAACCGGCTTTTTATATTCGGGTTGTTTATAATGTCTTCATTCAATTTTTCCGATATTTAAAATTATCAATGCTACCGTAATTTATGAAACGCTTCTCTTTACTTCTGTTACTAGTTATTACTTCAATTTCCTGTCAAAATAAAGATCAGGAAAACATTCTTCCTGAACCCGGAATTTCAAAAGATCTGGCAAATTTTCGCAAAGGGCAATTAAGTGATATCACCTACAATTTAGATTTAAGCATCCCTAAAAATCTTGAAGATTCAATACCTGCCAAATTAGAATTAGAAGTTACAATTCACGATACTTCAAGACCGCTTTATCTGGATTTTAATGTAAATGAAGGTCTTATAAATAGGGTAGTGGCAAACGGAACAGATGTCTCTATTCTACATAAAAATGAGCATTTAATTATTCCTTCAGAAAATCTTTTAGAAGGCTCTAATACATTTACAATAGACTTTATTGCCGGTGAACAATCACTTAACCGAAATTCAGATTTTTTGTACACACTTTTAGTTCCCGATCGTGCGAGTACGTTGTTTCCCTGTTTTGATCAACCCAATCTAAAAGCAAACTACATTCTAAAAATAACCGCGCCTAAAGAATGGGAAGTCTTGTGTGGTGCACCCGAAATTAGTACTAGCACAGCAGGCGATTTTACTACACATCAATTTGGAAAATCTGATAAGATGAGTACGTATCTTTTTTCTTTTGTAGTGGGTAAATTCAACACGGCAACTCAGAAGGTTGATGAGCTCAATATGAAAATGCTGTATCGGGAAACAGACTCCATTAAAATTGCAAACAGTTTAGATCCTATTTTCAAATTACATGCAGGAGCTGTAGACTTTCTTGAAGCTTATACTGCGCAAAAGTTTCCATTTCAAAAATTAGATTTTGCTTCAATTCCTATTTTTCAATATGGTGGGATGGAGCATGTGGGCGCTATTCAGTACAAAGAATCTTCATTGTTTCTAGATCATACAGCCACTGAAAATGATAAACTGGGACGCGCAAAACTTATTGCTCACGAGACTGCGCATATGTGGTTTGGTGATTTGGTAACGATGAACTGGTTTGATGATGTTTGGATGAAAGAAGTATTTGCAAATTTTATGGCAGATAAAATTGTAAATCCTGCATTTCCCGATGTAAATCACGATTTACTTTTCGTGCTCAATCATTATCCCGGTGCTTATAGTGAAGACCGTACACAGGGTGCAAACCCCATACGACAGCAACTAGATAATCTTAAAAATGCAGGTTCTTTGTATGGCGGTATTATTTATCATAAAGCACCTATTATGATGCGCCAGTTAGAACTTGCTGTTGGAGAAAAAAAGTTTCGTGAAGGCATACAAGAGTACATAAAAACCTATGCAAATGACAATGCTGTTTGGGACGATCTGGTAGGTATACTCGATGCTAAAACCACAATAGATCTTAACAAATGGAGTGACGTCTGGGTAAATCAAAGCAATCGACCTGTATTTACAGATAGTATTGTTTATAACGCGCAGAACGAAATAAAATCATTTATACTCTCACAACATGCCGAAGATAACACAGATAAAATATGGCCTCAGACCTTTAAAATAGGACTGGTTTACGCAGATTCTACGCATAGCATTACGGCAACAGTTGCAGGTGCAAAACTTAATCTAAAGAGCGCGCAAGGTTTACCAAAACCATTACAAATCATTTATAACTATGACGGAATGGGTTATGGTATTTTTCCGCAAGCGGAAGAAGCGCTAACACAAATTCCTGAAATTACAGATGTTGTTGCCCGTGGTTATAGTTACATTAACAGTTATGAAAATTTGCTTAATGGAAGTATTGCACCATCTTCAGCTTTTAAACTGTTTAAAGAAGGAATAAAAACCGAAACAAATGCCTTAATTCTGCGTCAAATTACCAGTAAAATGGAAAGTTTATATTGGACCTATTTTGATGATTTACAACGGGAAGCTCATCAAAAAGAATTAGAAGATTTAGTGTACACCCAGCTCCAACAAGACTTACCCGCAAATATTAAAAAGACCTTATTTGGCCTGTTTAACAGTATTGCTTATTCTAAAACCGGTAAAGAAAGGTTATATGCTATTTGGGATAAGAAGATTGAAATAAAAAATCTAAAACTCAATGAGGATGATTATACCGCAATGGCTATGAATCTGGCAGTATATAATCACGAGAATAGAGCAACTATCTTAAAAGAAGCCGAAGCTTCAATTACAAACCCTGATAAAAAAGTACGTTTTGAGTTTTTGCTACCCGCATTGGCCGCAGATACCACAACTCGCAATGCATTTTTTGAAGGTTTAAGAAATTCAAAAAATAGGGAAAAAGAATCCTGGGTGATTTCTGCTTTACATTATATAAACCATCCGTTACGTCAGGAAGATGGACTCAAAAATTTAGAAACTTCGCTAGAATTGCTAGAAGAGATTCAATTAACGGGAGATATTTTCTTTCCTAAAAACTGGCTAAACGCAACAATAGGAAAGTATTCTTCTGCTGAAGCATACCAAATACGCGAGGCATTTTTAGCTGCACATCCTAACTTAAATCCGGTTTTAAAAAGCAAATTATTACAAGCTACAGATGATCTTGACCGTGTGCAAAAGATGCGTAAAACCATAAAAAACTAGAAGGCAAAAGCTTAAGAATATATCTCTGTAGTATATAAGTTAGCTATATTTACACCTCAAATCCTTTCGCCGAATGGCAAAAAAATGAATCAAACTTTCCCTAAAAAAGAACATTTAAAACGTAAAAAACTCATTGATCTTCTCTTTAAAGAAGGTCAAAAAGTGAGTTCATATCCCTTGTTGCTTTTTTATACTAAAGCACCACTTTTCGAAGAAGGAATAAACATACAAGCTGGGGTTTCTGTTGCTAAGCGTAATCATAAATTAGCAGTTACCCGCAATCGCTTAAAGCGATTGATGCGAGAAGTTTATCGCAAAAATAAAACTGATTTTCAAACAAATGAGGGCACATTTGCGTTTATGTTTATTTACACGGGACGAGAAGTATTGACCTACTCAGAAATTGAAAAGGCTATGTTGAAGTTGATCTCAAAATTTAATACTAAAGAGAATCGACCTTTAGAAAATAGGTAGCTTAGTAGAGTGCGTAACCGCAATTTTGAGAGTATTTGAACTACTTGTTATTATAAACTAAAATATAGGTTATGAAGATTCTAGGCTTTACGTTGCTGAGTTTAATGTATATGTGCGGTTCTCCTTCTAGCGAGGTTGAAAATATAGGAGCAATGCATATCGAAAATGATGTATATGCTGATGAGCAACCGGCTCCTAATTTGCAAGTAGCTAACATCGAACAAAAAATCATTAAAACGGGAAGAATACGCTTTGAAACGCAAGATCTGATACAAACACGCACTCAGGTTTTGAAAGCTGTAGAAGCTTCAAACGGCTATGTACAAAATGAGAATTCGGGTAAAGATTATTCTGGAAATTTTCAAGAGTTAGAACTGCGTATTCCTACTCAGAATTTTCAGAAAGCACTAGATTTAATAAGCGATAGTGTAGCTTTTTTTGATGAAAAATCTATTTCAAGACGTGATGTAACCGAAGAATTTATAGATCTAGAAGCCCGTCTTAAAGCTAAACGAGAACTAGAAATGCGTTATCTCGATTTATTGAAAAAAGCAAATTCGGTAAAAGATATTTTAGAAATAGAACGAGAACTTTCAGTAATACGAGAAGAGATTGAGTCTAAACAGGGTCGTCTAAATTACTTATCAAAACAGGTTTCGTACAGCACTTTAACCGTTAACTTTTACAAGATTTCGGTTGAAAATGGAATTACAAAATCGTACGGTTCTAAAATTGTACAGGCAATAAAAGGCGGTTGGCAGGGTATTTCTACCTTTTTACTGGGTCTCATTTATATTTGGCCGTTTATTATTATTTTAATGGTGGCTATCTTTTTATTACTAAGATGGCAAAAAAGAAATGCTAAAAAGAGAAATTCATCAATATAGAATTTATGAGAAAGAGAATATTGGTTTCGGTAACCGCAGTGGTAATTTTATTTACAACAGTTAGTTTTAAGAGTGATTTTTTTGAGATTGCTAAGCAGATTGAAATATTTACCACCTTGTTTAAAGAGCTTAACATGAATTATGTTGATGAGGTAAATCCGTCAAAATTAATGGACGCTGCCATAGAAGGTATGCTTTCTGAACTGGACCCGTATACAAAGTATTGGACCGAGCAGGAGGTTGAAGATGCCCGTATTAATAACACCGGAGAATATACCGGTATAGGTGCTTCAGTAATTTCAAAAGACAAAAAAATTATCATTCTGGAAGCTTATAAGGACTATCCGGCAGATAAAGCCGGTTTAAGAGCGGGTGACGAACTTATTAAAATAGGAGATATAACTATTGCAGATTTTAATGCTGATGCGGGTGATTTACTGCAAGGTGCTCCGGGAACTTCGATTCCTATTTCTTTTAAACGCCAGGGTACTTTAAAACAAACAACTCTTAAACGGGAAGAAATTGATATTAAAGCCGTACCCTTTTACACCTTAATTGATGGAAGTATAGGTTATGTTGTTTTATCTAAATTCAATAAAAAAGCTTCTTCAGAAACTGCAGATGCAATAAAACAATTAAAAAATGAAGGGGCTACTTCTATAATTCTTGATTTAAGAGGAAACCCCGGAGGTTTATTAACAGAAGCTATTAATGTTAGTAACTTGTTTATTCCTAAGGCACAGATTATTACCACTACAAAATCTGTTATTGAGAAATACAATCAGGAATACCGCACACCTAATGATCCTCTAGATGTTGAAATACCTGTTGCTGTGTTAATAAATGGCCGTAGTGCATCTGCCAGCGAGATTGTTTCGGGTTCTTTACAAGATTATGATCGTGGTGTTATTGTAGGAGCCAGAAGCTTTGGTAAAGGTCTTGTACAGCGTCCTAAAGAACTAACCTATGGTACGCAGTTAAAAGTTACAATCTCCAGATATTATACACCTAGTGGTCGTTGTATACAAGCACTTGATTACTGGAACCGTGATGATCAGGGTAATGCGATACGTACTAACGTTGCAGATTATAATGAGTTTAAAACAAGAACGGGAAGAACGGTTTATGATGGTGGTGGAGTATTACCCGATATTGAGGTAGAGTCTGCAAAATTAAGCGCGATTACTGAAGCTTTATTAATGGACCAGGCAATTTTTGACTTTGCTACAGACTATTTCTACAAGCATAATTACGATAACTTAGAAGATTTTAAATTTACCAGTGCAGACTATACAGCTTTTAAAACTTTTCTTGAACAAAAAGGATTTACATACCAGACGCAAACTGAAAAAGATTTAGAAAAATCATTTCTTACGGCAGAAAAAGATAACCTTCAAAAAGAAATTAGTACTCAATATGCTGGTCTTATGAAGTCTATAGATACTGCTAAAAAACAACAACTAGATTCTAAAGAAAAAGAGATTTCTAATTTAATCATAGATGAACTTGTAAAGCGGTATTTCTATAAAGAAGGTTTGTATAAATATCAAATTAAACATAATGAAGAGATCGCAGAAGCTATTTCAATATTAAAAGATACGAAGCGCTATTCGAAGATTTTGAATAAGTAAAAGACACTATTATTCAATAATTAGTACTAATTTCAGTATTTTAACAATAATACATAAGGGTTTAACCCTATCTTAAGATTATTAACAATTTCATTTAGTATCTTCTGTTTATGATAACTATAGATAAGGATACCGATAAGAACACTGAAATTTTAGGAACTGCAATTAGCTATTTAGAAGATAGAGGATTTGAAAATATAAAGGCCGATACAGAGGGCTTTGAGAGCCCAAAATCTTATATTAAACGAGGTAGCGAAGTATCAATCACACCAGATATTGTTGCAGAGCGCGATGGTGAAAAACACATTTTTGAATTGAGCTTGAAATCTAAAAAACCGAGACTTTTAAAATCTAAATGGCTTTTTCTTGATGTTTTAAGCGATATGAAGAAATTTAAATTTAAAATTCTTACAACTCGTGGGCATTATAAATTTACAGACGAGATGTTAGACAGTATTAGCTTAAATAAAACACCGGTCAAGATTTAATTGCACCATATATAACAAAACTAGAAACCGCCAAAAGGCGGTTTTTTTATTTAGTTCTAAGCATTTTAATATGGGGAATGTTATCTTCTAAATAGCCCTCACCAACTTCAACAAAACCAAGTTCATTATAAAATTTCTTGAGATACTTTTGTGCAGAAATTTGAATAATGTTTATCACAAAGCGAGATTCTAACTCGTTTATAGAGGCTTGCATAATTAACTTACCATACCCATATTTACGTTGATCCTGTTTGGTAAGAACACGGCCTATACTGGCCTCATCAAAATAGTTTCCTTTGTTGAAAATTCGCGTATAGGCAACTAACTCTTTATCTTTATAACCCATTACGTGGATAGCTTTTTGATCTTTATCATCTATATCCTGATACACACAATCTTGCTCAACTACAAAAACGGCAGAGCGTAATTGCAACAATTCGTAAAGCATATGTATGTCAAGCTGATTAAATTCTAGTATTCTAATTTCCATAGTTTATAGTTCGTTTTCCTAAGTATAGTGCAATTTTCAAATTTTAAAATATTTGTACCCCTTTTTTTGCTTTTAAAAAATTTGAAACTAGCAATTAGAATTAAGGTTGAATATAAAAGTTTATATAGGTACTGATTTAGAAAATACCGAAAAATATCTCTTTGTTTAATTAAATATTAGGTGATAGGATCACTAAAGATTATTTGTTAATAGTGTTACCGCAAAATTACTTTGAAATAGTGCGCGTTAACAAGAACATTATTGTAAATACACTTAATATTCAATGAGTTAACATTTAGTTAACATGACTGTTCATAAGTTGTCATCAAAAAAGTAAAATGAAAATTGCTTTATAATTAAAAAAAAACAAAGCAGAACATGGGTAATACCATGCAAGTAAATCTTCCTATTTTTTGTATTCACTTTATGAGCAATCAAAAAGGTTATTTTTAATAAATGTTAGTAAAAACTTATCTAAAATTTTCATTTAATTAGGGTTATCAACAATTGTTAACAGCTACTTAAATTACCTTGATAATCAAAGGATTTAAGTTGTATAATGATACTCATAATACGTTTACAACTACCCATAATTAATAAAGCAAGAAATATATACCTAAACTTATACCGCTATTAACAGACTATAATAACAATCAGATTTTATTTAAATTTTAAAAAAGAAATATGATTATTATATATATTGTTAACATCTAAAATTTCAGAAAAAAAAAGAGCTCCTATTATGGAGCTCTTTTCTTATAATTTAAAAATTGATATTTAGAATTGTGAATTTACGTACGTAAATACGACTATTATGCCAAGTATAAATATACTTAGAAATAAGATTAGAATTTTGTTCTTCTTGATACTGAGTATCTTCATAGGTTTACTAAGAATTCATTTAGGTGTAAAATTAAGTTAATTTTAACAACTGGAAACTATTATAGATTAAGAATTGGTTACCAAACGATTAAATAAGGATTTTAGGAAGCTTATTCCACTAAGATTAACTTAAAGTTCACGTAATAGCTCCTTTAGTTTCAGCTAATAACCCTAATTTTACGAATATTAAATACAAAGCATTGAATGCCAAATAAAAAAAGAAGAAGACCCACTACACAAATTGCTGACCTTTCTCAGAAAATACTTAAAATTCTAAAAAGAGAACCCGGTAAGTTATTCAACCATAAACAAATTGCTGCTAAGCTTCAGGTAGATGATCCTAACAGTCGCAATGAGATTGTAAAAGAACTATCACAACTCACAGCTAAAAAGCATGTAGAAGAAAAAGAACGCGGAAAATTCAGTTTTAACGCTTCCTCGCATTACCATACCGGTAAACTCGATTGTACTTCAAAAGGTGATGGTTATGTTATAGTTGAAGGTATGGAACAGGATATTTACATTCCTAAAAATAATATGAATAAAGCCTTAAATGGCGATACGGTTAAAGTTTACGTTTATAAACAACGTAGAAGTAAAAAACACGAAGGAGAAATAGTAGAGGTAATAGAGCGTAAAACAGAGGAGTTTGTTGGCGTGATACAAATGCAAAAAAGCTTTGCCTTTGTAAATACCTCTGCAGAAGGAAAAATGCGTACCGATATTTTTGTTCCTAAAAACAAAATAGGGGACGCTAAAGATGGTGAGAAGGTTCTTGTGAAAATTGAAGACTGGCCAGAAAAAGCAGATTCTCCTTTTGGTCGTGTAATACAAGTTCTGGGAATGCCCGGTGAGCACAATACCGAAATACATTCTATTCTTGCTCAATATGGTTTACCTCACGATTTTCCTAAAGAAGTAGAAGAATACGCAAATAATATTGATACCAGTATAAAAGAGGAAGAGATTAAAAAACGTCGCGATATGCGTGATGTTTTGACGTTTACGATAGATCCTAAAGATGCAAAAGATTTTGATGATGCATTAAGCTTTCAAAAGTTAGAAAATGGCAATTATGAGGTAGGAATTCATATTGCAGATGTATCGCATTATGTAGTTCCCGGTACCATTTTAGATGATGAGGCTTATGAGCGTGCAACATCGGTTTATCTGGTTGATCGCGTTGTACCTATGCTTCCTGAAATTTTATCAAATAATGCCTGTTCTTTACGACCTAATGAAGAGAAGTACACCTTTTCTGCAGTTTTTGAATTAGATAAATCTTCAGGAAAAGTCTTAAATCAATGGTTTGGGCGTACTGTAACATATAGCGATGCACGTTTTGCTTATGAAGAGGCCCAACAAATCATAGAAACCCGGGAAGGTAATATACCTGCTGAAGTTTCTATCACCGGTAAAGAATATACTTCGCCAGATTCTATTGTAGAAGCAACTTTAGAATTAGATAGATTAGCAAAAATTATGCGTAAACAGCGTATGAAAAACGGCGCAATCTCATTTGATAAAGTTGAAGTAAAATTTAATTTAGATGAAGATAATGAGCCTGTAGGCGTATTCTTTAAAAGTTCTAAAGATGCTAACAAGCTTATTGAAGAATTTATGCTACTTGCAAATAAAAAAGTTGCAGAGTTTATAGGTAATCAATCTCCAAAAAAGACCTTTGTTTATCGTATTCATGATGAACCTAATGATGAAAAACTGGCTGCGTTACAAACAATTGCAGGAAGATTTGGTTACAAAATGAATTATAAAGATCGTAAGAGTACTACAGCATCTTTAAATAATTTACTAAGCGATGTAGCCGGTAAAAAAGAACAAAATCTTATAGATACCTTAACGATACGTACTATGAGCAAAGCGGTTTATAGTACAGATAACATAGGTCACTACGGTTTGGCTTTTGATTATTACTCGCATTTTACTTCACCTATAAGAAGATATCCCGATGTAATGGTACATCGTTTATTACAGCATTACCTAGATCAGGGTAAATCTGCAAATGAAGAAGAGTATGAGCAAAAATGTAAGCACAGTAGTGATATGGAATATCTTGCAACAAGTGCTGAGCGTGACTCTATTAAATACATGCAGGTCAAATTTATGCAAGATCATAAAGATGAGATATTCTTAGGTGTTATATCTGGTGTTACAGAATGGGGTATTTACGTAGAGATTATAGATAATAAATGTGAGGGTATGATACGCTTGCGTGATATTAAAGGTGATCACTATGATTTTGACCAGGAGCAGTATGCTATTGTAGGCAGAAAATCAAAGCAAACAATCACTTTGGGCGATGAAGTTTATGTTAAGGTTAAAGAGGCAGATTTAGTTAAGAAACATCTTGATTTTACATTAATTGGCACAAAAGCCGAATACGAAAGTAAAGCTAAATAACTTTTTAAAGTGTAACAATTCATAATTCCGTTTGTCTTTAGATTACAAATTTAAACAGTATGAAAAATTTAATTGTGTTGTTAGTATTGCTAACGGCGGGTGCTATTAATGCACAGGATAATGTAAAAAATATAGGTGACTTTACAGAGGTTAAAGTCTTTGACCGTATGCGGGTTAACCTTATAAAATCTTCTGAAAATAAGGTTATTTTAAAAGGAAAGGATACTGAAAATATTGAACTTATTAACAGTGATGGTGTCTTAAAAGTGCGTATGAACCTAGAAAAGATTTTTGACGGTAATGAGACCTTTGTAGAAGTTTATTACAATAATCTAAGGGTAATCGATGCAAATGAAGGTGCCCGTGTAGAAGTTAATGAGCTATTAGAGCAGAGCAGAATTGAAATACGCGTACAGGAAGGTGCTCTAGTTAAAGCAGGTCTGGATGTTGAATTTGCAGAAATGCGTGCAGTAACCGGTGGTATTATTACAGCTAAAGGTTCTGCAGAAAAGCAAAATGTAGAAATAAATACAGGTGGTATTTTTGAAGGAAAATCTTTAGAAACTACAGATACAATCTTACGTATACAAGCAGGAGGAGAGGCAGATATATTTGCACGTAGAACAGCTCAAATTAAGATCCGTGCCGGAGGTGATGTTACCGTTTATGGTAATCCTACCGAAGTTATAAAAGATAAGTTTATAGGGGGTCGTATTGACGTCGTGAAGTGATTAAAGTCAATTTAGTTACTTTTGTAGCATAATGATTTTAAAATCCTAATGCTACAAGATTTCTACTCTGCCATACCTCTCGGTTTTTTACTTGCCTTTCTCGTAGGACCGGTATTTTTTGTATTGCTAGAAACAGCTGCTTTAAAGGGATTTAGAGCGGCTTTTATTTTTGATATAGGCGTCGTTGTTGCAGATATTACATTTATTCTCATTGCTTATTTTAGCACAAATCAACTTCTTGCAAAATTAAAAGATGATCCCGCACTTTTTATTTTTGGAGGTATGCTCCTGGCTATGTATGGTGTTATTTCTTTTTTAAGAGTAAAAAATAATAAACTTGAAGACGACGAGCATCCTACTGTGGTTATGAGTAAACGTAATTATCTAGGCCTTATGGTTAAAGGTTTTTTACTCAATTTTATAAACATAGGTGTACTCGGTTTTTGGTTAGTAATTTTAATATCTGCTGGTCCTGCTTTAGATATGAATTCAGATCGTCTTCTTATTTTCTTCGCAGGTATTTTAGGTACTTATTTATTAACTGACGTCTTTAAAATTCTTCTTGCAAAAAAATTAAGAAGTAAGCTTACACCCACACGAATCTCTATTATTAAAAGAAGTATTAGTGTTTTGATGTTTGTTTTTGGATTAATATTAATTTCTAAGGGAATGTTTCCTGCAAAGATTGAGCAAATTGAAAAGCGAATAGAAGAGATTGCTCCAGAGGGTCAATTTAATATTAATGGTGACTCAATTACTTTATAATTAACTTTATACCTATCCCGAAGTTTTGGGATTACGGCTATAACATTTTCATAAATTGTAGAATAAAAAAAGACCCTTCACTATGAAGGGTCTTTGTTGAGGTGTCGAGCGGATTCGAACCGCTGTAGCAGCTTTTGCAGAGCTGAGCCTAGCCACTCGGCCACGACACCTTTTTGAATCGGTGTGCAAATTTAAGGTTTTTCTTTAGATATGAAAGCGATTATTGCTTTTTAGTCATAGAAACCCCTACAGAAGCAACATCTCCTCCTATGGGAGGGTTGATTTTTCGTACGGTTACCGTTGCTTTTTGAAGTTCATAAATTTCTTTAAATGAGCGATCTAAAATACGTTGACATACATGTTCAAGAAGCTTTGAACGTTCTGCCATTTCCTCTTTAATTATTTTATTTAAATGCACATAATCTACAGTGTCACTAAGGTTATCTGTATTTGCAGGCGTTTTTAAATCTGTTTTTATTTTTAAATCTACATAGTAATCAGAACCTATTTGGCCTTCTTCAATAAGGCAGCCATGATAGGCATATACTTTTACTTTATTCAGTTTTATAATTCCCATAAGGCTTAAATAGTTTAATCGTTTTTTAAATAACTATTTATTTAAATAATTTCAATAGAATACATTTAATTGTACTAGTTATTATATCTAAAAACGCTATATACAGTGGTAAAGATATTATTTCTGATTAATTGAAAGGCTAGAATTAGGCTGCTTTAAATAGAATACTTTAAACGCTCTTAGACGTGTATTTTTAGTAATTTTACACCTTCATACAGCACAGATTATACAATGGCAGAAGATTATGTAGCGCTCAATTTTTTAGAGCAAATAGTAGAAGAGGATATTAATAACGGATTTTCAAAAGAAAAACTGCGTTTTAGATTTCCACCAGAGCCTAATGGCTATTTACACATAGGTCACAGTAAGGCCATCTGTATAAGCTTTGGTCTTGGAGAGACGTATAATGCGCCTGTAAATCTTAGATTTGATGATACTAACCCATCTAAAGAAGAGCAGGAATATGTAGATGCTATTCAGGAAGATATTAAATGGTTAGGCTATACCTGGGATAAAGTTTGTTATTCTTCAGATTACTTTCAGCAATTGTATGATTGGGCAGTTCAGCTAATTAAAGAAGGTAAAGCGTATATAGACTCTCAGTCTAGTGAGGCCATGGCCTTGCAAAAAGGAACGCCAACAGAACCTGGTACAAACAGTCCGTATAGAGATCGTTCGGTAGCAGAAAATCTCGAGCTTTTTGAAGGTATGAAACGTGGTGATTTTGCTGAAGGTGTACATATACTTCGTGCAAAAATTGATATGAAATCTCCTAATATGTTATTAAGGGATCCCATTATGTATCGCGTTATTAACAAAGCACATCATCGTACCGGTACTGCATGGAATATTTATCCTATGTACGACTGGGCACATGGTGAGAGTGATTACCTGGAGCAAATTTCACACAGTTTATGTTCATTAGAATTTAAGCCGCACAGACCACTATACGAGTGGTTTGTAGATAATATTTATACAACTGGTGTTAAGCCAAAACAACGCGAATTTGCACGGTTGAACCTGAGTTACACCATTATGAGTAAGCGTAAGTTGCTTAAACTTGTTGAAGAAGGTATTGTAAGCGGCTGGGATGATCCAAGAATGCCTACAATTTCTGGTTTGCGCAGAAGAGGTTATACACCGGCTTCTATACGTAATTTTATAGATACAGTAGGGGTTGCAAAGCGTGATAATGTAATTGATGTTTCTTTACTTGAGTTTAATATTCGGGAAGATCTCAATAAAACAGCTCCTCGTGTAATGGCTGTTTTAGATCCTGTTAAACTTATAATAGATAATTATCCTGACGATCAAGTAGAATGGCTTGATGCCGAAAATAATCAGGAAGATGAGAGTGCAGGTTTTAGAAAAGTACCTTTTTCTAAAGAACTTTACATTGAACGAGATGATTTTAAAGAGTCTGCAAATAGTAAATATTTTAGGCTTAGTCTAGGTAAAGAAGTTAGATTAAAGAATGCCTATATCATCAAAGGAGAATCTGTAGTTAAGGATGCTTCTGGTACCATTACAGAAATTCACTGTACATACGATCCAGACTCACAGAGTGGAAGTGGTACAGAAGCGAGTTTACGCAAGGTTAAGGGTACATTGCATTGGGTTTCAATAGAACATGCCATTAAAGCAGAAATACGTCTTTACGATCGTTTATTTAATCACGAGTCTCCAGATGGTGATAAAGAGGTAGATTTTATGCATTACTTAAATCCAGAATCTTTAGAAGTTATAACTGGTTATTTAGAACCAAGCCTTAAAGATGTTAAGCCTTTAGATATTTTTCAATTTCAACGTATGGGATATTTTAACGTAGATAAAGAAAGTACTACAGAAAAACTCATTTTTAATAAAACGGTAGGATTAAGAGATACGTGGGCAAAAGCTGAATCTAAAGTGGCAAACCCTACTCAACAGAAAACTGCACCTGTTAAGCAAATACCACAACTTCCTGCTTTAAATGAAATTAAAAAAATAGGTAAAAAATTAGGTCAGTTGCCTGATGAAAAGCGTTTAAAAAGTGTTTCTCAAATACAGGAATTGGCTAAAAATGTTGACTTTGAAGAATTAAAAGAGTTGTTTAATACTTCAGCAAAAAAGATAGGTACCCGTTTAGCTGTTTTAGAAACTTTAATAGTACTTATTAAAACAGAAAAAGTATCTAGTAATCAAATTGATGTAGCCACTTATCTTGAAGAAATGAAAACTTCTGGTGACAGTCTTTTAGAACAAGCGGTTGAGAAACTCTAATTTTAAGCTGAGTATTCTGAATATATGCTTTTTTTAGCATTACTTTAAGGTTAACAGTCGATTTATTAACCGGTTATTAACGGAGATTAGCATTAAACAATACTAATTTTGATTGTAACAAAAATCTATAACCATGTCAAAAACAGGAAATACCATTTTAGCACTTATAACAGGAGCAGCAATAGGAGCGGGATTAGGCTTATTATATGCACCGGAAAGTGGTGATAAAACCAGAAAGAAAATTTCTAAAAATGCTAAAGAAGCAAAGAAGAAATTAGAGCAACAGATTAATGAAACTTCAGAAAATCTTACTGCATCAGCTAAACAAGCTAAAAAGTCATTTGATGCTAAATTAGAAGATACGCTAAAAACAGCAAGTACTAAGGCAGATGATATTTTAGTAACTATGGAGCGTAAATTAGAAGAGCTTAGATCTAAAAATGCTAAGACAGCTAATAAAGTGGTTGATGAAGTTAAAGATATAGATGTTCCAACCGCAAAAGTATAAGCGGTAATGTCTATATTCAACATTTCAAAACATATAAATACAGTAGCAGATGATGCTAAAAAGTATCTAGATAGTAGTATTGAATTTTACAAACTAGATCTTTTTAAAAAATCTATGAGTGGTGCCGTTTCACTAGTAAATTTATTAGTTACAGGTAGCATCTTTATGATTTTTATCCTTTTTGTTTCGGTTGGATTAGCAATTATAATTGGCGAGTCTTTAGGTAGCGTAAGTTATGGTTACTTTATAATGGGTGGCTTTTATTTACTTGTTTTTTTACTCTACCGTACTTTTGGGAAACCTATCATTACAAAAATTGTTCTTACTAAGTATTCTAAGATCTTTTTTCACGATGATGACGATATACAGGTAAGTGAACAGTTTAAACAAGCTGAAACCCCTGCTACATACAATCAAAATTTAGAACCAATACGCGAGGCTCATGAAAGTTTATAAATCTTTTTTAGAAATAGAACATGATTTAAAAGTACTTAAACTTCAGAATCAAATAGATCGCGAGCAGGTAAAATTGAGCTTAAACGATGTTAAGACCTCATTTTCGCCAGTTTCTATGATTGCTGGTACTGTAGGAGCCATTGCTCAAAAAACATTAGTTCTTAAGGTAGTTAATTCTATTTTAGGAGTAAAACGCGTTAAGGTTAAAAACGTAGAGGGACAAGATGATTAATAAATCTTGTGTTGAAAATAGAAAGCCTCAGATATTTGTATCTGAGGCTTTTTTTATACTTCTTAATGACAGCAAATTTTAAATCGTGTCATCATCAAAATTAGAATCGTAACCAGATTCTGGTCGTGGTTTTTTAACCTTTTTCTTAGGTAGAATACCATTGGCTTCATTCTTCTTTTTCATTTCTTCACCTATTTGGTTTGAAGCTACAAAACTGGCAATCATGTTATTCAACATTTCACTGCCTGCCTGTGGTGAATTAGGCATAAGAATTAAGTTTGAATTTGTATTCTCACCTACAGATTGTAACGTATCATAATGTTGGGTTACCACTATTAGAGCAGAAGCTTCCTGAGAGTTTATACCCACGTTATTTAAAACCTCTACAGACTCTTCTAACCCCCTTGCAATCTCTCTACGCTGGTCTGCTATACCTTGACCCTGTAAACGCTTACTTTCGGCCTCTGCGCGCGCCTTAGCAACTATTTTAATACGTTCTGCTTCTGCCTCATACTCTGCGGCAACTTTCTCACGTTCTGCTGCATTAATACGGTTCATAGCAATTTTTACCTGCTGATCTGGATCTATATCTGTAACAAGTGTTTTTATAATATCATAACCATAATCTGTCATCGCTTGATTCAATTCACTTTTTACGGCAATAGCAATATCATCTTTACGTTCAAAAACATCATCGAGTTTCATTTTAGGAACTTCAGAACGTACTACATCAAATACGTATGAAGTGATTTGATTTTGAGGATCTTCTAACTTGTAGAAGGCATCATATACATTAGTCTTTACTACCTGAAATTGTACCGAAATTTTTAAACGAACAAATACATCATCCTTAGTTTTTGTCTCAACAATAACATCTAATTGCTGAATTTTTAAATTAATACGACCGGCTATTTTATCTATTAGCGGTATTTTAAGTTGAATACCAGAGTTACGCACACTGGTAAATTTGCCAAAGCGCTCTATTACTGCAGCTGTTTGCTGTTTAACCATAAAGACTGCAGAAATTAAAATGATTAATCCTATAAAGAGGATAACGGGTAAAAAGTAAGTCATAGTTATTTTTTTAGTTATATCTCAAAATGAGAGACTTATTAAAAATACAATACATATGTCTTGTATTTGATAAAATTGTAACGCTTTTGAAAACACTATTTTACATTTTAATATAAAATTTAATCTTTAATGTATTACTTCAGAATTTAAATATTGTCAAATGCTGCGCAGTTTATTGAAATTTTTCATTTTTATACATAAGGGAATTAATTTCTAAGAGCTTTAAAAAACTCTACTGAATATCCATAGAACTTTAAAATTAGGTAGGTGAGCGTTACAGAATAGGTATTCTGAGCCAGATTATATTTAGCTTTAGGATAAAACTAGCGAGAAAATCTCACTAATGATTTTACTAATTATAATAGTAATTACTAGTTATAACTTTGTATTCTAGTTTTAGATATTAATAAGATTTGACAAATCCTGTTAATAGTTAAGTGAAGAGTTTTTAAAAAAGAAATCCCCGTAGCTATTTTTTAATTTAATACTTACGGGGATAGTTTTCTATTTATAATTTTTCAATTGCAAAACGTATTCGCTCTAGTGTACGCGCTTTACCTATAGTTTCGGCAATCATAAATACATCTGGTCCAGACATAGATCCTACTAAACTAATTCTAAAAGGCTGCATTACTTTACCAAAACCTAAACCTTCATTTTGAATCCATTCTTTAATGTTAGCTGATAAATTTTCAGCAGTAAAATCTTCAGTATCATTAACGATTTTAGAAACAGTGGTCATGATTTCTGCGGTGTCTTCTTTCCAGGCTTTTTTAACGGCTTTCTCGTCATAATTTTCTGGTCTTTCAAAGAAGAAATTTCCTTGTTCCCATAAATCTGCAACAAATACTGCACGTTCTTTAACCAGATGAATCACTTGTTCAACATAATCATCTTTAAACTCCAGATTTTTTTGAGCGAGAATTTTTTGTAATCCAGCTACCAGAGAAGCATCAGAAGCGATATGTAATTGCTGCTGCTGAAACCATTTTGTTTTTTCAGGATCAAATTTTGCTCCTGATTTATGTACACGTTCTAAGTCGAAATCCTGTATTAGCTCTTCCAGTTTATATATTTCTTTTTCAGTACCGGGATTCCATCCTAAAAACGCAAGCATATTTACTACAGCTTCAGGTAAATAACCATCTTCTCTATAACCAGCCGAAACATCATTTGTTTTAGGATCTTTCCATAGTAATGGAAAGACAGGAAAGCCCATTTTATCCCCATCACGCTTGCTTAATTTACCTTTTCCTACCGGTTTCATAATTAAGGGGAGATGTGCAAATTGAGGTGCATCCCAGCCGAATGCGCGGTATAGTAATACATGTAGCGCCATAGAGGGTAACCACTCTTCACCACGTATAACGTGTGAAATTTCCATTAAGTGATCATCAACAATATTTGCTAAATGGTAGGTAGGCATTCCGTCTGACTTAAACAATACCTTGTCGTCTAATAAACTTGTATTTACTTCAACAGTACCGCGAATGATATCTTCTAATTCTAAAAGCTCGCTTTCAGGACATTTAAATCGAATAACATAGTCTTCACCTGCATCTATTCGCTTTTGTGTTTCTTCTGAAGAAAGATTTAAAGAGTTATCCAGTTTATTGCGGTTGTGCCAGTTGTAGATAAAGGTTTTGCCTTGTTCTTCGTGGTTTTTACGATGCTCATCTAGGGCTTCAGAAGTATCAAATGCATAATAAGCATCACCTGAAGCGATTAATTTTTCAGCAAAAGCAAAATATTTATCCTTGCGTTCACTTTGTCTATACGGGCCGTAACCTGCTTCTTTGCCTGGGCCTTCATCATAAGGAATACCGCACCAGTTAAGAGCTTCGATTATATAGTTTTCTGCGCCTTCTACATAACGGTTTTGGTCTGTATCTTCAATGCGAAGAATGAAGGTTCCTTTATTTTTTTTTGCAAAAAGATAATTATAAAGTGCAGTGCGCACACCTCCTATGTGTAGAGGTCCTGTGGGGCTTGGTGCAAAACGCACACGTACATTGTTAGACATAGTAAAAATTTAGGCTGCAAAGGTACTCAATCTTAATAAGTGTAGCACCAGATCTGTTACATGTTGCTTTCTAATTAAATTGGGATTTTTAATATCTTGTCTGATGGTTTTGGGCCTTAAGTTGTATACTAGTGTGTTGAGTTTTTTAGAATTATAACTGAAAAAAGTAAGATGCAGTACACTATTAAAGCTTTAAAATTAAGCCCAATTAACTAAAATATAATGGCGTAGTTTTAGTTATTAGAAAATTAGCTAGTAAAAGAGGTAGGTTGTGGAAGCTTTAGAGAAAAAAATAGAAAATTTTATTAGTAAATATTACAAGAACGAACTTTTAAAAGGATTCTTGTTTTTTATAGCAATAGGGCTCACCTATCTTTTGCTTGTATTGGCAATTGAATATTGGTTATGGTTAGGACGCTGGGGTAGGGGATTTTTATTTTGGTCATTTGTAGGCATCGAATTGCTGCTTATTTTCAGATTTATTCTCATACCGGTTTTTAGATTGTTTAAACTTTCTAAGGGTATAGATTATACCAGGGCTTCTACACTAATAGGTAATCATTTTCCTGAAGTTCGTGATAAATTAAAAAACACCCTTCAGCTCAAATCTTCTGCAAATGATTCAGATTTAGTGCAGGCAAGCATACTTCAAAAAAGCAAGGAATTAGAGCCTATACCATTTTCTCTTGCTATAAATTATAAAGCAAATGCTAAGTATATTAAATATGCTTTAATACCGGTTCTTATATTTCTAGCCATTAGTTTTAGTAAAACTTCAGACTTTTTTGGGAGTAGTGCCAAGCGGGTTTTAAATTATTCTACTGAATATACTCCGCCGGCACCATTTAATTTTATAATTCTTAATGAAGAACAAACCGTTATTGAAGGTCGTAATTTTGAAATTTTAGCAAAAGTTGAGGGGTCAGAAATTCCGGAAGAATTAACTATAAATATTAACGACGTCACTTATTTTATGAAAAATAGGGGAGGCGGGGTTTTTGCATACACGGTAGAACAGCCTTCAGAAGATTTAAATATTTCTTTTTCAGGAAATGGGTTTTCATCGGGCTCTTATAAATTTCCGCTGGTACACATTCCAGTAATTAGTTCTTTTAATATGCGTTTAAAGTATCCGGGTTATTTAAAAATGCAAAATCAGATAGTTTCTAATACAAGTTCAATTACAGTTCCTGAAGGTACACAGGTCGATTGGTTACTAGAAGCTAATAATACATCACAAATTGACTTTATTAGTGATACGCTTATAAATGCTTTTAAATTTCAGGATGATATTTTTAAATTTTCAAAAACAATTTTTAATTCAATAGAATATAAAATTGCAACGAGCAATAAGCAATTGAAGAATTATGAAGAACTGAGTTATAGCATTCAGATCACTAAAGATGCATACCCAGATCTTCTTTTAAAATCAAAAAAAGATACTTTGGGTAGTAATCAAACTTATTATCAGGGTTTTGTATCTGATGACAATGGTTTATATGACCTAAAATTAGTTTATTATATTAAAAATCAAATAATTAATAAAAAGTCAATCCCAATTTCGATAGCAAAAGCAACGGTAGATCAATTTTATGTTTCTTTTCCTGGCAAATTAAATCTCGAAGAGGGTGTAGCCTATAATTATTACTTCGAAGTGCGTGATAATGATGCCATTCACAACTACAAGGCAACTCAATCTGAAATTCAAAATTTTCAATCGCTAACGCGTACTCAGTCTATTAATAAGCAATTAGAATTACAACAAAACAGTATTCAGGGTTTAGATAAATCTATTCAAAAAATTGAGGAGCAGCAGAAAGATTTAAAAGAACTACAAGATTTACAAAAGGAAAAAAACAAACTTGATTTTAATGACAAACGCAAGTTGAACTCTTTTTTAGAACGGCAAAAGGAACAGGAGCAGATGATGAAAAATTATTCTGAAAAATTGAAGAATAGCCTTAACGAGTTAGATAAATTAAATGAGAAATCGAGTCCGGAAAACGAACTTCTGAGAAAGCGTATAGAGAAAAATGAAGAACAACTCAAGGAGCAAGAAAAGCTATTAGAAGAATTGTCTAAGCTTCAAGATTTGATGAATGATGAAGAACTGAAAGAGAAGTTAAATAAAATGTCTAAGAATAGTAAAAATTCTAGCAAAAGTATGCAACAGCTCTTAGAGCTGACTAAGCGTTTTTATGTACAAACTAAAGGCGAACGCCTCGCAAGACAACTTCAAGAAACCGGAGAAGAGCAGATTAAAGAAGGTCAAAAATCTGAAGAACCATTAAAGGAAAATCAAGAAAAATTAAATAAGGAATTTGAGGAATTCAAAAATTCTTTTGAGGAATTAAAGAAAGAAAATGATGCTTTAAAACAACCGCTCGATATACCAGAAGATAAAAATCTTGAGAAGGAAATAGATAATGATCAAAAAGGAGCGCTTGAACAAATGCAAAAACCCGCTAGCGCAGAATCTTCAAAAACCACTAAAGAAAAACAAAAGAGCGCAGGAAAGAAAATGAAGCAATTGGGTAGTAAGTTGCAAGATAAATTTTCTTCTGCTGGGGGAGGTGGTGCGCAACAACTTGAAGAAGATGTTGAGATGTTAAGGCAAATTCTAGATAATCTGGTTGTTTTTTCTTTTGATCAGGAAGACTTGATGTATAAATTTAAAGCGATTAATAATGCTAATCCTGCTTTCTCAAAACATCTAGTAAAACAAAATGTATTACGTGATAATTTTAAGCATATCGACGATAGTCTTTTTGCTTTATCGCTTAGAAATCCTTTATTAGAAGAGGATATAAATAAAGAGCTTACAAATATTACTTTTAGTCTTGACCAGGCGCTTGACCGTTTATCAGATAACAATGTAAATATGGGCGTTGTAAGTGAACGCTATGTTGTAAGTTCATCAAATACTTTGGCTGATTTACTCTCAAATATTTTAGATAATATGCAAGGGCAATTATCGCTTTCATTAGGTCAAGGATCCAGTGGCATGCCGATGCCTATTCCTAAACCTGGAGGTCAGGGATCTGGTAAGCAATTAAGTGATATTATTATGTCTCAGAAGGAGCTTTCTGAGAAATTGGGAGAACAATCTGGTCAAAAAGGCGATGGCGACAAAGGTAAATCTGGCAAAGGTAAATCTGGCAAGGCTGATGGAGAAGGTGATGCTCAGCAAGGTGGTAGTGGAGAAGGTTCTGGCTCTGGAGGTGAAAAGGGTAAAAGCTCAAATGGGGGGAAGGGAGATAATGAAAACGACGCAAAATCTGTAAGTGAAGGCGAGCTTGCACGACAATATGAGATTTATAAACAACAGGAAGAGATTAGAAACAGATTACAGGATTTAATAAATAAAGAAGATCTCAAAAGTGAAACTACACGGATTTTAAAAACGATAGAGCAAGTAGAGTCAGATTTATTAAACGGTAATTCAGCGCAGGCAAAAAAGAGAATGAGTGATGTCATTCAACAGTTTCTTAAGTTAGAAATTGCTGAACAGGAACAAGACAAAGATACTAAGCGGGAAGCTGAGGGTACGACTAAAGAATTTATTAATTCTGCTAACAGTATTATCCCTGAAAGCCGTAATTATTTTAATACTAAGGAGCTTCTGAATAGAGATCAACTTCCCTTAAACGGAATCTATAAAAACAAGGTTAAAGAATATTTTAAACAAGATAATGATTGAATTTGATAGTCAGAATGATTTCAGTTTAGATCTGGAAGAACAAACGCGTAATTGGATCAAAGCTACAGCCCTTAAAGAATCCTACGGGATTGAAATGTTGGAATATGTTTTTTGTTCAGACGAGTATTTGTTACAAATTAATGAGCAGTTTTTAAAGCACGATACATTTACAGATATAGTCACTTTTGACTATACTGAGAACAAGCTTTTAAATGGTGAAATGTATATAAGTACAGATCGTGTTGCAGAAAATGCCGAAACTTTTGGCGTGAGTTTTAATACAGAATTAAGGCGTGTAATAATACATGGCCTGTTACACATGTGTGGTTACGGTGATAAGACTGATGAGGAAAAAGTGGTTATGCGGGCTAAAGAAGATTTCTATCTTAACCTTTGGCCGGTAGAATAACTGCTGCTAGGCACTTAATTTTTAGTATCTTTGCGCCCATTTTTAAGGAAGTATAATTAAATGTTTCACGTGGAACAATGAGTTTTTTTGATCAAATATATGATGTAATTGTAGTAGGTGGAGGTCACGCTGGTTGTGAGGCTGCTGCTGCCGCTGCAAATACCGGAAGCAGTACGCTGCTAGTGACGATGAATTTGCAAACTATTGCTCAAATGTCGTGTAACCCTGCAATGGGTGGTATCGCTAAGGGCCAGATTGTGCGTGAAATTGACGCAATGGGAGGTTATAGCGGTATTGTTTCAGATAAAACTGCTATACAGTTTAAGATGCTAAATAAGAGCAAAGGTCCTGCAATGTGGAGTCCCAGAGTACAAAGCGACCGTATGCGTTTTGCAGATGAATGGCGTCTAATGTTAGAGCGCACACCTAATCTTGATTTTTATCAGGAAATGGTAAGTGGTCTTTTAATGGATGGTGATCGAATAGGCGGTGTATTAACTTCCCTGGGGATCGAGATTAAAGCAAAATCTGTAGTTCTTACTAATGGTACTTTTTTAAATGGTTTAATACATATAGGAGATAAACAATTTGGAGGTGGTAGAGCAGGGGAGCGTAACTCAAAAGGAATTACAGAACAACTAGTAGATTTAGGTTTTGAATCGGGTAGAATGAAAACCGGAACACCACCTCGGGTTGATGGTCGTAGTCTTGATTTTTCAAAAATGATTGAACAACCTGGGGATCTAAATCCGCAGAAATTTAGTTATAGTAACGTTACAAAACCACTTACTAAACAGCGCTCATGCCAAATGAGTTATACTAGTCTTGAAGTACATGATTTACTTAGGGAAGGTTTTGATAGGTCACCTATGTTTAACGGTCGTATAAAAAGTACCGGGCCTCGATATTGCCCTTCAATTGAGGATAAAATAAATCGCTTTGCAGATAAAGATCGTCATCAGTTATTTGTTGAACCCGAGGGTTGGGATACGATAGAATATTATGTAAATGGTTTTTCTACGTCTTTACCTGAAGAAGTTCAATTTAGAGCATTGCGTAAAGTAGCAGGTTTTGAAAATGTAAAGTTTTTTAGACCGGGTTATGCTATAGAATATGATTATTTTCCGCCTACCCAATTAAAACACACTTTAGAAACTAAAGTAGTATCAGGACTATATTTTGCAGGTCAAATTAATGGCACTACCGGTTATGAAGAAGCCGCATCACAAGGATTAATGGCAGGTATAAATGCAAGTTTGAAAGTGCAGGAACGTGACGCTTTAATTTTAAAAAGAGATGAGGCCTATATTGGTGTTTTAATTGACGATCTTATTACTAAGGGAACTAAAGAACCGTATCGCATGTTTACTTCGCGTGCAGAATATAGAACCTTGTTAAGACAGGATAATGCAGATAGTAGACTTACTCCGCTTGCGCACAAAATAGGTTTAGCAAGTGATGAGCGTATGCGCACTTTAGAGCATAAAGAACAAGAAGCGCAAAATCTTGTTGACTTTTTCAATATAACAAGTATTACACCAGAAGAGGCAAATCCTGTTCTTGCTGAAAAAGGAACTTCTCCTATGAAGCAATCAGACAAGATGGTAAAAATATTCAGCAGACCTCAAATTGAGCTTTCAGATATGTTGAGTTTTGCTGATGTTAAAAATTATGTGGAGACAAATAATCTGGATATTGAAGTTTTAGAACAGGCAGAAATCCGTGTTAAATATGCCGGGTATATTGCTAAAGAAAAAGCAAATGCAGATAAACTTCAGCGTTTAGAGAATATTAAAATTCCAGATGGTTTTGACTATTCTAAGCTTAAGTCATTATCCTTTGAAGCTCGTGAAAAATTGACAAAAATTCAACCTACAACTATTTCTCAAGCATCACGTGTAAGTGGTGTTTCTCCGAGCGACATTTCAGTAATGTTAGTTTATATGGGACGTTAATTTATAGTTCCACGTGAAACAATCTCTCCATTTTTTCATTTTATGAGTTCTTCTTTAGATAAAAAAACTACAATTAAGATAAAAGATTTCTCTGTTTCTAATGAGGAATTTGACTTGATTTACGATTCTGAATTAGATATGTACATAACATCATCAATTCCTGAAAATTTAGAAGATTATTATTTAAGTGAAAATTATATATCTCATACAGATTCAAAAAAAGGAATTACTGAAACACTTTACCAATTTGTGAAAAGCTTTATGCTAAAACAAAAACTAAAGCATATTAGTAAATTTAAGTCTGTAGGATCTTTATTAGATATAGGTGCAGGAACCGGAGATTTTTTAATTGAAGCAAAAAAAAGAGGGTGGGAGGTAACCGGTGTTGAACCAAGTTCAGTTGCAAGAAAAAATGCGTTAAATAAAAAACTTACACTATTAGAAAACACTTCTCAACTTACTACTCAAAAATTTGATGTAATAACCATGTGGCATGTTTTAGAACATGTACCTCATTTACAAGAACAAATTAATTGGCTTGAAAGACATTTATCAGAAGATGGAATTTTAGTAATTGCAGTTCCTAATTTTAATTCTGATGATGCAAAAAAATACGGAAAATTTTGGGCTGCCTGGGATGTGCCCAGACACATACATCACTTCTCTAGAAAAAGTATTACTACACTGTTTTCAAATTTCGGGTTTGAACTTATTGTGGAGAAACCATTAATTTTTGATTCATTCTATGTAAGTCTTCTTTCTGAGAAATATATGAAAGGAAAATCAAATCTTATTATGTCATTTTTATCAGGTTTGAGCTCTAATTGGAAAGCGAGGCGTTCTGGCGAATATTCTTCTCTTATATATACCTTCAAGGAGCAAAAAACATAAAATAAGCCAATTTAAGAGGCTTTTAATCCCTTTGCCTTGTCCTGTATTGGCAATTTTTTAAAAAACCATTAGAGAGCTTTTAATAGGTTTATATTTAATAAGAAAAACCTATTTCAAAAGTTTCACCTATTTAATTTACTTATGATAAATAAATCTTTCCTTTTTTAACTTTTGCATAGTACAACTTGTTACTTTTGCAGCAAATTTTTAGAAATTATGAAAAACATATTTAGTGCGCTTTTAATTACAATTACCTTAGCAAGTTGTTCAAAATCAAAATCAGCTTATGTAGATACTCAAAAACTTTTTGAGGGTTATACAGAAATGACAGAGGTACAGGACAAATATGAAAAGTTGACTGAAAGTGTGCGTGCAGATTTAGAACCAAAGATTCAAGCGTTTCAAATCAAATTAGATCTTTATCAAAAAAATGTACAGACTATGAGTCCGGCAGAACGTCAATCTAAAGAGCAAGAGCTGGGAGCCTTACAACAACAAATTCAACAAGAGCAGCAAGCTCGTGGAGGTCAACTTCAACAAGAAAGTCAAACTGCGATCGATACGGTTGTAAGTAAAGTGAGAAAATTTATTGATACTTATGGTGCTGAGAATGGTTATGACTTCATTTATGGTAAAAATGACAGTGGTAATATTTTATTTGGTAAGAAAGAATTTGATATTACAGATAAAGTACTAGAGGCATTAAATAAAGAATATACTCCGGGTACAACTGCTATACCGGCAGCTACGACTGCTCCAGAAGCAGAAACAGCAGAATAAATAAACCAAATATTAAAGAAAAAGCAGCCAATAGGCTGCTTTTTTTATGCTTTAGTGTGTAATAAGCGTGTAAGCTTTATAGATAAATCGGTAAGTACGATTTTTGCATTACCATTACGTTCTATGTGATAGGAAGCCGTTTGCAGCTCTTCGATAATAGAGCTGATATTATTGCCGTGTATAAAAGGCGCAAATTTTGCGAGTTCAAATTTTGTTTGCGGCTGTAAATAAACAAGTTCTTTAGCTCCATAATTTAAAAGCATGGCTTGCCTAAAAAAATCTTCACAGTAAGTAAGAAAGTTTTTTTGGGTTTCCCGTCCTGTTCCGGCAATTTGTTCACTCCAGGAGATAAGATCTAAGATTGCTTTTTTATTTCCCCGGGCTTTAAAAGCAGTACGTACCCAAGATACAAACCACGTTTCAAATTCTTCTTCATCACTACTATGCTCCAGCAGATGTAAAGCAAGATTGTAATCTCCGTGTGCCTTTATTGCAAGTTTTTTAGCCTCAGCAGCATTGCAGTTATGCGAAGTAATGAGGGCTTTTTCTAATGATTCTGCCGCTAAAGGAGGAAAATTAAGAACCTGACACCTTGATTTTATAGTGTCAATTATGTGGTCTTCATTTTCAGCAATAAGAAGAAATACAGTTTTTTGTGGAGGTTCTTCAATTAATTTAAGCAATTTGTTTGATGCCGCATTATTCATTTTATCGGCCATCCAGATAATCATAACTTTATAACCCCCTTCATAGGATTTTAGAGATAATTTTCTAACGATATCCTGGGCTTCATCTACCCCAATTTTACCTTGTTTTTTCTCAATTCCTATATGTTGATGCCAGTCATATAAGCTTCCGTAGGGATTAGAGTCTACAAAAGACCTCCACTCTTTAGCAAAATTGTCTGATACAGGATGATTTTTAATAGCATCTGTCGTTGCTACAGGATACGCAAAATGTAAATCTGGATGTGCTAAATGATCAAATTTTAAATTACAGGAAGCATTACCGCCCGTGTTCTCTCCCTCACTATTGTTACAAATTAAATACTGTGCATAGGCAATAGCACAGGGAAGAACACCACTACCACTGCTGCCCACAAATAATTGAGCGTGAGCAACACGCTTACCATCTACACTGGTAGTTAGGTGTTTCTTAATAAATTCTTGACCTAATATTTTCTGAAATAACATGCGCCAAATATAACAGAAATGTAACGTATATTTTGTGCCTTATCTGTTATATTTGTTGGCTAAAGCTGCCGCTAACTATAGGTTTGCTTATAATAAATACAACCCAATTAATTACTGAATCTGTAAATAATAACTACTCATGAAAACCATCGACAATTTTAATTTTGAAAACAAAAAAGCGCTAATACGCGTAGATTTTAATGTTCCTTTAGATGAAAATTATAAGGTAACTGATGCTACTCGTATTGAAGCTGCAAAACCTACAATTTTAAAAGTTTTAGAAGATGGAGGAGCTGCAATTTTAATGTCTCATTTGGGAAGACCTAAAAATAATGAACCAGAATTTTCATTAAAACACATTGCAGATGCTGTTACAGAAATTATAGGGGTACAGGTAAAATTTGTAGAAAACTGTGTAGGTGAAACTGCTGAAGCTGCAGCTGCAAAGTTAGAGCCCGGTGAAATTTTACTTTTAGAAAACCTAAGATACCACGCGGAAGAAGAAAAGGGAGATGTTGATTTTGCTCAAAAATTAGCTAATCTTGGTGATATTTATGTCAACGATGCTTTTGGCACAGCACATAGAGCACACGCTTCAACAACAATAATTGCTCAGTTTTTTCCTGAAAAAAAATGCTTTGGTTACTTATTAGCTAAAGAAATTGAGAGTATAGATAAAGTTTTAAATGATAATGAGCGTCCTGTTTTAGCGATTCTAGGTGGCGCAAAAGTATCTTCAAAAATTACCGTTATTGAGAATGTTCTTGATAAAGTAGACGATTTAATTTTAGGTGGAGGTATGGCTTATACCTTTATTAAAGCTCAGGGAGGTAAAATAGGAAGTTCTATTTGTGAAGACGATAAACAAGAACTGGCTTTAGAAATACTCAAAAAAGCAAAGGAGAAAAATGTAAATGTACATTTACCTGTAGATGTTATTGCGGCAGATGATTTCTCTGAATTTGCAAACACACAAATTGAAAATATTTTTGAAATCGCAGACGGCTGGCAAGGTCTTGATGCAGGGCCAAAGTCTCTTGAGAACTTTGCTAAAGTGGTAGCTAATAGCAAAACTATTTTATGGAATGGTCCTTTAGGCGTTTTTGAAATGGAACCTTTTGCAAAAGGAACAATTGCTTTAGGAGATGCCATTGCAGAAGCAACTAAAAATGGAGCTTTTTCTCTTGTTGGAGGAGGTGATAGTGTTGCGGCTGTAAAACAATTTGGCTTTGAAAATAAAGTATCTTATGTTTCAACAGGTGGCGGTGCAATGCTAGAAATGCTTGAGGGTAAAGAACTTCCGGGTATTGCAGCAATGCGCGACTAAAATATTATAGCACTTACTTTTTTCTGAGCATTTTCGATTTCGATTAAAATATACGACTTTAGCGTTTGCATCGTTCTAAACAGATATGAGAAAACGTTTAATTATAGGTTGTTTTTTAATAACCACATTGGGTTCATTTGCTCAGAAAAAAGTTATAAAATCTGAAATTGTAGAAGACGAGATTTTATCAGATACACTTTCAGTCGTTGACACGCTAGAAATAAAACAGCTTCAGGAAGAGATGTCGCAAAACTTCCTTTTTAAGCAACGTAAAGGCGGTAAGGTAGTCTACAACCTAAATGATCAGGAATATCCTGCTAAAGTAGATAGAAAATGGCTTAGAGAGCTCACAGCGGGTTCCCTGTACGATTCAATCGAAGCGATTATTGATGAGAGTTACTACGATAGTGAGGTTGTATATTCAGAACTCTCTACAGATACACTCAAAAAGCGTCTGGCAGATTTAAATGCACGTACACCCTTTAATATAGAATACACCCCTTCTTTAGAAAATGTTATCAAATCGTATTTAAAGAGGCATAAGCCTACTTTAGAGCGTTTAATGGGACTTTCAGAATTTTATTTTCCCGGTTTTGAAGAGACTTTTGATAAATACAATATGCCTTTAGAATTAAAGTATCTGGCAATTGTAGAATCTGCATTACGTCCCAGAGCAAAATCACGGGTAGGAGCTACAGGAATGTGGCAATTTATGTACAGCACGGGCAAATTATACGGTCTTGACATAAGTTCATATGTAGATGAACGAATGGATCCCATACTTTCTACAGAAGCAGCAGCGCAATATCTTTCAAAACTTTACGATGTTTTTGGCGATTGGGATTTGGCTCTGGCGTCATACAATTCTGGTCCCGGTAATGTAAGTAAAGCTATACGGCGCAGCGGAGGCAGCACTAATTATTGGAATATCAGACACAATCTTCCTCGTGAAACCGCAGGATATGTTCCAGCATTTCTTGCAACCATGTACATATTTGAATATGCAAAAGAACACGGTTACAATCCTGCTAAGCCAGACATTAATTACTTTACCACAGATACCGTTAAGATTAAGCAGACCTTGTCGCTACAGCAGGTTGCTGCGTACACAGGTGTATCATTTGATGAAGTACAATTCTTAAACCCGTCGTATAAACTAGATATTATTCCTTATGTGAGTGATGAAGAGTACTATTTAAGGCTACCAGTAGAAGCTTTAGGTTCTTTTGTTGCTAATGAAGAAGCGATTTATGCGACTGCAAAAAAAGAATTAGAACGCGACGAAGCAACCTTACCTAAATATGTAGAAAACCCTACCAGCGTAAGCTATCGCGTACGTAGTGGTGATTATCTGGGTAAAATAGCTTCTAAATATGGAGTGGGTGTTTCTGAAATAAAACGATGGAATAACTTGAGGTCTAACACGTTACGCGTGGGGCAGCGGCTCACATTGCACCCTACTAAAGCCGTTACTTCAACTGCATCAAGCAGTTCTAGTAGAAGTAGTTCTAAAAAGTATGTGGTACGCAAGGGTGATAGTTTGTGGAAGATCGCTCAGAAATTTCCAGGTGTTAGTCCAGAGAATTTGAAAAAGTGGAACGATATTAGTGGTAATAAATTAAAACCGGGAATGACTTTGGTCATAGCCAACTAACCCTTAATAGAAAATTTATTATGCAAAAACTACTCTTAGCATTCGTATTGTTTACTTTAATTGCCTGTAATGATAAACCAGAAGGTAAAATTTTATCGTCCTCTTCTGGTGGTCTTAATAACCTAACGATTGTAATGCCTAATGATATGTGGGCGGGCGCAGTGGGTGAAAGCATCAGAGAAAAATTAGCCGGTCCTGTAAACGGACTACCACAGGTAGAACCTATGTTTGAAATAAATCAAATGCCTTTAGAAGCATTCTCTGGGTTTATGCGCAAACAACGTACGTTTTTAAAGGTAGAACAGGCAGATACTCCTTCCTTAGAAATTGTTACAGATGAATATGCAAGACCACAAACCGGTATAATTTTAAGAGGTCCTACAGAAGAAGCAATAATTAATTTAATTAAACAAGACAGTGCAAAAATTGTAGACACGTACAAAGGGGCAGAGTTTAAAGAAAAAATACGTCGTATTAGTTTGTCTCTCAAGGAAGATGATCCTATTAAAAAGGCTTTTGGAATATCTATGAAGTTTCCTTCGGCGTATCGCTATGCAAAAACAGATGATGGCTTTTTTTGGATACGTAAAGACATTCCTAACGGAGATATGAATATAACAATTTACGAAGTACCCTATAATCTTATAGATAGAGATAGCAACACAATAGGCTCGTTAATAGCGATGAGAGATTCTATTGCAGGTGATAATATTGTAGTAAATGAGGGAATGCGCTTTATTACAGAAGCAGCCTTTGCACCTTATTTAAGTGAGACGACAATTGGAGATAAGCCAGCCTACGAGATGAAAGGAATGTGGGAAGTAAAAGGCCGTTTTATGGCAGGACCTTTTGTAAACTTTACGGTAGATGATAAAGAAAACAATCGCTATCTCGTTTTAGAAGGCTTTGTATTTAAACCTTCTGCAAACAAACGTGATAATATATTTGAACTAGAATCTATTCTACGTTCTGTAGAGTTTGTAGAATAAGTATATAAAATATACAATAAACATAAAAAAACCGCTTCAAATATTTGAAGCGGTTTTTTTAATATAAAAGTGTTTTGAAATTATGATTTCTTCTCTTCTATAGTTTCGTCAGATTTTCTAGGAGCGTCATCATCTTTAGAAGCATCTTTAAATTCTTTAATACCACTTCCTAAACCACGCATCATTTCAGGTATTTTTTTACCTCCAAAAAGCAAAAGTATCACAACGACGATAAGACCTATCTGCCAGGGTCCAACCATTCCTAAAAATATCGATAGTAAATTCATATTATTCTAATTTAGAACGTAAATATAAAAAGAATTCATCAGAATAGACCTTTCGTTAAGAAACTTTAGCAGGCGATAAACGCCTTTTAAATTTTATATTTGCATAAGCACAAAACTATATGGCTAAATCTAAAGAGAGAAAGAAGTTTAGAAAACGCCTTTTGCATAAATACAGGCTAGTGATTTTAAACGAAGACACCTTTGAAGAACGGGTATCGTTTAAGCTTACCCGTTTAAATGTATTTATTGTCGTTGGCTTCTCGATTATTATACTCATCGCATTAACGACCTTTCTAATCGCATATACTCCGTTACGAGAATATATTCCGGGATATTCTTCTGTAAGACTCAAAAAACAGGCTACAGAATTAATTTTTGAGACAGATTCTCTTAAGCGACAACTCGATATAAATGAGCAATATTACGCAAGTATTAGAAAAGTACTTACGGGCGATGTCGATCGCGTAAATTTTAATAAAGACTCGTTATTACTTGTAGAACCTGGAGAAAATGGAGGTTTATCTTTTAAAATTTCTAAAGAAGATAGCATTTTAAGAGAGCGCGTAGCTAATGAAGATCGCTATAATCTATTTGAACCGGCTTCAACAAAAGTTAATTTTTCATTATTTCCTCCTGTCAAAGGCAACATTACCGAAAAATACAATTTAGATCGAAAGCATTATGCTGTAGATGTTGTTGTACCTAAAAACGAACCCATAAAAGCCGTGGCAGATGCTACAGTCATATTTTCTGAATGGACAGCCGAAACCGGAAATGTTCTCATTCTCGATCACGGAAATAACTTGATTTCGGTGTATAAACATTGTGCTTCCCGTAATAAAGATCAGGGAGATCTTGTTAAAGCAGGTGAAGTTATTGCAATTGCCGGATCGACAGGAGAATACACAACTGGTCCGCATTTACATTTTGAACTTTGGAATAATGGTTACCCCGTAGATCCTACTAATTACATCGCATTCGAATAATGTCTATAAAATCTTTTGGAGCAAAACTTTTTGCAAAACATATCGTTTCAAAAACCGAAGCATGGGCCTCTACACCAGAAGCTACCCAACTTAAGGTTTTTAAATATTTAATTAAAAAGGCCTCTCAAACCCAATTTGGCAGGGATCATAATTTTGAAACCATTAAAAATTACAGCGACTATGCAAAGCAGGTTCCGGTGCGGGATTATGAAGAATTAAAAGTTTATGTAGATAAAGTAGTTGCCGGGAATCCTAATATTTTATGGCCCGGTAAACCACAGTATTTTGCAAAAACATCTGGAACTACTTCAGGAGCGAAATACATCCCAATTACTGCAGAGTCTATGCCTATGCATACCAATGCGGCAAGAGATGCTATTTTACATTATATAGCAGAGACCGGAAACCGCAGTTTTGTAGATAAAAAAATGATCTTTCTTCAGGGAAGTCCTGAGCTTCAGGAGAAAAACGGTATTCAAACCGGAAGATTATCAGGTATTGTCGCTCATTATGTACCCGGATACCTTCAGAAAAATAGAATGCCAAGCTGGGAAACTAATTGTATTGACGACTGGGAAACAAAAGTTGATGCTATTGTTGAAGAGACTATAAAAGAAGACATGAGTATTATAAGCGGTATACCGTCTTGGGTACAAATGTATTTTGAAAGACTTAATGCAAAAACCGGAAAGAAGGTAGGAGAACTGTTTCCTAACTTTAATTTGTTTATTTATGGTGGTGTAAACTATGAGCCATATCGTAAAAAGTTTGAAAATTTAATAGGCAGAAGAGTAGACAGTATTGAACTGTATCCTGCAAGTGAAGGGTTTTTTGCATTTCAGGATTCTCAAAAAGAAAAAGGAATGCTACTATTACTTGATAGTGGTATTTTTTATGAGTTTATAGAGGCAGCGTCATTTTTTGATGAAAACCCCGACAGACTCACTATAGGTCAGGTAAAAACAGGCGTAAATTATGTGATGATAATTTCTACAACAGCCGGTCTCTGGAGCTATAATGTGGGAGATACGGTAATGTTTACGTCTACAAAACCGTATAGAGTTATAGTTTCAGGGCGTATTAAGCACTTTATTTCAGCCTTTGGGGAGCATGTGATAGGAAAGGAGGTTGAGGAAGCTTTAGCCAGCACAGCAACCTCATTTAAAGCTCAGGTAAGTGAATTTACCGTCGCGCCACAAATAAATCCTGAAGTGGGCTTACCCTATCACGAGTGGTTTATTGAGTTTGACAAGGAGCCTGAAGATGTAAATGCATTTGCTAAAGCAATTGATCTAGCACTTCAAGAACAAAATAGTTATTACAAAGATTTAATTACAGGAAAAGTATTAGAAACATTAAAAATCAATGTTGTTCCCAAGGGAGGTTTCAATACCTACATGAAATCTAAGGGCAAATTAGGAGGTCAAAACAAGCTTCCCAGACTGGCTAATGATCGTAAAATCGCAGATGCCTTAAATGAATTTGGTTTTTAAAAAAGTATATTTGATTTAATGAGTTTAATAAAACAAGAAAACAGAACACGTGCGCAGGAAAGCTCTGCAGCTATTGAGCGCATGTACATAACAATGAGACACCTTTTTAACCGTGGTTTTTATAAACCTATGGGTGTTTCAGGAGATACATTACGAGAAGCTTTATTGATATTGCGCCCCGAAATATATGGTACCATTGCAGAAGAAAAAGTAGAACTTAACGGTTTACTTTATGTTATAGACCGTCTTCCCGAAGGAATAGAAGAGTGCAGATACATAAACCTTACAAGCGATGAAGGCTATAAAAATTCGCATTTTAAGCCTATCGTTCCTCCTAAGAGACGTCGTAATTGCTACCGTATAGACGAGGAGCAGATGAATATTGAGATTACGCGTGGTAGATCTGAAATTTATGATATTCTTACGCACTTAACCTTTCTGTTTGTAGAATCACACAAAATAATGAAGCGTGTGGTTATTAATGAAGAGGGGCATACCACCAGAGACTGGAACAAACTTGAGAAAGCAGTTCTTTCTGAAGAGCCATTAACACAGCAAGAGCGTGAGATTGCACTTACACACACGGCTAATATTTTAGGAAGAACATTTCATGAAGTATCTGTGATTTATGGCAAATTTTCTGCACCTACAAACGAGAAGCGTTTTTTAAATTTGGTCTATTGGCTAGGCAAACGGGCTATCGAAGAAATTTCAGAACATGATAAACGCATCGTGACGTTTTCACCTGTTTTACGAGAGCGTTTAGGACACCATATTCACGGAGAAGTCTGGGCAGATACCATTAAAAAAGAATTAGACAGCAGAGATCTTCTTAGTAGGCCTATTCACATTATAAGTGCAAACATGCACAGTGTTATGAACACACTTTTTGCGCCAGTAGCTTTATCAAAAGAGATGGCAAAAAAGGAAAATCTAGAAATTTATGAGACTTTAAGTGATGCCGGTAGCGGTAAATTAAGAGCTCGTGTAGAAAAAACAGCGCTTCAAAATGGTATGATCTCAGTGCCAGATCAAAGCGGAACGAATATAGATGTTCAACTATTTGATACTGCAAAGTTAGATCTTGATCAAAATAATTTTTGCTCTAAAGCTTCTTATCCAGAAGGAAAAGCGCCTGTTATTATTGTGATGGATTATGCGTTTGGTGAGCAGGCGTATGAGACGATGGAAGAGCTTTTAAAACCTTATGAAAAAGATGAGACTTTAACATATCTTGATGTTAAGTCAGTTTCCATTATGGGTAAAGCAGGTATTCTTGAAGGCGGAAAAGGAGATATTATGATACCTAGCGCCCATCTTTTTGAAGGTACTGCAGATAATTATCCGTTTGATAACCAACTTAAAAAAGAGCACTTTGAAGGTAACGGAATTTCTGTTTGTGAAGGTGCTATGATTTCAGTTTTAGGTACTTCTTTACAAAACAGAGATATTCTGCGCTTTTTTTATGAAAGCACCTGGAATGTTATAGGGCTTGAGATGGAAGGGGCACATTATCAAAAAGCGATACAGGCAGCAGCTAAATTACGCGGAAGCATTAGTGATAAAGTAAAAGTGCGTTATGCCTATTATGCATCAGATAATCCGTTAGAAACCGGAAGCACGCTTGCTTCAGGAGGGTTAGGTACAACAGGAGTAAAGCCTACTTACTTGATTACCGAACAAATCTTAGAGCAAATCTTTAAAGATTAATGGAAAACAGCGCTCAGGATATAGATTTATTTGACGTTTTTAAATGGCTTCGCAGGCAGTTTAAAAAACTAATTATTTATCTATATCGCTTTGTGCGGTTTCTGCTAAGAAATGCGCTAATTCTAATTGGACTAATTATCTTAGGCTTTGCTCTGGGCTACGGCATATCTACATTTTTTAAACAGTCAAAAACTGCAGAAATTATTGTAGGTCCTAATGTAGAAAGCACCACGTATTTATACAGTAAAATTGACCAACTCAACAGAGGTATTTTAAGTGCAGACTCCAGTTTAATTTCAGAACTTGAGACTATTCTTCCGCAAACACGGTTAGCTGAGGTAACTATTGAGCCCGTTGAAGATGTGGTAAACTTGCTTGAAAACAATCAATTATCTAATGATGAGTTGAGTGCTTATTTATTAGATAACAACACTCCGGAATCTTCATTTTTTGAAAAACCACTTTTAACACCTGTTTATAATCTGCATAGAATTACGTTAACGGCTTCAGGAAATTTTGAAGATCCTACAATGTTTATGAGTCTGCTCGAAAAAGAACAGCATTTACAGGCAAAACTCAAGGCTGAAACAGAGAATTTAAAAGATGAATTTAAGTCTAACGAGTACACGATAAAGCAAATAGATAGTGTACTTGTAAATTTAAACCTGGCTTTAAAAAGCGGAACCCAATCACTTGCCGTTATAGCTGTTGCAGATGATTCAAATTTGAGTTCGGTTTTAAATAGTAAACTAGAATTGATAAGGCGTAATGCTCAAATAAATAAACAGCTCTTAAATTTAAAGACTGTTTTTAAAGTTCATACTTATTCAAAATGGTTAAATACAAATTCTTGGAAAACCAATTTGAAGTTTATACTTCCGCTCGCCTTTATACTTCTTTTCATAGTTTACCACGCAACCTCGAGGTTTAAAAAGCGTTTTAAAGCAGACCTATAGCATTCTGAAATCATTGTCTATTTCTAATTGTGCAATGCTCAAAATACCAGAAATAAAAATGAGACGTGTTTTGCATTTAGCCTATGTTAAAAAAACTAAGTAATCAATTTTATAAACTTCAACAAGCATCAAGCTTGCAGGGTGCTATTAGCGTGATGTTTTTAAGAATTTGCGGTATTTTATTGCTGTTTGGCATCACCATTTTTCTCACTAATTATTATGATCCAAAAGCTGTAGGAGCCTATGAGTTTACCCGCTCTTCATTATTTCTAATTGGCGGGTTTGTACTTTTAGGTACAGATCAATCTATTTTATTTTTTTCGGGAAGATTTGCTAAAAAAGATCAGGTTAGAGCCTTATTTGGGATTTATCTAAAAATGGTAAAAATGCTGCTTCTTGCATCGTTACTAATTCTGGTTATAGCACTCTTAACACCGAAGTCTGCTTATAGGGTTGTTTTTAATGACAGCACATCTGGCTATTTGCTCATATGGGTTAGTTTCTGTTTATTTTTTTATGCGATTACACTTTTAAACACCGAATTTTTCAGAGGTTTCTCCCTTCAGGGAAAATCAGAATTATATCGCGGTATTTTTAAACAACTTCCATTTGGGTTAGGTCTTTTAATCTTGCTATTTTTTAAAAATCAGAATTACGTTGTTGAGGTATTCTTAGGAAGTTTTGTGCTTTTAGCCCTAATATCTTCCTTAGAAATTTTAAAAATTTACCGAAAATCAATACCGAAAAAGGCGTACCCATTAAAGTATCTTTTAAAACAATTTTTAAATCAACAATACCTATTTCAGTCAGTTCGCTGGGGTTTTATTTGCTAATAAGTATTGATGTATTTTTTCTTAAAATATATACAGATTTTGAAACACTCGCATATTATGGAACTTCAGTAAAAATTATTTTTCTAATTTCTACAGTTGTAAGTACGATAAGCTCTTTTTATGCGGTTCAAATAGCAGATTTGTATGTTAACGATAAAACGCAGCTGCAGCAAATTTTAAAAAATGGTGTACGCGCTATAACAGGTCTTTCTCTGGTACTGTCTGTGGTTTTATTTTGTTTTTCAGAATTTATTCTCAATGTGTTTGGAGCATCGTACACGGCTGCAAATGAGTCGCTTCAAATTTTAATTATTGGTCATTTTTTAAGTACACTTTGTGGCATCACGGCGGTATACTTAAATATGACTAAAAAACAAGTAACACTGCAATACATTTTAATAGCTACAGTACTTTTTAATGTGTTTCTTAATTATATACTGGTTCCTAAAATGGGAATGAAAGGAGCGGCTATAGCTTCTGCTCTCAGTGTTGTTTTATGGAATATTTGTGCCGTATTAATTGTCTATAAAAAAGACAAAATAGTGCTCTTCATTCATTAATTATGCAGCGTAAAAAACTACATAAATCAACTTTTGTCTATTTGCTTCTAAGCATTTGTGTAGTTTCTCTTGGCATCATTTCTTATTGGATTCTGCCAAATCGCTTTTTTTTTGATGCCATTATTATTTCTGAAGATTTTTATAATGAGAAAGGATTTTTCCGCAGCTATCCTGTTACGATGCTTTTTTATGAGGTTACCGGCCTTGGGCATACGCCATTTCCTGTTGTCGCTTTAATTCAATTACCTGTGTTACTAGTTGTGTTGTACCGCATAGGAATTCCCGCAAGGTTTGCAAATTTTACATTGCGCAACGTTTTAGTGTACATCTGTTTATTGCTATTAGCCTTTTTTATCTCGATGCCCTCAAAAGAGTTTATCACCTTTCTCTTTATTGCTTTTATTCCTTTTTTGCTGAAGAATAAAAGATTTAGATTAATTACGACGGTCTTACTTATTTTTAGCGGTATTGTTTTATTTGGAATTTGGTTTAGGTCGTATTTTATTTTAATTCCAGTTGTGGCATTAGTGATTTTTAGTACAAGTCTGGTCAACTTTAAACAAAAGGTTTTTGCGGGTATTTTCTCAGGATTACTTCTGGTTATCTTCCTATCGCTCTCTTATGGTTTTGTGAAGGGAGAATATTTATCGCAAAGTACGCGCGAAGAACTCAATGAAGTACGTGCCGGTGAAGAAGCCACAAATTCAGTAATTATATCGCCCGTGAGCACAGAAAGATGGTATGGTGAGGTAGTGGGTGTTTTTTATGGTTTTGTGTCGGTAAATGTACCTTTAAACGGTTTTAGGCATATTTTAAAACCGCAGATACTGGCTTTTGTTTTATGGCAGACTGTTTTAATGCTATATCTACTTTATTTATATCAAAATTGTCTTCGACAAAGACAACGGTATAAATATGAGATTTGGGCATTCTACCTCGTTTTTGCCTACTTCATCGTTCAGGGAGTCTTTGAACCCGATCTGGGTTCTGCTGTTAAACATAAAATTGGGATATTGCCACTAATTTACTTTGCCTTGTATTATGATTGTTTCAGAAAGAACATACCGGTTTAATTACAATATCTGGCTTATTATTTTAGCGGTTTCACTCATTTTTAGACTGCCGGCCACCCTACTTTTAATTCTTTTTGTAGCCTACAACCTGTTTTTTTACAAACACCTCAAGTTTATCAAAAAGAGGTTGCTTTTTATAGGTTTAATAGCATCACCATTTTTACTAGACCTTATTTTTCTATGGAATAATGAGCTTTTGCAAGAAGGATTAAAACATGCCGAAAAGCGCATAAGTATGCTTCTTTTACCTTTTTTTATTTTAACTCAAAATCACAGATTTAATACAGCGTTGATTGTGCGTTGCTACGCTATTTTGACCACTTTAATCCTGAGTTTTTGTCTAATTCGGTTTGCCGTAATTTCTCCAGAATTATGGGCAAAATATCTTAACGGAGTTGACCTTTGGGAAATGGGGTATAGGTTTGCAAGTTCAATAAATATGCATGCTCCCGCACTTAATTTACATGTAGCCTTTGTCGTTGTGATTAACTTTTATTTTTTAAAAGAAGGATTTACCAAAGTTTCAAAAAAGTATCAAATCTGGCGTGTAATTATCTTTATCACATCTATTATTATCCTATTCTATGTAAACACCCGTTTAGCTATTTTAAATGCTTTTATAGGAATTTTGCTGATCACGTTTTATAAGAAAATAAGTGTTACTGAATTTAAAGCAAATAAGAAACTGGTCTTGGGATTAGCATTATTTATTACCCTTGCCATTGCCTTTGTAAAAGTGTTCCCGTATTCTATTGAAAAATTTACAAGTGTCACGTTTAATAATCTTGATAAAGTAGGAAAATTAGATGATCTTGAAAACCCAGAAAAGACGGCGTATAATGGTTTAGTAACACGTCTGAGTATCTGGAAATCAGGTGTAGAACTAGCGTGCAGAAATTCTGTTTTAGGAGTGGGTGCTGCAGATGGCAAAAAAGAACTTATTAAGTACTTTAAAGAAACACATCAAAATTTTCTATTTAAATATGAGTTTCCGGTACACAATCAATATCTAGATTTCTGGATAAAATTTGGTCTTTTAGGAGCTTTAATTGCCTTTATCTATGTGGGATTATTCGCCTATATAGGCTTTACTTCAAAGCAACTACTGTGTGTTTTTTTCTTTATACTTTTTGCTACATCAAATTTTGTAGATGACTTTTTAATTCGTTTTGATGGGATTGTGTTTAGCGCGCTTTGGCTGAGTATATTCACAAAACATGCTTTGGATGATCCTCAAAATAAATTGAAATAAGCTTTGCAAAATTACGCGAACTATCAAATAGTAGCTTGCAGCGTTCAAAATTAGCTTTGCCTATACGATCGCGATCTTGAGCGGTTGTTAGTTTTGCTATAGTATTAGAAAATTCAGAAGCATCTTTAAAAAGAAAACCGCTTTTTCCATCTGCGACGATGTCTTTATTACCAATAATCGCCGTGGCAACTATGGGTAGCTTACGCGCAGCAGCTTCAAGAAGTGCGATAGGTAAACCTTCCCAAAGAGAGGTTTGCAAATACACATCTATAGTTTCTAAAACAAATAATCCCTCACGTCTGTCTTTAAACCAACCTGTAATTTCAATATTAGGAGCTGTTAAGAGAGCTCTTAATTCACCATCACCAATCCAAATAAATTTGAGGTTAGGATTTTGTAAAGCAATCTCATTAAAAAGTGATGGGTTTCGGGCATAGGTGATTCTTCCAAGAATGCCTATTTTATTAACCGTTATAGACCTTTGTGGCAATTGTTGTGGTGCAGAATCAAAATTTATTCCGTTACGAACCAATAGCGAGGGACCTATTTTTTTTGAATAATGTAATTCTGTATCTCCACAGGCGATAATAGTTCCTCCGGTTAATTTCTGACTTAAAAACTCAATGGTAAGAAACACAAAACGTTTAAAGGAGCTTATGTCTTTTCTTAAGAAGGAATACCCATGTGGTGTATAATAGAGTTTTGTATTAAATCGATAAGTGGCCAGATATGCGAGTCTTCCTAAAATTCCTGCCTTAGAAGAGTGCAGATGTACTATATCGGGTTTGAGCTTTTTTAATGCGTATCGTAATTGTTTAAAGGCTATAAAATCATATTTGGGAGAGATTTCTCTCAACATGGGTATTTTAACCAATGTTGTATTGGGGTGAAAATCATCAGCGACTTTGTTTGGGTCTATTTCCTGTCTTTTGTCACTGTAGATTATGGTGAGATCTATATTAGAATGTGCAGCAAGCACATGGGTTAAATTTATAAAATAGGTGTAAACACCACCTCCTAAAGCTTCTACGATATGAACTACCTTTAATTTACTCATAAAAACGGGCTCTCTAACGTGCTTTATACAATTTTTTAGCAAGGATTATTAACGACAAAAACACAATAAATTAGCACATGTATAATTTTAACCATTAATAACTTGTTTTTATTCAATTTTACAAGTGTATTATTGGTTTTCATTCATTTACTTTTAACTAACTTTATCAAGTTTTGACAACCTCGTTAGCGTTAGTTTTTTATGATTGTAAACGACACTAAACATAATTACCTACTTCAGCCATTAATTGCAAGTATAGATATTCTAATTTTAATTGGTTTCGCGAAATTATTTGATTTCTCTTCGCACAGCTATTTATTATTTTCGGTTTATACATTTTTTAGCTGGTTGATAACAACATATAGTTTTGGATTTTATAGTGTATATAGATTTACACCACTGGTACGTATACTATCCATTATTGGAAAACAATTTTTCCTTTTAATTTTTTGCTCTTTTACTTTCTTCGGAATTTTTAGCGAAATCAATATTTCTATAAGGGCTGTTTTAGAATATGCCTGCTTGAGTATGGGAATAATCGCCATCCTAAAAGTTACTATTTTTAACGTACGAAAAAAATTTAGACAGCAACTGGGTAGCGATACGTTACGGGTAATTATCATAGGATGCAATCCTAAAACAGAGCGATTAAAGAACTTTTTTAATTATAATCCCGCATACGGATTTCAACTAATAGCAAACCTCAACTTACTCGATCCTGAAGTAACTATAGATTCTGTAAAAGAGTACATTCTTAATAATAATATTAGTCAGGTTTTTTGCTCTATAGCAGAGCTTAAGAATAAAGAAATAAGAGAGTTAATTCATTTTGCAGACAATAATTTAATCAGTTTAAAATTCTTACCAGATAACAAGAAAATTTTCACAAAGAAAATGGAGTTTCAGTATTATGGCATAACACCCATTTTGTCTCTTCGTACATTACCTATAGATACACCTGTTAATCTATTTTTAAAGCGCCTGCTTGACCTTACTATAAGTCTATTTGTGGTTATAGGTATATTATCATGGTTGACACCCTTAATAGCAATTATCATCGTTTGTGATTCTAAAGGACCTATATTCTTTAAACAAAAACGTAACGGGATAGGTGGGAATGAGTTTTACTGCTTTAAGTTTAGATCTATGAAAGTAAATGGGACTGCAGATGCCACTCAAGCAAGTAAAACCGATGTTAGAACAACTAAAGTAGGTAGTTTTTTACGTAAAACAAGTTTAGATGAGTTGCCTCAATTTTACAATGTTTTAATGGGAGACATGTCTGTGGTGGGGCCGCGGCCGCATATGGTTGCACATACGCATTCATTTGCAACACAGGTAGATAAATTTATGCTTAGACATCTGGTAAAACCCGGTATTACAGGCTTAGCTCAGGTAAGTGGTTACCGCGGAGAGATAGAAACTAAGCGTGATATAAAAAACAGAGTGCGTTTTGATATATTTTATGTTGAAAACTGGTCTATTTTAATGGATCTACGTATTATCGCTAAAACGTTTATTAAAGTGATTTATGGCGACAATAAGGCCTATTAAAAAGGCAAACCCCTTAGTTTCTATAGTTACTCCCTGCTTTAATTCTCAAAAGTATATTCTCGACACCATTAACTCTGTTCAAAATCAAACGGTAACAGACTGGGAGTTGTTACTCATTAACGATGCTTCTACAGATCATACAGAACGAATTATAAAAGAGTGCCAAACGTTCGACTCACGGATAAAATATTTTAAACATAATCACAACCGGGGACCGGCTTACGCACGCAACCTCGGTATAGAAAATGCAAAAGGGAAATACCTTGCTTTTTTAGATGCAGATGATGTGTGGCTCCCATTATTTTTAGAATCTTGTATTGCCAGAAATAAAGCTTTCGTATTTACTTCAGCATTGCGTGTAGATGAGAATTTAAAACCGATGTTATCCCCATTTATTGTCCCTGAAAAAGTATCTTATTCAGATGTGTTAAAGAGTAATTCAATCATTTGTTCTACAGCCTTTATAGATATTGAAAAACTGGGGAAACTCTATATGCCGCTCATTAAAAAGCGTCAGGATATGGGACTGTGGCTACAGTACCTTAAAAAAACAGAGTATGCTTTTGGTATTAAAAAGCCTTTGGCTATGTATAGAATTAGAGAGAATTCGCTTTCGCGGAATAAAAAAAACCTACTAAAACACCAGTGGGATTTTTATCGAAAGGTAGAAAAAATCTCTTTTTTTAAATCGGTTTATTATATGATATGTTGGGCGTATTTTGGCTACAAAAAGTACAATTCTTAGTTTAAAAATCTCTTTTAAACTGTCTCAATTTACCTCGATTACTTCGGTCTAAAAAGGGTTGCTTTACAATAACAAATTCAATTTCCTGATTTAAATATGTCTTTAGCGCTTTTTCAATTTTAGCAAGTTGAAATTCATTAAAAGCTATATCTGCTACATACTTTATGGTGAATTTATTAGGCTTATTCTGGTTTATAATAAACTCTTTTACGTTGCCACTATCTTCAATTACGGTCTTAGTAACATAATAAAAAGCCAGCGCAGGAACTTTCTTTCCATTAGTTAAAATTGCAAAATCTCCTATTCTTCCGTCAAGATTTGTTAGAACGGTGTTGTTGTGTTCATCTAAATTAATAACTCCCAAGTCTCCAATCTGATATCGAATAAATGGATGTGCCTTGTTAAACAGGGAAGTGATCACAATTTTACCGCTCGTACCATTAGGAACAGGTTTATTTTGGTCGTCTAAAATCTCTACATAGAGCAATGCAGTATCAATTTTTAAAGGATTTTCTGCTTTTCCGAAGGCGATTACTCCTGTTTCAGATGAGCCGTATTCATTCAATACAGGAATGCCAAATTGCTGTTCGAGAAGTAATTTGTCATCTTTGAGTAGGATTTCTGCAGTTACAATACAATGTGTTAAACTGGGACAAATTTGTTTTAAAATGAGATTTTTAGAACGTAAATAGTGCGCAAATAACACTAAAGTGCTGGTATAGCCATTTAAATGCCCAAATTTTACACGCTTAAACTGATTGATAAATTTCTCAAAATTTTGATCTGAAGCGTCAAATATTGAAAAGCGATATCTGTTGCTTAGAACATCTTTTAAACGCTCTTTATAAATGGGCATTCCGCCTTGCGGAATACCATAAAACCGAGCCTCATAGGAGGTGTTGAGGTTAACTCCTGCAAGTAGGTAAAGATCTTGAATAGATGCCCAGGTGAGTGCGTGGCAGTATTTGTCTTTTGCAAAAATAAAGGGATTTCCTGAAGATCCTGAGGTCTTGTGTACGTGAGAATTTCTTTTAGAAAAACCTTCAGACAAACGCTCTTCTAAGGGTTTTTGCAAATCTGCTTTTGTTAATACGGGAAGCGAATCCCAGCCTGTAGGGTTACCGGCTACGAAGTTTCTATAAAAGGAGTTATTTCTTAAATGGAATTCTAAAATTTGAGATCTTCTTTTTATATAATACTGTGCACTATCTGTAGCAACTTCGCGTTTTAAAGCCTCAAGTTTTCTTTTCGCGGAGGCGATATCAAAACCATTAAAACGTAAACTGAGGTTTGTTAAATTCACAAGACTAAAATTAGTAGGTCAATTTACAAACATTTATTTTTGACGCTTAATCTAATTACAAGTAACTACGATGAATATTTTAATTCTAGGTTCTGGTGGTCGTGAACATACTTTCGCCTATAAAATTGCTCAAAGTCCCAAATGTGATCGCTTATTTGTTGCCCCGGGAAATGCAGGAACTGCAAAATTGGCGACAAATGTTGACCTTAATGTAAATGATTTTGAAGCTGTTAAAAAACTTGTTTTAGCAGAACAGATAGAAATGGTTGTCGTGGGACCAGAAGATCCGCTTGTAAATGGGGTTTATGACTTTTTTAAAAATGACAAAGCATTAGAAAAAATTGCTGTCATAGGGCCTTCAAAGCGAGGTGCTTTACTAGAAGGAAGTAAAGAACGCGCTAAAGAATTTATGGCTATGTACAACATTCCTACAGCTGCTTATAAAAGTTTTACAGCTGAAAGTCTTGATGCAGGGAAGTCATTTTTAGAAGAATTGAAGCCTCCCTATGTGCTTAAAGCAGATGGCCTTGCTGCCGGAAAAGGAGTTGTAATTCTACAGAATATTGAAGAAGCAAAAGCCGAATTAGAAGACATGCTTACCAATAAGAAGTTTGGTGCGGCAAGTGAAACAGTAGTTATTGAAGAATTTCTTGACGGTATAGAGTTGAGTGTTTTTGTACTTACAGATGGTAAAAATTACATCACATTACCTACAGCAAAAGACTACAAACGCATAGGTGAAGGAGATAAAGGTTTAAATACAGGAGGAATGGGTGCTGTCTCTCCGGTGCCGTTTGCAGACGCTGCTCTAATGGAGAAGATAGAAAATCGTATCGTTAAACCTACCGTTGCAGGTTTAGCTACAGAAGATATCGAGTACAAAGGATTTATTTTTATAGGTTTGATTAAAGTAGGTGATGAGCCTAAAGTAATTGAATACAATGTGCGTATGGGCGATCCTGAAACAGAGGTTGTTTTACCACGTATTAAGAATGATCTGGTCACAATGTTTGAAAAAGTTGCGGCTCAGAAACTAGATGAGGTTGAGCTTGATTTAGATCCCAGGTATGCCGCAACGGTTATGCTTGTTAGCGGCGGTTATCCCGAGGCTTATGAAAAAGGAATGAAATTAACAGGTTCTGAAACCATAGAAGATGCTCTTGTATTTCACGCAGGGACATCACTAAGAGATGGGGAAATCATTACCGCAGGAGGTCGTGTTATGGCAATAACTTCGCTTCATGAGGATTTTAGAAAAGCCTTAGATAATTCTTATGAGAATATAAAGAAAATCTCATTTGATAAAATGAATTATAGAACAGATATTGGTTTTGATCTCTAGTATAGCAAACAAAAAGCCTGCTCATAGCAGGCTTTTTGTTTAATCTATAATTAAAAAGGAGCTTATTTATTTAGATTGTGATGCTCGTCTTTATCAAACTTTTTTAATTGTAATGTCCAATAAGTAAATGCAGTTGCAGCAATTAGTATAAATACAAAATTGAGTAAATTTGCAGCAATCCAGCTGCTATCTTGTAACTCACGTATTGCATCTAACGGCGCTAAAGCAACATTCACAAAAAAATCTTGAATACCGTAAAATAAATCTTTCAATTCCATAATTGTATACTTTTACATCGTTATTAGCGAAGTCGCACGTTCAATGTCTTATTGTGCGGTGCAAAAATATAAAAAACTAGGATGCTTACAAGCTTTTTTAGCGTTTCAAAACCTATAAATTTTGCAATTATTGTAATTGCAGTGATTCTTTATTTTTCGAGTTTCTATGTGTTGTCAGATTCTAACGGGTTAACTGCTTACTCAATACTAAATCAATTCTTCATTTTACTGGTTTATTTATTTTCTTTGGGTGTTCTTAATTTTGTGGTTAAACGCAATACGCTTAGCAGGCGCAACACCTATATTGTTTACCTTTTTGTATGCTTTACATTTGCGGTACCTGCCACTTTTTTTAATACAAACATCATACTTTCGGGAGCATTTGTACTTCTTGCTTTAAGACGTATCATAAGCTTAAAATCGCCTAATGATTTTAATAAAAAATTATTTGACGCAGCGTTTTGGATTACAATTGCCTCCTTATTTTTCTTCTGGAGTTTCTTGTTTTTAATAGTGCTGTATTTTGCAATTTTGTTTTACGGCCGTCTTGACTATAGAAACTGGTTAATTCCTTTTACAGGCATTTTTGCAGTTCTAATTATTGCATTAACCTATGGAATGTATACAGATGGGGCTTTAGCATTTGCTTTAAATTATGTGCAATTACCCACATTAGATTTTACAGCATATAGTTCAATTAAATTGCTGCTCCCGGCATCTTTCTTTTTAGCATTGTATTTATGGTGTGGAATTTATTACGTATCTCAAATTTCTGATGCGCGTCAAAAATTAAAATCTTCTTACTTTATAATACTTATTAGTTCTGCGATAGCTCTGTTAATTATTCTCTTTCTGGCGCCTTTACGAGATGGCAGTGAATTGTACTTTATCTTTGGCCCGTTAGCAATTATTAGCGCTACTTATATTGAAAACCATAAGAGTTTTTGGTTTAAAGAAATGCTGTTGTGGCTTGCATTACTCATTCCTATATTTTTATTGTTTTGGCACAGTTAGATTTAGTAAAACTTGAGCAAGAGCTCAAAAAACGTTGGCCTTACAGGGATATTTGGTTTAGAAAGCAAAATAATACCTGGGATACATACAGTAATTTTATTTATACGATTCAAGAGTTTGAAGTTCTTTTAGAACGCATTAAAGAAAGCGTAGAAACCCATAATTTAAATAAAAAGCACTTTTTTTATTATGCAGTTAACCGCTGGTATAATTTCTGGAGCGCCTGTGCTGTAGAGCAATTATTTATTGAATTAGATGGTGTAGATGCTGCAAAAAACAAAAAAGACAGGCTCGTAGATTTTAGTATACAGGGCATCAAATTTGATTTAAAAACGTCTAAGTTTCCAAAGGGTTTTGGTAGAAATTTAGACTATGCAAAATCCCATCAGGAAAGACTTATAAAGTGGCTATATCTTAATCAAAGCACCGGCAGACGCTATCATATAGAAAACAGGTTGTTTCTTATTGTTTACAGTACAAACGGGGATCATTATAAGTTAAAAGCCGAAATAAGCTGGCTAAAAACACATATTGAAAATTATGTTGCATCTTTTGACCCTGATAATTTAAAAAGACCACATATTACCGAAACTAAACCTGCTTACTCAGATATAATCTGGGCTATTCGATGAATTATATAGGCTCAAAACATAAACTTTCAGACTGGTTACTCACAAATATTAATGCTGTTTGTGGAAAAGATTTGTCGACACATACTTTTTGCGATCTCTTTGCCGGGACGGGTAGTGTAGGCAGAACGTTTAAACCTCTGGTTAAAGGAGTTATTGCAAATGATCTTGAATATTATAGTTATATTTTAAACCGAAATTACATAGGCAACAACACGGCTTTAAATTCTGAAGAATACATTAACCGCTTAAATACCTTAGAACCTGAGAAAGGTTTTATTTTTGAAACCTATAGTGCCTCTGGGGCAGCAGACCGTCTTTATTTTTCAGCAGAAAACGGTAAAAAAATTGATGCTATTAGAAATCAGATTGAAATCTGGTATGTTCAAAAAGAAATTGAAGAAGACCTCTATTATTTCCTTCTGGCAAGCTTGCTGGAGAGTGCAGATAAAGTTGCGAATACCGCTTCCGTTTACGGGGCTTATTTGAAAAAGATTAAAAAATCTGCTCAAAAACCACTGGTGATGCAATCGGCAGAATTTCAAATAACTTCAGGAAATCACGTTGTTTTTAATCAAGATAGTAACGCTTTAATTAAAAAGATTGAAGGTGATATTCTGTATTTAGACCCGCCTTATAACGCTAGGCAGTATGGTGCAAATTATCATTTGCTAAATACTATTGCAAAAAAAGATACCTTTGTACCTAAAGGAAAAACAGGTTTGCGCGCCTATTCAAAAAGTGCATTTTGCAGTAAGGTTGAGGTTGCTCAAACATTTGAAAACCTTATTGCATCGGCAAACTTTAAAACGCTGTTTTTAAGTTACAATAATGAGGGTCTTATGCCTGCAGCGACTGTAAAATCTATTATGCAACGCTACGGAAGGTATGATTTAGTAACTAAAGAATACCAGCGTTTTAAAGCAGATAAAACAGAAAGCCGTAATCATAAAGCAACCACAACAACCGAATATTTACACATATTAGAAAAATAAAATAACATGATTACACATACCGCAAAGCGCATATTTGAGCGCGCTGTTGATGATTATCACGTAGAAAACAATGTTGATCAGCCTTTTAAAAATCCGTTTGATACAGAAGTAGATTTTTTAGAGCATTTATTATATCGTAAAGCCTGGATTGATACCGTACAATGGCATTATGAAGATATCATACGCGACCCGCAAATAGATCCTGTAGCTGCTTTAAAGCTAAAGCGTCAAATAGACTCTTCAAATCAGGAGCGTACAGACATGGTTGAATATATTGACAGCTATTTTTTAAAAGAGTATAAAGATATTGAGCCTAATGACAGTGCTACCGTAAATACCGAAAGTCCCGCGTGGGCAATAGATCGCTTATCTATACTTACGCTTAAGATTTATCACATGGAAGAGGAAGCAAATCGTGAAGATGCTTCTGACGAACATAGAGCGGCCTGCCAGAAAAAGCTTGATATTTTATTAGAGCAACGTGTAGATTTATGTGCAGCAATAGATACTCTTATCATAGATATTCGCAATGGTGATAAATACATGAAAGTCTATAAACAGATGAAAATGTATAACGACGATGAGCTGAATCCGGTATTGCGTAACCAGAATAAAGCAATTTAAGTGGCTACTAAATCGCCACATATATTATGCATCCGCTTTTCGGCGATGGGTGATGTGGCGATGACGGTTCCGGTACTAATCGCTTTGACACGCTCGTATCCTAACCTGGAAATCACAGTGGTGTCAAAGCCTTTTTTTGCTCCCATTTTTAAGCCTTTAGAACGGGTTCATTTTTTTGAAGCAGACGTTAAGAATACATATAAAGGAGCTTTAGGCTTGTACAAGCTCTTTAAAAACCTCAATCCAGAACGATTTACAGCTATTGCAGATTTGCATAACGTCATACGTTCTAACGTGCTAAAATCTTTTTTTCGCTTCCGCGGAAATCATATAGCTCAGATAGATAAAGGCAGAGCAGCTAAAAAAGCCTTAACGCGCCCTACAAATAAAAATTTTGAGCCGCTTGAGACGACTCATGAGCGCTATGCTTCTGTTTTCAAAAAAATAGGATATCCTGTTGTTCTAAACGGTTCTGAATTCTTACCGAAACAAAATTTAAATACTCGAGTACGCGATTTATTAGGTAACGAACCTCTTAAATGGCTGGGAATAGCACCGTTTGCTGCGCATGATGGTAAAAAATATCCCTTAGAATTGCTTGATAAGATTTTGTCTGAATTAAGCACAAAGCCTTATAAAATCATTCTTTTTGGCGGTGGAAAAGAAGAAGAACAGCTTCTAAATTCATTTGCATTAAAATATAAAAACCACGTCAGTGTCGCCGGTCGTTTTACCTTTGCTGAAGAATTGGCGCTAATCTCTCATTTAGATGCGATGCTTGCAATGGATAGCGGTAATGGGCATTTAGCAGCGCTTTTTGGAGTTCCTACACTCACAATCTGGGGTGTAACCCATCCTCATTTAGGTTTTGCTCCCTACGGGCAAATGCCCGAAAATCAATTACTCGCAGATCGAGAACAATTTCCTGCAATACCCACCTCGGTGTATGGTAATAAAGTTCCTCAGGGATACGATAAAGCCATGCACAGCATTTTACCAGGTGACGTTTTAGAACGCATTTATATACTTTTAGACTAAAATCTTATGAAAAAAACGCTAAAGCAGTTGCTTGCTATTGAGCACCCTATCATTATCGCTCCTATGTTTTTAGTCTCTAATGTTGCGATGGTAACAGCCGCGATGCAAGCGGGTACAGCAGGCTGTATACCGGCATTAAATTACCGCACCCTACCCGAATTACGAGAAGCAATTACACAATTAAAAGCTTCAAAAACAGAAAATGGCGCTTTTGGCTTTAATCTTATCGTAAACAAATCAAATCTTAAGTTTCCAGATCAATTGACTGTCTGTTGTGAGATGGGTGTTGATTTTATAATAACTTCTTTGGGTAATCCAAAACAGGTTATAGAAGAATCTCATAAAAAAGGAATTCTCGTTTTTTGTGATGTGGTAAATCTTGAACAGGCCTTAAAAGTTGAAAGTCTAGGTTGTGATGCGGTTATTGCGGTAAACAATGAAGCTGGCGGCCACAGAGGAAGCATTTCACCTAAACAATTAATAGAGGAGTTAGATGCTGCATTAAAAATACCTGTAATTTCTGCAGGAGGCGTGGGTAATAAGGCAGAGCTCGATGAGAAACTGAGTTATGGTGCAGTAGGAGTAAGTATTGGTAGCCCATTTATAGCTTCTGAAGAGGCCGGGGTTTCTAATGAATATAAAGAGGCCTGTGTAACGTACGGCAAGAAAGATATAGTCGTGACTCAAAAGATAAGCGGAACGCCGTGTACGGTGATCAATACGCCTTACGTTCAGGAAATAGGTACAGAGCAATCGTGGATTGAGAGTCTACTCAATAAAAATAAATGGCTTAAGAAATATGTAAAAATGTTACGTTTCTTAAAAGGAACGAATATGGTGACAAAAGCTGCTGCAGGGGCAACCTATAAAACTGTCTGGGTTGCTGGCCCAACCATAGAGCATACAAAAGCAATTGAACCGTTAAAGAAAATTATTGAGCGGTTTATTTAATTTTTCAAAATTAATCATCAACTAAAAAAGCCTCAAAGATTTTAAAATCTTTGAGGCTTTTTTAGTTATTCTAAGAGATCTAGAATCTATAAATCATCATAATCAACAGTTAAGTTTGCTGAAGTAGCTAATGCCTGGCAGGTTAAGATTAATCCTTCTGCCACTTCACCATCTGTAAGAATCTGGTTTTTACGCATTACAGCTGTACCCTCGGTTACTCGTGCGATACAACTACTGCAAATACCTCCTTGACAGGAGTAAGGTACATCAATGTCGTTTTCTAATGCGGCGTCAAGAACTACTTTGTCCTGGTTTATAGTAAGTTCAAACTCTTCATCATCTACTACGATTTTAAGTTGGGTGATGCCATCTAGAGCTTCAGCAATCTCTTCACCGTCACTAGAGCTTGTAAATAATTCAAACTTAATTTTGTCTTCAGGAATACTGTTCTCAGCTAAAACAGCACTAACTCCTTTAATCATTTCTTCAGGACCACATAAAAAGTACTGATCAAAATCATGTGATTTAAACTTATTTTTCAGCACAAAGTTTACTGTAGCTTTTTCGATACGGCCAAAGTGGGAATCTGTCTCTTGCTTACGACTGTATACAAATTCTATAAATAGTCGCTCCGGGTATTGAAGCTGTAATTCTAATAACTCTTTGTGAAAAATAGTTTCTTCAACAGTCCTGTTTCCATAAAGCAATACAAATCTACTTTTAGGCTCTTCTTCTAAAACTGTTTTAATGATAGAAAGCACCGGGGTAATTCCGCTTCCTGCAGCAAAAGCAGCATAGTCTTTATTGTTTTCGCCATTAGGCTCAACAAAAAATTTACCTTCAGGAGGGTGTACCTCTAATGATTCGCCTACGGTTAATTTGTTATTTGCAAGTACAGAAAAAGTACCACCTTCAACTTCTTTAACAGCTATTTTAAGAAGACCGCTTTGTGGTGTAGAGCACAAAGAGTAGGCTCTGCGTACTTCTTTACCGTCAATTTTGGTTTTTAAAGTAACATATTGCCCGGCTTTGAATCTAAAATCGTTTTTTAAAGCATCTGGAACTCCAAATGTGATGCTAACAGCCTGGGCTGTTTCGCGAGTAATATCTTGTATAGTAAGTGCGTGAAAATCGCTCATTGCTTAAAAATTTTGGCAAAAATACAAAGCATGTTGGTTATGAGGCGTAACATTTTTATAATTTTCACACTAATGGTATGACTACTAGCCAAAAAATGAATAGTGATGATTAAACACTTTATAAATCTAGAATGGAAAAGCTTTTTTAGATCAGCAGCGTTCCAGACTAATATTATTCTGAAAATATTTATGGCGCTGGGTGCGCTTTATTTTATTGGGATCTTTACACTTGCGGGTGTAGGAGCTTATTTCGGATTAGAAAAGGCAGGTTTTGAACCCTTAGAAACACTCAATAGCTTTATGATTTACTATGTGGTAGTAGATCTCATGATTAAGTATTTCTTACAAAAAATGCCGGTGGTAAATATTAAACCGTTGCTGTTGCTTCCCTTTAAAAAGGCAAAGATTGTAGATTTTGCGATGGGTAAAACCATGCTTTCCTTTTTTAATATAATTCACGCATTTTTCTTTATTCCTTTTAGCATTGTTTTAGTGGTACAGGGGTATGATCCGCTACACGTGATTACCTGGCATTTGGGAATGTTAGGGATGATTTACTTAAATAATTTTATCAATGTATTTCTGAATGATGCGCTTGCACTCGTAGTGGGTTTAGGAACTGTAATTGCTGCTTTTGGCGCGCTTCAGTATTATGAGATTTTTGATATAACCGCTTATACCGGCATCTTTTTTCAAGGTTTATTTGAGTATTTGTGGTTATTTATTATCCCGCTACTTTTGGCATTTCTCTTATATAGGTTTGCCCATAATTATTTTCTAAAACGTTTATATTTAGATGCTGGTTTGGCAACAAAAGCACAGGCAGCTTCTACCGAAAATTTGGACTGGTTAGACCGTTTTGGTAAAACAGCAGTTTTTCTTAAAAATGATATTAAACTTATTAAGCGAAACAAGCGCTCACGTACGACGATTATCATGAGTGTTGTTTTCCTGTTCTACGGTCTGTTATTTTTCTCTGGCGGTATCGAGAGTTATGACAACCCTTTTATGAAGATTTTTGCGGGAATTTTTGTTTCTGGCGGGTTTATGTTCAGTTTTGGTCAGTTTGTACCAAGTTGGGATAGTTCGTATTATCCCTTAATGATGACGCAGAATATAAAATACCAGGAATATTTAAAGTCAAAATGGATGTTAGTGGTTATTGCTACAGCAATTTCTACTGTACTGGGTGCATTTTATCTCTATTTTGGTTGGGAAGCGTATGCAGCAATACTGGTGGGCGGTATTTTTAATATGGGAGTAAACGGTCACGTAGTTTTACTGGGAGGCGCTTATATAAAAACGCCTATAGATTTAACGAGTAATAAAAAAGCATTTGGTGATAGTTCGTCTTTTAACGTAAAAACATTATTGATTACGATGCCAAAATTATTACTTCCCATAGCGCTGTATGCACTAGGTCATTTTACACTAGGACCTGTTTTTGGCTATGCTTTAGTGGCACTTGCCGGTCTTGCCGGTTTTGCTTTTAGAGATTATATGTTCAGAAAAATAGAAGAGGTTTATAAAGCCGAAAAATACAAGACCATTGCGGCTTACAAGCAGAAAAATTAAGATATTTTTTAATTACTCTCAAAGGGAGTGATGTTATAGTAACTACCAAGAAATTTAGAATTATGATACATATTCACGATTTAACAAAAACGTACAACGGGGTAACCGTATTAAAAATTGACGAACTCAGTATTCCTAAAGGAGAAGCTTTTGGCCTGGTGGGTAATAACGGAGCCGGCAAAACGACCTTGTTTAGCGCATTACTTGATTTGATACAACCTACTACCGGCTACATTCAAAATGGAGAAAGTAAAGTAAATGAAAGCGAAGCCTGGAAATCACACACGGCTTCATTTATTGATGAGAGTTTTCTAATAGGCTATTTAACTGCGGAAGAATACTTCTATTTTATTGGAGAATTGCGTGGACAAAACAAAGCCGATGTTGATGCATTACTCGCTGGTTTTGCCGACTTTTTTAATGATGAGATCCTTAACAAGCGCAAGTATCTGCGCGATCTTTCTAAAGGTAATCAAAAGAAAGTAGGTATTGTAGCAACTTTGATAGGTTCGCCAGATGTAATCATCCTCGATGAACCTTTTGCCAACCTTGACCCTACCACACAATTTAGACTGAAAGGTATTATTAAAAAACTGGCTGCAGATACAGATATCACCGTTTTAGTATCTAGTCACGACCTCATTCACGTAACCGAAGTTTGCGAGCGCATCGTGGTTCTTGAAAAAGGAAGTGTGGTTAAAGATATCAAAACCTCTGAAGCAACGCTTAAGGAATTGGAAGCCTATTTTAGTAAGGAGGACGATAATGCTGTAATTGTTTGATATAGATTTAATCATTATTGCACTCATTGATTTTGACTCTTTAAATTATTTCAACACCACTTTAACCCGTTCATACTAATTTTGCTACTTTGCAGTTATTGCTTTATACTTAATTAGATTTGCAAACTCAGGTACAAAAAATACTCATCTTAGCGGTGCTAGTGGGAGTTCTTATGGGATGCTCCCGTAAGAAAGATAAATTTCTAAGCAGAAATTTTCACGCACTTACTACAGAATATAACACGTTGTTTAATGGTAGACAAGCCTTTGAGCAGGGTCGTGATGCGCTTATAGACAATTATCAAGATAATTTTTGGGCAATTTTGCCTGTAGAGCGTTTAGAAAATCCGGAGTTTGTGCCTTTACCCGGCGATGCTATTGACCCCAGTTTTAAACTTTCCGAAGAAAAAGCTATAAAAGCCATACAAAAGCACAGTATGCAGATTAATGGCACAGAGCGTAATCCGCAAATGGACGAGGCGTTTATGCTTTTAGGAAAATCACGCTACTACGATATGCGTTTTGTGCGCGCACTTGAGGCATTTAATTATATTCTCGCTTATTATCCCGCCAGTAATAACATCGCACAGGCAAAAATCTGGAAAGAAAAAACAAACCTTCGGTTAGATAATACAAAAATTGCAATTGAGCGGCTACACAAACTTCTAGAGGAAGAAAAAAAGCTAGACGCACAGGATTATGCAGACGCTTCAGCTATGTTGGCACAGGGGTACATCACTGAAAATCGTATAGATAGCGCACTTGTTTACATAGAGAAGGCAGCCTTTTTAACGCGTAAAAATGAAGAAAAAGGCAGGTACTATTTCATTAAAGGCCAGTTATACGATTTAATAGATCAGCCACAACTGGCAAATGCAAACTATGATAAGGTCATCGCGCTAAACCGCAAATCACCGCGGCGTTATATGATTAATGCCTATGTAAATAAAATTGCAAATTTTGATTATGAGACTCAAGATCAGGAGCAACTTTTTGAACTCCTGACAGATCTTGAGAACAATAGAGAAAACAGGCCTTATTTAGATATTATAAATTATCAATTTGCTCAATTTTACCAGAATGTAGGTAGGCAAGATTCGGCTGTTGCCTATTTTAATAAATCCCTTGCATCTAAGAGTGCAGATAAATTTCTCGTTTCTAGAAACTACCTAAGTCTGGGAGAACTCAATTTTGATAATTCAGACTACCTCGCTGCAGGGGCTTATTATGACAGTACTTTAGCGTTTATACCCGAAAAATCGAGAGAGTTTAGAGACATAAATAAAAAACGAACTAATCTCAACGATGTAATTTTATATGAGGGTATTTCAAAACGCAACGATAGTATTTTAAAATTAGTAAATATGAGTTCCGCAGAGCGGAACACTTACTTTGAGGAATATATTACTCAGTTAAAAGAAGAACGTGCAAAAGATTCTGTCGCAGCAGCAATTGCTGAAGCTACGATTGCAAATAATGAATTTTTTGTTGCTGATGCCAGTAATCAGCCACCTGCAGGGAGCACCTTTTATTTTTACAATCCGGTTCAAATTGCACAGGGCAAATTAGATTTTAAATCGCGTTGGGGTAGCAGGCCTAATGAAGATAACTGGCGCATTTCTAACAAGCAGGGAGCCTTTCAGGAACAAAGCACAGCTTCCGGCTCTAAAGACCTGCTGGAAACCTCAGAAAACGGACTTTATAACGTAAAAACTTATCTGTCTAAAATTCCATCAGAAAAACCGGTCATAGACAGTATTTCTACGGCGCGCAATTTTGCGTATTATCAGTTAGGTCTTATTTATAAAGAAAAACTAAAAGAACCGCAGCTTGCCATACAGCGTCTTGAGACCTTATTAAATAATAATCCTGAAGAACGACTTGTTTTACCGGCAAAATATAATTTGTATCAATTGTATTTAGATCAAAATGATGCGTTTAACAGAGATAAATTTAAAAATGATATCTTGATAAACTATGCAGACACGCGTTATGCAAGTATTATAAAAAATCCTGAAAAAGCGCTTACTCAGGATGAAGATAGCCCAGAAGTGCTGTATAACAAATTGTATAGAATGTTTGAAAATCAAGAGTATGAGACTGTACTTTTAAATTCAGACAGATATATTGATGAGTTTGCAGGCGATGCTTTTGTCCCTAAATTTGAATTGCTGAAAGCTACAGCAATTGGGAGGTACAAAGGTTTTGAAGCCTATGAAGAAGCTTTAAACTATGTAGCGCTTAATTACCCCAATCAGGAAGAAGGTAAACGAGCAAAAGAGCTCATAGATAAAGCATTACCTCAGTTAAAAAGTGATGAGTTTGTAGCAGACTCAAAAGCATTAAGTTTTAAGTTACTGTATGTTTTTAATACTTCTGAAAAAGACTTAATGAAGAATACAGAAGATACACTTACGGCATATTTAAAAGAGGAAGCTCCTGAGACAATTACAGCCTCTGCAGATGTTTACGATGCAGCCACGAGTTTCCTGGTAGTACATGGTTTTAAAAACACTGTTGAAGCCTTATTTTTTGCTGAAAAACTGAAAGAGGTAGAGCCGTCAACTTTAACAAGAGAACCTGTTTTAATAAGTACAGACAATTATAGAATCGTACAAATACACAAGAATTTAGAAGCTTATAAAAATCGAGAAGTTGAATAGTATTATGAGAAAAGACAAAGTAGCTAACAATTTAGACCAGGGAAGCAAACAAAATAGAATAAGTGATGGTACGTCTATCATAGGAGATGTAAAATCTCAGGGAGACTTCAGGTTAGATGGCACTCTTGAAGGAAAGATGGAGAGTACCGGCAAAGTAGTTATAGGAAAAAATGGTCTTTTAAAAGGAACGCTTATTTGTAAAGAAGCAGACGTAGAAGGTACTGTAGAGGGGATATTAAAGGTAGACGAACTTTTAAACTTAAGAGCCAGTGCGGTGATTAATGGGGAAGTTGCAACCGGAAGATTGGCAGTAGAACCGGGCGCCGGTTTTAATGCAAGTTGTGTGATGGGTAATGGAGTAAAAAACTTAACTAGCGATGTCAGAAAAGAAGCCGGAAAATCAGCTTAGTACCTGGGCAAGGTTTTCTACCATAGCCATACAAATGGGAGGAACCATATTCCTGGGAAACCTCTTTGGCGGCTGGTTAGACAAAAAATTTGAAACCACCTATTTAGAATCTACAATCACTTTACTTGCCGTATTTCTTTCGATGTATATCGTTATAAGAGGAGTAAAACAACTTAATAAATAATGCTTATAAAGCGTCTACTTAACTATTTTGTAATTATAGCAGTTCTATTTTTTCTAGGATACTTTTTACATAGCTATATTATCGAAACTAATGACCTATCGCATCCTTTTTCATTGTTACATATTTATTTGTTTCAAGCTATAGCAACTTTAATTATTTGTGGAAGTTTTGAGATTCTCGCAACTTTCTCAAAGCGTTTTGCAGAGCAATTGGGCTTCATTTACCTTGCAACGATGGTTGGTAAAATAGGATTGTTCTGTTTAGTGTTTAATAACATCTTGTTTTCAGATATAATTTTAACAAAACCAGACAGCCTTAGTTTGCTGATACCCATATTTATTTACCTGTTTTATGAGGTGATAGTGATTACAAAAATCTTAAATAGAAACGCTTAGCGGTATATTTATTTTAAAATGATTCTTATTCTGAATAAAATGTTTAGTTTTGCAGCAAATTTTAGCAAGCCTTATTTTTGAAATTATAATAATGAAGATAGCAAAATTACCTATCCAATTTTTAACCGTTTTGATGTTTCTAACTATTGGAAACGCGGCCACGGCTCAGGAACACAGCGTTGCAGAAAGTAATGATGCTGGTACTTTAGACACTCAGGAAGAGATAGATGAGTATATTCAACATCACATAAAAGATTCTCACGATTTTCATTTGTATTCTTATACGGGAGATGATGGTGTGCGTCATTCTGTAGGTTTACCATTACCTGTAATTGTATGGGGATCTAATGGGCCTGCAGCATTTATGTCATCAGCTTTTCATCATGATATTAATGGTGAGGTTATTGTTGAAGCAGGCGGGAGCCGTTTTGTAAATCTTCACGATAAAATTTATGAGCTGGAAGAAGGAGCAACTGCAGTCGAGATGGGTGAAGATCATCATCCTGTAAATGCACATATGCCTTTAGACTTATCAATCACAAAAAGTGTTGTAGGTATTTTGGTAATAGGTTTGCTTATGCTTATCTGGTTTTCATCTTTAGCCCGTCAATACAAGAAAAGAACAATTCCAAAAGGTTTTGGAAGAGTGTTAGAACCTCTAGTAATTTATGTACGAGACGAGTTAGCAAGACCAAACATTGGAGAAAAGAAATATCGAAAATTCACAGGATTTTTATTAACGGTTTTCTTTTTTATCTGGATTTTGAACCTTTTAGGATTAACTCCTTTTGGATTTAACGTTACAGGGCAATTAGCAGTAACTGCAGCTCTTGCGATATTCACCTTAATAATTTACACTTTTAGTGGTAATAAAGATTACTGGATGCACATCTTGTGGATGCCGGGAGTACCGTATCTAATACGTCCTGTCTTAGCAGTAATCGAGTTAGTGGGAGCGTTCATAATAAAACCATTTTCATTATTAGTTCGACTTTTTGCAAACATCTCTGCGGGACATATTGTAATCATGAGCCTTATTGCAATTATGATAACCCTTAAGGGAGAATTGACACCTGCGGGATCAACACTTTTATCGTTTGTATTATCCTTATTTATAACATTAATAGAAGTGCTTGTTGCATTTCTACAAGCCTATATCTTCACCATGCTTTCCGCTTTATTTATTGGGATGGCTGTTGCAGAACACGATCACGATCATGACCACGCGCACGATGCAAAGGGTCACGATAAGGTTGATGCAGAAGATATAAGAGCAGACTTTATTTAAAATTAATTTTTGTTTAATTATTTATATATTTTTTAATTATGGAAGCAATGGTTCCAAATTTAGTAGGTGCTGGTTTAATCGTATTAGGTGCTGGTATTGGTTTAGGTAAAATTGGTGGTAGCGCTATGGAAGGTATCGCTCGTCAGCCAGAAGCTGCCGGTAAAATCCAAACTGCAATGATTATTATCGCTGCACTTTTAGAAGGTTTAGCATTTGGTGCACTTTTCTTAGGAAAATAATCCAAATAAAAATCAAAACTCATTCTCCTGTAACGGTTGGTTGCAGGAAATGAGTTTTAATTAAACAAACAATAAACAAGGTCACGTTATGGATCAATTATTAAATGACTTTTCTCCGGGACTGTTTATAATGCAAACAGTCTTATTGTTAGTGCTTATTTTACTAATGGTAAAATTTGCCTGGAAACCTATTCTTAAATCATTAGATGATCGTGAAGAAGGTATTCAAGGTGCGTTAGAAGCTGCTGAAAAGGCTCGCATAGATATGCAAAATCTTCAGGCAGACAATGAAAGAGCATTACAGCAAGCACGTGAAGAGCGCGATGGTATGCTTAAGGAAGCTCGTGAGATTAGAGCAAAAATGATCGCTGAAGCAGAAGGTGATGCTAAATCTCAGGCAGACAAGATTATTCTTCAGGCTCAGGAAGCTATCGCTGCAGAAAAGCGCGCTGCTGTTGCCGAATTAAAAAGTCAGGTTGCAGAACTTTCTTTACAGATCGCAGAAAAAGTGGTGAAAGAAGAGCTTTCAGACAAAAGTAAACAAATGCAGTATGTAGATAAGATGCTGCAAGACGCTACCCTTAATTAATAAAAAAAGTAGTTCATGTCTTCAAGAGCAGCAATACGTTATGCAAAAGCAATTTTAGAACAGGCCCGTGAAAAGGGTACTGCTGAAGTTGTTTTTGGTAATATGAAATCTATTGAGGCGACCCTCAACGCAAGTAAAGAATTAAGAAATGTACTTAAAAGTCCGGTTATAAAATCTGATGATAAGCGCGCTTCATTACTTGCAATTTTTAATGGATATGACTTGAGTACAATAAGTCTTATAGAATTGCTTGTTGATAAAAAAAGAACTGCAATTTTAGGAGACGTGGCTTCAAGCTATGTTGACATTTATAATAAATCTAAGGGTATTGTAGTAGCTCATTTAACAACTGCGGTAGAACTTGACGCCTCATTAGAAGCAAAAGTTCTTGCAAAGGTTAAAGAGATTACAGATGGTAAAGAAGTAACCTTAGAACATCATATAGATTCTAATTTAATAGGAGGATTTATATTGAGAGTAGGTGATGTGCAATACGATGCAACGGTTGCAAATCAATTAGATAAAATACAAAAAGAGTTTAGTAAACGTTTATAATTACAACTAAGTCTTGAGTTAAATTGAGGCTTATTAGATATCAAACAAAATGGCAGAAGTAAAACCAGCTGAAGTTTCAACAATTTTAAAGAAACAACTTTCAGGCTTTGAAGCATCAGCTTCATTAGATGAGGTAGGAACAGTACTTACCGTAGGTGATGGTATTGCCCGTGTTTACGGTCTTTCTAACGCACAATACGGAGAACTCGTTGAATTTGACGGAGGTCTTGAAGGTATTGTATTGAACTTAGAAGAAGATAACGTAGGGGTTGTACTCTTAGGTCCTTCTAAAGAAGTTAGAGAAGGTGCTATCGTAAAACGCACGCAACGTATCGCTTCTATAAATGTAGGAGAAGGTATTGTAGGTCGTGTTGTGAACACCTTAGGTCAGCCTATAGATGGTAAAGGTGCTATACAAGGTGAAACGTATGAGATGCCATTAGAGCGTAAAGCTCCTGGTGTAATTTATCGTCAACCGGTAACAGAGCCATTACAGACTGGTATAAAGTCTATTGATGCAATGATTCCTGTAGGTCGTGGTCAACGTGAGCTTGTTATTGGTGACCGTCAGACTGGTAAAACTACCGTTTGTATTGATACCATTTTAAATCAAAAAGAATTTTACGATGCAGGGGAGCCTGTATATTGTATATATGTTGCGATAGGCCAAAAGGCTTCTACCGTAGCAAACATTGCTAATGTACTTGAAGAAAAAGGTGCTCTAGCATACACTACTATTGTTGCTGCAAATGCATCAGATCCTGCAACTATGCAGGTATATGCTCCTTTTGCAGGTGCATCTATCGGTGAATATTTTAGAGATACAGGTCGCCCTGCTCTAATCATTTATGATGATTTATCTAAGCAAGCGGTAGCGTATCGTGAGGTGTCTCTTTTATTACGCCGTCCACCGGGACGTGAGGCATATCCTGGAGACGTTTTCTTCTTACACTCTCGTTTGTTAGAGCGTGCTGCAAAAATTATTGCAGATGATGATATCGCTAAGAATATGAACGATCTTCCTGATACTTTGAAGCCAATCGTAAAAGGTGGTGGTTCATTAACTGCACTTCCAATTATAGAAACTCAGGCTGGTGACGTTTCGGCGTATATACCTACAAACGTAATCTCGATTACAGATGGTCAGATTTTCTTAGATGGTGATTTATTTAACTCAGGTGTACGTCCTGCAATTAACGTAGGTATTTCGGTATCTCGTGTAGGTGGTAACGCTCAGATTAAATCAATGAAGAAAGTTGCAGGAACCTTAAAACTCGATCAAGCGGCTTTCCGTGAACTAGAAGCGTTTGCAAAGTTTGGTTCAGATCTAGATTCTGCAACATTAAGTGTAATTGAAAAAGGAAAACGTAACGTAGAAATCCTTAAACAAGGAGAAAATACTCCGTTTACCGTAGAAGATCAGATTGCTATTATCTATGCAGGTTCTAAAAACTTGCTACGTAATGTGCCTATCGATAAGGTTAAAGAATTTGAGAGAGATTACTTAGAGTTTTTAAATGCTAAGCATAGAGATGTGCTTGATACTTTAAAAGCAGGTAAGCTTACAGACGAAGTTATCGACACGTTAACTACTGTAGCAAAAGATCTTTCATCTAGATATACTAAGTAATTTTTTCGCAAAGCGAAAAAACCAATTAAAGAATGGCAAATTTAAAGGAAATACGTAACCGGATTTCATCAGTATCCTCAACGATGCAGATTACCAGCGCTATGAAAATGGTGTCTGCTGCTAAGTTGAAAAGGGCTCAAGATGCTATTACAGCTATGCGCCCGTATTCTGATAAATTAACCGAACTTTTACAAAGTCTTAGCGCTTCTATGGAAGGCAACAGCGGTAGCCGTTTTGCCGAAGAACGCGAGGTTAAAAAAGTACTTGTGGTAGCTATCTCATCAAACAGAGGATTGGCTGGTGCTTTTAACTCAAACATTGTTAAAGAATCAAAAAATATTCAGCTTGCGGTTTACCCTGGGAAAGAAGTTCATTTCTTGACCGTAGGTAAAAAGGCAAATGATATTTTGAAGAAATCTGCAAAAATCATATCTAATGATAATGCGGTTTACGATGATTTAACTTTTGAGAATATAGAAGTTATTGCAGAACAGGTGATGGATTTATTTGTGAATGGGCAGTATGATAAAGTAGAGTTAGTATATAACTCATTTAGAAATGCAGCTACACAAATCGTTACCAGAGAACAATTCTTGCCTATTGTACCTTTAAAAGAGCAATTTGAAAACGTTGAAGCTCCTACTGTAGATTATATTTTTGAGCCTTCAAAAGAAGAAATTGTAAAGCAATTAATACCTAAAGCTTTAAAAACACAGTTTTTTAAGGCAGTTAGAGACTCTGTAGCGAGTGAACATGGTGCGCGTATGACAGCAATGCATAAAGCGACTGATAATGCAACAGAATTAAGAGATCAGCTTAAGTTGACGTATAACAAAGCGCGTCAGGCAGCAATTACAAATGAAATCTTAGAAATTGTAGGTGGTGCAGAAGCATTAAACAATTAATAGTAGATTAAATTCATATATTAAAGCCTTGCATTTGCAAGGCTTTTTTTATTTGTACAATTTTTTAAAAATATTGAGGTTTCAATTATTGTGTAACCCTTTTAATACAAAATTACTATGCATATAAAATTGGGAATATTTATTCTAATAGCACTAGCTACAGGTTCTTGCGGTAGTGGTAAAATTTCAGAAAATGAAGAATTTGTGGTTGAAAATTTAAAACGAATTGACTTTGAAGATAAAAGTTTTGAAGTAACCTTTAAAGTTGACGCGCTAAATCCTGCAATCACGTTAAACTATCTGTATTTTGAAAATCAAAAAGCTCGGGTTACCCATTCTTCGCCGGGTATCTACTCAGCCCAATTTGCTGCTTTAAAATTGAATTCTGAAGATCGCATTTTATCCCTCGATATGTCTCAAGAATCTAAGAATACACTCCCATCATTGCCGGTAAAGGCACCCGTTGAAATTAAAAAGTCTCAGGCTTTATTGAGCTATTTGTTAGGTGCAGTAGATAAGTATAAGGTGCTTAATTTTGATACCAATTAGAGCGCAAGACTAGTATTTAAAAGGTGAATAGGACACCCTTTATAGATTGATGTGTATAACCTACTTTTGAATTTTAAAAAATAACCTCTTTGAGTGTATTAAAGCGATTTGTAAAGGATACTGCGGTATATGGTCTTGCTACTATTTTGCCTCGTATAATGAATATTGTACTGGTTCCTTTGCATACAGATGTATTGGATCCTGTTAACTACGCAGAGAACACTTCATTCTACATTGGTGCAGCTTTTCTAAATGTTCTCCTTACCTATGGTATGGAAACCGCTTTTTTCCGCTTTTTTTCGAAATCAGAAAATAAAGATCGGGTGTATAGTACGGTTTTAATTGCTTTAACCACTACAGCAATTGTCGCGTTCGGACTCCTATTTGTATTTAAAAATCCCATTTCGGAAGCTTTAGAGCTTCGCAGTGAATACTTCGGTTATTTGATAGGGTTAACTATATTAGATACGCTCGTTGTCGCTCCTTTCGCATATTTGAGAGCTAAAGGTAAAGCATTGCGATTCGCAGGTATCAAATTAGTGAATCTGGCTATTTATGTGGTGCTCAATCTCTTTTTCCTTTGGGCAATCCCGTATTTTGATCTCAAGTTTTCCTGGTATAATTCCGAAAATATTCTCGTATATATATTTATCGCAAATCTTGCTGCAAGTGCAGTAACCTTCTTGCTCATCGCTCCAGACTTTTTCCGCATTAAACTTATTTTTGACAGGCAACTCTTTAAACAATTATGGCAATACGGTTGGCCGGTTTTAGTTGCCGGTTTGGCATTTGTAATTAATGAGAATTTAGACAAGTTGCTCCTTGGAAATATGCTCGATAAGGAGATTATGGGTGCGTATTCAGGGTGTTACAAACTTGCCGTATTTATGACGATTTTTATACAGGCTTTTCGGTTAGGAGCAGAGCCATTTTTCTTTAATCACGCCCATTCAAAAAATGCGCCTGCAACGTATGCAACAATCCTTAAATACTTTACGATAGCAGGAGCCTTGGGCTTAATGATTATCGTTTGTTTTATCGATTTCTTTAAGGATATTCTAATTCGTGATGCGGAATATTTTAAGGCCTTGGAAATTGTACCATACATTCTTTTGGCAAATCTTTTTCTGGGTATTTACCACAACCTAGCAGTCTGGTATAAGTTAACAGATAAGACCTTATACGGCATGTATTTTTCAATTATAGGAGCAGCGCTAACGATAGGATTAAACCTATTACTAATACCTGAGATTGGTTTTATGGCTTCGGCCTATGCTACTGTGGTTGCTTATGGTGTGATGATGATGATTTCGTATTTTTACGGGCAAAAACATTACAGAATACCTTACAATACCACACGTATTGCGATGTATCTTACTGTAGCTACCACAATTGCTATGGTTTCATTTTATTACTTAAGAGAATCTTATGTTGTGAATTTCGGGTTTCTAATAGCTTTTGCTTTACTGGTGTTTATGCTTGAAAAAAAGGAGCTGGTTGGAATTTTAAACCGAAATACAAATCAATAACTAAATTATGCAAATCAATATTATTAATAAATCGAGTCACGCCCTACCACATTACGAGACTGAAGCCTCTGCAGGTATGGATTTACGAGCAGAACTTATGACTCCCGTGACCTTAAAACCTTTGGAGCGCACTATTATAAAAACAGGATTGTTTATAGAGTTGCCGGTAGGAATAGAAGCTCAGGTAAGACCTAGAAGCGGTCTGGCTGCAAAAAACGGAATTACTGTTCTTAATGCGCCGGGAACTATTGATGCAGACTACCGCGGCGAAATAGGTGTAATTCTCGTTAATTTATCAAATGAAGATTTTACCATAGAAAACGGGGAGCGCATAGCACAATTGGTTATCGCAAGACATGAGCGTGCAAACTGGAATGAAGTCGATGTTCTAAGTGAGACAGTTCGTGGGGCTGGTGGCTTTGGCAGTACCGGAACCAAATAATTTTTTTCCGCAAAAGCGGAAATATTAACACAATAGTTTTTTTACCAGAAGAGCTTTTGTACAAATTTTTACAGGAAAATACCAGAAATAAAAAATGAAAATAATAGTTCCTATGGCAGGGCGGGGTTCTCGTCTAAGACCACATACGTTAACAATTCCTAAACCGTTAATTCCAATAGCCGGCAAGCCTATAGTACAACGTCTGGTAGAAGATATAGCCGCTGTTCTTGAAGAGAAAATTGAAGAAATAGCTTTTGTCATTGCAGAAGATTTTGGCTCAGAAACTGAAGAAAATTTAAAGCAAATTGCTGCACGTCTAGGTGCAAAAGGGACTATTTATTATCAGGATAAACCGCTGGGAACAGGTCATGCGATTATGTGCGCTCAGGAATCTTTGAGCGGCCCTTGTGTGATTGCTTATGCAGATACACTCTTTAGGGCAGATTTTACGTTAGACAAAGAAGCAGATAGTGTAATCTGGGTAAAGCAGGTTAAAAACCCGCAGGCCTATGGTGTGGTTTCTTTAAATGAAAACAAAGAAATTACTGGTCTTGTAGAAAAACCTACAGAATTTGTTTCAGATTTAGCCGTTATAGGTATTTATTATTTCAAAGAGGGCAGTGTTCTTAAACAAGAATTGCAAGCTGTTCTCGACGCTAATTTAATGCATGGTGGCGAATACCAGATTAACGATGGTATTAAACAAATGCAAGCTAAAGGCTATGTCTTTAAACCTGGAAAAATCGACGAGTGGATGGACTGTGGTAATAAAAATGTAACGGTAGAAACTAACGGAAGAATGCTTCAGTTTTTGCATAAAGAAGAGCAAAAATTAGTTTCTCCTTCAGCAAAACTAGAGAACGCTTCAATTATTCCGCCGGTATATCTGGGTGATGATGTGGTGATTAAAGATTCAACAATAGGCCCCAACGTTTCCGTAGGTAAGGGAACCGTTATTGAAAACAGTACCATTGAGCAAAGTTTAATTCAGAATTTCAGCACTATTAAAAATGCACAATTAAAAAACGCCATGATAGGTAATTACGCCAAATACAATGGTAATTTTACCGAAATTAGTATTGGTGACTATTCAGAATTGATATAGCTTTTATAGAATGAAATTATTTACGTGTTTACTCGTGTTTTCTTTGTTTTCGCCGTTGGCGGAAGCGCAGGAGCCTGCTACCCTAAAAGACGTAAATGTTGACAATCTTGAAGATGTAACAGATGATTTTCAAGAGTATTTTTTTGAAGCTTTAAAGCAAAAAGGTATTCAAAATTACGAGCGGGCTATAATTGCTTTAGATAAATGCATCTCACTACGACCGCAAGAAGCCATTCTCTATTTTGAGAAAGGAAAGAATGAAGCATTATTAGGCAATGTGCAGGAGGCCGAAAATAATTATTTAAAGGCGCTACAATTAAAGCCAAACCAACGCGATATAATGGTTAGTCTATATGATGTTTATTATGCGCGTCAGGACTTTGAGAAAGCTATAGATCTTGTAAAACAACTCGTAAAATTTGATATTAGATATAAAGAAGACTTAGCGCGTATTTATTTGCGTAAGGGTTCATTTAAAGAAGTTATAGGCCTCATAGATGAGCTTGATGAGAAACTAGGCAAAGATGCTTATCGCAATCAAATACGACAGCAAGCATTAGCATTAAGTGGAGGTGATGTTCAGGAAAAAGCACTTTTAAAACAAATAGCTGCTAGTCCTAAAAATGAACAGCATTATCTCAATCTTATTTACGTCTACAGCGAGCAGGGCAAGACACAACAGGCCTATGAGACGGCTCAACGCTTATTAAAAGTAAACCCAAAGGCTGAGATTGTACATATGGCGTTGTACAAATACTACCTCGAGAGCGGCGCCATCAAACAAGCGGTTGCCTCGCTTGAGAAAGTCATGCGTAGTTCAAAGATTGAAGCGAAGGCAAAACACAGTGTTTTAAATGATTTTTTGATTTTTGTAGATCGTAATCCTGAGTTTGAGCCCGAACTGGAGCAAGCAATTACATTATTTTCTAACGAAGAAGATGCAGATGTAAATGAAGAATTAGGAGCTTATTATTTAAAGAATAAAGAAAACGACAAGGCATTGTCTTATTATGAGAATGCATATAAAAAGAATCCTTCAGATTTAGGTGTATTGCGCAATTTGCTTATGCTTCAGCTTGAAGCAAAACAGTTTGAAAATGCCGCAAACCTTAGTGAGGAAGCATTAAGCTTATATCCTGCTCAAGCCTTGTTTTATTTGGTTTATGGAGTTGCTCAAAACAATTTGGGTAAATCTAAGAATGCTGCAGAATATTTAGAAATGGGTTTAGACTATATAGTTGAAGATTCAAAAATGCTTGCAGATTTTTATAGTGAGTTGGTACGCGCTTATGTTACGCTGGGAGATGCAAACAAAGCCACTAGGTATCGCGAGCTAATTAATAATTTGAATTAACACGATGCGTATATATTTTAAAAGTTTTGTAGTACTATTGATGGTAAGTCTTACCGCATGTAAATCAACGAAAAAAGTAGCTGCTACTAATGATGATTTAGCTTCTGCTAAAATAATAGCAAGTCATTACGAGACACACCCGCAATTTGAAACCCTTGCTGCACGATTAAAAATAAAATATTCAGACCCTGATCGTACACAAAGTGTAACGGTAAGTTTGCGTATGCAAAAAGATGAAACCATCTGGATGAGTGCTTCAGTATTGGGCATATCACTTGCGAAAGCGATGATTACTAAAGATCGCGTTCAGTTTTATGAGAAAATTGACGGAACTTATTTTGATGGTGATTTTAAACTTCTTAGTGATTTACTAGGCACCGAATTAAATTATGAGCAGGTAGAAGCTTTATTGCTGGGAGAACCCATCTATGATTTGCGTAATGGTGGTTTTAGTGCAGGAGCAACGGGAACACGCTATCTGGTAGCACCGCGTCAGCAACAGAATCTATTTAACCTATTTTTCTATTTAAATGCAGGTGCATTTACACTGCAGGAGCAGCGCCTTACTCAATCTAAAGAACAAAGAGATTTAACGATTAAATATGCAGATTACATAAAGGAGCAAAATGGTTATTTCCCTACAGCAATTAGCATAAGTGCTCAGGAGGAGAACAAAGAAACCCTTGTAGATATCGAGTACAAAGGCGTAGATTTTAATACAGAGGTGAGTTTTCCGTTTAGTATTCCCGGGGGATTAAAAGAAATAAAACTTTAATGCAATTGAAGCAGATTTATAAATTTGGTTTAGTAGTAGCGCTTCTATTTGCAGGAAGCACTGCATTGTGGTCTCAAAACGACAAGCAGGCAGAGCTTGAGCGACAACGACGAGCGTTGATGGGTCAGATTGAAGAATTAAGCAAACTGCGTCAAAGTAATAAGAAGAAAGAGATTAACGTATTGAGTCAGGTAGAAGATCTTGATTCTAAAATAAAAACACGTCAAAATCTTATTAAGGTTACTAATAGTCAGGCAAATTTATTGACGCAAAAAATTAACCAAAATATAAACAAACTCTCCTCGCTAAGAGACGAACTAGAAAAACTGAAAGACGATTATGCCAGTATGGTGCAAAAGTCTTACAAAAGTAAAAGTAGCCAGAGCCGCATCATGTTTTTACTTTCTTCTAAAAGCTTTTTACAAGCCTACAAGCGGGTGCAGTATATGAAGCAATACAGCAATTACCGAAAAAAACAGGGAGATCAGATAAAAGAACGTACGGCTTTACTTCAGGAGACAAATAAGAAACTAGCCTTACAAAAAGAAGAAAAACAAAAGCTGGTTGCCCAAAATAAAATTGAACAGGAGAAATTAGAAGGGGAGCGCGCACAACAAGATGAGTTGATTTCAAAAATTAGAAAACAAGAGTCTACTTATGTAACGCAAATACAAGACAAGCAAAAGGCTGCAGACCGAATAGATCGTGAGATAGACCGTTTAATTAGAGAGGCAATTGCAGCTTCTAAAAAAGAAACAGGAGCAGAGCCAACTAAAGAAGCGGCTACAAATGTGAGTAAAATGCCTACGTTCTCATTAACACCGGCAGCAAAAGCATTAGCAAGTGATTTTGCATCAAATAAAGGTCGTATGGACTGGCCTGTAGAACGCGGTAGAGTTTATAAAAAGTTTGGTACCTCAAAACATCCCACACTACCTAATATCACAACTTACAATAGTGGTGTTGAAATTGAGACTGCCCCAGGTAGTATAGCTCGTGCAGCGTTTAAAGGAACCGTTCAACAAATACAACTAATACGAGGTGGAGGATATACGGTTTTAATTCGCCATGGAAACTATTTAACGGTTTATCAGAATTTAAAAAACTTAAAAGTTAAAGTAAACGATCAAATTTCTACAAAACAAGCACTGGGAGAAATTGCTGAAAACTCATTTAACGGCAAAACCATCCTAAAGTTTTTAGTGTATAAAGATTCAGAACGTTTAAATCCCGAAGATTGGGTTTATAATATGTAAAATTTTAAAAGTAAGCAAAGTGCTTCTTCAAACTATAAGAATCAATAAAAAACCCCTCTTAAGCTTAGACTTAACAGGGGTTTTTATATAAGGTAAAGAAGCTGAAATTACAATAGATTTATTGCTGAAACAAGGCTTTAAGTTCTGTGGCTTCTGAAGCTTTCATCTTACCTGCAAGAACCAGACTCAGCTGTTTTCTGCGTAAAGCTGCATCATATCGAGCGACCTCTTCTTCGGTTTCTGGTTTAATTTGGGGTATAGGTACTGGCATACCGGTATCATCTACAGCTACAAAAGTATATATGGCATCGTTTGCTTTCGATTTTAAGCCACTTTCACGATCTTCAACCCATACGTCTATAACAACTTCCATAGAAGTTTTAAAAGCTCGGGAAATAGCCGCTTCTACGGTTACAACACTGCCTAAAGGTATAGCCTTGTTAAATGCAACGTGGTTCACTGAAGCAGTAACGACAATTCGGCGAGAATGTCGCCTTGCTGTAATACTGGCAACACGGTCCATACGCGCTAACAGTTCACCACCAAACATATTATTAAGTGGGTTAGTCTCGTTAGGTAAAACAAGATCTGTTTGCATTGTGCGCGATTGTGAAGGCGTCTTGGTATCCATAGATTAATTTTTGCGCAAAAGTAACAAGAATTAAAGCGATTGAGAAATGAAAAAGCCTCCAAATAGGAGGCTTTCAATATTATATAGTTTCTTTAACGTTAATCTACTTCCTGAATTAGCATCCAGGCATTAGAATTATCGTTAGTACGTATTTTGCGTAAATCGTTTAGTGCTTCAGTACGGTCTGTATAACTTCCGTAAACAACTTGATGTAAACCATATTTGTTTTCGCCTAAAGTGCGTGCTTTATATCCGGCTTCTCTCAATTCTTTCACACGGCTTTCTGCATTCTCAGGTACTCTAAAAGCACCGGCTACAATGTGATAGCTTCCTTTAGGTTTAAAAGCGTTTAAAGTAACAGCGGGCAACGGATTTTCTATCGTAAATGTTGCGTGTTGTATGGTATTTTCAACCTGCTTCTTTGCTTTTTGTTCTTGAGCAAAGTTATAATCTGCAATATCTTTAAAATGTAAAAAACCAAATGTACCTGAAAGTCCAATGGCAAGAACTCCCACAGCAGCATATTTTAACCAGGTATTGTTGCGGCGTGCAGTTGTTATGTGAATAGGTGCTCTCTCTTCTAAAGCTTCTACTTCCTGTTTGTGAACTTCGCGCATTATCGGTTTAGTCTCAAAAGAAGATAGACCGAAAGCTTCTGTTAGATAATTTGTAACAGAAACTGGTTCAAATTTAATTTGTGATGATTCATTCTGGGTTAGCGTACCTATTTTATCTAGTAAAATAGTTTCCCCATTAAGTATACGCGTCTCAAGCGTGTGTGCATAAGCTTGAAGTTTACCTAAAGCTTCTGTATAACTTATATTTTCTGCCGTTGCGATGTAATTTGATAAAAGGCCGTCATTTTCCTTCAGTTGTGCGTTGAATGAAATACGCTTCTTAGGAGGAAAAAATAAATTTTGTTCGGCATCGTGATATGCAGAAATTTTGTGCGCTAAAAATGCCCCAAACCCGGGAATGATAACGCACTCGTAACGGTAAAGCAAATCGCTTATGTAAGTAGAGTAATGCATACCGTAAAAATAAAAAAAAATGCGACCGCCCTTTAAATGTGAGCATTGAATTGTCAACAATTTTACAATATCTTTAGAACCAGCTAACTATAAAGATGACTCAGGACCAACTACACGCTTTTCTAATCTTACAACGTATCCCCAATCTGGGAGACACCTCTATAAAAAGACTTATTAATCGTTTTGAAACGCCTCAAAATGTTTTGGTTCAAAAAAAGGCAACACTTCTTGATATAGATGGAATAGGAGAGCATAAATTGAAAGATTTTTATAATAAAGAACACGCTATTGAAGCCGAAAAAGAAATCAAGTTTATAGAGACTAATAATATTGAATACTCGTGTTTTCTAGATGCTGAATATCCTGAACGACTAAAACATTGCATAGACGGTCCTATTTTACTCTTCAAGCGCGGAAACTCAGATTATGCAAACCCTAAAATGATTTCTATTGTAGGTACCCGTAAAGTCACGTCTTACGGCATAGAATTTATAAAGCGGTTTATTGAAGATCTTGCGCCATTAAAACCTGTAATTGTATCGGGTTTTGCTTATGGTGTAGACATCACAGCACATAGGGCAGCACTAGATAATGGCTTAGAAACAATTGCAGTTTTAGCGCACGGCCTCAATCAGATTTATCCTAAAGTTCACCACAAGTATGCAAAATCTTTAGAAGCTCAGGGCGCATTTATCACCGATTTCTGGAGTTCAGATAATTTTGATCGCACTAATTTTTTAAGACGCAATCGTATTATTGCAGGAATTAGTGAGGCAACTGTAGTAATTGAAAGTGCAGATAAAGGAGGCTCGCTGGTTACGGCAGAAATCGCGAACTCGTACAACAGAGATGTGTTTGCTGTTCCTGGAAGGCCAGATGATTCACAAAGTTTAGGCTGTAATAATCTTATAAAATCTCAGCAAGCCCAGTTAATTACCAGTGCTGCAGATTTAATTTATATGTTGAATTGGAGCGTAAAAGATTCTTTCAAACCCGTGCAAAAGCAACTTTTTATAGAACTTGATGTTGAAGAGAAAGCAATATTTAATTACTTAACCAATCAAGGAAAAGAGCAGCTCGACTTAATCGCTTTAAATTGCAAAATGCCAACCTTTAAAGTGGCTGGCATTCTCTTAAATATGGAATTAAAAGGGGTTATACGCCCACTTCCGGGTAAGCAGTTTGAACTTGCTTAATACCCTAATTTTGTACGTACACGCTTTAAAACAGACTGCGCCACAGCCTGAGCTTTCTCTGCACCTACTTTTAAGGCTTCATCAAGCTCATCGAGATTTGCCATATAATGGTTGTAAAGTGCGCGTTCTTTTTCAAATTTAGTTAGTATGAGTTCGTATAACGCCTTTTTAGCGTGACCGTAACCGTAGCCACCACCTTCATAATTAGCACGCATTGCAGCAACATCTTCTGCAGAAGCTAACAGTTTATAAATTGCAAAAACATTACATGTATTTGTGTCTTTAGGCTCTTCTAATGGAGTACTATCTGTTTCAATACTCATTATTTGTTTTTTTAACTCTTTATCAGACTGAAACAAAATAATGGTATTGCCTTTACTTTTACTCATTTTAGCACCGTCTGTACCCGGTATGTACATGGTTTCTTCATGCAGTTTAAGTTGTGGTATCACAAATGTTTCTCCCATTTGCGCATGAAAACGAGAAGCAACATCCCGTGTCATTTCTAGATGCTGCGATTGATCTTTACCCACGGGTACAATCTCTGCATCATATAAAAGAATATCTGCGGCCATAAGCATTGGGTAGGTAAATAAACCGGTATTTACATCATCTAGACGGTCTGCTTTGTCCTTAAAACTATGCGCAAGGGTTAGGCGTTGATAGGGGTAAAAACAACTTAAATACCAGGTTAATTCTGTTGTTTGTGGTATATCACTTTGACGGTAGAAAACAGTTTTAGTAATGTCAAGACCACAGGCCAGCCAGGTAGCTGCTGTAGAATAGGTATTGTGTCTTAATGTCTCTCCGTTTTTAATTTGAGTAAGAGAATGCATATCTGCAATAAACAGGTAAGACTCATTTTCGGGCATATTCGCCATTTGTATTGCGGGAATAATAGCGCCTAATAAATTTCCTAAGTGAGGAGTTCCTGTACTTTGAACTCCGGTTAAAATTCGTGACATTTATAACTATAATTTTGCGTAAAGTTACCCCTTTTGGCTAATTAACTCCTTTTAAAATGCCTATTTTTGAATGGTTACAACTTCATTTATAGTTTAGCACAGCCAAATTACCTAACCACATATGATTCACATTTTTCGTAAGATTATTACACTGCTTTGGCGTATATGGTTCTATATACTTTTAGTAGTTCCTATAATTGTCTTGTTTCCTTTTCTTGTAATATCTGTTGCAAAAGACACGTGGTATCCTTACTTTTTTAGAATGGCTCAATTTTGGGCCCGGTTTATTTTATTTGGGATGGGTTTTTGGCCACAGATAAAACGTCTTGAAAAGACTAAACGCGGCAAGAGCTATATGTTTGTCGCAAATCATACCTCAATGGCAGATATAATGTTGATGCTGCACGTAGTACGCAACCCTTTTGTATTTGTAGGTAAAAAAGAATTAGCACGGTTTCCGCTATTTGGATATTTCTATAAACAAACCTGTATTTTAGTAGATAGAGGAGACGCAAAGAGTAGAATGGCTGTATTTGAAAGCGCGCAGCGCAGATTAAATCAAGGTTTAAGTATTTGCATATTTCCAGAAGGTGGCGTTCCTGATGATCTTTCAGTAGTCTTAGACACGTTTAAAGATGGGGCTTTTAGACTAGCGATAGATCATCAGGTACCCATTGTACCTATGGTTTTTTACGATAATAAAAAACGGTTCTCGTATGATTTCTTTTCTGGTTCACCGGGTAAAATGCGAGTTAAAATTTTACCATTTATAGAAACAAAAGGGAAAGAAGCAAAAGACCGTAGAGAATTAAGAGATCAAACTTATTGCGTAATACATAAAGAACTTCTTAAAGATCTTAGTATGTAAACCAAAAAAACCGCCCTAACCAGGGGCGGTTTTCTAATTATTGCTGTGCAATAATTACCTAACCAACTAAAAAAATAACCTAACCTTCCCTCTTTAATATTTTAAAACTTAAAGCTCAAACCGGTGTATAGACCTAGATAATAAGGTTTGAAATCACTTACGCTTTTTGTATATGCGTTAAGTTGATATTTAAACATAGGCTCTAATTTAAATTGAATTCGTTCAGTGAATTTATAATCAATACCAAGTCCTATGTTAGTACTAAAACTGGTATTATTAAGACTGTTTGATTTACCCAGTTCAGATACTAAATTGCCTTCTTCCTCAAGTGAAATAGAGTTTGTATTTAGAAACATTGAACTTAATCCACCTATCACCTGTAAACCAATTTTACTATCTAGCAGAGTATATTCTGCCTCAACAGGAATCTCTATGTATCCCAATTCCTGTCGTAAAGATGTATTTTTATTAGCGCTTATACTGGTGGCAAATTCGGTTTGATTACCACTAGGTAAATTGGGTAAACCCGAGTTGTTATTGTTGTCAAGTTGTATGATTTGCGAATTGTCATTAAAGTCTATACTGCTAATCATCGTGTTAGGATTTCTGGCACTAATACTGGGCGTAAATCCTATTTGCTCGGTGCTATAGCCCAGTTCTACTTTGTTAATCCCAGAACGTACCGTAATACGTTTTGAAACTGCATAACTAACCTGCACCCCATAACTGAGATTTACATCGGCACGTTTTGTATTATTAGCAAACTGTTGATCTATACCAGAACCACTAAAACTGTCGTAATAAACAGGCGCAACCATAGGTGTAATCCCCCATCGCATCATTTCTGCTTTATTAGGATCATCTGTTGTAGCAATAGCCTCCTCTTTAGTTTTATTTGCCAGTTTTTCTAAAGTATTGGGGTCAATTTCTGTAGGAGTCTGTTTATCTTGAGTTGTGTTTTCAATATCGTTTTGAACAACTGCTGTTTCAACAACCGGTTTTTTAAGGGGAGACGCAGCTGTATTGTGTAATGGTTCATTCGGTTTTAAATCTTCGTTAAGAATATTTGACGTAACCGTTGCTTTTTCAATAGGTTGTCCTATTCCATTTTTTCCTACGGAAGCATTGTTTAAAGAGTTTTGACCATTAGTTACTACAGCAGATCGATGTTGAGTTGAGGTATTTTTAATTGTTTCTCTAATATTATTTTCAACCGAAATATTTTCAGTGTTTAAAACTTCAGAAGATTTAGTAGTTGTAGAAGTAATCGCCTCTTGATTAGTATTTATAGTTTCTGAAGGGGTAGGGGCATAAATGGTTTTATCTTCCTTTTTAAGAGAATCTGAAGTATTTTCCTGCTCTTGATTTACAAGTTGAGGTGTCTTTAAATCATTTTCCGTATTAAACCAAAATGTACCTGCTAAAAGCAAGAGCACTAGAATTGCTGCAGCTCCACTTAATTGAAACCATAACGGAAGAATGCGTTTTTTCTTTTGATTTTGTCGCGCAGCAATACCTGCCCAGATATGTTCACTAGGTTCTATGGTAAAGTCTTTAAACTTTTCCTGGTATAAGCGATCTATGTTTTTCTTTTCTTTCACCGCGTTGAAGCTTGTATGTGAGCATTAGCTTGAAAGTCTTGAACTTTCTCTTTTAAAATCATTCGGGCACGAGCAAGGTTTGATTTAGATGTGCCTTCTTTAATTTCTAGCATTTTAGAGATTTCTTTATGAGAATAACCGTCTAATGCATATAAATTAAAAACCAACCGATACCGGTCGGGGAGTTCTTGTACAATTTGAAGTAAAAATTGAAGCGAAATTTCATCATCATCAACTTCTACAGCTGCTTCTTCAATATTTTCTTCATTTATTATTTCGAATACTGCTTGTTTTCGGTAACGTTGTAATGCGGTATTGATTACGATACGTTTGAGCCAACCTTCAAAAGACCCTTTACTTTTAAATTGGGTAACTTTTTCAAATATTATAATAAAACTTTCCTGCAAGATATCTTCTGCCTCGCTGTAGTTGCGGGCATATTTTAAAGCAACGGGAAAAAGCGTCGCGGCAAATTGCCTGTACAATGCTTCCTGTGCTTTTGATTTTTGACGTTTGCAGTCAATAATGAGCTGTTCTAAACTCACATTTTTAATTTATTAAATTCTTAGGGTTGTTTTACCGGCACTTCTTCAGTAATATAAGTAGGCTCGTCATTTGCATCAAACCCTTTAAAAAACTTAAATACATAGGTGTAATTGTATAACACCTCAAAGTTAAGTGTAGCTTCTAACGTGTCTGTTGTAGTTGTGCAATTTTCATTTTCAAAAACCTGATTTACAACAAATACAAAACGCGTACTGTCTCTACGGTCGTACTCAAAACCATAAAAAGCATTACAATCTGTAGGAGAAACATACCTAATGGGGAATTGATATTTCTGACCTAATACTAAAGAATCGGGCAACTCGTAATCTGTAATAGGCACAAACTCATAGCTAACGTTTCTTCCATCATCATCTAATGAACAGCTAACAACCAGGGTTAGTAAAGCGAGTAATAAAAAAACCTTTCTCATCATTATAAATATCTTCTTTTTAAAGTAGATACCTAATGATGAAAAAGGTTGCGTGACGTTTAATAAAAAAGATCTTACTACGCTGAGGTAGCTACTTTTATAGCGTCTTTAATTTTAATTTCTAGTTCTTCTAAAAGATCTGGGTTGTCTTTAAGTATTGCTTTTACAGCATCACGTCCCTGACCTAATTTAGTATCCTGATAGCTAAACCAAGAACCACTTTTATTGATGATCTCATACTCAACACCTATGTCAAGAATCTCTCCTACTTTAGAAATACCTTCACCGTACATTATATCAAATTCTGCCTGACGGAAAGGTGGTGCAACTTTATTCTTAACCACCTTTACACGGGTTTTATTACCCTGTACTTCACCGTTAGCATCTTTAATCTGTGTAGAACGGCGTATATCTAAACGTACCGAAGCGTAAAACTTTAGTGCGTTACCCCCGGTTGTAGTTTCCGGGTTGCCAAACATTACACCTATTTTCTCTCTTAACTGGTTAATAAAGATAACTGTACAATTAGTCTTACTAATCGAGCCGGTAAGTTTTCTTAATGCCTGAGACATTAAACGTGCATGTAAGCCCATTTTAGAATCTCCCATTTCTCCTTCAATCTCACTCTTAGGAGTTAAGGCGGCAACAGAGTCAATTACAATAATATCAATTGCTCCCGAGCGAATAAGATTATCTGCAATTTCTAATGCCTGCTCTCCGTTGTCTGGTTGTGAGATGATAAGATTCTCTATATCAACGCCTAACTTTTCTGCATAGAACCGGTCAAAAGCGTGTTCTGCATCAATAAATGCTGCGATACCTCCTTTTTTTTGTGATTCTGCAATTGCATGTAAGGTAAGTGTCGTTTTACCAGAAGATTCTGGGCCATAAATTTCAATTACACGACCTTTAGGTAAACCTCCTACGCCTAATGCAATATCAAGACCTAAAGAACCTGTAGAAATAGCTTCAACCTCTACAATAGCATTATCACCCATTTTCATAACTGTTCCCTTCCCGTAGGTTTTATCCATTTTGTCAAGGGTGAGTTTCAGAGCTTTAAGTTTTGCTTCTTGCTCTTTACCCATTGCAACTTCTTCTTTTTTTGCCATTATGATGCTTTTATAATCTTTATAAGTTATTTGATTGGTGTAAAAATCAAATACTTAGTATTCTACATTTTAATTTTTTTATGGATGCTAAAGTACCATTTCTTTTTGATGGACACAATGAAATGAGAAGTTAATAATGGAAAAATTCCATTAAATAATAGGTTTAGCGTGTATTTAATCTTTTAAATAGGAAAATATCCTAGTTTGGGTATTAAATTTTAACAAACGCGTGCGCAACCATTTAAGGATTGTTGCAACTATATTATAAATCTCTACTTATGAAATATAATATTAATCTTTTATACTGCGACTATATGGGGTCTTTGTTGGGTTGCCTGCATTGCAGTATTAGGCTGGACGGCGGTTAGCTAAGTTCTTTGATTGATTTCAAATAATTTACTAATGAATTAGCCGTTCAGAAAAATGCCTTCAATACGATTGAAGGCATTTTTTATGTTCTAAACTTTTCACCTGCAAAATTCTAATACAGGATAGAGTTGCTATCTCTTTTAAAACCTTATTTTTGCGCATTCTTTAACCTTAAAATTAGTATAGCATGCAACTGTACAATAAATTAAGTGCGAAAGAACGAGCTGCACTTATTGATGAAGCCGGCGAAGACCGTCTTACTCTTTCGTTCTACCAATATGCCAAAATAGGCAATCCACACCTTTTTAGAAATCACCTTTTTATTGCCTGGGACGATATGGAGGTATTAGGGCGCATTTATGTAGCTCACGAAGGAATAAACGCCCAACTTTCAGTCCCTGCAAAACACTTTGAAGCCTTTAAATCATTTTTAGATAATATTAATTTTCTCAAAGATGTTCGGTTAAATATCGCTATAGAACAGGATGCAAAATCCTTTTTAAAGCTTAAAGTAAAAGTGCGTGATAAGATTGTAGCAGATGGTCTTAATGATGACACATTTGATGTAACTAATAAAGGGATACACGTAGACGCACAGACGTTTAACGAACTTATAGAAAGTGACGATGTGGTGCTTGTAGATATGCGTAACCATTACGAGAGCGAGATAGGACATTTTAAAAATGCTATTACTCCAGATGTAGATACTTTTCGTGATAGTTTAGACCTTATAGAAGAAGATTTAAAAGATCACAAAGAAGATAAAAAGCTGGTAATGTATTGTACCGGTGGTATACGCTGTGAGAAGGCGAGTGCCTATTATAAGCATAAAGGTTTTAAACAGGTATATCAATTAGAAGGAGGGATTATTGAATATGCGCGGCAGGTAGAGCAGTTAAAACTGGAAAACAAGTTTAAAGGAAAAAACTTTGTTTTTGATCACCGTCGTGGCGAGCGTATTTCTGATGATGTGATTTCTAATTGTCACCAGTGCGGTAAACCTTGTGACACACATGTAAATTGCGCTAATGAAGCGTGTCACTTGTTATTTATACAATGTGAAGAATGCTCAGACGCGATGAGTCTAACGTGTTCTGATGAGTGTAAAGAGATTATTGCGCTGCCTTATGAAGAACAAAAAGAACTGCGAAAGGGAATCCCTAACAGTAATAAAATCTTTAAAAAAGGAAGATCAGAGAAGTTGAAATTTCAACGGAAAGCATAAAAAAAGCCGGCTAATGCCGGCTTTTTTTATTAATCTATAGAACTATCTTCTTACTTGTGAGTTATTAGCAGGTGGGTTGATAGGAGCAGTTAAAATAGTAGTATTTAAATACTGAAGAAAACTCTGGTGCACTTCATCTGCAGAAAGTAATTTTCCGTTTTTCTGAAGGCTTTGTGCAAAATCATAACCAGCCTCTGCAGCACGCATACGCTGTGCAGGAGTTCCGTGGTGACCAGGACTCGTAAACTGGCAATCTCCAATGTTGAAGAACAGTTTATTAAATTCTTCAACACGTTTCCAGTTAAAAGTCGCTCCTCTTTTATGAGTCATATAAAATGCAGCAAAAAAGTCTGCTTCAAGTTCTGTAAATCGTGTCGCTTCTGGAGCATTGTCAGCAGCCCCATTAGGATACCATACCGCTGTATTATCAAACTGAATTTGATGTGCCCATTCGTGAGCTAAAATACCAGACCATACAATCTTGTCTTCAACACCTGCTTCAGAAGCAAGTTGAACAAGACCATCACCTATAACAATAAGATCTGCAGAAGATGCAAAACCGTCAAAAGACAATAAAGGGCTTTCATTTAAGAATGTGCTAGCCTCATTTACTGCAAGAAAAAAATCTGCATTACCATAAGCCTGAGCTTCTGTTAATGTAGAAAAATTAAGATATACACTTGCAATTTTATCGCGATCATTTAAGGTCGCGTTATGTTGACCTCTTACTGTAATTAAATTAGACATGTCCCAAAATTTTTCAAGACTACGGGTTCTATTATTTACATAGTTTGTGTATTCCCCATCTGCCCCAAAATATTGAGAATCTGTGTCAATAAAAGTATATAGTTGAGCTATCTGTGTATAAATATCGTAATACTGAGCGCCTAAAGCATCAATATTACTACTTACTGAAGCGTTAATTACATCATTAAATGGTGTTGTTGCACAACTGGTAGGTTCTACGAGACTCGAAATCTTAAATTTAAAATCGTTGTGTGTGAAAAAAGCAGGAGTTTCTAAAACATCTAAATTGGTACTTTCTGTATTAGCGGTAGCTGTTAAATTCATTTCCACCGAAGTTTCTAAAGTTTCATCTTGACTACAAGAAGTTAATACGAGACTTCCAATGGCTAACATTTTTAAATAATTCTTAATCATATTCGTGCTGTTTTTTAAATATTATTTCAGACAATTTAAAGATTAGGTAGATAACCACCAACATTTAAAAAATTTTAACACAAAACCCTTTTGTACTCGTGTTTTAAGGGAAGCTTAATTAGGTTTTTTGAATTTGTCATATATCAATGTATTTGAGATAACATTTTCTGACAATAAGAATTACTATATTTTTGCCTGTCTAAAATGTTATCTTTAGCATAAATTAAAACGAAAAAATTTCGTTTTAAAGAATACAAATCAAAAAATCCTAATTTACTTTAAATTAGAGATTTACTAAATATAGGATCTCATGGCGTGTGGAAGTTGTGGTACGACCGTTAACGGTCAGCCACGTGGTTGTCAAAATAATGGTACCTGTGGTACAGATGGTTGCAATAAATTAACGGTTTTTGACTGGTTAGCAAATATGAGCTTACCAGATGGGCAAGAACCTTTTGATTTTGTAGAAGTTCGTTTTAAAAACGGGCGTAAAGAGTTTTTTAAGAACGTAGATAATCTTCAGATTAATATAGGTGAGGTGTTAGCCGTACAGGCTGCTTCTGGTCATGATATAGGTATTGTTTCGCTTACTGGTGAGCTAGTACGTATTCAAATGAAAAAGAAAAAGGTGCCTTATGACACCGAAGAATTTTTAAAAATATATAGGAAGGCAAATCAGAAAGATGTAGAAATCTGGCAAGGTGTAAAAGATCGCGAAGAAGCAATGAAAGTGCGTTCTAGACAAATAGCCATTCGTCTTAACCTACATATGAAAATCTCTGATATTGAGTTTCAGGGCGATGGTTCTAAAGCTACCTTTTATTATACTGCAGAAGAGCGCGTAGATTTTAGACAGCTTATTAAAGAGTTTGCACAAGAATTTAGAACGCGCATAGAAATGCGTCAAATAGGTTTTAGACAGGAAGCAGCTCGCCTGGGCGGTATAGGCTCTTGTGGTCGAGAGTTGTGTTGTTCTACGTGGTTAACAGATTTTAGATCGGTGACTACGAGCGCAGCTCGCTATCAGCAGTTGTCGTTAAATCCTCAAAAACTTGCGGGACAGTGCGGTAAGCTTAAATGTTGTTTAAATTATGAGCTTGATGCGTATTTAGATGCATTAAAAGACTTTCCGAAGACGGAACAAAAATTAAAGACCGAAAAAGGAACTGCTGTTTGCCAAAAAATAGACATTTTTCAGGGACACCTGTGGTATGCATACGAAGGTGAGTGGATGAACTGGCACAAACTTACCACCACACAGGCAAATGAGATTTTAGAGTCTAATAAAAAGAATGAGCCGGTTGCAAGTCTTGAAGAATATGCAGCAGAACTAATTTCAGATACTAAAGTTGATTTTGGTAACGTTGTTGGGCAAGACAGTTTAACACGTTTTGACAAGCCTAAAGTAGCTCGTAAAAAGTCTAAAGGCAGAAGAAAGAAATCAAATTATCGTAAAAAAGGCCCAAGTAATAATGCATAAATTTTGCTATGCACTTTTAATTTTAATCTGTTTTTCAGCTTGTGATGAGAAAGCTGTTTTTCACGAGTATAAAAGTCTTCCAGATTACTGGGAAAGCGACGCTGCAGTGGTTTTTAAAGTGAATAAACTTGATAGTTTAATTAACTATAATCTTTTTATCACTTTGAGAAACACAAATGAATACGCATTTAGCAATTTATTTTTAATCTCAGAATTGCAATTTCCTAATGGAAAAACCATTACAGATACTTTAGAATATAAAATGGCACGACCTGATGGATCCTGGCTGGGAGAGGGTTTTGGAGATTTAAAAGAAAATAAACTTTGGTATAAAGAGAATTTCAGGTTTACTGAAGCAGGAGAATACCAGTTTAGACTCAAACAGGCAATGCGACGCAATGGTAGCGTAAACCCTGTACAAGAATTAGGTGGTATTGTAGATGTGGGCTTACGCATCGAAAAAATTAAAGAATAAAAAATGGCTCAGAAAACAAAAAAAACAGCTAAGAATACACCCAGTAACGCACCGTATATAAAAGGATTTTGGATTTTATTTTTTGGATCTATAGGAGCGCTTGTTCTTGTTTTTCTTTTAGCTTCCTGGGGTGTTTTTGGAAGTTTACCCACGTTTGACGAATTAGAAAACCCTGAAAGTAATCTGGCTACAGAAATCCTTTCTTCAGATGGAAAAACATTAGGGAAATTTTATAATGAAAACAGAACTCCTGTAAAATATAGCGACTTACCTCAAAATTTAATTGATGCAGTTGTGGCTACTGAAGATAGACGATTTTATGATCACTCTGGTATAGATGTACGAGGTACCACTCGTGCCGTTGCCTATTTAGGTTCAAAAGGTGGTGCAAGTACCATCACACAGCAGCTCGCAAAATTGCTCTTTTCTGATACACCCGGCAGTACGCTAGAACGCCTGGTGCAGAAAGTAAAAGAATGGATTATTGCTGCGCGACTTGAGCGACAATACACAAAAGAAGAGATAATTACCATGTATTTGAACAAGCAGGATTTCTTGTTTCAGGCGGTGGGAATACGTTCTGCTTCAAAAATTTACTTTGACAAAGAACCCATAGAGTTACGTCCTGAAGAATCTGCAGTAATTGCAGCAATGCTTAAAAATCCGCGACAGTTTAATCCACATCGTGAGATTTCTAAAGACAATGCTTTAGAACGTCGTAACACAGTTTTAGCCCTTATGGCTCAAACCGGTAAGCTTACAGTACAGGAGCGCGATAGCCTTATGGCGATGCCCATGAAAATTAACTTTTCACCAGAAGGCCATGCAGATGGTATTGCAACTTATTTTAGAGAATATTTACGCGCATTCATGGCAGACTGGATTAAAAATAATCCTAAAGGTAAAGATGCAGATGGTAATGAAGAGTTCTATAATATTTATCGCGACGGGCTAGTTATAACCACTACGATAGATTCGCGTATGCAGCGTTATGCAGAGCAGTCTGTTACTGCGCACATGGAGAATTTACAGCGTGAGTTTGATAAACAAAATGAAAGAAACAAAACAGCTCCCTTTAGAGATATAACAGAAGACGAAGAGCAGAAAATCTTATATCGTGCAATGCGCACTTCAGATCGCTGGAGAAAAATGGCCGCTAATGGCATTTCAGAAGACAAAATTAGAGCATCGTTTGATATTAAAACAGATATGCGTGTTTTTGCGTGGAAGAATGGAGCTTCAGAAATAGATACTATTTTAACACCTAAAGATAGCATACGATATTATAAGCGCTTTTTTAGAGCAGGTTTAATGAGTCTTACACCGCAGACCGGCGAGGTAAAAGCATGGGTAGGTGGTATAGATTATAAGCATTTTCAATACGATCACGTAAAAACCGGAAAGCGCCAGGTGGGTTCTACATTTAAACCTTTTCTATATGCTACAGCCATAGATCAATTACACCTATCTCCTTGCGATACAATCCCTAATATTCCTTACTGTATTCCTGCGGGAGAAATGGGAGCTCAGCGTGACTGGTGCCCTGAAAATTCTGGAGGGCAATATGGTGGTATGGTGACTTTAAAAAGTGCATTGGCACAATCAATTAATACCGTTTCTGCCCGTTTAATGCATCGTGTGGGGCCACAAACGGTAATTGATTTAATAGCAAAATTAGGTATAGATACTAAAGATATACCGGTAGTGCCGTCTATTGCTTTAGGTACTCCAGATATTAGTTTATTTGAGATGGTTTCGGCTTATTCTGCTTTTGCAAACAAAGGGGTTCACGTTGAGCCGCAAATAGTTTCTACAATTGTTGACAAAAACGGGACGGTTTTGTACCAAAGCATTCCGGAGGCTAAAGACGTCTTAAGTAAAGAATCTGCATATGTAACGGTTAACCTTATGGAAGGAGTAACTCAATACGGTTCTGGGGCCAGACTACGCTCGGGAGCAATAAATAGTGATGTTTATAAAAAAGTAATTACGGGACATCCGTATGCTTTTAAAAATCCTATCGCGGGTAAAACGGGTACTACACAAAATCAAAGTGATGGTTGGTTTATGGGTATGGTGCCTAACCTGGTTACCGGTGTTTGGGTAGGAGGAGATGATAGATCGGTTCACTTTTCTTCTATAACCTATGGTCAGGGGGCAACAATGGCGTTACCTATCTGGGGGAGTTTTATGAAAAAATGTTACGCAGATGAGGCACTAAAAATTTCACAGGGCGCATTTGAGAAACCAGAAAATCTTTCTATACGCATAGATTGTTCTCAATCTGAAGCCAGTTCGCATCAATCTGATATTATTGACGAACTTGACTTTTAGTTTAACTACAGTTGTAAGTTTTCATTAGAATTACGGCATAAAATGAATTGCATAAATTCTTGCAAAAAAATTGCCGTTGGCTGCGTTGTTTCGTAATTTTCTGTATCTAAAATCAGAAAATGATAATAAAAACAGTGCATTCAGTTTCAGAAGCTCTTGAAGGTGTTACTGATTCAATGACAATGATGTTTGGAGGCTTTGGCCTCAGCGGAATTCCTGAGAATGCTATTTCAGAATTAGTTAAACTGGGTGTAAAAGAGTTAACATGCATTTCTAATAATGCAGGAGTTGATGATTTTGGACTGGGCTTACTACTTCAGAAAAAGCAAATCAAAAAAATGATTTCTTCCTATGTAGGCGAAAATGCAGAATTTGAACGCCAAATGTTGAGTAACGAGCTTGATGTTGAGCTTATTCCGCAAGGAACTTTGGCCGAACGTTGCCGTGCCGCTCAGGCAGGATTTCCGGCATTTTATACTCCGGCAGGGTATGGTACAGAAGTAGCTGAAGGTAAAGAAACCCGAGAGTTTAACGGTAAAATGTATGTGCTTGAAGAAGCATTTAAAGCCGATTTTGCGTTCGTCAAAGCCTGGAAAGGTGATACTGCAGGTAATCTTATTTTTAAGGGAACAGCTCGCAATTTTAACCCGAATATGTGTGGCGCAGCAAGAATTACAGTTGCCGAAGTAGAAGAACTCGTACCTGCAGGAGAACTTGACCCAAATCAAATACACATTCCAGGTATTTTTGTTCAACGTATTTTTAAAGGATCTGCCTATGAGAAGCGTATCGAACAACTTACTGTTAGAAAACGATAAACCAATAAATTAATCACGATTAATAATAAAAATAAATAAAATGGCACATTTAAGATTAGGAGATATAGCACCAGATTTTACAGCAAATACTACCGAAGGTGAAATCAATTTTCACGAATGGCTAGGAGACAGCTGGGGAATTTTGTTTTCGCATCCGGGAGATTATACGCCGGTGTGTACAACAGAATTGGGTACTGTGGCAAATTATTACCCAGAGTTTAAAAAACGTAATGTAAAGCCTATTGCAATTAGCGTAGACAGCGTTGAAGAACATATGGGATGGATTAAAGACATCAACGAAACTCAAAATACAACGATGAACTATCCTATCATAGGTGATGAGAGCCGCAAGGTTTCTGAATTATATGATATGATACATCCAAATGCTAGTGAGAAAGCTACGGTACGTTCGGTATTTATCATTGGACCAGATAAGAAAATAAAATTAACACTTACCTATCCACCTTCTACCGGTCGTAATTTTGACGAGATTATACGGGTAATAGACTCTCTTCAACTTACAGCATATCATAAAGTGGCTACACCGGCAAATTGGAATGATGGCGAAGATTGCGTAATCTCACCAAGCGTAAGTAATGAGCAAATACCAGAATTTTTTCCGAAGGGACACACAGAGATTAAGCCGTATTTAAGAATGACACCACAACCCAATAAATAATGCTAGATAAAAACGGAATCGCTAAGCGCATAGCTCGTGAAGTTAAGGATGGCTTCTATGTCAATCTGGGTATAGGTATTCCTACGCTGGTTGCTAATTATGTTAGAGATGATATAGAAGTTGAGTTTCAGAGTGAAAACGGAATATTAGGAATGGGTCCTTTCCCTTTTGAAGGTGAAGAGGATGCAGATCTGATTAATGCAGGTAAACAAACCATTACAGCACTTAAAGGAGCCTCTTTTTTTGACTCTGCAACAAGTTTTTCAATGATACGTGGTCAACACGTACATCTTACCATTTTAGGTGCTATGGAGGTAGCTGAAAATGGTGATATCGCAAATTGGAAAATTCCCGGAAAAATGGTTAAAGGTATGGGAGGTGCAATGGATCTTGTTGCCAGTGCCGAAAATATTATTGTAGCCATGATGCATACTAACAGAGAAGGAGAATCTAAACTTCTTAAACGCTGTTCTTTACCGCTTACGGGTGTAGGTTGTGTGACTAAAATCGTTACTAATCTTGCTGTGATCGAGGTAACGCCTAAAGGCTTTAGGCTGTTAGAACGTGCTCCAGGGGTATCTGTTGATGAAATTATTAAAGCAACAGAAGGTTATTTAGAAATCCCTGCAGAAGTCCCGGAAATGATACTCGCTTAAAGATTTTGTATATCAATTTATAAGGAGCCTTAGGGCTCCTTTTTTTATCTTTCTAGTGTCAAAAATAATCGTTGAATGAATTTAGTCACTAAAAACAACGCTAAAAAGCAAGTTAAAACAGGTGAAAAACACTTTTTTTTAACGTTTTTTAAAATTAGTTACTCAAATTCTTGCGCGAACTGAAAATTACAATTACTTTAGTCACTCCCAAATCAGGATTTTTTAGATATAAAGTTTAGGAGGAGTCCTTTCAATTATTACTTAATTTCAAAGCAGGAGTGTTTTGATGTTATGATTTGTTAATAAACCGCAGGGGGAGCCCGGCGGTTTTTTTATATCTAAATAAAAAAAGTTAAATTCACGTTAACGAAAAATAAGAAATAAGAACATGCCAACACTTTCTCCCGTTAAGAATCATAAGTCTAAAGGCTTAAATGCAGTTTTACAAGATACCTATCAAACTACACGAAGTATTCTTTACCTCTTTAAAAAAGTTTTTCTTTTTATGTTTTAAATTCCTTTAGGAATTGCCTCGATTAACGCTTTAGTATAATCGCTTTGAGGGTTCTCGTATACAGTATCTGCTTCTCCAGTTTCCTCAAATCTACCGTTTCGCATAACCAGCAAACGGTCTGAAATATATTTCACTACGGCCAGATCGTGTGAAATAAATAAATACGTAAAACCGTATGAGGTTTTTAAGGTATTAAGCAGATTAAGTACTTGAGCCTGCACAGAGATGTCCAGTGCAGATACAGACTCATCACAAACTATAAACTTAGGCCTTACTGCAATAGTGCGCGCTATACCTATACGTTGTCGTTGACCACCACTAAATTCTTGAGGATACCGGTCATAATGCTCAGGCAATAAACCTACTTCTTGAAGTAACTTTAAGGCTTCTGCTTTACGCTCTTCTGAAGATTTATACAGTTTATGTACCTGCATAGCTTCGGTAATAGAACGACCTACAGTAAGCCTTGGATTTAAAGAAGAATAGGGGTCCTGAAATATGATCTGAATATCTTTACGAAGGGTTCTTAGTTCTTTTGAAGACAACAGAGTTAAGTCTTTTCCTTTGTAGAAAATAGCTCCGCTGGTAGTTTTGTCTAACTGAAGAATTAAATTTCCTAAAGTTGACTTTCCGCAGCCAGACTCACCAACAAGGCCTAAGGTCTCACCTTCATAAATTTTAAAACTTACTTCATTTACTGCTTTTAGAGTTTCTGTCTTTCCGAAGAATGAAACCTTAGAATAATACTCTTTTGTAGCGTTTTTGATTTCTAATAATGGGGTTTTGCTGTATATCTTCTCGTGTTCAAGTTCCCGTTCTGCCCTACTCACTGGTTTTGCAAGTGCATTTCCCTTTAAAAAATCTGATACAGTAGGTAGTTTTGCAAGCCGTTCACTTGTAGAAGGGCGGGCATAGATTAAAGCTTTTGTGTAGTCTTCTTTAGGGTCGTTAAAGATGGTTTTAGCGCTGCCTTGCTCAATAATTTTACCGCGATACATTACGATAACGCGATCTGCTATCTCACTTACGAGAGAGAGGTCGTGTGAGATAAATAAAATACTCATCTCCGTTTGTTGCTGCAATTCTTTTAAAAGCAAGATAATCTCTTTTTGAACCGTTACATCTAGTGCAGTTGTTGGCTCATCTGCTATTAATAATTTGGGTTTGCAGGCGATTGCCATCGCGATCATAACCCGCTGTTTTTGCCCACCGCTAATCTCATGAGGATAGGCCTTAAATGCTGCTTCGGGTCTAGGTAATTTTACCTGATTAAAAAGTTTTAGAGTTTCTTCTTTTGCGGCTTTCTTAGAGAGATTTGTGTGTCTTAATAAGATCTCGGTAACCTGTTTCCCGCAACGCATAGAAGGGTTTAGGGAACTCATAGGTTCTTGAAAAATCATCGAAATTTTATTACCGCGTATTTTTTGGAGTTCGTTGTCTGCTAGTTGAAGTAAATCACTTCCCTCAAATAAAATATTTCCCGAAGTAATTTCGGTAATGCGCTTAGGAAGCAAACCCAAAACAGCCAAATTTGTAACTGATTTACCTGACCCTGATTCTCCTACTACACCTACAATTTCGTTCTGCATAATATTAAAATCAATACTATGCAAAACCTGATTCGTTTGCTTTCCGGTTTTGAAACCGAGGCTAAGATCTTTTATTGAAAGTAGAGCTGTTGTATTCACAGCCTAAATTTACAATATCCTATAGTATTTAAACTGAAATGATCTCTGTCTCTAGTAATAAAGCTTCATTGCGCAGGCGCAAAACAATTTGTGCAACAGCGACGACATCACGTTCGCAATATTCTACAATACGCGCAATATCATTTTCTAAATAAAATACATCGCGTACCTGGCTACCATCTATATCGGTTTTGGGAGAAGGAATATTTAGGATTTTAGTGAGTAGTTTTAGAGAAGTATAGTGTTTATAATCGCCAAACTTCCACATTTCCAAGGTGTCAAGATGCGGAATTTCCCATGGTTTTTTGCCGAATAAATCTAATTTAAACGGAAGTGCAATCCCATTAATAATCATACGTCTTGCGATAAACGGGAAGTCAAACTCTTTACCATTGTGGGCACACAATAGGTGTTGCGGCTTATTAAAATGTTCAGATAGAAGTTTTTTAAATTCAAGCAGTTGGTTTCGTTCATCTCCATGAAAAGAGGTTGTTCTAAATGTACGCATGGCGTCTTTAACTTTAAAATAACCTACCGAAATACAAACGATTTTACCAAACTCAGCCCAAATACCTGCCCTGTCGTAAAACTCTTCTGCTGTAAAATCATCTTTGCGCTGATACTGAGTTTTATCGGCAAATAATTCCTGCATATCTGTATCTAAATCGCTAAAATTTTCGAGTTGAGGTACGGTTTCTATATCTAGAAATAAAATGTTTTCTAAGTGTATTTTTGATAGCATAATTTAGATTTCTGTTGCAATTTTTGAAAACTGTCAATGATAAAAATTCAATCATCCAAATAGGATAACCTAGTTGTAAACTAAATATAATCAAAAGTTTATGAAAAAAGTAAGGAGCTTAAAAACTCTAAAATAGCGTTTGTTGTGTAACCGGACTTTCGTGCTCAAGAAGCCATTTTTTACGCCAGATGCCACCGGCGTAACCCGTCATAGAATGATCGCTGCCAATCACACGGTGGCATGGTACAATAATAGCGATTGGGTTTTTACCATTTGCAGTAGCTGCTGCGCGTATTACTTTTGGGTCGCCAAGATCTTTGGCCATTTGTAAGTAGGAAGTGGTTTTCCCAAAAGGGATTTTCGCCAGTTGTAACCACACTTTTTTCTGAAAATCGGTGCCTTGTAGATTCAATTTTAGATTAAAATCTTTTAAATCTCCTGTAAAATAGTGTTCTAATTGAGAAACTACATCTTGAAGCTCTTTAGGTATTGCTTCGCTTTGCAAAATTTTTTCATCTAAAAATGTTACAGATACCAGTCCTTCTTGATTTCCTTTAATTAATAGTGTTCCCAAAGGAGAATCTAGATAGGCTTCTTTCATTCTGAAGGTTTATCAACATCTTCGTTTTTTACGTTTACATCGTGCTGAGGAGATAACTCAACTGTTTTAGAGTTCTCTGGAATTTTGTCTAGAACGATTCCCATACGTTTTGCACGGCGCTCCCAGTTTTTACGAGCTTGCACCTGCATATCTTCAATAGTGTCACTCTCGTCCATTATTTCGAGTCCCAGAAGTGTTTCTATAATGTCTTCCATAGTAACAACACCTATGGTGTTTCCAAAATGGTCTGTTACTAATGCAATATGACCACGACTGGTTACAAAAGTGTCAAAAAGTGCAGGTATGGGTTGATCTGCATCTACAATAAGAATATCTCTTTTTATATCTGAAAGCAATTTCTCTCCCTGTTCTTCTACAATTTCCTCGAGAACATCATCTTTTAAAATAAAGCCGGTTATGTTGTGTGATTTTTTACTGAAAACAGGTATTCTCGAAAACTTAAGATGTGGGTGTTCTTTATGAAATTGATTTAAAGTTTTAGTCTCATCTTCGGTCACCACAACTGGAAAAGGCGTCATTACATCTTTTGCCATCACCGATTTAAAAACCAGTAGATTCTTAATTACAGTAGTCTCATTATCTTCAAAAACTCCTTCTTTTTCAGCAGCATCGGTGAGTGCTAAAAATTCTTCACGACTCATTGTACTTACATGAGCAGATTTACCCACAAGTTTAGTTACTTGAGTCAACAACCATAAAATACCGGTATATTTTAGAAATATTAGAATAAGCGTTAAGGTCTTCGCTGTAAAGTTGCCCAGAGATTTCCAGTAAGTAGCACCTATTGTTTTAGGGATAATTTCTGAAAGCACAAGTATTAATAAGGTCATTATTGTAGAGACAATAGCGACAAAATTGAGTCCTAAAACAGAAAAATCCCAACCTGACTCAGCAGCCATTGTACCTGCTTGATCCCCTACTAAAATTGCACCCACAGTATGCGCAATTGTATTTAAAGTTAAAATAGCAATTAGGGGTTTGTCTATGTCTTTTTTAAAGTTAGCCAATGTCTTGGCGTATGCGTGACCTTCCTTAGTTTTAATGCGTATAAAACTAGGAGTAACACTTAATAAAACCGCTTCCAGGATAGAACATAGAAACGAGAAAAATATAGATATAAATGCAAAGGCGATTAGTAGACCCATTGGTTTAGTTTGATTTGAGATAAAGATACCATAATCAAAACACCTTACAAACAGGTTAAGAAAAGCTTAGGTTAAACTCGAAACTATTTGGAAAAAAAAGAGGCTCAACGAGCCTCTTCTAAATTTTCTAATATTAATGATCGGTTATGAAATTAACTTCACTACATCCTTAGCAAAATAACTGGCAATTAGATCTGCACCTGCGCGTTTAATTGCATATGTTTGTTCAAGAACCACAGCGTCGTGATCTAACCAGCCGCGCTCTGATGCCGCTTTTATCATAGCATATTCACCACTTACCTGATATACAGCTACCGGTACATTAACCTCATTTTTAATGTCGCGTACAATATCAAGGTAGCAAAGACCTGGTTTTACCATAACAATATCTGCACCTTCTTCAATATCCATGAGTGTTTCTTTAATGGCCTCATCGCGGTTTGCATAATCCATCTGATAGGTCTTTTTATCTTTTGGAACATCCTTAAGATCAACAGGAGCACTGTCTAGAGCATCCCGAAACGGACCGTAAAAAGCAGAAGCATATTTTGCTGAGTAACTCATAATACCTACGTCGTGGTGCCCTTCATCTTCAAGCAGGGTACGCATTTCAAAAATACGACCGTCCATCATATCACTAGGAGCAACCATGTCTGCACCGGCATTAGCGTGTGAAAGTGCCATCTCAGCTAAAATAGCACTAGAATCATCATTAAGTACTTTACCTCCCGCTACGATACCATCGTGCCCAAAAGACGAGAAAGGATCTAAGGCGACATCGGTCATAACAACCATACCCGGCACTGCATCTTTAACAGCTTTTATAGCTCGTTGCATAAGTCCGTCAGGATTTAGTGCTTCAGTACCTTTATTGTCTTTCAGTTTATCATCTACTTTTACAAAAAGTAACACGCTTTTAATACCCAGCGACCATACTTCTTTAGCTTCTTTTTTAAGATTGTCAAGACTCAGGCGATAATAACCCGGCATTGATGCAATTTCATCTTTAACCCCTTTTCCTTCTACCACAAAAACAGGTAGAATAAAGTCATTAGGCGATATGATAGTTTCACGTACTAAAGCGCGCATAGCTTCTGAAGTACGTAATCTGCGATTTCTTCTTAATGGAAACATATTATTCTGTATTTTACAGGCAAATTTACCATTATATTTTGAGCTTAGCGCCTGATTTTACTCTAACTGAACATCTCAAATTCATATTTCCGTGGAGGTCGTATCAAGATAAATTTCTTAAGGATTTTGATAAGCATATAGAAGACGAGCATTTGCATGTAATTGCGCCGCCAGGATCTGGCAAAACGGTTTTAGGTCTCGAAATGATAAGACGGGTAAATAAAAAAACACTGGTTTTTACACCTACGCTTACCATTAGAAATCAATGGAATGATCGTCTTGGGGATTGTTTTCTAAAAAACAGTAAGGATGTAAATTGTGGTTATAATTTAAAGAAGCCTGCAGATATTACATTTTCTACATATCAATCGCTACATGCTTTTTTTAAGAATGAGATGAATTCTTCTTCAGAAAAATTACTTGATTTTTTTAGAAATGCAGGGATTAAAAATATTGTTTTAGATGAGGCACATCATCTAAAAAATGAGTGGTGGCTGCCGCTTTTTGAACTAAAAAGATTAGAAAACTGTATTTATATCGCCCTTACAGCTACACCGCCTTATGACAGTTCACCCAGAGAATTACGTAATTATTTTGAACTTTGCGGTGCTGTAGATGCAGAAATCACAGTTCCTGAACTAGTAAAAGAACAGAATTTATGTCCTCACCAGGATTATATTCATTTTTCAAAACCCAGTATAGAGCGTATAAATGATATTCTTGATTTTAGAGAACAGATTTACCATTTTGTAACGGCACTTACTGGTAATATTAAATTTATTGAGTTAGTTAAAACCCATCCGTTTTATAAGGAAACAGAAGCTGTGCTGCCGCAGATTTATGAGGCGCCTAAGCTCTATTCAGCACTGCTTATCTTTCTAAATGCTTCTAAAGAATTAATCACCAGAGAAAAACTCGAAATTTTGGGTTTAACCGAAGAGGAACAGAAGCACATCCCAAGCTTTTCTTATGAGTGGGTAGAGGTACTTTTGCAGTATTATCTGGTTGATTTTAAAGATGCGTATGGTGAAGATGCGGCGGTTCTTTATCCCATTGAAAAAGAACTCAGACGTATAGGAGTACTCGATCAAAAGCGTTTAAATCTTATAGGAGATCAGCGATTTTATAAATCTTTATCACAAAGTGTAACAAAACTGAATAGCATTCTTGAGATTACAAATCTGGAGGCTAAGAATATGGGCGACTCGCTACGGCAAGTCATTCTTTCAGATTATATAAGAAAAGAATTTGTTGATATTCGGCAGAATCAATTGCATACTATTAATAAATTAGGTGTAATTCCTATATTTCAGCATTTACGCTTTAATGGAATTAAAGAACAGTATCTGGGAGTACTCACCGGCTCATTAATTATTTTACACAGTAGTACGATTGATGAATTAAGAAAACACCTCCCTGCAGATGCAATTACCTGGGAGCAAATCCCTGCATCATCATTTTTAATTATTAAACCCAATGCAACTTCAAAAACCTTGTTAATAGGGGCGATAACACACTTATTTGAAACTGGTTTTATAAAAATATTAATAGGTACAAAATCGCTATTAGGAGAAGGCTGGGATTGCCCGGCAATAAATACGCTGGTTTTGGCTTCGTTTGTAGGCTCTTTTGTAATGTCTAATCAAATGCGGGGCCGAGCCATACGGGTTTCACCAAATCAACCCGATAAAGTTGCAAACATCTGGCATCTTGCCTGTGTTGATCCAACCGCAGATAGTGGTGGAGCAGATTACAATTTGCTGCAAAGACGTTTTGATGCTTTTTGCGGCGTAAGCTTAACTGGAGTACCGGTTATAGAGAATGGCAGTGATCGCTTAAATATAAAAGTAGGTTCTAATAACAGTGAAGATCTCAATTTGCATTTTAGAAATTTAGCTTCAAATCGCAATCTTGTCAAATCTCGCTGGAGTGAAGCTATTGAAGAAGGAGCTGTTATGGTTAATGAGCTGAAATTAAATTTTGATGATAATCAACCTTTTAAAGTCAAACGGAAAATCGCTTATGATACTACGCTCAAGTATGCTTTGGCAGAAATAGGTCTAATACTTACTGTTGTGTTACCCGAGATTTTTATCAGTTACCTACGCGTTCTCATCTCTAAAGGAATCATTCATTTTATTGTTGTAGTGGCAGCTGCACTTGCGGTTACATTAATGCCGAAATTTTTTAAAGCATCAAAACTTTATTTATATTTTGGAAGAATAGATAAAGATATTGAGGCAATCGCCAAAGTTGTGTTACGTACAATGATTAATCTAAAACATATACATACACCACCTAAAAATATCGTTTTAGAAATTGAGGAGCCTCATGCAGGTGTTATAAATTGCTATTTAAAAGGTGCTACCGCAAAAGAAGAAAAACTGTTTATATCCTATTTGCAGGAAGTGATATTGCCCATAGAAAACCCAAGATATATATTAGCTCAGGCAAACTGGCTACGAGAGCAACTGGGGTTCTCCAGCTATTTTACAGTTCCTGATGTTTTTGCACAGCGCAAGGAAGATGCACTGGTTTTCTATAATTTTTGGACGCAGCATTTAGGAGAATGTTCTTTGTATTTTACCCGAAATTTAAGAGGCAGAAAATTGTTGCTAAAAGCACGCTTTCAAGCCCTTAAAAAAGATACGCATGTAAGTGCAAAACAGGCTACAATCTGGAAATAACGGTATTACAATTACACCCAGTCTTTCGGGTTTTCTAATACATCAACCAGTTTTGCTTCTTCACTACCCGGCTCGGGATGATGGTCGTAGCGCCATTGCACATTAGGAGGAAGGCTCATTAATATACTTTCTATTCTCCCATTTGTTTTAAGACCAAAAAGAGTTCCTTTATCGTGTACGAGGTTAAATTCTACATAGCGACCGCGACGTACTTCTTGCCAGTCTCGCTCTTTTTCGCCGTATGGCAAGGCTTTTCTTTTTCTAAAATAGGAGCGTAAGCATCTAGGAAACTATCACCTACTTCAGTCACAAAATTGTACCAGTCTTGCATGGAGCGTTCAGGAGTAGCTTTTAAATAATCAAAAAATAAACCACCTATACCACGGGCTTCGCCACGATGGCTGTTGTAAAAATACTCATCACAGCGGGCTTTGTAATGACTATAAAAATCTGGATCGTGCGCATCACAGGCTGTTTTACAAGTCTGATGAAAATGAAAAGCATCCTCTTCAAAAAGATAATACGGTGTCAAATCTTGCCCACCACCAAACCACGAGTCAACTAGCGTACCGTCTTTTTCATACATCTCAAAATAACGCCAGTTTGCATGCACGGTAGGTGCATATGGGTTCTTAGGGTGAATAACCAAACTAAGTCCACACGCAAAAAAATCACAATCACCTACATTAAAATACTTCTGCATAGCAGGAGCCAGGGCACCATGTACTTCTGAAATATTGACGCCTCCTTTTTCTATTACAGCGCCATTCTCAAGCACACGCGTACGCCCGCCACCACCTTCTTTGCGAACCCAATTATCTTCTTTAAACCTTGCAGAACCATCTATTGCTTCTAGTTTTGAGGTAATTGTGTCTTGTAAATTCTTTATGTAGTTAACAAACTGTTCTCTCATTGGGTAACTGTTTATTCTTATTTTTTTAAAATATAAAGCTCCATATCCTGAGCTTCTTTACCTTCTGGTTTAAATTCTTTTTCAAGAGTGCTGTGCCATACAAAGCCGCTGTGTTCTGCGACTGCTATACTCTTTGTATTTGTTTTGTGGGTGATGATTTTAAAGCTTGAAATCTGGTGGTTTAAAAAAGCAAAATCTACAATTTGAGATACTGCTTGTGTTATCCATCCTCTTCCTTGAAACCGCGGACTTAAACAATACGCTAATTCTGCTTCATTATTTTCAAAATCAAGATCTTTTAAGATGACCAATCCTGCTATCTCTGGATGTATAATTGTATGTATAGCAAAGGTAAAATCAGTTTTATTTGCTGCTTCCTTTTCTTTAAGCGCAATATATTTTTTAGTAGCAGAAAGCGAAGTATTCTCACTTAAAGTTATCGGGAAATATTCTTTAAAGGCGTCATTATCTTCCTTTAAAAGAAGGTGTAGCGCTTTAGCATCTTCTGCATTTAATAATGCAATTTCAAATTGAGATTCTTCAGTCATTGGTTTTTTTGATCTAAAAGGGTGAGCGTTGTTTTGCTTGCCGCTGTAACCGAGATGGGCAAAACCAGAAGTATTCCGACGATCGGAATCAAAAGAAAAAGCATAAATACAATACCGTTGCCTATTGCATAACCTCGATTTTGTTTCACAAAAGAAATACTTTCGCGGTAGCGCAAATGCCGTTCCAGCGTATAATCCATATTACCAAAACCTGCGTAATAGGCTTGTATTAAAAATAGCAACAAAGTCGCAATGAAGCCTACAACAGGAATTAAGCTCAACAGCAATAAGGGCAGTGTCATAAGTAATTCCCAACCTAGATTACGCAGGTTTATACGTATACCGCGTATAAGTTGGCTTGCATTTGAAGTATCTCGATGTTGATGAATTCCGGGCTGTAAATAGGCTTCTATTTTCTCAGAAACAGGGCTCATAAAAGGAGCCGAGAATGCCATTATTAAATGTTTGTAGAGAATAAGCCCCAAGGCTATGATTACTAAAGCTCCTATTATGTTGCTAATTGTTGTTACAGTTTCTGCTCCCCAACTCCAGACCCATAAACGAGATATAAAACCACCTATAGTATCAGAAAGTCCCCACGCCGTAATCCCTATTAATAGAGCGGTAACAAAGCTAATTACCATAGGGATTGCAAAGTATTTCCAGAGGTTTAATTTATGAATTAAACTTATAGAATCTTTGTAATCGGCAAGTCCTTTAACTATAGATTTTATCATTCTTCAGAAATGTATACAAGCTGATTTTTCAAATTTACCACCTCTTCCGGCTCACAGATTTGCTGTGCTTCCTGTGCTTTCTTCTTTAATAAAAGTACAATTTCGTCTTCTTTTTTATTAATCAATTCTGCCAGCAATAAGATGCCTACATTGTTATTGTGCAAATCCATCGCGCGTTCTAGCGGTTTATTAACTGCGATATTTTCGTGCGCTGTAGTAACTTTTAGCGCCCAGTTTTTTGCAGTTACTTCATTACCGGTCTTATCATAAACAGCTTTTGCTAATAAGATTGTCCATAATGCATGTCTAAATGCATTTGCAGCATTGCTTTTATGATGTGTATTGCCGTAGTGTCTATTTGCCAGCTGTACTGCCTGTTGCGTTGCCTGCAATGTCAATTTGATATAAAAAGGCTTTGTAATAAATAATTTGACAAGCTTAAAAAGCTGATGGGCATCAAATGATTTTAAGCGCGCCCAGATTTTCATCGTTCGGCTTTATACTCTTTTACAGCTTCAATAAATGCACCTGCATTTTCTAGCGGAATATTCGGTAAAATACCGTGGCCCAGATTAACAATATATTTGTCTTTGCCAAAAGCATCAATCATTTCGGTAACCATACGTTTTATTTCGCTCGGGGGCGAAAACAGGCGTGTGGGATCAAAATTGCCTTGTAAAGTAATGTTTCCTCCGGTTAAATAACGGGCATTACGTGCGCTACACGTCCAATCTATTCCTAATGCCGAAGCGCCACTTTTAGCCATTTCGCCCAGTGCGAACCAGCAGCCTTTACCAAATGCGATTACCGGAATCTCGTCTTTCAAAGCATCTATGATTTGTTGCATATACTGCCAGCTAAATTCTTGATAATCTACAGGAGATAGCATGCCGCCCCAACTGTCAAAAACCTGAACCGCATTAACACCTGCTTTTACCTTTTCTTTTAAATAAAGAATGGTAGTATCTGTAATTTTCTGCAGCAATTCGTGTGCAGCAAGCGGCTGTGTAAAACAAAACTCCTTTGCTATATCAAAATTTTTAGAGCCCTGTCCCTGCACACAGTAGCATAAGATTGTCCATGGGCTACCGGCAAAACCAATTAACGGAATTTCGTCATTCAGTTTTTCTTTAGTCATTTTTATAGCATCCATAACATAACCCAGAGTGTCATTGATATCGGGTACAATCACGCGATCCAGATCTTTTTGAGACCGAATAGGATCTGGCAACCACGGCCCAACACCCGGTTTCATCTCTACGTGAATATTCATTGCCTGCGGAATTACTAAAATATCACTGAATAAGATCGCAGCATCCATACCATAACGGCGTATGGGCTGCACAGTAATTTCACTGGCTAATTCTGGAGTTTGACAACGGGTGAAAAAATCATATTTGGCCTTAATTTCCTGAAATTCGGGTAAATATCTTCCTGCCTGACGCATCATCCATACTGGTGGTCGTTCAACAGTTTCACCTTTTAATGCCTTTAAAAATAAGTCGTTCTTAATCATAAGTTCTAAGTCATCCCGAGTGGGCTCGAGTGGTTATTAGTTAAGTGCTTTTACTGCTCTTGCAATTACACTCTCAATAGTAGTTGCATTTGCAGTGGTATAGTTTGTTGTATGTTTTTTTGCTTCGGTTGCAGTGGTTTCTCCTATGCAAACGGCTAGCGTATTTTCTAATGTATTTTGAGTTATAAAACTCTGAACACCACTTGGACTAAAAAAGAGTGTAGCGTCAAAATGCTGTTTAAAGCTCTTTGTATTTAAACGGGTTTTGTAAACTTCAATCTCTTCAAAATCAACATTATTTTCTTTAAAAATTTGAGGTAATTCTGCTCTTCTGCTTTCACCGCAAAAGAAGATAAATCGCTCATTTTTATAGGTATTCACGATAAAATTTGCCAAATCCTGAGCATTATCTGCAGCATTTATTACGTTGAGGTCATTTTCTAAAAGTATAGCTTCGGTTTTGGGACCTACGCAAAAGCACTTGTAATCTTGCACACCTAACTGTTCTGCCTTTAGAGAAAGGAGCCCTTTAATGTCTGCGGACTCATTGGGTTCTTTAACCATTTTATTCAAAAATGCATTTACGGCATTTTTGCTCGTAAAAATCAAGTTCTCCAGATTACCGGGAAGTTCAAAATTTACATACTCAATTTGTATAGCATCGTATTCAACCACAGAAAAACCAGCTCCCAGAATTAAATTCTTTTGAGAAGGGGTTAATTTTTTTGTGGAGAGTATAGATTTCATTAGAGTAGGGGCGTTACAACTCTTTTTTAATGGACTCCATCAACTCGCGACCACCACTTTCAAGTATTTTGAGTGCGCAAAGAGTTCCAAAGTTTTGACATTCAGAAACCGGAACGCTTTCTTCAATATCCATTTTTTGAGTGCCGTCTAAGCTAAATAAAACTCCTTTAAAATGAATACGCTCTTCTTTAATTTCTGCAAAGGCGCCAATAGGTGCTGTACAGCCGCCTTCTAAAGTTCTTAAAAACTCACGTTCTACATGAGTTGCTAATTCAGAATCTTTATGATTAAGTTGTGCGCAGGCTTCTTTGCAATACGAGTCGTTTTGCATTACTGTAATAACCATTGCGCCTTGTGCCGGTGCCGGTAACATCCAGTCGAGCACGATGTGATTATCAGGCTTTAAGTTTATGCGCTCTAAACCTGCTTTTGCAAAAACAGCACCTACCCAATCGCTGTCAGCAACTTTTTGAAGTCGGGTATTTACGTTTCCGCGTAAATCAACGACCTGATGATGTGGGTATTTATTTAACCACTGGGCTTTACGTCGTAAACTGCCGGTTGCAATAGTAGCATTAGCATCAAAATCTGCAGAATTCTTTCCGTCTTTAAAAACAAAAATATCTTCACTCGCAGCGCGTTCTAAAACAGCTCCCTGAATAATTCCTTTAGGCAATTGTGTAGGCACATCTTTCATAGAGTGAACCGCAATGTCTACGGTACCATTGATCATTGCAACATCAAGAGTTTTTGTAAAAATACCGGTAATACCTAATTCATACAGCGGTTTGTCTAGAATAAGATCGCCGGTAGATTTAACCGATACGAGTTCGGTTTTATAGCCTAGATTTTCTAATTTATGCTGTACAGTATGTGCCTGCCAGAGCGCTAATTCGCTGTCGCGGGTACCTATGCGTATGGTTTTTGCCAAAACTTAGTGATTTTGAAGTTTGAACACTTTTTGAATTAATTCCAAACTCTCGGTGTGTGAAATATCTTCGGTTTTTAAGTGTTTAGCAAACTGAGTAGTAATTTTTTGAATAATGCGCTCGCTGATAATTTCAGCTTGTTCTTCATTAAAGTTTGCAATTTTACGACGTTGATTGTCAATCTCACCATCTTTCATATGGGCAAGTTTCATCTTAAGCGCTTTAATAGTAGGCGCAAACTGGCGTGTAGTCAGCCACTCGTAAAATTCGTCTTGTATTTCTTTATTAATTGCTATTGCCTGCGGCAACTGCTTTTTACGACGATTTAAGGTGTCGTTTGTTATTTTTGAAAGTTGGTCAAGATGCACTAATGTAACGCCTTCAACCTCTTCAACATTTTCATGCACATTTTTAGGAATGCTTAAATCAAGTATAAGCAAAGGTTTTTTAATATACAAAAGCTCTTTAGAAATCGTAGGCTTTTGTGCTCCTGTAGCGACAATTAGAACATCAGCTGTAGCAATTTCAGATTGTATATCTGCATAATCTTTAACAATAAGGTTAAATTTTCCTGCTATTTTTTCGGCTTTGTCTTTGGTGCGGTTTATAAGCGTAATGTTTTCATTGCGCGTATGCTTTACGAGATTTTCACAGGTATTACGCCCTATTTTACCCGTACCAAATAGCAAAATATTCTTTTCTGAAATAAAAGGAACACGAGATAAAATATATTGTACCGAAGCAAAACTTACCGATGTTGCACCACTAGAAATGTTGGTTTCGTTTTTTATACGCTTACTGGCTTGTATTACAGAGTTTACTAAACGCTCCATAAACGGATTAACCAGTTTTAACTTTTTTGCTCTGCGAAAACCATTTTTTAACTGACTGATGATTTCAAAATCACCTAATATCTGACTGTCTAAACCGGTACCCACTTTAAAAAGATGATCTACCGCTTCTTCGTTTTTATAAGAATAAGAAACCTTTTCAAATTCCTGAATCGTTCCCTGCGTATGTTCACAAAGTAATTTTACAAGATCTAGCGGTTCTTGAGCAAAGCCATATAGTTCAGTGCGGTTGCACGTAGAAATAATACTTAGACCTTCTATGCCTTCTTCACGGGCACGTTCTAAAATGCGTTCTTGTACTGCCGTATCTACACTAAAATGACCGCGCGTCTCAGCATCTGCTTTTAAATAGCTTAAGCCAATGGCGAAAAAATCACCGGGATAAGCCGGATAAAAATGTCGTTTGCCGTTTGTATTCATAATATCGCTGGCAAAAGTATTCCGCAGCTTGTTTAAAAAATAACGCTAGACGTATCATTTTTAACGATACCCGAATAAAAAGTAGTTTTTAAGTATAAAATGCTCAAAATGCCCTAATTTAGTGAAGTAATCTAAACCTAAGATTTCCCTTTTGTTTAGAATAAATCTAAATAAAACTCCTTTTTTAGAATATGGAAGCTTTAAAAAATAACGCTCTAGGTTTGTATAGTGAGACCAATATTGAAGATGGTTTTTTTATTTTAAAATTTAATAATGATACTCCTGAAAACCAATTAATAACCCGCGAGGTTGATAGCAGTTATATCCAATTTCACTTTTGTGCAAAAGGTTCTTCCGTTTTTCAATTTAATGAAGGTAATTATAAACTTCCGTTAGGAGAAGAGCACTCTTTATTGTTGTACAATCCGCAGCGGGATTTACCCATAAATCTTGAGATTACCCCAGACAGCTGGGTGATTTCGGTTTTTATATCAATTAAAAAATTTCATTCTCTTTTTTCTCGCGAAGCAGATTTTATCACCTTTTTAAGTGATGAAAACCGAGATCGTAAATACTATAAAGATGGAAATATCTCGCCATCTATGGCGATAGTTTTAAATCAGTTAATGAATTACAATTTGCACCCTTCAATCAAGGCTTTATATTTTAAAGGGAAGGCGTATGAGCTACTAAGCCTGTATTTTAATCGGCCTTCAGAAGCAGATACAGAACAATGTCCGTTTTTGGTTGATGAAGATAATGTCGCAAAAATAAAACGTGCAAAAGATATTATCATCGCGCGTATGGCAGAGCCACCCTCCCTACAAGAACTTGCAGATGAAATTAACTTAAGTATTAATAAACTTAAGGAAGGTTTTAAACAAATCTATGGCGACTCGGTTTACAGCTTTTTGTTTGATTACAAGATGGAAGTCGCTCGGCAATTACTTGCTTCCGGTTCGCATAATGTAAACGAAGTAGGTTTAAAAATAGGGTACAGTACCGCCAGTCATTTTATAGCAGCCTTTAAAAAACAATACGGTACAACGCCTAAAAAATACATTCAATCTCTAAACTAATTTTATGAAAAATCTTTTATTGCTAGTTTTCCTTTCCTCATTGATTTTAAGTTGTAATTCGACTAAAAGTGGTGTTTTTCTGACCAAAAAAAATGTGCTGGTTTTTACAAAAACCAACGGTTTTAGACACGCTTCGATAGAACCCGGAGTTACTGCATTAAAAGAAATAGCTTCAGAAAATCACTGGGCAGTTCAGCACTCTGAAGATTCATTAATATTTAATTCTGAAAATTTAAAAAACTTTGATTTAATAGTTTTTCTAAGCACAACCGGAGATATTCTGGGAGAAGAACAACAGGTAGCTTTTCAGAATTATATGGAAACCGGGGGAAAATTCTTTGGTATTCATGCAGCATCTGATACCGAATATGACTGGCCCTGGTACGGGAAATTTATAGGAGGCTATTTTTTAAGCCATCCTGAAACTCAAAAAGCCCGTATAAAAAAAATAGAGAATCATAAGACGGTTAAAGCATTTCCGGAGTCTTTTGAGCGGGTAGATGAGTGGTACAATTTTAAAAACCTGAATCCAAATGTTCATGTAACGCTAACACTTGACGAGTCTTCTTACAAAGGCGGTAAAAATGGGGAGTACCACCCGCATGCCTGGTTTCATAAGGTAGGGGAAGGTGAAATGTATTACACGGGAGGAGGTCATACTGACGAATCATACACAGAACCTCAATTTAGACAGCATTTAGAAGATGTAATGAAATGGTTAATTAGTTATTCTAACCAATAGAAAACATCAATACACCACCTAACAACCCTTATAGCTTTTTGGTTTTAAAAAGTGGATAAGTCGTAGTTTTGTAAATCAAAAAAAAGAAAATGAAAAAAGGAGTACTTATGGTTAATCTGGGATCACCAGATAGCACAGACCCTAAAGATGTAAAAAAGTACCTTGGGCAATTTTTGATGGATGAACGCGTGATTGATTTTCCCTTGTGGGCACGCACCCTTCTAGTGAAAGGGATTATCCTAAATACACGTCCTAAAAAATCTGCTGAAGCCTATTCTAAAATCTGGTGGGAAAAAGGGTCTCCGCTCATCGTTTTAAGTGAAATGCTTCAGGAGAAAGTCGCTGATAAAGTTGACGTGCCTGTTGTATTAGCTATGCGCTACGGAAGCCCGTCTATGATGCAGGGATTACAGGAACTCAATGATCAGGGTGTTGATGAGGTATTAATACTGCCATTATATCCACAGTTTGCGATGGCGACTACAGAAACTATTTTAGTATTAGCTGAAGAATTGCGCGCAGCGCATTTTCCAAACATGCGATTTTCTGATATTCCGGCGTTTTATAACAAACCCGAATATATTGAAGTGCTTTCGCGTAGCATAGAAGAAAAAATTACAGATCTCGATTATGAGATGCTTGTTTTTAGTTATCATGGGGTTCCTGAGCGACACATACGTAAAAACGACGTTACTAAAAGTCATTGTAAAATAGATGGTTCTTGCTGTAAAACGCCATCTGCGGCACATCAATTTTGCTACCGCCATCAATGTTATGAGACCACACGTCAGGTAGCCGAAAAACTCAACTTAAAAGAAGGAACCTATTTTACCTCGTTTCAATCGCGTTTAGGGTTTGACCCGTGGTTACAGCCGTATACAGACCGCACGATAGAACGTTTTGGTAAAGAAGGTTTAAAGAAAATGGCAATTGTTACACCGGCATTTGTAAGTGACTGTTTAGAGACTTTAGAAGAAATCGCGATGGAAGGGGAAGAGATTTTTCACGAGATGGGTGGTAAAGAATTCACAACCATACCTTGTTTAAATGATCGTGACGACTGGGCGCATGTAGTAGCTACCTGGATAAATGACTGGGCACTCGTAGAACCCTCTAAAGCAATAGCATAATTTAATTCCCTCAATTCTTAATTGGGGGAATTTTCATTTAAATACATACGTTTTTGTTAAAGCCAAACAGATCTGAAGTTTTAGGTACAGAACCCATAAGTACCTTGCTTATAAAACAAGCATTACCGGCTTCAATAGGTATTCTGGTAATGTCGCTTAATATCCTGGTTGACACCATTTTTGTGGGTAACTGGATAGGTAGTATCGCAATTGCCGCTATTAATGTTGTTCTTCCGGTCTCGTTCTTTATAGCCGCTTTAGGAATGGCAATAGGGATAGGCGGCTCTTCAATTATCTCAAGAGCGTTAGGAGCAAACAATAAAGCTAAAGCATTTAAAACCTTCGGAAACCAAATTACCGTAACCGTGTTGCTCACTGTAGGAATGGTTGTTTTGGGGTTGGTTTTTATAAACGAACTTATCCCCGCTTTTGGGGGTAAAGGAGAAATCTTTGAGCCGGCTAAAGTGTATTATCGTATTGTTCTTTATGGCGTTCCGGTATTGGCGCTTTCGATGATGGGCAACAACGTTATTAGAGCAGAGGGGAAGCCCAAATTTGCTATGATTGCAATGATTATCCCTTCATTGGGGAATCTAATCCTCGATTATATTTTAATCAACATGCTAGATATGGGGATGGCTGGTGCAGCCTGGGCAACGACAGCTTCTTATATCTGCTGCTTTTTATACATTGTCTGGTATTTTTTAAGTAACCATTCAGAATTAAAAATAGATATCAGCCATTTTGGCCTCGACTGGCCTATACTTAAGGAGATGTCTGCTTTAGGTTTTGTGACACTAGCGAGACAGGCAGTGGTAAGTGTTACCTATTTGTTGATGAATAATATTCTGTTTGACCTTGGCGGCGAAGCATCTGTTACAGTCTATGGAATAATAGGTCGTATGCTTATGTTTGCTTTGTTTCCTGTGCTTGGGGTAACTCAGGGATTTCTACCTATTGCCGGGTATAACTTTGGAGCAAAAAATTATAACCGCGTACGCGAAAGTATAAAGCTCGCAATAACGTACGCTTGTGGTGTTGCACTTTTAATTTTTGCGCTAATTATGATTTTTCCCGAAGCTATCGTTTCGGTCTTTACACAAGATGCTGCTGTTTTAAGAGATACACCTAATGCTATGCGTTGGGTTTTCGCGGCTGTGCCGGTAATAGGCATTCAGTTAATAGGTTCGGCTTACTATCAGGCGATAGGTAAAGCGATTCCTGCACTCTTACTTACGTTAACCAGGCAGGGTTTTTTCTTTATTCCGCTGGTACTCATCTTGCCTAATTATTTTGGAGAATTGGGCGTGTGGATCTCGTTTCCCATAGCAGACGTGCTATCTACAATCGTCACCGCTTACTTTCTGTGGCGAGAAACACGTACAAAATTGTAGGGCTTCTCGCATGTATTGATGCGATTGCGTATTTTAGTTAGCTACAAACTAAGTTTTAAAAATATGCGATCACTTTTACTCAGGGCTTTTTGCCTAACACTCTTTATTTCAACCTTTGCTACACAGGCTCAAGATATAGATGAATCACTTTACGATGCTTTAGAATATAGACTTATAGGTCCTTTTAGAGGTGGGCGCAGTGCGGCTGTCACCGGTGTTCCTGGTAAGCCTAATTTATTTTATTTTGGCGCAACAGGTGGCGGAGTGTGGCGTACAAAAGACGGCGGTCGTAGCTGGGATAATATTTCAGATGGTTTTTTTGGCGGAAGTATTGGCGCTGTAGAAGTTGCTCCCAGTGATCCTAATATTATTTATGTAGGTGGAGGAGAAAATACGCTACGCGGAAACGTTTCTTCGGGCTACGGAATGTGGAAGACTACAGATGCCGGTAAAACCTGGCAACAAGCTGGGTTACCAAAAAGCAGGCATATTTCAAAAATACGTATTCACCCTACTAACCCAGATGTCGTGTATGCTGCTGTCTTGGGAGATATTTATAAACCTACTCAAGAACGCGGTGTTTATAAATCTACAGATGGCGGCGCAAACTGGGCTAAAGTTCTTTTTGCAAATGAAGACTCGGGAGCAATTGATTTAACTTTCGATCCTAATAATCCGCGTATTTTATATGCTTCAACCTGGCATGCGCGCAGAACACCCTACGATTTTACCAGTGGAGGTGCGGGATCTGCCCTTTGGAAAAGTACAGACAGTGGTTCTACCTGGAAAGAAATATCAGCAAATAAAGGCTTTCCCACAGATACTTTAGGGATTATAGGAGTTGCAGTTTCTCCGGTAAATTCTGAACGGGTTTTTGCTATTGTAGAAAATAAAGAAAAAGGGGGTTTGTATCGTAGTGAAGACGGTGGTGAAAACTGGTCTATGATTAACGACGATCGCAATATTAGACAGCGTGCCTGGTATTACACAAAAGTATATGCAGATACTCAGGATGAGGATGTGGTGTATGTACTTAATGTGAGTTATCACAAAAGTACAGATGGTGGTAAATCATTTGAAAGCAATAATGCACCGCATGGCGATCATCACGATTTATGGATCGCCCCAGAAGATCCTACACGTATGATTATGGGTGATGATGGTGGCGCTCAGGTAACTTATGATGGCGGTGAAACCTGGAGTACCTATCACAATCAACCTACCGCACAATTTTATAGAGTTACGACAGACAATCAGTTTCCATATCATATTTATGCGGCGCAGCAAGACAACTCTACGGTACGTATCCCGCACCGAACAGATGGTTATAGTATAGGAGAAGACGATTGGGATGAGACTGCAGGAGGAGAATCTGCACACATTGCAGTAGATCCTGAAGATGCTGATATTGTTTATGGTGGTAGTTATGATGGGTTTCTAACTCGTGTAAATCATAAAAATAACAGTGTACGCTCTGTTTCGGTTTGGCCAGATAACCCGATGGGGCACGGTGCAGAAGATATGAAATACCGTTTTCAGTGGAATTTCCCGATTATGTTTTCGCGTCACAATCCAGATGTTTTATATACGTATAGCAACAGAGTGCATAAGACCACAAACGAAGGTCAAAGCTGGGAAGTTATTAGCCCAGATTTAACTACAGATGATAAATCAAAACAGAAATCTTCGGGCGGACCAATTACGCAGGATAACACTTCGGTAGAATACTATTGTACCATTTTTGCCGCTAATGAAAGCCCTATAAAAGAGGGCCTCTTATGGACCGGTAGTGATGATGGTTTAGTTCACGTAAGTCGTGACGGCGGTGCAAATTGGGAGAATGTCACGCCTAGAGGAATGCCAGAGTGGATGATGATAAACAGTATTGAACCAAGCTATTTTGAAGAAGGCACGTGCTACATCGCAGGTACTAAATACAAGACCGGAGATTTTGCTCCGTATTTATACAAAACCACAGACTACGGAAAAACCTGGAAAAAAATTACAAACGGCATTGCTGGCGAACACTTTACACGTGTAGTTAGAGAAGATCCTAAGCAGAAAGGATTATTATACGCCGGTACCGAAACCGGAATGTATATTTCATTTGATGCAGGCGCAAACTGGAAACCCTTTCAATTAAACTTGCCTATAGTTCCTATTACAGACTTAGCCCTAAAAGACAATAACCTCATTGTGGCAACACAGGGTAGAAGTCTGTATATCATTGATGACTTGAGTGTTTTACACCAGTTGAATAGTTCTTCAAAAACTGATGCTGTAAAATTATTTAAGCCCAAAGACACTTATAGAATGGATGGCGGAAGTCGTAAAAATGCTAACGACTCGGGAACAAATCACCCTGCAGGAGTAATGACTTATTTTTATTTACCGGAATACGATGCAAAAAAAGACAGTATTACGCTTACCTATTTTGACGCTAAAAATGATACTATTAAATCGTATAACAACAAGGATAAAAAAGATAAGCTTGAAGTAGAAAAAGGAGCTAATCAATTTAACTGGGATATGACTTACAAAGGTGCAGAGCGTCTTGATGGTATGATCTTATGGTGGGCAAGTACCGAAGGACCCAAGCAAATTCCTGGAAACTACACCGTAAAACTAAATGTAAATGGTACAGATTATAGTGCGCCGTACAAAGTAGTTGCCGACCCGCGGAGTGAATCAACTTTAGCAGATATGCAGGCACAATTTGATTTTATAACTGATGTGAATGAAACGGTAGACCACGCACATCAAAGCATTAAGAAAATACGCAACATCAATGATCAGCTGAGTGCTTTTGAGAAGCAGTATAAAGATAACGAAGCAACTAAAGATTTACGAGACAAGTCTAAAAAACTGCGTGAAGATCTTGAAGAGATTGAGAAAGCCTTGTATCAAACTAAAAACCGAAGCGGTCAGGATCCTTTAAATTTTCCGATTAGATTAACAAATAAACTGGCGCATTTAAATTCGTTAGTAAGTATGGGAGACTTTGCACCTACAGATCAGGATATCGCTGTTAAAAATGAACTTACTCAGCAAATAAACACCCAGTTAACGAGGTTTGATAAGCTTGTAAGCGATGAGGTGACTGCCTTTAACGCAGATTTCAATGCGATGCAATTAAATTATTTATTTATACAGGAAGATTAGTTTTTAAAAACATTCTCCTTTAAATGATGGGGAAGTAATTTTGAATAAAATGAGGGGTGGTTCAGTTTAGTTTATAGCTATTTTGATGCTCCCCTTTTTTATTCAACGATATATTAGGTTTATTTTTACCCTATGGAATACTACAATTACCTAAAATCCCTGCATCTTATTTTTATAGTAACCTGGTTTGCGGGACTTTTTTACGTGCCGCGCCTGTTTATGTATCAGATTGAAGCTTCAGAAAAACAAGAGCCAGACCGCAGTATTTTAGGTGATCAACTTGCCTTAATGACTAAGCGCCTTTGGAAGATTATTACCTGGCCTTCGATGATTTTAGCAAGTATTTTTGCATTTGGAATGTTACATATTAGCCCGGGACTTTTAGAGCTTCCGTGGATGCAAATTAAACTGGGGTTTGTGGTTTTACTGTATGCATATCATTTCAAAAATCATCAGATTTATAAGCAGTTGCAAGCCGGTAATTTTAAGTATACCACAAAATTTATGCGCATCTGGAATGAGGGTCCTACACTTATTCTCTTTGCCGTAGTATTTTTAGTAATAACAAAAAGTGCAACCAACTGGATTTGGGGTTTAGCAGGGCTATTAACGCTTGCGATACTTCTTATGCTAGGAATAAAACTATATAAAAGCATACGCGAAAAAAACCCGAACGCCTGACGGCGCGATTTTTGATACCTTCTAACCCATGAAATTTAACAAGCTTTCGTTACGCCTGCGCATCTTTTTTGGGATGGTTTTCCTCATTCTGGGAGCTTCGATTCTCATTGGGATTATTAGTGTTGTACAATACAAAGAGGAAGCAAAAGAATATCACCGCGATCGCTTGTTGCGCAAAGAAGATCAGATTAGAGCAGAGATAGATTACGTTTTGGACCAGACTTCTTATGAGATAACCGCAAATAACCTCCCTAATATTTTAAGATGGCAACAGAACATATACCGCATTGCAGATGTTCACGAGTTGCCTATTAATATCTACGATCTAAAAGGACACCTTTTATTAAAATCTAAAGACGGCTTTGTTTCAGATACCTTAGAAACAGCGCTCACACCTAAAATTCTAGATGGTTTAGCTAATTCTCCCACAAAACGTTGGGTCGAACAATTAGAGATAGACGGTGTAAAATATACCTCGTCATACACCTACATCAACGACAATAAGTTTAAGCCGCTTGCGATAATGAATCTACCCTATATACAGGATGATGATTTTATAACCCGCGAGCTCGATGAGTTTCTGCGTAGACTTGCAGAAGGCTATTTGTTTATGCTGCTTATTGCTACAGCATTATCCTATTTTCTATCGCGTTACATTACACGTAGCTTAAAAACCATAGGTGATAAAATGATTGAGACGCGTCTTGACAAGCGCAATCAGCGTATTGAGATTGACGATGCCAGTGAAGAAATTAACAACCTCGTGCAGTCTTATAACGGGATGATAGACGAACTCGAAAACTCTGCAGCGCAACTTGCACAAAGCGAGCGGGAGGCAGCCTGGCGAGAGATGGCAAAACAGGTAGCACACGAGATTAAAAATCCGTTGACACCTATGCGCTTAACCGTACAAAGTTTTCAACGCAGATTTGATCCTGAAGATCCTGATATTCACAAAAAGTTAGATGAGTACAGCAAAACCTTGATTCAGCAGATAGACACGATGAGTTCTATAGCAGAGGCTTTTTCTAACTTCGCTAAAATGCCTGCGCAGCAAAATGAAACGTTGAATGTGGTTTTTGTAACTAAGCTCGCGCTCGATATTTTTACAGAACCTTATTTGACTTTTGTTTCGGAAGAGGAAGAGATTACCGCAAAATTTGACCGTACCCAGTTGATTCGGGTGATTACAAATCTTGTTAAAAATGCTACTCAGGCGACCGAAGATACTCCAGATCCTAAAATACGGGTTGAGGTAAAGCGGGAAGACGGTATGGTATGTATTTTGGTTTGCGATAATGGTCATGGTATTTCAGAAGATCTTGCAGAAAAAGTTTTTGAACCTAAATTCACCACAAAATCAAGTGGAATGGGACTAGGACTGGCGATGGTTAAAAATATCGTGGAAACCTATAACGGAACCATTACCTTTACTTCTAAATCGGAACGAGGAACTGTTTTTAAAGTGTCTTTTCCGCAGGCAATTGTCTAAAAACTAAATAGTATAATCATGAATTTTGAAAATCTTATTTATGAAGTCGATGATCAATTGGCTATCATAACCATAAACAGACCAAAAAAACTAAACGCACTTAATAAAGAAACCATTCAGGAATTGCACGACGCGTTTGCAGAAGCTGATAGCGATCCTAATATTGGAGTAATCATCTTAACCGGAAGCGGAGAAAAAGCATTTGTTGCCGGCGCAGATATTAGTGAGTTTTCAGATTTTGAAGAAGAGCAAGGCGCTCTTTTAGCACGTAAAGGTCAGAAATTATTATTTGACTTTATCGAAAACCTAAGTACACCGGTAGTTGCTGCAATTAACGGTTTTGCATTAGGTGGCGGTCTAGAATTAGCAATGGCGGCTCACATACGTATCGCCAGTGATAATGCACGAATGGGTCTGCCCGAAACTTCGCTGGGTTTAATACCAGGTTATGGGGGCACACAGCGTTTACCGCAGTTAGTAGGTAAAGGCCGCGCTTTTGAAATGATTATGACTGCCAGTATGATTAATGCAGATCAAGCATTACAATATGGTCTTGTGAATCACGTAACAATGCAAGAAGAGTTAATGTCTCACGCAGAAAAATTAGCGGCTAAGATTTTAGATAACTCCGGCGTTGCGATTGCTACAGCAATAACAGCAGTTAACGCAGGTTTTAAAGCGGGTGTTAACGGTTACGATGTAGAGATTGAAGGTTTTGGTGCTTCTTTTGGTACTGAAGATTTTAAAGAAGGAACTTCAGCATTTTTAGAAAAACGAAAAGCAGAGTTTCCCGGAAAATAAATAGATACGCTAGTCTGAACTTGTCAAAGACTCATAAACAAAAAAACCGCTTTTTAGCGGTTTTTTAATTTTAATAAAGCCCTTATTATCAGCACAAAAAAGTTCTGATATCCCGTAAATCACTTCTGTAAACAAGTATATTTGTTTGGATATAAGGAGTTAGCAACAAGGCTGAAAAAACATCGAGATAAAAATAAAAATTAGGAGTTCATCAAATGATAGATAAAAAAACACTCGGATTTTTAAAAAAATTAACTTCCAATAATTCTAAAGAATGGCTGGACGAAAATAGGTCGGATTATAATTTTGCGAAAGATGATATCTTAAATATGACCCAAACTCTTATCAATTCGGTATCTGAATTTGATTTAGGAATTGCAAAAGCGGACTTAAATCCAAAAAAGTGTATTACAAGACTAAATCGAGACTTGCGATTCTCTAAAGACAAAACACCGTATAAAACGGGCTATTACATTGTGCTGAATCGGAACGGAAAAAACAGTCCTTGTGCTTTCTACTATGTGCATATTGAACCGAATAATTGTTTTGTAGGAGGTGGAGTTTATAATCCGCAATCTTCCGAACTGAAAAAAATAAGAAGTGAAATTAACGCTTCCTTCGACGAATGGAATAAAATTATCAATAACAAAGATTTCCAAACAAAATTTCCAAGTGGAATCCATAATTCTGGAACTCTTGTCAGAAGTCCTAAAGAATTTGAAGATGACAATCCTGCAATCGAATTTCTAAAAATGAAAGGATTTTATACACAGGAACCAATATCGGATAAGGAAATTCAATCGAACCAGATTTCGGAAAAAATCCTTGATTATTTCGTAACAGTTAAACCTTTGGTGGATTATTTAAACGTTGCAATTGAGGAATAGTATGCAAAGCCCAGTTGCTAACAATGTATATAAAAAATAGCGCAAGTCTTTGCTAACACTAAGGCTTGGGCATTTTTGGAAAGTCGCCAAATATTTAAAATTGACGATTTTAAATAAAAAGATAAATAGTAAAATTTAAAAATTCGGCTTGTGTTTAATCCGAAGATTAACAGCTTATTTTCAGCGCTACTTTTCATATACGGAGCCGTTGTGGTGCATTTCTCACTCGAATCAACAAAATGAAAAATTTAATAATTATAATTTTTATTCTATCACTTTTTTCTTGTTCGAAAAGATTCAAACCAGCTACAAATGAGAATGAATATTTTGTATTAACTGAATTAAATACAAAAGACACTTTATTCAGAATTTCAAAAAATGAGTTTTATGAAATGGGAGATGATTTTGCTTTTGTGAATCGAAAAGGAGATACTATAATTTCATCTAAAAAAATATACTTCACATTTAAAGATACTATTACAACATTCGGAATTGTACTTGAAAAAGAAACTTATGATTTAATTGGAATAAATCGGAAAGGAGAAAGAATTTTTGAAGTATATATTTATGACAATGGACCTGATTATATTTCTGAAGGTTTATTCAGAATTAAGAAAAATGGAAAAATTGGTTTTGCGAATGAAAAAGGAGAAATTATAATCAAACCGCAATTTGAATGTGCTTCGAATTTTGAGAATGGAATTGCATCAGTAACTTACGATTGTTATTTGTATTATGACTTGGATGAACATTTACGTTCTGAAAGTGAAAGTTGGTTTGAAATAGATAAAACTGGAAAACGAATTGAATAAAAAAACGACACCACGACAACATATATAATTTATTGCTAGTTCTAGCCTACTTACGAAAATCCTCGCGGATTTTCTATTCGGTTTGTATTTGCTAATTTAGTTGCTGAAACACGCAACGAAATCATACACAAACACGTTGGCAAACATTTGAATGAAAATCGTACCCCGAATTCAAGAACTTAACGGACCAACTCAAAATTCAATAATTAAAAATAATCTACGAAATGAAAACTAAAAAACTAATTTTTTCATTAATTCTAGGAATAATCTTCTCTAACAGTTATTCCCAAATATCTGCATCCTTTTATCAGAATGAATCAAACTCTAAAATTGCAATTGGGTACGAATTTAACGACACATTATGGACGGACTTTAGATTATATTCTGGAACAAATATTGAAAATATAACACCAGAAATAGTCCTGAATTATAATTTAGTGAAAAAAGAAAAATATGAAACATATATCGGAGCTGGAATTGTATTAAATAATATTAATGGAATAGTTATACCTATTGGAATCGGAATTAAACCATTTGAGAGTTTGAAAAACTTATCATTTAATATTGAATTAAATCCGTTATATGAAATTGACTTTGAAGACGTTTTTATTCGTGGATTTATTGGAATTAGGTACGTTGTGAAATAAAAAACTAATGCTAACAAAGAGAGGGGATTATCAATGTTGACAAAATCTAACACTTCAGCGTATATCATAACCTTAATCCTCTCTTTGTTCTTTCTGATTTATACTATCAATTTAAAGAGAATCAAACTTAAGCCGTTTATAATTTATTGCTAGTTCTAGCCTACTTACGAGAGTCATCGCGGACTTTCTATTCGGTTTGTATTTGCTAAATTAGTTGCTGAAAAACGCAACGAAATCATACACAAACACGTAGTAAACATAAAAAAATCGTCTGAAAATATATGAGTTGGATTTTAGGAATAATTATCTTTTTAATTTTACTGTTTATAATCACTAACTTCAGAAAGAAAAAGTCGTTAAGAAAAATCAAAAATGATTTAATAAATAATTGGGGCAAACATAAAATAAAAGATGAATTCCATTTTGGCTCCATCGAAAAATATTTTCAAAATAATAACCAAAAAGAAAAAGCATTTCACATAATCTCAGACAGATGTGCATCTGATTTGGATATTAACGAAACATTTAAAATAATTGACAGAACTTCTTCAAAAATAGGTCAACAATTTCTCTACTATAAATTAAGAACAATTGAAAACCAAGATAAATTGATGAAATTCAATATACTTGTTCTTCTTTTCGAAAAAAATCAAAATTTAAGACTAAAAAGCCAATTGGAGTTGAGTAAGCTGAACTCTAATGATTCTTATAACTTTGAGGATTTGGTAACTTCAAAACCCGTTAAAAAGCCAAAAATATTATGGTTAATATATACATTAACAGGTTTATCAACATCTTTTATCCTCTTAGGTATATTCTTTCCCATTTTTTTTATATTTCTAATTCCAATACTTGCTTTAAATATGGCATTTCATTATAAAAATAAATGGAATGTATCAAATTATCTTGATGGTGTAAGCCAACTTTCCAAGGCATTAAATGTTTCCAAGAAAATAGCAAGTTTTCAAGAAGTTAAACATCATTTCCCAAACACATCCTTCATTAAAGAAATAGAAAAAATAAAGCTCAAAACTGCATTTATTAGTTTTGAGAAAAACATTGATAACGAATTTGCATCAGTAGTTTGGCTAATATCTGAATTTATAAAAGTAATTTTCAATTTAGAATATCTAATTTTTTACAGTTTCATTGACTCAATTACAACGAAAAGAGAAGAACTAAAAAAAATGTTTCATTTTATAGGAGAAATTGATTCTGCTATTTCTAATGCTTCACTAAAAGCAAGTGATTATAATTTATGTTCTCCAAAATTCACAGAAGACAAAGAAATAAAAGTCAAAGAAATTTCTCATCCATTGATAAAAAACTGCGTTGTTAATGATTTAAGTTTAACAAACAAAAGTTTATTGTTGACAGGTTCAAATATGTCGGGAAAAACAACCTTCATAAGGTCAATTTCCATAAATAGTATTTTAGCTCAAACTTTAAACATCTGTTTTGCTAAAGAATATATTGCCCCTTTTTTAAAAATATATTCTTCGATTAGAATTACAGATGACTTGCTAGAAAATACAAGCTATTATCTTGAAGAAGTTTTGACCATCAAAAAATTAATAGATGTATCTAAAGGCAAAGTTCCTCATTTATTTGTCTTAGACGAGATTTTTAAAGGAACAAATACAATTGAGAGAATTTCTGGAAGTAAGGCTATTTTATCGTATCTCAATAAAGGTAAAAATATTGTTTTGGTTTCAACTCACGATATTGAGTTAACCGATATATTAAGTAAAGAAAATTTTGAGTTATTTCATTTCAGTGAACAAGTAGAAAACAACAAATTAAATTTTGACTATAAACTTAAAGAAGGTGAATTAAAAACGAGAAACGCAATCAAAATTTTAGAACTATATAATTATCCGTCTGAGGTAATTAAGGATGCCAGAATAACGGAAAAAATAACGTTTGCCAACACCGGTAACCGTTGCACAAGACTTTAATTTATAGAAATCACATTCCGTTGAACCGCTTTTAAGCGGTTTTTTCTTTTTATATAAAATCACTGAAAATCAACATAAAAATGATTTAATATCTCGTAATTCACTTCTGTAAACAATTATATTTGTTTGGATATAGGGAGTTGTGCAACAGTTGCGAAAACCGAGATTGACCAATCAAAACAAAAACTAAATGGAATTAAAAAATGAATACCTTAATGAGAAAGAAGCAAGGGCTTATCTAAAACAATTTACAGGTTGCGACTATGTTTTTGCGCAAGGAGCTCATAGAAAATGGGGCAAATCTAACGATGTGGAATTAGAGAGTAATGCACCTTATTTTCAAATAATGCCAGATACTTTTGACGATGGATTTTTTGATTGGTATGTCTCAGAGAGGTCAGGTAGACAATTTTTTGAATTACGTGAAACTTGTATCATACATTTTCTAAACTATAGAAAAATATGGTTAGGATTAAAGTCTGAGTAAACGAAATATGGGAATTTTTGATTTATTTAGAAAAAAACAAAAGTCTTCCGAATTTAAATGTTCGACTTGTGGAGAAATTCACGATGAATTACCAGCTCTTGGATTTATTACACCTTTCTATTATGAAATTCTGAACGAAAAAGACAAAAAAGAAATTGCTGAAATTTCAAGTGATTTTTGCATAATAACTCACGAAGACCAAACTGACAGATTTATAAGAACTGTATTGACAATTCAAATTAATGATGCTTGCGAAAATTTGGATTATGGAGTTTGGGTTTCTTTAAGTGAAAAGAGTTTTAACGAATATGAAGCTGACTTCAAAAATAACGCTGAAGAAAAAACCTATTTCGGAATGATAAGTAATGACATTCCAGATTATGAAGAAAGTACTTTGGGATTACACGTAAATCTGAACACAAGAAAAGGTGGAATTAGACCAGAAATAATTCCTCACCAAAACGAACATAAATTGATTTCGGATTGGGAAAAAGGAATCACAATTGCGGAAGCGGAAAAACGAGTTGAGCGAATGATAAAAACGTTGCACAATAATGTATAACCGCAATTACGGCGGATTCGACTACGTCCGAATCCACTCAGAATTGCTAAAGCCTGTGCCCGAATATTAACGCTTATTAACCCATAACTGACGGTTATACGAGACCGTTAGCACCTTGAATGTACCTATAATCATAAAATTCAGTGAATGCCGTAAGAATGTCGTCAATAAGCCGCTATAAAATTAATAATCTTTAAATATTTTAGCTCCAAAATAAAAATAGTAAATAATGAGAAAAATCGGAGAAAAAATCAAAAAAGTGCGCTTAAAAAAAGGTTTATCCCAAGAAAATCTAGCGGAATCTTCGAAAGTAAATTTAAGAACAATTCAGCGTATAGAAAATAATGAAACAAATCCTAGAAATAAAACGCTTCGGTTAATCTTTGATGTTTTAGAAATAGAAATGATCGAAAATGAAAAAAAATTCCAATTAGATAAAAACTTGATTGGGTCAATTTTTTTAACATTGGCAATAATCATAAGTTCTTTTACAGTATGGATACGGATTTCAAGAGGATATTCAGGGTTCGAAAAGATTTACACAAAATATGATGGTTGGAATGGATATACTTACTTGAATGATTATCACTTTTACAATTGGTTTTTAAGTATAAGTGCTATTACTGTAGGATTAACAGTTATAATAAATTCACTGGGATTTATTAAAAACAAAATGAAATATATAATAATTCAAGTTATATGTTTATCCTTATACCTAATCGGATTATTTGGTTGGAGCTTTAGGCGAGCTTTTGAAATTCGACCTGGTTTATTTGTTATAGTAATTTCAACTATTATATTAATTATAGTTTATAAAAAAAACAGGTGCTAACACCGGTAACCGTTGCACAAGCCTTAATTCTTAGAAAACATCACGTATTTAAACCGCTTTTAAGCGGTTTTTCTATTTTAATAAAAGCCCTGATGATCAGCACAAAAAAGTTCTGATATCCCGTAAATCACTTTTGTAAAAAAGTATATTTGTTTGGATATAAGGAGTTGTAGCACATTTGAGAAAAACCTATGAAATTGAAAATTCACTTAATGACTTTAATCAGTTGTCTATGTATCGGATGTAATTCGGATGAAGCAAAAATGACGGCAACGGAACAATTTTTAGCCGATAAATATAATGCAGAAACTATAAGTTTTGACTTTAAAACTGTAGAGACAAAAACCAATGGCGAATTGACTGAAGACAGAAAGTTTATATCTGTCGAAATTAAAAACCCAACCGATATCGAAAAAATTATGTCTGACAATGAATACTCTAATAAACGTGGATTAACAATCGCCAAATTTGTAATGGACTCTCTGCAATTTGATGAAATACCATTTCAGCCAAAAGAATTACAAATTGACTTTATAAATGAAAGTGGTTTTTTTCTTTTAAACAGTGAAAACAAAAAGACAATTAATTACGAATTGAACTAAAAAACAAAAAACGTGCTACAACATTGTATAAAAATAATGCGCAAGTTTATTCCTAAACCAAAAGTTAGTGCTTGTTTGCTTGCATCCGATTTTCCTGCGGAAAATCCTCGCTGACAAAATCGCAACTTTTCTTATACCAAACCGTTTTAACACATTAGACAAAAAAAATGTCAATAGAACAAAAAAAACACCAGTCATTTGTAACAATTGTCGAACCGAGAATGTTTCGAATCTAAATATTGATTCTCCTATGGCTATGAATTACCTAAAACCACCACAATTGAAAGTAATTGACAACAAATCAATAACAGAACAAGATTTTACCTATACCAGTACAAAATATACTCTCGGACTTCTTGGAATATGTTTTGGCTCACTAATCTTATTGATTTTGGTTTTTACAAATCTTCTTGACAAAACTGATATAACTCTTGTTTTGAGTTTTTCCATTCCTGTAATCATATTCTTTATTTTCAAGAAAAACATAAAAAGGTTTGGAAAAGGACTAATTAAAAATGGAGTTCTTTTTCTTAAGCTTGACACCGAAATGTTGACTATTGATTTGAATGAAATTGAAAATTATAAGATTGATCACTACAATGGGGTAATTTTTAAAGTGAAATTAAAGAGTGGCAAAAAGCATCAAATTACTGCCAATGACAACTTTTGTGACGCATCTTCATTTGAAAAGTTTACAGATTATTTTGAGTCCAACATATCAAATTACAAGAATGAAAACAATTTAGAAATTGTTAGGAAAAAATCGATGTTTGAGTACAAATTGATGTTTTACGTGTTAATAATTATGACGATTGCAGCGGTCGGAGCATTATTTTATTCATTGTATTTTACTAACAAAACTTCAGGTATATTATTTAGTTCTTTAGGGATAATATTAATAATGTGGGCAGCTTACTATAAAGCGCAAATGAGAAAAAAAGAAAAATAACTGCAGCCAACACCGCTAACCGTTGCACAAACCTTTAATTTTTAGAAATCTCATTCTGTTAAACCGCTTTTTAGCGGTTTTTCTATTTAAAAAAAGGCCCTGATAATCAGTGTAAAAAAGTTTAGATATCCAGTTAATCACTTCTATAAACAAGTATATTTGTTTGGATATAAGGAGTTGTAGCACATTTGAAAAGAATGTAAACCAGAATGAAATATAAAACTCTTATTCTAGATTTTGATGGCACATTAGCCGACACAAAAGAAAGCATTATACAAACTATGAAATTTGTTGCCCATAGTTTTAATCTCCAAAACGTTGATGAAAATCTAATAGAAAGTTTGATAGGGTTACCTCTGAAAACTACCTTCGAAAAAGCCTTTTTACTTGACGAAAAATTGATTGAGGAGGCGACTTTGATTTATCGTGAACATTATAATGAAATTGTAATCGACACAATTTCTCTTTTTGATGGTGTAAAAGAAACCTTGTTGGATTTTCATTCTAAAGGAATAAATTTAACTGTTGCATCAAGTAAAGGAAAAGCTGCATTAATTAAGATTCTCAAAAAGCAAAACATCTATGATATTTTTTCATTTGTAGGTGGAGAAGAGGATGCAAAAAATAAAAAACCATCACCTGACATCGTAAATCTCATAATCGATAAATACAACTATCAATTGAATGAATGCTTAGTTGTTGGGGATACAATTTTTGACATTGAAATGGGAAAAAGGGCTTATGTCGATACGTGCGGAGTAACTTATGGCAACAACACAAGGGAAAAATTAGAAAAACAAAAACCAAACTATATAATTGACAACTTCAGAAGTTTAACTGAAATTCTGAATTAAAAAAACGTGCTACAACAATGGCTTTAAGTAATTGCTTGTTATTACCTACTTCTGAAAATCCTCACGGATTTTCAATTTGGTGTGTACTTGCAAAGTTAAGTGCTGACCCAAGCAACTACTCATAGCCCAAGCGTTGTAAAACATTTGAATGAACCAACCGAAAATAAATAACATTTTTGCACTTGACTCGAAAGAGAGATACGGATATCTGTTGAGAAAAGTAGCTGACTTTGAAAGAATCTATCTAATTACGGACGTCGAAGATAAATATGTTATGATTGGTTCGAATGATTTGAGCGTTATCCCTGTTTGGCCAGAAAAAGAATTTGCTGAATTATTTCTGACTGACGACTGGAAAAACTACAAAGTGGTTGAATGCGACATTCACAATTTTATGGAATGGCTGACTGATTTGGAAAAAGAGAACGTAGATTTAGCAGGATTTCCTAATTCGGATTTTAATACTGTTCATGTTTCTGCTGTGGATATGAAAAACCACCTATTATTTGAATTAAGTCAATATGAACAAGAGTAATCCTGAATTAATTAAAGAAACCAAAAATAATCCGAATAGTTGGGTTCATGTTTTGGACAAAGAATTTGAAGGAAAACAAGAAATAACTGCAGGCAACAACGGTAACCGTTGCACAAGCCACTAATTCTCCAAACAATTAACTTACCCACCAAACCTATCTTCAATGTAATATTTTCATTTAAAAATAGGAAATATTCCATATATTTGTAATAAATCCTATTTATGCAAATTCCCGGAGAATATTTAAAAGGCAGAGGGGCGCAGCAAAATGTAACTAATAGATTTTCGGCACACAGCCACGAGATGCGGGATGATTTTCTAAACCACTGCAATCAGGAAGGTGACGAACCTCAAAACCTAAAAACGCTTTTTATAGATACATTCCCAAAGACGATTGTAAATAAAGTTGAAAGTCCAGACGTGGGAATGGGATATTCTTTAAATCCGTACCAGGGCTGCGAGCACGGTTGTGTGTATTGTTATGCCCGTAACTCGCACGAATATTGGGGATATAGTGCCGGTCTTGATTTTGAAAGCCGCATTTTAGTGAAGCGCAATGCGGTACGTTTACTCGAAAAACACCTCACTAAAAAATCGTGGAAAGCCACTCCTATTGTCCTATCGGGTAATACAGACTGTTACCAGCCTGCAGAAAAACAATTTAAAATCACCCGAAGTCTGCTTGAGACCTTTCTAAAATACCGGCATCCTGTGGGGATTATTACTAAAAATGCACTCATTCAGCGGGATTTTGATATTCTTAAAGAACTTGCCGCGTATAATTTGATACACGTAAATATGTCTATAACATCGCTCGAAGAAAAAACCAGACGTTTACTCGAGCCGCGTACGGCAAGTGTCAAAAAACGATTAGAGACGGTTAAAAAACTTACCGATATGGGCGTGCCGGTACGGGTGATGACAGCTCCCATTATTCCAGGAATAAATAGCCATGAAGTTTTACCGCTAATAAAGGCTGCAGCAGATCACGGCGCAAGTTCGGTGGGGTATACCGTAGTGCGTTTAAATGGGGCTATAGGCGGTATTTTTGAAAAGTGGATACGTTCTGCAATGCCAGACCGCGCAGATAAAGTACTCAATCAAATAGCGGCGTGTCACGGCGGAAATCTCAACGATTCGCAATATGGAAGGAGAATGAAGGGTAGCGGAGAGTTTGCAAACCAGATACAGACACAAATGGAATTAGGTCGTAAAAAATATCTGAAAGGTCGCGAGAAAGAACCGCTTAACTGCGATTTGTTTGAGCAATACAGACCGGGGCAACTGTCTTTGTTTTAGATTTACGTACTGGCATAATTTCTGTACATAATAGTCTGCTATAAAACAGAAAATGAAAAACCTATTCCTTCGATTTGTCGGCTGTGCTTTTGTATTGCTTATGGTGTCTTGCGATAAGCTTACTAAGGCAACAGATTTTATAACCCAACCCACTGCCCGGGAGATTTATGCCCGCAACTTTAAGACAGACTCACTACCATACACCCTATGGAAAACGGCGTTTACAAATGCTTTAAAAGATAGTTTAACCATAGATTCACCTTACTTAGAATCAGGGAGATTCAACCCAGAACGATTTCCGGTTTATAGTTATGATCTTCGATTAGAACGTGGGCGTAGCTATACGTTTGCGTTGCAGACAGACACGTTAAATCCGTTAGTATTTATTGACCTCTATGAGAAAACTTCAGATAGTTTAGCACATTTCAATTTAATTGAGCAGGCAGAATACAATTCTAAAAAGTTGCGCTTTTCAACAAAAAAAGAAGGAGATTATAAAATTGTGGTTCAGCCTCAATTAGGAGCACAATCAACATTCACATTTAGTCTTTCTAGTACACCGGCCTATAGTTTCCCCGTAGCGGATATTTCAGAAAAGGCCATACAAAGTTATTGGGGAGCATCGCGTGATGGCGGTAAGCGCAGTCACGAAGGCGTAGATATTTTTGCAGATCGCGGGACTCCTGTACTTGCAAGTGTAGACGGTATTGTGGGCAGAACTGGAAATAGGGGATTAGGCGGTAAACAAGTGTGGTTGCGGGAAGGTTTGTTTGGTAATTCGCTGTATTATGCACATCTAGATAGTATAATCGCACGAGACGGGCAGCGTGTAAAAAGCGGTGACACCTTAGGATTAGTAGGAAACACCGGTAATGCAAGAACCACTCCGCCTCATTTGCATTTTGGTATTTACGGCAGAGGCACTGGAGCAATTAATCCGCTTTCGTTTTTAAAACAAGAAACCGGTTTGAAAGCTGCTGAAGTAGATGCTGATGCACCATTAGACTATTTAATTAAAAACAATGTGGCTAATTTGAGAAATTCCGCTTCCGCGAAAGCAAAAAAAATAGGTGTTTTAAACCGAAATGATACCATTCAGGTTTTAGGAGTTGTCAACGATTGGATGCATATTGCAACTCAGGATTCCCAGCGGGCGTACATTCATCAAAGTTTGGTAAAGTCCTTTTAAAAGCACAATATCGCTGCGTCTTATTAACAGTTTTTTGGCTTTAAAAGGATCAATCGTTGTTATTTTTAAGCGGAAAACTAAAAATCGCAAACGATGTCGTTATTTGGAAAAGTAAAAAATACAATAGGCTTATTAAAATCGGTTGATTTAGATGCTCTCGCAAAATTATCTGAGAAAGTAGATCTCTCGCAAGTGATGAGTGCTGTAGGTAATCTTGATGATCGCCAACTTAAAGGACTGATGAAAATGTTGACTTCACAGGCAAAAAAAGGCCAGCGCAAATTACCTCCTGTAGATGGGGACTTTTACAATATGGCTCTAAAATTAACTCCTGAAGAGCGCGAAATGCAAATGAAGATGCGCAACTTTATGGAAGATGAGGTTAAACCCATCGCCAATGATTTCTGGAACAGAGCCGAATTCCCACATCATATAATTCCCAAATTTGCTGAGCTGGGGTTAGCAGGTATCGCGTATAAAGGATACGGTTGTCCCGGTCAATCTTTCTTAATGGAAGGGATTCTGGCAATGGAGCTTGCTCGTGTAGATGTTTCTATTTCGACCTTTTTTGGCGTGCATAGTGGCCTTGCGATGGGCTCAATCTACCTTTGCGGTAGCGAAGAACAGAAACAAGAATGGCTTCCTAAAATGCAAAAATTTGAAAAAATAGGAGCGTTTGGACTTACAGAGCCTGAAGTAGGTTCTGCCGTAGCGGGCGGTATGGGAACAACTTGTCGTAAAGAAGGAGAGGAGTGGGTACTTAACGGCCAGAAAAAATGGATAGGTAATGCTACGTTTTCAGACATAACCATAATCTGGGCGCGAGACGAAGCTACAGACCGGGTTAAAGGTTTTATCGTGCGTAAAGAAAATTCGGGTTTTAAAGCCGAAAAAATGCAGGATAAAATGGCATTACGTACCGTACAAAACGCATTAATCACCTTAACAGATTGTAGAGTGCCCGAAAGTGATCGTTTACAAAATGCAGAATCGTTTAAAGACACCGCAAAAGTATTGCAAATGACCCGTGCAGGAGTTGCTTGGCAAGCGGTAGGTTGCGCACGTGGTGCGTACGAGGCTGCCTTAAAATATACTAAGAAGCGGGAACAGTTTGGACGTCCTATTGCCAGTTTTCAGTTAATTCAGAATCACCTGGTAGAAATGGTTTCTAATCTTACAGCAATGCAGACTATGTGTTTTCGTCTTAGCGAGATGCAGGATGCCGGGCAGTTAAAAGATGAGCACGCTTCTTTAGCAAAAGTATTTTGTTCTATGCGTACGCGTGATGTCGTAAGCAGAGCGCGCGAAGTTATGGGTGGTAATGGTATTTTACTGGAGTATGACGTGGCGCGTTTTGTTGCAGATGCAGAGGCAATTTACAGTTATGAAGGTACTAAAGAAATTAATTCTCTAATTGTAGGTAGAGCAATTACAGGCTACAGCGCCTTTGTAAGCTAGATAAATACAGATGTAAAGAATGACGGGTAAAGATTTTTATAGCTGTTAGAATATCACGTTATTTGCAACTGAATTTTTTAAAAAATATAAAATGAAATTTAATAGATTATTTCTTGCATTGCCGGTAGCATTAACACTGGTTAATTGTGATGATTCAAAAAAAGGCTCTGGAGATGTAGAGCTTAAGACCTTTAAAGACTCAATATCGTATATGATAGGTGGTAATACCGGAGCTCAATTTAAACAAGCTCTTGGTGATGACGCTGGTGATCTTTTTGATTTAGATGTTTACGAGCAGGGAGTACGCAAAGGTTTTACAGATAGTATTGAATTTTCTCAGGCTGAAATGCAAAGTTTAATGACGCGTTTTCAAGCAGAATTAAAGAAGAAGCAAGATGCTGAAATGGCTACTAAAGCTGCAGATAATAAGAAAAAAGAAGATGAGTTTTTAGCTGAAAATGCTAAGAAAGAAGGTGTTGTAACAACAGCGAGCGGTCTGCAATACAAAGTATTAACTGAAGGTACAGGAGCAACTCCTACAGCAGAAGATAGAGTTAGTGTTAACTACGAAGGTAAATTGCTAGACGGTACTGTTTTTGACAGCTCTTATGAGCGCGGAGAGCCGGTAACTTTTGGTGTTACTCAGGTAATTGCAGGGTGGACAGAAGCATTACAACTTATGAAGGAAGGAGCAAAATATCAATTGTATATTCCTTCAGCATTAGCATACGGCGAGCGCGGATCACAACCTAACATTGGACCTGGTGAGCCATTAATTTTTGATGTTGAGTTACTAGAAGTAGTAAAAGAATAAAAAAGAAAAGCATAATTTTGAAAGGCACTGTAAATTACAGTGCCTTTTTTTGTTTTAATAAATCACAAGCTTAAAATCTATACCATGCAATTTAAAAATGCGCTATACCTCATACCCTTAACGTTATGCTTTATAAACTGCTCTACTCCTAAAGAAGTTGTAATGGCAAAACCGGTAGCGCCGGTTGCTAAGTTTACATCCTTTAAAGATTCGGTTTCTTACGCGATGGGTGCTTCAACAGCAAAGCAGTTTAAAGGTATGTTTGGCGAGTCGCAGGATTCTATTTTTAACCTGAAGCAGTATGAAAACGGCTTAAAAGAAGGTCTTAACGACACGCTTGCGCTTTCAGAAAATGAAATCAGAGACATTATGGGAAGATTTCAGGCTGAACTACGTTCTTTAAAAGAAAAACAACGGGAAGCTGCAGAAGTTAAAAACAAAAAAGAAGAAACAGATTTCCTGACACTTAATAAGACTAAAGAGGGTATTACAGCGACTGAAAGTGGTTTGCAGTATAAAGTATTAAAAGAAGGCTCAGGAGCAGTTCCTGGCGCTTCAGATAAGGTTGAGGTGCATTATGAAGGACGCTTGCTAGACGGTACCGTGTTTGACAGCTCTTACAAAAGGGGAGAACCTATTGTGTTAGGAGTAGGGCAGGTAATAAAAGGATGGACAGAAGCTTTGCAGCTTATGAAAGTAGGTTCTAAATATCAATTATATATTCCTGCAGAATTGGCATATGGCGCAAGCGGTGCAGGAGAAGATATTCCACCGTATGCAATGCTCATTTTTGATGTAGAGTTATTAGGTATAAAATAACCCATTCAATCAAAATTCAGCACAGCTGTTTAAGATAAACCGAAGCTTATTATGATGACCTTAATTGTAATCGCGGTAGTTTCCGGAGCGCTTCTGCTGGGAGCTGTTTGGGGTATTTATGGTTCGTTATCAAAGAAAACAGAAGGCTTTTTGGTCGCATTGGCAGGCGGTGCCTTAATTGTTTCTGCAGTGCTGGAGTTGATTAACCCAGCGATGGAACAATCTTCTATAGGTAAAGCATTGAGCATTGTTTTTGCCGGGGCTCTGGTTTTTACAGGTCTTGATTATCTCGTCAAACAAAAATGGGGTTCAAATAGTGGCGGCGGACTTTTAGCTGCAATTACGCTAGATGGTATTCCTGAGAATCTGGCGTTAGGTGTTGCCTTAATAGGTGCAGACCCACTTACCATAGCGGCACTGTCTGGCTCAATATTTCTCTCTAATTTGCCTGAAGCAGCCGGCGGCGCCAAAGAAATGACTCAAAACGGGGCTTCAAAAAAGAAAGTACTTACCCTCTGGGCAGCTACAGCCTTAATTTTATCACTGGCAGCATTTTTAGGAAATTTACTACTCGCTGATGTATCTGACACTTTACTGGCATATATACGTTGCTTTGCCGGTGGCGCGGTAGTAGCTTCTCTGGCTATTGAAGTCTTTCCTAAGGCGTATAAAGAAGACAGTTATTGGGCAGGAATTGCGACTGCAATAGGTCTCATTCTGGCTTTTTATCTAAATAGTTTAGGATAGTTTTTGCTTCCGCGAAAGCGTAACTTACACAGATCTTGAAGACATGTTACTTAACTAAAATTTAGAATTATCTTATCGTGTCTTTACTATAAATCTCCTTAATTTTAATGTGAAGTGAATTGTTTAATTCTTTGCTATTGAATAAAAGATTTAAATAAAACACAACTTAAGTAACTTCTCAATGGCATACATCGATTATTATAAAGTTTTAGGTATAGATAAAACGGCTACCGAAGCAGATATCAAAAAAGCATATCGCAAGATGGCACGTAAATACCATCCTGATGTTAACCCGGGAAATGCAGAAGCCGAAGAAAAATTTAAGCAGTTAAATGAGGCAAACGAAGTTTTAGGAAATCCAGAAAACCGAAAAAAATACGATAAGTACGGTAAAGACTGGCAACACGCTGATGCTTATGAAAATGCCGAACGTCAGCAACGATCGTATGGCAATCCTGGCGGCGGAAGAGCACAGTATAGCGGAGGCTATGATTCGGGCGATTTTTCAGACTTTTTTGGTTCTATGTTTGGCGGCGCAGGCGGTTCTCGTGGAGGACGTGCTGCGCAGTATAGAGGTCAGGATTTTAATGCAACACTTCAATTAAACCTCGAAGAGGTTTTTAAAACCGAAAAACGCACCATTACCATTAATGGTAAAAATATACGACTTACCATACCTGCAGGGGTAGAAAACGGGCAAACCATAAAAATAAAGGGCTATGGTGGTGAAGGTGTAAATGGAGGACCTAAAGGTGATTTGCTGCTTCAATTCTCAATTGCAAATAATTCTGCTTTTAAGCGTGATAAAGCAAATTTATATAAAACGGTAGATCTTGATTTATATACTGCAATTTTAGGTGGAGAACTTATCGTAGACACGTTTGATGGGAAAGCAAAATTAAAAGTTGCTGCGGGCACTCAAAGCGGTACGCAGGTTAAATTAAAAGGAAAAGGGTTTCCTGTATATAAAAAGGAAAATCAATTTGGAGATTTGTTTATTACCTATGCCATTAAAGTACCCACAAATATATCAGAAAAAGAAAAAGAACTATTTGAAGAACTCTCAAAATTACAATCCTCATGAGCCATTCAGACTACATACCCGTTCCCGAACTTTGCAAACATTATTGTATAAAGCAAACCTTTTTTGAAGAATTACACGATAAAGGCGTGCTTGAGATTGTGAGTATAGCGCATACAAATTGCCTGCATCACGAGAGCATACCCACATTTGAGAAAATAGTGCGTATTTCTGAAGAATTGCATATTAATATTGAAGGAATTGATGTGATTCTAAATCTTTTAGACACGGTAGATGACCTCAGAAATCAGCTAACTGCAACACAAAACCGATTGAGGTTATATGAATAAAAAAACCAGACCTTTTTGAGATCTGGTTTTATCTAATTCTATAAGTTGTAAAATTTAAGGAGCCGGGTTTGGAATTGCCTTATGTACCGTTTCTATCTCTTCTAAAATTTCTTCAGAAAGAGAGACGTTAATACTGCCTATATTTTCTTTAAGTTGCTCTAATGAGGTAGCACCTATAATATTTGCAGTCATAAACGGGCGATCTGTTACAAAAGCCAGTGCAAGTTGGGTAATAGATAAACCGTGTTTCTCTGCGATTGCTATATACTGCTTTGTTGCTGCTACTGCATTATCATTTGAGTATCTATTATACTGCGGAAATTGATTCACCCGAGAATCTTGTGCATCTGTACCTTTAATATATTTCCCGGAAAGTGTGCCAAAACCAAGCGGTGAATACGCCAGTAATCCTACTTCCTCGCGGTGTAAGAGCTCTGTTAATCCTACTTCATCCTTTCGGTTTAATAAATTATAGGGGTTTTGAACCGTTATCATTTTAGGCAATCCTTTACGGGCTTCTTCTAGATATCGAGACAATCCGTAAGGTGTTTCGTTACTTACACCTATATGTCTTATCAATCCTTCTTTTACAAAGTCCTGTAAACCTTCAAGAATTTCAGCAAAATTATCCTGCCATTTTTCGTTCTCATCGTGCGTGTAACCTAGCTTTCCGAAGTAATTGGTATTGCGCTCTGGCCAGTGCAATTGATACAAATCAAGATAATCTGTCTGAAGACGCTTTAAACTTTTGTGAATGGCATCTTTAAACTCTGCTTTTGTAAAGCCACCAGTACGAATGTGTTTAGACATTGCTGCCGGACCTGCAATTTTAGATGCAATAACCAGATCATCACGTTTCCCTTTTTTAGCTAACCATGTACCAATAATACGTTCTGTGCTTCCCTGTGTTTCAGGCTTGGCAGGAACGCTGTATAGCTCTGCAGTATCAATAAAGTTTACTCCTTGTTCTATTGCGTAGTCAAGTTGTGCGTGACCTTCGGCTTCGGTATTTTGTTGACCGTACGTCATTGTTCCCAGGCATATCTTACTCACTTTTACAGTGGTATTGGGGAGCGTTGTGTAGCGCATATTCTTTAATTTTTTTGAATTTTGTAAAAGTAAAGAAGTGAATTTTTAGGAATTAATTTTTGTGAAAAAATTTAAGAAGAAACTAAAAGAGCCTGCAAACGCAGGCTCTTTTAGTTTTGTATAATTATGTAAGTACTATTAATTATGCTTTTCGAGCTGTTATAGAAGATCCGTTTATAGTCGTTGTATAAATTTTTAAAGCACGCACACTACCCGATGAATTTTGTGGGCCACGTATAATACCACCATCTACCTCAAAGCGAGCAGCGTGTAATTGACACTCAATTAAATTAGCGCTTCCCTGAAAGAGTAAACGTCCTCCCTGATGGGGGCATAATGATTCTGTAGCAACAAATGATGCTGAGGTTTCTCCCTCGCTAATACGTATAAATAAAACACCGTTTTGTGTTTTTTGAGCTCCTACAGTGGCGAGGTCACTTAGATTAACCGTAACATCTACAGGGTTTCCACCGGTACCACCATTAGTATCTGGCACGTTAGAGCCACCATCATCGCCGGTGCTGCATGCAGCCAGGAGACAAGAGCCGGAACACGCCAGAAATACACCCTTTCCTACTGTAATCAAAAAGTCTTTTCTATCCATAATAAACTCGTTTTTATTTATAATCGTTAATTAAATACTACGTTTAAAGCAAACCGAAAACTGGTGCTTTTCAATCTTAAGTATTGTATTTTAAAAGTTTAGTGGTTGTATTTTAGGTATATACGAAGTATTGTTAAAAAAGGTTTAAAACAAAAAAATCCGCTTGCAAATTGCAAGCGGACTACTAAATATTAAAACTGAAAAAAGCTAGATCTCGTTAAGCAATTTTGTTACCTCGTCAAGTTGAGGGGTTAGAATTACTTCGATTCTTCGGTTTTTTGCTTTTCCTTCTGCTGTAGTATTAGGCGCTACGGGAGCATATTCTCCACGACCTGCAGCCGTTAAGTTTTGTGGGTTAATAGCAGAATTCTGACTTAAAATCTCAACAATAGCTGTTGCTCTTTTTGTAGATAAATCCCAGTTATTGTTTATTGTGCCACTGCCGTTATAAGGTACATTATCTGTATGCCCTTCTATGAGTACAGCAATTTCAGAATTATCTGCAAGTACAGACCCTAACTGCTGTACCGCTTTGCGGCCGTTAGCTCCTACCGTCCAGCTACCGCTGTCAAAAAGCAATTTGTTTTCTAACGAAATATAAACCTTACCATTACGCTGTTCTACCGTTAAACCTTTTCCTTCAAAATCTACAAGAGCTTTTGAAATCGCATCTTTTAATGCACGCATTTTTGCATCTTTAGCAGCAATCATAGACTCAAGCTCATCTACACGTTGCGAACGTTCTGCAAGATCCCGCTGAAGTTTTTCAAGACGGGCCTGCTCTGTTGCAAGGGCGAGTTGTTTTTCATCAAGTTCACTTAATAATTCTCTGTTTTTCTTAGAATTTTCGGCAAGACTCTTTGAGCTGTTTGCTTCTAAGGCATCGTACGATTTTTGTAAATTTTCAAGATTGCTCTTGGCAGCTGCATACTGGCTCGCGAGTTGGTCACGCTCTGCTGTTGCACTTTCAAGTTCTTCACGCAAGCGGGAAGATTCGGTTTCAAACTGATTTTTTAATCGGTTTGAAGTAGCAAGATCTCTATCTAGATCTTGATTTTCGGCTTTAAGACCGGCATAGCGCGCTTCTAGATCTTTGTAAACTTTTGCAGAAACACACGAAGTAAGTGTAGCAGCGCTAAATAGAATAACGCAAAACTTTTTTAGCATAATTATAAAGTGATTAAGTTGTTTTTCAGTAACGCAGGCATTGTTAATTTATTGGTGATCTACCTAATAAAATTATTTGCCTGTATAGTTTAGTTCTAAAAGGGCAGGGCAATGGTCACTGTGCTTAGCATCGGGTAAAATTACGGCTCTGGAAATCGCGTCTTGTAACGGTTCACTTACCATATTGTAATCAAGACGCCAGCCTTTGTTATTAGCGCGTGCATTTGCACGGTAACTCCACCAGCTGTATTGCTCTACATTTGCATTAAGGTGTCTAAAACTGTCTGTAAAGCCACTATTTATAAGACCACTCATCCACTCGCGTTCTACAGGTAAAAAGCCACTTACATTTTTAAGACGTACCGGGTCGTGAATATCTATAGGCTCATGACAAATATTGTAATCTCCGCCTATTACCAGATTAGGTCGTGTTTTGCGCAGCTCATCTGCATACTTTTGAAAATCTGCCATATACTTAAACTTATGCTCAAGTCTATCTGCATTTGTACCGCTGGGCAGATACATACTCATAATGCTAAGGTCACCAAAATCTACACGTAAATTACGCCCTTCAAAATCCATATAATCAATGCCGGTGCCGTGAACAACATTGTCGGGTTCGTTTTTAGTAAGTATTGCAACACCACTATATCCTTTTTTCTGTGCGCTAAACCAGTAATCGTGATAGCCGGTTTCTTTAAGAAAGTCAATTTCTACCTGCTCTTTATTTGCTTTGGTTTCCTGCAACAATAATACATCTGGGTCTGTCTGCTTAATCCAGTCAAGAAGTCCTTTTTTAACCGCTGCGCGTATTCCGTTTACATTATAGGTTATGATTTTCATGCGTTTGTTTTGTATTTAGGGCGAAGTTAATTATTTAGGTTTAATCTATATTCAATAGATAGATGACATCAAGCAGTATTAAGCAGCGCCAAAGTTAAGAACGCAGGTATGCTTTGTACTTTTTCATGTAGTTTTATAGCCGATGCGCAACCTTGCCTGTTTATTACTATTTTCTCTGTGCTTAAGCAGTTTTGCTCAGGATCGCGGTTTTGCAGAAATCAAGACCAAAACGTATGCGGTACGCGATACAATACGTATCGATTCAGTAAGTATTAATCCGGCATTGTTTAGAGTTACCAGCCAAGAAGGGAACTTAATAGACAGCACCGCCTACACTATAGATTTTGGTACTTCATTACTTGTTTTTAAAAAGAACGAGAACCTACCAGATTCCATACGAGTGCACTATAGAACATATCCAGAATTTTTAACCAGGCGTTATTTTGAATACGATCCTGATTTAGTTGTACAAAGTTCTGGAAATCTGGAGAAGGTATATGCGCTCAAAAAGGAAAATTCAAAGCAAGAGATTGTACCATTTGATGGGCTTGATGTTACGGGAAGTTTAGTACGTGGTGTCACCTCTGGCAACAACCAGAACAGCACTTTAAACAGCGAATTAGACCTTCAGATTACAGGTAAACTGAGTGAACGTGTCTCCTTGAGGGCGTCGTTACAGGATGCTAATATTCCGCAGCAAGATGGCGGCTATTCACAGCGTCTAGATGAGTTTGACCAGATATTTATTGAACTTTATAGCGATGACTGGAGTATACGAGCCGGTGATATTAATTTAGAAAATAACACTTCTTATTTTGGCAGATTTTCAAAAAAGGTACAGGGGCTTTCGCTTCGCGGAACTTTAAATCACTCAACAACCGAAACAGATTTATTTGCGACCGCTGCACTCGTACGCGGAGTATTTACACAAAGCCGATTTACGGGACAGGAAGGTAATCAAGGACCCTATAAATTAACGGGGCCTAACGGAGAATTATATGTGCTCATTGTGAGTGGCAGCGAGCGTGTTTTTGTAAACGGAGTCTTGCTGAAGCGCGGTGAGACAGCAGATTATGTGATAGACTACAATGCCGGTGAATTGCGCTTTAATCCCACGTTTCCCATTACGAGTGAGATGCGTATTTCGGTAGAATATCAATACAGTGAGCAAAACTTCACCAGAATTATTGCATATGCAGGAGGTGATCACAAGACAAATGATGACCGCCTGCAGTTAAATGCTCATGTGTATTCTGAAAGCGATGCTAAAAATCAGCCTCTCTTACAAAATTTAAATGCAGATCAAGTAGCTGTTTTGCAGCGTGCAGGAGATGACACATCTCAAATGTTTGCTCCCGGGGTAAACCCCGAAACCTATAACGAGAACAAAATTTTATACCGAAAGGAAACACGCAATGGGCAGGATGTTTATATTTTTTCAAATAATCCTGAAGATGCATTGTTTAATGTGCGTTTTACGCAAGTAGGGCCTAATGAGGGAGATTACCGCCTGAGTACGGCTACAGCGGTTAATCGTATTTATGAATTTGTAGCGCCTTTAAATGGGGTTTCACAAGGTGATTTTGCACCGGTAGTGCGTCTTTTTGCCCCAACACAATTGCAGATGGCAGTTGTGCAAGGCTCGTACAACGCTTCAGACAAAACAGCGATTTCCTTTGAAGGCGCAGGCAGCAAACGCGATCTTAATTTATTTTCAGATTTAAATGATAAGGATAATACGGGTTTTGCCGGTAAACTTGATGTGCGACATCGTGTACTAGGCAACAGCAAGGCAACGTCTTTAGATGCTTTTGCAACAGTAGATTATATACAAGATAACTTTGAAAATATAGAGCGTACGTATGCAATTGAATTTAGCAGAGACTGGAATTTACCGGTATTTCCTAAAGGAAACCAGGCTTTAATTACGACAGGTTTACAGCTAAGAGACTCTGCGCGCGGATTTCTAGATTATCGGTTTGAAAATCTCAGCTATTCAAATACATATACAGGAAACCGAAACAGTATCGTGGCTAATTACAGGCATAAGAACTTACGTACTTTTTTAAACACAAGTTATCTCAAAACCGAAGCAGATACGTCAAAAACCGAATTTTTCAGACTGAATAGCACTACTGTTTATGGTCACAAGAAATCGTGGATTGGCGCAAAATTGAGAGCAGAAAACAATGTAGGTACCCAAACGCTAACGGGGAGATTAGATCCTTTAAGTCAGCGATTTCAGTCGGTTGAAGCTTTTGTGGGACGCGGAGACAGTACTCAGGTTTTTGTTGAATTAGGCTACAGACACCGGGTAAACGACAGTTTACGCGGTCCTGGTTTAGCGCGTGTAAATCACAGCAATACCTACTACTTAAAATCACAATTAATAAAATCGAAAACCACGTCTCTGGGTCTTTTTGTAAACTACAGGCAATTGGTTTTTTCTGAAAAAACTAAAGAGACTGAGCGGTCTTTAAATTCAAGATTACTTTTTGATCAGCGTCTTTTTAAAAATATTATGCGCTTAAATACGGTTTTTGAAACCAGCAGCGGCACCCTTCCACAGCAAGAATTCACCTATGTAAAAGTTGATGAGGGACAAGGTGTCTACACGTGGAATGATTATAATGGTGATGCAATACAACAACTTCAAGAATTTGAAATTGCACAATTTAAAGACGAGGCCGACTTTATAAAAGTGTTACTCCCCAATCAGATTTTTATAAAAACGCATCAAAATAAATTCAGTCAGCTGCTGACTTTAGATTTTCAGCAATGGAGCGGGCAGAGTGGTTTTAAAAAATTTGTCTCTCATTTTTACAACCAGACAAGTTATCTAATAGACCAGAAGATTTTGAGAGCGGGAGATTCTTTTGATTTGAATCCGTTTAATGAGCGGGAAGATGCTTTAGGATTGAATCTCAATTTTAGAAATACCTTATTTTTTAATAGAGGGAAGCAGAAATACACGACCAGTTATACTTACTTAGCAAATACAACGCGTAATTTAGTTTCGTTAGGATTACAAACTAATGAATTACGCAGCCATCAATTTAATTTTTTACACAAGGTTAAAGCGAGTTACCTGTTTAATTTAAAAGCAGATTTGGGATCAAACTCGAGTACTTCAGCAAATTTTGAGCAGCGTAATTTTGATGTTTCCAGCGTAGCGGTTAACCCCAAAATAGCTTATTTATATAGTGATAATTCTAGAATTGAGGCGTTTTACGGTATTGCGACTAAAGAAAATACACTTGGAGAACAGGAGTATTTAAAGCAGCAAGATTTGGGTCTTTCGTTCTCGTATAGCAACACCGAAAAAGTCTCGTTAAATGCAGAGGCAAAATACATTAGTAATGCATTTAGCGGGAGTGCATTTTCTCCTGTTGCGTATTTAATGCTCGAAGGCTTGCAGCCAGGCGCTAATTTTACGTGGACGGCATTGGCGCAAAAAAGAATCACAAAATTTTTAGATCTCAATCTGGCTTATTTTGGCAGAAAAAGTGAGACCTCAAAAACAATACACACGGGAACTGTACAACTACGCGCCTTTTTTTAACGCACAATAATTTTTTTAGATTGGCCGCCTTTGCTATTGCCTATACGTACAATATAAACTCCACTTGCGGCGTACGACATGTCGAGATCGTATTTAAAACTTCCGTATTCATTTTTAATCCAGTTTTCTGCAAGTTTTTGTCCTGAAATTGAGAAAACGGTGACCGCCATTTTATCCCTTACTTCTGTTGTACTCAGCGATACTTGAAATTGATTTTTATCAGTTTCTATAATGACCAGGTCTCCATCTGGAAATATATTTTCTTCCACGGAAAGACTGTTAAAAATACGTACGCTAAAATCTGTTATACGACCGTATGCGATATCATCACAAGGGTCTAGCAAGTCACCTCCAAATTCGCTGTCTTTACTACGTAAGCGCATTCTGTACGTGCCTAAACTTACTCCTGCTGGCAGTGTAAGTTCAAAAGGTGTATTTCTATTCGCTAAGGGAATAGTGTTATTAGAAACCAGTTCTGAGGCTTCAAACGTGCCGTTGTTGTTTAAGTCTATAAAAATAGCATAACCTGTATTTTCAAAACCGGCTTGCAATTGACCGGTGTAGGGGTTGCTCTGTATATCAAGGTCAAATATAATATCTGTATTGTCGCTATAACCGTCTGAAGTACATGTCGTGGTTATCGTTGTGCCTTCTAAGCTTATACTTGTAATACCGTCATTGGCCAGGGTACAGTTTGCCATAGGAGTACAATATGAACTTATAATTTCTTGAGTAATACTATTATTCGCAGCATTACTATCTGTGGCTAAATTAGTACCGGTGCTTATGGTATAAGGGCGTAATTCTGAAAAGTCTTCTGATGCGGTGAATGTATAATTTGCTGTAGATTCTGCAGCAATTGTTGCCGTAAAGGTTTCGGTTACACGTGCGCCGTTATCTACCTCATAATATACCGGAAAATTTGTTTGCGGGGCAGTCCCAAAGTTTGTGATTTCAATAGAAATACTTTCACTGTTACCCAGTCGCGTTTGAGATTGTGGTTTTAACAGCGCTGTTACCCCTAAGTCATTTTGCCATAGATGTTCTACAGCTTTTACAACCGCATCATTAGAGGTGTCCTCATCTGTAGGGAGAGCAGTTTGAGCCGAAATCGTGTAGCGTTGACCCATGCTAGATAAATCTGCAGTTTGCATAAATGTGTATGTTGCAAATTCATTAAAAGCGAGAGTTCCTGTAAATGTTTCAGTAATTACGCTGCCATTATTTATGCTATAGGATATTGGGAAATTAGATTGTGTTGCAGTCCCTGCATTACGCAGTGTTACCGTAATAGTTTCCGTATTTGTTAGGGTACCTTCTTCTGGAGTATCTATAGAAACCACCTGCAAATCATTTGCAAGATCTGGAGCGAGCTTAAAAACACTTATTAAGTCTTTACGTTCTGCATTAAAATATTCTGTAATAAACCAGAATGTATTTCCGTCTACAGGATCTACAGTTAAATGTGTATAATCTGCATAGCGTTCTGAAGCACTAACCCCTGTACTGGCTCTAATGAGCGCTTCGGGAACAGACATTTGTCCTAACGGGTCGTTTGCATAGCGCCCCGTGTAATTTATGGTGACAGGTGTACTTGTACTTACCGTTGTATACCCCATCCCTATAGTTCCTTGTGAGTCCATCGCCATACTGGCTGCAAAAGCATTATTTCCGGTAGGTGATACATAAGTGCCTTCCTGAAAAACAGTCCATGGTTGGCCATCACCGGTTTGTCTCATTTCGTACCAGCGTATTCCAGCTTGTTCCTGACCGGCCGGTGCGACATTTACAGCAAAGTTGAAAACAGCTGAATTATAGGTAGGAAATTTTCTAAACTGAGCTTGATTCATTATCGTCCCCTGCAAGGCATCAATATCTGGTCCTGCGGGCTGCGGAAGATTTGAAAAAGCGCCTCCATCAAATACGCTGTTAAAATCTGAAACGGTAATGATGCGAGGTTGTGAAATTGCCGAATTTTGAGGAGTCGTCCAGTCAACATTCACATCCCATAATTTGAGGTGATCATCTGTAACGCCAGACCAGGAATCATCTTGTAAAAAAACGACTGTTGCGGGCCCACTTGCAGGAGCTTCCGGACTACTAACATTAAAAAACTGCGGACTAAAAAAGCCATTGGTTTGCAGAGTGGGTAAACTGAAGCCTAAAAAACCAACATTTGTAAGACCTTGTAACATTTTTTCGCGTTCCATAACAAATATGGCGTCACTTTGATTTCCCTGTCGGTCTGTATTTATGGTAATATTTGAGGTGATATAATAGCCATCGTGCCACACCGAATATTTAGGATAATCAGGAAATTCACCGGTTTCAAAACCTGCTGTATATACATACCAGCCATCATTAACCGGGTCTGGACCTTTACAGATTGCTATATTTAAACCATTAACGCCACCCGAATCATTGTCTTTCTCAAACTCTGTTATTATAAATCGATCTGCAGGTGCATCATATAAAACAATAGGGTCACCTTCGGTATTGCCTTCAAACAGCGTTCCTAAAGAAGCCTCGTCTACTAAAAGATTTCCTTGTTTATCATAGATTTTAAAACCGGCATTCCAGGCAGCTACATAATGATTAGGCCCTACTGCTCCTGTAGGATCTGAAGGTGTGAAGCGAGAGGTATTGGCTTCAAAAACCCGAATAGGTTCTGGAATATAAGATTTTGTAGGACTTTTGCTTTTCTGGGTTTTTAGCAGAGGATCACCATCTTTAGGAAAACCTTTACCAGGAACAACTTGATTTGTGGTACGTCTTTTAGGGTTTATTTCCTGAATTTCGGTAGCTTTTAAAGGAGTTTGAAAAATTCCCTTTTCGATTTGAGAGGTTAAACTTGGTACTTCCTTCACAAATTGAATTGATCTTATTAGTGAAGGGCCTTCAATTTCCTGAGCTTTTAAGGATTCTGAAACAAAAAAGAATAGGCTAAATAGCGGAATTAGTAAATAGGCTTGCTTCTTAAATAAAAACCTGTAAATCTTTATCATAACGTATAAATAGGGTCTATAAATGTACGAAAGTTACCAGTATACGGATTAAAAAAAGCCCCGTTAAGGGCTTTTAATAAAAATATATTGCTTAGAATTAAGATTTCATCCAATTTTTGAAATCGATCTTATCATGAAGTATTGTATTTAATTCAGAAATTTTCACTCGTTTCTGTTCCATAGTATCCCGGTCACGTATGGTTACGCTGTCGTCTTCTAAGGTGTCGTGATCTACAGTTATACAAAATGGTGTTCCTGCAGCATCCTGACGGCGGTATCTGCGACCTACAGCATCTTTCTCGTCGTAAGCAACGTTAAAATCCCACTTAAGATCATCTATGATTTTACGGGCCACTTCGGGTAGACCGTCTTTTTTAACAAGTGGTAAAATAGCTGCTTTAACAGGAGCTAATATTGCCGGTAATTTTAAAACCGTACGCGTAGAACCGTTTTCTAATTCTTCTTCTTCAAGAGATTGTGAGAAGACAGCTAAGAACATACGGTCCAGACCTATTGAGGTTTCTACCACATAAGGCACATAGCTTTCGTTTAATTCAGGATCAAAAAATTGTAGTTTTTTACCCGAATGCTCTTCGTGAGCTTTAAGGTCAAAGTCTGTACGACTATGTATTCCTTCTAATTCTTTAAAACCAAAAGGGAAATTAAATTCGATATCTGCAGCTGCGTTTGCGTAGTGAGCAAGTTTCTCGTGATCGTGAAAACGGTAATTTTCTCTTCCTAAACCTAAAGATAAATGCCAGTTTAAGCGTGTTTCTTTCCAGTGCTCATACCACTTAAGTTCTTCACCAGGACGTACAAAAAATTGCATTTCCATTTGTTCAAACTCGCGCATTCTAAAGATAAATTGTCTTGCAACAATCTCGTTTCTAAAAGCCTTACCGGTTTGAGCAATCCCAAAAGGAATTTTCATTCTACCGCTTTTCTGAACATTTAAGAAGTTTACAAAGATACCCTGAGCCGTTTCCGGTCTTAAGTATAAATCTGTTGCTGTCTCTGCAGAAGCACCTAATTTTGTACCAAACATGAGGTTAAATTGACGCACATCTGTCCAGTTTTTTGAACCTGTGTCAGGATCTGCAATTCCTAGTTCTTCAATTAGAGCTTTAACATCAGCAAGATCTTCAGCTTCTAAAGAACGCGCCATACGTTTTAAGATGGTTTCCTGCTCTTCGCGGTATCTAAGAACTCTTGGGTTTGTACTTACAAATTCGGCTTCATCAAAAGCATCGCCAAAGCGCTTTTTAGCTTTCTCGATTTCTTTTTGTGCCTTCTGATTTATTTTTTCGGCATAATCTTCAATTAAGACATCTGCGCGGTATCTTTTTTTAGAATCTTTATTATCTATAAGTGGGTCGTTAAATGCCTCAACGTGACCTGAAGCCTTCCAGGTAGTAGGATGCATAAAAATCGAAGCGTCAAGGCCTACAATATTTTCATTCATTTGCACCATACTTTTCCACCAGTAATCTCTAATGTTTTTCTTAAGCTCTGCTCCGTTCTGACCGTAGTCATATACCGCGCTTAACCCATCATAAATTTCACTGCTTCCAAAAATGTATCCGTATTCTTTAGCGTGAGATATTACCTTTTTAAAATGATCTTCCTGTTGTGCCATTTAGTATGTTGCTTTTGTAATTGGTATAAGAGGTCTCTCCATTGAGAAACAGCCGGTAAAAATAAAAAAACCGGAGCAATGAAGTGGAATTTTAAAGGATTGTTTTTATTCTAATTCTAAGACGCTATTACTTAATAAACGGTCGTTTTCAAATAAATTGATGCGGTAAATTCCCGGTAAAAATTCATCTATAGCCGGGTTTATGAGTACACACGATTCTACTTCTTCATTTTGATAAGCGATTTCCTGATAAGCGCTGTAGATTAAAATGTTTTCGCCAAAGGCTAAAGAAATACGTTCTCCCATAACATTGTTACGAGGATCTATAACCTGAATGTAAAAATCGTGATCGCCGGCTCTGGCATATTCATTTGCGTTTACAGTATAACAAATCTCTAGTTTATCTATGCGGTTTGCGCGATCATTAGGTAATCGTTTACCGCTACGTCGTAAAATAACTCCTGCAGAAGTAAACCTGCTAACTGTAAGCTGAGAACCTTTGGCAAGGTCATCTTTTAGGGTATTGTTTTGAACTTGTAATGAATCTAATTGAACTACACTCTGATCAAAAGCTGCTTCTACCGTAGTTTTTTGAGATACCAGGAGCGCATTTGCAAGCATTAAACTATCTGTTTTTTTACGTAAGACATCTCGTTCATTCCGAAGAATACTCAATTCTCTTCGGTAATTTTGAATGGTAGTTTGAGAAGTCGTAGAATTTTCTAAACGATTCAGTAAATTTTGGATTCGTGATCTGGCTTCGCGCAGCTCTTTGCTCATAAGTTTACTGCTTTCAATTTCAGAGTTATACGTGACGAGCAGGTCACTTAATTCATTTTGAAGTAGTAACTTCTCTTCAGATAATGCGACTTTATTCGCAGTTAGCTCTTGATAGAATGAATAGGTATAAACTCCTAAGCCTAAAAGCAGAAAAAAAAGTATACCGATTAGAATCTTTAAAGCATTGTTATTGCGATTAGCACTCATGCAAACGATTTTATATCTTAGTGTGAAGTTATAATTTTTAATCAAAATGAGATAATGTCGCTACTCAAACTCTTTTATCCAGATCAATGTAGTGCTTGTGATGAATTACTCGGTATCGGAGAAAAACTCATTTGCACATCCTGCCGGCATGCGTTACCTCTTGCTCATTTTCATACTACAACGTACAATCCTATATTAAAATTATTATACGGTAGAACTTCAGTAGAAAATGCTGCAGCTCTGTTTTATTTTGATAAAAAAACACGCGTACAACATCTTATTCACAATTTAAAATATAAGGGGCAGGAGCGGGTAAGTGCTTATTTAGGAGAATGGCTGGGCAGCGAGTTAATGGCTACGGAAGCATTTAAAACTATTGATTGTGTGATTCCTGTACCATTACACAAAAAAAGACTGAAAGCTCGCGGATACAATCAAGTGGCCGGTTTTGGAAAAGCAATTGCTACTGCCTTGCAAAAACCATATTTAGATGATGTTTTGTATAGAACCAAAGCCACAAACACACAGGTTTTTTTAGGCAGAAGTTTTAGGAGTACCGAAGTTATAGATTCGTTTGCGCTGCGCGAAAACAACACACTTGCAGGAAAACATATACTTTTAGTTGATGATTTAATAACAACAGGAGGTACAGTAGAAGGCTGCGCATTAGCATTAAATACCACAACAAATATTAAGTTGAGTGTAGCGGTCATGGCAATAGCCGTTTAGAAAGCCACGTTACTAAATGAAAATAGATTTTTTATAGGTGTTTGCTAAAGTCTCAAAGCAGGTTTCTAGTATTAATCTTTAAAAATAATTGTTACTTTGCGCTGCTATGTTTAAAAAAGGTTCACAGCTGTTTATCGTCTCGCTACTACTTCTCTTAGTAGTAAATTGTGCAAAAAGAGGTACACCTACCGGTGGCCCTAAAGATGAGACGCCTCCCGTTCTGGTAAGTGCAGATCCTCCTAACTATTCTACAAATTTTGAAGGGGATGAGATTCGCATTTATTTTGATGAATTTATTAAGCTGAAGGACCTAAATAAAAACCTTATTGTTTCTCCTCCTATGGATCCTAAGGCCTCCATAACACCTATGGGAAGCGCTTCTCGATTTATAGATATAAAAATTATGGACACTCTGATAGCGAATACAACCTACGTATTCAACTTTGGGGAAAGTGTTACTGATAATAACGAAGGAAATCCGTTTTCCTTTTTTAAATATGTTTTTTCTACTGGTGATTATATAGATTCATTAAAGGTAGTGGGTGTTATACGTGATGCACTTTTTCAAAAAGCAGATAATTATGTAACCGTTATGCTTTATGAAGCAGACTCTACATATACAGATTCTGTGGTTTATAAAAAAGTACCACGATATGTTACCAATACGTTAGACAGTTCTAATGTTTTTGAAATCACAAACGTGAAAGCAGGTCGCTACCGGTTAGCGGCTTTAAAAGATGCAGATAACAATTATACTTTTCAACCTGCAAAAGATAAAATTGCATTTTACGACTCATTTATAGAGGTGCCTACAGATTCTGTGTATGTGCTCAATCTTTTTAACGAAGAATTAGCGCCAGAAGTTAGCAGGCCTAAGCAAGCTGCTGCACAACGTATCGCATTCCCCTATAAGGGTAATCCAGACAGCATAAATGTCGAGTTAATAAGTGCGCGTCCAGAAGGCTTTAAATCATTAATTACCCGCAAGAAAGATCAGGACTCTTTACAATACTGGTTTACTCCAAAAGTGCAGACAGATTCTCTTATTTTTAAAACACTAACAAGCAAAAAAACAGATACGGCTTACCTGCGTTTACGTAACTTAAAGCCAGATTCGTTGCAGATCAACCCCGTTTCTACAGGTCTGGTTTTAGAAGAAGATTTTATATTAAACAGTACTATTCCTGTTGTCGCTGTTGACACTACAAAAATTTCAATACAACGTAAAGATTCAACATTTGTAAGCGATTTTAAGGTTGAGGTGTTTCCTAAAAAATTACAACTGAGTCTTAAATTTCTTACTGAAGAAAAGGAATCTTACGCAATCACGATGCTTCCGGAGGCTCTTACAGATTTCTACGGAAGTAAAAATGACACGTTACGCTTCAGAGCCACCACTAAAGAATATTCAGATTATGGGGAATTTGATATTACCTTAAAAGGGGCAGCAGAAGTACAACATATTGTACAACTCGTTACCGAAAAAGGTGATGTCAAACGTGAGCAAATAGGAGCAGTAGGGCAGTTAGAATTTAAATTTGATCGAATAGAGCCCGGCAAATATTTTGCACGAATAATCGTAGATCTTAATGCTAACGGAAAATTTGATACCGGTAATTTCTTAGAACAACGACAGCCAGAGGAGGTTTTATATTACCCCAAGGAACTAGATATACGATCAGGATGGTATCCTAAAGAGACGTTTATTCTCAATCAGGAGTAACAAAAAAACGGAATTATTTAAGTTCAAATGCATCTTGATCTGCTAAAAAATTTAGGTGCTCCCGCGTTTCAGTCAAATGAGCTTTAGATAATTCTGCATATATGGTTTTTTCTTCAGCTTCCGCGAAAGCTAAAGTTGCTCCCAGACTGTCGTAAATTCCGCTGTAACCATTGTACTCATAGTTATTGCCATCTAAACCTACTCTATTTACACCTATAGTGTAACACATATTTTCAATAGCTCTTGCTTTAAGCAAGGTATCCCAGGCAAAAATTCGTTTTTTAGGCCAGTTTGCCACATAGATAGCCACGTCATAATTAGTTGTATTACGTGCAAAAACCGGAAATCTCAAATCGTAACATACCTGTGCTAAAATCTGCCATCCTTTATAACTTATAACAACAGGCTTGTCACCACGTTCATAAACTTTATGTTCGCCCGCAAGAGTAAACCGGTGTCGCTTGTTATAAGTAGTAGCCTCACCTTCTGGCGTAACAAAATAAAAGCGATTGTAGTACTGCTCGTTTTCAAAAACCATAAGACTTCCTGCCAATGCACAATTTTGATCAGCTGCTTTAGCAAGCATCCAGTTTAAGGTTTCTCCCTGGTCTGCAATTCCTTGAGGTTGCATGCTAAAACCTGTCGAAAACATTTCTGGTAGCACAATAAGATTTACCTCGTGTTTAAGACTGTCAATTTTTTTATCAAAATACGATCTGTTAGCTTCTGGATCTTCCCATTTTAAATCGGCTTGAATTGCGGCTACTTTTAAAGTCTTCATAAACTTTATTTTTAATTACAGGAGTTTATAAGCATTTTTGAATACATTAAAAACGCTCTCATACTAGGTATAAAGTTAATGTTATTAACCCGTAAACGTCAAATTCAATTTTGCCTCACTCTGCTTATACTCTTAAATTGGGTGTATGTGTTTAAGTATGGTTTTCGTTATTTTGAAGTTGTTGAGGTTACACTTATAGCCTTTTTATATACCGGGTTAGTAGTGGTATTAGTGGTTAAGTTTCCGAAGCGATTTAAACCTGTTCAACATATAGCAAACCATATCTTTTATGGACTTGTCGTATTGTTTTTTGCAATTACTATTTATATTAATCTTAAAGTAAATGGGTACGCTCTTCATATAGATCGCTGGTCTGCAATGACCGAAGGTATAGCAGCATTATTAAATGGAAATTATCCCTATAGCGCATTAGATCATCTAGGTGGCAGAACCTCTAATTTACCAACACTCTTTCTCATAGGATTGCCATTTTATCTTTTAGGAGATGTAGGGCTTTTACAGAGTTTTACCTTTTTAGTTTTTGCCGGTATTATTTATAAACTAATTAAATCACACGCAATACGCATCGTAAGTTTATTGTTGCTTATGAGTTCGTTGTGGTATTTGTATGAGATTGTAGTAAAAAGTGATCTCGTGAGCAATACAATTCTTGTATTAGCAGGTCTTGTTTATCTATTTAAACTGACCAATAACGAAGGCCTAAAAAGAGCATTTTTGTTAGGTATTTTAGCGGGAATGCTAATTTTTACCCGTCTCGTTTTTGCGTTACCTGTTGGGATATTGTTTACTCTACCTTTTATAAAAGCATCTTTAAGTGAGCGAATTAAATTCCTTTTAGGATTTTTTACAGCGGCGATTTGCTTAGGAGCTTTGGTATTTTATACGTGTCCGTCTTTTGAGGTTTTCTATGCTGAAAATCCATTTACACTACAAAACAGGCAACTACCGTTGTGGCTGAGTTTGCTTTTAGCAGGGTTGTCTATTTATTTTTTAAGTAAATTAAAAACAGTTGAGCAACTTTTACGCAATAGCTTTGTGGCGCTTGCCATCCCGGTTGTCGTTGCTTTTTTTATTATTGTAAATGATACGGGATTTAAAGGCGCAATTATAGATTCTCATTTTGATATTACCTATTTCAACTTATTTACACCTTTTTTAGTGCTGTATCTTTCTTTACAACTTGATGCAAAGTATGTTGACAATCACGCATAAAAAAACCCGCTACAGGTGAGCGGGTTTTTGGAATCTTAAATATACTTATATATATCTTAGTCGTTTAGCACGCGTACTTGCGCAGCTACCTTACCTTTTCTTCCTTCTTCTTCGATGTACTCTACTTGGTCACCTTCTTCTAATACTTCACCGTTTAAACCGGTTGCGTGTACGAAGATGTCTTTTCCTGTCTCATCGTCAGTAATGAATCCGTAACCTTTTGATTCATTAAAAAATTTAACTGTACCTTTCATTGTAAAATTGTAAAAAATTAATATTGATACAAAGCTAAGAGTTTATAGAACATATAGGTTAACTAAATGTAAATAAATTTCCAAAAATTATTGATTTTCAGGTTTTTTACGAGATTCTTTGCTGTCATTGAACGCTCTCATTTTCCTTATGTTATCTTCGTCTAGCATGTAATCTTTAACTTTTCGGTCTTTCCAACGGTGGTATAAAAACAGAGGCATTACAATAAACGATACGGCTAGTATTGTAAGTCCTAAAAAACGATCTCCAGTAAGTACGTCATCTGTAAAATAGCGCAGGTAAAAACCATAGGCCAGGGTGAGACAGCAAATACAGAAAAGAATTATGATGAGGTTGCGCATAACTTGTTTTTGGGTAAAGTATGTTTATTATTTTCTTGAAAAACTAACCAACATACGACGATACGCGGTTAGTAATTTTGATTTTGATATAAAACCGTGATATTTTCCGTCTTTAATCACCGGCAAATTCCACGCGCCACTTTCCTGAAATTTACGCATTACCACCTTTGCAGGGTCAGATTCTAAATAGATATACTCTGGCGCAGCGTGCATTAAACTTCCTATGGTAGTGGTATCGTACAACGTGGCATCAAACATTATCTCACGTATATCATCTAAGGTTATTACACCTACGAGCTCATCATTTTCATTAACTACCGGAAATAAATTACGGGCAGATTTTGCAACTGCATTTTTTACCATTTCACCTAAAGTCATTTCGGGGCGTACGCGAATAAAATTAGATTCAATTACATCATTTACGTTAAGCAGCGTAAGTACAGCCTGGTCTTTATCGTGTGTTATGAGTTCACCTTTAAGTCCCAGCTCCATGCCATAAACAGAGTGAGGCAAAAAGTATTTATTAATCCCGTAGGCTATTGCGGCGGTAACCATTAATGGGATAAAAAGACCATAGCCACCAGTAATTTCTGCAATAAGAAAGATCGCCGTTAATGGGGCATGTAGCACACCTGCAAGCAAACCAGTCATCCCTACGAGGGTGAAATTTGTTTCAGAAATATAAACACCGTCGAGCCCCAGGTTGTTAATAATCTTAGCCAGGCAATTACCCATAACGCTTCCCATAAAGAGTACAGGAGCAAAAATACCACCTATACCACCACCGGCAAATGTAATTGCAGAGGCGATAACTTTAAAAAACACAAGGCCTGCGAGTAAGGCAATAACCACCCAGACATTATCTAAATAATCATTAAAAAAGGTTTCGCCTAAGGCATTTACGGCCTTGCCATCTAGCAACTCGTTTATCATGTCAAAACCTTCGCCGTATAGCGGCGGAATCAAAAACAACAGTATTCCTAAAGAGCCCCCGGCTACTAGTAAACGTATGAGAGCAGAATCCCATCGCTTATACAGTTTACTGGTTTTAAAATAGGCTTTGCTAAAATATACCGAAACTAATCCGGCAACCACTCCTAATATCATATAATACGGAAAGTCTGCAATAGTAAAGGCATCCTTCAATTCAAAAGGTAAAATAGTGTCTGAACCAAAAAAGAAATACGAAGTTAATATGGCAGAGAGTGAAGCCAAAAGCAAGGGCATTAAGGAGAGCAAGGTAAGGTCAAGACTAAAAACTTCTACTGCAAAAATGATTGCAGCGATAGGTGCCTTAAAAATACAGGACATCGCGCCTGCAGCAGCACAGCCCAGTAAAAGTGTGCGGTTTGCCTGATCCATATGAAAAATACGAGATAGGTAGGAGCTAATCGCCGCGCCGGTGACCACCGTAGGGCTTTCTAGACCTACCGAACCTCCAAAACCTACCGTAATAGGAGCTGTTAATAACGATCCGAATATTTGATAATTTTTGAGAAGACCTTTACGCTTCGAAATTGCGCGTAAGGTCATAGGAACTCCGTGACTTAATGGATTACGTATTACATATTTTACGATGAGAACGGTAATCGCAAGACCTATTATAGGAAATAAGAAATAGAAACCGTAGCGGTAATTTTCTACAAGTTTACCCTCAAGTAACATTTGTATTATGTGTGTGATATTTTTAATAAGAACCGCACCTAATCCTGCCAGCAACCCGGTAAGTATTGCTAGAAAGTAAATAAATGTTGTCTTAGAAATATGCTTATAGCGCCAGGCATGAAAGCGGTGTAAGAGAGGTTTTTTACCAGGCATACCATTCAATAGTTTAGTGGTTCAAAAGTAAACTCAAATTCTTAGAACCAATGTAACACAACATACATAAAATAAAAAAATCCCTACTTTAACGAGTAGGGATTTTTTTATTTCTAACTGCCAGTTAATTAGCAATATTCGTTGAAAGCATCAATTAGATTGTCTGCAATAAGGTTTGCAGGACGCCCTTCAATGTGATGACGCTCTAACATATACACTAATTCCCCATCTTTAAAAACCGCCATAGAGGGTGATGAAGGAGGAAAAGGTACCATAAAGCTGCGTGCAAGATCTGTAGCCTCGCGGTCAACACCTGCAAATACAGTATATAAATTATCTGGAGTTTTAGCATTTTGAAGAGCCATACGCGCTCCTGGTCTTGCATTAGCTGCGGCACAACCACAAACCGAATTTACAACCACAAGAGTTGTACCTTCTTTTTTCATTGCTGCCTGTACATCTTCTGTTGTATGTAATTCTGTGAAACCTACAGAAGTAAGGTCTTCACGCATAGGTTTTACTAATTCTGCTGGATACATAAGTTCTGTTTTAATTTAAGATTACAAAGATACAAAATAATAGTCGGCTACTTTTTGCAAACCCTACATAAGCTTTATTGATTTTTTTTGATTTTTTAGCGCAACCCATAGGGTCGGGCTTTCAGCCGTCGCTGTATGATTTGCTCGGGCAAATCATACGAGCTTCACAAAGGCTTCAATCCCTTGCGCAGGTAATACCGGGTAACATTTTCGCTGTTTTAAAGACCTACAAGTTACAAAGGCGTTATTTTTGCACCGCACAGAATAAGTTTACATCAGCACAAGTTTTGATGTCATTATAAAGAAGATTAAATGATTAAATATATAGGAGCCATTATAGGCTTTGCATACAGAGGTTTATTAGGGGCAGTTGCAGGTTATGTTATAGGTACACTTTTAGATAGTTTGTTTTTTAATAAAAAAGAAACGACAGCTACAGGTGGTAGATCACCTTTTAGCAGAGCAGAACAAACTGTTACTCCAGGTGATTTTGAACTCAATTTACTTTCGCTGTGCTCTATTGTAATCAAAGCAGACGGGCAGGTGAGTCAACGAGAGATGGATTATGTACGTCAATATTTTGTGCAGGCCTACGGTAAAGACAGAGCTAATGCAACTTTTAGAACATTTAATGAAGTTATAAAAAAGCGTGAAATTAATGTAGAGCGTATATGCACCTATTTGACCCAGCGTACGCGAAGAGAAGTGCGTTTACAAATCGTACATTTTCTATTTGGTATTGCACAGGCAGATGGTACGGTATCAACTTCAGAGGTTAATCAAATCTCTCAAATAGCCGGTTATTTAATGTTGAGTCGTGGCGAATTTGAAAGCATAAAAGCTATGTTCTTTAAAAATGCGGAAAGCGCCTATAAAATTCTCGAAATTGAGAAATCGGCTACAGATGCAGAAGTTAAGAAAGCATACCGTAATATGGCAAAAAAATACCATCCAGATAAACTACAGCATATGGATGAAGCGTATCGTCAGGGAGCAGAAGAAAAATTCACTAAGGTTCAGGAAGCGTATGAGACGATTCAGAAAGAGCGGGGAATGTAATATTTTAATAGACTAATTTAAATTTTGATTTTGACCAGGTATATTTTTTCAGTTATTGTAATTTTAAGTGCAAATACCTTTTCTCAGGAAATTGCCTCTATACCTTTAATAGACAAAATAAATGCCTACAATATAGACGAAGAACTAAATCTGATAAAAAGTCGAGATAGCCTTTTATATGTAGTGCAACGAGTCGCATCAGATGTTAAGATTACCACATTTGATGCTGAATACAATCAAGTCAAACAGGTAAATTTAACCGATTCCCCTTTTAAAAATTACAAAATTTTATCTTCTGCATCTGTTGATAATTCAATGCTTTTTTTGCTTTCGGGCGGAATATTTAAAAATAGGTTTTCACTCATTTCGTATAATTTTCAGAATCAAAAGTTTGAAGAAATTCTGCAGCTTCAAAAGTTTATAAACGAAGAATTTTTAGGCTCATTTTTTATTAAAGATAAGTTGCACTTACTTACTGTGAGCCTCGATAGTCAGGAGTTGTCGATTTACACAATTAGTAAAGCCAGTAAAATCTCCAAAAAGAGCTATGATTTTTCTCATTATAAGTTCAAAGCTCCAGGTTTTAGTGACGAGAAGCTCAAATATCTCTTTTATCAAAAAGGAATAAGTCCTATTGAAAACAATGAGATAGATTCGTTTCTTGGAGCTTCATTAAAAAATAAAAGCTATGTGTTCAATCAGGAATTGTGGTTAACTTTTGATCAGGATCCCGAACTTACGAGACTAATTAAATTTAATCTGGATAATGGGAAAATGGCTTTACAGGATATTCCAAAGCCGCTATCAAGTGAAGGTCGAATGAGGGAATCTAATTCGTTTATAAAAGATAAATATATTTATCAGCTCGCGTTAAATAAAAAAGAAATGATCTTAGAAGTTAAAAATCTGGAATCAGGACTTATGGATTATCGATTTAGTGTAAAAGAAGATGAGAATATAGGTATTAGAAACACTGAAGTAAGACTTAGAGGCGCTGCCTATGTCAAAGAACGGGTGTTAGAAAAAACTTCACAATTCATAAGAAAAGTGGTTTCCTCAGAATCGGCAATTTTCGTTAGAAAAATTAATGATACCATACAGATGCGTATTGGCGCAAACAGAAGTTCTTATCCCGGGGTCATAATGGCAGGGGCAGTCAATTTTGATGGGGCACCTCAAAATTATTTATATAGTAACCCCTTGCCTATAAGTGATTTAAGTGCGGTAAGTGATAGATGGATTTCTTTTAGTGCTGTCTTCGATTCGAATTTTAATCATTTGGATACTGAAACAATCCCCAACTTATATGATAAAATCAAAGATTTTAAAGAATCAAAAGATTTAAAAAAGGATATTAAAGATGCATTAATTTTTTTTGGAGAAAACTACATATATTCTTACGTCGACAAGGGCTTTGTAAAGTTGGTAAAGTTTTAGACTTTAAAAATTAATAGGGGCTAAATTGAATCTTCTGGCGCCCCTGCAGAAGAAAAATTCACTAAGGTTAGGGAAGCGTATGAGACGATTCAGAAAGAGCGGGGGATGTAATAGCTTTTAAAAATAATTAACGTTAACAATTAGAGTTGAAGATTGTTAATATTCAGGCAATTATGGGGTGTAATTAGCGTTAAGTACTAACTTTAGTACACTAGTTATTTAAAAATTGTAAGAGCCCCCACAATAATGCTTCGATTAATACTCTGTTTAATAGCTTTAATAAGTCTCAGCTTAAACGCTCAGCAAGTAACCGTTAGTAATCCACGCCCTGCAGGGGAGTTGGTTGATTTGCTATTCAACGATTCTTGTGCAGAAATTTCAAATGTTTCCATATCATCAATCCAGGCAGCAGGATCTTTTTCTAATAATGGAGGTGCCTTTCCATTAGCTAACGGAGTTGTTTTACGCACGGGAATAGCAACTCTTACCGGAGGGGCATATACAGGCAATACCGCAGATTTAAGCAGTGAATTAAACACAAACTCAGATACCTATCTTCAAAATTTGAATGATGCATCCGGTAGTGGTGCTCAGATTAACGAAACCTCATTTTTAGAATTTAACTTTACACCGCTTTCCAGTAATTTTAGTTTCGATTTTATTTTTGCCTCTAATGAATACGGGGAGTGGCAGTGTTCCTCTCAAGATATTGTTGCTTTTGTATTAACAGATTTGAGTACAGGTAATGCTCAAAATCTTGCAATTACCGCTTCTGGAGAATCTGTATCGGTGCGTAATATTAGAGATCAGCGTTTTAATCCTACGTGCAATTCTGTAAATGAAAATCTTTTTGACTCGTACGAAGTCACAAATGCACAGTCTACCATAAATATGCGGGGTTATACTCAGGTTCTCAATGCCGCATCTACCTTAACTCCGGGAACACCCTATAATGTGCGTATTGTTATAGGAGATTCTAATGACACAAATTTTGATTCGGCTATTTTTCTTGCCGGCGGAAGTTTTAATACTAGTGTAGATCTGGGGCCAGACCGTACATTGTGTAGCGGCGATCAGGCAACTTTAGAAACCGGTTTAGATGCTTCGGTTTATAACCACAGTTGGCTTTTTAATGGCACAGTAATTCCTAATCAAAATGCAAGTAGCATAACGGTTAACAGAAGTGGAACTTACACGGTACGCATTACCAATAATGGGTGTGAAGTAACAGATGATTTAACGATAAACGAACTCACGGTCACTCCGCCAGTAAATCTTGAAGAATGTCCTAATGGTGGAGATCCTTCCATATTTGATTTGACACAAAATGATGCAGATGCTTTAGACGTAGATTCTTCTCAGTTTGAAGTTATGTATTATGCATCGCTTTCAGATTTAAATGCAAATAATCCTATTCCTGCAAATCAAACTACAGCATTCTCGAGTACAGGGCAAACTATCTATTTGAGATTACGTAATTTAATAAGCGGCACTATTTGTGGCGCTACCTATAATTTTGATCTTGATGTTTTACCCGCCATTACTATAACTCAACCTGCACCAATTGAGGTTTGTACCATCCCGGGAAGTGACCTAACTATAAATCTAAATCAAATAGACAACCGCATTCTCAATGGTCAAAATCCTGCGCTTTTTACGATTACCTACTATGCAAATCAGAATGATGCAAATGCCGCACAAAATGCGTTAAGTGCTACTTATGTTATTGAAGATGGAAATTCTAGAGAAACACTTTGGGCACGGGTTTCATATGCGTCTAATGAGCGTTGCTTTAGAACGGTAAGTTTTGATATTATTATCAATGATTTGCCACCGGTAGATCAATTGGGTAATGTAATTACCTGTAATGCTTACGAGTTAGAACCGCTTACAAACGGAAATTATTTTAGTGGATCTAATGGTACTGGGGTTCGGTATAATGCAGGAGATATAATTACAGCAGATATAGATCTATTTATTTTTAATGGGCCTGATGCTAATGGGTGTAGCAACGAGTCTTCTTTCAGTATTACATTTGTTACAGAGTTTGATTTAAGCGAAGTAGAAGCTTGTGGCGAATTTAGTATTCCTCCTACTCCGGCAGGTGCATTTTACACGCAGCCTAATGGGCCAGACGGAACAGGAAGACGTCTAAATACCGGGGAAGCATTAACTACCTCTCAAACTATTTATTTTTATTTCAATGAGAATAATTCAGTGTGTAGAGATGATGCTTTTGACATCATTGTATACCCCTTGCCGCTCGTAGATATGCCTGCAAATGTGGTGGCTTGCAACAATTTTACCCTTCCGGCATTAACAAATGGGAACTATTTTACAGAACCCGAAGGACAGGGAACACCACTAAACGCAGGTGATTTAATTGAAGAAACACAATCTGTGTACATATTTGCAGATGATAGCCGCTGTACTAATGATTATGAATGGCGCATTTTTATTGTAGAAGAGTATACAGATATGACGGTTTGTGGCAGCTTTACAGTTCCCACTGTCGAAGCAGGTGATTTTTATACTGCTGCATTAGGTGGCGGTATACTTATACCGCAGGGAACGGTATTAAATATATCACAGCGTATTTATTATTACGTAAACACAACAGATGGTCCTAATTGTACCAATAATTCCTTTTTTGAATTAGAAGTGATAAATACTCCACCAGTTGATACGTTGTCAGATCAATTATTATGTGAAGGTGATACGTATACCTTACCTACACTAACAAACGGGGAGTATTTTGAGGGTCCGGGGAGATCAGGTGCGCAGTATTATGCAGGAGATGTCATTAATACGACACAAACGATTTACATTAATAATCAGGTACGTATTTGTGAAAATGAAACACAGTTTACAGTTGAAATTAGACCATCATTGCCTGTAGATAATCTAACCTTTGTATTCTCTTGTGAAGCGTACACATTACCCGATTTAAATAACGGGAGGTATTTTACTGAATCACAGGGACGAGGAACGGAGCTTTTTTCGGGAACTGAGATTACAACAACACAAACCATATTTGTTTATAATGCATACGATGATTTCCCGTCTTGTTATTCAGAAAACAGGTTTACCATAAATATCCTGGGAGTTGAAGTAGAAACCTTTAATGATGTGATATCATGTGATAGCTTCACATTGCCGGCAATTAGCTCAGGAAACTACTACACAGCATCTGGTGGTCAGGGTACGCCGTTAAATGCAGGTGATATCATAACGACCACGCAGGAGATTTTTATTTATGCCCGTAACGGAACGCGGTTTTTTTGTGAAGATGAAAGTAGTTTTACCGTGACCATTTCAGAAACTCCGGTTTTAATTCCTGAAGCAGATGTTGAGGTTTGTGGGGTTTATAGATTACCAGACTTACCACAAGATGTGTTCGCTCAGGGCTATTATTTAAGCCGAAACAAACAAAATCCCATCCCTGTTTCTGAATATGAATTACAACCGGGAACTTACACGATTTTTAAATATGCAGAAGCATTAAACAATGCAACCTGTTTTGCTGAAGATTCTTTTGAAGTCATTGTGTATCCTCTTTTAGATTTTACTGTTGACGGTGGTACTGTTTGTAGAAATGCAGCCACAGGAGCGGTAGAAAGTGGTGTTTTATTAGATTCGGGACTCGACCCGGCAGAATTTTTAGTAAGTTGGTTTTTAAATGGTCAGGAAGTTAATCAGGGCTCAACATTTGCAGTAGAACAGGCCGGTATTTATACTGTTTCAACCCAGAAACTCACTCCAGACGTGGGTGCGGCTTGTAATTACAACCCCACAACTGTCGAAGTTTTTGAATCTGCAGAGCCTGTTGTAGAAGTAGAAATTACCCGGCCTTTTGAAGATGTTTCAGGAATACGGGTTGCGATTATTCAGGGGTATGGGGATTATGAGTATCAATTAGACGACCAGGCTTTTCAAAACACACCCGAGTTTATAAATGTGTTGCCGGGGCCACATACCGTTACTGTACGCGGCATTAACGGCACGTGTGGAGTTACAATTGTTGAGGTGCAGGTTATAGATTTTCCGAAGTATTTTACACCTAATAATGATGGGTATCACGATACCTGGAACATTACAGCGCTCGAAGACTACCCCGAGGCACAAATTTTTATATTTGACCGGTTTGGGAAACTTATAAAAAACATCTTTCCATCTGGCCCGGGCTGGGATGGGACCTATCGAGGGGTAAATATGCCTTCAGACGATTACTGGTTTAGAGTTGAGTATATTTTTGAAGATCGTCCAGCTGAGTTCAAATCACATTTTACGCTAAAACGGTAATAGTTTTATCTTCAATAGATTTTGGTTATAAAATCATAGCTGTTACAAACTATTTAATATGATTCTAAAATTTATACGTTGCGTTAATGTTGAAGTGTTCTTACTTAAATTTACCCTATGCAAAAAATCGCTACCGCAATTTTATCGGTTTTTATACTTGCCCAAAGTTTCAATGTAAGTTTTGGGGATTTTTTGCATATAGATGATTTAATCGCGCACTATGAGTATCACCAGGAGACTTTTGGCGATACTATAATCACGTTTATTGATAAGCATTACGGCGAACTTAAATCAGAACACAACAGAGAACATCAGGAAGAACGCGAAGATCACGAGAAGTTACCTTTTGAACATCAACACAGTTGTGTGCATTCTGTAGTCGCTTTTTTTGATCAAAATGATTTGGAGGTTATTCCTAAGATTATTCCTGCAGATCAAGTTTCTTCAAATTTTGAATATCACAATTCGTATTCTCATGCGGTAGATTCAAGCATTTTTCAGCCGCCCAAAAACGCTTAAAACAGTTGTTTTGGCTATTAGCCAAAGCCTTTTTTTAATCTTATCCCTACCGGTTTAAGAATAGTATGTTTTAACGTTTTTATTTTAATGCTATGCTTAATGCAATTATAACTTTTAGCATCAGGAATAAATTAATTATCCTGTTGTTTACCACCGCGATTGTGGCTTTTGGGCTGTATTCGCTAACCCAACTTTCTGTAGGTGCCGTTCCTGATGTTACTAACAATCAGGTACAGGTAATCACCACATCACAAAATCTTTCTACGGTAGATATGGAGCAATTCATTACCTATCCTGTAGAATTACAAATGGCAAATTTACCCGGCGTAAAAGAAATACGCTCGGTTTCAAAATTTGGTCTTTCGGTAGTAACCGTGGTTTTTGAGGATGAAATGGGTACTTACTTACCCAGACAACTGCTCGCCGAAAAAATTAAATCTGCTTCAGAACAAATTCCGGCTAGTTTTGGAACTCCGCAAATGGGACCCATTACCACGGGTCTGGGAGAAATTTACCAGTATATTCTAGATGTTAAACCCGGTTATGAAAACAAGTACACCGCTACAGAACTACGCACTATACAAGACTGGGTTGTTAAACGCCAGCTTTCTGGTATTCCCGGGGTAGTAGAAATCAATTCATGGGGTGGTTACTTAAAACAGTACGAGGTTGCTATAAACACTCAGAAATTAAATGCAATGCATATTTCTGCAGCTGAGGTTTTTACTGCTTTAGAAAAAAATAACAGTATCGCCGGGGGTGGATATATCGAGAAAGCTAATCAATCGTATTTTATACGTGGCGAAGGACTTGCAAGTTCTCTTGAAGATATTGAGAATATGGTGGTTGCTAACCAAAATGGTATACCTGTTTATGTTAAAGATGTAGCAACGGTAGGTTTTGGTTATGCAACACGCTTTGGCGCAATAACTGGTAATGGTGAAGGCGAGAAAGTACTGGGGCAGGTAATGATGCTTAAAGACGCCAACTCAAATCAGGTGATTCAGGCGGTTAAAGATCGGGTTGAAGAGATAAGCGGCTCTTTACCCGAAGGGGTTTACATCAATGCCTTTTTAGACCGAAGCGAACTTATTGCAAAAACCACATTTACTATTGGTGAAAATCTGGTTCTTGGTTTTCTCATCGTGATTTTTGTTGTCGTTCTGCTTTTAGGGAACTGGCGTAGTGGTCTGGTTGTCGCTTCGGTAATACCGCTTTGTTTATTGTTTGCCATATCACTTATGAATATTTTTGATGTTGATGCAAATTTACTGAGTCTTGGGGCGATAGATTTTGGAATTATTATAGACGGCGCAGTAATTATTGTAGAGTTTGTGGCTTATAAAATGGCACAAAAACAAAACACGATAAGAGAACTTACCACTACGGAAACCCGCCAACTTAAAGATGAGATTACAACAGACGCGGCGTCAACGATGATGAATTCGGCGGTATTTGGTCAATTGATTATTTTAATCGTTTTTATCCCCATACTTTCCTTAAGTGGTGTAGAAGGCAAGATGTTTAAGCCTATGGCACTGGTTTTTAGCTTTGCAGTCGTTGGAGCAATGCTGTTATGTTTTACTTATGTGCCTGTAGCAGCCTCATTATTTTTAAAGGCGGAAGCCCCTTCAGACCGAAACATTTCGGTACGATTGGTTAATTTTTTAAAGCAGAAGTACGAGCGCGTTATTCACTGGGCATTAGATTCCCGAAAACTGGTTGTAGGGCTTTCAGTAGGCTTGCTTGCAGCATCGGTATATTTATTTACCACAATGGGCGGGGAGTTTGTTCCGCAATTAGACGAGGGAGATTTTGTAATTCAGCCAGTGCTCAAAACAGGAACTTCGCTTAGTGGAGCAATAGCGCGTACCACGCAGATTGAACAAATACTCCTTGATAGTTTTCCTGAAGTTAAACAGGTGGTGAGTCGCATAGGCGCGGCCGAAGTACCTACAGACCCTATGTCTATGGAGGAAAGCGATGTGATTGTAACGCTCAAACCAAAAGGAGACTGGGTTTCTGCAGAAACTAAAGATGAGCTGGCAGACCGCTTTAAAGAGGCGTTAAGTGTTATTCCCGGAATGGAAATTGAATTTACACAGCCTATCGAGATGCGTTTTAATGAGTTGATTACCGGCGTGCGGGCAGATATCGCTATTAAAATCTTTGGTGAAGATCTTGATATTCTCAATAAAAAAGGTAATGAAATTCGGGATTTAATTCAGGATGTAGAAGGTGCCGCAGACATTTCGGTAGAGAAAGTTACCGGTTTACCCCAAATGAGCGTAAAGTATAACCGGGCAAAAATAGCCCGCTACGGTCTCAATATTTCAGACCTTAATGACGTAGTGAAAATGGGATTTTCGGGACAAACCGTTGGGAATATTTTTGAAGGGGAAAAACGATTTGATCTGGTCGTACGACTGGAACAAAACCAGCGTAAAGATATTGATAACCTTCAGAATTTATATGTGGATACACCGCTAGGGGCAAAAGTGAGACTTAGCGAACTCGCCGAAATAAGTTATACAAAAGGTGCCGCGAAAATCTCACGTGATGAGACTAAACGTCGCATTGTTGTAGGTGTAAATGTGCGTAACCGCGATCTACAATCTGTGGTTGATGAGATTCAGGCGCTTGTAACTCAAAATATAAAACTACCTACCGGCTATTCTATAGATTATGGGGGCCAGTTTGAAAATCTACAAAGTGCTACCTCCCGTTTGCAAATAGCGGTTCCTGTGGCGTTGCTGCTCATTTTTATAATGTTGTATTTCGCTTTTAATTCAGTTAAAGAAGCCTTGCTGATTTTTACAGCAATCCCACTTTCGGCAGTGGGTGGTATCGTTTTATTATGGCTGCGCGGTATGCCTTTTAGTATTTCGGCAGGTGTTGGGTTTATTGCGCTGTTTGGCATTGCTGTACTTAATGGTATTGTAATGCTCGAGCATTTTAAAGAACTTAAAAACCAGGGAATCACAGATATGCGGGAGCTTATTACTAAAGGTGCGACAGATCGTTTGAGAGCGGTATTGCTTACGGCAACTGCAGCTGCACTGGGTTTTTTACCTATGGCGGTATCTACAAATGCCGGGGCAGAGGTACAACGCCCACTAGCAACAGTGGTTATAGGAGGCCTTATTTCAGCAACATTATTAACACTGGTGGTATTACCGGTTCTGGTTTCCTGGTTTGATAACGATTTAAAAAATGAAGGCGGAATGAAATTTAAAAACAAAGGAATTTCAATACTCCTGATTTTGATTTTGATGGGAGGTTTTGCACAGGCTCAGGAAATAAACAGTTTTGAGCAGGTACGCGATCTCGCATTTAAAAACAATGCGGGTATAAAAGCTGCCGGTTTGCGCAGTGAAGAAGCAACTGCAGCTATAGGAAATGCATTTACATTTGATAAAACTGAAGTGTATTATCATTTTGATGAAAACAACCTTGCGTCAAACAACCGGCCTATAGATGTTTTTGGGGTGAGTCAGACTTTTTTGTTTCCTACGGTGTATTTTGCGCAAGCTAAGGTGAATAAGGCCAATTATAATCTGGTCGCGACTCGCGCCGAACTTACTAAAATAGAGTTAGAGCGCAGCCTTGCAAGTTCGTATTACAACCTGCAGTATGTAAATGAAAAATTTCGGTTGTATGAGAATCTGGACAGCATCTATCAGAATTTTGCCTATGCGGCAAAACGCCGGTTTGAGTTGGGCGAAAGCAATTATCTCGAGAAAATTTCGGCGCAAGCCAAACAAAAAGAGATCGAAACGCAGCTCAAACAAGTGCGTGAAGAACTGAAAGCGGCTGCTATTAACCTAAATCGTTTGATGCAAGTAGATAATTTTCACGTTCAATTTAAACCTTTAGATCGTTTGATCCCCAAAATAAATTATGAAACGATGGGAACGGCAAACGCATACTATGATTCTAAAATTAGTTTAGCTGAAGCCCAACGTCAATACAGTAGTCAACAGCTTTTGCCAGATCTAACTTTAAACTATTTTCAGGGTACCAACGACGGTTTAAATAAAAATCTGATCGGGTATCAGTTTGGCGTAAAGATTCCTTTGTTTTTCTCAGGAGCGGCAAGCCAAATAAAAACGGCCAGAATTTCTGCCGAAGCGGCACAACAGGAAGCGGTTAATTATAAAATTCAGTTACAGGCTAAGCAAGAAGAATTGATAAGTCATTTATCTAAATATACAGAGACACTTGCATATTACGAGCAGGAGGGAAATGCATTGGCAGACGAACTTGAAAAAACAGCGATTACCAGCTATAAAAACGGGGAGATAAACTTTTTTCAATACATACAAATCCTGCAACAGGCGTATGATATTAAACTCGCATATCTGGAGAGTCTTAATAACTACAATCAGGTGGTTATTCAGCTCAATTACAGTGTTCTATAAATCAACTAATCCGTCTTAAAGGCGCTTTTATAAAAATTCTAATGAAAAATTTAATTAAACGATACGCACAAATTTGCTCGCTTTTTATAGTGTTAAGCTGTGGAAGCAAAGAGAAAAATGCTGAAGAAGAACCCAGGGTAAATAAGGCAGATATTACGGTGACTCAAAAGCAGTTTAGTAGTGCCGGTCTTGAACTCGATAAGTTAAAGGAGGCTACATTCCCAGAATGGGTAGAAGCTAGCGGAATGATTGATGTCCCACCCGAAAACAGAGCCGTAATTACGTCTTTTATGGGAGGCTATATTAAAGACAACCCGTTGTTGATAGGTGATGCCGTTAAAAAAGGACAGGTGTTGATCACGCTTGAGAATACCGAGTTTGTTGCGCTACAACAAGAATTTCAGGAACTGGCAGAGCAATTAGCGTATTTAAAGTCAGAATATGAGCGGCAACAAGCTTTAGTAGCCGAAAAAATTACTTCACAAAAAAACTTTTTAAAAGCTGAAAGTGAATACAAAAGAAGTGTGGCAACCTATAACGGACTTCAGAAAAAATTGCAGATGCTCAACATTAGCACCGCGCAGGCTTTGCAAGGAAACTATACCTCGCTGGCACGTATTTATGCACCCATAACCGGTACCATTTCTGAGACTTTTGTGAGTAAAGGAAGCTATGTTTCTCCCGCAGATCCTATTATGGAAATTATAGACGTAGACCACATACATCTCGAGCTTTCGGTATTTGAGAAAGATATGCTTAACGTGCAGAAAGGGCAGGCGATACAATTTAAAATCCCGGAATCTTCAAACACAATGTATAAAGGAGAAGTACATCTAATAGGAAATTCGCTTAGTGAGCAAGGTCGTACGGTAAAAGTACACGGGCATCTGGAGCACGAGAACGACACCCCAACATTTGCGGTAGGAATGTTTGTTGAGGCTAAGATTGAAACCGGAGAAGCCACGCGAATGGCGTTACCTCAGACCGCTGTTGTAAATCTTGGAGAAGCGTATTATGTACTTAAATTAAAAAGTAAGGAAAATGGCGCATATTTATTTGACCAGATAGCGGTAGAACCCGGAAAAACCGCAAATGGATTAACCGAAATTTTAAATGCAGATCAGCTCGATAAAAATGCGCAATATCTTACTAAAGGTGCTTTTGAGTTAATACAGGAATAGTATCAAAATACTTAAATTGAAAAATAAACCTCAACGGATTTTAATTTCTGTTGAGGTTTATTTGTTTTAAACTGTATTTTTCAGTTTTTAAAACTTTTAGAACCATTTAAATGAAACACTTTTTATTGATTGCCTGCTTCCTTTTTGCAAGCTTCACGATACACGCACAGAACTATAAAAGCACTATAAAAAGTACTTTTTCAGAATATCTGGATGCGATTGTAAACTCAGACTTTGAGAAAGCGATGGATTATATGTTGCCCGAATTCTTCGATATTATCCCTAGAGCGCAACTCGTGAGCATTATGGAGCAGACGTTTAATAACCCGCAAATGTCTTTTAAAATTCGTAATCCTGAAGTGTTGCGTGTTGAGGATGCACAGGAGATAGAAGATAAATTTTATGCAATGCTCACCTATGCAAATGATATGGATATGCAACTTAAAGGTGAAGAAAACGAGACCGAAGAACAAAAAGCTATGCGTACGGGGCTTACACAAGCTGCATTTGCACAATCATTTGGTAAAGATAATGTGAAGTATAAAGACTCTACAGATAGTTATACCATACACGCAGAAAAAGAGGTTATCGCAATCTCAAATAATGGCACCACAGATTGGAAATTTATCGTTCTCGAAAACCGCCAAAATGGGATGTTAGAAAAATTAGTTCCGGCAGCTTTACTCGAGCAAAACTAGATTTTAACCCTTCCGGTATTTTTATTTCAACCCAAAAAAAGACTTTATAAATTCTTTTTTAGGCAGACTCCAGATGATTTGTAAGTCTTCTTTTACGGTGCTGGTGCCGTCCAGAAATCTAAATATTTTAGCAATCTCATTCTTTTTAAACATCTGTGTAAAAAGAGCCGCTCCCTGATCATTATTGCGGTACAAAACATCTAGAAATAGCTTGTCATACCAGCGGTATCTATCGTTTAGCGAAAGCTTTCTAAAGTCACTTTCTTGCTTTAAAAAGCGAATCAATTCAGCTGTTCTTTTCACGGTATAGCTAAAGGTATAACCGGTGCTACCACGCGTCCAACCGCCTGCTGTGCCTATATGCATTAGGCTTTTCGTATTGTGTTGTTCAAACGGATAGGCCGTCATCGGGATGCTGCCTTGTTCTACGGCTGTGACTTCATATTGTGACGCGCCCAGACCTTCCATATAATCTTCTATTGCCGCTTCATATTCTGCTTTGGGCAGAAGATGTTCAGAAAAAAGGGTGTACTCTACAAGGGCTTGATTTTTCGCCGTAGGCAACACATACATAAAACGCGTATTGCCATTTTGCTTGATAGAAAAATCCATAAAAGTGGCAACTTCAGGATCAAAAACAGATTCCTGAGTTTTTACTTCCCAGCCTATAAAATGCTGTTGTAAAACTGGAAATGCAGTTTGATTTTTTAGCCGTTCTGGCGGAAGAATACTGCTAAACGCTTTAGAAGCCGTATAGGTATTTTGATCTGTAGTGACCTCAACACCTTGTTTTGTTTCGGTTAAGTCTTGAAAATTTTCAGTTTTAAAAGTTATTTGTTTGGAAGCCCGAAGGATTTCAAAAACCGAATTGTAAAAATCGATGCCTTCAATCTTATTATAACTGTATTCTTTCAGCGGAATTTCAGCATCAAATGCACTGCCTTTAAACCGTATTTTATTCCATTTTTTAGAAATTACCGCATCCCAGTTATGTGAATTTTCACTCCAAAAACACCAGGTACGGTCATTCTTATTTTTTTCAGATTTATCAATAAGAAGGATGCTTTTATCTGAAAAGTAAGGATCACTAACTAATGATTTTGCAACCATCAATCCAGATAGCCCGGCGCCCAGTATGATGTAATCAAAATGTAAAGAAGTCTTTTGCATAGCGGTTTAAAGCTAGAACTTATTGAGCTATCGCACAAAATGATTTTAAGCTTAGTCGTCTAAAAAACCAAGCAATAAACCTGAGGTATAATATTCAAAAATGCGTTTTTCTACGGTGAAGTCTTTATTAAAAATCAAGGTTACCGGTAATGAGAAGGGTTTATTAGGTCGCGTAGCTTGTAGGAGTGGGAGCTCGTGAACACCATTTCGTTTAGTGAGATGTTGTTTGTTTGTAAAGATTTGACCATCAAAATGTATGGTGTCTGTGGTTTCTACATTCATGCGTAGGGCATAAAATTCTTTATTTATTTTTTTGATCACTTCAGGCTTAGTAAATACAACACGGTCTATTTTTTTACAATATGCACACCAGTCGGCGTGAAAGAAGATGAATGTTTTTTTGGGTTTTTCAACTAAAGAATCTTCTAGTTGTTCCCAGCTAATCCAATTGATTTGCGCCCGATCCTGAGCGGCAAGGCTTCCGCAGCATACAATAAGAAGAAGAATAAATCTTTTCATAACAATCTATTTTGCCCGTGTGGCCCGCAATTAGAAGTCGCCAAAACGTATTCCGAAGAAAACAGTGCGCGGTCTATTAGGACCATAAATATAATTTGAGTCTCTAAGCGCGCCTTGGTCAAAGTCGTTTTGATAGCTGTTAAACACATTTTGAACCCCACCACTTAATTCTATATGCAGGTGTTCTGTCAGGTCAAAATGATAGGTAATTTTGGATGTAACATCCATAAAAGATGGGGTGTCTTCCAGTTTTATAAAGCCACTTTCGGTAATCACGTGAGGGGCAATCATAGTGCCGGTATAACTTCCGGTAAAGTCAACCTTTAAGGCTTCATTTACCGTCCAGTTGGTATTAAAAAAGCCATATACATTAGGCGATCGTACAAATTGATCTGTCAAAACATCAGACTCATTGGGGTTGCTTCCATCGGCTTCAAAGAGAATTTGGTTTTCGTTGTAAATAGATTGTTGGTAGGTAATTCCTGCCTGAAACAACAAAGCCTTGTTTGGAGATACATTAAATTCAATATTAGTACCTGCTACGTAGGCGCCGTTACCGTTACGAGATTCTTCAAGAATAGAACCATTGGGTAATGAAGCACCCGTGCTCACCAGAGTAAATGGGTTTTCTAGTGTGGTGTAAAAGCCTTCTACCAGCAAACTGGTTTGTACTTTATTGAACTCTTTTGTGAAATTTAAAGATGCTGTATAAGCATTTGAGAATTCGCTTTCCAGATCGTTTGATAAAATTACGAAGCGTTGCTCACCACCTACCGAACTGATGTGCAGATCTTCATTAAAAGCTTGCGGAGCTCGAAAGCCGCGTGCGTAACCTCCTCTAAACTGAAGGTCATCTGTAAAGTTGTAAAGCAAGGTTAATCGCGGACTGAAAACTGCTTGAGAAACTGTTGAGGTGCGGGAAACATTTTGAATTTGATAAAACCCATCAATAGTAATGTGGTCTAGCCGCGCGCCTATTAATGTGGTAAAACGCTCTGTAGGTTTCCACTCATACTGACTGTAAAAACCTAAGCTATTCACTTCTTGATCAACTACACGATTATAACCTAAAATAGCATCCTCGGTATCGTTAAGTTGATACTCTAAGCCTGAGGTGAGCACATCATTATTCTTAAATGTATGTGTGAATTTAGTGCCAGCCACAAAAGCAATATCTGTAGTTTTTCCGAAAGAATTGTTTGCAGCAGTAGAATCTACTCGCGTTCGGCCGCCGCCTAATCCGCCGTAATAACTGTCCCGATTGGTGTGTTGTATCGAAGCGTAAGCCGTAAGATTATTGGTGCGAGAGTCATTAAACAACTCATAATCTACACCCGCAAAAATCGTATTGTGGTCTAGCTCTTCAGTGATATCTGTAAATTGTGGTGCCAAATCAAGCCGATCTCCACCACGCCTGTATTCTTTAATCGCTGTAAAATCTAAGCCCAGCTTACTATTATCGTTAGGACGATAAAATGTTTTCATTCCAAATGAATTATTAGTGAGTTTCGTTATTTCACTAAAATCGTCATCATTAGCATCAAATGCATCACGATTGCGATACATTCCGTAAAGTGTAATTCCGGCGGTCAAATCTTCGCTTACAATTGATGAATTTATATTGAGGTTACGGTCTGGAGTTTCACCATTTATTAAACCAAGACTGCTGTTTACTTCCCAGCTGTTGTTAATGGGTTCTTTAGTAATAATATTTATCGTTCCGGCGATTGCGCTAGACCCAAAAAGTGCAGAGCCACCACTACGTACCACTTCTACACGGTCGATGATACTAACCGGAATTTGTTCAAGACCATACACGCCATTAAGTGCGCTAAAAACTGGGCGACTATTCAATAAAACCTGTGTGTATTGACCACCCAAACCATTAAGGCGCACCTGCGTAAATCCGCAATTTTGACAATTGGTTTCTACCCGAACGCCCGGTTGATAATTTAAACCGTCTGCAAGCGAAATAGATTGTGTTGCTTTAAACAGTTTCGGACTTAAGACATTTACAATTACTGCCGCTTTTTTCTTGCTTATTCTATTCCGCGTAGCGCTAACCACCACCTCTTCTAAACTCAGTAAATCTTCAGTAAGGTTGATATTAAGTGGCTTTTCAACAAACTCTGCGGGATTAATTGTTTTTTTTAAAGTTTTAATACCTACTGCTTGAATCACTAATGTGATGTATTTATCAGGAACATCAAGTTGAAAAAACCCGTTTTCATCTGCAGCAACTCCGATTGTTGTATCACTAACCAGAATCGTCGCAAAGGGTAGTTTTGTGTTATTATGCGAGATGTTGCCGTGTATTGTGATGGTTTCTTGTGCAAAAGTCACGCAGTAAATGCTTAAAAATAGAATCCTAATCAAATACCTCATAGTTGTTTATGTATTGTCAAAAATAAAGTTTAGGTAAACCTAAAAAATATATTTGAATATTTTGACGTATTATTGTGGTATAATTAAATATAAGTATGACTTTTTCTGAAGAAAATTATTTAAAATCGATTTACGCCTTGCAAAAAGATAGTCCTAAGGGTGTGAGTACGACGGTTTTATCTCAGTATTTAGAGACAAAACCGGCATCGACTACAGAAATGATTAAAAAACTAAATGATAAGGATTTAGTGAATTATCAGCCGTATCAAGGAGTGCTTTTAAATAAAAAAGGAGAAGAAATCGCCTTGCGTGTGGTTCGGAAACACCGCCTCTGGGAAACTTTTTTAGTACAGAAATTAGATTTTAGTTGGGATGAGATTCATGACGTGGCAGAGCAGCTTGAACACATAAAATCTGAAAAGTTGATACGAGAACTAGATCGTTTTTTGGGGTTTCCCAAGCACGATCCGCATGGAGATCCCATTCCTGATGCAGATGGAAATATCATAAAAATGGAAAAGAAGCGTGTTTCTCAATTAGTTCCCGGAGATGTGGGAACCTGTATTGGGGTTAATGACACCTCGTCGTCTTTTTTGCAGTTTCTCGATCAGCAAAATATACGGTTAGGGAGCGTTTTAGAAATTTTAAATATTCAGGAGTTTGATAAAAGTATGCGGGTGCGTATAGAGGAGCGTGAATTGTCCTTATCACAAATCGCCACAGAACATATTTATGTGCGTATTTAAAAGTATTAAAAAGTAAGTTTTAGATTTTAATTCTACTGTAAAATGAATGAAATAATAGATTATTTTGAAACCTTAGACCCGGTTATGGGTGCTTTTTTAGCGACACTTTTTACGTGGGGTGTGACCGCTTTAGGCGCCTCTCTGGTTTTCTTTTTTAAAGGGATGAATCGTAAGGTTTTTGATGCAATGTTAGGATTTGCAGGAGGCGTCATGGTTGCCGCTAGTTTCTGGAGTTTACTGGCACCGGGAATCGAAATGAGCCCCGGGGAAGGTTTTATAAAAGTGATACCCGCAGCAGTGGGATTTGCTCTGGGTGCTGCATTTTTGTTTGGTTTAGACAAAGTATTGCCACATTTACACGTAAACTTTAAAGAGGAAGATAAAGAAGGTATTCGCAGTCCCTGGCATAAATCGGTATTGTTAACGCTGGCGATAACGCTTCACAACATCCCCGAAGGTCTTGCGGTAGGGGTGTTGTTTGGTGGTGTTGCGGCCGGTTTTGATGGCGCAACCATAGGGGGTGCCGTGGCGCTTGCCATAGGTATAGGTTTGCAAAATTTCCCGGAAGGTTTTGCAGTTGCCGTACCCTTACGCAAACAAGGTTTCAGTAGATGGAAGAGTTTTCACTACGGTCAGCTTTCTGCGATCGTTGAGCCTATTGCAGCAGTAATAGGTGCCTATGCGGTAATGACTTTTAAACCTATTTTACCGTATGCTTTAGCTTTTGCCGCAGGAGCCATGATTTTTGTGGTAGTAGAAGAAGTAGTTCCCGAATCGCAACAAGGGAGTAATACAGATATTGCCACACTAGGCTTTATAGGAGGATTTATTCTAATGATGACACTTGATGTAGGGCTAGGATAATTGCAACGGTACAGCTTTTATTTGAGTCTTTATTAAATAACTCACAATTGTATTATGAAAAAGCTAGCACTTATATTATTCAGTTTGTTTAGTGTGGTATCTACAGCGCAAACAATTGTTATATCTAATGATTCAATAAGTGCTAAAAAGCAGGTTCCTGAACCTCAATTTGTGGTACTAGTACCCTTTGGTAAACTTACTTCTTTTGGGGATGTGGCAATCAAAGTTACTAAAGTTGTAGATTCCAGATGTCCTAGTGACGTAATCTGTGTTTGGGCAGGAAACGTAGGTGTTGAGTATTCAGTATATAGAGATGGAAAATTTGTGGAAGACTGCAAAGCGATCTTAGGGGCAAAAGAAGAGTTTGTTAGTTTGCTAGATACTGCCGGTACAAGTCTTGCTGCACTTTCTGTACATCCTTATCCTAAAACTTCCGAAGAAAGAATATCCCAAAAAGATTATATTTTTAGTGTAGTTTGGAAGCAGAATTAGTGACAGCCACAGTTATCGCTTCCACAGGATTTATCACCCGATTTGCTGCTTAAAAATGCTGGTTTCCAAACATATTTAGTTACAAGATATCCTACAGCAACTAAAAAAATAAGAAGTACTATTATATTCTGTATCATAATAATTTTGTTTTTAATGGTTTGCTTTCGCTAAAGCGAAAAAACACTTAAATCAATACTTGATAAGCAATTAAAGCAACTACATAGGCAAAACCACTCATAATTACGACTTGTAGTATGGGCCACTTCCAGGTATTGGTCTCTCGTTTAACAATTGCCAGAGTACTCATACATTGCATTGCAAAAGCGTAAAATAATAGGAGGGAAACACCACTTGCCAGATTAAACAGCGGGCCACCTAAAATAGGATTTACTTCGCCTGCCATTCTGTTTTTAATAGTTTCTTCTTCGTCACTACCTACGCTATAAATGGTTGCTAGCGTGCCTACAAATACTTCACGGGCTGCAAATGAACTTACAATAGCGATGCCTATCTTCCAATCGTAACCTAAAGGACGCACAACAGGTTCTATAGCTTTACCCATATAGCCAATGTAGCTGTATTCCAGTTTTTCTGAAGCGATGTGTTTATCGAGTTCGCTTTCTGGGAAATCTCCGGCTTGCATGCGTTCAACAGCATTTGCTTCGGCATTATTAAAAGCATCTCCGGGACCATTAGAAGCTAAAACCCACAGCACAATAGAGATTGCAAGAATTATTTTACCGGCACCTACGATAAATGATTTTGTCTTTTCGATCACATTATAAGCAACGTTTTTAAACAACGGAAGCTTATAGTTAGGCATCTCAATAACAAAAAAGGTACGGCTTTTAATTTTAAGTATTCGATCTAAAAGCCAGGCAGAAAGTATTGCGGTACCAAACCCAATGAGGTATAACCCCATAAGTACTAAACTCTGTAGATTGAAAATGTAAAGTACTTGTTGGTCTGGTATAACTAATGAGATGATGATAAGATATACCGGCAATCGTGCGCTACAGGTTGTAAATGGGGTGACGAGAATGGTAATAAGGCGTTCTTTCCAGTTTTCGATATTACGGGTAGCCATAATCGCAGGAATCGCACAGGCAGTACCCGAAACCAGTGGTACAACGCTTTTTCCGCTTAGGCCAAAACGACGCATAATACGATCCATCAAAAAGACCACACGACTCATATACCCACTTTCTTCGAGTATAGAAATAAAGAGAAATAAAAAGGCAATCTGCGGAATAAAAATTACAATACCTCCTAAACCGGGTATGATTCCTTCGGCGATAAGACTTGTAAACGCACCCGGTGGCATCGTATTACGTACCCATTCTCCCATTGCGGCAAAAGACTCATCAATAAGGTCCATAGGGTAGGAAGACCAGTCGTAAATCGCCTGAAAAATAAGCAGTAAAATCGCAAAAAATATGATGTATCCCCAGAATTTATGAGTAAGCACGCGATCTAGTCTGCTGCGCAAATCTTTAGCTGCCAGATGATCTATACTCAGTGTTTCTTTTAGAACACCATTTATAAACTGGTAGCGTACAATAGTTTCTTTTTGCTGTAAACGTTTAAGATTAGATTTACTTTCGGTTTGAAAACTGGTAATACTTTGCATTTCATTACGGTCAAGTTTACCAAAATTTACATCCTGGGTAATAACCAACCATAATTTGTACAAATCCTGTTTCGGAAATGCTTTGCGTAAGCGATCAAAGTATTCTGGCGCAATTACCGAAGCATTTACACAAGGTTCAACAGAGAGTTCTTTATAATTTGTAATTAGTTCTTTAAGATTCTCAAAGCCGGTGTTTTTACGCGAGCTCACCAGTGCAATTTTGGTCTGCAGACGCTCTTCAAGCTTTTCAATATCTAGCGTAATGGCTTTACGCTGCATACGATCTGCCATATTGATAACCAGAATCGTAGGTATTTTTAAATCTTTAATTTGAGTAAACAGCAGCAGATTCCGTTTTAGGTTTTCTACATCAGAAACCACAACGGCGACGTCTGGATAATCTTTATCGTTTTTATTTAAAAGTAATTCTATAACCACATTCTCATCAAGAGAGCTGGCATTAAGGCTGTAGGTACCAGGAAGATCAAGTATATGTGCTTTAACCCCTCGAGGAAGTTTGCATATACCTTCTTTCTTTTCTACCGTAATTCCCGGGTAGTTTCCTACCTGTTGTTTAAGACCGGTTAATTGATTAAAAACGGAAGTCTTACCGGTATTAGGGTTTCCTATAAGGGCTACGTTTAACTGTTTACTCATTGCGAGAGCTTTTCTACAAGGATATGACTGGCAGTTTCTTTACGTATTGCCAGGTGACTACCATTGATGTTGAGATACATGGGGTCTTTAAACGGTGCAATCTGAACCAATTCTACTTCATTACCGGGCAGGCAGCCCATTTCTAAAAGCTTAAGAGGTACCATATCTAAGGTAAACTCTTTAATTATAGCTTTCTCGCCACGCTTCAGAAGATCTAATGAAATAATCAAAATTTATTTAGATTGAATTTAAACAAGGCAAAAGTAATGGAAAAGCAACAGACTCGAAAAGATTTGAGGTATAAAGTATGCTTAAAATAGCAGGTATTTAGTCGTAAACCCGACTTTCAATTTGTTGAAGTATAGCAATGTCTTCTAGCAATTGCTCAATAGCTTCGGGATCTGTACCGTCATAAAAGCCTCTAATTCGTTTTTCAGAATCAATGAGCATAAAATTTTCAGTATGTATCATATCATATTTATCGCCATTTCCCGCAGTTTTTACAGCCAAATAACTCTTTCGCGCCAGCTCATAAATTTCTTTTTTGGGTCCTGTAACGAGATTCCATTGTGCATCATTAACCCCTTTTTCTATAGCATAGCGTTTTAATTGAGCTACGGTATCTGTTGCAGGTATCACCGTGTGTGAGAGTAGTTTTACTTTGGGATTGTTTTTAAGCTTTTCCTGTATTTGCACCATATGTTCGGTCATAATAGGGCAAATCGTCTGGCAGGTGGTAAAGAAAAAATCGGCTACGTAAATCCCGGGATAGTCTTTTTGAGTAATGGTATCTCCGTTTTGATTAACCAGTTTAAAGTCGGCAATTTTGTGGTATTTTTTTACAAACTGAACCGTGCTGTCTACAAGTGTATTATCTACCATCGTAGGTTGGTAAATAGGCAGGCTGGGTTCTGGTTTAAGAAGGGTATAAAATATGTAAAGAATTACTGCGGAAAGGATCACCATTACAATGGCAAACTTTTTGTACTTAGCAAAAAACTGAAGCATAAACTGCGTTTTAGATTACAAAATTACAACCCGAATCGCGCCTGGCAAAAGTATTCTAAGGCTATCTTTTTAAATGCCCGCTGCAGCACGCTGTAAATACTTTTGTATGCGGATGTAAAAGGTTACTTTTGTGCACTTTTTAAGGCCCCTTGCCTTTTAATTAATATAGTATTTTTAGTTTTTAAGGTATCTTTTATTCCCTGTAATACGTGATTAGATTGATACCTTTAGTTATATAAAATTTATGGATCCATTTTTTGTAAAAGGTGCTCAGCTTTTTCTGAGTCTTTCAATATTAATCGTACTTCACGAGTTTGGTCATTTTATACCGGCCCGTTTATTTAAAATACGTGTAGAGAAATTCTTCCTGTTTTTTGATGTCAAATTTGCCCTGTTTAAAAAACAAATTGGGGAAACAGTTTATGGTATAGGCTGGTTGCCTCTGGGTGGTTATGTAAAAATCGCCGGGATGATAGATGAGAGTATGGATAAGGAGGCTATGGCTCAGGAACCTAAAGAATGGGAATTTCGTTCTAAGCCGGCCTGGCAGCGACTTATCGTTATGATAGGTGGAGTTACCGTAAATATTGTGCTAGGATTCTTTATCTACATAATGATCATTGCAACTTATGGGGATGAGTATTCTACACCAGAAGATTTAAAATACGGCTTTGGTTTCACCCCTACGATGGAGCAGTATGGCTTTGAACAGGGAGACAAAATACTTGCTGTAAATGGTGAAGAATTAGAAGATCAGTTAGCGTTTCCGCAAATGTTAATGATGCGTGATGTTTCTAAAGTTACGGTACTTCACGAAAACGGAAGTCAGGAAGAATTAAGCCTTCCTGATGATATTGGGATGCAGTTGTTTAAATCTGGTGAGATGTTTGGGGTTAACTTTCCGCGTACACCGGTCTATTTAGATTCGGTTTTTGGAGGTGCAGAACAAGCAGGAGTACTGGGGACCGATGAATTATTGAAAATAAATGATTACCCCATAAAATATAAAAGTGATGCGAGTTACGCCTTGCAGGCTAAAAAAGATAGTATCGCAACCATTACCGTTTCTCGGGACGGAGTAGAGCGCAAATTTGAAATCCCTATGGGTGATCAAAAAATGGTAGGAGTAGGTTTTGGCTTTGCAGATAAAGACTATTTAATGCCAGAACGTCGTAAGCGGGAATATGGTATTGGAGAAAGTATTAGTAGAGGTGTAGGTTATGGGTATGATAAATTGAGGGACTATGTAACTCAGTTTAAATATGTGTTTACTTCTAAAGGAGCCTCTCAGGTAGGTGGTTTTGGAGCGATTGCAGGCCTTTTTCCTGACACATGGAACTGGTTGTCCTTTTGGGAAACTACCGCGTTTATATCGATCATACTGGCGTTTATGAATATTTTACCTATACCGGCATTAGATGGTGGGCACGTAATGTTCTTATTGTATGAAATTATTACCGGAAGAAAACCTAGCGACAAATTTTTAGAATATGCGCAAATGATAGGCTTCTTCTTGCTAATTGCCTTAGTATTATATGCTAACGGAAACGATGTGTATCGCTGGATCACGGGTGGATAAGCTTAGAAAAACAATTTTTAAAATGCTTTAAAAAAGTTTTTTAAAAATTGTTTTGTGGGTTTAAATAGTTGTGTATATTTGCATCCGCTTTCAGCAAATAAGCGAAACGTTCTTTAAGACATAACAAACTTCAACATTGCGATGTTGATAGATGATTTTAAAAATTTAAAGATAAATTCCTCCTTAGCTCAGTTGGTTAGAGCATTTGACTGTTAATCAAAGGGTCCTTGGTTCGAGCCCAAGAGGGGGAGCAAAATTAAGCCTTAACTAATTCTAGTTGAGGCTTTTTTGTTTTTAGGCGGTTTGGTTTATCTAACCGTTTATCTAAAATAGATTAGACAGCAGAAGAAAAAGGTAGCTCTTCTTATGAGTTGGCTAATATTGCAATGAGTTTAAGTTTAATGGAAGCTAGATAAGCTTTAAGTGAAATTTAAATTTTCTAACCTAGAAAAACCTCTTGATTATGCCAAGCTAAAGCTTCAACAGAAGGTAGATACTTTTCATATTTAGGCAATTTAATTGGAAATCCACTAAGATCTAGAAGCTCTCTCGTAGATTCAGATTCATTTATAGAAGAAGAGATTTGCACTTTATACTTTAAGTCTATCGTTATGAGACCTCTATCAAATGCTCTATGCAAAGTAGGGCTTAAGGATATGCCATTGCTTATAGTATCATCCTGACTTTGACTAAAAGGAATTATGTGGCAGGCGTCAACCATCTGAAAATTATGATTGGAAATGACTTTTAATCCTGAAATACAACAAGTATAGTCATATATCTTAGGTACTGTTTTTTTGAATACACCTCCTCTAACAAATAATTCCTCTTCAAAATTAGTTTCTTCAAGTTTAGCTTTAATACTATTCAATTTTAATACGTATTCAGCTCTTGAATCATTTAATATTTGTTGCTCTATTATGTTTTCTAAATATCCTTGTTTATTAGCTTGAAGAGCAAGTGTATGTCCCGGAAAGTATGACTCTAATAGAAATTTCTTCATTATAATTCTATAGGACTGTATTTGAAGTAATTCAAATAATTCCTTGTCAATTTCAGCAAAGGCAACTAGTTCAATAAGTTTGTAAATGCTTTTTGCACTTTTCATTTTATCAAACGTTCTTTCAAAACCCATTCGAGGAATTAATCTATAAAAAGGTTCACTTTTCATGTGGAAAAAAGGAAGGGCAAAATTATCGTGATGCCCTGTTTCAACTAAAGCAGCAAAATATTCTTTAAATCTTAATACCAATTCTGGAGTAATGTCAAATCTATTACTAGTTAATAGACCTCTTTCAGCAATATCTATGATAGAAATCAGAAGAATAGGCTTGTGAGGAGCTTTGCCAAAGCCAGGATTAAAACCTCTATTCAATTTCTTGAAATGGTTTAAATATTTTACTAATAATTCTTCCATCATTGTTTAAGTCCATTATTGAAATTTAAACTTTTCATCATGAATTAAAGAAAATGATGTAGAAAAAATCTGATAATAAAAGGCCTCTTTGTTCTTATACATTTCGTTTTCATCTCCTTACCACTCTCAACTTACCCTATCAATACTTTACACAAAAATTCGATTTTCATAAATTTCTCAATGTAAAGCTTGCTTTACATTTGAAAATAGGTTTATATTTGTAAAGTGTACTTTACATTAATCAAAAAACAATCAATTATGAAATCAAAACAGAAATTTTCAAAAAAGTATCTTCTAATGTGGGCATTAGCCTGGGTGTGTACCACAGCCCTGGTAACCTTTGGCTCTATGTATTTATGGGAATCATCACTGCTTACGGGCATTGCTATTATACTAAGTCTGGCTGTGGGAGTAGGTATGGTGCTTGCTAATAGAAAATTTGTAAACGCGGCTGATGAGTTGCAACGTAAAATTCAATTAGAATCTATGGGGCTTACGCTTGGGCTCACCGTTGTGGTAGGTCTTGCCTATTCTCAATTAGATACTACCGGCTTACTCAATTCTGATGCTGAGATTAGCACCCTGTTGTTGTTTATGGGGGTGACGTATATAGTTTGTACTGCCATTAATAGCCGAAAGTACTCATGAAAAACAACATCAAAACGCTAAGAGCCACGTTTGATTTCACTCAGGAAGATTTGGCAAACCGCATAGAAGTCTCGCGGCAGACGATTAATGCCATAGAAAAAGGTAAATTTGACCCAAGTTTACCTACCGCTTTTAGACTCGCAGCTGTATTTAAATGTACCATAGAAGAGCTGTTTGTCTATGAGCCCTAGTCTAAAATGTTACCATGCAGAAATTTATCTCAAATAATCTACCTAAACTGGTTTCGGTCTTGCTGTTTTTAAGTCTGGTACTGGCCTATTTTTTTATCCCAGATGTGCAAACCTTTTTTAATAAGGCCTGGCAGATTTTAACCAGTGGCGATGAGCAGCGTATTGAGAAGTGGGTCTCTTCCTTTGGCTGGGTAGGACCTGTTGTGTTAATTGTAGCCATGATCGCCCAGATGTTTTTAATTATAATTCCCTCTGTAGTACTTATGGCTGTTTGTATTCTTGCCTACGGGCCCGTCTGGGGAAGTTTACTCGTGTTTGTGGCTATAGGGTGTGCTTCTAGCGTAGGGTATCTTTTGGGTAAAAAATTAGGATCTGGATTAATTAATAAATTGATAGGTTCTTCTACCGAAGCTAAGCTCGAAGATTTTATTGAGGATTATGGCTTTTGGGCTATTGCAATAACACGCTTAAATCCGTTTTTATCTAATGATGCAATTAGTTTTGTAGGCGGAATATTAAAAATGAATTATCTGCGATTTATAAGCGCCACACTTCTTGGGGTAGCGCCATTAACAGTCTTTATTGCAATAATGGGAGAGCGCTCTGAAGGTATGAAAACCGGACTTTTATGGGGTTCTGTAGTAAGTCTTGTGATTTTTGGCCTGTATGTGTATTGGAGTAAACGTCGTAAAAAGAAACTCAATAAATCACCAGAGTCTAAGAAATAATAAAGTGCCTAAAAGCATACTGTTGTAAAATACAAATTCAGAAAAATCAAAGCCGGCAAAAAAGCCCCTAAATCTTCCGGTGTAATCTGTAGCGCTTACTGAAGTATTTACGTAAAATGCTTCAAAAGGCCAGAAACCGTCAGACGTATGCTCTAAATACCCAACTTGTTGCAACTGGGACTTTAAGCCGATCTCTGAATCTGTTAACAAAAAAATCTCCACCGTCTTATGTTCTGCAGTAGCCTTTATTTTTGGGGAGATACCAAAATAATTAACGCTTAAGGCAACACAGTTCATGAGCACCAGAAAAACAGTAATTCGTATTTTAAGAGATCTTTTCATTTCTATTTCTTAATAGCGAAGATACAGGAGCATGCTTAGGTGTGTTAGGGGGTTTCTCCCCAGAAATGGGTATGCTTTCAATTGAGACCAATCGGGTTTATTTTAAACAATCATTATCTTTAAATTTGTAGGTTTAGCGCGAAGTCTTTTCTTTGCCTTCAATGTTTGCACGATGAGAAAACTAATAGCATACCCCTTAAGTATTATCTTCTATCTCGCTTTTGGCCTGGTAATCGTAATTTTTCATCCCATACAATGGTTGTGTTATAACCTTTTAGGATATCAGGCGCATAAAAAGAGTGTAGATTACCTCAATTTTATGATTATGCGTACGCTCAATCTATTGGGCACACGTTTTAGTTTTGAAAATAAGCATACGATAAAGCGCGATCAGCCTATAATTATTGTGGCAAACCATCAGGGGCAGTGGGATATTCCGCCTATAATCTGGTATTTAAGACGTCTTCACCCTAAGTTTGTAAGCAAAGTAGAGCTGGGCAGGGGTATTCCCAGTATCTCATATAACCTGCGTAAAGGAGGTTCAGCATTAATAGACCGAAAAGACAAAAGACAATCTATACTTGCAATACGGGATCTCACTAAAACATTGAATGCGACAAACAGATCTGTTGTAATTTTTCCGGAAGGAACACGCAGTAAAACCGGTATCCCAAAGGAATTTGCTAAAGGAGGTTTAGTTACATTGTTTAAATCTATGCCCACAGCTTTAATCGTGCCTGTCACCATTAATAATTCGTGGAAGTTGATGCGCTGGGGAGGTTTTCCGCAAGACATAGGGGTTCACGTAAAGCATCACGTACACACACCTATTCCGGTAGCAAATCACGATCCTGAAGAATTGGTGAAAATTGTACAGGCCGTGGTTTTGGCAGACTTTAAAGAAATACGACAGCACAGATCTTAATTTAAAATATCTTCAATTGAACGCGCTTTTACACTTACATAAATCAGACATCGAACTCATTGAGAAAACCAGTGTTTTTGTAAAAACAACGCTTTTAAATGCTGAAGGGGGCCACGACTGGTTTCATACCTTACGTGTTTATAAAAATGCGTTGCATATCGCACAGGGCGAAACGTGTAATATTATGGTTGTTGCCCTAGGCGCTTTACTGCATGATATTGCAGATTCAAAATTTCACGATGGTGATGAGCACGTAGGTCCACGAGTTGCACGGGAGTTTTTAAAAAAAGAAAATGCTGCAGAAAGTCTCATTGAGGCTGTGATTCTTATTATTGAAAATATCTCGTTTAAAGGCGGAAACCGAAAGACAGAGCATAACAGTATTGAGCTAAAAATCGTGCAGGATGCAGACCGACTAGATGCGATAGGAGCTATTGGGATAGCGCGAACTTTTAATTATGGCGGCTTTAAAAATCGAAAATTATACGATCCTGCTATACCGCCAAAACTAGATATGACTGTTGAAGAATATAAGAAGTCTGATGCGCCCACCATTAACCACTTCTACGAGAAGCTTTTACTTCTTAAAGACCGTATGCATACTGAGACGGCAAAAAAAATAGCGGCAAAGCGGCACGAGTTTATGGAAGATTTTTTAACTCAATTCTATGCAGAATGGGAGGGAAGCTTGTAATTATTGCCCTGTTTAGATTTTCGGTTTAGATTGCTTTTTAACACTAAAAAACGACAAGGGGCTAAAGTGAATTACTTAATCTATAAGGAAGCTTGTAACTGTTAAAGTTTAGTACTCTTCTTGATAAGAAAATAGCATTTTTAATAACTTTTTCAGCCTAAAAAAAGCTCAGGTAAAACACTTTTAAACGCCTGTAATTGCACTTGCTAAGGAGCTTTTTAGAGGTTAAAAAACGGTATATTTCTAAGTATTATATATTGGTATAATTACCTCGTTTTCAAGTTTTTGCAATGGTTTTCTGCATGTTGTAGGTAAATTCTTGTTTATGCTCAATGTTGAAAACTTTGTTGAAAACGTCAGGCCGCTTTTCGGCTTTAACCCTTCTTTTTTTTTGATATTTGTTAGTCCCTAATTATCGGTACTTAATCACTAAAAAAATAGACGGACATGAGTAATGCAGTAGAGCCAATTTTACAGGAAAACAAAAATCGATTTGTGATTTTTCCAATACAACACCCTGATATCTGGGAGTGGTACAAAAAATCTGAAGCGAGTTTTTGGACTGCAGAAGAGATTGATCTACACCAGGATCTTTCAGACTGGACCACTAAGCTAAATGCAGATGAGCGTTACTTTATAAAACATATTTTAGCATTCTTTGCCGCTTCAGACGGTATCGTAAATGAAAATCTTGCAGAAAACTTCGTAAATGAAGTACAATATTCTGAGGCTAAATTTTTCTACGGCTTTCAGATTATGATGGAAAATATTCATTCTGAAACGTACTCGTTGCTTATTGATACCTACGTTAAAGATGAAAAAGAAAAAGATCAGCTATTCAATGCGATCGAAACCTTTCCTGCAATCAAGAAAAAAGCAGACTGGGCTTTAAAATGGATTGACAGTCCTTCTTTTGCTGAGCGTTTAATCGCTTTTGCAGCCGTTGAAGGTATTTTCTTTTCTGGGGCATTTTGTTCAATCTTCTGGTTAAAGAAAAGAGGACTTATGCCAGGTCTTACGTTCTCAAATGAGTTGATTTCCAGAGATGAGGGTGTACATTGTGATTTTGCGGTGCACTTGCACAACAATCACTTGATAAATAAAGTTCCTAAAGAACGCATTCGCGAGATTATTGTTGATGCTTTAAATATTGAGCGTGAGTTTATTACAGAGTCACTTCCTGCTAGTTTAATAGGAATGAATTCTAAATTAATGACACAATATCTTGAGTTTGTTACAGATAGATTGCTTGTAGAGTTAGAGTGCGAGAAGGAGTACAATACCACAAATCCATTTGATTTTATGGATATGATTTCCCTTCAGGGTAAAACTAACTTCTTTGAGAAGCGTGTAGGTGAGTACCAGAAGGCAGGTGTTGCAAGCGGAAGCGGCGGCACCGAAGGTCAAAAAATTAGCTTTGATGCTGATTTTTAGATTATAATTTTCATTTTGGCTTAGGCCAAATACACAATACCATATTTATTTTAATTCAGGTTAAAATGTATTTCATTTTGACCCATAAACCACTTTTTTCAAAATTTCGCCAAAATAATTTTGAAAAATCTTTAAAACTGAAGCCTTATGTATGTAGTAAAAAGGGATGGCCGCAAAGAGCCGGTAATGTTTGACAAGATCACTGCACGTATTAAAAAACTGTGTTATGGTCTAAACCCGCTGGTTGATCCGGTTAAAATTTCGCTTCGTGTTATTGAAGGTTTATATGATGGTGTAACCACCAGTGAGCTTGATAATTTAGCTGCAGAAGTTGCGGCTACAATGACGACATCTCACCCAGATTATGCCAAGTTAGCTGCTCGTGTTTCTGTATCTAACCTGCATAAAAACACCAAGAAAACCTTTAGTGAGGTGGTGACAGATTTGTATGAGTACGTGAACCCACGTACCGGTAAAAAAGCGCCGCTTATTGCAGATGATGTATATGCAGTAATTAGCAAGCATAAAGAAGAACTTGATTCTTCAATAATTTACAGCAGAGACTTTGGTTACGATTATTTTGGCTTTAAAACATTAGAACGTTCTTATTTATTAAAGATAAATGGTAAGATAGCAGAGCGCCCGCAGCATATGCTTATGCGCGTTGCTGTAGGTATTCACTTAGACGACCTTGCTTCGGTAAAGGAAACGTATGAGTTGATGTCTAAAAAGTTCTTTACGCACGCTACACCTACCTTATTCAATTCGGGTACACCTAAACCTCAAATGTCTTCTTGTTTCTTACTTACAATGCAAGATGACAGTATAGATGGTATTTACGATACCTTAAAGCAAACGGCGAAAATTTCGCAGAGTGCAGGAGGTATAGGCTTGTCTATTCATAATGTTAGAGCTACAGGGTCTTATATAGGGGGTACTAACGGTACTTCAAATGGTATTGTCCCTATGTTGCGCGTTTATAACGACACCGCGAGGTATGTAGATCAGGGCGGTGGAAAGCGTAAAGGTTCGTTTGCAATGTATATTGAGCCATGGCACGCAGATATTTTTGACTTCTTAGATTTAAAGAAGAACCACGGTAAAGAAGAGATGCGTGCACGTGATTTATTTTATGCAATGTGGATTCCAGATTTATTTATGGAGCGTGTTCAGAATAATGATACCTGGACGCTGATGTGTCCTAACGAGTGTCCTAACTTATTCAATGTTCACAGTGAAGAGTTTGAGCAGTTATACTTAAAATATGAATCTGAAGGTAAAGGGCGCAAGACCATAAAAGCACGCGAACTTTGGGAGAAAATTTTAGAATCTCAGATTGAGACAGGAACCCCTTATATGTTGTATAAGGATGCTGCTAACCGTAAGTCAAACCAGCAAAATTTAGGTACCATACGTTCTTCTAACTTATGTACTGAAATTATGGAATATACAAGCCCTGATGAAGTTGCGGTTTGTAACCTTGCTTCTATAGGTTTGCCTATGTTTATTAAAGACGGGCAGTTTGACCATAAAGAATTATATAGAATTACAAAACGAGTAACCCGTAATTTAAATAGAGTTATAGACCGTAATTACTACCCGGTTAAAGAAGCAGAAAACAGTAACCTGCGTCACCGCCCTATTGGTTTAGGTGTTCAGGGTCTTGCAGATACATTTATAAAATTACGTTTACCATTTACCTCTGATGAAGCGAAGAAACTGAATCAGGAAATTTTTGAAACCCTTTATTTTGCAGCAGTAACCGCATCAAAAGAAATGGCACAAGAGGAAGGAGCATACTCTACATTTGAAGGTTCGCCTATTTCTAAAGGAGAATTTCAGCACAACTTATGGGGAATTAAAGATGAAGAATTAAGCGGTCGCTGGGATTGGGGTAAACTGCGTGCAGAAGTTATGGAGCACGGTGTGCGTAACTCGTTATTGGTTGCACCTATGCCTACTGCTTCTACCTCACAGATTTTAGGAAATAATGAAGCATTTGAGCCGTATACTTCTAATATTTACACAAGACGTGTACTCTCTGGTGAGTTTATTGTTGTAAACAAACACCTCCTTGAAGACCTGGTTGAATTAGGCTTATGGGATGAAGAATTAAAGCAAGCGATTATGCGTGCAAATGGTTCTATACAGCACATAGATGGTATTCCGGAAGATTTAAAAGAGCTTTATAAAACCGTTTGGGAATTAAGTATGAAAGACATTATTGATATGTCTCGTCATCGTGGATATTTTATTGACCAGTCTCAATCACTCAACCTGTTTATGGAGAACGCAAACTTCTCTAAGCTTACTTCAATGCACTTCTATGCCTGGAAAAGTGGTCTTAAAACAGGAATGTATTATTTAAGAACGAAGTCTGCAGTAGATGCGATTAAGTTCACACTTAATAAAGAATCAAAGCAAGAGCCCGTTCAAGAAATACATGTAGCTCAGCGCGCTGCTGAAACGCTAAAAGCTACGGCAGGACCCATTCATAGACCTGACTCTGTTGAAGAGCGTGCTAAGCCTTACGAAGTAAAAGAAGCGGCATCTGTAGAGGTAGCTGTAGAAAAAGAAATAAACACAGAACCTATGAGTGCTGCAGAAATGAAAGCAATCATAGCGCAGGCAAAAGCAGCCGAAGGTGATGATGATTGCCTAATGTGTGGTTCTTAATAACAATTTAAGTAGTTAATTGAAAATCGCCCTTTCTATTCGTTTAGAGAGGGCTTTTTTTATGCGGAATAAGTAGTGTTTTGCTAACATTGTAAAACTCAAATTAAACTAAAATTTAGCATGGAAAGGGAAAAAAGGGGATGGGCTCGTGTGCTGCTCTTTATACTGCCTTATATATTTATTGCTGGTGGGATACAGATACTGGGTGCTTATGTGTGTGGTATTGAATATCCATCAAATGAGCATACGTATATAGAGCAATTTCTACTGAAATTTTTCGAGTTTTTAGGAACCTTATTGGCCTTATGGATTTTCATGAAATACGTAGATAAGAGGCCTTTTGTAGCATTAGGCTTCTCTTTTAAAAACCGAAGAAAAGAACTTTTAGCAGGTTTTTTATTAGGTACACTTATTATGGCTTTTGCATTTAGTTTTCTTACTGTTTTAGATGAAATTATTTTTAAGAGTATAGATTTTAATAGGAGGGATGCTCTTGTTTCTATACTTCTATTTGCCGTAGTTGCGGTCGCAGAAGAGGTCGTGTTGAGAGGTTATGTATTGCGCAATTTAATGTTGAGTTTTAATAAATATATAGCACTTATTGTTTCTTCTGTGCTATTTGCAGCAATGCACGGGTTAAATCCCAATCTTGATGATATGGCATTTATAAACCTGTTTCTTGCGGGTGTACTTTTAGGCATTTCGTATGTATATACGAGAAATCTATGGTTTCCTATAGGCTTGCATTTTAGCTGGAATCTCTTTCAGTCCTATTTTGGGTTTAATGTAAGTGGTCAGGATTTCTACTCCATCGTTAAATTTGATATTCAGGATGCTAATCTTTTAAATGGCGGTGCATTTGGTTTTGAAGGATCAATTCTGGCTGTGTGTATTCAAATTTTCGCAATAGTTTTTATATATAAATACTATAAGTGCAGGAAAGCTATCAACGATATTTAGTTGGTTTTGGCACAAAATAAAAAAGCCGAAAACACAATGCGTTTTCGGCTTTTTTATGAAGTAAATAAATTACTTCATGAGCTTCTTGTGTTCTATATAATAGTGCTCTAAGATATTCATGGTAGCTACAATAAGATCTTGAGTTTCCTGAAGTAAGCTAAAATAAAGCATCGTATTTTTAGGGCTAGAATCGCTGTTTCTAGTACGTTCTACCTGCTTTTCAATCTTGCTTGAAACGCTATCTAAAAGATCTTGTTTTTCTTCTAAAATAGGTACAATGGCATCAAAGTTTTTAGCTTTAAAGGTATCTTCAATTTTACTGAAAAGTGTATCAAGTTTTTCTTCGATTTCCTTTAAATCTTTAAGCTGTGTAAACTTTAAGCCTTTATGATTGTTGTTAAGGTGATTGTAGCTAGAGGTAACTACAAAGTCTATAGATTGGGTTACATCTTGTAAATAACCTAAAACGTCTATGTAAAAACGACTGGCCTGTACATGAGATTCATCGAGATTTTTTATAAAATAATAAAGGCTGTTACGTAGTTCCTCAACTTCAGCATTTAATTTTGTAATACCTTTTTTACTTTTTCGCAGCTTACCGAGATCTACTTTAGCAAGCCCTTCAATCGCACCTACATACACTTTACTTCCTCTTTTGAATGCTGAAGCTACGTTTGTAGTACTTTCATTAATAATACCCTGTATAGAGCTGCTAACGGCACGCATTAGACGTCCTTCTTCAGCTTCAGCTTCAGAACGTTTTTTATGATTCATGTAGTTACGCACTAATATTGCGATGGCAATTGCAAAAAGTAAAAAGAGCGCAACACTTCCACCCTCATAAAGAATAAAGGCCATAATTGCAGCTGCGGTAAATGCACTGATTGCAGTCATAAACCAGCCTCCTATAACATTAAGAACACCGGCCACACGATACACTGCGCTATCACTACCCCAGGCACGATCTGCTAATGAGCTACCCATAGCCACCATAAAGGTTACATAAGTAGTAGATAAGGGTAATTTTAATGATGTTGCAACAGAGATAAGAACACTGGCGATCATCAGGTTTACTGCGGCCCGTACAAGATCAAAAGCAGGCATGTCTATCGCTGCAACACGTATAGATGACTTAGGCTTAGAAAACCGAACTTCTATGTAATCTTTTATATTTTGAGGTAGAATTGCATTGAATCCTACATTTAATTTCATTGCTCCACGTACTAAAGCACGAGAAACCATATTTGATTTAAAACGCTCCTGGCCTTCATCCTGACGCGATAAATCTACAGAAGTTTTTACCACTCTTCGTGCTTTCTTAGAAAACCAGAGTGTAAGTATCATGACCAGACCGGCAAATAATAAGAGTAACGGTTGAGTAGGTACTTTTTCTGCAAGTGACTCCATTGTAAAAGAGCTTGCAGGTTCGCCACTCGCCATCCATATTTCGTATGAATTGTAGGCAGCCATAGGTACGCCTATAAAGTTTACCAGGTCATTACCGGCAAATGCCATTGCCAGAGCAAAAGTACCTACTATAATTACCAGTACGTAAACATTAAGTTTAACGAGTTTAATGAGAATGTAACTTAGTATGAAGTAAACGACAAAACTTAATCCTATAAACGGCCATACATTAGCATTTGCCCAATCTAGAAAAGCTCCCTGAACAAAATCTGCACTTTTTAGACCTTTAATAATGATAAAGTAACTTATAGAGGCTATTGCTATTCCACTAAATGCGGCAGCATTCCATATAGGACGTTTTTTGAAATCAAATGTAAGTAAGAGTCGTGTAAAAAACTGGACGAGGGCACCTACTGTAAATGCGATGACGACCGAGAGGAGAATTCCGGTTATAATTTCTATAGCCTTGTCTGAATTTATGTATTCTCCCAGATGTAAGAGCGTGTCTGAGCTTCCGGCCAGTTTTATAAAAGTCATACAGAATGCAGCTCCCAGTAATTCAAATACAATAGAAACCGTTGTAGAGGTAGGTAATCCTAAAGTATTAAAAAAGTCAAGAAGAAGAATATCGGTAAGCATCACGGCCATAAAAATGATCATGATTTCGTCAAAGTAAAACTTTTCGGGTACAAAAATTCCTTTACGGGCAACTTCCATCATTCCGCTTGAAGATAGCGCACCAAAAGCGATACCCACACTGGCAACAATGATTATAGTTTTAAAGGAGACTGCTTTAGATCCTATAGCAGAATTTAAAAAGTTGACAGCGTCATTACTCACTCCCACAACAAGATCTGCAATAGCTAAAATAGCTAGAGCAATAAGCATAATCAGGTAAATATTATCCATATTAAGATGAATCAGTTCAGCCTGCAAATTTGATACTTATTTTTAGGCTGTATGTTACGATAAAGTTATAAGTAGTGCATGTTGAGGTCTATAATTTAGTTAAAAAACACAATTAAACTCCCGTGTTACCTAAGTTTATGATAAAAAAACCAGTTTAAAATATTGATATACAGTTAATTAAACTTTAAATGTTAATTTAATGTTACCTAAACATTGCTATATGTTTAAATTATTCATAGATTTGTAAAGTAAAGTTTAACCCAAATACTGTTTATTATGAAAAAGTTACTAGTTGTTATTGCCTTAATGGGTGTTGTAAGTTTTGCATCTGCACAAGAGAAGCAAAAGAATGTTTACGAGAAAGACGGTAATTTGATTAAAGCAACTTTGTTTCATAACAACGGAGAAATTAGTCAGAAGGGTTATTACACAGAAGATGGTAAGTTAACTGGTGAGTGGGTGAGCTATGATGAAAATGGCTCTAAAACAGCTGTTGCAAATTATGACAACGGAGAGAAAACAGGTAAATGGTTTTTCTGGAATGAAAACACATTACGTGAAGTTGATTACAGCGGGTCAAAAATTACAGCAGTAAATACATGGAAACTTTCAGGTGATCGTGTAGTAAGTAACGAATAAAACTAAATTCTTTAGTTAGAACAAATCGTTCTTTAAAAAAAATTAGAAAGCCGTTAATCGCGAGATTAACGGCTTTTCTTTTACACAGTAGCAATATATTATCGCTTACTTATTTTGTTATGGGTAATTTGTTTCTGTCTGGTACTTTTAAAGGTGCCTTTCTCAAAACTACGTTTAGCCGCATGTTTCGTAGCTCTCCCCTGTACCCGCTCGCGCCACATTTTAAAACTAGATGGTTTCATCTGGCGACGCATCAATTCGATTACCTCCTGCTCTTTTAAACAAAATTGAAATTCGATTGCATCAAAAGTTGTACGATCTTCCCAGGCCATTTCAATAATTCGGTCTATCTCACGATCGCTAAACTTCTCTGAATAGTTAGTAGTACTCATTAATAATTCTTTTTAACAATTAGTTTTTAAACAAAGATATTCAATAGGTTTTATTTAAATTTTAAAATTGCGTTAACCTTAATTTTTAGGGGGTTAAGTTTATTTGAAATCAAAAAGTCTCTTAAAGATTTAGCTAAAGTTTAAGTAATTTTTATATTATCAAAACGTTTAGTTCTGAGTATCTCTTTTAATTTTACTTTTATATACATTTAAAAAAAAACATTATGAAATATATAAGTTTAACCGCCACCGGTTTATTAGTGACTTTAGCCTTTATAGGTTGTAAAAATGATGCAGATAAAGAAGCGCAGGTAAATGAAGCAACAGAAGAAGTGCAAAATGTAAAAGACAGCGCCGTAACAGAAAAAGAGCGTTATGCAGATGCAGGAGTAGATGATCTGGGGTCTATAGAAAAGCCTGCTATGCCAGACGATTACTCAATTAACTGGGATCAGGTAGATGTAGATCCTAAATTAAAAGCAGACGTCGATGGATGGAAAAATCTAAAAACTTTTTCTAACAGCGTTAAGGCACTAGATTTGAAAGAAGTTCCGCAAGCGGAAATTAAAGATTACATCACACAATTAGAAGAAGAAGCATCTAATCTTGAGACTACAATACCTAAATCATTACTTACTGAAGAAGTACAGGAAGATTTAAAAGATATCAAGGAAGAAGTAGCAGATTTAAAAGCTGTAATTGCTAAATCAGGTACAGATAAAAATAAAATTGAAAATCAAGTAGAGGAGTTGATGGAAGCTTATGCAGATTTAAATGAGGAGCTTAAAGAAACAGTTTCTAAAAACGGTAAAACTATTCTTGACGATAATCAATAAGGTTATTGATTTATCTCAATGAAAAAAACGCCTGCTCTACAGCAGGCGTTTTTTTTAACAGTGTTTTAATAAAAGATACTTGTTTTTAGAATTTTACAGCTAATTATTAGGAATACTTTATTAATATAAAATTCTTAAGAATAGTGCATTATCTTAATTTTACACCTTGAAATAACATGATTTTTTAATGAAAAACAAATTGTTCATAGTATTACTAATTTTTGCCTCGATAGTATCGTGTAAAAACTCGGGTACAGAAAGGTCTCAAAATTTGGTGTTAAAAGCTAATGTTGAACAATTAGAACCCAATGCTAAAGAAGCGGTTAAAAAGTGGGATGGATATTTAGCATTAGAAAAAACAATAATTCTAATTTCTAATACAAATGCATTGAATGCCGTAGATATGCGCAATAAGCTCGCCGAAAATTGCGACTCAATGATAAAAAATATCCCTGACGATTTAGAGCTACCTGAAATTAAGAATCAAGTTGAGAAAGTTAAAAAAGAAGTGAATGAATTTTATGCCGAAGTAAATCGCGATGAGATTCGAGAGCGTGTAGTAGAAGATCATTTAAAAACAATTTATCAAGCTTTTGATACGCTCAATAAAGAAATCAATCACATTATGTGATCATATTATACCAGTTAATAAGCTCCTTTTTAAGGGGCTTTTTTTATGGAAAGCTTTGCGTATTTTTGGGCTATGAGATTTACAATTTTAGCCTTTCTTCTACTCACTGTGCTTTTTGCTTCCTGCAACAAAAAACAAGAAGTTGCAGTAGACCCTCGTTTAGCCACAGACACTTTATCAATCAAGATGCAGCCTCAAATAAAACAGGAGATCTTTTTAACCACTACGGCTCAAGAAGAGATAGAATCGTGGAAAGAATTTAAATTTCTTACAGAACATGTTAATGCTCTAGACACGATAACACTGTATTATTTACGTAAACAGGGAAGTGAGTGGATTAAAAACGCCGCAAATGCGCAGAAGGAGGTAAGTGATAGTATTGTTAACCCGGCAATTCAATCCCGACTTAATGTTCTTTTTTCTAAAACCAATACACTCGTTCAGGAAGCATCTAAAGTTAAAATAGACACAGCACTTGTAAATAAAGAAGCCACAGAATTCTTTAATGCTTTTCAAAATCTAAAGCTTCAAATAAATTTAAAGTATCAGGAGTCTATTGAAGAGTTATTAGAAAAATATGAGATCAAAGCAGATTCCTTATCTGTTTCTCGAGATTCAATAAGAAAAGCAGCAACACTTTCTAAATTAACACCAGCGCAGGGGCTAAAATAAAACACGAATTATGCGACTAAAGTTTCTTTTTATTTTCACCTTATTAGCAGGGTCTTTAGTTGCTCAGCAACGAGATACTTCAGAAATGGCTATTAATTCGCAGTTAGAAAACTGGCATAAGGCAGCTGCAGACGCAAACTTTGATGCCTATTTTGCGCTTATGACTCGCGATGCTGTTTTTATAGGTACCGATGCAGAAGAAAATTGGCAGTTAGATCAATTCAAAACATTTGCTAAACCATATTTTGAGGCGGGCAAAGCCTGGAGTTTTACAACATTAGAACGCACAATATACCATCCCAAAAAATCAAAAATAGCCTGGTTTGACGAGCTGTTAGATACCCAAATGGGAATCTGCAGAGGATCTGGAGTCATGCGTTTTGAAGATAATAATTGGAAAGTGCAACACTATGTACTCTCTATAGCTGTGCCTAATGAAAATGTTTCAGAAGTTACAGCACTTAAAAAAGAACACGACAGCTTGCTTATTACAAAGCTGCGTGCTAATTAATTTATAATAAACCCTAATTTCAAAAATGATTTATGAATAAAATCGTTCGAATGATAATCCCGGTTTCGGTTGGGATTTTAAGTTTAACGGCCTGTAAAGAGGAAGTTAAAAAGCAGGAGATAGCCGAGGTTAAAATACCAGCGCTCGACCTTGCAAATATGGATACACTCGTAAAACCTCAAGATAATTTTTACGATTTTGTAAATGGTAATTGGATGCGTAACACCGAGATTCCTGAAGAAGAATCTACCTGGGGAGGTTTTAGTGTATTACGTAAAAAAACCCGTGAAGATGTACTTACAATTATTGCAGATGCGCAAAAAGAAGGCAAGTATGGGCCAGAAACAGATCAGGCAAAAGCACTTGCTTTATACGAAGGTCAGTTAGATACGGTTGCTCGTAACGAAGCCGGTTTAAAGCCGCTTCAGCCTGCATTAGAAAGTATTGCTGCTATCACTTCTGTTTTAGACATACAGAAAGTGAGTCAGGAACGTAACGGTACGGTTTCACCATTTGTAAACTTCAGCGTGTTTTCAGACTTTTCAAACAGTAAGATGAACGCGGGCTATATCGCTCCGGGAAGATTAGGTTTGCCAGACCGTGACTATTACGTAGAGCAGGATGCAAAATCAAAAGAAATACGTGAGCAATACAAAGCATATATTAGCTGGGTATTGCAATATGCGGGAGATGATGAGGCTACTTCAAAAACCGAAGCAGACCGTATCTTAGCATTAGAAACTCAACTTGCAGAACCGCGTTTAGATAAGGTTGCACGCAGAGATGCGCGTAATATGAATAACCCACGTAGCGTCGCAGAACTTCAAAAGATGACTTCAGCAATAAACTGGAAAGCATATTTTGAAAATCAGGGTCTGTCTAAAGAAGTTGATACGGTTATTGTATTGCAAACACAATACATGAAGTCACTTCAAAATGTATTGACAAAAACACCATTAGACGATCTTAAATTACTAATGCGATGGGCAACACTTAACTCATGGTCAGATGCGCTAACTACAGAGTTAGAATATGCAAACTGGGAGTTTTACAGCAAAACTTTAAACGGTACACCTAAGCAAAAACCGGCAGACGAGCGCGCTCTAGAGACCGTAGACAATACACTGGGAGAAGCTTTAGGTAAATTGTATGTTGATAAAGTGTTTCCGCCAGAGGCGAAAGCTAAAGCAGAAGCGATGATAGACAATATCAAAGAAGCCTTTAGAGATCGTATCAACAACCTGGAGTGGATGACCGATTCTACAAAACTTCAGGCGATAGACAAACTGAATAAATTTACTGTAAAAATAGGTTACCCTGATAAGTGGGAAGACTATTCTAAACTCGAAATAACTGCAGATAAAACTTTCTTTGAAAACTTACTTGCAGCAGGATCCTGGGCAGAAGATAAAAACAATGCAGACTATAAAGAGCCTGTAGATAAAACAAGATGGGGTATGTCTCCACAAACGGTAAATGCATATTTTAATCCTTCATTTAACGAGATTGTATTTCCTGCAGCCATATTACAACCCCCTTTCTATAATTATCAGGCAGATGAAGCGGTGAATTATGGTGGTATAGGAGCGGTTATAGGTCACGAGATTTCTCACGCTTTTGACGACAGTGGTTCGCGTTTTGATGGTGATGGTAACTTAAAAAACTGGTGGACCGATGAAGATTTAAGTGCATTTTCAGAACGTAGTGGTGCTCTTGCAGAGCAGTATAGCGCTATAGAAGTTGCAGACAGCTTATTTATAAACGGAAAATTTACCTTGGGCGAAAACATAGGGGATTTAGGAGGCGTACTAGCGGCCTATACCGGTTTACAGAAATTCTATGAGAAGAATGAGAAACCTCAACCTATAGATGGTTACACAGCAGAACAGCGTTTCTTTATCAGCTGGGCAACTATCTGGCGTACAAAGATGCGTGATGATGCTTTAAGAACACGTATTAAAACAGATCCTCACTCTCCGGGAATGTACCGAGCTTACGTACCACTTCAAAATATTGATGCATTCTACGAGGCATTTAATATTAAAGAAGGAGATGCGATGTTTTTACCTGTTGAAAAGCGGGTACGTATCTGGTAATTAAAATCTTTTTAAAAAGTTAATAACCCGGAAGCAAAGCTTCCGGGTTTTTTTATCCCTTTATTTCATTAACCAATGCAAAAGCCTGGTTCACATATTCCTTTTCTAGGAACAGTGTAAAATAATTTGAAGTAGAAATAGCTTCAAAAATAGGAATCCCCTCATAGGCCAGAAGCTTAAAGATATAGAAGTATAAGCCTACGGTCTTAGAGTTGTTAACGGGTAAAGCAATAGATAACGAAGAAAGATCGTGTTTAACCATAACACAGGTTTCTTTTTCAAAACAACGTTCTACAAGTTGCGTAAGATCGTTAGACACAAGAATATTACTCTCGTGAAAGGTGCTTGAGTAGGTGAGATAGGCTTTAGGTATGGTTTTAGTTTGCTCCATCAAGTTTGACTGACTTTCTAAAATGGTATTTGAATTTAGAAATGTAAAGTCTGTAATACCACTACGCACCACGATATCGCCCAGATCGCGCATCACACGCTCATCTAATCGTTTTTGGGGATAATATCTGCGTAAGGCCATTACAATAGAACCTACGTTTACAGATTTGCCCAACTCTTTTTCTATTCTAGGCTGAAAATCTTCAGCAAGGGCACTGTAATTAATAATCTTTCGCATCAGCGCATCTTCAGTATATGGCTGATGTTTGATAAGTTTCTCTACAACAGATGTGATTGTCTTCAATGTTATATATTTAACAATTTGTACAAATTTATATAAAATTGTTGAATTTTTTTCAGTCTTCTTTTTTTCGACTTAACTATGCATCACTAAATTAATGAAGATGAATGTTTTAAAATTTGGAGGAACTTCTGTAGGAAGTGCTCAAAATATTAGAAAAGTAGTAGAAATACTAGCGGTTACTGAAAGTCCAAAAATTGTAGTGTTATCTGCAATGTCTGGTGTGACTAATTTATTAGTAAGCCTTAATCAGGCGAGTATAGATAAAAAGGCAGACGAGATTACCGCTGTACTTGAGCAGTTACGTGCAAAACATAACGAGGCTATAGATAGTTTATTTACCGTTGCTAATCAACCCGATGCGAGAGCTCAAATCGAAGGTTTTATAAGTGAGATAGAATCTATTGCAAGAGGTGGCCGTACACTTACCACATATGCTGAGTTGGTGACATTTGGGGAAACGATGTTAACATCACTGTTTTCAAGATTTTTAACGCAGGAAAATGTACATAACGTATTGCTGGATGCCAGTTCCTTTATGAATGTAGGCTCTGTTGAAAATCCGAATATAGAAAACGTTTCTGACGCATTGTTACCGCAACTCACTCAAAATCCATCACAGGTATACATCACTCAAGGTTTTGTATGTCGTGATGAACGCGGTTCACTGGCAACACTTAAACGAGGAGGTAGCGACTTTAGCGCAACAATTATTGCTGCTGCTGTTGCTGCAGACGGGGTACAAATCTGGACAGACATTGATGGGTTACACAATAATGACCCGCGTTATGTAGAAGGTACAAACCCAATAGAGCATTTGACCTATAATGAGGCTGCGGAGTTGGCTTACTTTGGCGCGAAAATTTTACATCCACAAACGGTAGCTCCTGTAATAGACAGAGATATCCCGGTATGGTTAAAAAATACATTCGAACCTTCTGCTCCCGGAACAAAAATTTCTAATGAATATCACAACCGTGGTTTAAAAGCGATTTCAGCTAAAGATGGTATCACGGCAATAAAAATTAAATCAAATCGTATGCTTGGTGCTCACGGTTTTTTACGTACCATTTTTGAGGTATTTGACCGTCACGAGACTTCTATTGATATGGTTACCACTTCTGAAGTAGCTATCTCATTAACAATAGATGATACCAGTCACTTAAAAGGTATCATAACAGAACTATCTGTTATTGCAGAAGTAACGGTAGAAGAAGATCACAGTATCATCTGTATTGTAGGAGAGAATCTTATAGCAGACCAGGAATCGTATAAAGCTTTCGGGATTTTAAATTCTATTCCAGTACGTATGATTGCCTATGGTGGTAGTAATAATAATATCTCTCTACTCGTGCCTACACGTGAAAAAATTAATGCGCTACAGTATTTAAATGCACAACTGTTTCAACTTCAAGAAACAGTAGCCTAAACTTTGTTAGTTAGTGTTAGCCTGTCTTCTGACCAACCAGAAGACTAACATGAAAAACCCGGGATGTGCTTGCCGGGTTTTTTTATAGGCTTTTTTTAAATGTGTACCCTATAAGCGGTTGTAGGTTTGCCGAATCTACTTGCTTAAATAGCGTCGCGTCTTCTACTTCATATTGAGGCGGCTCAAGACCCAGTTTTTTTGCCTGTTGCGTATAATAAACCTCTTTTGTAGGATGCTCTGGGTTTACAGCATTAAGTATATGACCAAAGGCATTTTTATAAATAACACCTAGAATTATTCCTATACAGTCTTGACGATGTATCATATTTACAGGGGCTTGACCGTTTGTTAAACCTGTTCTGCCGGCAAGATATTTCACAGGATTTCTACTACCACCGTAAAGTCCGCCAAAACGAATAATCATACTTTGTATTGCAGGAGATTTAAAGAATAGCTGTTCTACTTCTACAAGCTGTTTTCCTTTAGAATCTTCGGGTTTTGGGATGTCTGCTTCAGTCACTTTACCTTGCGAGTCATCATAAACGCCTGTACTACTTACTAAAATCACTTTTTTAATTTGCGATTTTTCTATTGCGTCTAGAAATTGCGCCATTCGCAAAGCGTGATTGTGCCCTGTATTTCGGCGTAATCCAGGAGGTATTAGAACGATAAGAATTTCAGTATCTTTTAAAAACGAATTTATTTCGCCACGTATTTCGTCTTCAGCAATCTCAACCTGATAGACATCAAGACCATAAGTTTTTAGTTCCTCTTGTTTAGATTTTGATGTTACAGAACCTTTTACCGTGTGGCCTAAATCCCGTAATTGAGAAGCCAGAGGCAACCCTAACCAACCTAAACCAGCAATAGCAATCGTACTCATATAATTTTTCTTATAGCGTTCCTTTTAAAAAGCAATACGCTGTATGGTAATGCGCGCATCTGTATTTACAAAAGGCATTGGCATTGCATTTTTGGGTCGCGAAGGTAAGTCAAAGTCTGGGTTTTCTAAAAGATCATAACTGTAATCAAGTAGTGTAAAATTGAGATCTGTTGTGCTTTCTGTAATTAAATGTACTTCTAGCGGCTCTCTGTTTGTGAGTCTGTAACTCAATAAATAATTAGAATTTCTATCGGCTAGTGGGTATGCTTCTCCCGGTCTCGCCTCTACTTCCTGACCATTAAAGCTTAATTTATTAAATACAGTTTCTTGAGAAACTAGTAAAACCATATCATTTACATTACGCTGCGGAAAAATACTGAAATTTAAATGCCGTTTTCCGTCTATGATTGTGTCTTTTGACGTGTAGGCTTGAGAAGGCGCTATAAATTTTTTAGGAGCTTCTTTAGCAAATGTAAATCGTGAACCGTATTTCCCAGAGCCCGGTGCCTCATAAACTTCTGAAGCTATTTTTGGGTTTTCGCCCAGGGTTTGTTTTAGCCAGTCGTCAAGATGTGTGTTATAGGTAGCGTAAAATGTAGCTCCGCTATCTGCATCATATACATAGTTAAGGCTGTTAGGAAAACGACGCTCTTCGGTAAAATCAGATTTGGCATACGCCGAAATAAATGCGCCTATACTCACCAGAGTAAACAGGATCGCAAGTTTAGCTTTCATCTTATAATACCCCATTACCGGAAGCAAAAGACCAAATAATAAAACGGTGAGCATCATTGCGGCAACAAGCATTTTGAGTCCTAGTCCTACCGGAAACTCTTTAATATAATGGGCTATAATAAATAGGGCAGGAGCACAAAGAAGCGTTAATAGTAATAAATAAGGTTTACCGCTGCGTAAAATTAAAAATACTGAAAGCAAGCCAAAATAAACTGGAATCACAAAAAATGAAGCACCTTCGAGATATATACCTACTCCGGTTGCAATTAATAACCAGAAAAATAACGGAGCAAAACTGAGAGCTGCAGCATCATTAGGTCTGTAGAAAAAATAGTAGATTAAAAATGTTATCGCAAGCATTAACGCCACAAAACCAGCTAAAAGTTCGTAGCCGTTATACGGGAATCCCTGTAGAATATCTGCCTGAGCAGGATCTAATGCAAGAATTAATTTCCAACCCAGACTCAAGATATATGCAAAAAAAAGGGCAATTAAAAGAGGTAAAAAACCACGTCCTACAGAAGCAAGGCTTACTTCTTTCTTTCGTATTCCATATAATAAAACCACAATAAACAAAATCCACGCACCTATAAGCATAGGGAGTATAAAACTGAAAGGATAATACACCATTTTAAGCAGCGGAAGGTTAAAATAAACGTAGTCTTCATCTGCTTTCAAATTAAGATTGGCATCTTTAAAATAGTCTAAAAGCGCTGAAAGATATCGGCCCTGATGCTCTAGAGATTCCGGGTCTAAACGGGAAGGGATGTCATTAGCCGTGTGGTAATCAAAATGGTCACCTATAAAGGCAAAAAAGAATCCATCTATATCACCATTCTCACGTAAAACTGTAGAATCTGTATCATTAGGTAAAAGTTTATACACACTATACATTAGGGAGTTTGCATATGGGTGCGACGGATTCGCTTTTGAAAACGCTTTTATAAGCGCCCCATTACCTCCATTAGTTTCTACAATCATATTAGAAGGGCCTCCGCTTCCGCGTGCTTCAAAATTTAAAGCAAGATCTACATCTTTTGCCCAGGGATGTTTATTTACAAATACAGATGCGCCATTTAAGCCTAATTCTTCCGCATCTGTAAAGAGAATAATAATATCATTTTTAGAGGTTTCTCCTTTAGCTATATGTGCTCTTACTATTTCTAAAATGGCAGCCACCCCACTACCTGCGTCACTGGCGCCGCGAGAATCTGTATGTGGTGCGCTGTCATAATGAGACATTAATAAAAGCGTCTGACCGGTACCGTCACCGGGTATTTTTGTAATTATATTTTCGGCTCTGCTTAGTGCTCCCCAGCCCGGTTTGTAAGCAAAATCACTCTGTATTTCTACTTCAAGTCCTAACTTTTCTAAGGTTTTTACAACGTAATCCTGTACGTTTTGATGTGCCGGCATTCCTACTGCATGAGGCATTTGCGCTAAAGAATCTACATATGCTTGTGCGCGTAATGTAGAAAATTGTATTAACGGGGTGTCTGCACCCGATATATTTTGCGGTTTATGTGTGTAAAAACTGAAATAGAGAAGTCCTAAAATCAGTAAAAAGGAAAGTATAGCGGCGTAGTTTGTTTTCATAAAAGGGTATTGTGCGTTAAAGGTAGTAGGAATACCTATTACCCGCAACTCTAAAAATATAAGGGCTTAGGCTACAAAAATCATTTTCTGATTTTTAAAAAAATTAACTAACTTAAGGAATCTAAAATCTAATCATATGGGAATCAAGAGTTTTATGGGCAAGCGCTCAAAGGTTGTGGAAGAAGAAGTAAACATCACGGTGGCAGATTATATGACCCGTAAATTAATCACATTTACTCCAGATCAATCGATTATGGAGGTTATGCAAAAACTCATTAAAAATCGCATTTCAGGAGCTCCTGTTGTCAATGAAAACAATGAGTTGCTGGGTGTTATTTCTGAAGGAGATTGTATTAAACATATTTCAGATAGCCGGTATCATAACCTGCCTATGCTTAATGCTACAGTAGGTCAAAATATGGCGATTGATGTAGAAACCATAGACGGAAATATGAATGTTTTTGATGCTGCTCGTTTTTTTATTGAACGTAAACACAGACGTTTTCCCATAGTTGAAGACGGAAAGTTAGTAGGACAAATAAGCCAAATGGATGTCATTAAAGCAGCCCTGCAACTTAAAGGCGCAACCTGGAAATAGGTTATAATAATTTACGAACTCCAATAAATACAGGGATTAGCAGCGTCATTGCTAAGAGTGTAGGGATGATGTAAATTTCTAATCTCAAAAACAAGAGTAAACTTATTACCAACAGTTGAAAGCCCAGGCCAAACACAGATACGGCAGTCATAAACCAGCCCGGTAATTTTGTGCCTTGTATTGCTTTAGGGTCGAGCCAGTAAATGGCTTTGTCAAAAGCGCTGTATAAAATGGTGTACATTAAAAACATCGAGTTTACTGTTGCTTGATTTTCGCCTGATAATGCTAAAGGCGTAACATTCTCAAAAACGCGGCTTGTGGTGTCTCCATTATGCCTGTTGCGTAGAATTACATAGTAATAATTGTAAAGTGTACCCTGCAGTTGAAGACCTAAAAAAGCTAAAAGCGCAAACCAAAGTGGTGTTTGTGTTGCTTGTGCAATAGCAATTAAAATCAAAAAATTTAAAATAATATCTGCAATAGAATCGTAATAACGCCCGGTATAAGATGGGGTGTTTTTTATGCGCGCAAGTTCACCGTCTGCAGCGTCAAGAATAGATTTTAGTATTAATAGGAGTGCTGCAGCACCATGAAGCCCATAATGAATGCAAAATACAGCTGCTATACCTGCACATATAAAAGCAGTTGTGATATGAATAGGTGTAAATGAAGTGTCTTTTAGATTACTTGCAATAAATCGTCCGCCTGCACGACCATAATCAGATAGATCTGTAAACGCGTACTTTTTAGGTAGTTTAGACATGAGAACCTGTATTAGGTTCTACAGTAAACTGGTCTTTGTGATCGCGTATGTATGCTGCAAGCAAATCTGCTACAGGCTCACCGCTCGCAAATAGTTTTTGAAATAGTGAATCCCAAAACTCAAACGTTGACTCGTGCATCTGGTCTATAACCTGAGCACGTGCTGAGGGGTTTTTAGGCACCTTATGATCTGGAAATCTACTTATAGCCTGTTCTAAGAGTAGAACGGTTTTAGTAGCACCAATAGCGCGATACGCTTCAAGGATTTCATGAGCTAATTGGCCTGAGTTTATAAAAAAGGATTCAAAGTTACCGGTGTGTAGAGCAGCTTCAAACACATCAAGATAGATGAAGGTTTTTTCTGCTGTGTTGAGGTGATCAAACTGATCGCGCTCTTTAATTTTAGGTGTAATAATTTCACCAACGGCAAGAATTAGTGCCTGATTGTCCTCTAGGGAAAGAACTTGATTTAAATTTTGCATTCTGAATAATAACTAGAACTTTTCAGTAAAAAGTTCGTTGAGCCCGGGACGACACCTGTGCTCTTCAAGCTACAAAGATAAATCAAAAGAGAATACTATTTAATTTCGTTTTACGAGCGCATAAAAATCTCCGTCAAGCGGAAGATAACCCTGGTCATAAACAAAATAATATATAGTGCCCGCTTTAGTCGTATAAATACCCGTGAACAGATCAAAATCAAAACCTGCTTGAAGTAGTTTAGCCTTTGTGGTTTTAGTTTTATCGTCTGGATTCAACGCTTCTAAGATGCGGTAATTTTTACGCAACTTATTATTTGTGTTCCGCAATAGATTTTTACTGTCTGTATTCAGTTTATTGTTTGCGGTATTTCTACAGGCATCACTACAGTATTTTTTATCTGCTCTTCCTATAATTTTATCACCACACTCCGGACAGGTCTTTTGCATATTTTTTAAGTCTTTTACTAAAATAAGACTTTTTTAGGAGTTGATTGCCAGTTTAATATGAGCTAGATGGTGTTTGCAATGCCATTCGTACATACTAAGTACGGCAGCTAGCGTAAAGCGTTCGCCAAGTTCGGGGTGTATATATTCTTTTGCAAAATCATTAAGTGTTAATGAGTTGAGCAGTACTTCCCAGCGGTAATGCACACCTTTTATAATTTGTAAAGAGATAGACGGGTCAACTTTATGGGTGTCTGGTAGTTCTGCCCAGAGATTTTCAAAATACGGTTTAATTGTAGGGCAATCTTCAGTAAGCGCCAGTTTAAATCTTATAAAAGCGTTCATGTGACTGTCTGCACAGTGATGTACGAGTTGATTAATACTCCAACCTCCCGGGCGATAGGTTTTAGTTAAATCAAACGGTGAACAACTACTAATTAACTGTTCCACTTCCGAAGGAAAATTAGCGATCTGTTTTATGCTTGTTTGCAGTTGTGTATCACTAATAAACTGCGGTCTTTGAAATTTACCTATAGGATATTGAAGTGTTTCTAAATCATTCATGGTATCACAATTAAACAGGAATTAAATTAGCGTTTAAAAACTAAAGCTTTACCGTAATTGTTTTGTTCTCCTGAAGCAAAAATCATTAAGTTTTCTTCAAGCTCTACGAGTTGTAAACTAAAGAAAACTGATTTGGTTACTTCTCCTAGTTCGGCATTTTTTGCAATGGTAATAAATACAGAGCCTGTTTCTTCATAAAACGTATAAGAGGCATTTGTAAGTTCGGTTTGTGAAGCATTTGCAAAACAATTTTCTTCACCAGAAATAACACTTATTTGTCCGTCATTTGCTGTAAAACTAAATTGCTCATCGGTATAACACGCATTGTCTTTATTCAAGGTTTTTGAATTGTAGTGATCATAATACCCCTCAAGAATCCAATTTTTTGAATCGTTATTATGAATGATCTGTAGGTCTGCTGTAGTATATGAATTTCTATAATTACTAGTGTTATCATCATTTGAACACGAGGTAAACGATAGGACAATGAGCAGAAGCGTTGAGAACAGATAATTGTTAGATTTTGTCAAGGTGATTAAATTTTAAAATTGTGATTTGATTGATTGTTTTAAAATTTAAATATAAAATTTATTGACTTTGAAAAAACCTGTTTTAAAATATTAAACCTAAAAAAGTAGCAAACTGAAATTGAGATTTGTCTTTATTATTTAGTAAATACTATTCGAGATGTTTTACAAAATCTATGAAATAGTCTAAATCTGCTTTATTCGTAGCGATCCCTACCGAAATTCGGGTTGCACCTCTTAATTTTTGTAGGGTATTTATCATCTCATTGTAATTGCCGGTGTGTCTGGTGCTAAAATAACTGTCTAATTCTTCTGCGGAAAGATTATTATTAATCTCATCAATCCCGGGATTGCAGAAGCAGCCGGTGCGTAATGAAATATTCTTTGCGTTGGCTTGCGTTTCAATGTGTTCAAAGGGAATTACTTTATTGCATGAATCAAAAAAAGACATAATTAACGTTCCGCCAGTATCTGAACGGTCACAGGGTCCAAAAAGTTTTACTTTCCGTACCTCATTAGTGTGTTTTAAGGCACTTAATTTTTCGCATAGGTAGTGAGTTAATGATTGGACCCGCGCATTTATACGGTCTATACCTATCTCACTAATATACTCAAGTCCTGTTTTTAAAGCAGGAATGTCTAAGTAATTAAGCGTTCCGTTTTCAAAGCGTTCGTGATTATTTATAAGAAAATGATGAGGTGCCATCACCGAAGCCAAAGTAACTGTACCCCCTGCAAACCAGGGCTTTTTCAACTTATTAAATTTTGATTTTTTTATTAAAAGACATCCAAGACCCGTAGGGTAGCCAAAAATTTTATAAAATGACATAGTAACAAAATCAGGCTTTATTTTACTTAAATCTAACTGCGAAGTGGGAACATATGCTGCGGCATCAAGTAATACATCCCATCCTAGCTGCTGTGCGTACGCAACCCAGTTTAAATCGTGTTGTACTCCAGATACATTAGATTGTGCCGGGTAAGCAAAGAGTTTATTTGATGCAGACTTATTTTTATGCAGTGCTTCCTTTAAACGGTCTTCATCTACACGTAGATTTTCAAATTTTAAAGGAACATAATTAAAATTTCCGCCTTTATTACGGCAGTATTCTCGAATGCCATTAACTGAATTGTGATTGTCTGAAAACAGCAAATACTCACTGGTTGCAGTAAATGGGTAACACTCTCCAACAATTTTTAAAGCGCCTGAAGCATTTTGTGTAAATATGCAATGATAGTCGTGGGCATTAAAATAGTCTAAAATAGAGTTTCGGGTTTCCTCCACTAAGTAGGTAGCATGTTTTGATGTGGGATTTGACGAGTGTGGGTTACCAAAAGTATGCTCTTTTAAATAGTTAAGATGCTTTAAAATTTGAGATTCGCTGTAGAGATTACCCCCTGTATAATCTAAATATACATGACTGTCTTTATCTAGTCTGCTGTACTCTTTTTGTCTTAACGTATTAAAAAATGAGTCGTTATAGAGTGCAGGTGTTTTAGGTCTTTTCGGTTTGAATAATGTTGCAATCATATTTTAGTCTTTAAGTCGGTTCTCTGTTGCGTTTGCTCATATATTATTTAATATCAAGCGATAATGCCAAGATTAGAAGATTGTGACTCAATCGCAAGGGGTATTTTCTCCTTTAGTTACAGGGATTTAAACTTGAATTTATAAGAAGGCTATAAGTCTACAGAAAGAACTGAAAACAAACACTTGTAAGCGTTTACAATCGACTATAAACGTAAGTAACTGGTTAATAACCGAATATTTTTTGAGTGCTGATTCATCTTTGCCCTGTCAATTAGTTGCAGCAATTGTAATGAAAGACAAAAAAACTTCCGCCTTTGCGGAAGTATAATTAACTGTTTAACGCAAAAACAAAAATCATGAGCACATTAAGAAACAAAGTACAGTTGATCGGAAATTTAGGTAATGATCCTGAGATTGTAAATTTAGAATCGGGTAAGAAACTGGCAAAATTCAGTATCGCAACTAATGAAAACTACAAGAATAACAAGGGTGAGCGTGTTACAGATACGCAATGGCATAATGTAGTGGCCTGGGGAAAAACAGCCGAGCTGGTTGAAAACTATGTTACTAAAGGAAAAGAAATCGCTATTGAAGGGAAGCTTACTTCCAGATCGTACGAGACTAAACAAGGTGAAAAACGCTACATCACAGAGATTGTATGTGATGAATTGTTACTCTTAAGTAAATAAAAGACCCTTTTAAACAAATAGATTATTGATTTAAAAGCCTTCAAGTGTATTTAATTTAGATACAATTGGGGGCTTTTTTTATGAATCATTAAATCGAAATATTTCTAAAAATCCAAAATGATACAACTAATCCCAGAATAAACCATATGGCTGTAATGCCATAAAGCTTATTTCTTAATTGTAACAATTTTGGGCTAAGGGATTTTTTATAGTCTAAAAACATACCAAGACTTACGTAAGGTATTGCTATGACCAGCATTGCATTTTGTTTAATTGCACTAACTAAATGCCCGTTTAAAATATGGTGAATGGCTCGCTGTGAACCACAACCGGGACATTGTAAACCTGTAATAGATAAAAAAGGACACTTCGGAAAAAAAGAATGCACTTCCGGGTTATAGGTCTTATAAAAAATAAGCAATCCTATACCCAAAAGTGCAAAGCCTAGATAGTAGGATTTCTTAGAATTGACTTCCGGCAAAACCTAATACCATTATAATTCCATAAATAATTGCTCCACCTAAACCAACTGCAAAGCTAACGATGGTCCATTTTTTAGCATTTGCAGAAGCCTTTCTGGCACCTTCATAATTGCCAGCATTAAATTGTGATTCAACTTTTGCAGCATTTACAATCCCTGCAATACCAAAAGGCAAACAGCATAATATGGTTACAAGTATAGATTCTACGAGCCAGGTTTTAGGGGGTTGCTGATCATTAAATGTGTTCATTTGTTTATTTTGATTGATTAGTAGTGAACTAATTTAAGAATTATCTTAAAATAGAATGGTTTATTTTGTTCATAAAGATTAACAGCAATAGTTCATATTAATTATTTCAACACATTTTCCATTAATTCTTCTACCACTTCAGGATTTAATAACGTACTGGTATCTCCAAGATTAGCAGTATCGTTAGATGCTATTTTACGTAAAATACGACGCATAATTTTTCCGCTTCGGGTTTTAGGCAAACCGCTTGTAAATTGAATTTTATCAAGTTTTGCAATAGGTCCTATTCGGTCTGAAATTAGTTGATTTATTTCTCTTCTCAAATTATCCTGATTACGGGTTTCACCGGTTTCTTTCAGAATAACATAACCGTAAAGTGCGCTACCTTTAATATCGTGCGGGTATCCTACAATTGCACTTTCTGCCACAGCCGGGTGCTCGTTAATCGCATCTTCTATAGGAGCTGTACCCAGATTGTGACCACTTACAATCACGACATCATCAACTCTACCGGTTATTCTATAATAGCCTACACTATCGCGCAATGCACCATCTCCGGTAAAATACATATTCTTATAAGCAGAAAAATATGTTTCTTTATAGCGATCGTGATTATTCCAGATGGTACGTGCCATAGAAGGCCACGGAAATTTAATACACAAGCGACCATCAACTTGATTTCCTTTAATTTCTTTTCCTGCTTCATCCATCAGCGCAGGCTGTATTCCCGGTAATGGAAGCGTTGCAAAAGTAGGTATTGCAGGAGTAGAATAGGGGATGGGCGAGATCATAATACCTCCTGTTTCAGTTTGCCACCAGGTATCTACAATAGGGCATTTTTTCTTTCCTACATTCTCGTCATACCAGTGCCAGGCCTCTTCATTAATAGGCTCACCTACGGTTCCTAAAATTTTAAGCGATGATAAATCATACTTCTCAACATATTCAATTTTTTCTTTGGCTAAGGCACGTATTGCTGTGGGTGCCGTATAAAACTGCGTAACTTTATGTTTTTCTACAATTTCCCAAAATCGCCCATAATCAGGATAGCTGGGCACACCTTCAAACATAACTGTAGTTGCTCCATTTGCCAGCGGACCATACACAATATAACTGTGACCGGTGATCCAGCCTATATCTGCAGTACACCAATACACATCATCATCTCTGTACTGAAACACATTTTTAAAGGTAAATGCCGTGTACACCATATATCCAGCTGTGGTATGCACCATCCCTTTAGGCGTACCGGTAGAACCGGAAGTATATAAGATAAATAGTGGATCTTCGGCATCCATAATTTCAGGTTCGCAAGTAGATTCTGCTGTATCTAATAAGGGCTGAAGCCACGCATCTCTGTTACTTACCATTGGGATATCGGTCTGTATGCGCTTAACGACCAAAACATCTTTTATACAATCACATTGCTCAAGGGCCGCATCTACGATCCCTTTTAAGTCTATTTTTTTATTTCCGCGGAAAGACCCGTCACTGGTGATAAGCATTTTACACGAAGAATCATTAATACGTGTAGCAAGAGCTGTAGAAGAAAAACCAGCAAAAACAACAGAATGTATGGCACCTATGCGTGCACACGCAAGAACTGAAACGGCCAGTTCTGGTATCATAGGTAGGTAAATACATACCCGGTCACCTTTTTGAACTCCTTTTGACTTAAGCACATTTGCCATTTTACAAACCCGCTCGTGTAGCTCGTTATAGGTTATGTGTTGCGCTTCTTCAGAAGCATCGTTAGGTTCAAAAAGAATTGCTGTTTTGTTACCGTGCGTTCTTAAGTGTCTGTCTATACAGTTTTCGGTAATGTTTAATTTTGCACCTTCAAACCATTTAAATTCTGGTTTTTCAAAATCATAACTAAGAACTTCATCCCAGCGTTTGTGCCACATAAAATGTTCTTCAGCTATTTCTTCCCAATAACTCTCCGGGTTGCGCACAGATTTACGATATACTTGAAAATATTCTTCTAAATGTTTTATATGATAATTACTCATCTGGTCTTTTTAGTGTAGTTATAACGCTTAAAATTACTAAATCGTGGTCGATTTGAGGAGAACAATACTATACTGTTGTGTATTTTATAACTGTGTTTTTTCAATTTAACTATTTAAAAAAAATCTATTTCTTGCGAAAGCCAATATGCTTCAAGTACACAGCAAATAAAATATATTGTATTTCAGAATTTAAGTTTAGCCTTATACAGCCTCATTCACTTCTATCCAATATCCATCTATATCCTGAAAATATACCTGCCGTATTCCGTCATTGCGTATATAATCTTTAGTAGGCGTATCCCGCCAGTCTGAATAGGTAATCGCTAAGTTATCTAAGTGTCCCATAAATAAACCTACATCTGCGGTTGATAGTGCAAAATGAACAGCTTTATTGGTTTTTATTTCAGCATCTGGTCTCGGGATTAGATGCAGTTGTTTGCCTTCGCCCAGCGATAGCCAACGGGTAGCAGAAGTTGAAGCGGTATTTTCTATTTCTTCAAGCTGAAATACCTTTTGATAGAAGACTATGGATGCATCAACATCTTTGACTGAAAGCGCAATATGATTAAATATAAAAGTGGGCATGCGGTAGGATTTAAGGCTTAAAGGTCTTCATTATATTTAAAATCCTATAATTCTAAAAATTTAATTAAATCTTAAACTTCTAATATCTCAAATTTAATGCTCCTGTGCTTCCCCAGCACCGCTGGGAATTCTAATGGTCTCAACGATTTCCTGTACATCTTCAGGCGGGGCAGGAGTTATTCGTGAGACCACCACGGCGATCACCACATTTACAAACATCGCTATCGTGCCGAAACCTTCAGGCGATGTGCCAAACCACCAGTCTGCTTCTGGTAAGGGTTCTAAAACGCCTATAAGTCCGGTTTTGTAGCGTATCATATAAAACAACATCAAGATAATACCTACTACCATTCCGGAAACAGCTCCTTCTTTATTCATACGTTTATCAAAAATCCCTAAAATAATTGCAGGGAAAAATGAAGCAGCTGCAAGCCCAAAAGCCAATGCGACAACTGCCGCAACAAATCCCGGCGGGTAAATACCAAAAATCCCCGCAACCAGAATCGCAAAAAATATGCTTATGCGTGCTGCTAATAATTCACCTTTATCAGAAATGTTAGGTCTTAATTGTTTCTTTATCAAATCGTGAGAAACTGAAGTAGAGATTACCAGCAGTAAGCCCGCAGCGGTAGATAGTGCAGCAGCAAGGCTTCCTGCAGCCACTAAAGCGATTACCCAGGCCGGTAGTTGTGCAATTTCGGGATTGGCAAGAACCATAATGTCGCGATCTACATACAACTCGTTTGTTTCGGTAGTTGCATTACTTACTAAGCGTTCGCCAGATTTGCCACGTTTTTCGGTAAATTCGGGTTTACCGGAAACAGCTTCCCCATTTACGTATTGTATTTTTCCATCTCCATTTTTATCACTCCAGGCGATAAGACCTGTATTTTCCCAGTTTTTAAACCATTGCGGAAGGTTTGCATACGCTTTTTCACTAACGGTCTCGATGAGGTTTGTGCGCGCAAAAACCGATACCGCGGGAGCTGTAGTGTACAAAATGGCAATTAGCAACAGCGCATAGCCCGCAGATTTACGGGCATCCTTTACTTTAGGAACCGTAAAAAAACGAACAATAACATGCGGAAGACCTGCAGTACCTGCCATTAAAGCCAATGTAATTGCAAAAACATCCCAGGTTGATTTTGTTCCTTCAGTATATTCTTTAAAGCCCAACTTGGTATGCAACGTATCTAATTTTTCTAGTAAATAGGTGCCATCTTCTACACGACCACCCATCCCAATTTGCGGGATAATATTCCCCGTCATTTGTATCGAAATAAAAATTGCCGGAACCATAAATGCAAAAATCAATACACAATATTGAGCAACTTGTGTGTACGTGATACCTTTCATTCCGCCTAAAAAAGCAAAAACGAGCACTACCGCCATACCTATAAGCACCCCGGTGGTAATCTCTACCTGAAGAAACTGCGAAAAAACGATACCTACACCACGCATTTGCCCGGCTACGTAGGTAAATGAAACAATGAGTGCGCAAATTACGGCTACGGTTCTGGCAGTGTTGGAGTAATAGCGGTCTCCAATAAAATCAGGTACAGTGAATTTACCAAACTTACGCAGGTATGGAGCAAGCAGTAATGCGAGTAGCACATAACCACCGGTCCAACCCATCAAATAAACAGAGCCGTCATAGCCCGCAAAAGAGATGATTCCTGCCATTGAGATAAACGAAGCAGCACTCATCCAGTCGGCTGCTGTTGCCATACCATTTGCAAGAGGAGAAACCCCGCCACCGGCAACATAGAATTCTTTAGTTGATCCTGCACGTGCCCAGATTGCAATTCCAAAATAAATAGCAAAGGTCACCCCCACTAAAATCCAAGTCCATAATTGAACGCTCATAGTTGATATTTAAAATTGAGAAGAATTCGCTATTCGTTGTAGCCGTATTTTTTATCAAGCTTATTCATTAGCCACACATATACGAAGATGAGGATGACAAAGACATAAATGCTTCCTTGTTGCGCAAACCAGAAACCCAGTTTAAAACCGCCCAGACTATATCGATTGAGAAAATCTTTGAAAAGAATACCACAGCCAAACGAAACTGCAAACCAGATTATGAGTAATAGGGTGAGATATTTTATGTTCTCACGCCAGTATTTACGTGCCTTTTCGGGAATAGCCATTTTTGTAATTGTGTTAATAGTTTACTAATATAATTCTTTAATTAGAAGTGTGCTACCTGCACTTACCTGTTTATGAGTAAAATATAGGCATAAAAAAACCCGATGCATTAGCATCGGGTTCTTCTCACTTTATTTACTTAACTAAATTATATAGTAACTTTAACGTCTGCTGTTACTCGAACGGTAAATGTTACAGGTGCATCAGATACTGTTCCTGATGCCGATAGTGTTGCTGTTGCACCGCTTTTTAAATCAGCTTCAAAAGCATCAACTAAAGATTGATTTACATCTATATTATAAATTGTTCCGGCTGCCGCTGCCTCGGTTAAGTTTACAGAATCACTATCTGACGCCTCAAACCAAGGATATGAACTGCTTGAAGCAGTAAACATTCCTGTAGCAACTACGTTTTCGGTACCGCTTACACTAACAATTTGATAAGTAAGTTTTGTAATTTCAATATTATCTATTTTATCAAGATTATCCTGTACTTCATCATTATCAATGCTTATTGCAGCAGTTTCTGAAAAAGAAGTTTCACCTTCAGAAACTGTAATCACGAGATCCTTAGTAAATGTGGTAGGTACATCAATTTTGACAAGGTCATCTACAGCATCACACGAAGTAAACGTAGCAGCAAAAATAAAAAGGGCAAAAAAGGTTTTAATTGTTTTCATAATTCATTTGTTAATTACATTAACAAAAATAGCACTAATTAAATAGAAATCAAGTCTTTACTTTTAAATAGGGGGAAAACACCTAAGTCAAGAGCTATTTAGATTAAAACCAGCTATTTAGAATATTTTTTAAAAATAAATCTGTTGTGCCAGTCTGTACGTATTTGCGTGTGCCTCAATGATGGTTTTTATTTGAGGAGAATACCCACCGCCCATACTTACCTGTACAGGAATTTCGCTTTCGCGGAAACAAGACAATGCAAAACGATCACGCTCTTTGCAGCCTTCTACGGTGCAGGAAAGTCTGCCCAATTTATCGGTTTCCAGGATGTCAACACCGCTGAGGTAAAAAATAAAATCTGGGTTTACCTGCTTAATGAGTTTGGGTAAAGTTTCTTTCAGCTTTGCTAAATAATAGTCATCACCACTTTTATCAGGTATAGCAATGTCAAGATCAGAAACTTCTTTTTTAAACGGATAATTGCCTGCGCCGTGCATGCTAAATGTAAACACCGAGTCATCTTCCTGAAAAATTTCTGCTGTACCATTGCCTTGATGTACATCCAGATCTACAATAAGAATTTTTTGAGCCAACTCATTTCTCTGAAGATAGCGCGCCCCAATAGCCTGATCATTAAACAAACAAAAGGCTTCGCCGTGATCGCTGTAAGCGTGATGAGTACCACCTGCGATGTTAAAACTGATGCCATTTTCCAACGCATAATGACAACCTAAAATAGTACCCTGAGCGATTATTTGTTCGCGGTCTACTAACTCCTGCGACAGCGGAAAACCTATTTTACGTGCAGCTTTTCGGTCTAGGTTTAAAGCCTTAAGGTTTGTAACATAGCTATCGGTATGTACGGCACGTATGTAGTGTTCTTCAGGGAAACCCGGCTCATAAAAATTAGCTTCGGTACACGTGCCTTCATGCAACAATTGCCTGGGCAGCAAATCATATTTTTCCATCGGGAAGCGGTGTCCTTCGGGTAAAGGATGCTTATAAATAGGATGATAGGCGATTTTAAGCATTCAGCTTATGCAATTTAAGTTGAATACGCTTTCGCGGAATATCTACCTCGAGCACTTTTACCACCACATGTTCCTGTAAGGTTACGTGTGCATTTACATCACTTACAAAGCCATCGGCGAGATTTGAGATGTGAATCAAACCACTTTCTTTAATCCCAATATCTACAAAAGCACCAAAATTAGTCACGTTATTCACAATCCCCGGAAGCAGTTGGCCAACTTCCAGATCTTCAATTTTACGTATGTTTTGATTAAAGGTAAAAGCTTTTGCCGGCTCCCGGGGGTCGAGTCCGGGTTTTTCTAATTCGTCTAAAATGTCTTTAAGTGTAGGTAAGCCTACCTCGTTGGTAACGTAATCTTCAAGGCTTATTTCTTTTAAAATGCTTTTGTTTCCTACCAGATTTGCTACGGAAACTTTTAGTTTTTTAGCCATTTTTTCGACCAAATCGTAACGCTCGGGATGCACAGCAGAGTCGTCTAGCGGATTTTCACCATCTTTTATGCGTAAAAACCCACCGGCTTGTTCAAAGGCTTTTGCACCCAGTCGCGGAATATTCAAAATTTCTTTCCGCGAAGCGAAAGCACCTTTTTCGTCACGATAGGCAACAATATTTTCTGCCAGTTTAGGGCCAATTCCGGAAACATAACTTAACAACGGAACACTAGCTGTATTAATGTTAACTCCCACGGTATTTACGCAACTTTCTACAACACGGTCGAGTTCGTTTTTCAATTTCGTTTGATCTACATCGTGCTGGTATTGTCCTACGCCAATAGATTTTGCATCAATTTTTACCAATTCAGCAAGCGGGTCTGCCAGGCGACGCCCTATAGAAACCGCGCCGCGCACTGTCACGTCATAATTAGGGAACTCGTCACGGGCAATCTTAGAAGCCGAATAAATCGAGGCACCGGCCTCACTCACTACAAAAACATCTATATTTCTATTGAATTGCATGCGTTTGATAAACTGTTCGGTTTCCCGACTAGCGGTACCGTTACCAATAGCAATAGCTTCTATTTTATGTGCGTCGACCAGAAAACTTATTTTACGCATTGCGCCTTTTGTGTCGTTTTTAGGTGGATGCGGATAAATGGTTTCGTTGTGTTGCAATCCGCCATTTTCATCAAGGCAAACCACTTTACAACCCGTTCTAAAACCGGGATCGAGTGCGAGAATACGTTTTTCGCCCAGTGGCGAACCTAATAGCAGCTGGCGTAAATTTTTTGCAAAAACTGAAATCGCTTCGTTGTCTGCATTCTCTTTTGCAGCGCCTAATGATTCATTACTTAATGCGGGAAATAGCAAACGCTTGTAAGAATCTGCAATTGCCAATTGAATTTGTTCTGCACTGGCGTTGTTAGATTTTATAATGCGATTCTCTATGTTTTGCAAGGCTTTATCGTCATCAATCTCAACTTTTAACCGAATAAAACCTTCTTCAGCAGCACGCATTAATGCTAAAAACCGATGGGAAGGAATACGCGCTAATGACTCATCCCACTCAAAATAATCTTTGTATTTCTGTGCTTTTTCTTCGTCTTTTTTAGACTTGACAACTTTAGTGGTAATCTGCGCGTGGCGCTCTAATTGATTACGTAAATAATTACGAATGTCTGCACGCTCATTTACCCATTCTGCAATAATGTGACGGGCACCTTCCAGCGCATCATCTGTAGAGCTAATCGTATCGTTTTGAAACGTCACAGCAGCAGCTTCCAGATCACGGGTATTTTGCGCCATTATGATTTTGGCAAGTGGCTCCAGACCATTTTCACGGGCAGTGTCTGCTTTTGTTTTTCGAGTTTTTTTATAAGGTAAATAAAGATCCTCAAGTGCAATTAAATCACTGGTGTTACTAATTTGCTTTTTAAGTTCTGGGGTTAAAACCTCCTGCTCCTTAAGCGCTTTTAGTATGGCTGCTTTTCGCTTTTCCAACGCTTCAAACTGCTCTTTATAGGTTACAATTTCACCTATTTGTACCTCGTCAAGATTTCCGGTACGTTCTTTCCGATACCTCGATATAAAAGGAATAGTCGCATCTTCATCAAGTAACTGCAAGGTATTTTTAATGCTACTTTCCGGAAGATTAGTTTGAGATAGGAGGTAGGAGAGGATTGCGGACATAATTGATAAAATAATTTAATCTGAATGAAAAAGGGCAGACTTTATCGCAAGAAATGCGAAAAACACCACCCTTATTTTAGCAAAGCTGAAAAGCTCCCTTCTAAAGAAAGAGGGGAGATTATAATAGTTAACTAATCACCCCACCATTCTTTACACCGGCAGTATCTGGGTTCATAAACACGAGTTTGCCTTTTGCATCTTCGGTCATTAAAATCATTCCCTGGCTTTCTACACCACGCAATGCGCGAGGAGCAAGATTTACGAGAACAGTCACTTGTTTACCTATAATTTCCTCGGGAGTGAAACTCTCTGCAATACCTGAAACAATTGTACGCACATCAATACCGGTATCAACTTTAAGAACCAAAAGTTTCTTGGTTTTTGGCATTTTTTCCGCTTCAATAATGGTTCCCACACGCATGTCTAATTTGGTAAAATCATCAAATTCGATGGTGTCTTTTTGCGGAGTTACCGTTGCGTTTTCGGCTTGATTGCTCATTTTTGTGGCTTCTAGTTTATCTAATTGTTTTTGAATCTGCTCGTCTTCAATCTTACTAAAGAGCAATGCAGCAGCATTAATCGTATGACCTACAGGTAGTAAATCTATTTTTTCACCTAAACTTGACCAACTTAAAGGTTGAGGTAACGTCATTAGCGGATCGTTACTTTCCATATTAAGCATATCTTTTAAAGTTTTTGCGGTGTGGGGTAAAAAGGGTTCGCTTAAAACAGCAAGACTTGCTGCGATTTGTAACGCCACATACATCACGGTTTGCGTACGTTCTGCATCTGTTTTCACCGTTTTCCAGGGCTCTGCATCTGCAAGATATTTATTACCCAAACGTGCCACATTCATCAATTCATTTTGCGCTTCGCGGAAACGATAGCGTTCAATAGAACTGGCAATCACAGCAGGGTAAGCTTTCATTTCTGCTAAAACACGCTCGTCTTCTTCATTAAAAGCTGCCGGGTGCGGTATTACACCTTCATAATATTTACTCGTTAATACAACCACACGGTTGATGAAATTTCCAAAAATAGCAACCAGTTCATTGTTGTTTCTCGCTTGAAAATCATTCCACGTAAAATCATTATCTTTTGTTTCGGGAGCATTTGCAGTTAAGGTATAGCGCAACACATCTTGCTGGCCCGGAAAATCTTCAAGATATTCGTGTAACCACACCGCCCAGTTTTTTGAAGTAGAAAGTTTGTTTCCTTCCAGATTTAAAAACTCGTTTGCCGGTACATTATCTGGTAAAATATAACTGCCTTCTGCTTTAAGCATGGCAGGGAAAATAATACAATGGAATACGATGTTATCTTTCCCAATGAAGTGTACTAATTTGGTATCCTCTTTTTTCCAGTAATCTTCCCAATTTTTTCCTTCGCGTGCTGCCCATTCTTTTGTAGATGAGATATACCCTATAGGTGCATCAAACCATACATAAAGAACTTTGCCTTCTGCACCTTCAACCGGTACAGGAATCCCCCAGTCCAGATCGCGGGTCACTGCGCGAGGGCGTAAACCATCATCAATCCACGATTTACATTGCCCGTATACATTAGATTTCCAGTCTTTTTTATGGTCTTCAAGAATCCATTGTTTTAAGAAATCTTCATAACGCTCTAAAGGCAAAAACCAGTGTTTGGTTTCTTTCATCACCGGTTTTGCACCAGAGATGGTAGATTTTGGATTGATAAGATCTGTTGCGTTTAGAGAAGAACCGCAATTTTCACACTGATCTCCGTAGGCTTCTTCATTTCCACATTTAGGGCAGGTTCCTATAACAAAGCGATCTGCTAAATATTGGTTTGCTTCAGGGTCGTACAATTGTTCGGTTACTTCTTCAATAAAGTCGCCTTTCTCGTAGAGTTTTGTAAAAAATTCTGAAGCGGTATCGTGATGTACTTGTGCAGAAGTGCGGGAGTAATTATCAAATGAGATCCCAAAATCTGCAAAAGAGTCTTTGATTATTGTATTGTATTTATCAACCACTTCCTGAGGCGTAATTCCCTCTTTTTTAGCTTTAATACTTATTGCAACACCGTGCTCATCACTACCACATATAAAAGCAACATCTTTATCGATGCCTCTTAGGTAGCGCGCGTAAATATCTGCAGGTACATAAACTCCGGCTAAGTGACCTATATGTATAGGGCCGTTAGTATAGGGCAATGCTGCGGTAATTGTATATCTTTTGGGAGTCATAGTAAAAGTAAAATTTTCAGCCGCAAAGATACCATTTATGGGATTAATCAAAACCTGTGGTAGGAGTACATTTATTAAGTATGTATATTAGTCTTTTAGATACACTATGATCCTACGTTATTTAGTTTTAGCAGTTTTTACAATCTTTGTGTGTTGTAAAGAAAAACCAGATTCTGCACCTGCTTCCAATACTGTAACAGAAGAAAATGTTGCAGAGGAAACGGTATTTATTATTGAAGAAATCTACGGTTTTGCCCAGACAGGCACATTAGAAAATAAGTTTGCCGAAGACGATCTTTTGGAAACAAAAAACTGGATAGAAGAGGGCTCTATCGAAGTGGTTACGCTAAAAATATACCCAAACACGCCGAAAGAATTACTGGTACATTATACAGATATCAACAAGACTGCCGTTCACAGTATTGAAGCTTATGCCTATGACAGCCCCTGGAAATCAGAAACCGATATTTATATGGGGATGCCACTGGCAGAACTCGAGACGTTAAATAAGAAAGCAATTCGTTTTTCTGGCTACGAATGGGATTTTGCTGGTGCTGTAGATTTTCAACATGGAGCCCTGTCTAGCAAAACGCTCTTTGTTTATTTGGGTACTGACGGTGATGTGGCGATGCCCAAAGAATTTGTAGGCAGTGATGTCAAAATTACTGCGGAGCAGGCTAAAGATTATGATATTGAATTTAAAGTAACGGGACTACTATATCGTCCTAACAAATAACAGGTTATGTTAACTCCCCCATATTTAAAAAAAGGTGATAAAATAGGTATTGTTTGTACCGCTCGTAAGGTTGATGAAGAAGACTTACACAAAGGTATTTTACTGCTCGAATCTTATGGTTTAATCCCTGTGTTAGGTAAAACTATAGGAGCCGAAGATGATCAGTTTGGTGGTACAGATGCAGCCCGGGCTGCAGATTTGCAGACAATGCTTGATGATGAAGAAATCAAGGCAGTGTGGTGTGCCCGGGGAGGTTATGGTACAGTGCGCATTATAGATCAAATCAATTTTTACAAGTTTGTAAAATATCCTAAATGGGTGGTGGGCTATAGTGATATCACCGTGTTGCATTCGCAATTGCATATGATGGGTTTTGAAACCATTCACGGGGTTATGCCGGTGGGTATTGCACGTAACACAGTAGCAGCTAAACAAACTTTAGAGAAAGCGTGGTTTGGGAAAGCCTTAAATTATAGTGTAAAACCTGCTCCTCTAAACCGCTTGGGAACAGGAACTGGAGAGCTGGTAGGAGGTAATATTTCTATTTTGTACTCTTTATGTGGAAGCAATTCTTCGATTCATACAAAAAATAAAATCCTGTTTATAGAAGATCTTGATGAATACCTGTATCACGTAGATCGTATGATGGTTAATTTAAAACGTAATAATATGCTATGCGATCTAAAAGGTCTTGTGGTAGGTAGTTTAACTAAAATGCACGACAATTCAATTCCATTTGGAAAAACGGCAAAAGAGATTGTGTTAGATGCCGTTAAGGATTATGATTTTCCGGTATGTTTTAATTTTCCTGCGGGTCATTTAAAAGATAATCGCGCGCTAATATTAGGTAGAAATGTGTCGCTTGAAGTTACAGAAAAAGGTTCTAGACTTGCTTTTGACCACGTAGAATAAGTATTAAATCTCGCTATGAATCATAACGAATTAGGTAAATGGGGCGAGCAGTTTGCAGCAGAATATCTAGAAAAAAACGGTTTTGAAATTCTGGAGCGCAATTGGTTTTTCGCTAAAGCGGAAATTGATATCATAGCTACAAAAAACAACGAACTCATCATCATAGAGGTCAAAACGCGCAACTCAGATTTTTTTGGAGACCCTCAGGACTTTGTCAGTTCTTCAAAAATTAAATTACTCGTCAAAGCAGCTAATGAATATGTCATATCAAATGATCTGGATATCGAAACCCGTTTTGATATCATTGCTGTTCTTAAAAACAAGACTCAAGAAAAGCTAGAGCATTTTGAGAATGCATTTTATCATTTTTAAAACATAACTATGGCTAATCAGTGGGGTATTCCGGCAGATGTTGAGAAATTAGTTTTAAGCCGTGATAAAAAGTGTGTGTATTGCGGGGTTGATTTTCCAATAAACCATGTCTCAAGAAAGACTAAACCATCTTGGGAGCATATAATTAATGATATTCATCTTTCCTCAGCAGAAAATATTGCGCTATGTTGTATTTCTTGTAATGCGAGCAAAGGAGCTCATAAATTAGAAGAATGGCTTACTGGCAAATATTGTTTATCAAAAAGTATAAACGAGAATACTGTAGCAGAAGTAGTTCAAAATGTCATTAGAAAGAATATTTCTAAAACTTAAAAAGAGAAATCAAACTCGAATTAATCTTCCTCTTTTGAGGTTAGTCTTCTGCAGTTTTTAACCTATTCTGAAACTTGTTCTACTTTCTTCGGCATTAGTGGTTTTAAAACATCTATAGCCTTATCTACTGTAGAAATCCCTTGAGCAGTAAGTAATAAACGTAAACCTTTACTGGTTTTCTTCTCTTTTAAGGTCACGCGGTTAGAGTGCGTTTGTACATATTGAAGTACGCGGGAGAACGCAGCACTTTGGTAAAACTTAGATTGCTGGTCTGCAATAAAAAACCCAATAAGTTTTTTATTTTTCATTACTACTTTTTCAAGTCCGTAGTGCGTTGCAACCCATTTAATACGTACCGAGTTCAATAAGTCATCTGCTTGTTTGGGCAACTCACCAAAACGATCTATCAATCGAGTTTCAAAAGCTGCCAGTTCTTCTTCAGTTTTTAACCCGTTAAGTTCTGTATAGAGATTTAAACGCTCGGTTATATTATTGATGTAGTCATCAGGAAACATTAAGGAGAAATCAGAATCGATGACGGTATCTTTTACGTACTCTTTGTTAGTGTCGTCTGCATTGTCTTCAGCATATAGATCTGCAAACTCATTTTCTTTAAGTTCTTCTATAGCCTCGTTTAAGATTTTCTGATAGGTATCAAAACCTATCTCGTTCATAAAACCACTTTGTTCACCACCCAGAAGGTCACCGGCACCGCGTATCTCAAGGTCTTTCATCGCGATATTGATACCACTACCTAAACTTGAAAATTGCTCTAATGCCGTCATACGTTTACGCGCATCTTCGGTCATTGTAGAAAACGGAGGCGTAAGGAAATAGCAAAACGCTTTTTTATTGCTTCGGCCTACACGACCGCGCATTTGATGCAAGTCTGAAAGTCCAAAATTATTAGCATTATTGATGAATATCGTATTTGCGTTAGGTACATCAAGACCGCTTTCTACAATGGTGGTAGATACGAGTACATCAAACTCGCCATCCATAAACCTGAGCATAAGTTCTTCAAGTTTCTTTCCATCCATCTGGCCGTGACCTATGCCTACTTTAGCATCGGGTACAAGCCGCTGAATTAAACCGGCAATTTCTTTAATATTTTCAATGCGGTTATGAATGAAGAACACCTGTCCGCCGCGTTGTATTTCATACGATACAGCATCTCGTATGGTATCTTCGGTAAAACGCGCGATATGGGTTTCAATGGGGTAACGGTTAGGCGGTGCTGTGGTGATGGTACTTAAGTCACGAGCCGCCATTAAACTAAACTGTAGCGTACGCGGTATAGGCGTTGCCGTCAAGGTAAGCGTATCTACATTTTCTTTTATCGTCTTAAGCTTATCTTTTACTGCTACACCAAATTTTTGCTCCTCATCTACAATGAGCAAGCCCAAATCTTTAAATTTTACATTTTTACTGGTAAGCTGGTGTGTGCCTATAATGATATCAACTCTACCATTTGCAAGACGCTCTAAGGTTTCTCGTTTTTCTTTCGCTGTGCGAAAACGGTTTAAATAATCTACAGTAACCGGTAAATCTTTAAGACGCTCGCTAAAGGTTTTATGATGCTGAAAAGCAAGAATTGTTGTGGGTACTAAAACCGCCACTTGTTTCCCATTATCTACTGCTTTAAAGGCCGCACGTATGGCAACTTCAGTTTTACCAAAACCTACATCACCACAAACCAAACGATCCATAGGTCGGGAGCTTTCCATATCTGCTTTTACCGCTTCGGTGGCGCTACTTTGATCTGGAGTATCTTCGTAAATAAAGCTCGCTTCTAACTCGTTTTGCAAATAGGTGTCAGGACCAAAGGCAAAGCCTTTTTCAAGACGACGTTTGGCGTATAGTTTAATCAGGTTAAAAGCAATTTCTTTAACCCGTGTTTTTGTTTTCTGTTTAAGTTTTTTCCAGGCGGCACTACCTAGCTTGTAAATTTGAGGCGGTTTGCCGTCTTTGCCATTGTATTTAGTGACTTTATGAAGCGAATGAATACTCAGGTAGAGCACATCGCGTTCGCCATAAATTAATTTGATGGCTTCCTGCATTTTGCCTTCCACTTCAATCTTCTGAAGTCCGCCAAATTTACCAATCCCGTGATCTATGTGTGTGATGTAATCACCTACCTGCAGACTGGTTAAATCTTTAAGCGTGATCGCCTGTTTTTTTGCGTAACCGTCTTTAAGCTTAAACTTGTGATAGCGCTCAAAAATCTGGTGATCTGTATAACAGACTATTTTAAAATCCTCATCAATAAAACCCCGGTAAAGCGGTAAAATAATGGTGTCATATTGCTTCACGTCTAACTTGGCATCATCAAAGATATCTTTAAAACGCTTTGCTTGTTGCTCACTACTGCAGCAAATATAATTGGTGTATCCCGCTTCGTTGTTTTCATTTAAATTTTGAATAAGCAAATCAAATTGCTTATTAAATGCCGGTTGCGGGTGTTGGCTAAAAGTTATTTGATTTGCAGATTCCTGCTCCGGTAAATCAGTTCCTATTTTTACCAGGGTAAAATCAAGTAACTGTCTTCGAATGGTTTTTGAATCGCAAAATAAAGCTTCAGGCGCTGTACGTTTGATCTCACTTTCAAGTTTATCATAGGCTTCCTGAGCCTTTTCAAAATTAGTATCAATACGAGCTGAAAGTTGTTCTAAGTCTTGTACAAAAACAACGGTCTGTTCTGAAATATATTTGAAAAAACTATCGCGTGATTCCTGTAAAGCTTTATTTTCAACATTAGGCATCAGACTTATCTTTTCAATCTTTTTTACCGAAAGTTGCGTCTCTACATCAAAAGTACGTATGCTGTCAACCTCATCGCCAAAAAACTCAATACGATACGGCTCATCGTGTGAAAAGGAGAAGACATCAATAATCCCCCCGCGCACCGAAAATTCGCCGGGTTCTGTAACAAAATCTACTCGCCTAAATTTATATTCAAAAAGCATTTCGTTTACAAAATCAAGCGACAGCTTATCATTCAGTTTTACCTTTAAGGTACTTTTGTCGAGTTCTTTACGGGTTACTACTTTTTCAAAAAGCGCATCAGTATAAGTGACAATAAGGGCCGGTTTTTTACGACTGTTGATGCGGTTTAAAACTTCGGCTCTAAGTAACACATTAGCATTATCGGTCTCTTCTATTTGATACGGTCTGCGGTAGCTGCCGGGATAGAAAAGTACATTGCTTTCTTTTACTAATTGCTCTAAATCATTGAGCACATAAGCCGCTTCTTCCTTGTCATTTAAGATGATAAGAAAGGGTTTATCTGCAGTTTTAAAACTTTCTGCAATTAAAATGGAAAGCGACGAACCTATAAGGCCGTTCAATGTAATTCGAGATGAATTTTTTTCGCTACTAGAAATAGCGTCTTGCAGTTTTTGCATTTGCAAAGACTGTAAAAAAGGCTGCGTGATCTTGGTTTTACCCATAAGCCGACAAAGATAGTATCTTCTTGTTTTTTATCATTAATCCGCAGGCGTATTTAATATTATTGTAACATAGCTTAAATCTATTTATATATTTAAAACAGTGCTTTGGCAAAAGCCTAACAGGTATTTACAATTTCAATAACAAGATAGCCTTGCGGCAAACAGTATCTTTATAAAAAACTAGATTTATGGCAATTGAGCACTTTGATGTATTTGTAATTGGGACCGGTAACGCAGGAAAGCATGTAGCTTATGATGCTGTTGAAGCCGGATTAAAAGTTGCCATTGCAGATAATAGAGAGTTTGGCGGTACGTGTGCAAACCGAGGATGTGATCCTAAAAAAGTTTTAGTAGGAATCACCGAAGTCTTAGAGCGTAGTCGTGACTTAAGCGGTAAAGGAATCGATGATTTGCCTAAAGTAAATTGGGGAGACTTAATGAAATTTAAAGAGACCTTTACCAGTGCGGTACCCTTTACAACAGAGCGAAAACTGAAAGATGCAGGAATCAAATTATACCACCAGTCGCCGAAATTTATTGATGCGCAAACCCTTTCTGTGGAAGGTAAAACGGTGACAGCAGATAAAATTGTAATTGCGACGGGAAACATACCACTTGAGTTAAAAATACCGGGAAGAGAATATGCGCATATAAGTGATGACTTTTTAGAGCTCAAAGAATTGCCCGAAAGCATGATTTTTATAGGTGCAGGATATATTGGGATGGAGTTTGCGCATATTGCTGCACGTTGCGGGGTAGACGTAACTATCGTAGATGTGAATGACGGTATTCTTTCTAATTTTGATAGCCAGCTGGCAAAATATCTTCAGGAGAATTCTGAGCAAATAGGAATTAAGTTTGTTTTTAATGCACGAGCCACCGCTATAGAAAAACTTCGGAAGAACTACCGGGTTACTTTAGATCAGGGAGATGAGTCTTTTGAATTAAAAGCTGAAATGATCTTTAATACTGCAGGTCGTGCGCCGGCAATAGCAGACTTAGAGCTTGAAAATGGAAACGTAGCGTTCAGTAAAAAAGGGATTGAGGTCAATGAATATTTGCAAAGCACAACAAATGTAAATGTTTATGCTTGTGGAGATGTTTCAGATACAAGCACATTAGCACTAACCCCTATAGCGCATCAAGAAGCACGAGTTGTAGCTAAGAATATAGTTAAAGGAGAAAATTACTTGAAACTAGATGTGCCGCCTACGCCTTCTGTCGTATTTACACAACCACAACTGGCAACTGTAGGTTTTAATGAAAAAGAAGCTAAGGAACAGGGTTATGATATTGTCGTACGGGAAGAAAATGTGCCTACATGGTACAACTCAAAACGAATGAATCAAAATTGCTATGCCTTTAAAACAATTGTGGATAAAGAAACAGGTTATATTTTAGGAGCACATCTGTTAAGTTGGGATGCCGCAGAAACCATAAATATGTTCGTTATGGCAATGTGCGGCAAACTAGATGTAAATACCTTAAAAGGGATGGTTTTTACTTATCCCAGCTGGTCTAATGATATTAAATCTATGATTTAAACCGCTCTTTAAGTTTATTAATAGGGTTTGTTTCCCGATTGCGATAGCCGTGCAATCCTGAAGAAATTACGAGTAATAAAGTTCCTAATAATGCAAAATAGGCAACACTTTCCAGGCTGTCTTTATGTCTTATGAATATGGCAAAAAGCGCCCATGCGCCTACCAGTGCAAATTCGCGCATATTGCGCAGGTTAATCATAAGCAGATTTATAAACACAGCAATAGTAATTAATGTCATCGTAGCAATAATCTGGGTTAACTGGCTTCCGGCTAGATCTAATTTAACTAAAAATGCTGAAATATTTGCAATGACTGCAACCGCTACCCAACCGCTGTAAATACAAATAGGCCACCATACAAATGCTATAATTTCTATAGGAGCATCCCAGCGTTCCATATTTGTTTTTAAAACAATTTTAAGCAGACAAAAAAGCATCCCGATTATTATAAATACGGAAAGCCAGACGTATTCATACGTAAAAGCAACCACCCACAATGCATTAAGTACATTTACACTCGTAAACCAGTAACCTGTTTGCTCGATATGCGGAGTATCTTTTTTACTGAAAAAGGCGCGTCTAATGCCAAATACTGCGTACGCCAAAAGACCCAAAAAAATAACACCCCAGATTGAAAAAGCGTAACCCGCAGGCGTAAACAGATTGTCATAACGATTACTTACTTCGCCAATAGTAGTATTGTTCCAGCGTTGTGCTTGTGATAAGCCATTAACGGTAATAACCAGAAGTACCGAAAGTAAATTGAGTATAGCGAGTTTCTTTTTCATAGATTTCGATTTGTATAAAAATCAAATTAGTATTCTAAGTGTCTCAAAATTTTTAGGTATTTAAACTATTCAGCTTTGATAATAAGTTGAAAGATTCAAAAATAGTATCATTCCATTGCGTTAGACCAGCTTTCTATTGAACTTGTATTACCTCTTTTTTTGTTACGGCAAAAACAGCATCTCCAGGTTTTGGCTCCAGATAATAGTTTCCGGTAAATGTACCGAAAGCCGGTAAGATCAATTGATTTTCAGTCTTAAAGAAACATGAAAGTTTTAATACCTGACGGCCTATTCCGCCCAGACGAATTCCCGGATGTATATGTCCACAAAAATTGAAAAAGCCTTCAGTTTCCTCCGGGTGATGCGTAAGTAAAAACGCCCCGGTTCTAATTTCAGAATATATGGGAACTCCCAGTTTTTCGTATTTAAGCGGAGCAATGATATCGTGATTCCCCGCCACTAAAATGATATTTTCTTCTCGGGAGGCAACCCAGTCTTCAAATAAATTCCATTCGGTATTTAAGCTGCTGTGAAACAAATCGCCCAGAAAGCAAATGCCTTTAGGTTTAAAAGAATCTGCAATGCGTGAAAGTTGTATAAAATTTTCGGCTACAGCCTTGTAAGGCACAGCGCTTCCGTGTTTTCTAAAATGGGAAACTTTTCCCAGATGTACATCTGCAATAAGAAGCGTCTCCTGTTCTACCCAATAAATACCACCTGCAGGATGTAAAACAAAGGTATTATCGAGTATGGTAATAGTTTGATTCATAGCGCTGCAAATTTCAGTCTTTTTAGCCACTTCTTAAACGCAGACGCATAAAAAATGCCGAAGCAGTACTTCGGCATTTTAAAAATTTATAATAATGATATTATTACATATCGTAATTAAGCATCCAGTTTACACCATACTTATCGCGAACACGAGCGTAATAGGCATTCCAGCTGGTTTCTTGTGGTTTTGCAAGACTTTGACCTTCTGCAGATAATTTATTAAATAATTCGCTTACTTCATCTTTACTCTCAAGATCAACGCCCAGTTGCACTTGATTGCCGTGCTGTAAGGGTGTATCTGGAGAAGCATCATATGCCATTAAATGAATTCCTTTTCCTTTGAGCTCTGCATGCTGTAGTTTATCTCTATAACTTCCCGGAATATCAATGTCTTTCCCTTCGTAAGTTTCTTTGTTAATGATATCTCCACCAAAACAGTCTTTATAAAAATTTAAAGCTTCTTGACACTCACCTCTAAAGGTTAAATATGGTTTTACTGTTTTCATAATTTTTGATTTTTTAGTTATTCTAAAATTACAAAGCGAGGCGTGTATTTATGGGCTCTTTCGTGTTATTTTGTTCTTAATCAAAGGCTAAATAATGTTAAGTAGGATAATGCCTTTTTAAAATTTTCAAATTATAAGTGCAGTAGGTCTCCAATTTATGTATAGCTTTACGTTGTAAACTTTAGGGGCGCTGATAGCAATATCGGCTGAGATAGTACCCTTTGAACCTGATCTGGTTAGTACCAGCGAAGGGAAAAGTGAAAACTTTCCACAATAGATAGGATCTTTTATAAAGATTCCATGCAAACGGGTTGTTGCTTTTTGGCGTATGCCACCTTCAGTTTACAGTTTAAAACTATTTTAAATGATCACTGTAAACGTCAACAATCAATCACATTCTTTCGCTAAAGAGCCTTCGCTTTCAGAACTTTTAATTCATCTCGACATCGTGCAAAAAGGCATCGCTGTGGCTGTTAATAACGCCATTGTTACCCAAACTGCATGGAATGAATTTATGCTGAAAGATGGTGCTCTGGTACTTATCGTTAAAGCCACGCAAGGCGGATAGAATTATTGATTTGTGACACGTATAATTCTTAAAACTATCCGTTATGAAGACCGAAAAAATTCCGAAGCAACAAACCATTAGCCGCGCACCTTTTCCTAATTCAGAAAAAGTGTACGTAAGCGGCAGCCTGTACCCAGACCTTAAAGTGCCTATGCGCCAGATTTCTCTGGCAGATACGATAGATAAATTTAATGGTAAGGTTGAAAAAAACGCGCCGGTTTTGGTGTATGATACCAGCGGCCCATTTACCGATCCTAATATTGAGATTGATGTTAAAAAAGGACTTGATCCCGTACGTAAACAATGGATTTTAGACCGAAATGACACCGTACAATTATCAGGGCTTTCTTCGGCTTACGGTCGTAAACAGGAAGAAAATGCCGCGCTCGATCATTTGCGCTTTGTACGCAATACAAATCCATTAAAGGCTGAAGCAGGCAAAAATGTTACTCAGATGCATTATGCGCGTCAGGGAATCATTACTCCTGAAATGGAGTATATCGCAATTCGCGAAAATCAAAAACTAGCCGAAATACAACACATTACTCCACAGCATCCCGGCAACAGTTATGGGGCGAGTATTCCAAAAGTGATTACTCCAGAATTTGTGCGTGATGAGGTGGCTCGTGGAAGAGCAATAATCCCGGCAAACATCAATCACCCGGAAGCAGAGCCTATGATTATAGGGCGTAATTTTTTAGTAAAAATAAATGCCAATATCGGTAATTCTGCAGTAAGTTCTTCCATTGAAGAAGAGGTAGAAAAAGCGGTATGGGCGTGCCGTTGGGGAGCAGACACCATAATGGATCTTTCTACAGGAAAAAATATTCATGAAACTCGAGAGTGGATTTTACGCAACTCTCCGGTGCCCATAGGTACAGTTCCTATTTATCAGGCTTTAGAAAAAGTAAATGGCAAAGCCGAAGATTTAACCTGGGAGATTTTTAGAGACACGCTTATCGAGCAGGCAGAGCAGGGAGTAGATTATTTTACGATTCACGCCGGTGTACGCCTTAAGTATGTGCCACATACAGCAAAACGCCTTACCGGAATTGTTTCTCGGGGAGGTTCTATAATGGCAAAATGGTGTCTCTCGCATCATAAAGAGAGCTTCTTATATGAGCATTTTGAAGATATCTGTGAGATTATGAAAGCCTATGACGTATCGTTCTCTTTAGGAGATGGTTTGCGTCCCGGAAGTATTGCAGATGCTAATGATTATGCACAGTTTGCCGAGTTAGAAACTTTAGGCGAACTCACAAAAATTGCATGGAAACACGATGTACAATGTATCATAGAAGGTCCTGGCCACATCCCCATGCATATGATAAAAGAAAATATGGATAAGCAACTCGAAGTGTGTGGGGAAGCTCCGTTTTACACTTTGGGACCCTTAACTACAGATATTGCTCCAGGCTATGATCACATCACCAGTGGTATAGGTGCTGCAATGATAGGCTGGTACGGCTGTGCAATGTTGTGTTATGTGACCCCTAAAGAGCACCTGGGGTTGCCTAACAAAGAAGATGTAAAAACCGGTGTGATAACTTATAAAATTGCGGCGCACGCAGCAGACCTCGCAAAAGGGCATCCCGGAGCGCAACACAGAGACGATGCGATGAGTAAAGCGCGATTTGAATTTAGATGGGAAGATCAATTTAATTTAGCACTCGATCCTGATACGGCTCGTGAATTTCACGACGAGACCTTACCTTCTGAAAATGCTAAAGTGGCTCACTTTTGTTCTATGTGCGGTCCTAATTTTTGTTCGATGAAAATTAGTCAGGATGTGCGCAATTACGCTAAAGAAAATGGTTTAGAGACCGAAGAAGCACTCGAGAAAGGAATGAAGGAAAAGTCTGAAGAGTTTAAAAAACACGGAAGCGAAGTGTATCTGTAAATCATTAAAGATGCTAATTGTTATTACTGCTGAAGCGTTTATTACTTCTGAAATAACCCAAATCAAACAACTTATTGATTTGGGTTTAAAAACAGTTCACATTCGCAAACCACAGGCTTCTTATGCTGAATTGAAAAGTTGGTTGCAGCAGTTTGAGCCTCATTATTTAGCGACCATGATGCTACATCAGCATCATAAACTAGCTGAGGAATTTTGCTGTAAGGGAATGCATTTTAAAGAAATGCAGCGCAATACAGAGTCAGAAGCTTTTAGATATGAATTAGAAAAACTTAAGAAGAAAGGGTTTCAGGTGAGTACCTCTTTTCACGAGATAAACAAACTCAATAGTTATGCAGCACTTTTTGATTACTGTTTTTTAAGTCCGGTTTTTACTTCGATTTCAAAAACAGGATATGAAGGGAAACACTTTGAAGTGCATAATATTCCACAAAAAATAATCGCTTTGGGCGGAATCACTTCAGAAAAAATTGCAGAAGTACACCAACGCGGATTTAGCGGAGCTGCCGTTTTGGGAGCAATCTGGCTTTCTGAAAATCCCGTAGAAGCTTTTATTAAAATAAAAAATGAGTATGAACACATTTATAGATAAAACCCGTGTAAATAAGGAAATTTCTCATTTGCACTATATTTCTCAGGGAGCAGACGGCAAAGCCCATTTAGAACATATAGATCAGGTTTTAAAGGCAGGTTGCAACTGGGTACAGCTGCGAATGAAAAATACAGCTTATGAAGAAGTTCTTGATACTGCGCATAAAGCGAAAAAATTATGCGATGAATTCAATGCAAAACTCATTATAAATGATAATGTGAGTATTGTACAAGAGGTAGATGCAGCTGGTGTTCATTTGGGGCAACAGGATATGTCAACCGCAGAAGCGCGAAAGATTTTAGGCGAGTCTAAAATAATTGGTGGTACTGCAAATACACTAGAGCAGTGTTTAGATCACCTAAAAAATAGAGTCGACTATATTGGTTTAGGGCCGTTACGATTTACTTCTACTAAAGAAAAGCTGAGTCCGGTTTTAAGGATAGAAGGGTATTCAAGCGTGCTTCAGAAGTATTTAAAAAATCAAAATACAGTACCTATTATCGCTATTGGCGGAATTACCATAGAAGATTTTGAGGCATTAAAAAGCTGCGGAATACACGGTGTTGCGGTTTCAGGATTACTTACTCAATCACAGAACCTTGAAGAGCCTATTAATCAGGTTTTCCGTTTATGGCGAAAAAATAAAATATTTTAAAAAATGGAAAAATTAAGAATAGCAGATAAAACCTTCAATTCAAGACTGTTTACAGGAACCGGAAAATTCAGTAGTTCGCAATTGATGCGCGATGCGATTTTAGCTTCAGAAAGTGAGTTGGTGACCGTTGCTTTAAAACGCGTAGAAGCAGGAAATACTGAGGATGATATGATAAGCAGTCTTGCTCATGAAACCCTGCATCTTCTTCCCAATACCTCTGGAGTACGCACCGCAAAAGAAGCGGTGTTTGCAGCACAGATGGCTCGGGAAGCTTTACAAACAAACTGGGTTAAAGTGGAGATTCATCCAGATCCTAAATACATGTTGCCCGATGCAATTGAAACATTAAAAGCTTGTGAAGAGCTGGTAAAATTAGGTTTTGTAGTGATGCCCTATATTCAGGCAGATCCGGTGTTGTGCAAGCGTCTTGAAGAAGTAGGTGCGCAATGTGTGATGCCGTTGGGTTCGCCTATAGGCAGTAACAACGGACTTAAAACGCGGGATTTTTTAGAAATCATTATAGCGCAAAGCAATGTGCCGGTTATCATAGATGCGGGGATTGGCAGACCGTCTCACGCAGCAGATGCTATGGAGCTGGGTGCCGATGCCGTTTTAGTAAATACAGCAATTGCTGTTTCTCCAGATCCTGTGAGGATAGCAAGAGCGTTTAAAATGGCTGTCGAAGCCGGTAGAATGGCATATACGGCACGATTTGCACCGCAAGCTACACACGCACAGGCAAGCAGCCCACTAACTCAATTTCTGTATGACTAATTTTAAAGAGCACTTAAACGCACACTCTTGGGGTGCCGTTTTAGAATCTATTTTTTCTAAAACAGAACGGGATGTGGAGTTGGCGCTGGCCAGTGCTACACCCAACCTAGAGGACTTTAAAGCTTTGATTTCGCCTGCGGCAAAACCCTTTTTAGAGCACATGGCGGCAAAAAGCAAGGCGATTACGCAGAAACGGTTTGGTAATACGATGCAAATGTATGCGCCTTTGTATTTAAGTAATGAGTGTCAGAATATTTGTACCTATTGCGGTTTTAGTCTTACTAACAAGATTCCCAGAAAAACGCTGACTGATGCTGAAATTCTTAAGGAAGCTCAGTTTTTAAAAGATAAAGGCTTTCAGCATATTTTATTAGTTACCGGTGAAGCAAATCAGACGGTAGGCGTGGGGTATATTGCTAATGCGATACGCATATTAAAACCACATTTCGCAAACATTTCTATAGAAATACAGCCGTTAGATCAGGATGAGTACGAGCTTTTAATTAAAGAAGGTTTGTATGCCACATTAGTATATCAGGAAACGTATCACGAGGCAACCTATAAAATTCACCATCCCAAAGGAAAAAAATCAAACTTTGATTACCGGTTAGAAACACCAGATAGGTTAGGAAAAGCCGGAATTCATAAAATAGGAATCGGCGCATTATTTGGACTTGAAGATTGGCGGGCAGATAGTTTTTTTACAGCCTTACATCTCAAATATTTGCAAAAAACCTATTGGAAAACGAAGTATTCTATTTCGTTTCCCAGATTGCGTCCTTTTAGTGGAGGTCTCGAACCTAAAGTAGCAATGACAGATCCAGATTTGCTGCAGTTAATTTGTGCCTATCGTATTCTTGATGAAGATGTAGAGCTTTCAATTTCTACACGCGAACAGCAAAAGTTTAGAGATCATATTGTGCATTTAGGAATCACTTCGATGAGTGCGGAGTCAAAAACAAATCCCGGCGGTTATGTGGTAGAACCGCAGTCATTAGAGCAGTTTGAAATTTCAGATGAGCGCAGCACCGAAACTATTGCTCAAATGTTACGCGATAGTGGTCGTGAACCGGTATGGAAAGATTGGGATCAAAACTGGTAAATGATGTTAACTACTAAAGATAAAAAGCGGTATTCCAGACATATTCTACTTGATGAGGTGGGAGAATTAGGGCAGCAAAAACTTAAAAATGCTAACGTGCTTGTAATTGGCTGCGGCGGTTTAGGCTGTCCTGTTTTACAGTATTTAGCTGCTGCCGGAATAGGGCAATTAGGGATTATAGATGATGATCGCGTTGATGTTAGTAATCTGCAACGACAGATTTTATTTACGGAAAATCACGTTGGAACATTAAAGGTTGAAGCTGCAAAAGAGGTGTTAGCCGGGCTGAATTCACAATTAAAAATTGAGACTTACCCCACACGCTTATCTGCGGAAAATGCACTCGATTTGTTTGATAAATACGATGTTATTGTTGAAGGCAGCGATAGTTTCAGTACAAAATACCTGGCGAATGATGCTGCGTTACTAACCAATAAGCCACTGGTCTTTGGATCTATTTTTAAGTTTGAAGGGCAGGTTTCTGTGTTCAATTACAAAAACGGCCCTACGTACCGCTGCCTGTACCCCGAGCCGGTTTCAGAAGCAGAAATGCCTACCTGTAGCGAAGTGGGTGTACTGGGAATTCTACCCGGAATTATAGGAATTTTTCAGGCAAATGAAGTGCTTAAGATTATTTTAGATTTGGGGAATGTGCTTTCTGGGAAACTTCTCATTTACAATAGTCTTGAAGCCTCTCAAATACTGCTTCCGTTTACAAAAAATGAAGCTATCAAAATCACAGGACTTATTGAGCTGGATTTGAGTTGCACGATACCTTCAATTCCTGAAATAGATTATTCTGCATACGCGGAAGCTAAAGAAATCTATTTTTTAGTAGATGTGCGGGAGCAGGAAGAACGGGAACATTTCAATTTAGGTGGTTTGCACATTCCTTTAAATAAACTGTTGGCAAATCCTCAAGTACTCGCAGCGCAAGATAATCTCGTATTGTATTGTGCTTCGGGAAAACGCAGTGCTAGTGCGGTAAAAGCACTTATAGAATATTTTCCGCTTAAAAAAATAGTCAGTTTAAAAGGAGGAGTTTCAGCTGTTATTTTTACCGAAAACTAAATCTTATCTAGATACCTCAGCATATTCTTAATGCGATCCTCGAGTTTTTCACTACTCAGTTTTTCGCGTAGGCGATCTGTAATAATAGGGAAGGAGAACGGCGTTGCTTTCTGGCATTCTTTTACAATTATTTCTTGTTTTTCGATGCGCTCTAAGGCAATACGCAAGCGGCCTTCTTCAAGTTGGTGCTCAAATGTCTCACGATACGCCTGCTGAAACAACAAATTTTCGGGCTCATAATCCCGAAACACTTCAAACAACAACTGACTGTTGCTTTGCAGGTGTTTGTTTTTGACTATTTTTCCCGGAAAACCGGTAAAAACCATTCCACTAATTACCGCAATATCTCTAAATTTCCTGCGTGCCATTTCGGTGCTGTTTAAGCTTTTTTGCAGGTCTTCAAATAAAAATTCTGAAGTAAAAAGATCATTATCAAGCACCTGTTGCATATCTATTTTTTGGTCTGATAAAATCTCAAAACCATAATCATTAAAGGCAATGCTAAAGGTTATAGGCGAAAGTAAACTAATGCGATATGCTAGTAAACTGCCTAAAGCCTCGTGTACAAATCGTCCCTCAAAAGGGTAAAATATATGGTGATAGCCCTCTCTACTTTTAAAGGTTTCTATGAGAAATTCATCATTTGTAGGTACGATAGATTCTAAACGCTGACGTTCAAAAATCTCTTTTAAGGCCTGCAGTTCGCGGGTTTGTTGTGCAAAGGGTAAGTTTGCAGAGTAGAGCTCTTCGCGCAGCAGTTCGCTCATTTGAGCAGATAGTGTAAGTCTGCCTCCCATCCAACTTACCACGCGGGCTTGTTTTTTAGTTTTTGCCTTTTTGACTAAAACCTGCATTCCTTTTATGCGATAAAGTTCGAGGTTTTTACCAGCAAACGTAAATACATCACCCGGTGATAATTTTGAGATAAACCACTCTTCAACACTACCTATAAAACCACCTTTGAGATATTTTACCTGCAGTACGGCATCGCTCACGATAGTTCCTATTTGTAGGCGGTGGCGCATGGCAACGGCTTTACTGTTTACTTTAAATTTCCCGTCGTCTTCAATTTCAATTTTTTTGTATTCGTCATAGGCTTGTAAAGACTGACTTCCTTTAGTTATAAAATTGAGAATCCAGCGCCATTGATCTTCGGTCATTGCCTGAAAACAGAAGGTCTGTTTAATTTCTTTCCAGATATCTGCTGGGTAAAATCCATCAGAAACCGCCAAAGTCGTCAAATACTGAATCAATACATCAAAACTTAATAAGTATGGAATGCGATCTTCTACCACCTGATTAATAGCTGCTTTCCCCAATGCCGAAGCTTCGATTAACTCAATCGCATGTGTAGGTAAAAAATAGATGACGCTTTCTTTCCCCGGCTGGTGACCACTGCGCCCTGCACGTTGTAAAAAGCGGGCAACACCTTTTGGCCCGCCTATTTGGATGATGCTTTCTACAGGAGCAAAATCAACACCCAGATCAAGGCTAGAAGTACAAATCACCGCTTTTAGACTCTCATTACGAATGGCTTGTTCAACCCATAATCGGGTTTCTTTATTTATACTTCCGTGATGCATTGCGAGTTCGCCCGCATATTCAGGATGTTTATGCATCAACTTCTGAAACCACAATTCGCATTGCGCTCGGGTATTTGTAAACAGTAAAGTTGTTTTGCTGTTATTGATTATAGGCACAACTTCTTCAACCAGATGTAAACCCATGTGACCGCGCCACGGAAACTTTTCCATAGTCTCAGGAATAATACTTTCTACTTTATACGATTTCCCAAGATTTGCTTTTATCAATACTGAATTTTCAAAAGGCTCAGAGTCGGTTCCTAAAAGCACTTCGCGTGCCTGGTTGAGATTTCCTATAGTTGCTGAAATTCCCCAAATACGCAGTTTTGGAGCAATTGTCTTAAGTCTTGATAATCCCAACTCTACTTGAACGCCTCGTTTGCTGCCTAAAAGTTCGTGCCACTCATCAATTACAATTGCTGTACAGTCTTTAAAAACCTTGTCGTAGCCCTTAGAAGTTAGTAAAAGCTGTAAGCTTTCTGGAGTAGTGATGAGCAAATCTGGCATTTTACGTTTTTGTTTTGCACGTTCGGCTTGAGGCGTGTCTCCTGTGCGTATGCCTATAGTTAGTTGGGTTTCTAAACCATTAGAAAATCGTTGCGCCGCCTGTGCAATTTCTACTGAAAGCGCCCGCAGTGGTGTAATCCATATTGCTTTTAATCCCGGCTTGTGTTTAGTTTTATAATCAGGATTATTTTTAATGTAGTCTAAAACAAACCCGACCCACAAGGCATAGGTTTTTCCGCTTCCTGTTGGCGCATTTAATAAACCATTTTTACCCGCCAAAAATGCATCCCAACTTTCTTCCTGAAAGGGAAATGGTTTCCAGCCCTGAGATTTAAACCAGGATTTTGCGAGTGTATGTAGTTGTTTAGTTGTCATAGCAGATTATTCACCTTTTTCAGGCTTCGGAATCAATTGCTTGAGGTCTTCTAAGGTATTGGCATCATCAATTTTTTTGTCTTTACGCCAGCGCAGCATACGCGGGAAACGGGTGGCGACGCCGCTTTTGTGACGTTTAGATAGCGCGATGCCTTCAAAGGCGATCTCAAAAACATGATGTGGTGTGACACTGCGCACGGGACCAAAACGTTCTAACGTATTTTTCTTAATCCAAGCATCCAAACTGCGAAACTCGGCATCTGTTAATCCGGAGTAGGCTTTGGCAAAAGTGACGAGTTCTTCTTTATTGTCATCCCAAAGTCCAAAGGTGTAATCGGTAAACAGATTGCTGCGGCGGCCGTGACCGCGCATCGCATAGGTGAGCACCGCATCAATAGTGAGCGGGTCAACCTTCCATTTCCACCAGTCGCCTTTTTTACGACCTACCAGATACGGCGAATCTTTCCGTTTGAGCATCAAGCCTTCAGACATCACTTCGCGGCTGCGCTCCCGTTCTACTGCTGCCTCTTCCCAATTTGAAAACTCGATGGTTTCTGAAAGATGTAATGGTAATTCTTCAGTTTTAACTTCGGCATATAGTTTTTCTAAAAGTTTACGCCTTTCGGCGAAAGCCATTTCACGTATGTCTTTGCCATCCCACTCCAGAATATCGTAGGCTTTAAGAATTACAGGAGTTTTTTTGAGTTGGGCTTTGGTAATATTTTTACGACCGATTCGGGTTTGTAAATCATTAAATGTGCCTATTGTGTTTTTTTTATAAGGGAGAATTTCGCCGTCTAGTACGGTTCCGTTAGGTAATGCTGAAACAAAAGCTTCAAACTCAGGATATTTATCGGTAACCAGTTCTTCTCCGCGACTCCATACAAACAATTCTTCATTACGAATAATTACCTGAGATCGTATACCGTCCCATTTATGTTCTGCGTACCAATTATTTACATCACCTAAATCTTCTGGTTTGTCTTCAATAGCATAGGCGAGATAAAAGGGATAAGGTTTGCTGAGGTAATCTGCTGCGTTTTCTTCTAAAATAAGTTCTTGAAAACTAATTTTTTTAGGATCCCAATTCCCCATCAGTTTGTAAGCCAAAACATCAATGTCTATACCTGTAGCTTTTGCCAGTGCACGCGTCATTAACTTCTGACTAACGCCAATTCGAAAACTTCCGGTAATGAGTTTAGTAAATACAAAGCGCTCGTAGTAGTTGAGGTTTGTCCAGTTTTCATGAAGATATTCTCTTTTTTCTTCGTCGGTTTTTTTCTTAAGGGCAATCATTTCTTCAAGAAACTGCGTCAGGCTTTTTTCGGTACTATCTTCAGAGGCGGGAATCACCAGTGCAATAGTTTCTGCGAGATCACCTACGATATGGTAACTCTCTTCAAACAACCATAAGGGAATATTGGCGAGTTCCGTCGCCCAGGTACGCAATAACGTTGTGTTTACCGGTCGTGGTGGACGACGGTGTGAAAGAATAGCAATCGTCCACACCTTATCTTTAGGGGAAGCTTCCTGAAAATATTGGGTAAGTGCATCTACCTTAACATTAGTTTTGTTAGTGCTGTCTATTTTCTTAATGAGTTGTGCAAATGCCTTCATATCGCTGTACCTCATCCCCAGCCCTTCTCAACAGAGAAAAGGGAGGGGAGCAGTTAATTTTCTTCAGATTCTTCTTTTTTATTTTCTTCTCCGAGTTCGCCTTCGTATTGTGTAGCTTCGGTACGTGCATCATAACCTTGTTCCAGTAAAAAGCGCGTAAAAATATCGGTATAACCGTGGGTGCTGATGATCTTTTCTGCTCCAGTGGCTTTTACACTTTCTAGTAAACCTTGCCAATCGCAATGGTCGCTAAGTACGAAACCTTTATCTATGGCTCTTCTTCGACGCGCTCCGCGAAAAGTCATCCAACCACTCGCAGATGCGGTAACGTAGGGAACCATCTTACGTATCCACGTACTGCCGTGTGCGCTGGGCGGCGCAACCACAATATTACCTATAAAATCTTCTTTTTTGGTCTCTCGGGTTACACGTGTGGTTACCGGCATTGGGGTAAGCGGGCGTATGACTTCGGTCATGTTTTCTATTGCCCCGTGGGTGTATATTTTACCAATATCTGTGTCCAGGTAGCGCAACAAGCGCTGTGCTTTACCCAATGAATATCCAAATATTATAGAGGTCTTACCTTCGGCTTTATTTTCTGCCCACCAATTGTTAATATCCGTAAATACTTCAGCTTGCGGGCGCCATTTAAATGCCGGAAGTCCAAAGGTGCTTTCGGTAATAAATGTGTGGCATTTTACCGGCTCATAAGGTACCGCAATGCCATCATCTTCAGTTTTGTAATCGCCGGTAAATACCCAGACTTCACCTTTGTGTTCTACTCGTATCTGCGAGCTGCCAATAATATGTCCCGCAGGATGCAGACTAAATTTTACATTGTTAATCACAAAGGTTTCTCCCCATTCTTTACCGGTCACATTAATTGCTCCCAGCCGGTGCTGAATAATAGGGACATTAGTATGATGCGTAATGTATGCTTTATGACCGTAGCGACTGTGGTCTGCGTGACCATGGGATATAATGGCTTTGTCTACCGGTTTCCAGGGGTCGAGATAGACCTTAGCGGCTGCACAGTAAATACCTTTGTCGTTAAATTGTAAGAGTGGCTCTGCGATGATTTCTAGCTTTTTTATTTAAAGTTACAATGCAGTCTGTAAAGCCTTTGTGGGATTAAGAAAATATTAGCGTCAACAGGTAATTATTGTTGATGGTTATCAAATTATTTAAATTGTAAGTGATCCAACAGGATTTTTAAAATAGAAATAAAATGTATATCAGAAAAGAGAATTGGAAAGTAGGAAAAAGAAATTTGAATATTCAAGGTAAACTATAATTGCTAAACTTACCGCTGAGATAGGGATAGCAGCAAGCTACCGTGTAGCGCGTATAGCCCGGTGCATTTCTAGCTTTTTTAAGCTAAAAATGCAATCTCTCAAATAATTACTTTTATGTTTTAATACGATTACATATTAATTATCTTTGGGCTCTTAAAAATACAACCATGTCTTTTACAGATTTATTTGATAGCGGAGAACACAGACGCAACCTGGGTCATTTTGCAGCAATTGCAAATATGGCGACTGTTGATGGTGAACTTAACGCGGAAGAAACTAAGCTTTTAAAGCGTTTTGCAGTTAAACTTGATATTGACGAGAGTGAATATGTTGATATCGTTGAAAATGCACGTAAATACCCAATTAATCCTCCTAACACTTCAGAAAAACGTTTAGAGCGTTTACACGATTTGTTTAAAATGATTTTTATCGACCACGAGATTGATGATCACGAGCGTTTTTTAATTGAAAAATATGCGATAGGTCTTGGTTTTAGTGCAGAAAAATCAAAAAGTTTAATAGAGCGATCTATTGAGATTTTTCAAGGTGGTGTAGATTTTGAAGATTATATCTACCTTCTAAATAAGAAGTAAGATCAGGTTATAAATATATATATCAAACCCGGTACAACCTGTTGTAGCGGGTTTTTTTATTAAGGAACTCTCAAGAATCTATTTAAAGGTATGGGTTCTCGTGATTTTGTTCTTTTTTTTTAAATGTATCTTTAACTAGAAAATCCCATTTTATGAATGCACACATACGTATAGCAGAATCTAACGACATGGCTCAGGTTTTACGCTTAATCAAAGAGCTTGCTGTTTATGAAAAAGAACCTGATGCCGTTGAGGTAACTGTAGATGATCTTATTTCTTATGGAACAGGAGATGATGCTGATTTCACCTGTTTTATTGCAGAGCGAGAGGGTGAAATTCTGGGTATAGCACTGGTTTATTTTAGGTTTTCTACCTGGAAAGGCCGTACCGTGCATCTAGAAGATCTTATCGTACGCCAGCAATACCGCGGCGAGGGTATAGGAATGGCATTATATACCGAAGTGATTAAATATACTTACAAGCTGGGTTTAAAACGTGTGGAATGGGTCGTGCTAGACTGGAATACTTCTGCAGTTGATTTTTATGAAGCTTCTGGAGCAAATGTGATGCGGGAGTGGAATACAGTACAAATGGATATTGAGGCTATGAAGAAATTTCTGTCTACTAAAGGAATGCTCGATTAACAGCTTATGAGTTTTGAAGTTTACAAGTTTGGAGGCGCATCTGTTGCAAGTGCCGGCGGTGTACGTAATTTATTAAACGTTCTTAAAGAAACCGAAAATCAAGACCTTATAATAGTGGTTTCGGCGATGGGTAAGATGACTAATGCTCTGGAGCGGGTAATTGTGGCCTATTTTGAGTCTCCAAAAGGATGTATTGAAGCCTTACAGCCGGTTATTGAATTTCATTTTGCACTTGCAGGTGATTTATTTGAAAATCCTGCTGCACCCGTATTTAAAAGATTACAAAGTCTCTTTGATGAATTGAGAGGTTTTTTAAACCGCAATAAATCTCCCGATTACGATTTTGTATATGACCAGATTGTGGGTTATGGCGAACTCTTAAGTACTACTATCGTAAACGCCTATTTACAGGAGCAAGGTTTAGGAAGCACTTGGCACGATGTAAGAGAGTATATAAAAACTGACGCGAGTTACCGAGAAGGAAAAGTAAACTGGGAACTTACGATGCGTAATCTAAGTAGAAATTTGCCTAAAAGTGGGATTCAGCTGATGCAGGGTTTTATAGGTTCTGACGCAAATGGGTTTACTACAACATTAGGAAGAGAAGGCAGTGATTATACGGCTGCTATCATCGCCTATTGTTTAAATGCTAAACAGGTAACTATTTGGAAAGATGTGCCCGGTGTTTTAAGTGCAGACCCGCGGTATTTTGAAAATGCCGTTTTACTAAAGTTTATATCCTATCAAGAAGCGATAGAACTGGCTTTTTATGGGGCGTCTGTAATACATCCTAAAACATTACAGCCGTTGCAGCGTAAGGAAATTCCGCTTTATGTACGTTCTTTTAACGATTTTAAAGCATTAGGAACCCAGGTGAGTTTGGGTAAAGCTATAGAGCCCGAAGTGCCTTGCTATATTTTAAAAACCGGGCAGGTTTTGCTAGAGTTGGCATCATTAGATTTTTCATTTATGGCCGAAGAGAATATTGGTGAAATTTTTAAATTACTGGGTACGTATAAAATGAAAGTAGATTTAATACAGAACTCTGCTATTAGTTTTTCGGTGTGTATAGATAATAAATATAAAAACTTAGATGCGCTGGTTGCAAAGCTGCGGGCAGACTTCAAGGTGACTGTATATCAGGATGTATCGTTGTACACGCTGCGACATGCTACAGATGATTCTGTAAAAGTTTTAGAGTTAAATAAACAGATCTTATTAAAACAAGTTGCGCAAAATACCGTTCAACTGGTTACATTATAGGTAGCTTGCTGCGTTTTTACCTATATTTGTTTTCTACCTTCTTGGTGGTCTTTTAATAGTAGGCCTTGCCTTCAAAATAATTTAGTTAAAACGATACAACCTTTATCTTTATTTAAAGGTTTTGAACACTAGCAATTAATGGGATTAGTTACCGCAAAAGAAGTCGCAAAAGCAATTAATGTAGATAAATTTGGTTTTGCGGGTACATTTATGGGTTGGACACTTATGAAAGTGCTCAAAATCTCAAAAGCAAATGAGATTTATGATCGCAATAAGCATTTGAGCGACCTAGAATTTCTGGACGCTATTCTAGGTGAATTTGAGATCGATTTTGATATACCTGAAGAAGATTTGAAAAGACTTCCTAAAAATGGAAGTTACATAACTATAAGTAATCATCCGCTGGGCGGTATAGATGGCATACTGCTTTTAAAGCTGATGATAGAGCAGCGCCCTGATTTTAAGATTATCGCTAATTTTTTACTGCACCGTATAGAGCCGCTTAAACCCTACGTAATGCCGGTAAATCCTTTTGAAGATCACAAGGATGCAAAATCGAGCATTGCAGGATTTAAGCAAGCAATTACACATTTGAGAGATGGGCATCCTTTAGGGATTTTTCCTGCAGGGGAAGTTTCTACTTACAAAGATGACAAGTTAATTATAGATAAACCCTGGGAAGAAGCAGCGATGAAGCTCGTGAAACGTGCAGAGGTGCCTATTGTTCCTATTTATTTTCACGCAAAAAACAGCCGACTGTTTTATCAATTATCCCGTATAAGTGATACGTTGCGTACAGCAAAATTACCTTCAGAATTACTTACGCAGAAGAAGCGTATCATTCACGTACGTATAGGTAATCCTATTAATGTAGCAGCTCAAAAAGAGCATGCCACATTAGAAGAATTCACCGAATTTTTAAGAAAGAAAACCTATATGCTCGCCAAGACTTTTGAGAAAAAGTCAATTTTGAGTACTATTCCGCAGTCTTTAAAAGTGCCTAAAGAGCCTAAAAAGATTGTAAAAGGTGTGAAGTCTGAGCTTATTGAGGAGGAAGTTCATTTTCTTCGGGATAATGAGCGTCGCCTGTTGCAAAGCAAGAACTATGAAGTGTTTTTGGCTTCCGCCGAAATTATTCCGAATATATTAAATGAGATAGGTCGTTTGCGCGAGATCACTTTTAGAGAAGTGGGTGAAGGAACTAATGAGCCTACAGACCTAGACGGTTATGACCGTCATTATCATCACCTGTTTTTATGGGATGAAGACAATAAAAAAATCGCTGGCGCGTACCGTATGGGATTGGGTTCTCAGATTATGCCGAAACTTGGTATCAACGGTTTTTACCTTCAAAGTCTCTTTAGATTTGAGCCTGAATTGCACAAAATGATGGGCGAGAGTATCGAGATGGGGCGTGCATTTATCATAAAAGAATATCAGCAAAAACCAATGCCTTTATTCCTGTTGTGGAGAGGTATTGTGCACACAACTTTGCGCTTTCCGGAACATAAATATCTTATAGGAGGTGTAAGTATTAGCAATCAGTTTTCTAATTTCTCAAAATCTTTGATGATTGAATTTATGCGCTCGCATTACTACGATCCTTATGTGGCACAATACATTAGACCGAAAAAAGAATTTAAGGTTAAGCTGAAGGATGCAGATAAAGAGTTTGTTTTTGACGAGACAGAAGCAGACTTGAATAAGTTTGATAAAATCATTGAAGAGATGGAAACCGGAAACCTGCGTCTTCCTGTTTTGATCAAAAAATACATTAAACAAAATGCTAAAGTAGTCGCTTTTAATGTAGATCCGCTTTTTAATGACGCAATAGACGGGTTAATGTATATACGTATAGAAGATCTTCCTGAAAGTACGGTAAAACCGGTTTTAGAAGAATTTCAGGCAGAATTAGAGCAAAAATTAGAGCAATCTAAGCGCGAGGAAGAAGAGTCTGCTAGAGAGTCTTAAAACAAAACTAAAGAACCTGTATATAAAAAAAATGTCGCTACTAACTTTATGTTTGTAGCGACATTTTTAGGTTTTAAAATTTATATTTAAGCAATTTTACTACTGAATATAAAGAAATCCATTTAAAATTAAAACCAGGGTTTTCTCCCTACCTGATAGGTTTGATAAAATTCTTCATCTGTTTTAGTAAGATAGATGATGCCTTCTATAAAACCTATAAGGCCGCCTATTCCACAAGTAACAACCGAAACTACAATTTGAATGATGCCTTCTTTTGTGTATCCTAAAATAAATTTATGAATACCTAAGTATCCAAAAATTAATGCCAGAATACCACAGATTAATTTTTTATTCTCTCCGTGATTGGTTGTTTGATTCCAGCTTTCTTTAAAATCATTAGCAGCATTTTTTGCTCCATCGCCAAAGTTTTTAGCAGTTTCTCTGGCCTGGTCTTCGAAGTTTTTATCTTCATTCATTGATTTACTGATTTTGGTTGATTGTTAATTAATTATTTTCTAAAAATACAGAATCCTTAGGTTCCCACAATTCTATTTTATTGTTTTCGGGATCTAAAATCCAACCAAATTTTCCGTATTCATATTCTTTAGTTTCTCCAACTATAGTGACGCCTTCCTCTTTGAGAATTTCTAATAATTCGGTTAAGTTTTCAACTCTAAAATTCATCATAAACGGTTTGTCACTGGGTGAGAAATATTCTGACTTTTCTTCAAAAGGGCTCCACTGCGTAGAACACTTATTGCCGTCTTTATCATGCCACCAGAATGTCCACCCGTATTGATCTGTGGGTATTCCTAAATGAGTTTTATACCATTCTTTAATCTGATCTGGATTTTTAGTTTTGAAAAAAAATCCTCCTAAACCGGTAACTCTATTCTTCATATTATTTTATTTAGATTGATGTTTGGGACAATCAATTCGTCTGTCTTTTGGTTTTAATTGCACGCGCAGTTGCATACAAAAGGCGTGATTAATACCGTCAGATCTATAGGCCGTGCAGTTTGCACAAGATCTGTTTAATTGTATTGTATTCTGCGAATTAAGTTTAGATAGTATGGAAAACAGACTATTATAAATAGCCTCTAAATTCTCTGTTTTCTCATCGTTTAAAATATTTAAAACAGGAGTTGTGTACTCTTGAATTTCAGAAACACGTTTTTTACCCTTTTCGGTAAGTTCTATATGAAATCTACGATTATCTCTAAAGTTTAGTACTTTAAGTAGAAGTCCTTGTTTTTCAAGTGTTTTTATACAATCACTAACTGTTGCTTTAGTAATTTGAAATTCGTTTACTAACCTGCTTACCGTATTATCTTTTGCTTCGTGATAGGCTATAAATAATAATAATTTTAGTTGAAGTGGAGAGAAACCGCTTTGCTTTTGCCCTTTCCAGGCGAGTATTCTAAAAGCATCTGCAAGCTTATCAAAAGCCGCAGTTGTGCGTACAGAAAGATTTTGATTTTGAAAATTAGGATCGTAAATGTGCTGCATAAAATACCTTTTGTTACTTCTAAAATAACAAAAATGCATTAAAAATCAGCCTTTTATATAAGCTAGTTAGGAAACCGTAGTAGTTTTTTAAAGCTTTAAAATTTTATCTACTATTGTTTGAGAAAGTTTAACCTTGCTTTCAACCGTCCAACCCGCAATGTGCGGGGTTAAAATAACCGTATCAGCTTGAATTAAATATTGCAAGGGTTCTGGCATTTCTTCGGTAGTAAATAAATTTTCAAAAGAAAGTTTCTCGTATTCTAAAACATCGAGACCGGCACCCAGGATTTTACCAGATTTAAGAGCGTCTACAAGATCTGCCGTAACCACACTTTTACCACGGGCAGTATTGATGAGCCAAAATGGTTTCTTAAACCCTTCTATAAACTGTTTATCAACCATCTTGTCAGTTAATGGTGTCCACGGGGTGTGCAAGCTTAAGACATCTGATTTTTCTTGTAATTCTTCAAGAGTAACCTGTCGTGCATGCGCATTACCCAAATTGGGTCTTATATCATAACACAGTACTTCACAATCAAAACCCTGCAGTTTTTTAGCAAAGGCATTTCCCATGTTGCCATAACCTATAAGCCCTACGGTCTTTCCTTCAAGTTCTAAACCTCTATTTTTCTCCCTATTCCATTGGCCATGTCTTACTTCTGCATCTGCCAATTTCAATTTATTAAACAACATTAGGAGCATTCCCAATGCGTGTTCTCCTACTGCATTTCGGTTTCCTTCAGGAGCGGCTATAAGTTGTATTCCTTTAGATTCGGCATACGGGATATCTATACTTTCAAGACCGGCACCTACACGCGCGATAAATTTTAGGTTTGTTGCCTTGTCAATAAACTGTTTATCTATTTTAAACCTACTTCTAATTACAACACCTTCATACTCATCAATTTTTGCTTCAATTTCTTCTTTAGAAGAGGTAAAGTCTGTGTGATTACTATGACCGGCTGCCTCTAATTGTTCAATCATCAAGTCATGATTGCTGTCTATATGTAAAATTTTCATAAGTATGATAATCTGGAAATTATTGATTTACTTCTTCGTAATATGCTGTAAAACCCTCAGGTACGCGTAAAGGCTTACGAGTATCCATATTCAGTAAACACCAACTCGTTATAGCGCTGGCCAATAGCTTATTATCTGCCGGTCTAAATATTTTTGTTCTACGGAACGAGCGAACACCTTCAAATTTTTCAATCCACGTTTCTATGGTGACCGCCTCTCCCTCAAATGCAGGGGCGTGATATTTAATAGTATGCTCGAGTGCTACCCAGGCATATTTTTGTAACATTTCTTCTGTAGAATTGTGTTGCCAGTGTGCTTCTGCAACATCCTGCACCCACTGAAGGTAAATTACATTATTTACGTGACCAAGACCGTCAATAGCTTCAGCAGGAACCGTTATATTAAGTTTAAATGTTTTTGCATTCATTTCTCAAAAATACTAAACTAAATTTGGCAAGTATGTTTAACTACCTGTTTTGAGATTTATTTGGGAATATTTTAGCCTTATTTAAAACCCTAGGATGAGTTTCGCCAGGCTAAAATAGATAAGAATTCCGAAGATATCATTGCTCGTGGTGATAAAAGGTCCTGTTGCAATTGCAGGATCTATACCTTTCCAGTCTAATAAGATGGGGACAAACGTACCTACCAGAGCAGCAACAATAATAACAGAAAGCATTGCCACAGCGACAGTTAAACTTAATAACCAGCCAAAACCAAATATAAGTCCGAAGCTTACTACGAGTACTCCTAAGGCAATACCGTTAATAAGTCCTATACTTATTTCTTTAAGAAGTCGCAGCCATAAACTACCCGTTACATTGTCATTAGCGAGACCTTGAACAATAATCGCACTTGATTGTACACCTACATTACCGGCAACTGCTGCCACGAGTGGTGTAAAGAAAAACAGTTCGGGATGTACCTGTAAAGCACCTTCAAAACTTTTCATAATATTTACAGCGCCCAGACTTCCTACGAGACCTAGTACAAGCCACGGTAATCGTGCCCGGGTAAGTTCCCAGGTGGTATCATCTGCTTCTGCTCCTTGTGATAAACCCGCAGCCATACGGTAATCTTCATCTGCTTCATCCCGTATAAAATCTAGAATATCATCTATGGTAATTCTACCTAAAAGCACGCCAGAATCATTAGTAACCGGCACGGCTTCCAAATCATATTTTTGCATTAAACGGGCAACATCTTCACCAGAATCGTGTACGTTAACCGAATCTACATTAGGAATATAAATGTCTGAAATTTTTGCATTAGCATCTGCAGTTAACAGATCTTTAAGCGAAAGTCTGCCTATTAGATGGTCTCTTTTATCAACTACATAAACGGAATGTACCCGGGTTACATTTTCGGCCTGAGCTCTCATTTTATCTACACAACCGGCAACCGTCCAGGTTTCGCGTACACGTATAAGCTCTTTTGCCATTAACCCCCCTGCAGAATTCTCTTCATAGAGCAACATCTCAACGATATCACGAGCATGCGCTTCATCTTCAATGGCATCTATAACCTGCTTTTGAATCTCATCAGAGAGTTCAGATAAAAAGTCAACCGCATCATCGGTGTCTAGCTCGTTTAACTCATCTGCAATTTCCTGTGGAGAAAGATTATCAAGAATGTCTTCCCTCAGGTCTTCATCAAGCTCCATAAGAGCTTCAGAAGTAGTCTCACTATCCAGAAGTTTTACCAGATAGGTTGCTTCATCGAGATTAATCTCATCAAAAATTTCGGCAATATCCGCGTGGTGAACCTCGTCAAGAAGCTCAAGAATAGCAGCGTCATCACGAGCCTCGATTAAGTTTTCGATTTGCTCTATAAGGTCTTCAGTAATTTCAAAAGCCATAGTTGCTCACTTAACGGGTTATTACTTAGTTTTTGGGTCTGGCAAATATAAATAAACTAGTAGGAGACGAGCGTCGCATTGTGATAGATTTACCCTCTTAAAATAGCAATTATAAGAGATTCTTTAACGCTCCTAATTAGAACTATTAATGGCTTTCTAGTAAGGTATTGAAGATGCGTATTTTTAGTTTTTGTCTAAAAGCAAATCCTCATGTATTGCTTGAGTAAGTGCTACAAATTGATTAACATCTAATTGCTCGGGGCGCTTGTCAAAAACATCTGTAGCTCTTAATGTTTCGCTCAATTCCAGTTGTTTAAGACTGTTGCGTAAGGTTTTGCGACGTTGTTGAAACGCCATTTTTACAACTTTAAAAAGTTCTGCGGAATCGCAAGCGAGCTCTTTATAGTTTTCTTTACGCGTAAGTTTAAGAACACCACTATCTACTTTAGGCGGCGGATTAAAAACTTCAGGTGGTACTGTAAACAGATATTCTGCATTGTAAAACGCCTGTGCCAGTACCGAAAGAATACCATAGGTTTTGCTGCCCGAAGGTGCGCAGATGCGTTGTGCCACTTCTTTCTGAAACATTCCGCTAAATTCTGGAACCTGATCTCGCCATTCTAACATTTTAAAAACAATCTGTGTAGAAATATTATAAGGGAAGTTACCCGTTATGGCAAACGACTTTTCTGCATATAGCTCACTTAAATCATATTTCAAAAAATCTGCTTCTAAAACGGTGAGCGAACCTGTTTCAAAAAGGGCAGGGTACTCAAGCGGAAAACTGTGATTGAGATATACAATAGACTCGCTGTCAAGATCCATTGCGGTGATATGGCTGTTTTTGCGTAACAGATATTTAGTTAAAACACCAGTTCCCGGTCCTATTTCTAACACCTCATTATATCCTGAATGTGTAAGAGTTTCTGCAATTTTTTGAGCAATACCTTCATCTTTTAAAAAATGTTGACCCAGATGTTTCTTTGCCTTTATGGGATCATCTGATGCAGGTTTAGAATGAGACCGGGTAAACTTTTTCTTCATGAGTGTGATTTAGTATTGATTATTTATGCCGTCTTATTGTGGCTTAAATTCAGATTGCTCGCTAATAATCTCAAGTTCTGTTCTAAATGCTACTGTTTTATCACCAAAACGGGCTGCAGCTTCTCTAAGTCGAGGTGCATCTTCTTTATAATAACGCAAAAGACTGTCTTTGCTTTTAGCAGTGTATTGTACAGAATAGGTTTTGCCACCCATTTCTTCTTCTACTAAAACTTTAGTCATTAGCGCTTTTAAAAATTTACCTGTTTGTAAGATTTCAGGAATATGCTCATTGCGCATCCAGTACAGCCAATCTTCATGAATACTGTCATCTACGTTAACCGTAACGTTATATATTATCATAGGGAATTTTATTTTGTGAGGGCAAAGATACCTTAGTTAATCGCGTCTCCTCTTAATTTTCGATATTTCTGCTGTGCTTCAACATAAAAAATACTGTCAGCAAAATTAAATATGATTTGCTCGTATTGAGCTTTAGCTTTTTCGGGTTCCTGAAGCACGTTTGCATATAGGTTTCCTAATTTATAATAGGCATCGTCAGCTAAGATATCGTCGTTGTGGTATTGAATGATTTTTAAATAATTTTCTTCGGCTTTCGCGTAATTTTTCTTTTTTTCAAATAAAATAGCCTGAGCTAAAAGCGCTTCATCTTCTATAGATTTGCCTTTTTCAATAATAAGCAAGCTGTCAAAAACGGCTAGTGCTTCTTCATCTCTATTTTGATATTGTAGTAACTCTGCACGTGCATACGCTTTTAAACCTACCAGAGTAGAATCTTCAATAGCGTTGTCTGTTATTAGTAAATACAGGTCTTGAGCATCATTTGCAATAAGTTGGGTTGCTGAAGATTTTAAAACTTTTAATTGGGTTTTTGCCCACTCAAAATCTCCTTTAAAATAACTGGTTTTTGCCACTTTAAAGCGGGCTTCTTGTGCAATAGGGTCGTTAGGAAGCAATTTTTGAATTTGGGAGTAATAGATAAGAGCTGCATTAAACCGCTCTTGTAGCAGCAGAATGTCTGCAAGTTCCATTTTTACGCGGGCTTGTTCAAATGTATTTAGCTTCAGTTTTAAAGTCTCTTGTAAAAGATCTGAAGCAGCTTCCTCTTCTTTTTTACTGAACGCCAGAAAGTGTGCATACTCAGTCTGAAGATCTAATGTTGAAGCACCAGAGCCATATACTGAAAGCAGGTTTTTATATTCTTCCTTAATGTCATTAAAAGTGCTGGGTTCTGCAGTTTTAATTCGAATTTCAAGAATCTTTTGATGTGCCTGAAGTTTGAGTTCGTCTACCAGTGTATTCTCTATGATGTAATTGAGTATCGAAGTTGCCAGCTCATCTTCCTCATTATCTAAAACAACATCAACAAGTCTTAGTACGCCTATTAATTCATTATTACTGCGCTTGGCAATTGCTTTTTCTTGTAAAAAGGCTTTATTATATTCTTTTTGCTGAATAAACAACCAACTTAGTTTTCGGTTATAAAACAGGTTGGGGTCTTCTTGCATGCGGCTAAGCAGTACTTTTTTTAAAATTTGATTGGCTTCATTTTCAGGATCTTCTGTTATGAATTCGTTGAAATAGCGCTGTAAAATGGTTTCCTGTTTTTCATCTTTAAGAATAAGATCAAGATAGGAATTAAACATTTTGTCAATCTTGCCTTGTTCCCCATAAATGCGAGCCAAAGATGACTCAAAATTGAATCGGGGATTTTGTTGTGATGCATAAGTGTACACTTGAATAGCCTCATCAAGCAAGCTATAATTTTGAAACGCATTACCCACTTGATATGCAAAAGCAGCATTTTCGGTAATACTTGCTATCGCTTTATCGTAATACGTTTTTGCTTCGGTGGTTTTGCCTTGTAGTTGATAGGTGTAACCCAGATCTACAAGCAAGGTTTTGTTGTTTTTAGAAACCTGTATTGCTTGATTAAGTAGGCTTTCAGCAGCTTCGTATTTTTTTAACTGATGATAAACTTCAACGAGTGCGTGAATGTAATTAGAATTTGTGGGTGACTCCTTAAGTAATTCCTCATAACTAAGCGCAGCTTTTTCAAAAGCTCCCTGATCTGCATAATTACGGGCAAGTTCGTCCTGTGCATTTCCAGATAAGGAAATACAAAAAACAAATACGATAAGTGAGAAAAGGCGCAGCACGTAATTACAATTTTTAATAAATATACTAAAGTTGCAGCAGAGTCTACACTTCACTAACGCACTGTGTGTTAAACGTATTAAATCTTAGATTTTATCAAAGCCGCAGTACGGTATCAAAACCTCTGGAATTTTAATGCCATCTGCTGTTTGATAATTTTCTAAAATACCTGCAAGAACTCGTGGTAATGCAAGTGCACTACCATTTAACGTGTGTGCAAGTTGTTTGTTGCCATCTGCATCACGGTAACGCAGTTTCAAACGGTTTGCCTGAAAGGTTTTAAAATTAGAAACACTACTAATTTCTAACCAGCGATCCTGAGCTGTAGAAAAAACTTCAAAATCATAGGTTAGGGTAGAAGTAAAGCCAAGATCGCCACCACAAAGTCTTAAAATGCGGTATGGTAATTTTAACTCGTCTAATATGGTTTTCACGTGGTCAACCATTGCGTCAAGTGCAGCATCGCTATTTTCGGCTTTTTCTAGGCGTACGATTTCAACTTTGTCAAACTGATGTAGTCGATTTAAGCCGCGTACGTGTGCCCCATAAGAACCTGCTTCTCTTCTAAAACAAGGTGTGTAAGCAGTACAAGTAATAGGGAGTTCTTTTTCTTCAAGCAAGCTGTCGCGGTACATATTTGTAACCGGTACTTCTGCAGTAGGAATTAAATATAAGTCGTCTATACCTGCGTGGTACATCTGACCTTCTTTATCTGGCAACTGACCGGTACCAAAACCTGAAGCTTCATTTACTAAATGCGGTACTTGAAATTCAGTATAACCGGCTGCTGTATTTTTATCTAAAAAGTAGTTTATTAGAGCACGTTGTAAACGCGCACCTTTTCCTTTATACACCGGAAAACCGGCACCTGTAATTTTGTTACCCAGTTCAAAATCTATGATGTCATATTTTTTTGCCAGTTCCCAATGCGGCAAGCTGCCATCTTCTAAAACAGGAATATCTCCCTTGCGGAAAACCTCTTCATTATCATCTTCACTTTTCCCTGCGGGTACACTTTCCTGTGGGATGTTAGGAATGGTATACAGTAATTGATCTAATTCTTCAATAGTTGCAGTAAGTGTTTCCTGTAAGTTTTTAGAATCTTCCTTCAACTTAACAGTGCGCTCTTTTAAAATGTTAGCTTTTTTAGCTTCGCCATTTTTAAACATAGCCCCTATTTCTTTAGAGAGCTTATTGCTTTCGGCGAGAGTATTATCTAAAGAAGTCTGGGTGCTACGACGCTTGTCGTCTAAAGAAATTACTTGGTCAAAAACAGAAGTGGCATCAAAATTACGTTTAGTAAGTGCTTTGATGTATTCTTCTTTGTTTTCACGTATATCTGCAAGGTGTAGCATATCTTAAATTTTAGACGGCAAAAGTACGTAAACCCACGCTAAAAACGGAAGCTAATAATTTAGGAATTATGCTATAAAAAAGCAGAACTTAATTAATTATGTAAAGCCTCTTTAGTAGATTCCTTTCCCAGTGGAGACGGCATAATCCACTCATTGTGCCAGAAATAATCCCATTTAGCAGCAGCCATGTCTACCTCTGGATCAATTAAGGTATGATAATCGCTGTCGTTAACCCGTATCTTACAATCTACATAAATTGCAACGTCTTTACCTTTTGCTGCAAAATCTTTTTTAATACGCTGGCAAAACTGCCAGATTACATCTGGTTTTGTGCCTACAGATCGTTGCTGCTTGCGGGAGAGTATTTTGTTGTGATCAAAAGGTATTTCAAGACCAGTGTTTTTGTCAATAACCTTGAAGTTTATCCTCCCGCCTTTAGAGCGTAGCATCATACGCCAGCTAAGACGGTGCCCTTCTTCAGTCCACAGTACATCATCTTTAATAATCCAATGTCGTAAAGGGAGCTCCAGTTGAATTAAAAAATACAAACCGAAAATGAGTAGAGCCGGTTTGTAGATATCTGGCCGTATCACTTCAGCTTTATCGTAGAATTCTTTTTTAGGTAAGAAAATACGCTGTATGGTTTCCGAAGGAAAGAAGAACAGTGTGAATGCTAGTGACATATATGGGAAAATGCCAATTTGAAACACTACTGAATTGAATAAGTGAAAAAAGATTGAAAATATAAAAGCAAATTTACGGGTAGGTTTCCACAGTAACGCAGGAATTATAAGAAGGTCAAATAGAATTCCAAAATAGGCGATGCACCAGTGCACCCATTTTAGTTGAAGGAGTCCTCCTATTATGCGGTAGTCTGCTTTTGAGCGCATAAGTTGCTCTGCCATACTAGCATCGAGCCAGTCTGGGTAAAGTTTTGCTGCGGAAGCATAGGTGTAAACAATCCAGAGTTGAGCGATTATAATCATATAAACCCAGCGCGGCATGCTTATTTTTTTTAAAGCTGGGTTTTGTTTTACATCTATTGAAAAGTATCGGTTTGCAGGCAGGCAAGCCATTATACCCAAAAGAAGCATTAAGAGGTAGTAATGATTGTTGTACGATGATTTTTGCATCAAATAAACCGCAGACCACATAATACCATAAACAACAACACTAAAGCGGTATTTAAAGCCTAACATAATAAATACGCCAAATAATCCCATTATCCCGTAATAGTAGAGCATACCATTGCCGGGAAGAGGTTGTAAAAAATCTAGGCCTATAAAATTGAATGTAAAATCGCCTTCCATTAAGGTGGTGCGAATCCACCCGGTGGCAATTGCTCCCCAGGCCTCTATCGTAATCAGCAGACCAAAAAATACTCTAAAAACGATGAGAGCGCTATTGTCTACCTGTTTGTAGAGATACTTATTAAGCATCTAATTTTTTAATAAATTCCCGAGAGAAACGTTCATCTGCCTGCATAGCTTCAATTAAATCGGCTACATCATTAAATTTTTTCTCATCGCGCACTCGGGTAAGCAATTCTATTTGAAGATGCTGGTCGTAAAGATCTTCGTTAAAGTCAAAGAAAAAAGTTTCTATGGTAAGATCGCTTCCGCCTACGGTGGGGTTTGTGCCTATATTCATCATCCCGTAAACCGTCTGCCCGGCAATAACAGATTTTACAACATAAACGCCCTTAGCAGGAATGAGCTTATAGTTTTCTTCAACCTTAAGATTTGCTGTAGGGTAATTAAATTTTCTGCCTAAACCTCTGCCGCGAGAAACAATCCCGTTGAGCATAAAAGAATATCCTAAATAGTCATTAGCAAGTCTAATATCACCTTCAAGAAGTGCTTTGCGAATTTTAGTAGAGCTTACAGCGACGTCATCAATATCTTTTTTTGAAATCTCTTCAACTTCAAAATTATAGTGTTTACCAAATTCTTTCAGATCTTCAATATTTGCATTGCGGTTACGGCCAAAATGATGATCGTATCCTATAATTACTTTGTGCGCTTTAAGCTGATCTACTAAAATAGTTTTTACAAACTCTTCTGCTGTTAAACGTGAAAAATCTTTGGTAAAGGGATGAATTATTAAATGGTCGAGTGTTGTTGCCTCAAGAAGGTCTTTTCGCTCGGTTATTGTATTTATAAGTTTTATCTGGGTATCTTTTTGAAGCACCATTCTAGGGTGCGGAAAGAAAGTGAGTACTACAGACTCTAAATCGTTGTTTTGCGCACTGGTAAGCAGGCGATCTATAATTTTGCGGTGTCCTAAATGAACACCGTCAAAAGTGCCAATAGTAACTACGGTGTGTTTTGAACCGTTAAAGCCTTCTGCAGAAATGTGTTGTTCCAATTTATTTGCCGTTGTACGCGTTCATTGTATTTGTAATGCCCGAAGCTATAAAACTTTCAACAACTTTGCACGACATATCAAGCCTTTCGGGCATATCTAGTTGTTCTTCTTTTACCCATTCTCCTAAAACATAATCTACTTGTCTGCCCTTGCTAAAACGATCGCCTATGCCAAAACGAAATCGGTTATATGCTGAAGTTAAAAGCTGATTTTGAATGTCTTTAAGACCGTTATGACCACCATCACTGCCTTTTGTTTTTACGCGAATGGTTCCAAAATCAAGATTAAGATCATCTGTAATAACCAGAATATTTTCTAAACTTATTTTTTCTTTTTGCATCCAGAAGTTTACAGATTTACCACTAAGATTCATATAGGTATTAGGTTTTAATAAAATAACCGTTTTACCTTTAACCTTAGTATAAGCGACATCACCCAGTTTTTCTGTTTCCCAGGTGGTTTCTTTTAATTCTGCGTAGGCATCAACAATTTTAAAACCAATGTTGTGTCGGGTTTCTGCATATTTAGGGCCTATGTTGCCTAAACCTACTATTAAGAACTTCTTCATAGGGTCTATGGTTTCCTTTTTTGATGAGCTAAAAAATTTGCTAAAGAATGCACTCATATTTTACTGCTCAATTAATGAAGAGCATTGTTTGTATTCAAAAATTTAATGTTCTAAAATTTCTGTGGAATACATTTCTGGTATTTCAATTTTGAAAAATCAGAATCAATAAATTATATAACCTACACAGTAATTCTGGCGTATAGGGTTTATTATCTCTGCAAATTTAAGGTTTTGAATGTATTGAATTTGAATAATTGGTTAAGCTTATCAGAAAATTACTGTCTTTAATTTGCTCTTGAAGTTAGCGCATAAAAAAACACCCACGATAGCGGGTGTTTTTGTTATGGTTTTTTGATTAAACCTATGCTTCAGGGTTAGCAGCTTGTTCAGTTGCTTCTGTAGTTTCAGTTTCTTCTTCATCCTCGTCATCCATGTCGGCAACAACATTACGAGAAGTTCTAACCTGACAAACAACAGTGTTGTCTGGGTGAAGATATTTCCAGTCTCCTTGTTCAATTTCAGTAATGTACAATTTATCACCAATTTTAAGTTTGGTAATATCTGCAACAACAAAATCAGGAAGGTTTTTAGGCAATGCCTTAACACGTAACGTACGGAATGTTTTACGTAAAACACCACCATTACGTACACCTCTAGAGTTACCTTCGTAGTGTACAGGGATAGTCATTGTAACTTCTTTACCTTCAAAAATCTGGTAAAAATCTACGTGAAGAATGCGATCTGTTACCGGGTGAAATTGAATGTCCTGAAGAATTGCCATATAGGTAGTTCCGTCAAGCTCCAAAGTCGCGGTATGCGCATCTGGAGTATAAACCAAGCTTTTAAACGCTAATTCTGGTGCGTTAAAGTGTACTGGCTCATCCCCTCCGTATAATACGCAAGGAACCTGTCCAGCATTACGTAGGGCTTTTGCAGCTTTCTTGCCCACGCTTTCTCTTTTAGATCCTGTGATCGTGATTGACTTCATTTAATTATATATTAAGTATTAATAAATTACATTATAAATTTTGATGCAATAGACGTGTTATTGTGCACACGGTGCATTACATCTGCAAATAAGTCTGCGCATGTTACGATGCGTACTTTATTGCTTTCTCTTCGTGGGGGAATACTATCGGTTACGATAAGTTCTTCTAATTTACTTTTTTCTAAACGCTCATAAGCATCGCCGCTTAGTAGGGCATGTGTACATATTGCACGTACACTTAATGCGCCACGTTCCATCATTAGATCGGCAGCTTTTGTAAGTGTACCGGCAGTGTCTACCATGTCATCAACTAAAATGACATTACGACCTTTTACATCACCTATGAGTTCCATATAGCTAATTACATTAGCTTTCTCACGTTGTTTGTAGCAAATTACCACATCACAATCAAGAGCTTTAGAATAGGCATAGGCTCTTTTAGAACCACCCATATCTGGTGAAGCTATCGTTAGGTTAGGTAAATTTAAAGAGCGTAAGTACGGCAAGAATACTGTAGATGCAAATAAGTGATCAACCGGGCGTTCAAAAAAGCCTTGTATTTGATCTGCGTGTAAATCCATCGTTATTATGCGTGTTGCTCCTGCAGTCTCTAATAAATTAGCGACTAGTTTTGCGGCAATAGGTACTCTGGGTTTGTCTTTTCTATCCTGGCGTGCCCACCCAAAATAGGGGAGTACAGCCGTGATATGACGAGCAGAAGCACGTTTTGCGGCATCGAGCATAAGCAACATTTCCATCAGGTTTTCACTGCTGGGCATTGTTGAGCCTATGATAAATACTCGTGATCCTCTTACAGATTCTTCAAAAGAAGGTTGAAATTCACCGTCACTGTAGGTTGATGTGATAATCTTACCTAGCGGTTGCCCGTAAGCTTCAGCTATTTTTTCAGCTAAGGCCCTGCTTTGAGTACAGGGAAAAATTTTTGCTTCGGGTTCTTGTAAAGGCATCTGTATCTTATGATTAGATTAGCTAAATTTATAAGAGGCTGCAAAAGTATAAATTTAATTGGGTTGTAGAGTTTTATTTGATGATAAATTTTAGTGAAAGAACCTTATTTTTTATTAATTTTGGCACGCACAATGCCTCGGTGGCGGAATTGGTAGACGCGCTGGATTCAAAACCCAGTTCTTACGAGTGCGGGTTCGATTCCCGCCCGGGGTACCAGAAGGGTTTAAGCGAAAGCTTAGGCCCTTTTTTATTTTATTAGGTACAACATAGGTACAACATTTGAGTGCTTTTTGAGTCTACATAGTATTTGCATCTTTTTAAAAGTATTTACTTTTAATTTTTATAGAACCCCCAAGGAAAAATTAAATAGTTAAGACTTTCAACCTTAATTAACCGCCCCCATTTCCTTATATTTCGCGAAAAGCTGTATTGCAGGCAAAGCGGTTCACTCCATTGTCTTAGACACCATTTTCCATTTCTTCATTTCATTGCGCTAACTATTCTTAAGGAATAGACCGCTTCATTGCATGCTTAAATTGTAAATGAGATACGCTTTAGGGGATTTTCATTTAGTATTTGATCCCACTTCTTGAGTTTTAAAACTTCCCATCTTTCCCTTTGAATTCCCTCAAAGTAGCATCGCTATCCTTCTCTTTTTTGAAAGCAAAATACCAATAGTTTGAAGTTAGACGGACAGCATAACCGCTTGCATACGCGCTTTTATATGTCCTACCTAATTCAAACTCTTGAAGATGTATCAGCAACAAAAAAAGAGAACAGCGATAGGCACTAAGGGAAGTAAATCAAAATAAAGCACTATGAACTCAATTCAAAACATCCAAAAAGAAGCGGGATCAAAACGATCAAAAACAAAAAAGGAAAACGCTCAGGATAAAATAAGTAAATCAATTTTTAAAAAATACAGGTCAACTGTCTGAATAGTTTAGGCAGCATTTTAATTAATCTTTAAATACTACTGTTATGAGTACGATCAGAAATCAAGTTCAGTTAATTGGAAACGTAGGACAGGAACCTACCCTAACCACGCTAGAGAGCGGAAAAAAAGTAGCTCGTTTTTCATTGGCTACTAATGAATACTACAAAAGTGAAAAAGGGGAGAAGGTGCAGGACACCCAATGGCATACGGTTGTAGCCTGGGGAAAGACTGCAGAACTCATCGAAAGCTACGCCCCAAAAGGTAAAGAGTTAGCCTTAATCGGTAAACTTAAATCCCGAAGCTATGAGGATAAAGACGGCATCAAACGCTATGTAACCGAAGTAGAAGCCAGTGAAATTCTGTTGCTGGGATCTAAATCCAATGCGTAAATCCAATTAAAAAAGAGGGCGTTCCCGATCAAAGTAGCGCCCTCTTATTAAACACTTTAAATGTTACTAAAATGAGCACACAAAGTAATCAAATAATAGAACAGCTACACAGATTTTGTGGAAGTGAAACCATATATACAATCCCTATGTTTAAGACCCGATATACCGAAGGCGTTAAGTATTTAGCCGAAGCTGCCAACTGCTATTGGTTAGTAACTGATGTGATGGTGATGGCTAAGACCTTGCGTAAAAAAAGTGCATTCCTAGTAATCTATTTTAATCGCTTATCAGAAGAGCTGCAGCAAAAACAAAATACAGAAGCACAAATCACCTATGGTGATGGTAATGGAACCATACCGTATCAACAGGATTATAAATTTTCAGACTTGCCATTGGATGAACTTCGGCTGTTCTTTGTACAGGATACGTTGATGCTTCCCGGTGAATATTAAACCTAAAATCAGTACTATGGAATCACGTATCAACGAAATAAAAATAAGCTATGTACATCGGGTTAAGGCTTTAAATTGGCCCAAGGTGAGTTCTTCCCGTACCGCTGCAGAAGTACTTTTTAAAAACTGGGATATCGACACCATTACAGTGTATGAATCGTTTAAAATTCTACTGCTAAATAACAGCAATCAAATCAAAGGGATTTATCAAATTTCACAGGGAGGAATCACCGGTACTTTGGTAGATATGCGCTTGCTTTTTGCAGTGGCTTTAAAGTCCTTATCCATCGGTTTAATTTTAGCACACAACCATCCCAGTGGAGCCTTAAAACCGAGTCAGGCAGATATAAACATTACACGTAAAATTAAAACGGCAGCAGAATTTTTTGACCTTAAAATTTTGGATCATTTAATCCTGAACCCCGATGGGGAGTATTACAGTTTTGCAGATGAAGGCATTTTATAAACTCAAAATACACAATTGAAAGGACCTCTAAAGCAGAGGTCTTTTTTTTGGCTAAAAATTAGATTTTATTCAAAAAAGTGTATCTTTAGAATGCTGAACTACAGCGATTAAAATACATATAGCTATCCCAATTTTTGACTTTCGCTGGTAGCTGTATCCATCATTTTATTTAAGCATAGGGATGAAAAATCCCTGGAAAAGGCAATTGACTTTAGGTCAGTATGTATGGAATTTTTGTTCGCCCGGGGCGAACGAAAAGGACTAGCAAGAGGGTAACACGCTACGCGCTGTTACGGTCCTTATACTATTTATAAAACATTGTATATCAATGTTTTATAAATATGTAAATCAACTGAATGGTTGCGATTTACGTCAAATGCCTTTGAAATGCCTGTAAATAGGGATGGATTTACGTCAAACTCACTAAAAAAGGAAAGTCAAATGGACACTTTTATCACCATCCGTATTAAACGAGCCACAGCCAAACGGTTTCAGGAATTTTCAAAAGCGCATTTCAAAACCCATACCCAGGCTATGGATTCGATGCTTGATTTTTTTCGCTACAATGAGATCTCCCCAAAGGAACGACTCGGACCCACCGGTAGAACTATCGAGGCGAATTTAAAGAAACGCATCAATGCCGTTATTGCCATAATGCGTGATATTGAAAAGACGCAATCCAAACCAACGGTAGCCATGTTAGAATCGCTTTTTCAAGTAGATCAACCCCAAAAGAAACCCTTGATTTTAGAAAAGAAAAACAGCGAGGAAAAGAAGCCGGTACGTTTTGTTGAAAAGGAAAAAGGGAATAACGAACGCTAAATTTTTAGAAGTTAAGATTACGAGATAGGAGCATTAATATTTAAAAGAACAGTTATGAGCGAAGTCAATTATATCACTCAATTAAATACGGTTTTTGATCGTTTCAGCAACGACTCAAGAATCAAGCAAGGTCACATTACTTTATATCTAGCCTTTTTTCAAAAGTGGAACCGTAGTCGTTTTAAAAAGTATATTGAGGTGAGTAGGTTACAGATTATGGATTGTGCGAAGATTAAATCGAAAACGACCTATCATAATTACCTGAAGGACTTAAACGACTGGAGGTATTTAAATTATTATCCAACCTATAATCCTGCTCGAGGATCTAAAATAGAGATGTTTATTTTTTGGCCGGTGCAAGTTCAAAAATTGGATTTGACCGTACCAGAAGTACGCCAAAATTTGACCTCTTTTAATAAACAAAAAACAATTTATAAATACATTAATAAACAGGGCAGGCCAAAAAATGAACTTGTCGTTTTAAACTATTTTGAAGAACAAAAATGGCCTGCTGATGAAGGAAAAAAATTTTATGCATATTATCAAAGTAAAAATTGGAAACTTAGCAAAGGATTAAAGATTCAAAACTGGCAGAAATTAGCTTTAAATTTTGTTGAGAATGGTTTTAAAAATAGAGAAAACTATACCAGTCCATTTTCTGGCTTTGTAGAAGATTTAAAAGTAAAAAGCAATAGAATTAAAAATTATGATGAGCCTCTTTAAGACTAGGGTTACTTTTTTTAGTTTGGCATTTATTTATTTTCACGAGCATCTACCGTCGCTTTTAAAATATTCATATCGTCACTAATTAGTTATATAGATTTAATATGATTTAAATTATTGTAGGATAAAAAAAGTTTTTGATTGTAATTTTATACGATGAGAGTTATTAAACTTTTGAAAAAAGTTAAAATAGGAGAAGTTTTTGAAGAAATGCTACAATAAAAAATATTTGGCCTTTAATAAATTGTTGAAAATTCACCGAACTATGAAATTAAAATATCTAACATCTTCAATCTTAATATTTATAATAATTAGCTGTCACAAGGATAAAGCTAAGGAAAGTCGTGAATACAATGCAGGTAACCCTTTGTTTCAATTTGAGGGTAGGACAGAGCAACTCAACGATTCTGCTGTAGCTCTTATAAGTTCGGGTTCCTTTGCACAGATGAAAGTTGTGGGAGATACCTGTATCTTTTTTATTTCTAACGGAAACCAGGATCACTCCTATGTTACTCTCGAAGTAAATCAGGAATATAAAGGTAGATTTCTTGTTGACGAAAATCCAATAGGGCTTAAATTATCTTCATCAGATACGTCAAACATAAAAATTTATAAAGCTACAGAGGCTAGTACCGGAGATGTTATATTTAATAAAATCATTGCTGAAAACCTACTAGAAGTCGAAACGGAAAGAAAGCCCTTAATAGAATTTATAGGGAATAGCATTACTTGTGGAATGGGTTCGCATACAGAGGAAATTCCTTGTGATAAAGGTGAATGGTACGATCAGCACAATGCATATCTCGCTTACGGGCCTAGAGCAGCACGTGCTTTAAATACAGATTTTCGTTTAAGTTGTGTTTCTGGCATGGGAATGTACCGAAACTGGAATGACGAAGATCAAGCCGTTATGCCAGACGTTTATGAGAACCTTAGACTCAATACAGATTCTTCAAAAAAAGTAACTATAGATCGAATGCCAGATCTGGTTTCTATCGCGCTGGGAACCAATGACCTTTCTGTAGGCGACGGTCAAAAGGAAAGAAGCGAATTCAATCAGGAAAAATTTGTAGCTAATTATATAGGTTTTGTAGAAAAGGTATTCCAGAAATTCCCCGAAACAAAAATAACGTTACTCACCAGTCCAATGATAGGAGAAAAGGAACAAGTTATCTTACTAGAAAGTCTCCAGAAAGTTAAAAATCATTTTTCAGAGAAACCGCTTTTTATCTTTGAATTTGATATAATGAAACCAAATGGTTGCGGCGGTCATCCTGATATTGAAGATCATAAAAAAATGACTGAGCATCTTATTCCTTTCCTTGAGAAAATTCTAAACTCGAATTAATTTTATTCTAACGTTATATTATGTCCACCAAAATTGCTGCTTTACTTTTTGCTATCATTTTAACCCCGGGTTTTACCTATTCAAATGTAAGTTTACCTGCTTTATTTGCCGATAATATGGTGCTTCAGAGAAATGCTGATGTGATTTTTTGGGGCTGGGCTAAACCGGGAGAGGAAATTGAAATAAGCGTTAGTTGGAGTGATGAGAAGTTTAAGGTTAAGCCTACTAATAACGGTTTCTGGCAATCTGTAATTCCTACTAATGAAAAGTCTGGAAGCCAGACAATACGCATAAAAGGCTATAATGAAGTTGTTCTTAAAAATGTTTTGTTAGGCGAAGTCTGGTTAATATCAGGACAATCAAATATGGAATGGAGCGCAGGTGCAGGTATTGAGGGTGGAGAAGAGGCGATTGAAAATTCAAAAAACAACAACATTCGATTTTTTACAGTGAATCACCGAACAGCAGAGTTCCCTCAAAATGATTTAAGAGGTAATTGGGAAGAGAGTACGCCCGAGACGATGAAGAATTTTAGTGCCGTGGCTTTTTTTTTCGCACAAAAACTCAGTAAAGAACTTGACGTACCTGTAGGTCTAGTAAATGCCACTTGGGGCGGAACGCCTGCAGAACCTTGGATTCCTGCACAAATTATTCAAAATGATAGTGTTTTAAGTAAGGCAGCAGATCTTCTACCAGAAACCGAGTGGGGGCCCAGCAAGCCCGGTTTGATCTATAACGCGATGGTTAATCCTTTAAAACCGTTTAAATTTTCTGGAATTTTATGGTATCAGGGAGAATCAAATACGCCGAATGCAGATTCTTATGAAGCTATTTTTAGTGCGCTTATCACAAGTTGGAGAGCTGAATTTAAAGAAGAATTACCGTTTTATTTTGCTCAAATAGCTCCCTTTAGTTACGAAACTGAATTTTCTGGAGTAAAGGTGCGAGACGCTCAACGAAAAACCTTAAAGCTGCCGCATACTGCAATGGTGGTAACAGGTGACATTGGGAATATAAACAACATACATCCTAAAAATAAGAAAGAAGTAGGGATTCGATTTGCAAACCTCGTGCTGGCTGATAAATTCAAAAAAGAAATAAAGGCATACGCACCGCTTATTCAAAAAGCTACAGTCGATAAAAATAAAATTATTCTAAACTTTAGTAATGCGGAACGTTTACAAATTGACAAGAATAATAAAGCTAGTCAGTTTGAAATTGCAGGAGCAAATAAAGCCTTTCAACCTGTAGATTTTAAAATAAAAGACAACCAGATTTTTCTTAAAAAAGGAAAGCTGGAACACCCGCTTTTTGTCCGCTATTCTTGGACAAATTCATGTGTTCCAAATATCTTTAATACAGCAGGCTTACCTACTTCCAGTTTTACTATAAAAATAGAGTAGTTATTCCTTTAGGATAAAATGGGTTTTAAGACTAGCGTTTGAATCAGTACCTACAAAGATTTCGTATTCTCCCGGCTCTACTGTAAAGTTTCCGTCTTGATCATAATAACCCAACTCTTTGCTGGTAAGACTAAACTTTATAGTTCTAGATTCGCCTTTTTTTAGCTCTACTAATTGGAAACCTTTAAGTTCCCTTACCGGCCTTACTATTTTTGCAAAAAGATCACGAATGTATAATTGTACAACCTCTTTACCGTCATAATCCCCGGTATTGCTAAGTTCTACACTAACTTGTACTTCTTCGTTTAAAGCATAGCTATCTTTTTCTACGTTGAGATTGGAGTAGTTAAAAGAAGTGTAGCTTAACCCATAACCAAAAGGGAAGAGTGGAGAGCTTTCTACGTCGCTGTAATGCGACCAGAAAACCATGTTTGCACCCGGCTGCGGATCTACAGGTCTTCCTGTATTTTTATGACTGTAGTAGATGGGAATTTGCCCAACATTTCTAGGGAAAGTCATAGGTAACTTGCCGCTGGGGTTGTAATCCCCATACAAAACCTGAGCAACTGCGTTCCCTGTCTGCGTTCCTAGATGCCAAGTTTCTACGATTGCCGGTATATGGTTTGCAGCCCAGTTTAACACTAAAGGTCTTCCGTTATTGAGTACCAAGACTACATTTTTATTGGCTGCATAAATTTTCTCCATCAATTCCTGCTGTACTCCAGGAAGATCTAAATTTGTTCTACTGCGACCTTCTCCACTCTGAAAGCCGTGTTCCCCTAAAACAAGGATAACCACATCTGAATTTCTAGCGACGTTAATTGCCTTTTCAAATCCGCTTGTGTCGGTTGTATTAAATGCAAGTTCATTAATAAAAGTAGGCTCATTGGTAAGAAGGTCTGCTCCTTTTTCAAACATAAGGTCATTGCCGGTATACTGTTTTAAACCGTCTAAAACAGAGATGCCACTGCTATCTTTAGATGCAATGCGCCAGCTTCCTAAAACACTGTTATTGTCATCTGCCAGAGGGCCTATAACGGCTATTTTCTGACCTTTCTTTTTTAAAGGCAACAACTTGTTATTATTCTTTAAAAGAACTATAGATTTTTTTGCCATATCTAAGACAGCTTCCTGATTCTCCTTGCTGCCTATTACATTTTTTTCCCTTTCCGGATCGCAATACTTATAAGGATCATCAAACAAACCTAATTCAAATTTCACACGTAAAATTCTTCTAACGGCATCATCGATGAGTGCTACATCTACTTTGCCTGTTTCTACCAAATTCACCAACTCATCAATATAAGAATAAGACTCCATATCCATATCAACACCGGCTTTTACACCCATTTCTGCGGCATGAGCCAGATCTTTAGCATAGCCATGTGTTGTCATTTCTCCAATAGACGCCCAGTCTGAAATCACAAAACCTTTAAAACCCCATTTATTTTTTAAAAGTTCCCGAAGTAAATAATTGCTACCAGTAACCGGGATACCATTAAGCTCATTAAAGCCATTCATAAAGGTTTTAACCCCGGCTTCTTCTGCCGCTTTAAAAGGGGGTAATACTATATTGTGTAATGTGACGCTCCCTATATCTGCTTTATTATATTCTCTGCCTGCTTCGACAAAGCCGTAACCGGCAAAATGTTTTGCGGTTGCAGCGATTGTATTTACAGCAGCAAGATCTTCTCCCTGAAAACCGTGAACTCTTGCGATAGCAATTTTACTGCCCAGATAGGGGTCTTCTCCTGCACCTTCCATAACACGTCCCCATCTGGGGTCCCGAGAGATATCTACCATAGGAGCAAAGGTCCAGTTGATGCCTGAAGCAGAGGCTTCTGAAGCTGCGACGGAAGCAGATTTTTGTATCGCTTCTAGATCCCAGCTTGCGGCTTCTGCTAAGGGGATAGGGCTTAGCGTTTTATAACCATGAATTACATCAAAACCTATAATAAGGGGTATACCCAGTCGGCTTTCTTCGACTACTATTTTTTGTACTGCTCTTACTTGTTCTGTTCCCCGTACGGTTAGCATAGAGCCTACCCGCCCTTTTCTGAGGTCTTCGTATTTTTTCTCTGCATTTCCTCCTTCGGGTGAAGGACCGGTGACGTCCCAGAAACCGTTATATTGATTCATCTGACCCACTTTTTCCTCAAGAGTCATAATTTTTAAAATGGAATCTACTTTCACATCAATAGAATCTGCTTGCGGCTTCTGCATTGCTGATAAATTTGAAGGATTTTTAAAACGGAAACTATTCAAAACAATAAAGGCACTTAATCCTAGAGTAATTGTTAAACTCCATTTTATAAAATTAGTTTTGTAAAGCATCGTTAGATTTTTTAATAAGGTTTAATGTGGAGGTGTCAGAAGCAAAAACAGAATTCAGTCCTTGTGGTTCCTGAGGGGGATCTGCGCTAAAGTCATCTCCTTTTTCCCACTTTCCGCTTTTTTCATTGGTTTCAGCGAAACCAGCAAAACCCCAAAAATTTAATCCTGCAAGAGATCCTTTTTCGTCTGCACTTTTTTCGATCATTTCAAACAAAACAGAGTAAAAGGTATTTCTATTTACTACAGAGGCATTTTTAGACAAACTTTCTTTTTCTCTTGGAAAGCCAAATTCTGAAATTACTACAGGCTTGTTCAGTTCTTGTGCAACCTGTATATGTTCCTGAATATAATCTTTAGCTTTAATTACAGAATTTTTTAAAGTTTCTTCTTCATTTTCTGAGGAGTACCATTGCCAGTTTTTAGGCCACATGTGCATTGTTAAATAGTCTATATCAGGGTTTTCATGCAACATTTTATAAGTCTCAATTTCTTGTAAATAACTTGCCTTACCTTCTGCTCCCGTCGATATTAGGGTGTTAGGATCTAATTCTTCAAGTAAGCCTACAACTTCATTTAACCACTCTTTAAAAGGACCTCTATCTTCCTCTGTAAATATTCTGGGTTCATTAGCAACTTGCCATGACATTACGGTATTATCTTCGGTATATTTTTTCCCGTTATAAGAATTGGTTCTACCCAGTATAAAACGTATGTGATTTTGAAAAGCTTCCCGGCAAGGGGTACAGGTGTGAAATTGTTGGGTATAATTAAAATAATCTGGCCAGCTGTATTTTTCTAAAAAGGGATTGGCAACTTCTCCATATCCATTCCAACTTAGGTAGGCAGACATCCCTCCAGACCAGATCCAGTTGTTGTTGAGATATAAAACGGCATACATTTTCCGCTTAGCCATTTCTGCTAGGAGAAAATCAAGACCGTCTAAAAGATCTTCGTTATACTCGCCTTGTTTTGGCTGTAAAGCGGGTTTGACCTGAAAGTCTTCATTACCCCCCTCAGCACCTACTAAAATCCGTAGATTATCTATTCCCAGACTATCCATCAGGTCTAGTTCCCGAAGTAAACGTTCGCGGTCACCTATATTCCTCGCGGCGATTAAAGGGCCATACCAATAATTGGCACCCACAAAATAATAAGGTTTTTTCCCTTTATAAAATTTGCCTTCCTTTACGGTTATCCTGTCTAGACTTGCGCACGAAAAAAGGAAGAAGGATAAAAAGATAAAAACGAGATTAATCTTTTTTAGTTTAGGTATTGTCCTGAGGAAGGTCATAAACATCTGGCATATCATTTAATAAAATTGTTTTTTCTTTCTTGGTGAAAAGCATAAAATCATCAGCTCCTTTAGCGCCAGGAACCGGAACCGTATAGGAGTCCGAATAATTTTGCCAGAACATCATAAAACCAAGGTTTATATCTTGATCTGTAAGAACTTTATACAAATTATTAGAGTAAAAATCTGATGCGAGTTCGGTACCCGATGCAGAAACAAAATAGCCTGTTTCTGTAAACGCGGCTATTTTATTACGTTCTTCAGCTAGATCTGACACTACTTTAAGTTTTTGATTGGCACGAGCGATTAACGAACCGTTTTGGGCTGCCACATCACCGTAGTTATCCATCCCCACAACATCAACATAGGCGTCGCCCGGGTATCGTTCTAGATAAGCGGTTTTTGTCGTATAACTGTTATCTGGGGAAAAGGCATAAAGCATATTGGTTACGCTGAGATCGTCTCTTAAGTATTCAACGGTGAAGCGCCACAATTCTTTAAATTCCTCCGGAGTGCTGTATGCAGCTCCCCACCAGAAAAAGTCCATATCAAACTCATGAAACGGTCTGAAAATGATAGGAATCGCGTTACCGTCTGAGCCTGTAAGGCTTTTTGCAAAAGAAGCTACTTTTTGAAGTTTTTGTTTGTAATACTCATGATTTTCACCGCCCGGTAAAATACTCTTAAATGCATTTTGTTTTTGTGTTGCGGTCATTTCTGAAGTATAAAAGACCTCTCCTTCAAAAGGTTCTCTCAGGTGCCAACAAAAAATATTGACCATACCTTTATCGTAAGCTTCTATAGTTTTAGATTTTATAAGTTGCTCTTGTTGATAAAACCAGTTGTTAGGTTGCTCGTTATTTTCATCATCTGTAATGAACATAAAATCAGAGCCTAGTAATCCCGGGTCGCTTCCAGTTAATTTTTTCATATCAGACATACCACTGTTATTCTGATAAAATGAACTTAATGCATCTTGCTGACCAACGATGTAGTTGTTATAAGAAAGCGCTTTCAGATTGTAAAACAAGGCTACTGTTTCTGGAGTAGCAGAAGGATCTACCATATAGGAATTGGCTTCTGAGGGTAAAAAACGCACATCAGACTGCTCTGCTACAGGAGGTTCAGAGTTTGTTTCTGGATCCTCAAGAAATTCTTCGTCTTTTGAACAGCTTACAAGAATAAAATTCACTAGTAATAAAGATAATAGAAATTTTTTCATAATTTTTTTAGTTTAAAACAAGCATACAGGCTCTGGAGTTATGGTATGGAGCTTTCCACATACTGAGTTTATCTTCTGATGTATAAGGCTCATTATTTTTATTTACGCGGAAATGCCATTCTCTATTTTTGTGATCTATGATATGATTCTTCGTGTATTGCCAAATATCGAGCTGAGCAGTTCTAAAATGTTCCTCTCCTGAAATTTCAAATGCGTACTGCAATCCTACAATGGCTTCCATTTGTGGCCACCAGTGTCTATCTGTATCTATCTCACCGGTATCCATGTCTTGTTCATTCACCACCCCTTTTTGGGGTATATAGGCTTCTTTAAGAAAGGTTGAAGCAACCTCAAGCGTAACTTGCTCTGCTTGTTGTAGCAGGTCTTTATTGGCTATGGCTTTGCAAGCGTCTACAATAAGCCAAACCGCTTCAATGTCGTGGCCAAAGGAAACCACATTATTGGCTCTTTTCCATTGGGTATCAAAAAACAATTGAAAATGATGCGTTTTTGTATTTAGAAATTTTTCCAGAAAGAGCTTTGTCAAATTTTCGAGCGCTTCTTTTACAGCATTATTTCCTGTTACTTGTAACAAATTGGTATAGGCCTCTAAAATGTGTAGGTGGGTATTCATCGTTTTAGCAGAATTGTCATCTTTCTCGCTCAAACGCATATCTTCTATAGGAGACCAGTTCTCTTGAAAAGCTTCTAAATAGCCATTGAGTTTGTTGTCTCTGGCGTATTTTTCTATTAGATTAAATAGAGATATGGCCCAATTTAAAGCCTCTTCATCTGCGGTGTACCGGTAAAATTCAGAAAGTGCATAGATGCCAAAAGCCTGAGCATAAATTTGTTTTCTTTTATTTACTGGGTTTCCTTCATGATCCAATTCCCAGTAAAGACCTTTAAATTCCTGATCTTGAAAATTAGTTTTCAGATACGTATAAGCCCTATCAGCATAGGTTTTATAGGTGTCATTTTTATAAAAGTTACCTGCTGCTGAGAATGACCAAAGCAGGCGCGTATTTAAAATAATACCTTTATTAGCGTCTGCGATTAGATTATTATTAAAATCACGTCTGCCGTAAAAGCCGCCGTTGACCGTATCTACGCTATTGGTTTTCCAATAGGTTAGAATACTGTCAAGCTCACTTCTGATCTCGTTTTTAAATTGTATAAACTCTTCATTCTTCATCATTGAGGGTCATATTCTGTGCTACTTGTGAAATTATATTTTGAACGGAAGCAGCTGAAGTAAATGCATCTTGGGGTGTATTCATCACATAGTCAAGAATTCTGTCTATAGAAGAGACCGCTACATGGGAGCGTGTGTCAGATGAGGCATAATAGATAAAAAGTGTCCCATCATCATCCTGAATCCAGCCATTACCGAAAAGTACATTAGGTACATCACCTACTGTTTCTATATAATTGGGAGCCATAAAATAACCGGAAGGTTGGTAGATTACTTTAGAAATATCATCAAGCGCGGTCATAAAAAGGTATAAGGTATAACGTAGGCCTCCGGCTGTATTTCTAACGCCATGAGCCAAGTGTAGCCAGCCCTCTTTAGTTTTGATAGGGGCAGGACCCAGACCGTTTTTCAATTCATAAATCGTATGGTAAACTTTACGGTTAATGATTTTTTCATCTTCTAAAACCGGGTTAGTCATATCTGTGATATATCCCAGTCCTATTCCTCCGCCATTTCCTACTTCGATAAAACCGTCTTGGGGACGGGTATATAAGGCATACTTACCATCTACAAACTCGGGATGCATAACAACATTACGCTGCTGTCCTGAAGTTGAAATTAGATCGGGTAAACGTTCCCAGTTGGTCAAATCTTTAGTACGGGCTATACCGGCATTAGCGATTGCCGCAGAGGTATCTCCCGGTCTTTCTTTGTCTTTGCGCTCTGTACAAAAAATACCATAAATCCAACCGTCTTCGTGCCTTGTAAGGCGCATGTCATACACATTAGTATCTGGCTCATGGGTTTGGGGTAATATTAAAGGTTTATCCCAGAATTTAAAATTATCAACCCCGTTAGGACTTTCTGCAATGGCAAAAAAAGATTTACGGTCATTGCCTTCTACGCGAACTGCCAGTATATAATTATCTTTCAATTTCATGGCGCCCGGGTTAAATGTTGCGTTGATTCCTATGCGCTCCATTCCAAACGGATTCGTTTCAGCATTAAAATCATACCGCCATTCTAAAGGCGCGTGTGTAGCAGTAAGCACCGGGTTTATATATCTTTTAAAAATACCGTTTGAGTGTTTTTCAGGTTGATTCGGTATTGCTAAAAATTCTGCGTGATTGTTAACCAGTTCTTGGTAATTGGAGATTTTTTTGTGTAAAGCTTTGTTATTTTCTGTTAGGTCCATATTCAATTGTTGCTAATATTATTTTCAGTTTTAATTTTATCCCACCACGTGCGTTTTAAGATTACCACACATACTACCAATATTAAAACCGATACGATTAGAGATATGTTTTTATGTAAAATGAGATAGAGTGGGATTATTACGAGTAAGGTTTGTGCTACAGTACCTAAAACCACGTTAAACATATCTCTCGTAAAACCTTTATTTCTGGAAAATTGAGGATCTTCTTTTTTAATCTGCTTGTAAATGGGTTTCCAGAATCCCCACGGTTTTGTTTTTTTATAGAAATCCATAAGTACCCGCTCGTTTGTAGGAGGCGCTGAATAGGTTCCTAAAATACTTCCCGCTATAGAAATCAGGAGTATTATAGGGAAGTAATAGAGGTCAAGGGTGTCTGTAAAAATTGGAAAAATCATTGCCGGAATCATTCCTGAAAGCATTCCCCAGAAATAGCCTTCCCCATTAAATCTCCACCAGTGCCATTTTAAAACGTTAGACACTACATAACTACCGTAAAGTGCAGAAACAATCCACTGTAGAATAGAATTCACATCCTGAATAAAAAAACCGAGTATAATACTGATGATCACCACAACAATGCCGCTACTGTAATTCATTTGTTTTACCTTATCATGGCTAGCTTCCGGATTGTAATGCTTTAAATAAATATCATTTACCAGATAAGCCTGAGCGGCATTTAACGTACCGGCAAACGTAGACATGAAAGCGGCAAGCAAGCCCGCCAGTAACAAACCTAATAAGCCTACAGGAATAAATTGCTCAATTGCAGCCGGAAGTATTTTTTCAAAATCAAGAATTCCAGCTGTATAAAGATCAAGGTCGTCGTAAAATAAAATAGCCAGTACAGAGAAGCCACCAACCATTAGGTAACGGGTAGGAATTAGTGCCGCTAACGAAAAGGCACTCATTTTAGCAGCTTCTAGGGGAGATTTTGTGGAGAGAATTTTTTGCATATCGTAGTTGGGTGCGGGTCCGGCAATACTTGCCAAAATACCTTTAAACAGCATGAGCATAAAGAAAATGGTAAATAAAGAGTATCCGTCTGAAGCGATTTTAGTATTTACTTCATCTATTATTCCGGTCCAATCCATATTCAAGTTCCAGTCAAAGAAGGGGTTCATCCAGCCATCTGGAACATTTAACTCGTTTGAACCCATGGCTTGCCAGGCGATTACAGCAATGGCTACAGATGATATGGTCATCACCGTATATTGAAGTACGTCTGTCCACACGATACCAGACATTCCTCCTAAAACGGAATAAAATACCGCAAATAATGTAAAAATAATACCATAGAAGTGAGGAATATAGTTAGGCGGAACGTTAAAAGGGACGTAATTAGAAACGATTTCCCAAGGGATAAAGATTTCAACAAATTTTCCCAGTCCAATAAAGCCATATGCTAGAAAGCCGAGGCAACTTAATATGGCAAAAATAACTATGATGGTATGGGATCTTCTTCCACCTTTACCACTATCAAATCGAAACAAAATCCATTCTGCCCCGGTAGTAACATTAGACCGTCTCAGCCAAACGGAGAGATAAACCATTAGAAAAACCTGATTAAAAACCGGCCATAACCAAGGGATCCAGATACTTTTAAAGCCGTAGACAAAGGTTAGTGTTACCAACCACATCGTACCAGATATGTCAAACATACCCGAAGCATTAGAAAGGCCTAACATATACCAGGGCAAGCTTTTGCCGCCCATTAAGTAGTCATCTTTACTCTTTTGCGCACGCTTACGCAGGGCCAGGCCAATTACTATGGTACCCGTAAGATAAATTAAGATTATAACGATATCCCAACCTTGTAACATTTAGTGCTTTGTTTTAGTAGTTAATTTTTTTTATTTTTTTCAAAAATAGGAGCTCATCAAGCCTTGCAAATTCTTTAAAATCTGGTACTGAAATATCTTCGGGATACACAGAAAAATAATGATCTAATCTTGCATTTCTCCACAGAAGAACCCAAGCTGCACCACTGTTCTCAATGCCCGGGTATAAACTTTTCGTCCACCAGTTAGGTTCAGATCCTGAATTAACATTTCCGGTTTCTGTTAACGCAAAAGGCTTATTTTTTTGAATAGCTTTTTCTTTGAGGATAGCAAGGTTTTTTTGAATGTTATTTATAAAAGCTTCCCTACCACCATAGTTATAGATATCAACACCCAGAATGTCAACAAAATCATCGCCGGGATAGTACAAATCAAACTCTTCGGAAGATTGCATAATATTAGGGGCATAAGCATACAGTAGATTTGTCACTCCGTTTTGCTTTAATAAATAAAACGTTTCGCGCCATAATTCTTTATATTCTTCTGGAGTACAGTTACCTTCTCCCCACCAAAACCAATTACCATTCATTTCATGAAAAGGTCTAAATACAACTGGAATAGGAGTTCCTTTAGATGTCTTTAACGATTTAAAAAAAGTGGAGAGTCTGGCTACCCAACTTTCATATTTTGAGCGTTCTGAGCCGCCTTTGAGTATTGTTTTAACTACCGAAGTAGTGTCCCAAGATGTACCCATTGATTTAGGATTGTCTGCGTGCCAGCTAAACGTTATAATCGCGCCTTTTTTATTTAATTTTCTAACGTGATTTTTTATAAGATCAAAAGATACTGTATCTAGGTTTGAAGAGGCACCTAATTCTATATGTCCCAAATCAAATCCATGAATTGCAGGCATTTTGCCACTAACCTCTTTAATATCACTCTTTAGCTTAGAAGTTGCTGTTTTCATTTTCCAGTTTATACCGTACATAGTTGCGTCTTGCTGACCAAATGCGATCCCTTTATTGGGTATCTCGCGAATTCTTTCAAAAAGGATTTTAGTTTGTAACTCTGCATTCTTATCAGCTAATTGCAACTGGTTAAAGTTGGTACTAGAAAGACTTGAACATGAAGTTAGGTGTAAAATACTTAAAATTAATACTGTTATTTTGTAAAAATATTGCATTTAAGAAGTGATATAAGGTTAAAAAAAGACAATATATTATAGAGTTGTTTCAGCTCTTAAAATATTTTTCTTAAAATTGTTGCTGATTATATTTTAATTATATTTTCTTTAAAAAGTTAAGAAAAACCAAAATTAAACTCAATTCTATTAGGGAATTAATAGGATATTGTCATTTCTTAATAAAATAAATTCTAAAAATTTCACAGAATGCAAAAAGATGTACATAGAGAGATTACACCATTGTCCCCTGAGGATAGTTTCCTTGTATTCGACAGAATAAAAGACGATTTTGATTTTCCAATTCATTTTCATCCTGAGTTTGAACTCAATTTTATTTTAAACGGCAAAGGAGTGCGGCGTATCGTTGGAGACAATTTGAATGAAATTGAGAATGTTGAGTTGGTTTTGGTGGGTCCCAACTTACAACACGGTTGGGAGATTCATAACTGTACAAATGATAAGATACACGAGATAACCATACAATTTCATAATGATCTTTTTGATGAGAGACTTTTAGGGAGAAGAATTATGAAACCGATTAAAGATATGTTTGAACGTTCAGCCCATGGAATTTTGTTCTCACAAAAAATAGCAGACGAAATAAAGCCAAAAATTTTACGCTTATCCAAAATTGACAGTATTGATTACTTTTTAGAACTTATTTCTATTCTTCATGATCTTGCAAATTCGAGAAATCAACAAATACTTTCGACCTATACCAGCGAAAACAAAAATTTTGAGAATAGTGATAAAATTAAAAAGATTTATGAATACGTGCAGGCAAACTACCAGAATAAGATAAGTTTAAAAGAGATATCAGAATTAGTAAATATGAGCGCGGTTTCGTTCAATCGATTTATTAAAAAGAGAACAGGCAAAACATTTATTGACTACGTTAATGATACACGAATAGGCTTCGCTTCTAGGTGGTTAATTGAAAAAGAGCTTAGTATTGCAGAGATTGCCTTTAAATGTGGGTTTAATAATATTGCAAATTTTAATAGGGTTTTTAAAAAAACAAAAAACTGTACTCCCAGTCAATATAGAAGTGAGTTTAGTGGGATTAAAAGAGTTTTATAGCCTTAGATTCTTTAAAATAAATAATAAAAAAATGAGGTTTTATCTTTTAATTACGTTTTTCATCATAGGTTCTTATTCGTACTCTCAAAATATTTCAGACCCGGTTCAAAAACATGGGAAGTTAGCCTTTGAAGGTCACGTACTTAAAGATGAGCATGGTAAAGTAGTTCGTTTAAAAGGGATGTCCCTATTTTGGAGTCAATGGCAACCTCAGTTTTATACTGCACAGTCTGTAAAACTTTTAAAGGAATCCTGGGGCGTTACGGTAGTAAGAGCCGCAATGGGCATTGAGAACGGTGGTTACTTGAAAAATCCTGAAATAGAAAAAGCAAAAGTTTATCGAGTTATAGATGCTGCTATTGCAAACGGAATTTACGTGATTGTAGATTGGCATGATCATCATGCTGAAGATCATTTAAGTGAATCTCGTGGTTTTTTTGAAGAGGTAAGCCGCAAATATGGAAGTTACCCAAATATTATTTATGAAATTTATAATGAGCCATTAGCGGTTTCTTGGAAAAATGTCTTAAAACCTTATCACGAGAGTGTTATTGCTCAAATAAGAATGAATGATCCAGATAATATTATTGTCTGTGGTACGCCCCAATGGTCTCAAAATGTTTTAGAAGCTTCTCAAAACCCTATTAAGGAGTTTAATATCGCCTACACCTTGCATTTTTATGCAGGCACACACAAAGAGGAGCTGAGAAATGAAGCCAAATTAGCTATAGAAAAGGGGCTTCCCATTTTTGTAACAGAGTTTGGTACTACCAATGCAGATGGAGATGGAAAGGTTTTTTATAAGGAAACAAAAAAGTGGCTACGCTTTATGAAAAAAAATGATCTTTCCTGGTGCAACTGGTCTTTAGCTGATAAAAGGGAGGCTTCGGCGGCTTTAAAGCAGGGAATTGAGCCTGATCATATTGATTCATCCGAGAATCTCTCAGACTCAGGTAAGTTTCTTTTGAAAATTCTCCATAAAGGTTAGCTAATTCACAGGAAACTCACTTGGATTTTAAAAATTTCCTTTAGATGTTTCAAATTCTCAATAATAAGAGATATTTATTGATTAATTGTCAAAATTACATTTAATATACTTGAAGTTTAGCATTTTATCGAAAAAATAACATTATTAAATGATAAAATACTATTAACAAAAACTTAACCTTCCTTCTAATTTTGATATTCAAATAATTTCGGCTAATAATTATTAAAGTCGTAATTAATTACTAGCAATCTTATTAAAGCCTCAATTATTAAAAATCAATCATACAATTTAATTTAAAATGCAAGAAAAACTATTCAAACGTAAAGACGGTATTTATCGCAAAGGCAAGATGCTCACTTTTGCATTCCTTTGCCTTTTATCTCAAGTAGGTTGGGCGCAACAAATTGTGGTTAAAGGAACCGTAACAGATCAAAGTGGCACCCCTCTTCTGGGTGTTAATGTTATTCAGAAGAACACAAGTAATGGGACTGCAACAGATTTCGATGGAAACTATCAGATTACTGCGCCCCAAGATGCAGTCTTAGTATTTAGTTTTCTGGGCTTTGAAACTCAAGAAGTGACAATTGGAGATAGACAGACAATTAATGTAAGTATGTATGAAGACTCTGAAAGTCTAGAGGAAGTTGTGCTTATTGGTTATGGAACTCAGCAAAGACAAGATGTAAACGGTTCTGTGTCTAGTATAGAAGCTGACGAGATAGAAAATATTCCTCAGGTAAGTATAGATCAGCTTATGCAGGGCAGAGCTGCCGGTGTTACCGTTAGTCAAAACTCGGGTAAGCCTGGAAGTGCGGTATCTGTAAGAATTAGAGGTATTACTTCAATAACCGGTAATAATGAACCTTTATATGTTATTGATGGGGTTCCAATATCTGGGGATTCTAGAAATACAAGTACGAGTGGCCGCACTGCTGCTTCAGATTTTGGGGGTAGTGGTCAAACAGGAACCAGCCCACTTGCAGGATTAAACCCAAGTGATATAGAGTCTGTAGATATTCTTAAAGATGCTTCAGCTACTGCCATTTACGGATCTAGAGGCGCAAACGGTGTAGTAATAATAAAAACCAAAAATGGTAGCCGTAACAAAGAAGGTTCGTTTAAGTACAACACCTATTATGCATTGCAAGAACCACAGAAGCTTTTAGATGTTATGAATCTTCAAACCTATGCAAGATTACAAAATGCCTTGGCTGTAGAATATGATACTGAACCACGGGTAGAATTTACAACGATTGAAAATCTTGGAGAAGGTACTGATTGGCAAGATGAAGTTTTTCAACAGGCAATTTTAAAGAGCCATCAGGTATCGTATTCGCAAGGGAATGAAAAGATAAACTATTTGATTTCTGGGAGTTACCTAGATCAGGAAGGTACCGTAATAGGTTCTGGATTTGAGAGAATGACTGTAAGAACAAACGTAGACGGTAAGCTTAAAGAGTGGTTAAAAGTTGGCGCAAACGTTACCGCAAGTAGAACTGATGAGAGAATTACCTTAAATAGTAATAGGAACGGAATCGTAAGTCTAGGTTTACTTCAAGCTCCAGATGTTGCAGTAAGAAATCCTGATGGTACATTTGCAGGCCCCCCTGATGAACCAGGCGCAGTTGAAGGAAGTATCAATCCGGTTGCCCTGGCATTGGAACGAAGTAATAATTTAATTACGTATAACGTTTTAGGTAACTTTTATTCAGAATTCACTCTTTTAGAAGGGTTAACTTTTAGAAATGAAATAGGAGGTAACCTAACTTTTGGGACTAACTCTCAATTTACACCTACCTATGAATGGGGAAGGTTTGTTAATGAGAATGCGACCCTATTTGAAAAAAGAGAGAAAAGTTATTTTTGGATTGTTAAAAACTATTTTAATTACTCAAAAACCTTTAATGAGATTCATAATGTTTCATTTTTACTAGGCCAGGAAGCTCAGGAATCTTCTTGGGAAGGTATTCAAGCTCAGGGTCAGGGTTTTGTAAACAATGATATTCAAACTTTGAATAATGCCAATTCTATTGTAAGTTATGATGCGTATCAAGGTAGTACTTCTCTTAGTTCTTATTTTGGTAGAGCAAACTATTCGTACAATAACAAGTACAGTATAACAGCTACCCTTAGAGCCGATGGTTCTTCAAAATTTGATCCCCAAGGAGATAAACAGTGGGGTTATTTCCCTTCATTTGCAGGATCTTGGAAAGTGTCAAGTGAGCCTTGGATGGAAAGTATTAATCAAACAATAGATAATGTAAGGTTTAAGGCAGGTTATGGTGTGGTTGGTAATCAAGGTATTCCAAATTACCTTTACGGCTCAAGCTTAAACAACACCCCTACAGGAATAGGATTGGGATATTTGGTAAATAATATTCCAAACCCTGATCTTAAATGGGAAGAAACAAGACAAACGAACTTGGGCTTAGAATTTACTTTATTAGATAACAGACTTAACGCTACTATTGAAGTATATAATAAAAATTCTAAAGATTTCTTATATCAGTTACCTTTACCTATTTACTTAACAGGTCCTGATAACTACCTAGGCGGTATTGCTGCACCTTATGTTAACCTTGGGGAAATGAACAATAAAGGGATTGATGTAACTTTAGGTTATACAACTCTTAAAACCAAAGATTTTACGTGGTCTACTAACATTAACATATCTCACTATAAAAACGAAGTAACTTCCTTATATAATGAGAGTCTTGAAGTGCTAAGATCTGTAACTACTGGCTTCTTATCATCACCTATCACAAGAACCGTTGAAGGTGAACCTATCGGACAATACTGGGGTTATAAAGTAAAAGGGATCTTCAGAACAGCAGAAGATCTTAGTGGTGCACCTATACAATTCGGTATACCCTTCTCTGAAGAACAAGGTGACAATAGCCTGGGAGATATTCAATATGTAGATGTTAATAATGACGGTGTTATTGATGAAAGAGACCGAACCTATATTGGTAATCCTCATCCAGATTTTACATTTGGCTTTACAAACAGTTTTAGCTATAAAAATTTTGATTTAAGTGTTTTCCTTCAGGGATCTGTGGGTAATGACCTTTTAAACTTAACAAGAAAAGAAACTGTAGGACTTGCCAGATTATATACAAATCAGTTAGACGTAGCTCAAGATTTTTATACGCCAGATAATATAGAATCGGCATTTCCTAGACCACGCAGAGGTGATGATAATCAAAATTTATTTATATCAGACCGTTATGTTGAAGACGGTTCTTATTTGAGAATACAAAACATTAGTTTAGGATATAATATTCCGAAAGATATCTCTGAAAAATTTTATCTATCTAACCTTAAAATTTACGGCACGATACAAAACCTGTATACTTTTACGAATTACTCAGGATATGATCCTGAGGTGGGTTCCTTTAATGGAGATGCACTACAAATGGGTGTTGATAGAGGAAGATATCCTTCTCCTAGAACGTTCACACTTGGGTTAAATGTTGAATTTTAAATAAAATGAAAATGAAAAATATAAAAATAAATAGATTACTATTATTTAGTGTGTCGATTTTTATGCTCTTTTCCTGTAGTGAGGAATTCTTACAAAGACCTCCAGAAGATGGTATAGCTTTAGATAATTTTTACTCAAGTGAAGAAGAACTTATCGCTAATACAAACAGTCTTTATGGGTCAGTTTGGTTTAATTTTAATACTAAGGCTTTTTGGTCTATTACGGAACTGAGCTCAGGTAATGCCAGAACGTATTCTGGAGATGTTGTAAACTTTTTCAACTTCTCAATAACTGGTGATAATACGGTATTAGCAGATGGCTGGAGTTCTTTATGGGGAGTTGTTGCTCAATCTAATGCAATAATTAATTATACTGAGAGTAGAGTTAGCGGAGATGTTCCTCAAGCTGCAGTCAACAATACGATTGGGGAAGCTCATTTCATGAGGGCAGTATCTTATTTTTATCTGACTAGAATCTGGGGGCCTGTGCCAATAATTGAAAATAACCTTAGCTATGTTTACGACCCTCAAATACCTACCAATAGAGTCGAAGATATTTACGAACTAATAGAGAGAGATCTTCAGTTTGCTATCGATAATTGTTATCCTAAAGTGCGTGGCGGTAACTATCTAGCTAATGCTCATGTATCAAGTGGGTCGGCCAAAGCTATGAAGGCCAAAGTACATCTTTATCAGGAAGAATATGATATGGCAAGACAATTGTCTCAAGAAGTTATTGCAAGCAAAGAGTTTAAATTGCTAGATGATTATGCTGATTTATTTCTTACAGAGTTTAACAATAATGAAGAATCTATAGCAGCAATGCAATGGACTTCGCAAGGTTATGGAGTGGGTAATGCTATGCAGGCATCCTTCGCAATAAGTAGCGCTATTACGGGTACAGGTGACGGTTATGGCGTTATAGGACCCACAATAGATTTGCAAGAGGCATTTGAAGACGGGGATGAAAGACGTAAAGCAACTATAATGCTTGCAAACGACTTTTATCCTAACATTAGAGCTGCAGATGGCGGTTATACAGTGCCAGATGATATTAATGCTCAGAATACAAAAGCAGGTATCAAAAAATATGTTGTAGGTACTCCGGCTGATAATAATGGTAATTCAGCACAACAAGCCGCTTCCAATAATACTTATATTATGAGATATGCAGATGTGTTGCTAATAAATGCGGAAGCTATTCTTGCAGGAGGTAGTTCTACAAGCGATACCCAAGCCTTAGAATCTTTTAATAAAGTACGGTTACGTGCGGGCCTTGGTACTCTTCCTTCGATTACCCTTGATAACATATTACATGAAAGAAGGGTAGAATTTGCAATTGAAGGGGATTACTGGTTTGATTTAGGAAGAATCGATCGCCAAAAAGCTATTACTATAATTAGTAATCAGGAAAGAGGTACCTATAGTAACGATTCTCCACCAGTGGTTTTTTCTGAAATGTACACTCCGGAAGCAAACGATTTTACATTGCCTTATCCGGCTACAGATGTGGCTCTGAATCCAAGATTGCTAGAAGATCCTGTTCCATATGAATTTAATTAAAAAATTGTGATAATGATGAATTTTAAAATTTTAAATCAAGGTAATTGCACCTTATTCTTGATGACGCTTCTTTTCGTAGGCGCCCTCACATCTTGTCAACCAGATGACACTGGGGGGGGGGCTGAGTCAAGTGGACCTCCTTCTATTGAAAGTGTAGCACTTACAGCAAAAGATTCTACTACAACAGTAGGTCTTCGCCAAAACTCGTATACGATTTATGGCAATAATCTGGGCACAACTCAAGAGGTCTATTTTAATGGCACCAAGGCTTATTTTAACCCTACTCTAGTTACTAATAATGTTATAATTACAAGTATACCGGAAGATGCACCTTATTTTGATGCAAGTGATGAGCTTCGGGTAGTAACTTCTAAAGGTGAGGCAACAATACCTTTTTCCATAGAGCAGCCTGCTCCTAAAATAATTTCTTTTGCTCCTTTAGCTGCTAGTGCTGGAGATATTGTGACTATAAAAGGAGAAATATTTGAAGGTTTAGAATCTGTACGCTTTGGAGACACCGAGGCAGAAATTGTTTCTTCCACTACAACAGAAATTCAAGTAAGGGTGCCTGAAGGTGTTGTACAGGCTTTTCTATTTGTTGAAACAGCAGGAGGAGTATCTCAAAGTACCCAGTCTTTTGGTTTTAAATTTGTCATTTACGATGATGCACTAGCCGATAGCTGGTGGATAGGTGGATGGGCCGGTACTCAAGATTTTGAAAATACAGAACGAGTTAAACGAGGGGATTTTTCAATAAAGAGAACCTATGAAGGGGGTTATTCTGGTTTTCAAATTGGGAACGGAGGAGCAACTATAGATCTAAGTACTATGTCAGCAGTTAAAGTGTCTATTTATGGAGGCGAGGGTATAAATGATGTCAAAATAGTTCTTAATGGTAATGATGGCGTTGGTAAAGTGATTACGATAGAAGAAGGAGTATGGAATGACTTTACGATTCCACTTTCTGAATTAGGATCTCCAGCCGTCTTAACAGAATTTTGGGTTCAAGAGTTTAGCGGCACAGTACCTGCCGTTGTCTATATTGACGATTTAGGTTTGATTTAGCAATTTGTTTTTAACAAGAATGTTTCATGTTTGTTCCCTGTTTAAGAAATTAGGCAGGGAACAATTTTTTAAATAAATACTATGAATAAATATCTTCTTTTTTTATTCTGTGTCGTAAGTACCGGCATAGGCCAAGCTAAAGCCCAAAAATTTAAGGATGTCGCTCAAACTCCTCCTATGGGTTGGAATAGCTGGAACAAATTTGCCTGCGATATAAATGAGCAGGTCATTAAGGAGGCTGCAGATGCCCTTGTCTCAAGCGGAATGCAAGCCGCAGGTTATGAGTATATCGTAATTGACGACTGTTGGCACGGGAAAAGGGATGAAAACGGATTTATACATGCTGATAAAGAAAAATTCCCCTCAGGAATAAAATCCTTGGTAGATTATATACACAATAAAGGTTTAAAATTTGGAATTTATTCAGATGCCGGTACAGAAACGTGTGGCGGAGAGCCCGGAAGTCGGGGTCATGAGTATCAGGATGCCATCACTTATGCCAAATGGGGAGTCGATTATCTAAAGTACGATTGGTGCAATACGGGTAAACAAAATGCCCAAGCATCCTACACAACAATGAGAAACGCACTTTATGAGGCAGGCAGACCTGTTTTATTTGCAATATGTGAGTGGGGTGACAATAAACCGTGGGAATGGGCAGAAGATATAGGACATATGTGGAGAACGACAGGTGATATCTACCCATGTTGGGATTGCGAAGAAGACCATGGGGATTGGTCATCTTGGGGCGTACTCAAAATTCTTGATATGCAAGATGGGCTGCGAAAATATGCGGGTCCCGGTCACTGGAATGATCCTGATATGATGGAAGTGGGTAATGGAATGACTGTTAATGAAGACCGTGCCCATTTTACAATGTGGTCTATGCTATCAGCACCACTAATAGCGGGCAATGATTTAGCAGATATGAGTGCAGAAACGGTTGCTATTCTTACTAATAAAGATATGATAGCTATCAATCAGGATTCTTTAGGAATCCAAGGCTTCAAATACAGCAGTAAAGATGGACTTGAAACGTGGTTTAAGCCTCTTAAAAACGGAGACTGGGCTGTAACGTTCTTAAACCGGGCAGATCGTGAACATCAAGTAAATTTCAACTGGGAAGATCATCAAATAAAAGATCCTGATTTTGAATATAGTGTTGATTTTAAAAATACCCTGTTTTCTTTAAAAGATGTATGGGCGCAGAAAGACCTAAAAACAACAAAGAGTTCCTTTAATGCAGTAGTTGCACCACACGATGTGATCACACTGCAGTTAACTAAAAAATAGAGTAAACATATTTCAAAAAAACAGGGTAAATACATCAATGTATTTGCCCTGTTTTTTTGAAAATACTTTTATTGCTTATTTTTCTAAGTTTTTTAAGCAATTGATAAGTGCTCTAAAGTTGTGATAATTAGCTTTCCAAATATGGCCTTTTAGATCGTCTTTCGTTTCCGGTTTATTGTCTTGGCCCCATTCATACCAACCTCCAAAGCGATCATCCATGAAAAATGTGTTCACATACTCCCATAATTGATTGAAGTAAATCCCGTAGTGGTGGCTGTCATTTGGAAAATAGTGTTGCATAATCAGGAGTGTATTTAATCCTTCAGCTTGTGACCACCAGTTTTTATCTGAATTCACGATGGTTAACGACTTATCTTCCCCAAAATAATACCCACCGTCATAAAAGCCTCCAAATTCGGGGTCCCAACCATTTTCAAGAGCATGGTCTACCATCATTTTGCCTTTTAATAACGTTTTTTCGATATCCTTACGCTCCAGTATTTCAGAAGCTTCTAGCATTAGGTACGCGATTTCTACATCGTGACCAAACGAAACATGATCTAGATAATAATGTTTTTTTATAATCTCTTTTGTTTCCTCATTAAAAGATACAGGAGTCCAGTCTGCCTCAAAGAAGAGATTCATATAATATCTTTCACTCACGATAGTATCTCGTATAAGCAATAAGAGTTCTTCCAGTCTTTCGGCAACTAGTTTGTCTGGCCATACTTTATATAATTCTGTAAAAGCTTCCAGTAAATGTATAGAGCTGTTTTGATCTTTATAACCCACATCTGATGTAGAGTCAAAACTTGAGTCTCTTAAAATTGGAGAACCATCTAAGTTTAAAGATTGAAAATAGCCTTTATTTTTTGGATCATGACTGTGCTCTTCAAGCCAGTAAAAGGTTTTTTTTGCAAGATCAAGCGCTTCTTTATTCCCAGAAACCCTGTAGTATGCCGCAAGGCCATACATAGCAAAAGAGTTTCCATAAGCGGTTTTTTCTTCTCCTTTTTTAGCGATAGGTTTTCCTTCTTTGGTAACCAGGTTATGAAACCCACCATATTTAGCATCCCACATGACATCTCTCAAAAATTCGAATCCGTGTGCCGCATAATTTAGGTAGTTCTGCTTATCAGGAAAAAATTCAGCTGCGACCGAGTTGGTCCAGATATGCCGTGCTTGCGTTACGATCATCTTATCGTGTTTTTCCCCTACTTGAAAATCATAGGTAATCTCGCTGTAATATCCCCCGTCTTCCTTGTCTATCACAAGCGGATACCATTTATCGAGTAGGTTTTCTTTGGCATCAACCTTCATTTGAGAAATGATCGCCTCGTTAGCTACTTTTTCCTGAGCAAAAGCGGTAAAAGTAGTTAGACAAAAGAGACTAAAAAAGTGTAGTATTTTCATAACATAATTAATTTCAGTTTAAATATAAAGCAATGTGCACTAGCGCAACCTGTTCTGAAAATATCCTATAGGAAATCGATAAAAAAGTATTAAGTAAGGCATACATTAGAGACCTATTTTTAAGTTTTCGATAATTTATGACACGTATTTTTATTTTTTTCTTATTTTTTTTCGGATTAGCTCAAGTTAGTGCGCAACAATTGGCTGACTCTTCTGCTGTTTTTAAAATTAACAAACAGGAATATCTTGAACGACAAGGTGCTAATGTGATGCTGGCGCACGATTTTTATCCGGAAAGCCATCAGGGCGGAGTAGGTGTCATTCAGAACGGCATACGCGTCGCCACGAATGGTGATCTTAGACTAGAACCAACTCCCGGTCAATGGCAACCGGTTCCCAAAGTAGGAGAGCGACAGGTAGACAGACAAAAACAGGAAATAAGCGTTCACATGAGCTACCCCGACGCTTCGAAAGACCGCAAAGGATTTAACCCTATTATTTACCCAGGTCTGGAGATGGAATATGAACTGAAGGTAACTCCGCAAGGGAAATCTTTTAAAATAACGGTAGATCTTGATAAACCTTTACCGGAAGAATGGGTAGGAAAAGTAGGGATGAATATTGAATTTTTCCCCGGAATTCTTTTTGGAAAATCCTATTACATGGATGAAAAGTTTGGTCTTTTTAATAGGCAAGCTAATGGCCCCGGCACCTTTGCTGAAGAAGGAGAATATCGCCTGCAGTCCATGGCTCAAGGAAAACATCTGGTAATTGCTCCGGGTACTCCGGCACAAACTATTCATATTGAAAATTTAAATTCTCAGGCGGAACTGCGATTATTAGATGGGCGTGCCAGTCACAGCAATGGTTGGTTTATTGTTAGATCGCTGGTTCCCGCCGGAAAAACAAAAAATGCTATAGAATGGCTCATCACGCCTAATACGCTGAAAGATTTTTTATACGATCCGGTAGTACAAATTTCTCAGGTGGGCTACCATCCGGCACAAGAAAAAATAGCCGTAATAGAAACTGATCCCAATGACACCAAAAAACAGGATGCAAAACTGCTACGCATCAATAACGAAGGCGGATATACAGAAGTGGTTTCTAAGAAACCAGAACTTTGGGGGAATTTTCTTCGGTATACCTATTATCAACTAGACTTTAGTGCGATTACAAAACCCGGTATGTATGTGGTTCAATATGGTGACTATACTACCGAAGCTTTTCAGATAACCCAAGAGGTATATCAAAGAGACGTCTGGCAACCCACACTAGAATACTTTTTACCGGTTCAAATGTGCCATATGCGCGTGAACGATCGTTATAAAGTCTGGCACGGACTCTGTCATATGGATGATGCGCGTATGGCTCCTGTAGACTACAATCATTTTGACGGGTATATACAGGGGTTTACAACACTTACAGAATATAAATCAGGAGAACACGTCCCTGAATTAAATAAGGGCGGCTGGCATGATGCAGGAGATTTTGATCTTCGGGTTGAATCTCAGGCAGCTACAGTACAAGGGTTGGCGCATATTTATGAAAATTTCAACATAAACTACGACAATACAAGTATTGATCAAAGTACACGCGTGGTTGAAATCCTTCAGCCAGATGGCAAACCAGATATCTTACAGCAAATTGAGCATGGCGTACTTTCTATAGTGGGAGGGTATACCGCTATGGGTCGTTTTTACCGCGGAATAATAGTTCCTACTAAAAGGCAATATACCTTATTGGGAGATCCTGTAAACCATAGCGATAATATTATTTTTTCCAACACGGAAGCAGATCAGAATATCCCTGTAGGTTTAGCCGGTGCACCTGATGACCGCTGGGTTTTTACAGAAGAAAACCCTGCCAGAGAACTTTCTACTGCCGCTGCCTTAGCTGCAGCAGCACGGGTTTTAAAAAGCTACAATCCAGACCTGGCTGCGCAATGCCTGTCTATTGCAAAAGCCATTTGGGACTCGCACAGTGAGGAAGCTTTTATCCCTAAACTAGAACTGGCAGTAGAACTGTTAAGGTCTACTCAAAATAAAGAATACGCACAATTCCTGATAAAAAACACAGAAGGTATTATTTCTAATATAGAAAACACCGGGTGGATAGTAGGGCCGGCATTACCCTTAATTCAAGAGCCTGCTTTCAAGAAGCGATTGAACACCGCTGTAAAGGCTTATTATCAACAAGTAGTAGACTTAGGTAAAAAAACACCTTATGGAATGCCTTATGAACCAGACATCTGGGGTGCTGGCTGGGGCATTCAGAATTTTGGAATGAAACAATATTATTTTCATACCAGTTATCCTGAAATTTTTCCGAAAGACTATTTGCTTAACGCTCTTAATTTTGTGTTAGGTGCTCATCCCGGCGTAAATACCTCTTCTTTTGCCTCAGGGATAGGTGCACGATCTTTGACTCAAGCTTATGGGATGAATCGAGGGGAGTTTTCGTTTATACCCGGAGGTATTGGTTCGGGAACCGCTTTAATTAGACCCGATTTTCCCGAACTACTGGAGTGGCCTTTCCTTTGGCAGCAAACCGAATATGTGTTGGGAGGAGGAACCACAGATTATATCTTTCTGGTTCTTGCGGCAGATCAGTTTTTAAATGAGCAGCAATGAGAAAAATAATCTGTTTAATAAGTGTAGTGCTTTCTACTGTAGGTTTGGCTCAAACACCGGTAAATGCGTATGCAACTCCGGAAGCAAAGCAGGTATTAGCCTATATAGCTTCTTTAGGTGACAATATTTTATCTGGTCAGCACAGTTACAACGAAGAGCCTGAAAAGTTTTATAAACTGGCTTATGAAATCACTGGGAACTATCCCGCGGTCTGGGGAACAGATTTTTATTGGAATGGTCAAAAGGATCCTGGAGAGCGAATTGTAAAGAATGCTATTCAAAAACATGAAGAGGGAGCACTGGTAACGTTGATGTGGCATGTAGGAAGACCTACAGATAAACCACCCTATAGCTGGAGTGAAAGTGTACAGAATGAATTTAGTGATGAAAATTGGGAACAAGTACTTACTCCCAATACCGCTCTTCATTTGAGATGGCTCAAGCAAGTTGATCATGTGGCTTCATATCTTAAAAAATTGGAAGAAGCAGGAGTGCCGGTCTTGTGGAGGCCTTATCATGAGATGAACGGGGTTTGGTTTTGGTGGGGAAATAAACCGGAGGCCTATAAAAAGCTTTGGAAAATGCTCTACAACCGCTTAACGGAGTACCATCAATTAAATAACTTGATTTGGGTATGGAATGCAAATGCGCCGCGTGATATCCCCTTTGATGAGGCTTTTGCTTATGAGGACTTTTACCCGGGAGCTGAATATGTAGATATACTAGCTACAGATGTGTATCATTATGACTATGAGCAGCGCGATTATGAAGCACTTTTAAAGCTTGCCGCCGGTAAGCCTATAGCGCTCGGGGAAGTGGGAGAATTACCCAAACCTAATATTCTTCAAAAACAACCTAAATGGTCTTGGTTTATGGTGTGGTCTAATTGGCTCGAGACTGCAAATACGGTCAATCGCGTGAAAGAAATCTATAATTACTCAGAAACGATAACAAAAGATGAAATTAAAAAATAAGGTATTGCTAACACTGTTAGTGGTTACAAGTTTTTTTCAAAAAATAACTGCTCAGACCGAATTTGAAACCTGGGGTAACCTTACCGGCATTCGCACAGAGCAAGGCCTGCATGATTTTAATACCAGCCTCGTGCTGGTAAATGAACAAGGATATAAATGGGTCACACGAAAAGAAGGGCAGAAAACCGATTTTAAGAGAGATAACGAGACCAATACATTCAGTTATGAAATGAAAAACATCAGTTGGACTCAAACGCTTAAACCATTAACTACTAATTCCATTCGTGTTAAAATTGATTTTAGCGCTCCAAAAGATACTCTGATTCAGGGTGCTTATTTTAGAATTAAATTACCGGAAGATTTTACAAAAGACACTAGTATTAAAATCACCAATCCAGAATCTATAACTGCTCAGGCGATAAGGGCTGCGTTTGATAATGCATCTTATAAGGCGCCGGTAAAAGCAGTGAATATGCTCACCAAAGAACGCGGCATTCAAGTCACAGCTCAAGAGCAAACCGAATTGATTATTATTACGGGTAAAGATTCTTTAAATCCTGAATTTGAGTTGAATTTTGCCATAGCTACGGGTAATCTTGAAGCGGGTAAGACCTATTCAAACACATTTGATATAGAAGTTAGCGGAGAAACTGATAACTCACCGGTAACTTTAAAGCTCTTTCCGGAACAAGAAGGAAATCCTTTTGACGGGATAGGTGGAAATTTTCGTTTACAAAATCCCAAAGCAGATCCACAGGTTATAGATTATGCTTTAGACAACCTACGTGTCGCCTGGAGCCGGGTAGAATTACCTTGGAAACAATGGCATCCTGATCCTGATAAAAACCCGATGATTGAGGCTAAAAAGGGGAATTTACATCCCAAGGTAAAAGCCTCTTTAGAAATGGCGAAGCGTTTAAATGAACGAGGTATTCCGGTAATCCTGGCGGCCTGGTTTGCTCCTAATTGGGCAATTATTGGGGAACGGGCAGAAGGAGTTAATCTTGACGGCAGCCGTGGAAACCAATTAGATCAGTCTAAAAAAGAAGAAATTTATAATTCGATAACGTCTTACATTCAATTTTTAAAAGAAGAATATGGGGTAGAAGCTGTACTGTTTTCGTTCAATGAATCAGATTTAGGAATCGATGTAAGACAAGCTCCGGAAGAACACGATCAATTGATACGAGAGCTTGGTAGTCATTTCAAAAATGCCGGTTTAAACACAAAATTACTTCTGGGAGATACCGCCGATGCAACAGGATGGGATTTTACCAATCAAGCCTCTATTAACCCGGAATCCTTACCTTTTATAGGGGGTGTTTCTTTTCATTCTTGGCGGGGTTGGTCTCAGGAAAATCTTCTGAAATGGCTTGATATTGCTAATAGAGTCAAAGAGCCGCTTTTTGTAGGAGAAGGGAGTATCGATGCAGGAGCTTGGAGATATCCCCAAATTTTTGAGGAACCTACCTATGCACTTGAAGAAATGCGCATTTACCTGAAGATTATAAAAATGGCGCAGCCTTTGAGTATCCTTCAATGGCAGTTGACCTCAGATTATTCGGTGCTTTCCGGAGGTGGTGTTTATGGTAATGATGACGAGGAAATGCACCCTACTCAGCGTTTCTATAATTTGAAACAATTGGGAACAACTCCAAAGGGTTTAAATGTTCTCCCTCTTGTTTCTGATGATCCGTTAATAACAGCTACAGCGCTGGGTAGTAGCGAAAATTCGCAATATGCGCTACATCTCGTGAATAAAAGCGGTGACAGAGAGATTACCATTTTGGGTATACCTGAAACAATATCTTTTTTTAATATTTATACGACTAACGAGAGTAGTTTTTTTGAAAAGAAGAAGAAAATAAGACCTAAAGACGGAAAAATAAGTTTTAAACTTAATGGAGCGTCATTTGTCTCATTATTTTCAAATGAAGATTAAAAGTAATTCAACTGAATTAACAAATACCTTGAGGATATAAAACAATTTTAATCTGCATATCTGTTATATAAATTATCACCGCTCGAATTATACTTCTAATAATACTTGACTCAGAATTATTAGTTTAATAACACCTTATTATTCTATCCAGACAGAGATTATAGTTATGTTTATGGTTTTTCTATTTTTTAAGGACGAATACAATGAACTTAGGGTTCTTAAAAGGATTATATGTTAGCATTTTAATAAATAAAAAGAGACTTGAATATTATAGAAAGGACAAACTTATACTAATTGCCTAGAGACATTTATAAGGTTTAATGAGACATATAACTTCTTGGGAACTTAACTATATCAGAAGAGAAAATTTATTTAGATGGCTTTTTTTAAAAAGTTGATATTTGGAATTTTCCTTAAAAATTCACTACACTATTAAGTGCATCATCAGCATCTTTATGAATGAAATTGGATTGATAATTTATTGTTGTAGTTAATGAAGAATGGCGATATAGTTTCTGTAACATTTGTATTGGAATTTTATCTTCAGAAATATGTCCAAAACTATGACGTGCAATATGCATAGTTACTTTTTTTTTAATTTTGGCTTTTTTAGCCACCTCCTTTAAATGATAGTTTATATTCTTTGTTGCTGTTTTTGTCTTGGCATATATATCTTTTGAGTTACTAAGGTCAGCAATCTTCATTTCTGGAAATATAAAATCATCATTATTATTTTGAAGCGGTTTATAATAATTAAGGATAGGATGTACCTTTTCTGGCAATTTTAATGAAAGAACCTTGGAGTTCTTATTCATGGTATAATGTAATCTATCATCAAAAATGTCACTCCACTTTATTTTTAATAAATCTGCTATTCTGATACCTGCTAAATAGAAACTAAAAAGCCATATATTTTGAGCATGCTTTTCCTCATTTGTGAGGTTTTCTAAAGATGCAAATGCCTTTATTTCATTAACACTTAATCCAATTTTTTGAGCTTCTGGAATCTTTATTCTAATCTTATCTGCACCAAAAGGATATAGTTTCCTGTCAACAATCCTCGACTTAATAGCTCTGTTGTAGATGGTTCTGATGACAATAAGGTTATTAACTATAGATCTTTCTGAAAGGTTAATTTTACTTTTAAGATAAATTTTAAATTTTCTGAGAAAAGCTTCATCAATTTCCTCAAACGTCAGTTGTTTTGAGTTATGGAAATTGATTACGTGATTAACCCGTACCTTATCTGCTGATAACTGTGCAAGCTTTTTATTTTGATCCAACTCAAATAGAAACTCCTGAGCTACTTCATAAAAATTCTTTGTCTTTGAATTCGAGTAAAGCTCTTTTTTAATCTGATTTGCTGATAAATCCATATTGTTTGACTGTAGGTTTACCAAAGTTCGATTTGCTTCTAATAGTCTAGTTGTGATCAAATTGTTAAGTTGTGCAGCATTAGGGTTTGATTTTCTAACTTTTAAGTTTTTTTCATCCCAATCTTTTAGATTGATATAATGACCAATATAATGATAGGTGGACCGTCTGTTTTTAGTTATTCTAATAGCTAGAGGATAAAGTCCTTCTTTATTCGATTTCTTTCGTATAACTATTTTGGTGTTTGAAGTCATATTTTTATAATTTATAGCAATAAAGATATAAAATACAGGTACAACATAGGTACAACTAAATTTACTTTTTAATGATATTTAATAAAACCATAATTTATTAAAACTCTAAAAAGCAATGATATATAATAAAAAATGTTTTGTTTTCATTTTATATTATTTGGATTCAAAACCCAGTTCTTACGAGTGCGGGTTCGATTCCCGCCCGGGGTACAAAGCTCAACAGAAATGTTGGGCTTTTTTGTTTTTAAGGTCTATTGCAACAACTTACTTAACAACTATTTTGAAGGAGCTAATCCAATAAAATATTTTGAAGATAACTGGATAGACCGTCTTTAGTAAAATAATTCAAGACCTAAACAATAAATCCGCATATCGTTAAGTAGCGATATACGGATTTGTTATAAGTTATAGTACAGGTTAAGTGCTATAATTTTAGCTTAAAGCCTCCATTAATTACAAACCCATCTACAGGTGCATAAATATCTCTAAATTGAGGATCATCAATGCTTCCTGTGTAAATAGTGTCAAATCTGGTTTGACGCGTGTCTAGTAGGTTTTCAAAATTTAGAAATAACGAAAATTTATCTCCTAATTTCTTTTCGGTCATTACACCTACAATCCAGTATGCATCACCGGTAGCACCGTCATTTAATTGTTGCGGGCTGTAGTAGTATCCTTCGAGACCTATCCAGAAATTTTCGTGTTTTTCATACATCAACACATTGTTTAGGCGGTGGGTTGCTACTAGAGGATATTGCTCGCGCTTACCGTTATACTCCTGGTTTACATCAGCAAGCGTATAGCCTACAAATAATTTAAAATCGTGATAACTTAAACGCAAGTTTGCTTCTATCCCTTTTGTATCTATTGCACCATCGGGTTGAGTAAATTCAAACGAAGAACCCGATGTTCTGGTTAGCAATAGGGGGTCATTAATTTGTGTATAGAACAACAGAATATTTGTAGATAGATTCAGATCCTCTGTAATAGACCATTTATAATTTGCATCTAAATTAAATCCCATAGATTGCTCTGCACTGGTTTCATCAACATCTATAGGTAATATATTCTGAAACTGCAAGCGCTCTACATCTTCTGTAAAAACGGTGGGTGTTTTATAACCTAAACCTCCACCGGCTCTTAAGGTAAGTTGTGTTGATGGCTTGTACATTACAGAAAATCGGGGAAGTATATAAAACCCGTAATCACTTTGATAGTCACCTCGCAAGCCGGTTTCAAGCGTCAAATTTTCTTCAATATCCCATATATTCTGGGCAAACATTCCGAAGGTATAATTTGTAAAACTTAAATCCTGATTGGGATTTCCCTCATATTGTTTGAAGTCTTCCGTCCATAAATTAATACCGGCAACCCACTCGGTCTTCTCCTCAATTGCGGTTAGGTTTATTTCTGAAAATGAGGAGGTTTGCTTTCCTGCAAATGTATAGTCAGGGATTTCAATCTTTCGATCAAAAAAACTAATGCTGTTTTTGACTACCAGTGACAAGGTACTCGAGAAGCTATGCGACCCTAGCAGTTGTGTCGAAAAACGGTCTGTGCTATTGCGTTCAAAATAACCCGCATCGCGATCTTCTTTTATAAAATCTATCGATCCGCCCAAGCGATTTTCAGTAACAAAATTGAAGCCTATATTTAAATTAGTTTCTTCATTTAAGTACAAAAAGAGCTTGGGGTTTAAGGTAAAACGATCGTATTTAGGAATCGCTGTAAGGCCTATATCTGCCGGATCATAAGGAGTAGCGGTATTGTAGGAAGCAAAAACTGTGGTCCCTATTTTGCCATATTTTTCAGAATAAAAACCGCTCAAATCTAAACCTAATGCTGATGTGGCATTGGCCATAAAACTTAACTCTCGTTCTTCTTGAGGTGTTTTTGAAATTAGGTTTACCAGACCTGCAATCGCACCGCCGCCATATAATGTTGAAGACGAACCTTTAATTACTTCGACTTGCTTAAGGTCTAAGGGTGCGATTTGCATTAGGCTTAATCCGCCTGAGTAACCCGAATATAACGGAAGACCATCGCGTATTAACTGGGTGTACTTACCGTCTAAACCTTGTATTCTAATACTCGAGTTGTAACTGGTAGCAGAGGTTTGCTGCGTTTGTATTCCGGTACTTTCATTAAGTAGCATTCTAATATCACCGGGTTTCATATTTCCTTTCTCGGCTAATTCTTCACCGGCAATAAATTCTAGACGGGAAGGAGTATCTTGAAAAGTTCTTGAACTTCGTGTAGAGGTCAAAATAATTTCGTCCATTTCTTCGTGAGATTCCTGAAGTAGGATTGTTTCATTTAAATATTGATTATCTAAAGGAAAATTTCGTGTAATTCTTAAGGTTTTAAAACCTACATAACTAATTTCTATAGTGTGTGTGCCGTCTGGTATATTCTTTAAATGTACGAGACCTTGCATATTAGTGACTGCACCATTGTTTAAAGTTTTAATGAATACGGAAACGCCATAAAGCGGTTCGTTGTTTTCAGATTCTTGTATAGTGGCTTCAAATGAATTTTGAGCCCAGGTTGTTGTGCATGCTAATAGCCACAACATTAAAACGAGATGTTTCAATTTGTAAATGTTTTGATTATAAAATGTGTTTTTTCGCTTAAGCGAAATCGAAAGAATTTCTATATCTAGCCTTAGGAGGCTTAAAGGAAGGTGAACAGAAGTTATACGTGTTCAGACTTTTATAGGATATGATCTTAGAAGTCAAAATAGATTCTTGTATAAATGAAATTTGATCAAAACTAGGGCTAATAAAACCGGTACAGTTTCCGCAGCTAAAAAATGGAGAGCAGGGTAAATGATCAACATCGTGATCACTCTGTGAGGTGTCATCACATATTTCAAAAGATGCAGAATCGCAAAATTGCTCTGTAAAACAGCACGGAAAAACCGAAGAAAAAAGTGTGATAATAGAAAGGGTCAGAATCAATGTTCTCATCGCTACAAAAGTAGTATTTTTTAGATTTGAATAAGCGCTATTGGGCTTCTGTAAATTTACAATTAACAGCAAAAACTTTATTAGAAGTACTTACGTGGTTACTTTTACCTGAGAACCGTTTGCCTGGGTATGAGGAAGATTAGCTTCAATATAATTAGTACGTTATGATCTTAAAAAAATATCTTTCCGTCTTATTGATGCCGCTAGTTTTATGCACACAAGCAACGGGGTGTAGAGAGAAGCACCCTATAAAAACTATTACAGAAAATGCAGCTTTAGAAATAGCGCCACGAATTATAGCACAACCAGATAGTATTGCTACACCAGACGGAATGGTCTGGGTGTCGGGGATACAGTTTACTCAGGGAGCAACAGCTACTGATCTACTGGCTTTACCGCGCGAAAAACCCGCACATCCTGTAGTTGTAGATGGTTTTTTTATAGATAAGACCGAAGTTACAAACGCTCAATTTAAAGATTTTGTTGATGCGACGGGTTATGTTACTGTGGCAGAACGGCCTATTAAATGGGGGGAATTAAAAAAAGAATTACCGGCAGGAACTCCAAAGCCCGCAGACAGCCTATTACAGCCTGGCTCTTTAATATTTAATCGTAACGTTGAGCAGGTAATAGATTTGGATAATTATACACAATGGTGGGAATGGAAAATAGGAGCCAATTGGCAGCACCCTCAGGGACCAGAAAGTTCGATTAAGGGAAAAGAAAATTATCCTGTTGTTCATATTACCTATAAAGATGCTCTTGCTTATTGCCAATGGGCAAATAGGAGACTGCCTACCGAAACCGAATGGGAAGCCGCTGCCCATGGAAAAATGCATGGTGGTATATATACCTGGGGAAATGATGAGAAAGAATTAACTACTAAGGCAAATACATGGCAAGGTGATTTCCCTAATAAAAATATAAAAGAAGATGGTTTTGCATATGCAGCACCGGTAGCTTCTTTTGAGTCTAACTCACTTGGTATTTACGATATGTCAGGTAACGTGTGGGAGATGACCCAAGACTGGTTTTCAGTGCGTTATTATCAGGATATAGATAGTAGCAAAAAGTCACTCAATCCACAAGGACCGGAAAAACCATTTAATCCTGAAAATCCTTATCAACAGGAGAAGGTGATTAAAGGAGGTTCGTTTTTGTGTGACAAGTCTTATTGTGCGAGCTATCGCATTTCTGCCCGTATGGGGCAAAGCTTAAATTCTTCTTCAGACCATACCGGTTTTAGAACTGTGGTTGATCTCGCTATGTTGAAATAGGAAAATTTTAGAATTTTATGTTTCTGGATTACGCTTTGTTCCCTTTTTAGATTTTTGTGTATCAGTGTAATTTATTGCTATATAATTTGTTATGGGTAATAATTACCCTATCGGGAAAAATAAATCCATTAATAGAACATGTTATAATCTGTTCCTTTTTGCGTAAAATACAGGTATTTAGGCGGTTATATATTTTCAGTTTTGTTTCATTTTGATTTGGAAAAGTCTTTGCAGGTTCATATTCAAAGAAATACAAACCTTAAGTACAACCAAGTATGTTTAAAAAAATATCGATATCAAAACGCGTAAACGCCATTCTCGCCCTTTCCATTGTTTTTTTATTGGTACTGGCTACTAATCGTATAGATCGAAAACATTTTGAAGTCGCTCAAAACTCAGTTAAAGAAGTTTATAATGATCGAGTTGTAGTACAGGATTATATATTCTCGATATCTAATGCTTTATTTTATAAGCGTTTGGCTCTAAAAGATAGTCTTGTTAAGCTGCAACGACTTAAAGAAAATGAGAATATACGTACACTTCTTTTAAATTTTAAAGAGACTAAGCTTACTATTGCCGAAGCACGAAATTTCGATAAATTACAGGCGAACTTTGATCGATTAATTCAATTAGAATCTCAATATTCTCAACCGGTAAAAGATACAGTTGTGCTTAAAGACAAAATTTCTCAAACGCTAGAAGCAATGCAGGTAAATCTTAAAGAACTTTCTGAAATTCAAATTAGAGAGAGTAGAGATCTTACATTTAATGCTCAAAAGTCTTTAGATTTTAGTGAGCTCCTTTCTAATTTAGAAATCCTATTTCTTATTATAACCGGGATAGCCATACAATTTATTCTCTTTTATAGGGTAAAGAAAAGCCGTTAGTAGGAAGCATCTTGCACAACCCGGGGCAGTATTGATTATCCTTTAAAAATTCTCTATGGAAAAAAAAATACTACGCATTACTCCATTTCAAAAATTTGTAAAAATTGAAAGTTCAGGAGGAATACTTCTTTTATTAGCAACCCTAACCGCACTAATCTGGGCAAATTCACCCCTCGGGTCAAGCTATGCTGCTTTATGGGATTTTAAAATAGGTATTAAAACAGAGCATTTTGAACTCTATAAACCATTAATTCTTTGGGTAAATGATGGTTTTATGACTATTTTCTTCTTTTTGATAGGGTTAGAAATAAAGCGCGAGGTTCTCATAGGAGAATTAAATTCATTAAAAAAAATGGCTTTTCCACTCTTTGGTGCAGTAGGCGGAATGCTGATACCGGTTGTGTTTTTCTTGGTACTAAATAACAATGGAGAAACCTATAAAGGTTGGGGAATACCTATGGCAACAGATATTGCTTTTTCTCTTGCGATTTTAAATACATTAGGTAAAAAAGTACAGCTTAGTCTCAAAATATTTCTAACGGCTTTTGCCATCGTTGATGATCTGGGAGCAGTGCTGGTGATTGCTTTTTTCTATAGTGGGACTATTAATCTCATACTTTTAAGTATTGCTGTTGCGCTCTTAGGGATGTTGTACTTACTCTCGTACAAGCGGTATTATTCAAAATTTGTTTTAATTACGTTTGGGATTATAATTTGGGTATTGTTTCTCAAGTCGGGCATTCACCCTACACTTGCAGGCGTATTACTGGCATTTTCAGTACCTATACGACAAACCATAAACACACCGGCTTTTATAGAAAATCTGGTAGCTATTACCACCAATATTAAAGAGGCAGCTATATCTAAGAAACCTATTTTAAGTAAGGAGCAAATACAAGAAATAGATGATTTACAAGATTGGACGAGTAGATATCAATCTCCATTGCAGCATATGGAGCATAATTTACATGGCTGGGTAGCCTATTTAATAATTCCAATATTTGCACTTGCTAATGCAGGGATAACCTTGTCAAGTGATGTAAATCTAGATACCATGTTGATAATAAATATAATTGTTTGTCTTGTTTTAGGTAAAAGTATAGGCATCACGGCAATTGTAGTTTTAGCACAAAAAATGAGACTTATTGTAGTTCCTAAAGATATTACGCTGCAGCACATTATAGGGACTTCTTTTCTGGCAGGTATAGGTTTTACGATGGCAATTTTTGTTTCTAATTTAGCTTTTGCGAGTGATCCTATTTATAACTTATCTGCAAAAATGGGCATACTTATAGGTTCATTAATTGCAGCGATTTTAGGATATTTGATATTGAGGTTTAAACGTGGTGAGTAAACTGAAAGCAAGCGTAATTTTGCAGCTTGAAGTTTTCAGTATTTAGGGTAATCATGGTAACATATTTAAATTTATGAATAGTCCCGAAGATGCATTAAGAGAACGTATCAAAGAACTTACCTGCCTTTATGAAGTTTCTTCAATTCTGGTAAATGCAAATCCTGAGGAGCAGGAAGAGACTTTTAGAGCTATTAGCTTATGTTTAAAGCGGGCTTTTCAGTATCCTGAATTCACCGAGATTAAAATTCAACAGGGGGAGACCAGCACAAATACGGGCGATTTTAAAACAGACAATTTTTTAAAAGCTTCAATAAATTTATTCAACAAAGAAGAAGGTATTCTGCAGGTAGGTCTTAATAAAAAAGAGTTGCTTTTTCTTGCGGAAGAGCAGCAGCTAATAGACAATATTGCACTTAAAATTGGAGATTTTCTAGAGCGGGTTGCAATTAAACGTAGTGAGACCTTACTTAAACAACAGATGGAGCGTGCAGACCGCCTATCAATTTTAGGCGAACTTACTGCGGGTATTGCTCATGAGCTCAATACACCTCTGGCTAATATTTTAGGTTTTTCAGAACTACTTAAAGATAATTTTGAAGATGATAAAGAAACAGTAGCAGATTTAGATAAGATTATTAAAAACGCTATTTTTTCTAGAGAGGTGGTAAAGAAACTCATGTTTTTTGCCTGTGCTATGCCTCAGGAAAAAAAGAAGATAAACATCGTACCTCATATTAATGATGCTATTAATCTGCTTGACGCTACCTTTAGAAAAGAGCGGGTAAAATACATAGTAAAAATACAGGAAGAGGAAATGTTTTTGCGGGCAGATACTGTGCAAATCACGCAAATTATTTTTAATCTTATTATAAATGCTATATACTTTACTCCAGAAGAAGGATTAGTTACTGTTGAAGTCCACGAAGATTCAAATACAATTGTTTTAAAAATCATTGATGAAGGTCCCGGTTTAACTGAAGACGCTTTGGAAAAAGTTTTTCAGCCGTTTTTTACCACAAAACCTACGGGAGAAGGTTCTGGTTTAGGACTTAGCGTGGTACATGGCATTGTAGCAAGCCATCAGGGAACGATTAGTGCAGAAAACAATAGTGATAAAGGCGCTACATTTATAGTAAGCTTACCTAAATAAACGAGATGCAATTACGTAAAGAGAATATTCTTATTGTTGATGATGACCTCAATATCTTAGAGCTATTGCAGCGGCATTTAAACTCTTGGGATTATCATACCTACAGGGCAGTTTCTGTTAAAGAGGCCGTGAGTATTTTAAGCGATACTCAAGTAGATTTGTTGATTACAGACTTAAAAATGCCTCAAATAGATGGCTTCGAACTTATAAAATTTGTTTCTGAGCATTACCCACAGATTCCTAAGTTAATAGTTACCGGCTATCCTTCGGTTCAAGACTCGCTTGCAGCGATTAAATCTGGCGTTCTCGAGTATCTTACTAAACCCTTTACTAAAGATGAATTAAAAAATGCTATTGAAAAAGCAATCCCTAAAGATTTAAAAGAGGGTGTTGAACCAATTCAGCGTTCAAAAAATAATGATACTGCGTTTAATGAAATAATAGGTACTTCCGAAAAAATAAGTGAGGTTCTGCAGATTATTGATCGTGTAAAAAACAACAAAGCTACAGTTCTGGTTACGGGTGAAAGTGGTACTGGTAAAGAACTGGTGGCGCGGGCTATTCACTACAGCGGAAAGTTTGCTGCGGCACCATTTATTGCAGTTAATTGTGGAGGTATTCCTGAAAATTTACTTGAAGCAGAACTTTTTGGGTATACAAAAGGAGCTTTTACAGGAGCAGATAAAAATAGAAAAGGAGCTTTTCAAGCGGCTCAGGGTGGTACGCTTTTTTTAGATGAAATAGGCAATGCTTCGCTTGCAGTACAGGTGCGATTACTACGTGTTTTACAGGAAAAAGAAGTAGTACGTATAGGATCGCAGATCCCAGAAAAAATAGATTTACGTGTGATTGCAGCAACAAACAGTGATCTACACGAGATGATTAAAAAACAAACTTTTAGAGAAGATTTGTATTACAGGCTTAGTGTGGTAGAGATAAATGTTGCGCCATTACGCGAACGTGTAGCAGATATACCCTTGCTTGTAGAAAAATTTCTCTTTAAATACGGGGTTGAATACAAAGACCGGTTTATAAAAATAGATAGAGAAGCTGTAGACGTTTTAAAGCGCTATCAATGGCCCGGTAATATTAGAGAGTTAGAAAATGTAATACAACGAGCTGTTATAATGTGTGACAAGAATATTAAGGTAACACATTTACCAGATCACTTGAAATATGTTTTAGATTTTCCGGAAGAGGCTTTAACTACTTTAGCTGCAATGGAAAAGAATTATATATTAAAAGTACTTAGAGCTACAGGTAACAACAAGACCAAGGCAGCAGAAATTCTTCAAATTACCCGCAAAACACTTCGCGAAAAACTTAAAGATTAACTATCAAATTGCATCGCTAAGGTGCAACAGCACAGACAAGTAAAGGACGGGATTTCTTATTTAACGATTAAAATTTTAAAACCATTAATTGGTGCTACATACACCAGCTGGTCAATCCTTACCCACTTGGGTAAACTTTTCCTATTTCTTAAATCGAAAAAAATAACACACAATACTATAAGTGTCTAATTATAAATGTGTTGAGGTTTGTTCTGCTTTATTAATGCGGTATTGGCATTAGTATTGCCTTTAGCAGTATAGTTAAAGTTATATACTATGAAAATCAATTCATTTAACATTTGCCCCAGTTGCAGACACGTGCATACGTGTGTGCTAACTATGCAAAAAGATCAGGTATGGTCTTGCAGCGAATACGACTTTTCAGATACGCTGATAAACGCACATTTAATACAAACACAGCAACGAAAAAATTAATTATTAAACTTAAAACACAGTACTATGAAAACTATTTTATTTACAATGCTTATCGCTTTTGGTTCATTAAGTCTTCAGGCACAAAAGCAATGTGATACTCCAGATTTGAAAGTGGGTGATGTTCTAAAAATTTCTGGTGATACAAATACGACCTTTCAACATATAAATTTTCCGAAGAAAAACTTCATAATTAAACGTGGAGGCATCGTAGACTACAAAAAATTAAATAATAAAGAGGTAGAAATAACAGGTGTACAACATGAAGAAGGCTGTATTTCTAAAATTGACGTTAAACTCGCAGATGGATCAAAGTTTTTTAATGCAGTTAGCGCAGTTAGCATAAATTTGAAGGGTGCTTTATCAACTGGTGAAGTAACCTTGAAATAATAAATTTATATGACAAGTCTAGAAAAAGATACAACGGTAGTTGTAAATCGTCCTTCAAAATCTAATGCTACGGGGATGGTAGAAAATGTTCTGGAGCAGTTTAATACTGCGGCAGATATTATCAATTTAAATCCTAACATACGCAGGATTCTTAGCGTAACTAACAATGAGATTATCATACATTTTCCGGTAAAGATGGATAATGGCGATGTCGAAATTTTTACAGGTTATCGTGTACAACACAACAATGCTTTAGGACCTTATAAAGGCGGCCTGCGTTACCACGATACAGTAGATATTGATGCTGCAAAGGCTTTAGCTATGTGGATGACCTGGAAAACATCATTGGCTGGTTTACCATACGGGGGTGCAAAAGGAGGTATTCAAATAAATCCTAAACTGTATTCTCAATCTGAATTAGAGCGTATTACCCGTAGGTTTACGTATGCATTAGGTGAAAACATAGGACCTGAACATGATATACCTGCGCCAGATGTTAACACAGGAGCGCAAACGATGGCGTGGATTGCAGATACATACATGTCTACAAAAAGTCCGTCTGAGCGTTCTACGCATCAACACGTTGTTACCGGTAAGCCGGTAGGTTCTGGTGGTCTTGAAGGCCGTGATCGTGCAACAGGATATGGCGTTTATTTATGTATCAAACTCTGGGCAGAAAAAAACAATATGCCGCTTAAAGGCAAAAAATATATTGTACAGGGCTTTGGAAATGTAGGATACTGGGCCGCTTATTTTATGGAGCAGGAAGGAGCTCTTATGGTAGGTGTTCAAGATGCTTTCGCAAGTATTTATAAGGCAGAAGGTATAGGAGTAGCAGATCTGTTTACCCATATTAATGCTAATGAAGGCGGTGTTCAGAATTTTCCGGGTGCTAGCGAAATTGAGAAAGACACTTTCTTTGGTATAGACTGTGATCTTATTATTCCGGCAGCATTAGGAAATCAAATCACCGAAGATAATGCCGCAGATATTAAAGCAACTCTTATAGCTGAAGGTGCTAATGGACCAACAAATGTAGAGGGAGAAAAAATTCTACTTAAAAAAGGTGTGACCATCATTCCTGATATTTTATGCAATTCTGGCGGGGTTATAACCAGTTATTTTGAGTGGCTTCAAAACCGTAACGGAGAGCTTTGGAAGCTTGATGAGGTTATTGAAAAATTAGATAAAAAACTGGGAGCAAACTTTCACGATGTATGCAATGCTGCAGAAGAGCGTAATATAGATATGCGTTCTGCTGCGTACATTTTAGCGATAGAGCGTATTGAAAAAGCATACGTGCAACGCGGGATTTTCCCATAATTGAAATACCTGTTTTGAAATACGGAAGCTTAATTTTAGAGAAGAAAGAATACGTTCTTTTAAAGCGTATTATGAATATCTCCTATCATTTAGACGACCCTATTATACGCGATTCAATACATAAATTGAACGAAGAATTACAACTGGCCATGATCTGCGAGGATATAGATGTCCCCGCAGATGTGGTTCGGTTTAATAGTAAAGTTACGGTTGAGAGCAGCGAGCAAACACACGATTTATACATAGTGCCTCCTGCGCAAAGTAATCTCTTAAAAAAACGAATTTCTGTTATGTCACCTTTAGGTGCTGCATTAATGGGTTTCTCTGAAGGAGATGAAGTCTTAGGCGATTTCCCAGATGGTTCTAAACGTGTACTTATTAAAGCTGTTTTGCAGCAAGACACTTCTATTGATACTACTGTTTTATAATAGTTGAGTAAATTTTTATATTATGAATACAAGTGCTTATAATCACGATAATGAGTTTGATCTTTTTCAAAAGAATACACGCGCAGAACTGTATACCTGGATTAAGCTATTAGAAAATCTAAATCTGGAGTTTGAAACACTCGTTAATCTCGTTGAACAAAATCATACTATAGACTCAAGCCTAATTCAAAAGATAGTTGATAAGAAAGCAGAAACAAGCTCACAGCTTAATATTTATTATAAATATGTAAATCAGGTTGAAGATAATAGAGAATGCGATGATATGGATTGTGAAATTTATTATCAACGCCAGCACGAGCAGCTAAGACGATTATTTAACTATCATGCTGAACAATGCACAAAATTAAAATGCAGTTTTTTTAATAGTTTAAACCTGCAATCAAATATTCAACTTAAAAACAACATTCAAGCAGGGTTGAAGTAAGATTCTGGCTGTATACTAATGAATAAATCTCAAGACTATTTTTTTACAATTCAACTTTTTAATAAAGACATTAAAGAATTGAATTTCTGGATGATGCAACTAGAGCAGCTCACTGTAGAGATAAACCAATTAACTGCTATCGAAAAAAAACTATTAAAAAACAATTCTTTAAATTATAACCTGCTCGCATTCAGAAGAAAAAATACGTTATTTCTTGCTGCTTTATTTAGACAGGAGCAGAGACTTCAAAAAGAAAAAGAATACGGCTCTGGGGTTTACAATTTAGATTGGAATCACGAGCAAGATATGCAGCGCAATCAGTTTATAAATCATTTTAGAGAGTTTAAAGCGCTACAAAACATCATTTATGAGCGCCTTATTTCGTTAGAAATAAGATAACACGTAAAGAGACACAAGAAGTTTATAACTCACTTAAATTTTAAAACAGATGAAAACAAACCATTTTAAATTTTATCTGCAGGTTATTATTTTATGTGTACTATTTTTTGGCTTTCTTTTTTTGTTTAATAAGATGGTGACGTATATATTTTAATTGAAATCTACTTTTATTTATAATTATAAAGCTCTAAACGCTGTATTTTATAATCTTCTTTAAAGATGCGCAAATGCCTGCCCTGATGCGTCTGATCACCATTTAAATGGCGTATTGTTTTCCAGGTATCATTCTCAAAAACTCCTTCATCTACTTTTAAAATGCCCACATGTAAATCTGGATTTTTGAGATTTTTAAAGGTTACATAGATTCCGTTTCCTGCTATATAAAACTCATGCGCTCCGGTTTGTACAATGAGTGCTCCTGCCATATCCCAATTTTCATTTTTAGCGGCATCCTCCCAACCTAATTTGTAACTGTGGTTAAATGTAAATTCATAATCTCCCAGAGTAATTACGTTCCCTTCATTTTCCTTATCAAGCAAGACTCCTTCAATTTTATTTTGACCCTGATTAGCCATTAGTATTGGCGTTAATTGTCGCAGTAAATTATACATTTTAGATAAGGGTTGATTTTCGGGATTTTCAGCAGATTCTATTGCAAATGGCGAAAAACCTATTGCCTCATAGTGACCTATCGCAAAAGCAGCTTTCCCGGCAATGGTATTATCATAGCGATGCTCAGGAATAAATAAAGGGTCTCCCTGTCTTACATATAAATCATTCCAATATTTAAAATCTGGATTGTAAAAGTCGGGAGCCATAAAATCTATTTTAGAACCCGCAGCTTTCCAGATATCCATTAAATGCGGCAGAGGGCCGGCACTGGGGTATTCACCCGGTTTACGACCTTTGTAATTTAAAGCAGCATTTACAAACATAGGGAGCGCATATGCATCTTTACCGGCTGTAATAACCGCATTTGTAAATTCAGAAAAATACCAGGCCATAAAAAACTCATCGGTGTGGTCTCCCTTACCAAAGAGTTCTTCCCAATTTCCCTTTGTTTTAAACCCCTGTTGTTCCCACGCGCTATAAAGTTCTGGCACAAGATTCTCTTTATGTTTCTGCATATAAGTTATTAAAGCTTGCGGAACTGCCATTTCAAATTTGAGATTAGCTTCTTTGCTGTGATCTCGTGCAGCGGGTAGCATTCCTATTTCATTTTCGGGCTGTACCATAATTACAGTTTGTTCTTTTGAATCAAACTCTTTTAAATGCAGCATTAATGCTTTAAACGCAGCGCGATCTGCATTTAAATTTGCCGAGCTAAATGGGGAAAGTAATTCCTGGCTAATTCCGTTATCATCTTTTGCTCGCGGAAATTTCTCCTGATTGGTTTTTACCCAGGATGGAGCATGACTAGACATACTATTTTTCCAGGAACCAAACCAAAGCAACACCACTTTGAGTTCGTTTTTACGAGCTTCTTTTAGTAAATCATCTAAAAGCTGAAACTCAAACTTTCCTTCTTCCGGTTCTAATAATTCCCAGTAAACGGGAGCTAAAACAGTATTGAGATTGAGTGCTTTCAACTTGGGCCATACAGGCGCCATATTTTCAAGACTGGTAAACGTAGAATTGCCCAGTTCTCCTCCCAATATTAAAAAAGGCTTCCCTTCTACAATAAGTTGAGTGGCATTACCTTGTTTTCTAAGATGCGGAATTGATGATTCTTGTACTTGTGCAGTTGTTGTAAATATAGCTATGATTAATAAGAGCAGGGTTTGAATATATGTTTTAATTCTATTCTTCATAGGAGTTTATAGTTTATGCAGGTAATATTTTAAAATAGATTTATCTGTGATATTAATTTCTTTATAGCTCAAATATCTTGGTTAATACTGGTAGTCTCTAGTATATATGTTGCTCTTGCTAGTACATATGGTGCATTTGCAAATCTGTTATTTTTTTCTATTTATATTGAAATTTATCTAATATGTGGTCTAAAATTTAAAGCTGAAGTTCTTCCATTTTTTTAAAAAGATATTTTTCTTTTTTTAAATTAACGAACTCCCTATACGCGTCAAAATAGAATTAACCTGTACCTTTTCGTTTTAAAGAATTATGAAGATTAGAGTGTCTTTCAAGTTAGCAGTTATTTTTAGTTTACTACTACAAAGTAGTCTATTTGCTCAGGAAGTAGGAGAAGAGTACCGTTTTTTAAATATTGCAAACGGAAATACACAACGAGCTGTTTCTACAATTGTTCAGGATAGTCTGGGTTTTATTTGGTTTGGTACAAATGGCGTAGGCATAAATAGATATAATGGTGCCGACTTAACATCGTACAAGCAGAATTTTAATGATAGCAACTCTTTAGGTAGCTCACTTATACATAAACTTTTTATAGATAAGGCAAATCGCCTGTGGGCAGGTACAAACTATGGGTTAAATCTGTATAATCGAGATTTTGATAATTTTAAAGAAGTTAAGCTTTATGTAGACTCACTAGAGGTTTCAAATATTCAAATTAGGGCGATACAGGAAGATGCAAATGGCAATTTGTTAATAGGCTCGCATTATCACGGGCTTTTTAAAGTAAACCCAAAAACATTAAAGGGATATCAGGTGCCCGTGCGGTTTTCAGGAATTAATTCGCTAGAAGTTAACAGCATTGTAAATAGTACACACGGAGATTTATACATAGGTACAAATAAAGGGCTTTTTAAATATACGGGTACCATTGTAGAACCGGTATTAGCTCAATATGAACAAGATGATAAACTTATATCACATCATATTGAAACCTTATATTTTGATAATACCGGTGCTTTATGGGTGGGAACCTTTGCAAACGGATTATTTAAAATAAGCTTTGATGCGCGAGGAAATTATACAACATTACGTTATGAAATAAGTGATAAACGTATTCTTGCTATTGCACAGGCTCCAGATGGTAAAATGCTCTGCGGAACTGAAAATGACGGACTCTTTGTTATCGATAAAAATGATCAGGTTTATAAAAATTACAGGCATAATAAATTTGATACCGGAAGCATAAAATCAAATTCTATTTGGTCTTTGTTTGTAGACACGCAAGGCCGTATCTGGATAGGATATTACAATCAAGGATTGGCTGTTTACGATAAATTCTATGATAAATTTAAAGATATAGAAAGCCTGCCATATGTTAATAATTCGCTGCACGGTGCTTCTGTGACCGGCATTATTAACGATAAGAAAGGAAATATCTGGATAGGGATAGACGGCGGTGGTGTTGATGTGTATAACACGGCAAGTAAAAATATCACACACCTTACAGATCCTAACAACCCCATTGCTAAAAATCTTGATGCCCGCGATATTGTCACACTGTTTATAGACAGTAAAAATACAATTTGGGTGGGCACTTGGAATTCTGGAATTTTCTATCTGCCAGAAAATGCTTCGGCATTTATACAATACAATGTCTCTAATACTGACGGCGGTTTAAAATCAAACCGTATTATGAGTTTTGCAGAAGACTCAAAAGGCACTATCTGGATAGGAACATTTCTCATGGGCTTGCATTCATACAGCCCACAAACTAAAAAATTCACCCACGTCAACGACCAGTTATTTTCGAACCCCCTGGCGAGCCAGCGCGATGTGCGTACTGTTTTAGTAGATAAAAAAGATGCGGTTTGGCTGGGTACTACCAGTGGTCTTTATGAAATAGAACAACTTCCTGACGGCAGTATGCGTGCAATTTCTTTTAAAGAGAAAATGCGTCAAAATCTAGTAAACAGAACAGAGGTAGATATCATCGTTTCGCTATTTGAAGATTCTAAAGGTATCATCTGGGCAGGTACCATAGGAGCCGGCTTGTGTAAATACAATCCTGCTGAAAATACATTTACATGGTTTACTGGAGTAGATGGCCTGGGTCAAGAGACGATTGCTTCTATATTAGAAGACGATCTGGGTAATATTTGGGTAGGTGGAAACAATGGTCTAACGCAATTTAATACCGCCTCAAAAATGTTTAAGAATTTTGATAAGCAAGATGGTCTTCTGGCAAATGATTTTAATTATAACGCATCATTTAAAGACGAGAATGGCTATTTATATTTTGGTAGTTATGAGGGTATAAATTATTTAAATCCTAAGAACATAAGTTTTAACGATTATAGTCCGCAGGTTTATTTTACAGACTTTAAACTCTTTAATAAATCTGTTATTCCTAATACTGAAGATGCTCCGTTAAAGAAAGTTATTTCACAAACAGAGGCGATCACACTCACCAGTGCGCAATCTGTATTTACAATAGAATATGCAGGAATTAGTTTTACACGATCTGAAAAAAATCAATACGCATATTATCTAGAAGGCTTTGACGAGAAATGGAATTATGTAGGTCAAAGTAGAAGCGCTACATACACAAATCTTCCTCCCGGTGATTATGTGTTTAAAGTAAAAGCCGCTAATAATGATGGTGTTTGGGATGAAATTCCGCAGACATTAAACATAAAAGTTTTGCGCCCATGGTGGTCTACAAATACAGCTATTGGGGCATACTTATTTGCACTGCTTATTATTTCCTTTTTTATATACAATCTCGTAAAACAACGGGTTGCCGAAAAACGCGCAATAGCTTCAGAACGGGACAGAAGAATACAGGAAGAAGTATTAAATGATAGAAAGCTTCAGTTTTTTACAAACATCTCGCACGAGTTTAGAACGCCCCTCACACTTATTTTAAATCCGTTAGAAGATATTATAGATGGGGGTTTTTCAAAAATGCCCAAACCCGTTACCGATAAGCTTGCAATAATTCATAAAAATACAAACCGTCTCAAGCGTCTTATAGACGAGCTTATGGATTTTAGAAAGCTTGAGATCAATAAATTTTCGGTAAAAGCTTCAAAATTAGATGCGGGAGCTTTTGTTAAAGAAATCACTTCTCATTTTGAAGAAGAAGCTTCACTTAAAAATATAGCACTTAGCGTAGAGACCGATGAGGTTGATGTAAATCTGTGGAGCGACCCTTCAATGCTTGAGAAAATTTTATTCAATTTATTGTCAAATGCCTTTAAAATCACACCAGATTCTGGTAGTATTTCAGTAAGCGTGTACAGGTGTAATCAAAAAATAATACTCCCGCTGGTAGATGAGAACGAACCCGTTTCTGCTCTAGAAATACAGGTTGAAGATACCGGCCTGGGCATTAAAAAAGAGGAAGTAGATAAAATTTTTGAGCGATTTTATCAAGTTGAAAAAATGAACAGTCAATACTACGGCGGTACCGGCATAGGTCTCGAGGTGGTTAAAAATTTTATAGACCTTCTTAAAGGTAAAATTGAAGTAGAAAGTGAAGAAGGTATAGGAACCAAGTTTAAATTGTTTTTCCCGTTAGGCTATGCGCACTTTAGTGCAAATGAACTGTTTTTGGTTCCGCAGGAAAGTGCTACTGTGCCACAAAATAATACGCCTCAAAGGGATTCGGTTTCAGAATTATTAAAAGACAGCGATTTAAAAAGTTTGCTTATTGTTGAAGATAATGCAGAGTTGCGCAATTATCTAAAAAACGAACTCTCTTCAGAATATTTTATTCTGGAAGCTTCTAACGGTACCGAAGGTTTAGCTCTTGCTTCGAAGAAGATACCCGATTTAATCATTACAGATGTGGTAATGCCCGAGTTAGATGGCTTTGCTTTTTGCGCACAGCTCAAAGCCGATTTAAAAACCAGTCACATTCCACTAATAATGTTAACGGCAAAGGCAATGACTGAAGATTGGGTAACCGGTATAGATGCCGGTGCAGATGTGTACCTCAACAAGCCCTTTGACATGAAAATTTTAAAGGCACAATTACGTCAGATTATTTTGAGTCGTCAGGTACTTTTTAATAAATATCTAAAGGATTCTAATAATGTCATGATTCCTGAAAACACCTCACAGCTCGATAAGAAATTTATCACAAAAGTGCTGGAGTATATTACTACAAATATTTCTGATGAAAACCTTACGGTAGAAAATCTGGCCGAAGAGCTGAATTTAAGTAGAAGTCAGTTGTATCGAAAAATTAAAGCCCTTACCGGTAATTCTGCTAATGAATTCTTGAGAAAAATACGCCTTGAAAAAGCAAAAGAACTCATTGAGAGTGGTAATGCTTCAATAAGTGAGGTTTGTTTTAAAGTGGGTTTCTCGTCCCCTTCGTATTTTACTAAATGCTTTAAGGCTCATTTCGGGATTCTACCTACAGAGCTTAAATAGAGCTCGTAGATCGCGTATTTGCTGCATTTAGCCACAAATGTTTCAACAAGTGCTTCATAGTTAGTATTGGGTGGATTTTAATTGGGCGAATTTTAGAGATCTAACAACACGTGTTTTTTGAACACCTAATCGCTAAAATTAAAAATGGAAACATCTAGACTAAACTGGTTAATTACGCAAACGATGTATTTGCGTAAAACGTTTTCTAGTTTGTTTGTATTACAAAATGTGATGATTCAAAATCATGTAAACAAGCTCCTCTTAAACTAATAAATACCCTACCACATATTTCATGAGCACCCATTCACAAAAATTATCGATCAAAGAAAAAATAGGCTACAGCCTGGGCGATCTTTCAGCAAATTTGGTTTTTCAAACCTTAATGACCTACCTGGCCTATTTTTATACAGATATCTACGGTTTAAAAGCAAATGATGCTTCAGCAATTATTCTTACTGTAGGACTGGTGGCTGCATTTGGTTTCAACCCAGTAATAGGGGCTTTGGCAGATCGTACAAAATCGAAGTATGGTAAGTTTAGACCGTGGATTATCTGGACGGCAGTACCTTTAGGTATTGTAGCGCTTTTAGCCTTTACAACTCCAGATTTTGAGTATAAAGGTAAAGTGATTTATGCGGTCGTAACTTACACATTATTATTACTCTTATATGCTTCTAATAACCTTCCTTATTCCGCACTTAGTGGGGTGATTACGGGAGATATGGGAGAACGCAACAGTTTATCTGCCTATCGTTTTGTGGCAGTTATGTTTGCTCAGTTTTTTGTTCAGGTATTTATGCTGCCTATCATTGAATCTGCAGGAGATGGCGATAAAGCCGTAGGCATTGAGATTGTAATGACATGGCTTGCTATAATAGGTACCATAATGCTCATCATTACTTTTTTAACCACAAAAGAGCGTATTATACCATCTGTAGATCAAAAGTCAAGTATTAAGGAAGACCTGGGTGATTTATTCAAAAATCGCCCTTGGGTGATTATGCTGGTGCTTACTACGTTAGTTTTTATAACACTTGCGATGAAAGGGGGTTCGTATGTCTATTACTTTAAAAATTATGTAGACCCAAATGCGCTTACTACGTTTATACAGCCTATACTCGATTTTTTAAATTCTATAGGAATTAATTTTTTTGGGGAAAACCCGGTCTCTGCGGGTTTTGGTCTTTTTAATGCCGGCGGTATTATCTTTATGATTGTGGGAATTACCTTCTCAAAACGCTTTGCAGATAAATACGGAAAACGAGATGTTTTTGGTGTGGCTTTATTTTTATCAACACTTTTTATAATAGCTTTTTACTTTTTTTCAAAAGAGTCTGTAGGCTTAATATTTCTCTCCCAAATCCTACACGGATTCTTTTATGGGTTAACCATACCCTTACTTTGGGCAATGATTGCAGATGTTGCAGATTATTCTGAATGGAAAAATAATCGAAGAGCAACCGCTATTATATTTTCGGCAATGATGGTAGGTTTAAAAGGAGGGTTGAGTATTGGGAGTGCTTTAGTCACTTGGATTTTAGGTTTGTATAACTATATCACTAAAGAAGCTGCGGTAGCAGGAGAAGCGCTTATACAGCCCGAAAGTGCTATACAGGGAACCCGTTTGCTGGTGAGTATTTATCCTGCAATACCTTTTTTAATAGGTATAGGCTTGTTGTTTTTCTACGAGATTAATAAAAAAGCAGAAACTCAAATAGAAACCGACTTGAAACAGCGTAGAATTAAATAGTTTAGAATAAATGCTATTCCCTGAACTTACTAAAAATCACGTGTATAATGTGTTTTTAGTAGCTTCAGGGTTTTTATTGAGTGGCAGTATTGCAAGTTCTACCGGGTTTTAAATAGTTTTAAAGGAGCATTTTGAAGACTCACAATGTATAAATCTTTAGAATCTTCAGTTTTTAGTTTTACGATTTTTCGGGCTTCTTCAGGTACATAAAAACCACTTTCTGTAGCATTTGCAGCTGTAAATGTATTATGTCCTCTATTTATAAGGCATAAACCATTTCCTGCATCGTATTGTCCCGTTAATACTTCAGTATCTATATAATTTCCTACTGCGAGAATATCAGGTTTTTTATCTGCATTTATATCTATAAACTCAAAATCAAAAATAGGTGCCCATTGCGCTTCATCAGGAAGAGCGGTATACTTAAAAGTTCCGTCGCCAAGATTTTCTATATATATAGATTGTAACATGTATGTATTTAAAATTTCTTCAGAAGTAAATTTTACGGTTCCAAAAAGTTGCTGAAAGGTTGAGCTGCCGTACATTTTATAGGAGCCTGTACGTTTACGTATCATAGGTATCTGACTTATAAGCGTGTTTCTGGGCTGCATAATATATTCTTTGTGCTGCACATAGTGCGTCATAATGGGCTCAATGCTTCCATTAGAATCATAATCTTTAGCATAAATACGCAGCGGTTCTTCTACCGAAGCTTTAAATGGGTTATTAAGTCCCCAATTGCCTACAACAAAATCCAGATCTCCGTCCCCATCAAAATCTCTAGATTTTATGCAGTTCCACCAGCCATTTGTATTAGCTAAACCATTTGCTGAGGTGTCTGGTATGAGTTTACCATTTTTAGAGTAATAGACCTGTATAGGCATCCATTCGCCAACGAGAACCAGATCTGCAGTGCCATCTGCGTTGAGATCCTGTACGGAAGCACCCGTCACCATTCCCGGATTGAGAAGTGCAGGCGCTTTTAAAGCAGTAACATCTTTAAAGATGCCATTGTTGTTTTCTAAAAGATACGATCGCGGAGCATATGGGTAGTTATTGGGATTGAGTCTGCCGCCTACAAAGAGGTCGAGATCACCATCTTGATCATAATCAATTTGTACAACCGTATTGGTAGGAAATTCTATCTTAGGTAAGCTATTGGGGGAGTAGGTAAAGTTACCCGTACCATCATTTACAAAAATCCTGTCTTGATAAAGACTGGTGTCAAAATAATTTTCAGAGCTTCCGTAGGCGATATAAAGATCAAGATCTGTGTCACCATCTGCGTCAAAAAACAAGGCTGCAGAAACTTCAGAAATTGAATCTAAAGCGACCAGATTTTCCTTTTTTAGTTTAAAATCACCTGTTTTAGATTGTAAATAGAGGTGGTTTCTTTGATTTTTCGATCCGCCTACAAATACATCTTCAATCCCGTCACCGTTGCTATCTCCTGTGACTATGACAGGGCCCGGTTTGCTGTGTGCTCTAAAGAGTAACGGCCATTTTTTAAAATCGTTAAACGTAGTTTCTTTAGGTCTAAAGTTTAAACCCTTTGCTTCATAAAGCGTTAAATAGGAAGATTTAGGCTTTTGTGTATTTTGATCTGCTAGAAATTTTGTTCCTTTTGTGGGTGTAAGTACCTGGTTTTTTTCAACATTTGATAAGAGAATGGTGGTATTGTCTGGCCACAAAATACGTATAGAATCGGCTTGCTGCGACTTGCCTAAACCAAAATACAGCGAAGGTTCAAAAGAAGATAAATAACCCTGATGCGGATACAATTCTGAAAACTGAACACCGTTATGAGCATACAACCACACCTTTACTCCCAGATCTTGCCCATTTGCCTGAAAGTTTAATTTTAAATAATTATGTGCGGTTGTTTCCTTTTTGAACGTGGTGTTTTCAAATAGAAAAGCAGGCTCATCTATGTTATTTGTAATCATATCCAGATCGCCGTCTAAATCAAAATCTGCATAAACAGCACCGTTAGAGTAGGAGGGTAATGCTAAGCCATAGGCTTTAGTTTGATTTGAAAACCTGTTTAACCCTTCATTTTGAAAATAGAAATTCGATTTTTTTACACCTGGCATTTTTGCCAATTCTGCGCGTAATTTTTCAATGTGCTTATCGCGTGATTCAAAACTACTTGCCGAATTATTAAAATCGACAAAATCCATATCTGTGATGTCTTTTTTGTAGCCGTTTGTGATGTAAATGTCTTTATAGCCATTATTGTCAAAATCTGCTATTAAAGGAGACCAACTCCAGTCTGTTGCTGCTATTCCCGAAAAATAGCCCAAATCACTAAAGTTGTTTCCGGTGTTTATTTGCAACACATTACGCACAAATTGGGGCTGATACCCAGACTTTATGGCAGTATTATAGCGATCATAAGGAATTTCTGAAAACATGGTTTTTTTACGCACGTTATCATCTGGGAGCATATCAAGTACTACCAGATCTAACAGGGCATCGTTATTTAAATCTGCAGCATCTATGCCCATACTATTATGGCTTTGATGCTTAAAATACGTTGCTATCTTATTTGTAAATGTTCCGTCCCCATTATTAACATACAAGATGTCGTTAGACATAAAATCATTTGCCACATATATATCTGGGAAACCATCCTGATTAATATCAAGCACTTTAAGGCCCAGACTCCATCCCTCAATTTGAATACCGGCTTCTGCAGAAACTTCCTTAAAAACCGGAATGCCGTTTTCATTTAACCCCTGATTTTGAAATAAATGATCTGTGCTGTTACCTGTGCCATCTTTGCGCTGTCCAAACGGATTGTTCTTAGGGTAATTTTCATTTGAGTTTGTTGCCAGATATATATCCAGGTCGCCATCTTTGTCATAATCTAACCAGGCTGCCTGTATGGCGTAGCCCGTAGTTGTTAGATTCATTTCTTCCGCAAGGTTTTCAAACTTTACTATTCCGTCTGCATCTGTCTTATTGATGTAGAAGTAATTTTTAGATTCCTTTAAATTAAGATCGTGCGCGGTCGATATGTGTATATCTGGTTTACCGTCATTATTGATATCTACAATTGATACACCTGTACACCATTTATCTGTTGTAAAGCCCGAGGTTTCAGTTATATCTTTAAAACGTAAATTCCCCTGGTTGATGTAAATTTTACTACTCACCATATTACCGGTAAAACAGACATCGGGAAGACCATCACCATTAAAATCTGCTACTCCTACACCGCCGCCATTGTACATATATTGATAATCCATAATATTGAACAATTCATTTTCTACAAGGGTATTTTCAAAATCTAAATGTGATAAATGTGCGGGAATCTTTACAAACATGGTTAATTCTGCAGGTTTATCTGTGCAGGAAAATAATAACATCAACGATAAGAAGTAGGTGATTCTAAGCATAAAGAAATTTACAGATTAAATGACAACTTTCTCAGAAAGTCAAAATGCCGTGATCAGATAAAAGATCACAGCATTTTGAAACAAACTCAAATAAATATTTTAATTCTAATCTAATAACCGGGATTTTGATCAGCTTGTGTCAATGCAGGGTTATTATCAATTTCAGATTGAGGTATAGGTAGTACCAACAGTTTTTGCTCAAAATTAGCCAGAGGTTCAACTGTAAATTTTCCTTCTTTTCTCCATCTTAGAATATCTCTGTTTCTAACTTGTTCAGAACTTAATTCTACTCGTTTTTCGTGCATAATTGCTTTCATAATCTGTTGTTCAGAATTTACAGGATATGCTGCGGTAGGATATCCGGGCATATTTACACTGGCACGACTTCTTATTTGATTCATAAGAGTTATTGCACGGGCGGGATCACCCGCTTCAAGCTCACATTCTGCAAGATTAAGTAGTACTTCTGCATAACGAATTACACGCATATTAATACCACCTGTTTTAAAACCACCCGGATTTTCCTTATACATTAACGAGTATTTTCTCCAGCTTATTTCTGTAGTCTCTCCTTCAAAGGTGGTAGTTTCTCCCTGTGCAGGAGGTACGACTTCTGTTCCATTATTAAACAAATCTCCTGTTTTGTAAAAGCTCATTGCAAACCGCGGATCATTCTTAGCGTCACCTTTAGAGACACGCTCAAAATCGTTTAGTAAGGCATTAGAAGGTATTAGGTTTCTCCATCCTATGTGAGAATATTCCTGAGTTCTTACAGCTTGTTCATTTGTACCATTACCAGTTCCACCCCAGTCAAAACCACCTGCATTAGCATAGCCTATTTCTAAAATAGACTCGTCATTAAATTCATTTTCTTCTTGAAAATTCTCGTCATATTGGTCTATTAACTTATACTCTTTAGAATCAACAATAGCATCAAATGCATCTTTTGCAAGACCATATTGACCGGTGTACATATATACACGGCCCAGCATTGCAAGTGCCGCACCTTTAGAAAAGCGACCTTTTATGGCTGTGTTTGATGCGAGTGGTAAAGCTTCGGCGGCTTCACTAAGATCTGTGATTGCCTGATTAAGCACAGCCTCTTGAGTAGCTTTAGGAAAGCCTTCATTAAAGTCTGTAGCTACTTTTGTAGCAAGCGGTACACCGCCCCAAAGGGAACCTAATTCAAAAAACATCCAACCGCGGGCAAATTTAGCTTCACCTATTAAGGTTTTACGGTCTGCATCAGAGATGTCTGGAGTTTCTGCCCCACGTTCTATTACCGTATTTGCACGTAGAATTGCAGTGTAAGATCCTTTCCAGACGGCGGTTGCAACCGCATTGTCTGCATTATTTGTACCGTTTAAAAGTGCCGCGCGCGGCAATTCTAATTGACCACCACCAGATTTATTATCATCGCCACGTAAATCATGTAAAAACCAGAATTCGCGGGCATACATTTGACTTGATTGAATAGTCGCGTAAATAGCATTTGTACCTGCTAGTAATTCTGCTGTGTTTTGGTAATAAGTGGGTACCGAATAATCATTGGGGTTTTTAAGATTTAAATCTTCTGAATCACAAGCTGTGACTGCCCAAAAACCAACACACAGCGTAACAATTGTCTTAATATTTTTCATAATTTTTTTCTTTTTAAAATCCGAGTTCAAGACCTAATAAAAACGATTGTGGTCTTGGGTATTGACCATAATCTACACCTTGTACGCGTAAATTATTTCCTCTGGCACCTATCTCAGGATCATAACCTGAATATTTTGTAAACGTAGCCAGATTGTTACCTGAAACATAAATAGTTAGTTTACTAACATTGTCATTTAAAGTTCTGCCTAACCATTCTTCAGGAAACTGATATCCTATTTTTAAATTTTGTAATCGTAAGAAAGATGCATCTTCCAGATAGCGATCTGAAGTTCTATTATTCGCATTAGGATCACCACTTATCATACGAGGTATGCTTGTATTTGTATTTTCTGGTGTCCACGCATCTAAAACTGCTACATCGTGACCAAACAGACGTACACCACCTTGTCTTGTAACCTGTAGCGCATTATAAACATCATTACCTTGATTACCGTACCAGTACATACTCATAAAGAAATTTTTATAGTTTGCATCAAAATTTAATCCGTAGCTAAAATCTGGTATAAAACTTCCTATTACTTCTCGATCATCTGGAGTTACCTGGCCGTCACCATTTAAATCTTTAAATTTAATATCTCCGGGAGCGGTCTGAGCAACTTGATAAGCACCATTAGGCGATGCTGCGTTTAACTGATCAATCTCTGCCTGAGTTTGAAAAATACGCTCAACACGATAGCCGTAGAACGATTGTATAGGATCACCCACAGCTGTTCTTGTAATATCTGTATCGCCGAAGTCTGCATTTCTTCCGCCAAAAATAGGGCCCGATCCTAAACCATTTACAGTGTTTCTAAAAATACCAATGTTCGCACTGGCATTCCACTGAAAAGCAGTACCCGGTTTAGAGTAATAAGATCCAGAGAAGTCAAGTCCCCAGTTTTCCATAGCACCTACGTTTGCAAGTGTATTTCCTTGAAAACCTTGTGAGTCTGCCGTAGGAACTATAAGAATAAGATTGTCTGTAGTTCTCTTATAATATTCTGCAGTAAACTGTACTCGATTTTGATATAGACCCAGATCAATACCTATGTTAGTCATTTCAGTAATTTCCCATTCTAAAGCGCTATTAGCTAAACTTTGAAAAAACGCACCTTGTACCACTTGGCCGTTAATAACTGCATAGGTGTCTGTGCTTATACCAGCATTACTTTCATAATTGCCAATACCTTCAAACCCCATTTTACCCCAGCTTGCTCTAAGTTTTAATTCTGTGATGTTATCTACATCTTCCATAAAAGATTCCTGTGCTAAATTCCAGCCTGCAGAGATACCCGGGAAGGTTGCCCATTTGTTATCATCAGAAAATTTAGAAGAACCATCACGTCTTATTGAAGCACTAAATAAATATTTACCGCCAAAATCATAATTTACCCTTCCTAAAAAGGAGAAAATACTGCTTTCGCTTAATGTAGAACTAGTGGTTTGATTTACTGTACCTTGTAATACATTAATGGTGTTGCTATCACGCTCACCATAACCCTCAAGTGTTGTTTGCTGAAAATCTTGTCGTTCTGCAACAGCTAATACGTCTAGATTGTGATCTCCCCAGCTATTTTCGTAATTCAACTGATTAGAAAAGTAATTCCCTGAAAACGTACTGGTAGTTTTTCTTATTTTATTTTCGTTATTGCCCGTAAAACCATCAAAATAAATAGGTTGTATGTCGCTATTTGTAGCGCTTGTCCAGTCTAGACCAAATGTAAAACGGTATTTTAAGTTTTTAACTAAACGTAAATCTGCGTATGCCGTACCTAAAATACGTACGTTAGTATCTTCATTTGTATTAAGAAGACTAGAAATAAGCGGGTTTACTGGGTCTGTGCCATCTGCACCATCAGGAGATCTAAACCCTCCTGCTAAAGTAGGATCACGTAAGGGTATATAAGGTACACCTCGTATTGTATTTTGAATACTGGTACGACCACCAGGTTCGCCCTCATTTTCTCTTCTTCCGTTTGCAAGTGTTAATGATTCTCCAATACTTAACCAGTCTGTAATCTCATGATCAGAATTTATTCTGAAATTATAACGATCAAAACCGGTTCCTACGACAATACCTTCTTGTTTAAAGTAACCAAAAGAACCATAAAAGCGAGATTTATCTGAACCTCCTCTTAGATCAATATGATGTGAAGTAGTCACTGCAGATTGAAAAAGAGCGTCTTGATAATCTGTATCTGTTTGTGCAAACGTTTGAGTTGCGCCTGCATATATAGGTGTGTCTAAATTTGCCCAACGTGCAGGTTCTGCCTGTCCTGCATTGCTTAATAATTCACGGCCAAATTGTAAGTATTGCTCTCTGTTAAGTAAGTTTAATGTATTAGGAACATCAGAAAAACCTGTAAAACCTTTATAAGTAAATTCTACTTTTCCGTTTGCTCGACCTTTTTTAGTAGAAACAAGAACAACCCCATTTGCAGCTCTAGAACCATAAATAGCAGCAGCACTTGCATCTTTTAATACCGAAATAGACTCGATATCATTATTATCAAAATCTCCAAGACCACCTACAGGATATCCGTCAACCACATAAAGTGGAGTAGAGGCAAAGGTAATAGAACCTACACCCCTAATCTGTACAATAGGGTCTGTACCGGGTCCACCTGAATTGGTAACCTGTATACCGGGAACTCTACCTTGTAGAGCCTCTGCAAAGCTTACTACGGGTAATGCGGTAACTTCGTCTGCAGATATTGAGGAGACTGCCCCTGTGACAGATTCTTTACGTTGGGTACCATAACCTACAACAACAACTTCATCTAATTGAGCTGTATCTTCTTTTAATTGAATATTTATAGTACGCTGATTATTTATTGAAATCGTTTGCGTAAAAAAGCCAACAAAACTTATAACCAGTTGTCCGTCTGAAGGAGCATTGGTAATGCTGTAATTTCCGTCAAAGTCTGTTTGTGAACCATTATTTGTTCCTACAACTACAACTGAGGCTCCGGGAAGCGGGGCGCCATTTTCATCAGTGACAACACCCGTGATGGTCGTTGTTTGCGAAAATGCAATTTGCCCGAGCATTGCAATTAGTGCAATTAATGCGAGTTTGAGTTTACTCATAATTAAATCGTTTAATGTTGTTTGTTATTAATACTGGCTTTTTTACAAGCTGCAATAAAACAAATGTATGTGAAGGGTAACATGTGCACTAAAAGAAATGAAGCAAACACTGCGAATCTTGAAGCACGATTAGTTATAATCGTAATAAACACGTGGTTTTCAACGCATATTCTTTAAAACTTATATTAATTTAAAGTTAAATGTAAATGATTTAACCTTATCGATAGAAATACATAATGGAGTTTACTGAAAGTTCAATTTTGAAGTTTTTTTTGTTGAATTGATAATCTTAAAATCAAATTTTTAACTCTTCACCACATATCGATCACTTTCTATTTAGATTGAGAAATGAAAATTTTATTTCAAAATAGAAGAGTTTAAAAATAAAGAAATCCGTATTTGTTTTATCAAATACGGATTTCTCTATGCGGTTTTGGAGCCTAAAAATTAGGCTATACCTAAAGCTATTTTAAATTAGAAATTGCATTTAAAAGAATCGAGGAGTTAGCATACGATTGTATTCTTTAAATAATTCAAAGCGTAAGAATAATTCATAAGTACCATCATTGTAAGTTGCATTTCCTAAATCTGTACTTTCTCGATCGTATGCAAAGCCTATGAGTAAGCCGTCATTAACCTGAAAGCCTACTAAACCACTTAAGGCAGCACTCCACCTGTAGGAAGCGCCTAGTGTTAGTTTGTCATAAAATAAAAAGTTTGCATTCACATCAACTGCTAGCGGTGCTCCCGCTACCAGTTTAACTAATGTAGAGGGTTTAAACTTTACATCTCTGTTTAAATCAAATACATAACCGGCTAAACCGTAATAATGAATACGCTCTTCTGCTAAAAATGTTTCTGCTCCTGCCGTACCGCTTCTATCAAAGTGAGAAGTCTGCAGGAGTTGAGGAGCAGATATTCCTCCATAAAACTTAGAATCGTGGTAAAATATACCTACACCCACATTTGGAGAAAGCTTATTATCAATGTTAACTAAAAAAGGATCTCCCGAATTAAAAGGATTGGTTCTACTAAAGTCAACATCCAGTACATTTAATGATCCTTTAATACCAAAGCTAAACTTCCCTTCTGCACCTGTTTCTATTGTGTAGCTAAAGTCTGCATTAAAATAAGTTTCCCGTGCGGGACCTAAAGCATCATTTACAAGACTAAAACCAAGTCCTACTTTACCTAAACCTATAGGGCTGTGCACCGAAAGATTTTGTGTACGTGGCGCACCATCAAGACCCACCCACTGGCTGCGGTGTAGAAGCAAAATGCTGGTTACACCGCGATTTCCCGCATAAGCAGGGTTAATTACTAATGGGTTGTACATATACTGTGTGTACTGCGGGTCTTGCTGAGAAAACCCGAATGTACAGCAGAGTAGGGCCGTTATGATTAAACATTTATTGAATATACTCACATTCTCTTTTTTAAACTTGAATAAAGCGTGTTTCTTAATTTACTATTAATTGATATATATGTATCCTGCTTTTGAACGGGGTGTTCCGTTTGCAGTTGCATAATTCAATACATAATAGTAGGTTCCGGTAGGTAATAACTTTCCGCTATCTATTGTTGTACGTCCATTAGAATATCCTGTAAATGCTGAACTTCCGGCTTGGCCATAGCCATCTTGACTAAATACTTCAACACCCCAACGGTTAAATATTTTTAACGTATTATCTGGGAAGCGTTCTATTGCCCCTATGGTTAACTCATCATTAATACCATCTCCGTTTGGCGTAATAACATTATATACAAATATGTCTTCTATAGAAAGTACCATTCTGGTAACATCATCTGGATCACCATTACCGTCTAAATCCTCATTTGTTGTGTTTGTAGGATCATCAGAAATATCGGTAATAAGGGTGTTATTTTCAGTTGTACCAGTTACCGTTGCCGTATTATCTACATAGCCTGTAGCTACATCACGTTGCGTGATTTGATATACTGCAGAGAACGAAGTGAAATCTGATTCACCCGGCAATAGACTAATTGGTCCGCCTATCACAGTAACCTTACTATCTGTAATTGTAATATTATTTAACACCACATTGCCGGTATTGTTAATCTGGAACGTGTAGTTAATGGTATCTCCAAAATCAGGAATACCATTATTATTTGAATCTACATATTCTGCCATTTTTAATAATTCTATACCGGGATTAGCCGTAATGACAAACGTAGTAGGATCTTCAAAATCACCATCGTTATCAATATCTAGATTGGTAGGATCTGCCGGGTTATCCGAAAAATCATCTATTACAATTCCATTAACATCGGTCCCTGTAGCTAAGGCTATGTTCACAACCTCTCCCGCAAGTAAATCTGCCTGAGTGATAGTATAGGTAGCGCTAAACGTATTAGAATTGCTTTGACCTGGAGCAAGACTAATTGGTCCTCCAATAACTGCAACCATATCGTCTAAGATTGAAATGTCATTGATGGCTGTACTGCCATTATTTGTTACCGTAAAGCTATAGGTTAATACATCACCTGCACTTATTATTAAATCTCCATTAGTATCTGCATAGTTTACTTGTTTAAGCAGATCTAAATTAGAGTTTGCATTCAATAGGGTAACAGTTGCATCAGCATCACCACCGGTTTCATCTGCAGGGTTAGAACTATCGGAAATATCAGTAATGACATTGTTACTGTCATCAGTTGCTGTTGCTGTAGCAGAGTTAACGACCTGACCACTATCTATATTCTGTTGTGTGATTAGATAATCTACTGTAACCGAACCTTCTTCTCCAGGGTTTAAAGTTGAATTAGAGATCGCTATACCAGTCACTCCAATTTCAGCATCATCAATTGCGATATTGTTAAGAACTGTGTTTCCGGTATTGATAACTGTAAATGTATAGGTGATTAAATCACCTAGATTTACAATACCATCTGTATTTGCATCTACATAAATAGCACCTTTAGTAAGTTGCATACTTGATTCTAATACAATTATTGTTATAGTTGCGGTTGAGCAATTATTCGGATTCAGGTTTTCACAAACGGTGTATGTCACACGATAAGTTCCTGCTTTAGAATTTGGAGAAACAATTATATTACCATTATTGTTTACAGAAACCCCAATTAATCCACCATTGTCAGCAATTGTAACATTAACGTCTGCTGAATCTATTGGGTTGCCATCTAAAGTGTCATTGCTAAGAACGTTACCTGCAACACCTCCTGTAATACCATTAATAGGAATACTACTGAAATTATCATCTTCTAAAATTAAACTACTTGCTCCAACAACTACGGTAGCCGTTGCTGTCTGGCAGTTATTCGGATTTAGGTTTTCACAGATTGAATAGGTAATGGTATATGTACCCGCCGGTGTGTTTGGCGGAACAATCAAGTCACCATTATCATTAAGAGCTGCTCCACTTAACCCACCATTGTCTGATAGGCTTACAGCCACATCTGCAAAGTCAACCGCAACGTTATCTAAGCTGTCATTTCCTAAGACATTACCAGCAACGCCACCATCTGCTCCGTTAACCGGTGTAGCACTAAAGTCATCGTTAGTGGCAACTAATTCACTTGCAGCAACCACAACAGTTACAGTGGTAGTCGCACAATTATCAGGATTTAGTACTTCACATATACTGTAGCTTACCGTGTATGTTCCGGCCGGTGTATTTGGTGGCACCACTAAGTTTCCATTTGCGTTAATAGCAGCACCGTTCAGTCCGCCATTGTTTACGATATAAACATCAGCATCTTCAACAGGATCTCCATTCAAGGTATCATTAGCCGTTACATCGCCTACAATACCACCAGTTTTACCATTAACCGGAGTGTTACTGAAATCGTCTGCACCTGCAATTATTTCGCTGGCTCCAACAACTACAGTAGCCGTTGCTGTCTGGCAGTTATTCGGATTTAAGTTTTCACAAATTGAATAGGTAATGGTATATGTACCCGCCGGTGTGTTTGGCGGAACAATCAAGTTACCATTATCATTAAGAGCTACTCCACTTAATCCACCATTGTCTGATAGTGTTACAGCCACATCTGCAAAGTCAACCGCAACGTTATCTAAGCTGTCATTTCCTAAGACATTGCCAGCAACGCCACCATCAGCTCCGTTAACCGGTGTAGCACTAAAGTCATCGTTAGTGGCAACTAATTCACTTGCAGCAACCACAACAGTTACAGTGGTAGTCGCACAATTATTAGGATTAAGAACCTCACAAATACTATAGCTTACCGTGTAAGTACCCGCCGGTGTATTTGGTGGAACTACTAAGTTTCCATTGGCATTAATAGCAGCACCGTTCAGTCCGCCATTGTTTACGATATAAACATCAGCATCTTCAACAGGATCTCCATTCAAGGTATCGTTAGCCGTTACATCACCTACGATTCCGCCAGTCTTACCATTAACCGGAGTGTTACTGAAGTCGTCTGCACCTGCAATTATTTCGCTGGCTCCAACAACTACAGTAGCCGTTGCTGTCTGGCAGTTATTCGGATTTAAGTTTTCACAAATTGAATAGGTAATGGTATATGTACCCGCCGGTGTGTTTGGCGGAACAATCAAGTCACCATTATCATTAAGAGCTACTCCACTTAATCCACCATTGTCTGATAGTGTTACAGCCACATCTGCTAAGTCAACAGCAGCGTTATCTAAGGTGTCATTTCCTAAGACATTACCAGCAACGCCACCATCAGCTCCGTTAACCGGTGTAGCGCTAAAGTCATCGTTAGTGGCAACTAAGTCACTTGCAGCAACCACAACAGTTACCGTGGTAGTCGCACAATTATCAGGATTTAGTACTTCACATATACTGTAGCTTACCGTGTAAGTGCCCGCCGGTGTATTTGGTGGAACTACTAAGTTTCCATTTGCGTTAATAGCAGCACCGTTCAGTCCGCCATTGTTTACGATATAAACATCAGCATCTTCAACAGGATCTCCATTCAAGGTATCATTAGCCGTTACATCGCCTACAATACCACCAGTTTTACCATTAACCGGAGTGTTACTGAAGTCGTCTGCACCTGCAATTATTTCGCTAGCTCCAACAACTACGGTAGCCGTTGCTGTCTGGCAGTTATTCGGATTTAGGTTTTCACAGATTGCATAGGTAATGGTATATGTACCCGCCGGTGTGTTTGGCGGAACAATCAAGTCACCATTATCATTAAGAGCTACTCCACTTAATCCACCATTGTCTGATAGGCTTACAGCCACATCGGCAAAGTCAACAGCAGCGTTATCTAAAGTGTCATTTCCTAAGACATTACCAGCAACGCCACCATCAGCTCCGTTAACCGGCGTAGCACTAAAGTCATCGTTAGTGGCAACTAATTCACTTGCAGCAACCACAACAGTTACAGTGGTAGTCGCACAATTATTAGGATTAAGAACCTCACAAATACTGTAGCTTACCGTGTATGTTCCGGCCGGTGTATTTGGTGGCACCACTAAGTTTCCATTTGCGTTAATAGCAGCACCGTTCAGTCCGCCATTGTTTACGATATAAATATCAGCATCTTCAACAGGATCTCCATTCAAGGTATCGTTAGCCGTTACATCACCTACAATACCACCAGTTTTACCATTAACAGGAGTGTTACTGAAATCATCTGCACCTGCAATTATTTCGCTGGCTCCAACAACTACGGTAGCCGTTGCTGTCTGGCAGTTATTCGGATTTAGGTTTTCACAAATTGAATAGGTAATGGTATATGTACCCGCCGGTGTGTTTGGCGGAACAATCAAGTCACCATTATCATTAAGAGCTACTCCACTTAATCCACCATTGTCTGATAGGCTTACAGCCACATCTGCAAAGTCAACCGCAACGTTATCTAAGCTGTCATTTCCTAAGACATTACCAGCAACGCCACCATCAGCTCCGTTAACCGGTGTAGCGCTAAAGTCATCGTTAGTGGCAACTAATTCACTTGCAGCAACCACAACAGTTACCGTAGTAGTCGCACAATTATCAGGATTAAGAACCTCACAAATACTGTAACTTACCGTGTAAGTACCCGCCGGTGTATTTGGTGGAACCACCAAATTTCCATTGGCATTAATTGCAGCACCGTTCAGTCCGCCATTGTTTACGATATAGACATCAGCATCTTCAACAGGATCTCCATTCAAGGTATCGTTAGCCGTTACATCACCTACGATTCCGCCAGTCTTACCATTAACAGGAGTGTTACTGAAATCGTCTGCACCTGCAATTATTTCGCTGGCTCCAACAACTACAGTAGCCGTTGCTGTCTGGCAGTTATTCGGATTTAAGTTTTCACAGATTGAATAGGTAATAGTATATGTACCCGCCGGTGTGTTTGGCGGAACAATCAAGTCACCATTATCATTAAGAGCTACTCCACTTAATCCACCATTGTCTGACAGGCTTACAGCCACATCTGCAAAGTCAACAGCAGCGTTATCTAAGGTGTCATTTCCTAAGACATTACCAGCAACGCCACCATCTGCTCCGTTAACCAGTGTAGCGCTAAAGTCATCGTTAGTTGCAACTAGATCTGCAGCTTCAACAGCTATTGTAGCAGTTGTAGTTAAGCAATTATTCGGATTTAAGTTTTCACAAACTGAATAGGTAATCGTATATGTACCTGCCGGAGTATTTGGTGGTACAATTAGATTTCCGTTGTCATTAATACGGGCACCACTTAATCCGCCATTACTGGTTAGCGTTACATCAACGTCTGCAGCATCAATTGCAGCACCATTAAATGTATCGTTAACAAGAACGTTCCCGGCTATACCGCCATTAGGGCCACTTACTGGAGTTCCAATAAAATTATCTGGTGTAAGTATTAATGTAGATTGTCCCACATTAATTTGAACGCTCACAGGTCCCGAACAATTGTTTGGATTTAAGTTCTCACAGATTGAGTAGGTTATTGTATATACGCCTGCAGGAGTTAATGGAGGAACACTTACGGTACCATCATTATCAATCTCAACACCATTAAGTCCGCCACTGCTAACGAGCGTGATGTCTATATCATTATCATCTACAGCTGCGCCATTTAAAGTGTCATTATCTGTGATGTCTCCAGCAATTCCGCCGCTTTGACCATCAACGATATTAGCTGTAAAATCATCTGCAATAGCTTCAATAGAAGTTGCATCAACTCGAATTATTACACTAGCCGTGGTACAATTATTTGGATTTAAGTTTTCACAGATTACATAGCTCACCGTATAGTCTCCTGCAGGTGTTCCTGATGGAATCGTAAAACTTCCGTCTGCATTTAGTTCAAGGCCGTCTAAACCACCTGTGTTTACTAATTGAAGTGTAACATCTGATGCTGCTATAGCATTTCCATCGAGAGAATCGTTGTTTAAAACACTTGGAGTTATTCCTCCTGTAAAACCATTAACAGAGTCTCCGGTGAAATTATCATTCAGCGCAACTATAGCAGGTGCTACAACAGTAATTAAAATCGTAGCACTATCACAATTGTTAGCATTTAGGTTTTCGCAAATCTGATAAATAACACTGTAATTTCCGGCATTTGTATTTGAAGGAATAGTTACAATTCCATTTACATCAATACTTAAACCATTTATTCCGCCATTATCCACAAGACTTAATGTAACTGCAGTTGGATCTACAGCTGTATTGTTCAGTAAATCATTATCTAAAATACCATTAAGAGTACCGCCTTGATAACCATTTATTTGAGATGCTGTAAGATCATCATCATTTGCATTTAGCGTACCGGCACCTACACTGAGCGTTGTGGAAGCAGTACTGCAATTTGAAGGATTAAGCACATCACATATTTGATAATCTACAGTATAGGTGCCTGCGGGAGTATTTGCAGGAATTATAACCACCCCGTTAGGAGAAATTGTAATTCCGCTTACACCACCATCATTAAGAACAGAAATAGTGACCGTAGTAGCATCTGCTTGGTCGCCACTAATGGTATCATTATTCAATACATTACCGGCAGAACCCCCTTCAATACCATTTATTGTTCGGGCTGAAAAATCATCGTTTACAGCTATAATTGCAGGTTCTGAAATGACAATCGTCACTTCTGCAGTATCACAGTTAGAAGGGTTAAGTGCTTCACATATTTGATAAGATATTGTATACGTTCCGGCCGGAGTTTCCGAAGGAATTACAAGTACACCGTTGCTTAGAATGCTTAAACCTGAAATTCCATCATTATCAATGATTGAAGAACGCACTTTATTGTTATTGAATCCTGTTTCATTTAAGGTGTCATTTCCAAATACTGAAGTTGTATTACCACCTTCATATCCATTAATTGGAGTTGTGCTAAAGTTATCTGCAACAGCATCAATAGTAGCTGCAGCAATCACAATAGTTATAGGTGCCGAACTACAATTCCCAGGATTCAGGTTTTCGCAAATAGTATAAATAATAGTATAGGTTCCTGCTGGTGTTCCTGGAGGAATAATTAAACTTCCGTCGTTATCGATACTGGCCCCTTGTATACCACCATCATCAGAAATGAATACATCATCATCATCTACGGGTGCTCCGTTAAACGTGTCATTTGCTGTCACATCGCCGGCAATACCGCCTGTTAAGCCATTAATTGGAGTGGCACTAAAGTCATCTGGTTCTGCACCAATTACCGCTGGAGCAACCACTACTGTCACAACAGCCGTCTCGCAGTTATCCGGATTTAAGTTTTCACAGATGGAATAGGTAATGTCATAGGTACCTGCAGGAGTAGCTGCGGGCACAATCACTGAACCATCAGCATCAATTGTTACACCGTTAAGTCCTCCGTTATCAGCAACTGAGATGGTAATATCTCCATCATCAACCGGATCCCCATTTAAGGTATCATTAGCCGTTACATCACCAGCCACACCACCGGTTTGTCCTGTGATCGGGTTAGCACTGAAATCATCAGCATTCGCCACGAGTACCGCCGGAGCAACAACAACTGTTACAACAGCCGTCTCGCAGTTATCCGGATTTAAGTTTTCACAAATGGAATAGGTAATGTCATAGGTACCGGCAGGAGTAGCTGCAGGCACAATCACTGAACCATCAGCATCTATAGTGACACCGTTAAGTCCGCCGTTATCAGCAACTGAGATGGTAATGTCACCATCATCAACCGGATCTCCGTTTAAGGTATCATTAGCCGTAACATCACCAGCTACACCACCGGTTTGTCCTGTGATTGGGTTAGCACTGAAATCATCAGTGTTAGCAACCAGTACCGCCGGAGCAACCACTACAGTTACAACAGCCGTTTCGCAGTTCGTTGGATTTAAGTTTTCACAGATGGAATAGGTAATGTCATAGGTACCTGCAGGAGTAGCTGCGGGCACGATTACTGAACCATCGGCATCTATTGTGACACCAAATAAACCGCCGTTATCAGCAACTGAGATAGTAATATCTCCATCATCAACCGGATCTCCGTTTAAGGTATCATTAGCCGTAACATCACCAGCTACACCACCGTTTTGTCCTGTGATCGGGTTAGCACTGAAATCATCAGTGTTAGCAACCAGTACCGCTGGAGCAACTACTACAGTTACAACAGCCGTCTCGCAGTTCGTTGGATTTAAGTTTTCACAGATGGAATAGGTAATGTCATAGGTACCTGCAGGAGTAGCTGCGGGCACAATCACCGAACCATCAGCATCTATTGTGACACCGTTAAGCCCTCCGTTATCAGCAACTGAGATGGTAATATCACCATCATCAACCGGGTCACCATTTAAGGTATCATTAGTCGTAACATCACCAGCCACACCACCGGTTTGTCCTGTGATCGGGTTAGCACTGAAATCATCAGTGTTAGCCACGAGTACCGCTGGAGCAACCACAACTGTTACAACAGCCGTTTCGCAGTTCGTTGGATTTAAGTTTTCACAAATTGAATAGGTAATATCATAGGTACCTGCAGGAGTAGCTGCGGGCACAATTACTGATCCATCAGCATCTATAGTGACACCGTTAAGTCCTCCATTATCAGCAATTGAGATAGTGATATCTCCATCATCAACCGGGTCACCATTTAAGGTATCATTAGTCGTAACATCACCAGCTACACCACCGGTTTGTCCTGTGATTGGGTTAGCACTGAAATCATCAGCATTCGCCACAAGTACCGCCGGAGCGACTACAACTGTTACCACAGCTGTCTCGCAGTTATCCGGATTTAAGTTTTCACAAATGGAATAGGTAATGTCATAGGTACCGGCAGGAGTAGCTGCAGGCACAATCACTGAACCGTCTGCGTCAATTGTTACACCTGATAAACCGCCGTTATTGGCAACTGAGATGGTAATATCACCATCATCAACCGGATCCCCATTTAAGGTATCATTGGTAGTTACATCACCAGCCACACCACCGGTTTGTCCTGTGATCGGGTTAGCACTGAAATCATCAGCATTCGCCACCAGTACCGCCGGAGCAACCACTACAGTTACAACAGCCGTTTCGCAGTTCGTTGGATTTAAGTTTTCACAGATGGAATAGGTAATGTCATAGGTCCCTGCAGGAGTAGCTGCGGGCACAATCACTGAACCATCAGCATCAATTGTTACACCAGATAAACCGCCGTTATCAGCAACTGAGATGGTAATATCACCATCATCAACCGGATCCCCATTTAAGGTATCATTAGTCGTAACATCACCAGCCACACCACCGGTTTGTCCTGTGATTGGGTTAGCACTGAAATCATCAGCATTCGCCACGAGTACCGCCGGAGCAACAACAACTGTTACAACAGCCGTTTCACAGTTCGTTGGATTTAAGTTTTCACAGATGGAATAGGTAATGTCATAGGTACCTGCAGGAGTAGCCGCAGGCACAATTACAGATCCATCAGCATCAATTGTTACACCAGATAAACCGCCGTTATCAGCAACTGAGATGGTAATATCTCCATCATCAACCGGATCCCCATTTAAGGTATCATTGGTAGTTACATCACCAGCCACACCACCGGTTTGTCCTGTGATCGGGTTAGCACTGAAATCATCAGCATTCGCCACGAGTACCGCCGGAGCAACAACAACTGTTACAACAGCCGTCTCGCAGTTATCCGGATTTAAGTTTTCACAAATGGAATAGGTAATGTCATAGGTACCGGCAGGAGTAGCTGCAGGCACAATCACTGAACCATCAGCATCTATAGTGACACCGTTAAGTCCGCCGTTATCAGCAACTGAGATGGTAATATCACCATCATCAACCGGATCTCCGTTTAAGGTATCATTAGCCGTAACATCACCAGCTACACCACCGGTTTGTCCTGTGATTGGGTTAGCACTGAAATCATCAGTGTTAGCAACCAGTACCGCCGGAGCAACCACTACAGTTACAACAGCCGTTTCGCAGTTCGTTGGATTTAAGTTTTCACAGATGGAATAGGTAATGTCATAGGTACCTGCAGGAGTAGCTGCGGGCACGATTACTGAACCATCGGCATCTATTGTGACACCAAATAAACCGCCGTTATCAGCAACTGAGATAGTAATATCTCCATCATCAACCGGATCTCCGTTTAAGGTATCATTAGCCGTAACATCACCAGCTACACCACCGTTTTGTCCTGTGATCGGGTTAGCACTGAAATCATCAGTGTTAGCAACCAGTACCGCTGGAGCAACTACTACAGTTACAACAGCCGTCTCGCAGTTCGTTGGATTTAAGTTTTCACAGATGGAATAGGTAATGTCATAGGTACCTGCAGGAGTAGCTGCGGGCACAATCACCGAACCATCAGCATCTATTGTGACACCGTTAAGCCCTCCGTTATCAGCAACTGAGATGGTAATATCACCATCATCAACCGGGTCACCATTTAAGGTATCATTAGTCGTAACATCACCAGCCACACCACCGGTTTGTCCTGTGATCGGGTTAGCACTGAAATCATCAGTGTTAGCCACGAGTACCGCTGGAGCAACCACAACTGTTACAACAGCCGTTTCGCAGTTCGTTGGATTTAAGTTTTCACAGATGGAATAGGTAATATCATAGGTACCTGCAGGAGTAGCTGCGGGCACAATTACTGATCCATCAGCATCTATAGTGACACCGTTAAGTCCTCCATTATCAGCAATTGAGATAGTGATATCTCCATCATCAACCGGGTCACCATTTAAGGTATCATTAGTCGTAACATCACCAGCTACACCACCGGTTTGTCCTGTGATTGGGTTAGCACTGAAATCATCAGCATTCGCCACAAGTACCGCCGGAGCGACTACAACTGTTACCACAGCTGTCTCGCAGTTATCCGGATTTAAGTTTTCACAAATGGAATAGGTAATGTCATAGGTACCGGCAGGAGTAGCTGCAGGCACAATCACTGAACCGTCTGCGTCAATTGTTACACCTGATAAACCGCCGTTATTGGCAACTGAGATGGTAATATCACCATCATCAACCGGATCCCCATTTAAGGTATCATTGGTAGTTACATCACCAGCCACACCACCGGTTTGTCCTGTGATCGGGTTAGCACTGAAATCATCAGCATTCGCCACCAGTACCGCCGGAGCAACCACTACAGTTACAACAGCCGTTTCGCAGTTCGTTGGATTTAAGTTTTCACAGATGGAATAGGTAATGTCATAGGTCCCTGCAGGAGTAGCTGCGGGCACTATTACAGATCCATCAGCATCAATTGTTACACCAGGTAAACCGCCGTTATCAGCAACTGAGATAGTAATATCACCATCATCAACCGGATCTCCGTTTAAGGTATCATTAGTCGTAACATCACCAGCCACACCACCGGTTTGTCCTGTGATCGGGTTAGCACTGAAATCATCAGTGTTAGCAACCAGTACCGCCGGAGCAACCACAACTGTTACAACAGCTGTCTCGCAGTTCGTTGGATTTAAATTTTCACAGATGGAGTAGGTAATGTCATAGGTTCCTGCAGGAGTAGCCGCAGGCACAATTACAGATCCATCAGCATCAATTGTTACACCAGGTAAACCGCCGTTATTGGCAACTGAGATGGTAATATCACCATCATCAACCGGATCCCCATTTAAGGTATCATTAGTCGTAACATCACCAGCCACACCACCGGTTTGTCCTGTGATCGGGTTAGCACTGAAATCATCAGCATTAGCCACCAGTACCGCCGGAGCAACAACAACTGTTACAACAGCTGTTTCGCAGTTCGTTGGATTGGCGATTTCGCAAATAGTGTATTCAATAGAATAGTTTCCTTGTGATGTTTTTGGAGCTACATCTACAGAACCATCGGCATTCACAGTTAGTGGACCAACTGTGATTGGAGTAATAGATACTTCAGTAGGATCAACAGGTTGGTTATTTTTAAGATCATTATCTAAAACGTTAACAATTCCCGTAGCTCCAGTATCGCCAGGTATAGGTGTTGCTGTTAGATCATCATCTACAGCTGTAATTATGGCTTCATCTACAGTTACAGTTACAGTTGCCTTATCGCATCCTCCATTTTGATCACAAACTGTATATTCGAATGTATCTATTCCGAAGAAATTATCATTTGGTGTATATAGAATACTATCATCGCTAGGATCATTTGGTGTTCCATTATCTAAAATTGAAACTGTACCATTAGCTGGCGAAACAGAAACGGATAAGGTACCTAATGTTGGAACCTCTGTATCGTTAATTAAGACATCAATTTCAATTGCTTGTTCATTTGGCGTAGATACAATATCATTTTCTGAATCTACCACCGGAGTGATGGTGATAGAAACTGTTTCGGTACTAACCGCTCCATTTACATCAGTTACGGAGTAGGTATAGGAATCAGTTCCGTTAAAGTCTGGATTTGGTAAATAGGTAATGGTACCATCGGTATTTAAGGTAATGGTTCCGTTTGCCGGATCAGTAGTTGCCGTGATGGTATAGTCTGTACCGTATGTTCCCTGAAAGGTATCATTATCGAGTACAGCTGTAGTTACAGCAGTATCTTCTAACGTAGTATCAGCATCTGCTACAATATCTACCACCGGAGTGATGGTGATAGAAACTGTTTCGGTACTAACCGCTCCATTTACATCAGTTACCGAGTAGGTATAGGAATCAGTTCCGTTAAAGTCCGGATTTGGTAAATAGGTAATGGTGCCATCGGTATTTAAGGTAATGGTTCCGTTTGTCGGATCAGTAGTTGCCGTAATGGTATAGTCTGTACCGTATGTTCCCTGAAAGGTATCATTATCGAGTACAGCTGTAGTTACAGCAGTATCTTCTAAAGTAGTATCAGCATCTGCTACAATATCTACCACCGGAGTGATGGTGATAGAAACTGTTTCGGTACTAACCGCTCCATTTACATCAGTTACTGAGTAGGTATAGGAATCAGTTCCGTTAAAGTCCGGATTTGGTAAATAGGTAATGGTACCATCGGTATTTAAGGTAATGGTTCCGTTTGTCGGATCAGTAGTTGCCGTGATGGTATAGTCTGTACCGTATGTTCCCTGAAAGGTATCATTATCGAGTACAGCTGTAGTTACAGCAGTATCTTCTAACGTAGTATCAGCATCTGCTACAATATCTACCACCGGAGTGATGGTAATAGAAACTGTTTCGGTACTAACCACTCCATTTACATCAGTTACCGAGTAGGTATAGGAATCAGTTCCGTTAAAGTCCGGATTTGGTAAATAAGTAATGGTGCCATCGGTATTTAAGGTAATGGTTCCGTTTGTCGGATCAGTAGTTGCCGTGATGGTATAGTCTGTACCGTATGTTCCCTGAAAGGTATCATTATCGAGTACAGCTGTAGTTACAGCAGTGTCTTCTAACGTAGTATCAGCATCTGCTACAATGTCTACCACCGGAGTGATGGTAATAGAAACTGTTTCGGTACTAACCGCTCCATTTACATCAGTTACTGAGTAGGTATAGGAATCAGTTCCGTTAAAGTCCGGATTTGGTAAATAGGTAATGGTGCCATCGGTATTTAAGGTAATGGTTCCGTTTGCCGGATCAGTAGTTGCCGTAATGGTATAGTCTGTACCGTATGTTCCCTGAAAGGTATCATTATCGAGTACAGCTGTAGTTACAGCAGTATCTTCTAAAGTAGTATCAGCATCTGCTACAATATCTACCACCGGAGTGATGGTAATAGAAACTGTTTCGGTACTAACCGCTCCATTTACATCAGTTACTGAGTAGGTATAGGAATCAGTTCCGTTAAAGTCCGGATTTGGTAAATAGGTAATGGTGCCATCGGTATTTAAGGTAATGGTTCCGTTTGTCGGATCAGTAGTTGCCGTGATGGTATAGTCTGTACCGTATGTTCCCTGAAAGGTATCATTATCGAGTACAGCTGTAGTCACAGCAGTATCTTCTAATGTAGTATCAGCATCTGCTACAATATCTATAACATCGGCTACCGTGATGGTAACACTTACAGTTTCGGTAGTGCCGTTTACATCAGTTACGGTATAGGTAAAGGTCTCCTCACCTGCAAAGTCAGGAGCCGGCGTATATTCAAAAGTTCCGTCAGCGGCCATTACTACTGTACCACCATTGTCGGTATTGTTGTTATATGCATAGGTAGCAGCTGCGCTGTAGGTATCGTTAGTGCTTACATCTTCGCTCAACGGGGTATCTTCAGTAGCGTTAAAAGTATCAGCTAGGGCATCAGCTACGGGAGCTACCGTGATGGTAACACTTACAGTTTCGGTAGTGCCGTTTACATCAGTTACGGTATAGGTAAAGGTCTCCTCACCTGCAAAGTCAGGTGCCGGCGTATATTCAAAAGTTCCGTCAGCGGCCATTACTACTGTACCACCATTGTCTGCATTGTTGTTATAGGCATAGGTAGCAGCTGCGCTGTAGGTATCGTTAGTACTTACATCTTCGCTCAACGGGGTATCTTCAGTAGCGTTAAAAGTATCAGCTAGGGCATCAGCTACGGGAGCTACCGTGATGGTAACACTTACAGTTTCGGTAGTGCCGTTTACATCAGTTACGGTATAGGTAAAGGTCTCCTCACCTGCAAAGTCAGGAGCCGGGGTATAGTCAAAAGTACCGTCAGCGGCCATTACTACTGTACCACCATTGTCGGTATTGTTGTTATATGCATAGGTAGCAGCTGCGCTGTAGGTATCGTTAGTGCTTACATCTTCGCTCAACGGGGTATCTTCAGTAGCGTTAAAAGTATCAGCTAGGGCATCAGCTACGGGAGCTACCGTGATGGTAACACTTACAGTTTCGGTAGTGCCGTTTACATCAGTTACGGTATAGGTAAAGGTCTCCTCACCTGCAAAGTCAGGTGCCGGCGTATATTCAAAAGTTCCGTCAGCGGCCATTACTACTGTACCACCATTGTCTGCATTGTTGTTATAGGCATAGGTAGCAGCTGCGCTGTAGGTATCGTTAGTACTTACATCTTCGCTCAACGGGGTATCTTCAGTAGCGTTAAAAGTATCAGCTAGGGCATCAGCTACGGGAGCTACCGTGATGGTAACACTTACAGTTTCGGTAGTGCCGTTTACATCAGTTACGGTATAGGTAAAGGTCTCCTCACCTGCAAAGTCAGGTGCCGGCGTATATTCAAAAGTTCCGTCAGCGGCCATTACTACTGTACCACCATTGTCTGCATTGTTGTTATATGCATAGGTAGCAGCTGCGCTGTAGGTATCGTTAGTACTTACATCTTCGCTCAACAGGGTATCTTCTGTAGCGTTGAAAGTATCAGCTACGGCATCAGCTACGGGAGCTACCGTGATGGTTACGCTTACGGTTTCGGTAGTACCGTTTACATCGGTTACGGTATAGGTAAAGGTCTCCTCACCTGCAAAGTCAGGAGCCGGCGTATATTCAAAAGTTCCGTCAGCGGCCATTACTACTGTACCACCATTGTCGGTATTGTTGTTATATGCATAGGTAGCAGCTGCGCTGTAGGTATCGTTAGTGCTTACATCTTCGCTCAACGGGGTATCTTCAGTAGCGTTAAAAGTATCAGCTAGGGCATCAGCTACGGGAGCTACCGTGATGGTAACACTTACAGTTTCGGTAGTGCCGTTTACATCAGTTACGGTATAGGTAAAGGTCTCCTCACCTGCAAAGTCAGGTGCCGGCGTATATTCAAAAGTTCCGTCAGCGGCCATTACTACTGTACCACCATTGTCGGTATTGTTGTTATATGCATAGGTAGCAGCTGCGCTGTAGGTATCGTTAGTACTTACATCTTCGCTCAACGGGGTATCTTCTGTAGCGTTAAAAGTATCAGCTACGGCATCAGCTACGGGAGCTACCGTGATGGTTACGCTTACGGTTTCGGTAGTACCGTTTACATCGGTTACGGTATAGGTAAAGGTCTCATCACCTGCAAAGTCAGGAGCCGGCGTATAGTCAAAAGTTCCGTCAGCGGCCATTACTACTGTACCACCATTGTCGGTATTGTTGTTATATGCATAGGTAGCAGCTGCGCTGTAGGTATCGTTAGTACTTACATCTTCGCTCAACGGGGTATCTTCAGTAGCGTTAAAAGTATCAGCTAGGGCATCAGCTACGGGAGCTACCGTGATGGTAACACTTACAGTTTCGGTAGTACCGTTTACATCAGTTACGGTATAGGTAAAGGTCTCCTCACCTGCAAAGTCAGGTGCCGGCGTATATTCAAAAGTTCCGTCAGCGGCCATTACTACTGTACCACCATTGTCGGTATTGTTGTTATATGCATAGGTAGCAGCTGCGCTGTAGGTATCGTTAGTACTTACATCTTCGCTCAACGGGGTATCTTCAGTAGCGTTAAAAGTATCAGCTAGGGCATCAGCTACGGGAGCTACCGTGATGGTAACACTTACAGTTTCGGTAGTGCCGTTTACATCAGTTACGGTATAGGTAAAGGTCTCCTCACCTGCAAAGTCAGGTGCCGGCGTATATTCAAAAGTTCCGTCAGCGGCCATTACTACTGTACCACCATTGTCGGTATTGTTGTTATATGCATAGGTAGCAGCTGCGCTGTAGGTATCGTTAGTACTTACATCTTCGCTCAACGGGGTATCTTCAGTAGCGTTAAAAGTATCAGCTAGGGCATCAGCTACGGGAGCTACCGTGATGGTAACACTTACAGTTTCGGTAGTGCCGTTTACATCAGTTACGGTATAGGTAAAGGTCTCCTCACCTGCAAAGTCAGGTGCCGGCGTATATTCAAAAGTTCCGTCAGCGGCCATTACTACTGTACCACCATTGTCGGTATTGTTGTTATATGCATAGGTAGCAGCTGCGCTGTAGGTATCGTTAGTACTTACATCTTCGCTCAACGGGGTATCTTCAGTAGCGTTAAAAGTATCAGCTAGGGCATCAGCTACGGGAGCTACCGTGATGGTAACACTTACAGTTTCGGTAGTGCCGTTTACATCAGTTACGGTATAGGTAAAGGTCTCCTCACCTGCAAAGTCAGGTGCCGGCGTATATTCAAAAGTTCCGTCAGCGGCCATTACTACTGTACCACCATTGTCGGTATTGTTGTTATATGCATAGGTAGCAGCTGCGCTGTAGGTATCGTTAGTACTTACATCTTCGCTCAACGGGGTATCTTCAGTAGCGTTAAAAGTATCAGCTAGGGCATCAGCTACGGGAGCTACCGTGATGGTAACACTTACAGTTTCGGTAGTGCCGTTTACATCAGTTACGGTATAGGTAAAGGTCTCCTCACCTGCAAAGTCAGGTGCCGGCGTATATTCAAAAGTTCCGTCAGCGGCCATTACTACTGTACCACCATTGTCGGTATTGTTGTTATATGCATAGGTAGCAGCTGCGCTGTAGGTATCGTTAGTACTTACATCTTCGCTCAATGGGGTATCTTCAGTAGCGTTAAAAGTATCAGCTAGGGCATCAGCTACGGGAGCTACCGTGATGGTAACACTTACAGTTTCGGTAGTACCGTTTACATCAGTTACGGTATAGGTAAAGGTCTCCTCACCTGCAAAGTCAGGTGCCGGCGTATATTCAAAAGTTCCGTCAGCGGCCATTACTACTGTACCACCATTGTCGGTATTGTTGTTATATGCATAGGTAGCAGCTGCGCTGTAGGTATCGTTAGTGCTTACATCTTCGCTCAACGGGGTATCTTCAGTAGCGTTAAAAGTATCAGCTAGGGCATCAGCTACGGGAGCTACCGTGATGGTAACACTTACAGTTTCGGTAGTGCCGTTTACATCAGTTACGGTATAGGTAAAGGTCTCCTCACCTGCAAAGTCAGGTGCCGGCGTATATTCAAAAGTTCCGTCAGCGGCCATTACTACTGTACCACCATTGTCGGTATTGTTGTTATATGCATAGGTAGCAGCTGCGCTGTAGGTATCGTTAGTACTTACATCTTCGCTCAACGGGGTATCTTCAGTAGCGTTAAAAGTATCAGCTAGGGCATCAGCTACGGGAGCTACCGTGATGGTAACACTTACAGTTTCGGTAGTGCCGTTTACATCAGTTACGGTATAGGTAAAGGTCTCCTCACCTGCAAAGTCAGGTGCCGGCGTATATTCAAAAGTTCCGTCAGCGGCCATTACTACTGTACCACCATTGTCGGTATTGTTGTTATATGCATAGGTAGCAGCTGCGCTGTAGGTATCGTTAGTACTTACATCTTCGCTCAACGGGGTATCTTCAGTAGCGTTAAAAGTATCAGCTAGGGCATCAGCTACGGGAGCTACCGTGATGGTAACACTTACAGTTTCGGTAGTGCCGTTTACATCAGTTACGGTATAGGTAAAGGTCTCCTCACCTGCAAAGTCAGGTGCCGGCGTATATTCAAAAGTTCCGTCAGCGGCCATTACTACTGTACCACCATTGTCGGTATTGTTGTTATATGCATAGGTAGCAGCTGCGCTGTAGGTATCGTTAGTGCTTACATCTTCGCTCAACGGGGTATCTTCAGTAGCGTTAAAAGTATCAGCTAGGGCATCAGCTACGGGAGCTACCGTGATGGTAACACTTACAGTTTCGGTAGTGCCGTTTACATCAGTTACGGTATAGGTAAAGGTCTCCTCACCTGCAAAGTCAGGTGCCGGCGTATATTCAAAAGTTCCGTCAGCGGCCATTACTACTGTACCACCATTGTCGGTATTGTTGTTATATGCATAGGTAGCAGCTGCGCTGTAGGTATCGTTAGTACTTACATCTTCGCTCAACGGGGTATCTTCAGTAGCGTTAAAAGTATCAGCTAGGGCATCAGCTACGGGAGCTACCGTGATGGTAACACTTACAGTTTCGGTAGTACCGTTTACATCAGTTACGGTATAGGTAAAGGTCTCCTCACCTGCAAAGTCAGGTGCCGGCGTATATTCAAAAGTTCCGTCAGCGGCCATTACTACTGTACCACCATTGTCGGTATTGTTGTTATATGCATAGGTAGCAGCTGCGCTGTAGGTATCGTTAGTGCTTACATCTTCGCTCAACGGGGTATCTTCAGTAGCGTTAAAAGTATCAGCTAGGGCATCAGCTACGGGAGCTACCGTGATGGTAACACTTACAGTTTCGGTAGTGCCGTTTACATCAGTTACGGTATAGGTAAAGGTCTCCTCACCTGCAAAGTCAGGTGCCGGCGTATATTCAAAAGTTCCGTCAGCGGCCATTACTACTGTACCACCATTGTCGGTATTGTTGTTATATGCATAGGTAGCAGCTGCGCTGTAGGTATCGTTAGTGCTTACATCTTCGCTCAACGGGGTATCTTCAGTAGCGTTAAAAGTATCAGCTAGGGCATCAGCTACGGGAGCTACCGTGATGGTTACTGTGGCAGTACTGGTTTGACCGTTAGCATCTGTGATGGTATAGGTAAAGCTATCGCTTCCATTGAAATCAGCATTTGGAGTGTAGGTAAATGTACCGTCAGAGTTGACTACCGCTGTCCCATTAGTTGCAGCCGTTTCAATAGCCGCCGTAGTTGATTCGGTTCCTAAATCATCGATTCCGTTACCATTATCAGCAAATAAGTTACCCGTTACCGGCGTGTCTTCATTAGTGGTAAAGGCATCGTCTACCGCATCAGGAGTAGCAATAATAGTTATGGTGGCAGTAGCGGTACTGGTTTGACCGTTAGCATCTGTGATGGTATAGGTAAAGCTGTCACTACCATTGAAATCAGCATTTGGAGTGTAGGTAAATGTACCATTTGCATTTACATTTACGGTTCCATTTGTAGTTCCTGTAGTAAGAGCTGCAGTTGTAGGTTCCGTTCCTAAATCGTCTGTGCCACTTCCATTATTCGCAAATAAATCATTCCGGATAGGTGTATCTTCATTTGTAGTAAAAGCATCATCTACAGCATCAGGAGTAGATATAACTGTTATGTTTAAACTAGCTGTATCAGTTGCACCACCGTCTGTAATTGTATAGGTTATTGCAGGTAATATTCCATTAAAATTTACAAAAGGCACAAATGTGTAGCTTCCATTACTATTTATAGTTAAGGTTCCTACTCCATCTATAAAAGCAGGGTCTCCTACAGTATAAGAAACTCCATTAAATGTAAAAGATATAATGGTTAATAAATCTCCATCTGCATCAGTATCATTCTGTAACAAATCATCTGCAGAGTCATCTATTACATTTATAGCTACATCCTCAAAAGTGGTATTTGAGTTATCTACTGCTACAGGCAGACCATTTACTGAAAGAAGAGCAGGAGGTGTAGAGGCTGTAAAATCACATATGTAGCTGTTATCTGTTACGATAACTTGATACTGGTAGTTGTCGTGTGAGTAAGGAACAGCAGTTAAGGTAAGGGTAGAAGTTGTGGTTCCTGAGTAAATTCCTGTATTAGCTAAATCAGTAAATGTCGCTCCGTTATCTGTACTTAGTTGCCATTGAAAATTGAGCGTTGCGCCTGTAGCATCTACTGAAAAAGTAGCGTTTTCACCTTCATTTATTAATTGATCAGCAGGTTGAACATCAATAACCGGAGCTGCACCAGCTGTAGTAACATTTGCATTTGTACCCGGGTAGGCTGCGCCAATAACAGTACCATCTGTGTTTACAGCAGGTGGATTACCAATGCCGTAATATCCGTTCCCGTCAGCATCTGCAGTTGCAGAATTGTAAGCTTCATTTGCATCATTACAACCATCTCCATCAGAATCATTATCATATTGATCGATAATTCCATCTAAATCTGTATCAAAATTATCATCAACAAAATCTGAATTTGAATCTACGAATCCTGCAGAGTCAGAATCTTTATAGTTTGGTATTCCATCCCCATCAGAATCTAGAGTAGGGTCTATACCACCATTTTCTGCAGTATCTAAAATACCGTCATTATCATCATCAAGATCTATAGCATCTGCAACGCCATCACCATCTGTATCTTGAATATCTCTATAATCTACATCACCACCAGTATTTACATCTGCGTCTTCATCAGGGAAGTTATCTGCCTGGGTATCATCTAGAATCCCGTTTACGTCTACGTACGTGTCTGCATTGTCAAAATTATTGTCTAAACCATTATTACCCACAGCAGTATTCGTCTGGCCATCATTGTCTGTATCTGCAGTGGCGTTGCCAGCTTCAACTATATCAAATAAAAGATCATTATCTGAATCTAAATCTAAATAATCAGGAACATCAGTTCCATCTGTATTTACAGGTATAATAGGAATTCCCACATTATCTGTTGAATCATAAGCGTCATCAAGACCATCTTTATCTGAATCAACTTCTAAACGCGGTCTGTATCCTAACGTACTTTGCCCCTCAACATTATCTGGTATTGTATCATCATCAGAATCTAAATCTAAATAATCTGGAAAACCATCGCCGTCTGTATCTGGTACAGGTAGAGGTATTCCTATAACACCAAATGCTATGTCAGAATTACCTTCACGGTCGTCATAAGGATCTAAAATATCTGCCAGACCATCTGCATCTGCATCATTAGCAATACCGGCACCATAACGACCATCTCCACCCGCATCTGTACCGCCGGCTTCTATAGCATCTACAATACCATCATTGTCTGAATCTAGATCAATAAAATCTGGGTTATTAGTCCCTGCTGTATTAGGAATCGCAAGATTTGAGTCTGTTGAAGTTTGATCTGTGGTCACCGCTAAAGGAATACCATTGTCATTTACTTCGGTATTATCTAAAACTCCTATTCCCGGTTGACCGTTTCCGTCAGGATCATCTGTACCGCCTGCTTCGCGATAGTCTGGAATACCATCATTATCTGTATCTAAATCAAAATAATTAGGAATACCATCTCCGTCTTTGTCTGAAGGATTTGTTCTTGGGTTGTTATCTCCATCTTCGTTGAAATCTTCATCAGTATCCAAAATACCATCATTATCATCGTCTAAGTCAACGATGTCATTAATGCCGTCACCATCATTATCTTGTGCTGAAGCTTCTCTCCAGTCTCTATCGCCACCAGCAGGGTCTAAATCTGGCTGGTCATTTGGGGTTTGACCGCCATTTGTAGCATTACCGGCAGTTCCTGTTCCAGAAACAGTATCGTAAATATCAGCGAGACCATCACCATCAGAATCGGTAAATTGATTTGGCTCAAGAATACCATCAGCCCGCTGAGTAAATAAATCATCTACAGTAGTATTGTTTTCTAGATAGTCAAAAATCCCATCATTTTCAGAATCTACATCTGCGTAATCTGGAGCAGAACCACCATCTGTGTTTGTATATCCTATACCTGCGCCCCCGTTATCTACATCATATGCATTATCTATACCGTCGCTGTCGGTATCTATTCCTGATGGTGCAACATAGACTGAAGTTGATTGACCTTCTATATTATCAATAATACCATCATTGTCAATATCTATATCCAGATAATTCTTAATCCCATCACTATCTCTGTCTTGATTAAAACCGAAACTATCCAAAACATTGCCGCCAAAATCACGATCATTTGTATCTGCAAGACCATCTTCATCACTATCTGCAGGAGTTCCTGTGCCTACAATACCATTGTTATCACCGTCAACTATTTGAAAGTTTCCTTCAAAAGTATCTGGTAAGCCATCACTATCAGAATCAAGATCCAAATAGTTGGGTAATACATCTGTATCTGAATTTAGAAAAGCAGGAAATGTAACTTCAGCATCGATAGCATCGTGCCACCCATTATTGTCTGTGTCCGCAAAGCCATCAACTATCCCGTCGTTATTTGTGTCGTTATAAGAGTTGTTATTTGAAAAGGCTTCTGTTGTATCTGAAAGACCATCATTGTCTGAATCTCTATCGAGAAAGTCGTAAAGGGTGGCTTTTATATCTGAAGAGGCATCTGTATTTCGTACTGTAAAATTAGGTGTACCGCTATCTGCTGAAGTTTCTAAGAAATCTGCAAAACCATTAGTTCCAAAAGTGGAAGTATCTACAAGACCATCATTATTTGTATCTGCAAGACCAGCTTCTATAACATCTGGAATAGCGTCATTATCTGCATCCAGATCTAAATGGTTAGGTATCCCATCACCGTCAAAGTCAAAACCTGCGGCTATACCATTAGCATCAAGCGCAGCAAAATCTGCATCTAGATAGTTAGGCACACCATCAGCATCAGCGTCTGCGGTAGGGTCTGTACCTTGTCCTTCAATAGTATCTAGAATACCATCGTTATCTGAGTCTAAATCGACAATATCTGCAATACCATCACCGTCTGAATCTATATCTATGGTAATTGTAAGTATAGCTGTATCTGTGCCACCGTTTCCATCTGTAATACTATATTCTGCTGAAGGTACAAGACCTGTATAGTCAGTTTCCGGAATGAATATGTAACTACCGTTTCCGTATATTTGTAGACTACCTACACCTGTAATAGAAGCTGTTTGACCAGCAGTATAATTAGAACCACCTATTGTAAATGAGGTGATTGTTAGCGTATCGCCGTCTGCATCTGTGTCATTTAGTAATAAATCTCCCGGGGTGTTATCTCCTATTGAGAGTGTAATGTTTTGAGTTGTTGAATTAAAATCATCAACCGCAATAGGATTTGCATTTACACTAAGGAGCGCCGCTTCTGAAGTGGTAGTACCACAAACATAATTTTCATCTGTAATAATTACCTGATATTGGTAATTGTCATATGTGTAGGGTACTGCGGTTAGGGTAAGAATATTTGTTGTACTTCCTGTATATATTCCTGTATCAGAAAGCGTTGTAAAACTCGTGCCATTATCTGTGCTAACCTGCCATACATAGCTTAATGAAACACCACTTGCATCTACACTAAAGGTTGCATTTTCAGTTTCATTAATAGATTGATCTGTAGGTTGAGTATTTATTGCAGGAGCAGATCCTGCTGTAGTCACATCTACATTTGTACCGGGATATGTTGCCCCCTGTACAGTACCATCAGCATTTACAGCAGGGGGATTCCCCGTACCGTAAAATTCATTATCGCCACCATCTGTATTTGCATCACCATACGCCTCATTTGCGTCGCTACAACCATCATCATCAGAATCTGTATCTAAATAATCTGGTGTGCCATCGCCGTCAGAATCTAAGCCACACGATAGTATTGAGAAAGGCAGTGCTGTTTTAGATATTGTACTGCTTTGATAACTCACCGTTAGAACTGCACCACCACCATTTTCATAGAATAATACGGTTATTGGATAAAGACCTGCATTTAAATTTATTGCACCACTTGCCTCTCTAGGACCGTGATCACCATCATTATTTACAACCTCAATACCGTTAATAATTAATTTTGAGCCGTCGTCAGAATTTGTGAAAAAGGTATACGTATCTGCAGTGGCAATATTTATTAATCCGGTATATCGAATTGCATAGGTGTCTGTGTCGCCTGGATCTACTGTATTTTGAAGTGAGTTGACATCAAAATTACCTACTGTGCCTGTTGCCAGAGCTCCAGTTGTAGGAATATTATCTACTGTTAAACCAGGAGGTATTAAATCATAAAATTCATAAGATACTGAAGCTAAACAAGAAGCTTCTTCATCAGTATCTAATATCCCATCATTATCATCATCAAGATCACAAGCGTCTGGCACACCATCATTATCTGCATCAATAGAATTATCAAAATCAGGACAAATGTCTTCAGCATTTATAACGCCATCACCATCATCATCACAACGAGGTGAAGTAATAGCGTTATTTGTACTGCTCACATCATCTTGACCATTGTTTACAAGTGTAGGTATCCCATTTGTATTTATATTTCCCAGCAAGAAACCACCGGCATTGACCGAGGCCAAACTAATAGACGTATTGCTTCCTTCGAGAGCATCAAAACAGCCATCGTTATCTGCATCTGTATCTAAATAATCTGCAGTATCTGCACCGTCTGTATTTCTAGGGGTTACAGCAATTCCTCCGGAACATGGAGCGGTAAGTGTAAACGTACTCCTAAGGTTATCAATACCTATCACACGTGATCCATTATCTGTAACCATCGAAAGTCTAATAAATCTAGCCTGACTCCCTGTAACCGTATAATTATAGTTTGTAGCCGCAGTTGTAGTGTAACGGATTGTTTGAAGGTTTGTAAATGTTGAACCATCTATAGATTGTTCTATTCCTAAATCGTAAACAGACCCTGTGCCTCCTGATAGATTTGATCGTACCTGTAAAATTTCACCAACGGGTATGGCATCAGAAAGTCTTAAAACTAATACATCATCTGTAGTGTCTAAAATCGCAAAATTATCATCCTGAGCGCCCAGAGCATTACCAGCATTTGTCACGGCAAATTGGCTATATACAGAGCTAGCTGTAACATTAAAAGTACTGGTCGCACCATTACATTCGGGGTCTACCTGATCTGAGACACCGTTTGTATTTGCATCTACAAAATTATCAACTTTACCATCTTTGTTACTATCTGTCTGCCCGCTTTCAAAAATATCTAGAAGTCCGTCATTATCAGAATCAAGATCAAACTGATTTATAATCCCGTCTAAGTCATAATCGTAATTATCATTTACTCCATCATTATTAGAATCTATAAAACCAGCTATATCTGGGTCTTGATAATTTAATATACCATCCAGATCATCATCTTCACTAGCATTGGGCAAACCTGGGCTTTCAACCGTGTCTAAAATACCGTCATCATCATCGTCTAAGTCAACAACATCTGTTATACCATCCTGATCATAGTCTGCAGGAGATGATGCAAATAATTGATTAATAAATAAACCAGAATCAAAAGTTGCATCACCTGTATCACCTATAGCGATTTTAAAAGTATATGATACACCAGAAGATAATCCTGTTATTTTACCGGTTTGAGGAGTAGTTAAACCATTAAACTCTACAAATACCGGAGCTATATTTCCACCGTTATTACAAGCGCCGGGACCATCGTGACCATTGTTGATGTAATTTTGAGTTTGTCCTAAATCTGCAAATGAGCCGTCTTGTGCACAACCTAAAAATCCTGCATTAACATTATTCACAGATACAGGATTCCCATTAGGGAGTACCCCTAAGTTTCTACTTCCTGAAATACCTGGTCCAGAAATAAAATAGCCGAAGGCATCATTAAAAACAGATCCTACATAATCAGGGTATTCTTCAGACCCAAAAATGGAAGTGATATTTAACTCTGAGTAACCTGGGTCTAGCGTTACATTAAACGTTAAAACTACCACATCAAACCGTGCATTGTTATCTATACTACGTAATTGAGCATCGTTGTATGTAGTTGGTCCCGGAGCATTTATGCTTGCATTAGGTATATCATTCGCTGAAAAGGCTGTAGTAACATTAGATGTAGTTATGGCAACACCTGTATTGATATCTAGATTTGCACCGGCATTACCATTACTAAAAATAGCTAACTGAGAGTTTCTATCTCCTGTGATTAAGCTAAAATTTGTAATCGTTACACCTTCTCCGCTTAACTGATTAACAATTGCCGCGTCTGAAGGATTTGCAGAAAATGTAGCCTGACTATAACCCTGAAATGTTGCAGAACCACCTAAAAAGAGAATAAAAAAAAGAGAAACTAATTTTATTCTATCAATTTGAATAGAAAAAAACAAAAATCGAGAAGTAATTTTATTCATAAAGCAAGAATTAAAGTTGGGATGCAATTCTTAAAATGCAGTTTAAAAACATTAAATTTAAAGGACAGTGTTAACATCTTTGCAATTTTGTTGATAAACGACGCTTAAATATCGTCAAATATACGTAATAAAGCGATAAATGGGTTTTTAAGCTCTTGCAGGATTAATTATTTTTTAGTAGGAAAATTCCTTAAGTCTTTATATTTTTTACATTTCCGACATTATTATTTATAAACTATTATTATAGATAATAAATATTCCTTGTATTGAGCATAAATTACTCTAGGATATCTCTATGATTTTTATGTTAAAATTTTAATATTTTTATAGCAATCGTTTTCGCTTTGCCTTCAGAAAGGTTTTTTTATGAATTTTATATGATTTTCAAGAGGATAGAACTTGTATATTCTAGCAATAAAAATAATTATATGAGCAGAGGATTTGTAAAAGAAGATGATCAGGAAGAAGCTCCAATTATTCCACCACGAGCAGCATTACCAGTTGGGGAAACAAATTATGTGACAAAAAATGGATTAGCAGCGCTTAAAGCCGAAAAGCTAGAATTAGAAAATGAACTTCTAAATCTCACTGAAATTGATGAACGCGAATTAAGGCGTTCAAAAGCTATTATCGTAGGTAAATTGCAATTGCTTAATGAGCGGTTGCTTTCTGCTCGTATTTTAGAAAATACAGAAAGTGGCGAAGTACGTTTTGGAGCTACAGTGAGTTACCAAATAGAACCTAACTCAAAGCTAAATACCATAACAATTGTAGGGGTAGATGAGGCAGATGTAAAAAAAATGAAAATTGCATTTACAGCACCTATAGCTAGAGCTTTAGTGGGAAAAAAAGTAGGTGAAATAGCAGAATTAAAATTAGGTAATGAAACGAGACTTTTAAAAATTATTGATATTCATTACACTAGTTAGCTTGTTTTTAATGGTAGTAAATCTATAAAATGATAGTTGATTGTTCCTAAATGCTCAACTTCAATAGATTCACTATGTAAAGAACTCCAGTTACATTTTCTAACAAAATCCTCTTTGTCGTAGTGGTTAAGAAGTTGGTCTGAAATGAGTAAGTACTCATCAATTTTTATAGAATTTTTTAATAATCTGTGTGCTGTAATGACATCTTCCCCCATTAATTTAATTCTGTTCCCTATAGGAACCATGGCTATTTCTTCCCCGTAGTGCACTATGATCTTTAACCCTAAAATTTGAGGAATACTTTCAGCATCTTCAGCTTTTTTATGCTTCTTATAAAGTAGGTTCATTTTATGGTAAAAATCAAGGTAAAACCGCTTACATTGATCAATAAGGTCGTCAAGAGTGGGTAATTCTCCACTTCTAAAAAACAGAACAGCATCTCCTTCAATTTCAGAAACCTTCAAATCTATTGTATTAGAATAAATAATCTCATTGAGTAGTGCAGGTATAATTTGTGAAGTAAGCTCAAAATTCGCCTCCCGCATAAACTGGGTAAAACCGCTAATGTCTGGGATACAAATTAAAGTGGGTTCTGCTTTCATAGCGGTAAATATCTATTATTTAAAAATATACCTATGGCACATTGGGAAATATTTAATCGCCCGTGACATCTTTGACTTGGGTAGCCTTTAAAATAGCTTTTAGTTTATCTGCTCTCAATTGTTTGTCATCACGTAATTTGTCTTTTTTGCGCTTGAGCAGCTTTGTGTGTAATGCCTTGTTTTTTCCGTTCTTGGGAGTTCCTCGCTTTGCCATTAGATTTCAGTATCTGTTTTTGCCTTTTTAAAGATAAAAGGTTCTACTAATTTTGCTAATGCAAAAATAATTAAAGTGGGTATAACCCAGGTGATTCCGTAAGTTGTAAATGGAATTAATTCTTTGGCTGTTTCTATAGACAGTAGGTCAAGACTTATTAAAAAATCTGGGATACTCAATAAAAAAGTTGCAATGGCTACAGATCTAAATATAAATGGTGACACCATTCTTGCCGGAAAAACATTCAGGATAATCAAAACGATTACTAACGGATAAATAAAATTTAAAGCGGGTACTGCAATGCTTATGATATATGCTACGCCGGTTTGACCGATAATGACTCCTAAAATACATGCAGAAACGGCGGTAATTATATAGGCTTTTTGTGACCCTTTGAGAATGCCTTTTATAAAGTCTGAAGTACCTGTAACAATTCCTATAGCGGTTGTAAAACAAGCCAGGCTTATAAGTACAGAAAGCATTAACCTGCCACCTTTACCCAGGGTCTCATAACTTAGTAGTGAAAGTAGGTCTGTACGGGAAGATGTCTCCAGTACTGTGCTGTATAATGCCCCTACGTAAATAAGACCAAAATAAATTAAGAACAAGCCTAGACCTGCAAAGATACCTGCTCTAAAAAGAAGCTTTTTCTTTATATCAGCAGATTCGTGATCTTTAAGATTTAAGGAAACTACTAAAATCGCACCTATTACAATAGCTCCTATAGCATCAAAAGTTTGATAACCTTCTATAATTCCTTTAAAAACTGAGCCCTCTTCCGATATTTTTTGAGGAGCGGGTAATTCTGCAAAAACAGCAACTCCAATTATAGTTGCTAATATGATTAATAAAAGTGGGGTTAGATATTTACCTAAGAGGTCAATAATTTTAGATCTGTTAAGTACAAAAATTAGAACCAATCCAAAATAGATGCTGCTAGACGTTAATGAGTTAATGGCGAAATAAGGTTGTAATCCCATTTCGTAGGTGACAGAAGCAGTACGTGGCCCCGGTAAGGTAATGGCAATAAGATAGACGATAATGCAAAAAATAAGACTAAATATAGGATGTACTTTATTTCCAAAATCTAGTAAAGTTCCCTGTAAACGTGCGTGAGCAAAAATGCCTAAAATAGGAATTACCACTGCCGAAAGCGCAAATCCTAAACTGGTTATAAGCCACATGCTGCCAGCTGTATATCCTAAAAAGGGAGGAATGATTAAATTTCCGGCTCCAAAAAAAAGGGAGAACAAGGCAAATGAAGTAATTGCGGTCTCTTTGGTAAATCTCATATGCTGCGTATCTTTCGGGGCGAAAGATAAAATAAAATGACGCTATCTATAAAGTCTGAACGACTTAATTACACTGATAATGGAAATGGAGAAAACCTTTGCTTATTACATGGTTTTTTAGAAAATAAAGAAATCTGGGATCCTTTCTTAACTAAACTCACAGAACACTACCGGGTTATTAGTATTGACTTACCGGGTCATGGAGAAAGTAGTTTGCTTGCTGCCGGAAACACAATGGTAGATATGGCACATGCAGTACATTCAGTTTTACGAGAATGCGGTATAGCTAAGGTTAAATTTATAGGGCACTCTATGGGTGGTTATGTTGCACTGGCTTATGCGGAAACATTTCCGCAAGAAGTCATGGGTGTTCTATTGATGAATTCTACACCAGAAGCAGATACTTTAAAACGCAAAGAATTGCGTAAACACGGAATAAAAGTAGCTAAAACCAACTATGAGGCGCTCATATCAATGTCTGTAGTCAATTTATTTACACAAAAATTTAGAGCAAATTTAGAGGAAGAAATTCAGCGAACAAAAAGTACAGCTTTGGCTACTTCTCAACAAAGTTATATAGCTTGTCAGGGAGCGATGGCTTTACGAGCAGACTATAGCAATTTATTTAAACAAGCCTTATTTAAGAAGAAAATAGTGTTAGGAGCTCAGGATACATTGCTAGATTCTAGTCATTTGACCCGTAAATTTAGCAACCAGGATGTCGAAGTAGTCATTTTAGATGGCGGGCATATGTTGCATCTTGAAAATCCAAATGATTTAATGAAGCATTTAATTCAATTTTAAAAAACTGTAAATCAGTAATTTAATCAGCTGTAAGTGTAAGGTGTAAAATTGAATTTAAAGATTTACAGCGCTCATAATGTTTTTAAACGTCAAAATAAACCTTTTAACGTTATTTTTTGTTAATTTCACGGTGTTCAACAGTTTAACTCCCTAATATGAATTCTCCACAATTAATTAAAAACATGTTTAGCAGTATACTATGTAAAATCTTAGGTCATAAATATGAGATCTTAAGATTTTATAAAAATGAACAGAAAGAATTTCAGTGTATTCAGTGCAAAAAGCAGTTCACAGAAAATGAAGATGGCGATAAACTAATACTTACTCCAAAACTAAGACAGATAAACGAAGTAATGGAGAAGTTTTATGTTTTTAGGCATCAGCGTCAATCTGCATAATCTAATCTTCACTATCGTTACTTAGTGCATTCCAGCCACGTGCTACAAGCGGAATAGAGGTGTCTGCTCGTGTGATTAAATTCATTCCGTCACCTTCTGGAGTAATATGGCCTATAATTGTAAAATTAGGATTTCCTTTAATCTTCTCATAGTCTGTTTGCGGCATTGTAAACAAGAGTTCGTAATCTTCACCGCCACTTAATGCTACTGTGGTGCTGTCTATTTTAAACTCTTCGCAAACAGTAATCATTTGCGGGTCTAGGGGTATTTTATTTTCATAAAGTCGCACACCCACATTTGAGTTTTTACATAAGTGAATAATTTCTGAAGAAAGCCCGTCGCTAATGTCAATCATAGCGGTGGGTTTTATATCTAATTTTTTAAGTAACTCAATAATGTCTTTGCGAGCCTCAGGCTTAAGTTGGCGCTCTATTAAGTAGGAATAAGGTTCTAAATCTGGTTGAGAATTAGGGTTTACTTTATGTACTTGTTTTTCTCGTTCTAAAACCTGAAGCCCCATGTAAGATGCGCCTAAATCACCAGATACAACAAGTAAATCTCCATCTTTAGCACCATCTCTGCCCACGATTTGATCTGCATCGGCCAGACCCAGAGCGGTTATACTTATTAATAACCCTTTTGTGCTTGAAGTTGTGTCACCACCTACCAGGTCAACATTGTAAATCGCGCAGGCTAATTCAATACCGGCATATAATTCTTCTAAAGCTTCTAACGGAAACCGGTTAGATACGGCAATAGATACTGTAATTTGTGTAGGTTCTGCATTCATCGCGTAAATGTCAGAAAGGTTTACCATAACGGCTTTGTATCCTAAATGCTTTAAAGGCATAAAGCTCATGTCAAAATGAACACCCTCAACCAGTAAATCTGTAGAGATTACAAGTTGTTTTCCGTTTGTATCTACAACCGCTGCATCATCGCCAATGCCTTTTACAGTGCTAGATTGTTTTATGGTAAAATCTTTAGTTAAGTGATTTATTAAACCGAATTCACCAAGTTCACTAAGAGATGTGCGGGATTGATCTTTATTGTCAAACATAATAGCTGCTATTTTGCACGCAAAGTTAACTTGAATAAGTTGAATGGGAAATTACAGACACTAAATATTCATTTGTCTGTAATTTCATTTTAAACGAGAAGCTTTTAATTTTAATAATTAAAGACCTTTTAATCGATTCTCTAAACCAAGATTGAGGCTCAAAATGTATATCCTAGTGGCTTTTCGCTGGTTTGATTTAGTTAAGTTTTTTGTAAGAATAGATTTATGTAATAGCTTAATAATTTGCTATATATAGAAGCTATGCAATCATAGTATAGTTTAATGTAAGGAAGTATGGTAAAACCCTACTTAAATGGTATATTTGCACTAATTGAAAATGATATGATTAAAGTAAGTGAAGATGCTAAAAAGAAAATAGCCGCCTTGATGAATGAGGAGGGTTATGATGCTGTCGTTGACTATGTTAGAGTGGGTGTGAAGAGTGGTGGTTGTTCTGGTTTATCGTATGAATTAAAATTTGATAAAAGCATTGCTGAAGAAGATAAACTCTTTGAAGACAATAATATTAAGCTTATAGTAGATAAAAAAAGCTTTTTATACCTTATAGGTACTGTTTTAGAATACAGTGGAGGCCTTAACGGTAAGGGTTTTGTGTTTAATAATCCCAATGCACAGCGCACTTGTGGTTGTGGTGAAAGTTTTTCACTTTAAAAAAGAATTAAAAAGTTGTTCAATTTCTTGAACAGGTTACAAAAAGTATATGGCATACACAGAAGACGATTTAGAAAAGGAATTAGCCACTAAAGAATATAAATACGGATTTTATACAGATATTGAGTCTGAAACATTTCCTATAGGACTTAATGAAGATATTGTACGTGCTATTTCTTTAAAAAAGGGCGAGCCAGAATGGATGACCAATTGGAGACTCGAGGCTTTTAGACACTGGTTAACAATGGAGGAGCCTGAATGGGCAAATGTGCATTATGAAAAACCAAATTTTCAGAGCATTTCCTATTATTCTGCACCTTCAAAAAAACCTAAATACGATAGTCTTGATGAGGTAGATCCAGAATTGTTGGATACGTTTAAAAGATTGGGTATTTCTTTAGATGAGCAGAAAAAACTTGCAGGTGTTGCAGTAGATATCGTAATGGATTCTGTTTCTGTAGCAACTACTTTTAAAAAGACTTTAGCTGAAAAAGGTATAATCTTTTGTCCTATTTCTGAAGCGATAAAAGAACACCCTGAGCTAGTGAAGAAATATTTGGGAACAGTAGTTCCTCAAAAAGATAATTTCTACGCCGCTCTTAATAGTGCTGTATTTAGTGATGGTTCTTTTTGCTATATTCCTAAAGGGGTGCGTTGCCCAATGGAACTTTCTACCTATTTTAGAATAAATCAGGCAAATACCGGTCAGTTTGAGCGTACGCTCGTTGTGGCAGATGAGGGTAGTTATGTGAGCTATTTAGAAGGCTGTACGGCTCCATCACGAGATGAAAATCAATTACATGCCGCTGTAGTAGAGCTTATCGCTCTTGATGATGCTGAGATTAAATATTCTACAGTTCAGAACTGGTATCCTGGTAATGAGGAGGGTAAAGGTGGTGTTTACAATTTTGTAACAAAGCGTGGTCTTTGTGAGAAAAACGCTAAAATTTCCTGGACGCAGGTTGAAACCGGTAGTGCGGTAACCTGGAAGTATCCTAGTTGTGTGCTTAAAGGGGATAACTCAATTGGTGAATTCTATTCTATTGCGGTAACTAATAACTTTCAGCAGGCAGATACCGGCACAAAGATGATTCACTTAGGAAAAAACACTAAGAGTACAATTATCTCTAAAGGTATTTCTGCCGGAAATTCGCAAAATAGTTATCGTGGTCTGGTTCAAATTAATAGCAGAGCAGACAATGCGCGTAATTTTTCTCAATGTGATTCTTTGTTGATGGGTAATAAATGTGGAGCGCATACCTTCCCATACATTGAAGCTAAAAATAAATCGGCAAAAATAGAGCACGAGGCGACTACAAGTAAAATAGGTGAAGACCAGATTTTTTATTGTAACCAGCGTGGTATAGATACAGAGAAAGCTATTGCACTTATTGTAAATGGTTTTAGTAAAGAGGTTTTAAATAAACTTCCTATGGAGTTTGCTGTTGAGGCTCAAAAGCTTTTAGAAATTTCATTAGAAGGGTCTGTAGGATAATTGTTTAATAATTAGAAAAAGAAATACTAAATACAATGATTAAAAAAATTGCTTTTTATTCGCTTGTTGCTCTAGCTTTTGCAAGTTGTAAAGACTCAAAAAAAGAGGAAAATAAAGAAGAAGTTGTTGTAGAAGAAACTGCAAAACCAGACGTAGAGCTTTATGCTTTTGATGGAGGAACGGTAATGGCTAATAACTTAAATCTCTTTGCGCAGGGAGATACGTATAAAGGAGAAAGTAAAGAGTTGGCAGACGCATTTTATGTGATAAAACACCCTAACGGGATTCTTTTATGGGATACTGGTTTGCCAGAAATGCTAGTAGGTCAGGAGCCATATACTCCAGAAGGAGGAGCCTTTACAATTACTAGAAAAGATAGCATCCTTAATCAGTTAAAAACAATAAATATTAAGCCTGAAGATGTTAGTATGATCGCGTTTTCTCACATTCATTTTGACCATACGGGAGCTGCAAATCATTTTCCAAATGCAAAATGGTTGATTCAGCAAAGCGAAGATGATTTCTTAAACAGCGATGATATAAAAGGAAATACATTTTATGCTCCTGATTCTTTTTCGGCATTAAAGAATAAAGAAATTATTGCAAATACAGATTATGATGTTTTTGGAGATGGTAGTGTTGTTATCAAATATATGCCCGGTCATACAGCAGGTCATAATGCGTTGTTTGTAGATTTGCCAGAGACAGGACCTCTGGTTTTAACAGGCGACACCTATCATTTTGAGCAAAATAGAATAGATGGTGTAGTGCCACAGTTTAATTATGATATCCCTCAATCTGAAGAGAGTATTAAGGCATTTGAAGCTTTTGTAAAAGAGAAGAATGCTAAAGTAATTATTCAGCACGATATGGATGATTTTAAAGAAACAACTAAAGCTCCTGACGCTATTAAATAGTTAGGTTTAGAAATTCTTAAGGGAGTTTCAGTTTAAAGAAATAAATCGTAATTCTTACCCTTTAACGGTCAGAATTTAAACGTTAAATAAGAAATTAAAGAACGATTGCTAAAGTGCAATCTGTAGAATCGAGATTATGTTAGAAATTAAGAATCTAAGTGCAGGTATAGAAGGAAAAGATATCCTCAAAGGAATTAACTTAAAAGTAAATGCAGGTGAAGTACACGCAATTATGGGGCCTAACGGTTCTGGTAAAAGTACTTTGTCATCTGTAATTGCCGGTAAAGAAGAGTACGAGGTTAGTGCAGGAGACGTGATTTTTGAAAAAGAATCGCTTTTAGATTTAGATGCCGAGGAACGAGCACATAAAGGAGTTTTTCTTTCATTTCAATATCCTGTAGAAATTCCTGGAGTTTCAGTTACTAACTTTATTAAAACGGCAATCAATCAAACGCGTAAAGCTAAAGGTCTAGAAGACATGCCAGCAAGTGATATGCTAAAGATGATACGTGAAAAGTCTGAACTTTTAGAAATTGACCGTAAATTTTTATCCAGATCGTTAAACGAAGGTTTCTCGGGAGGAGAGAAAAAGAGAAACGAGATTTTTCAAATGGCAATGTTAGAGCCAAAATTAGCAATATTAGATGAGACTGATTCTGGTCTTGATATTGATGCATTACGTATCGTATCTAATGGTGTTAATAAATTAAGAAGTAAAGACAATGCGGTAATTGTAATTACCCATTACCAGCGTTTGCTAGATTATATCGTACCTGATTTTGTACACGTATTAGTTGATGGTAAAATTGTTAAGTCTGGAGGTAAAGAATTAGCTCTTGAACTAGAAGAAAAAGGTTACGACTGGGTGAAGGCAGAATTAGCTGCAGGATAATAATTATCTGGAATTACAGATCGTTATTAAACAATGAATATTGAATTGAACACATATGAATCTTAAAGATAAATTACTTTCTTCTTATTTAACATCTCAGGAACATCTTGATTTAGATAATAGCATTCACGATATTAAAGATGAAGCTATTAAGATTTTTGAAGAAAAAGGTTTCCCTACTAAAAAGCAGGAAGACTGGAAATATACGTCACTTAACAGCCTCGTTAAACAAGACTTCAGCTTAGTTCCTAAGCAAGAAGATACTATAGAGTTTAAAGACGTTAAAAAATATTTCATTCACGATATAGACACCTATAAGATTGTGTTTATTGATGGTGTTTACAGTTCGTACCTTTCAGAAACTACCCATGATGGTGTTGATGTTTGTTTATTGAGTGCTGCGCTTACAAAGCCTAAGTACAAGGCCGTAATAGATGTTTATTTTAATAAAATAGCACCTCAGGATAGTCTTACTTCTCTTAACACAGCTTTTGCAAAAGAAGGAGCCTATATATATGTCCCTAAAGGAAAAGCAGTAAGCAAGCCTATTCAGATTTTACATTTTGCTACCGGTAATGAGTCAAGTTTAATGCTTCAGCCGCGTAACTTAATTGTTGCTGAAGAGAACGCAGAAGTTCAGATTATAGAGCGTCACCAGAGTTTAAATGCTAATGCTGTATTCACTAATAGTGTTACAGAGATTTATGCAGGCAAGCGTGCGATGGTAGATTACTATAAGATTCAGAATGATAAAGAGAATGCTTCTTTAATAGATAACACCCATATAGATCAACAAGATTCTAGTGAAGTGTCTGTACATACATTTTCTTTCGGTGGAAAATTAACACGTAACAATCTTAATTTTTACCAGAATGGAGAACATAATAATTCTATTTTAAAAGGGGTTACTATAATTGAAGATAAACAACACGTAGATCACAATACGTTAGTGCATCACAAGCAGCCTAATTGTGAGAGTCATCAGGATTACAAAGGTATTTTTGATGATAGTTCTACGGGAGTTTTTAATGGTAAAGTACTTGTAGACAGCATTGCGCAAAAGATTAATGCATACCAGTCTAATAATAATATTCTGGTAAGTGATAAAGCTTCTATAAACTCTAAGCCGCAACTTGAGATTTTTGCCGATGATGTACGTTGTTCTCATGGTTGTACAATAGGTCAGCTAGATGAAGATGCCTTATTTTATATGCGTTCACGAGGTATTGGCGTTAAAGAAGGTCGTGCATTATTGATGTATGCTTTTGCAAATAACGTACTCGAGAGTGTAAAAATACCTCAGTTAAAAGCTCGAATTACAAAACTAATAGCCAATAAATTAGAGGTGAATTTAGGATTTGACGTGTAGTAGAATACATTTTGTGTCATAAAATATTTGCACAAAGAGTTAAACTTGAATTGGCTTTAAAATTTAATTGAAAACATTTCTGATAGCTGTAGGCATTGTCAGGAATAAAACAAGAAATGCTTATGGCTTCCGCTACTGCAACTACCACTTTTGATGTTTCTAAAATACGAGCAGATTTTCCTATACTTAACAGAAAAGTTAATGGGTATCCGCTAGTGTACTTAGATAATGCTGCGACCTCTCAAACACCGCAACAGGTAATTGATGTTATTGTAGATTATTATTCTAACTACAATGCAAATATACATAGAGGTGTTCATGCACTTTCTCAGGAAGCAACAGATGCTTATGAGCAGGCTCGTATTAAAATTCAGAAGCATTTTAATATTCCCAATTCGTATCAAACTTTATTTACTGCTGGTACAACACACAGTATAAATATAGTGGCATCGGGTTACGCTTCAATACTTAAGGCTGGTGATGAAGTGATGGTTTCTGCTTTAGAGCACCATTCTAACATTGTGCCCTGGCAAATGTTATGTGAGAAAACAGGGGCTGTGCTTAGAGTAATTCCTATGCTAGAAAGCGGAGAGTTAGATATGCAGGCTTTTGATGAATTAACTTCAGAAAATTTAAAACTGGTTTTTGTTAATCATGTGAGTAATGCTTTAGGTACTATAAATCCTATTGAAGAAATTATTCAAAAAGCACACCGAGTAGGGGCAGCCGTATTAGTAGATGGTGCGCAAGCAGCCCCGCATATAAAAGCAGATGTACAGGAGCTTGATGTAGATTTTTATGTAGTTTCGGCTCACAAAATATGCGGTCCAACAGGAGTGGGAATGCTGTACGGAAAAGAAGAGTTACTTAAAAAGTTACCTCCATATCAAGGTGGTGGCGAGATGATAGATCAGGTAACTTTTGAGAAAACAACTTATGCCGGTTTACCACATAAATTTGAAGCAGGCACACCTAATATTTGTGGAGGTATTGCTTTTGGCGCTGCTTTAGACTATATGAATGCAATAGGTTTTGATGCTATAGCAAACTATGAGCATGAACTTTTAGAATATGCTACTCTCAAGCTTAAAGAAATAGAGGGTTTGCGTATTTATGGGGAGTCAACGCATAAAACAGCTGTAATTTCTTTTAATATAAAAGGAATACACCCGTATGATATGGGGACAATTCTAGATAAGCTAGGTATTGCAGTGCGTACAGGGCATCACTGCGCACAACCTATAATGGACTTTTATAAAATACCCGGAACGGTAAGAGCCTCATTTTCATTCTATAATACGTTTGAAGAAATAGATAGCCTTGTGAGTGCAGTAATTAAGGCGAAGGAGATGTTGAGTTAAATTTAACCTAGTATTAGAAGTCTATATCGATGATTACTAGTAATTTCATACAAAATTTAAAATATGAAAGCAACCACAACCATCTTACTCGTAATTATAATTTGTTTTAGTTCGTGCAAATCTTCAGATAAGAAAATGCTGGGCCCTAAAGGAGAATATCTTGTAGAAACAATAGATAAAGACTCTGTAGTAGATAAGCAAATTACTATAAAATTTAACCCTGAAAAAGGCCAGATTAATGGTACGGGAGTTTGTAACAGTTATAGTTCTACATACGTCGTGAGTGCAGAGAATATAAAGTTTTCTCCTGCAATGGCTACAAAAATGATGTGTCCTGAAGGAACTTCTTTAGAATATAACTTTTTCCAATCATTACTAAAGGCAAATACCTACAAATTAAAAAAAGGCATTTTAAGTATTTATAATGCCGAAAATAAATTGATTTTGACAGCAAAAGAGGATTAATGCGTATGAGTAGTATACAAGAAATACAAAACGAAATTGTTGAAGAATTTGAGATGTTTGATGACTGGATGCAGCGCTATGAGTATATGATAGAGTTGGGTAAGTCACTGCCTCTTATTGATGAGAAATACAAAACCAAAGAATATATTATTAAGGGATGCCAGAGTAAAGTGTGGGTTCACGCTAATCTGAATGAAGATAAAATAGAATTTACTGCAGATAGTGATGCTATTATTACAAAGGGTATAATTGCTATTTTAATCCGTTCATTTTCTAATCAGCCACCACAGGAAATTTTAGATGCAGACACTTCCTTTATTGATAAAATAGGTTTAAAAGAGCACCTTTCACCTACACGTGCAAACGGGTTAGTGAGTATGATTAAACAAATTAAATTATATGCCATAGCCTATCAGGCTAAGGCAAATTCTAATTAGAATACTATGAGCGATACAAAAGAAATAGATACAAAAGAACTTGGCGAAAAAGTCGTTCGTGTTTTAAAAACTATATATGATCCTGAAATCCCGGTTGATATTTATGAATTGGGATTAATCTATGACGTTTTTGTAAATGAAGATTATGAGACTAAAATCCTTATGACTTTAACAACTCCTAACTGTCCGGTAGCAGAAACGCTTCCAGTAGAGGTAGAAGAAAAAGTAAAAACTATTGATATGGTCAAAGACTGCGAGGTAGAGATTACGTTCGACCCGCCGTGGACACAAGATCTTATGAGTGATGAAGCAAAATTAGAGTTAGGGTTGCTTTAAAAGTTTTGAAACTTCATGGAGGAAATCATAAATAGAGTAGCAAACAGTAAACTTATCACGTTTAATCTGGAAGATTTATATCTTTCGGGTAAACGTGAGGTTATTGATATCTCCCAGTGGCTAACTGAAGGTTTTATTTTACGAGAAAAAGACTTTCGGGAAAGTTTAAAAAACTATGATTGGTCTGTATATCAAGACACCTTTGTAGCGTTATCTTGCAGTACTGATGCAATCGTACCGGCCTGGGCATTTATGCTCGTCTCAACATATCTACAGCCGGTAGCTAAGAAAATAGTGGTAGGTACTCTAACAGACCTGGAAACGGTTTTATATGCTGAAGAAATTCAAACACTCGATGTTTCTGAATATAGAGATCAGTATGTTATAATAAAAGGGTGCTCCAATAAGCCTGTACCTCAAAATGCTTATATTTTACTTACTCAAAAATTACAAGCAACAGTAAAAAATTTAATGTTTGGTGAAGCCTGTTCTTCAGTTCCACTCTACAAATCAAAATAGTTTCTTAATTTAATTTTCAAATTTTCTTAAAATTGAAGACTGCGCATGTTTTTTGTGTGCTGTATATTTGCGCCACAAAACCAACAATTTAAGAAGGATGAAAAAAATTATTTTTATGTTACTGGCTATCTGTAGTTTCAGCTTTGCGCAGGCGCAAGAAAAGACAGAAGAAGAATTAAAGCAGGAAATGGCTCCTAAGAAAGCTGAAATTGCAAAACTACAGAAAGAAGTAGGTGCGTTGCAGGCTCAAATAGACAATATGCCTGGCTGGAAATTTGGGGCATTTGGTACTGTAGGAGCAAACTTTAGCAGATTTAGCAGCTGGTATTCTCAGGGTACTCCTAATGTATCTTCAGCTAATGCAGCAATTACAGTAAATGCATTTGCTAATAGAAAAGAAGAAAAATACTTCTGGCGTAATGCATTAAATCTAAATTTAGGCTGGGTAAAATTTGATGATCGCGATGATGAAAATGATGATGACAGCTTCCGTAATGCTACAGATGTTTTTAATATTACTTCACTTTATGGTTATAAACTAAGTGAAAAACTAGCTGTTTCAACACTTGGTGAATATCGTACTACAATTCTTGACAACTTTAATGATCCTGGTTATTTAGACCTGGGTGTGGGTATGACCTGGACTCCAATAACCAATTTGACGGTGGTTGTACACCCGTTAAACTACAATTTTGTATTTAGCAGTGGGGAAACCGTATATGAGTCTTCTTTAGGTGCAAAAATTGTTGCAGACTACACACGCCAGATTGGTAAAATTGCTTTTAAATCAAACCTGTCAGCTTTCCAAAGCTATAAGAGTAGTGACTATTCAAACTTTACGTGGATCAATGCATTCAACTACAAATTATTTAACAATATAGGTGTTGGTTTTGAAGTAGGCTTGCGCGGTAACAAGCAAGAAAACTTAGCAAATGCTATTGAAGAAGCTGCGGCATTAACTCCTCCGGGAACTGTACCTACTTTTGATAGTATAGACAGCCAGTTACAATCATATTATATTTTAGGGCTTACCTATTCGTTTTAATTAGCAAAAGCATTTAAAATAAAAAAATCCGGTACGCACGTATCGGATTTTTTTTTGCATTTAGAATTTACGCAAGACCTAGGCTTATTCTTCCTCGTCATCATTACCTGTATACAAATCGTACTCAGGATATAAGAAACTATTATAAGGAAAACGTGTAATGTGTATCTCACGTACACGCTCATAAACCTTTTTCTTAAAGGCATCCATATTATCCTTATTTAAAGCCGAAATGAAAATAGCATCACCATCTGCTCGTGACATCCAGGTACGTTCCCATTCTTCTAATGTAAAATGTTCTTCAGTACGTTCGGTTACCAGATCATCGTCGTCTATTGTTTTATGGGTGTAGGCATCAATTTTATTAAACACCATAAGCATAGGTTTATCAGCACCACCTATTTCATCCATAATTTGATTTACAGATGCAATATGATCTTCAAACTGAGGATGGGATATATCTACAATGTGCAATAGAAGATCAGCTTCGCGCACCTCGTCTAGTGTACTTTTAAAGGATTCTACGAGCTGCGTAGGCAACTTTCTAATAAATCCTACCGTATCGCTCAACAAAAAAGGAAGATTGCGTATAACGACCTTGCGTACCGTGGTATCCAGGGTTGCAAACAATTTATTTTCGGCAAACACCTCACTTTTACTGATTACATTCATTAAAGTAGACTTACCTACGTTAGTGTAACCCACTAATGCTACGCGTACTAAAGCACCACGATTGCCACGTTGTACAGCTTGTTGACGGTCTATTTTTTCTAATTTCTTTTTTAGTAGGGAGATGCGATCACGCACAATACGTCTATCTGTTTCGATTTCAGTTTCACCGGGTCCGCGCATACCTATACCTCCACGCTGCCGCTCAAGGTGCGTCCACATACCTGCAAGGCGTGGTAATAAATATTCATATTGAGCAAGTTCTACCTGTGTACGCGCATAACTTGTTTGTGCACGTTGTGCAAAAATGTCAAGAATCAGGTTTGTACGATCTACAACTTTACATTTGAGTATTTTTTCAATATTCTTTTGCTGTGCCGGGCTCAATTCGTCATCAAAAATCGCAGTACCTACTTCATATTGCTCAACATAGGCACGTACTTCTTCCATCTTACCGGTTCCTAAAAACGTTTTAGGATTAGGAGATTCCATTTTTTGAGTAAAACGCTTCAGCACTTCACCACCTGCGGTGTATGATAAAAACTCGAGTTCATCAAGATACTCAGTCGATTTTTCCTCGTCCTGATACTGCGTGATTACACCGATTAAGACGGTTTTCTCGTATTCTATTGTATTCTCTTCTATCATAAGATTAAGTAAGCGGTAAAGATAACGATTTAGACGCTAAGCTTTTCTTAAATTGAACCCACCAAAATCATAAACATGCCTCAAAATAATTTGGCAATAGCCTTTTATAATCTTGAAAATCTTTTTGACACGCAAAATGATCCCAACATCTTTGATGACGACTTTACTCCTAAGGGAGAGTTGAAGTGGGATGCAACGCGCTACGCTAAAAAACTTAATGATCAAAGCGCTATAATTGCTGAAATAGGAAAAGAAGAAACTGGCACTTCTCCCGTTTTATTGGGGGTAGCTGAAGTTGAAAATAAAAAAGTACTGAATGATCTTATAACTACCGAGGCTTTAAAAAATCTTAATTACGCATTTGTACATCACAACTCCCCAGATGAGCGCGGAATAGATACGGCTCTGTTATATAAGAAAGATCATTTTGAAGTTTTAGAATCTAGAAGTTACTCACTTCATTTAGAAACTGCAGAAGGTTTACGTGATTTCACACGTGATATTTTATATGTGCACGGTAAGTTAAAGGATGTCCCCGTGTATATTCTTGTTAATCACTGGCCCTCTAGACGCGAGGGGCTTGAAGAATCTAACCCAAAACGTATTCTCGCGGCAAAACGTAACCGTGAAATTTTACAGGAAATACAGGCAAAAGATCCAGAAGCACGAATTATAATAATGGGTGATTTTAACGATGATCCTCAGAGCGTAGCTGTCCGTGATCACCTGGTATCTACAGATTTTTACAACCCGATGATATTTCTGCTAACACGTTATGCAGGATCTTTAACTCATCGAGGAGACTGGTATTTATTTGATCAAATAATCTTATCGCCAAACTGGATGAAGGCGTACGAGAACCCATTAGAATATGTGAAGTCTGCAATTTTCAATCCTGCTCACTTAGCTGAGGCAGCGGGGAAGTATAAAGGAAATCCCTTGCGCACGTATGCAGGAGACAACTATCTGGGAGGTCCCAGCGATCATTTCCCCGTGTACACGATTTTTAAAACTGAACCTAACTAGTCTTTCTTAGTACTTCGCTTCTTTTTTTCTTCAGTTTTAAGAGCATCTTTTTTAGGTCTCTTATCTGGCATGGGCCCGCGCATATGAATGACTAGTCCGTTTAGGAAATTGCGGAGAAATTGATCGCCACATTCTACATACTTGGGGTGATCTTCGCTTCTAAAGATTGCACCTAATTCGCTTTTAGTAACTGCAAAATCTACTAGAGCACAAATTTTTACGATATCATCATCGCGTAATTTTAATGCTACCCTTAATTTTTTAAAAACATCGTTATTTGATAAAGCCATAGCCGCAAAAATAGTTTAATTCTTCAGATTATTTAAGGTTTTGAGGCCTTGAGCATCTTTGATTTCCTGTTTTAAATGGTCTAGATAGATAATACCGTTCAAATGATCTATCTCGTGCTGAAAAATAACAGCCGTAAAATCTTCTACCATTTCTACCATATGACTGGTATCTGGTTTGTCATATTCTACTAAAATTGCATACGCTCTACTAGAAAGTGTATCGCGTCTTCCGGGAATAGAAAGGCAGCCTTCTGGGCAGTCTTGCTTTTTCTTAGAATATTGTTTTATTACGGGGTTAATAATTACTTCAAAAGGAAAACCCTCTTTATCAAAACGCTGAACCCAGGCTATATTTTTTAAAACTCCTACTTGTGGTGCCGCGATGCCTGCACCTAGAGATAAACTATCTCTTACCGTAGCGTACATTCGGTCTATTAAATTCTTAAGTTCTGGATCATTGGGGTCAACAATTACATGTTGACTAGGTGTTCTCAATAAAATGGAGTCGCTCTCTTTTGTAATTTTAAATACGCGCATAGGTTTAGTACCATCTGCGGCCATAATTAAAGATCTGTCACTTTCTGTAAATTGTGAAGCTGTAGAAGTAGCCTGAATATCTTTTTTTGCACTTGTGCAGCTTAAGCAACTAATTAGTACAACTGCCGTAACTAGGGATCGTATCATTATGAACTGTTTTATATCCTTAAAAATAGAATATTTTACGATATCCTTTTCAGTCTTACATAATGCTGATGGTTTATGAATAAGTCATCGCTAGAGCTCAAAAAAAACTAATCTGATGTTATGGTTATATTATCGAGTTGATATGTACCGTCAAAAGCATCTTTTGTACTTCCTATATATTTAAAAGCTACATAACCTGTAGAGCCCTCTGCACAGGAAAGGTTTACTATACCCGAACTGTACCAGTCTCCAAAAAAATCCTGATCTCGTATAACAAATGCATCATCTAAAACTAACCAGTTTGCTTGTGTAATTGTTGCTTGCTCCCCGTCCCAGTCTGAGCTGAAAAGTACTTCGAGATCACTGCCATCTGCAAAACTATTGCTGGTTTCAAAACGTATTTTTACATTAGAATTAGTTTGTAAATCTATTGGCGGAGTAATTAACCAACACATAGTAAGGGCGTCACCAGATTGATAGGAGTCTATGCGGGCAGAAACTCCTTGAGAGGCATTTGTACCGGTTGCAGTATAAGCCTCCCAAAACTGATTGCCGTATTCATTAAAATTGGTCCAGCCATTACCAGTAATGGGTTGATTGCGCGTTTGTGCACTAAAATCATCCTGAAACAAAATCTGAACTCCTTCAGCATCTGCTAGACCACATTTGAGTTCGTTAGGATCACATCTATTTCCTGTATCAAAAGAAATATCTTCGAGTGTATTTAAGCGTAGAATATAAAAATCATCATAAAAATCCCGACTTAAAATCCCCTGTATACTTCCACCTCCTAAGGGAAGTTCAACAGCTTTAAAACCGGCAAAAGTACTGGTACTTACTAAGGTTCTCCCACGTGCGTCACAGGTTTCTAAGATGCGAATGCCGTCAAACTCATCTGTAGCCTCACCGGCAAAGGTCTTGCGGGTAGTACCTAAAATTTCGTTACGGTTAAATTGCGCACTGGGCAAGCTTATTAATAAATTTTCGGTGTCGTCAGAGAAGTCTGCGATGGTAATAGGTAAGGGGACGAGTGTGGCTATTTCGTTGCTTCTGGTAATGTGATTTGCAATGAGCGAGGTAGGGATTTCGGTGATAGAATTACCATCTCTGATTCCTAACTGTACAATGCCATTTTCTGTAGTTGCTGAAAGTCCGTTGAGATTTACGTAAATTTTTCTGCCTAATTCATAATAGGTGTAAATTGCATTTTGATTAAGCTGAATGGTGATTCCACTTGTGGGATTTTCGGGTTTGTCCTGAACAACTACTTCTCTAAAAAAATTACCGGCAACATCACTACTTATGACATAGCCTACAAAATAGGTATCTGTATCTCTAAAGGTGACAATGCCCTCTGTACTTTGAGCAAGTATATTTTTAACCGAAACTAAAGGTACTTCTGTGCCAATAAGTTCGGGATCAATTGCAGACGTTTCGGGGATTTCAAATTCAGAATCTACGCAAGAAATGAATACAAGTATAATCAAGACTGTAAAATAGTTAAGATGTCTCATAAGGTTTTTGTTTTACGCTTCCGCGGAAGCGCTAAATTCTTTAAAAGCGTACATAGAGATTTGCATAAATAGTTGCGCCATAACCTAGAAAATAGCGGTTTCCAAAGAGGGGCTGCTCTCGTTCTTTTTCTTCTTGTAAACCCCTGTAGTCGGCGATACGTGAATCTTCAAAACCACCGGTCTTGTATTTAGTATTTAGCGCATTATTAATAGTTGCAAAAAAGCCAATTGAACGCCCTTTTACTAGCCAGGATTTACCACCTACAATATTTAGCAAATAATACGAGCCTATTTTTTCCTGAATGAGTAGGTCTCTCGCAATTGCAGGATCAAAATCATTAAACGGGAGACCGTCATAATCTGTAGAAAATGCTCCTGATCTGCGTAGGTTACTCACATCTATATATGCATTTGAAAATCTGTTAATGCTTGCGCCAAGCCACCAGAAATCGGGATCTCTGTAGTCAAAACCAAGTTGTATGGCTTGCTCTGGGCCACCAGATACGTGGTAATTCTTGAGTTTTACTGTGCCGTCGCCAAATGTAATTTTGTTATTTGCGAGTGTTGTTGTGTAATAAACATCTGGGTTGTTTGTAAATGTATTTTGAGATAGGGCAGCAGCTGTTTTAAAGGTTAGAGTGGGTAGGATTTTATATTCAATACCCAGTTCAAGACCTATATTTCTTCTCGAAATATTAGTAGTTACTTCCTGAACCAGTGCATTGCCTTGCTCAATTAAGGGGCTTTGTAGTGACTGTGTATAGAAAAATGAAAGTTCGCTTCCGTTAGCAAAATCAAGATAATAACCGGTGAGTTTTGCTTTGAGTAATGCACTGCGATAGACATAACTTGCATCAAGGTTGAGAAGTTTCTCTGCGGAAGCATCTTCTATTACAGCATTGTTTTGTCGTGAATTTGTAAATACTGTGTTAGATGGAAGTTCAAGTGATTGTAAACCTGCATTGAAAAGCGCAAAATGCTTTCCTGAAAATTTATAGGTAAATCCACCTTTTAAGCCATAGGTTGTAAAGTTAATCTCCGAACTTTTGCCTAAAGATGCCTCGCCGGGATAATAGCCATTTTCATACAACCCATTACGTTGATAGTTTACCGTGCCTGCCTGTAATGCAGTATAAAAATCAATGTGTTTAAAAGTGGCCTGTAGTTGTGTAAATCCAGATGCTTTAAATGCAGAAATATCAAAATTGTATTTGTAGCGATCTCCTTCCCGTACAATTCGATTCCTGTTATTTAAGTCGGTTTGTGCGAGGTTACCTCCTGTAGAAGCATCATCTTCAGCAAAATTATCTATATCAAGCCAGGTGTTTCCACCTAATAAATCTTCTAGTTGTGCATAGTTTGAACTTTTGAGTGTTGAAACAGAGGCACCTGCTGTAAGCTTAAAATGTTCAGAAAAATTACTATTTAAGATACTTGACGCCTGTACAAAGCTGTCTTTATTTACATCATTTTGTACAGCATAAATACTGTTTAAACCGGCATTTGTAGCAATCGTATTTGCAGCATACAATTGAGACCAGTCTAGCTGGCCATCGTTTGTAAATGCTTCTTGAGCGAGATAGGCATTTTGATAATTTGCAGCCGTAGGATTGGGAAATCTAAGAAAGTAGCTGGGTAAATTTTGATAGTAATTGGGTGCAGGGTTGCGGGCCCCGCCTATAAAACTTTCCTGACCTTCAGAGCTCGTGATTAGCGTACTTCCTGTATAATCAATACGTGAATTTTTAGTTGTTCCACGTTGATAAGCGAGATTTGTGCTTAATGTAGTTTTATCGCTTAGAGACCATTCATGACTTAAAATAAAAATAGGTTCCTCAATCTCACGCATACGGGAATTTCTAATTTTTCCGTTTTGTAATCCCCAGTTAGGGTTGTAGTCGTTACCTTTTAAATCAATTACCTCTTGGGTAAGGGCAGTACTTCTTCCTCTACGGTTAGGTGTATAAAAAGCAACCAGATTTATGCGGTGATTTTGAGTTAGTTTCTTTTCAATACTTAAAAATATCGAGTTAGCTTCATACGAAGTTCCTTTTATAGCTCCCTTGGCACCAAATCTTCTGGAGCCTAAAATTGTAAATGCCCAACCCTTTGTACTTAATCCGCTGCTGTAGCTCCCCATAACTCTGCCGGTGTAGGTTCGGTTTGCATAAGCATAAGATACTCGCCCACCGCGTCTGTATTGGGAAGCATGCATATTAAAATGAAGTACACCTGCGGGAGCGCCAAAACTATATTCACTAGGTTGAATACCTAAACTAAATTCTCTGTTGCGCATCACGTCATTAAGACCTCCCCAGTTACCCCACTGTGGTCTGCCGGTATTTATCTTATTTAATTCTATGCCATTGATAAGAACCTTACTGTATTTACTATCGAGACCACGCGGTCGAAAAAATGTTGAACTAAAGTCATAAGCAGCAGCGTTGCTAAAAGCATCATTGGTAGCACCTAAAAGTCCTGAAATAATATTGTCTTGTTGCTCTTCATCGCTGTTGAGTTCAGTTTCTGTTAGACTTATACGATCTAGTTCTTCATTTAGTTCTTTAAGATCAATTTCTAAAGGAATATAAAACAGGTTAAGTTCTTTACCTCCTTCTAGCGTTATAGGTAGTATAAGTGTTTTATATCCTGCTTTACTAAGAACTAATTGTTGCTTCCCGTCTAGCGTTACACCTTCTAATATAAACGCACCATCGCCCGTAGTCGTAATACTGAATTTAGAATTTTTTAAAGTCACGAGAACTTCCGGAATACTGGTCGCTGTAGTTGCATCTCTAACGTTTCCATATATGGTATATTCTTGAGAAGATAATTTATACCCGTAAATAACTAATAAATAGACAAATACTAATGTTCGCAATTTTTAAAAAGCACATATTTATGTCGCGCCGGTAAACCTAATATATTAATTAATTATATCTTAATGTCTTGATAATAGATGTGTTATGCAAAAAATTCGATTAAAAGTAATAATTACGGTATTCTGTCTTTGTTCAATTATTAATTATGCCCAAAAAGCTCGTGATTATCAATTAGTAACTGTTGCATTTTATAATCTTGAAAACTTATTTGATACCATAAACGATCCTGTGACATTTGATGATGATCGTACTCCAGAGGGTAAAGATCGCTGGACATTAGCTATTTATCATGATAAATTGGGTAAAATGGCTGAGGTTATTAAACAGATAGGTCCTGACAATTCTAAAATGCCACCTGTGATATTAGGCGTATCAGAAATAGAAAACCGAAAAGTTTTAGAAGATTTAGTAGTTCAGTCGTCACTTTTACCCTGGGATTATGGCATTGTACATTATGACTCTCCCGATCGTAGGGGTGTAGATACAGGACTTCTATACCAAAAGAAATATTTTCAACCTATAAGCAGTAGTGCGCACGAACTCTTGCTTTATGATCCAGAAAACAATAATGAACGTATTTACACGCGTGATCAATTACTGGTAACAGGTTTACTCGCGGGTGAAAAAGTTCATATTATCGTAAATCACTGGCCTTCGAGAAGTGGAGGAGAGGCCAGGTCACAACCCAGGCGAGAAGCTGCAGCTTATTTAAATAAGAAAATTATAGATTCTATACGTTCTAAAGAACCCTATGCGAAGATTATTACAATGGGCGATTTAAATGATGATCCAAAAAATAGCAGTGTAAAATCTATTTTAGGAGCTAAAGGAAGTTTAAAAAAATTAGGATTGCAGGATCTTTATAACCCTATGGAGGCTTTTGCTAAAAAGGGATTGGGTACGCTTGCGTATCGGGATGGGTGGAATCTCTTTGATCAAATAATACTTACTTCGGCCTGGTTTTCTAAAGACTATGGGTCATTCCAGTTTTATAAAGCCGGAATTTTTAATAAGAAATTTTTGCAAACACCTTCAGGTCCTTACAATGGCTATCCTTTTAGAAGTTTTGCAAACGGAAGTTATACCGGTGGTTACAGCGATCATTTTCCTGTTTATGTTAGCTTAATACGAGAATACGCTAATTAAGAATTAGTTTTCTTTTTTTGTGGTGTCTCAGGGTTGTTAATGAGCTTTATGGCATCTTTTTTATCTTGATCCAAGAGCTTTTTTTTTTCATTTAAAGCGGCGATTACATCTTCATGTGCAAGCTTAGCATGTTTATTGGGTACAATCTTATGTCTTTTAATTAAGGCATATTGAACCGTTATTTGCGCACCAAAAAATAAAATTAAACAGGTATAATTTACCCATAGAAGTATTAGAACAATTGAAGCTGCGCCACCATAAACTGAAGCGGGATTGCTACTTGTAAAATAATAACCTAATAAACTTTCACCTATTAAGAACAATATTGCGGTAATACCTGCTCCCAGTAAGGTCGTTTTATACGTCATAATTACATCAGGCAAAATTTTGAACATTGCAGCAAATAATCCAGTTATAAATATAAACGAGATTAGAAGTCTTAAGATTTCGGCAAAGACTACAGTGATTTCTGGAGCATACTGACTTAGATATTCAGTAAGTAGATTAAGGCCCAGAGTTACCACAAAAGCAACAAGAAGCATAAAGCCAAGAACCAGCACCATCCCAAAGGCAATAGCACGGTTGATAAGCATTCGTTTAAAATTCTGCTTTTTCTCAGTAACATTCCAGATCATATTCATAGTAATCTTCATCTGAAAAAATACTCCAGTAGCACCATAAATAAGGGCCGCTATGCTTATGATAAGGGTAATCCAATTGTCATTTTCTAGTGTAACATTACCTATCATATCTTCAATCGCAATTGCTACATCTTTAGATATAAAACGCGCAATTTCTGTATGTATGCGTCCTTGAACCGCTTCTGCACCTACAAAATAACTTGCGATAGAGGTAACAATCATTAGTAATGATGGTAGAGAGAAAAGCGTGTAGTAAGCTATGATAGCACTGCGGGCAAAAGGATCTGTACGGTCCCAGGCAAAATAGGTTTTCTTTAAAAAAGCAAAAAGAAACAACCCCCTTTTTACAATAGGATTTTTAGGATTATTCATCTTTTAAAAAGGGTTTTATTACGTAATTGAGATCCTGTACCGCGGTTTTACCCAAGTCTATAGTTTCATTAATTTCTGTGCTTTTACGTGTAAGTTGTGGGATCACAAAATCTGTATTTGCAGCAGGTAAGGCTTCCTGCGAAATTTCGAATTGTTTTTTGCAGGTAGCTGCTATTTTAGAATAATCATTGAGCGAGATATTTAATTCAAGATGATATCCCTGATCTTTAATGCCGTCTATAGTATTCTCTGCGGAAGCGGGATCGTAAATTAATTTATTTGGAGAAATACGGTATGTATTTCCTTCAGTGTCTAAATACGTGTATACCGGCAAATTAGCATCAACATTCTGGGTCAGATTTGTTAATCCTGGTGTAGCACCACAGCTCATTAAAAGCATAGTGTTTAGTATAAATATAGAAAACAAGCTGATTCTTTGCATAACTTGGTCTTTTTTGAAAAATTTAAATTACGAAAGCTGCAATTTTTGTTATTTCTGTTTAGGCTTAGTTTAACGTTTTACTCATCAACTTTCAGAAATAGTTGTAGTTTTGAGTAAATACAAAATTATCCCCTTCCCTTATGTCAGATTTTTGGTTTTATTTTAATATAGGTCTTGAACATGTACTAGACTATAAAGCTTACGATCACGTATTATTTCTAATTGTTCTTACTGTACCCTACATATTTAGTGATTGGCGTCGTGTTTTGCTACTTGTTACGCTGTTTACCTTAGGACATACCATTTCTTTATTATTAGCCGTCTATGGAGTTGTTAAAGTAGATCGTGGCTTTATTGAATTTTTAATACCCGTAACCATTTTTATTACTGCTTTGTACAATGTGTTTACAGCAGGTAAAGGAGCTAAAAAAGATAAGTTAGGAGTTTTGTTAATCACCGCATTATTTTTCGGTCTTATACACGGTCTGGGATTCTCTTCATTTTTTAAATCATTAACGGCACACTTATCAAGTAGATTATTACCGTTAGCAGAATTTGCTCTGGGTATAGAATGTGCACAGATAATTATCGTCTTAATTGTCTTAATTATAGGGTTTATTTGTCAAACTATTTTTAGATTTTCTCGCAGAGATTGGATGATGTTTATTTCTGCTGTAGTAATAGGTATGGTAATCCCAATGCTTATAGCAAATTATCCGTGGTAAAGTGTTTTTTTACAGATTATAAGCGGTGTAAGTTTTTTATCTTCGCTCACCATTAACTGCCTTCAAATGTTTAGTAAGCTAACATATGTCTTCAATATCTTCAGATAAACAACTTACTTATGATATTGCTTATTTGCGAATGGCTCGTGAATGGGCAAAACTTTCTTACTGTAAAAGAAAACAAGTGGGAGCGCTTATCGTTAAAGATAAGATGATAATATCAGACGGCTATAACGGTACACCTACGGGATTTGAGAATGTCTGCGAAGATGATGAAGGGTATACTAAGTGGTATGTGCTTCATGCAGAAGCAAATGCAATTTTGAAAGTAGCCTCTTCTACACAGGCTTGTGCAGGAGCGACACTATACATCACGCTTTCTCCGTGTACAGAATGTAGTAAACTAATTCATCAGGCAGGTATTACGCGCGTGGTGTATCATATGGGATATAAAGATCCTAGTGGACTCGATTTTTTAGTGCGGGCAGGTGTTGAGGTAGAGTGTATAGAAAATATTGAAGAATAATGGGAGGCTACAAAAAAAAATACCTTCCTATATTTTTTGCTGTAGCAGTTGCGATAGGCATATTTATAGGAAGTAAGCTTAATTACAGCAGTAATACTACAAGTCTTCTGGGAGGTAATGCCAAGAAAGAAAAATTAAACCGACTTATAGATTATATAGATTACGAGTACGTAGATTCAATAAATACAGATAGTATTGTTGATGTTACTGTAAATAGTATTTTAGAAAATCTTGACCCACATTCCGTATACATACCGCCTAGCGAACTGGAGCGTGTTAATGAAAGCATGAAAGGTGATTTTGTGGGTATTGGTGTTAGTTTTTACAATTACAACGATTCTATAACAGTTAGTTACACACTTCCCGGAGGTCCCAGCGAAAAAGCCGGAATAAAAGGCGGAGACCGTATCATTGCAGCAGATAACAAACCACTTACCGGAGCTAATTTAATAGACGATTCTATAACATCACAGCTAAAGGGAAAAATAAATACGCAGGTTAATCTTAAAGTGAAACGGCCTGGCGTAAAAGATCTAATAGATTTTAAAGTAAAACGCGCAACAGTTGCTCTAAAAAGTGTAGATGCGTACTATATGCTAACCGACACTTTAGGCTATGTTAAAATAAATCGTTTTGCCGAGAGTACACCTGCCGAATTTAAAAATGCTTTAAATACGCTAAAGCGAAAAGGTGCCAGTCAAATAATTTTAGACTTACGCGATAACCCGGGAGGTTATATTTCTGCCGCAGAACAAGTGGCAGATCAATTTTTAGCAGATGACAAGCTTATCTTATTTACAAAAAATAAAACCGGAAAAATCGAAAAAGCATTTACTTCTGATGACGGCGTCTTTCAGGAAGGGCGAGTATATGTTTTAATTAATGAAAATTCTGCCTCAGCGAGTGAGATTGTTGCGGGAGCATTACAGGATAATGACCGTGGCGATATTGTAGGCAGACGCTCTTTTGGTAAAGGTCTTGTACAACGGGAAATGGAGCTTGGTGACGGCAGTGCAGTACGCTTAACAATTGCCAGATATTACACACCTACTGGCAGAAGCATACAGCGTCCCTATGGAGAAGGTAATAAAGCATATTATGAAGATTACCTTTCTCGATACAAGAACGGCGAGATGCAAAGTATAGATAGTATAAGTATAGCAGATAGTTTGCGATATGTAACTCCTAAGGGCAAAGTGGTTTATGGTGGTGGTGGTATCATACCAGATATTTTTATACCTAAAGATACTAACTACGAGAAAGAAGCCATAAATTATGCATTGCGCACTGGTTTTATGAACCGATTTGTATTTGAATTGCTAGAGAAAAATAGACCGTATTATAATAAACTTACCTATAAGCAATTTAATGAAGAGGTGGTTATCTCAGACGCTAACATTTTAGAATTTGTAAATTATACCGGTAAGCGAGATTTAAAAATAAGAGTAAGAGATTATAAAGAAGATTTAAAGCGCTATATTAAAGCTGTATTTGCGCAGCAACTTTTTGGAAATACTATCTTTGAGAAATTAATAAACGAAGAAGATGCTGCTATTCAAAAGATTAAAGAATTAAGCAGAGAGGAATAATGGTAATAATCGCGTCTATATTTGTGTTTTGTATTGCTGCAATTTTTAGATTGTTAGACAACAGTGCGGGTATTCTTATCTCAAACGGAATATCTGTAAGTCCGTTTTACTTAACCGAATCTGAGGTTAAAAAACAATTAGATAAAATTGAAGATAGCACACTTCGTAAGCAGCTTAAACGCACTTTAATTTATCAAAAGTTGCACAAGATTTTCCTGGTGCTTTCTATAATTACATTTATTGGGGGTATTATATACGAGTTTATAAATCCTACCCTTGTTGAACTTTTATGAACTACGCTTTTTCTTTTCTACAATTTTTCTGGAGATAAGTAATATCACAAGTAATAATATAGCACAAAGGCAAGCAAGTACAGAAATCACTGCGACAGAACTATTACCATCTAGAGGAGCTGCATAATCTATTTTTGAGAAGTTAAAAATAAGTAATGCACTTGCAAGGCCTAAAATAATATATAGAGCAATTTTCATAAAAAGGGGTTTAAAAAAGTCCTTGAATATTTGTTGTAAACAGCTTTACAGCCATCGCTAACAAAATTACGCCAAAGATTTTTCGAATAAGACTAATTCCTTGTTTTCCTAGCAATTTCCCTATTTTTCCTGAAGATTTTAAGACTAAATACACAAAAAGGCAATTAATCACAATCGCTACAATTATATTCTGAACTGCATATTCTGCACGCAATGATAATAAAGATGTCATAGTACCTGCGCCGGCAACAAGTGGGAAGGCCAAGGGAACAATACTCGCGGTTTCTGGAGCATCATCTTTATAAAGCTGAATGCCTAAAATCATTTCGAGAGCAATAAAAAAGATGATAAAAGCACCTGCAACTGCAAAAGAATTTACATCAATGCCAATAAGTTTTAAAATTTCTTTTCCTAAAAATAAAAAAACAACCATAAGAATAGCAGCAACTATAGAAGCCTTTTCACTTTGAATATGCCCTACTTTTTCACGCAATCCTACGATAATAGGAATGCTTCCTATGATATCTATAATTGCAAAAAGAATCATACTTGCTGTTGCGATTTCTTTAAAATCAAACCCCATAATCTAAAATTTTTTAAAAGGTCGGCAAAAGTACAGTTATTTGTATGATTTTCAGGTGTTATTGCCTAGAGATTTAACTCATTGTTAACCTCGGCAAATATGTATCTTTGCAGCTATGTTTCAGATAGGAAAAACCATAGTTTCAGAAGAGGTCATTCAAAAAGATTTTGTGTGTAATCTCTCATCGTGTAAAGGCGAGTGTTGTATTGCCGGTGAGGCGGGAGCTCCTTTAGAGCCGCAAGAGGTAGAGATTTTAAAAAATATCTATCCTAAAGTAAAGCCTTTTTTACGTCCCGAAGGCATTGCTGCTATAGAACAACAGGGTACTCATATTACTACAGATCTTGATGAACTTGAAACGCCGCTGGTAAACGGTGCAGAATGTGCATATGTGACGTTTACTAAAGAAGGTGTCGCTTCCTGTGGTATAGAAGACGCCTACAACGCAGGCGAAGTAGATTTTAGAAAACCTATTTCATGCCATTTATATCCTGTGCGTTTGCAGGAGTATTCTAAGTTTACGGCTGTAAATTATCATAAATGGCCTATTTGTGATGATGCGTGCAGCTTAGGAAAAGAGCTTCAGGTTCCTGTTTATAAATTTACTAAAGATGCCCTTATACGTAAATTTGGCACCGAGTGGTATGAGGAGTTAGAAGCTGTTGCGGCACATTTTAGAAAAGAATAATGCAAAGCAAATTACCTAACTCGACCCTCTCTATTTTTGCTGTTATGAGCAAAATGGCGGCAGAATATGATGCGCTCAATCTTTCACAGGGTTTTCCTGATTTTGAGACCGATCCTGTTCTTATCGAGTTGGTTACAAAAGCAATGCGAGATGGTTTTAATCAATATGCGCCACTTGCGGGAGATTTAGGCTTACGCGAAAGAGTTTCAGAAATGATTGAAACGTTGAGGGGTAAATCATACAATCCGCAAACTGAAGTGACTATTACTGTAGGTGCTTCTGAAGCTTTATTTGCGGCCATCACGGCATTTGTGCATCCCGGTGACGAAGTAATTGTACTCAAACCTGCATACGATACGTATGAGCCTACAATACAATTACAAGGAGGCAAGCCGGTAACAGTACAATTAAAAGCTCCTTATGATCAAGTAGATTGGGATGAGGTAGCGGCTAGTATTACTTCAAAAACACGAATGATTATTATCAACAATCCACATAACCCAAGCGGAATGGTGTATTCTGAAAGTGATCTCAAACGTCTACAGGAAATCCTGGAAGGTACTTCCATTTTAGTTTTAAGCGATGAAGTTTATGAGCATATTGTTTTTGACGAGAAAAAACATCAGAGTGTTGCATCCTATCCGGGTCTGGCAGCACGTTCTTTAATCACTGCTTCTTTTGGTAAAACTTTTCACACTACCGGGTGGAAGATAGGCTATTGCCTTGCTCCTGAGAATTTGATGCGCGAATTTCAGAAAGTTCATCAGAACACAGTTTTCTGCGTAAGTCACCCTATGCAAAAAGCAATTGCAGCGTATCTTAAAAATCCTGACAATTATTTGAATCTTTCAGGTTTCTACGAGCGTAAGAGAGATTTATTTCTTGATGGAATTAAAGATTCTCGATTTAATTTTAAACCTGCGATGGGGACGTATTTTCAAATGCTAGATTATAGTGCAATCTCTCAGGAAAACGCAAAACTTTTCGCCGAAAGGCTTACAAAAGAGAAGGGAATTGCCAGTATTCCAGTTTCTGTATTTAATGTAAATCAACAGGACGGTCAACTCCTTCGTTTTTGTTTTGCAAAGTCAGACGAAACGCTTTTGAAAGCGACTACAATTTTAAAGAGTTTATAATTCTCCAGTTTATATCAAATCGCTTACATTTTTATGTATGTAGCGCTTTAAGCTGCTTATTAAAGTCTTCACTTAATTTTTTGAGCCATTTTAGCTGTTCTGTAAGAATATGCGCTTCGTGAAGTTCTTTATTTATATAAATTGAAGGTACAGGTACTTCTAGTTCTTTAGAGGTATCTGGTAGTGTACCAGTAGTAGATTTGTTTTCTAGAACTGCAATTGCAGTATCTAAATTTTGAAAAATAGGATTTTTATATTTACTAAACACATCATCTATATGGGTAGTGTTGTGATTGCGTAAATAAGCACCTATAGATGCAAGTGCACCTAAAAAAGCGTGATTTAGTACAACCAGTTCATACAGTTTACCCGTGAGTTTTCCTGTTGCACCAGGTTCTTGTAGTAGGCGCTGTATGGCAGCATTTACTGTAGCTGTTGCTAAAAAAGCTTTTTTGCGAGCTAGTTTGTAATGTGTTTCAATTTGTTTTTTAGTCTCATAATGTGATGATATTACTTGCAGATAATTACGGTTTGTCCTTAGGCTTTCGGCTAAATTAAATTTGAGGCTTTTTGCTTCTCGGGTTGGCCATAAAAAGGCACTGGCCAGCGCTGTAAGCGCTGCTCCCAGGCTGGTATCAAGCACACGGAATTGTATAACTGCCAGGATATCTGGTCGCAATAACGCGTAAGCAAAAATGATACTTAGCGTAATAAAGAATGCCCCGGTACGGTAATTTTTTTGTAGCGATGCGTGAGCCATTATAAAACTAAGTACAGCAAGTATTCTAAAAAGTGTATTATCTCTAAATACATATACTATGCCTGTCGCCAACGCTGCCCCAAGTAAAGTGCCTATAATTCTGTTTTTTGATCGCTCTTTTGTAAGGCCGTAGCTGGGACGCATTATTACAATTATAGTAAGCAAAATCCAGTAGGGGTTTTGAACTTCAAAAAAGTTACCCAGACCAAATCCTAAGACTGCAATAAAAGCAATACGCAATGCATGCTTAAAAATAGGGGAGTCCTTATTTAGATTGTCAAGCAGAATTTGAAAACTATAATCCTGTTTAGTGACAAAACCTTCGAGGTCGTTTAAATTTGCTGAATTTGTGTTTTTTATTATTTTATTACGATCTAATATTTGCGCAATGTTTATGATGCGTTGAGTTTGATTTTCCTGAAGCTCATACAGGTTATGTAGTATTATATCATCTTCGGTAGAGGCAGTAGGGGCTTTGTAGTTATCGATTTTATTTTTAGTTTCTTTTAAAGCAGCTCTAAGTGCATTTAAGTCTACTTTATTTTTTTTGAGATCGGTATGAGCAATCTTTCGTAAGGTTTCTGTTTGTGCTTTATTTAGGTTTACAAATGCATATAACTGCTGAGGATATTTCTTAAGAATTTCGTGCATTCTCGCAGGCGGAATAGGGCTCGTCAGGGATAATTCTAATAGATCTACAAGCTCTCCCAATACTAAAAATCGCTTTCGATAATAGCTTGAAGTTCCTGAAGCATGTCTGCTATCTAATAAGATTTCCCTGAGTTTCTCGAGATGGTCATTAAAATCACTTTGTACAGTAAAAAGTTTTTTTAAGCCGGTATCACGATCTATGCTTTGGCGTAAAAATTGACCACGAGCTTCAATATATCGTGAGCTTAACTCAATAGCAGTTTCCAGTAATTCTTCGGTTTGTTTTTTTGGAGCTAGTACATCATAAAGCAGGGTTAATAGTAGATAGAGAATACCACCCAGCCCTATAAGGAGGGAGCGTTCATAAGGAGGCATTCCTGATGATGATAAGTTTGCAAAACTTAAAACAAGGGCAAATAATCCCGAAAACCCTACGAGAGAGGCTCTAAAACCATACACTGCAATAAAAGCCAGTGCAAATGTCATTATACCTAAGTAAGGCAATTGTATCCAATAAATATCTGGAATGTAGGCGCCAATAAAACTAACCAGCGTTGCAATTAATGAAGAGAGTAGAATTCCTATACGTTTATTCTTTAAGCTACCACTTACCGAACTTGGGGAGCTTAAAAGAACACCAGTTCCTATGGCAATTCCCAGACCTAAATAATCAAGGTAATAACCTACTAAAATAGGCGTTACCACACCGATGGTCACTAAAATAGCCTTTGCAAAGTCTGTACTTTTTGCAAAGGCTATTGAAGAATTGTAATGCTGCTGGAATCTAAACATTCAGCAATTTAGAATGATTTTTTAGCTTATAATGTGCATTTTGCAATTTTTTAATCACGCAATTTTCGGGCAATGAGACCGCGTACTACTTCTGTTGTGATTCCAAATGCTACGTGAGCAATTAGCTCATTAATTTGAATATTTAATGGGATATCTTTTGGGCTTTCTTTTAAACCCAAAAGCGGTAACGAAGTTTCGTGTGTTCCTATCCACGTTGTAGCACCGTAGGCGACTCCTTCAAAAATATTAGTCTCCATTTTATCGCGTTTTGCATAACCATAGGTTGCGCCTAAACTTGCTCCAAAAGGTATGTTGACCAGTTGTTCTGCAAGCTCGTGATTTGTGGTACTAATGCGATCTCCGGTAATTTTTACAGACAAATCATCAACCATTTTCAACTGCGCAGAGCGTGTGTTTGGTTTTCTAACTGGTAGTACTTTTTCTATGGCACTCTTAACTACAGTCCCTGCAATACCTCCTAACAATCCGGAGATAAGGCCACGACTTACATTAGAAGTGAACGAATCTTTTTCTAACCAGGCTTCAAATGAGTTACTCATAATTATAAATTTGATCTAAAGTTAAAAGTTCCTTGCGATGTGAAGTAAGGTTTAACATCGCTTTGACAAGATTTAAAACTCCCTTAAGTTTTTAAGAATTGAGTATTTAGGAAAGATTATTATTTCGATTTTAATTATTTACATATTTTCTAACAGTTTTACCTGTATTCAATAGATATATTTGAATAAAATTTTGATTATTCTGAACAATTTTTTACTCCAATTCAGATATATTTAGGTCGAAGGAAGCTTCTCATTTGAAATTACTAAGATGCGAGTTTATGTCGTAAATGTGACTATCTTATAGGCTTTGACTTTATGTACTATTTACATCGGTAACAATAATATGCTACTTTAGAAATTATGGAAATAGAGGAGTATTAAATTGAAGGATAGGCAAATAAGAACTTAAAAACCCGGTTAAGGCTATTTTTTATAATAAATACATTATTTTAACATTATGAACTCAGAGTTATTATTTGATACCATACGATTAGGAAACGATCAAAAAGTGCAGGAACTTTTAGAGAACAATCCTGAATTAATTGCTGCAACAGATCAGCGAGGTTCAACGGCTTTAGTACTTGCAACCTACTACGGATTTGAAAAAGTTACTGAAGTACTTGTAGCACACAATGCCGATTTAAATGCAAAGGATGCTTCTGGGAATACAGCACTTATGGGTATTTGTTTTAAGGGCTATCCTAAAATCGCTAAGATTCTTATAGATAATGGAGCAGATGTAAATGCCCAAAATTCAAATGGAGGAACCGCCTTAATTTATGCGGCAACATTCAATCAAAAAGAATTAGTAGAAATGCTAATTGCAAATGGAGCAGATCCTTCAATTAAAGATTCTAAAGGTTTAACCGCAAAAGATCACGCAAAAATGCAAGGCCTTGATCAAATAGAGCAATTGCTATGATATGTTAGACAATCGTACAATTTTAAATGATTTGCATTGTGTGCGTTTTAGAAACTCTGGTTTTAAACGCACAATGGTGCTTTCGCCTGCAGCAGAAAAATCATTTAATAGGTTTCTTATAGATTCTTTAGGACAAAATGTGTTCCTCATAAGTACGGCCTTAGGACTGGATATCTATTATTGCAGTCCTAGTAGTAAAACCGATTTTATTGTCAAAAACCTCTGGATATTTCAAGGTGACACACCAAATTTAAACACACAAATCGTTCAGGAGCATCACGATGTCAACGTCATTAAATATTTCTACATCGTTGTAGATACGCTTATTAAACACCCGCAGTTATTTTTATCTACCTGCAAGAAGTTTACAACACAATATCAAAGTACGCTTATAAAAAACCGACTGCTTACATTATTATATTCTGCTTTTGAAAGCCATTTACACGAATTAATTGCACAAAATAAGTTGCCCTATATTAATAAAGTAGAAAAATTAATGCGTGAGGTGTATGTGCCTAATTTTGAAAATTTAAATGGGTTAAGTTCTATTCATTTACAACACAATAATTTAAATTAAAATATCTTTCAACGTAATTTTCTTAGATGCCCTAAGTCTGTTCTGGATTTTAAGAAAAGCTAAAGCGGTAATAAACGCATCTCCCATAGCTTTATGACGGTCATTTTTAGAAATATTGAGTTCTTCGCAGAGTTCATCCAAACTATAAACTTTATCAGGGTTTGTAATGTTTACAAGGTGTACGCTTCGTTTAAAAAGTATGCCGGTATCTGTAAACCTATTTTTAAGCTTAGGGGCTCCTAATCGTTTTAGAGCATAATTTATTATAGCGATGTCAAAACCTACGTGATGGCCTACTAATACAGCGTTGCCTATAAATTCTAAAAATAATTTTACGGTCTCTTCTTCAGAAATTTTAATCTGATTTCTATGTTGACGTAGAATCCCGTGAATGGCAACCGCTTCTTCATTAAATATCTCTTGTGATACGTACACCTCAAGACTTTTAGTTAGTTGAATCTGATTACTTTTTATTTCTAAAGCTCCCAGGCTTAGCATCCTGTCTTTACGTGCATTTATTCCGGTTGTTTCAGTATCAAAAACTACAAAGCGGGTATCTTCAATAGTAGAAGGGGTAGCTTCTGAAAACGCTTTGGCATAGGTTTTATAGAATTCTGGCGGGTCTGGTTTTTTGTCGAAAAAGGGAATACGCATAGTTTATTTGAGTTGGTAGCGTATGGTGAGTAATTCTTGAATGTCATGTATAGATTTAAAGCAACGTTTCAGCTTTAGTTTTTCGGCTTTGCTTAAGGTTGCAAGTTCTATAAACCTTCCGGAGTCATCGTGTAAAATACCTTGTCTGGTTCTAAATTTCAACAGTGCTTTAAAGGCATACGAACAGTTTTCGTATATCTCTTTATTATTATCTTCAACTTCGGCAAGACGTTCAAAACGTCCTGCAGTGTTGTTAATATTCCGCAGTTTATGCTGTAAACTTAAAACGCGTGCTGCATCTATTAAGGGCATAAGCGCTCGTGCTTTAATATCAAAGAAATCTTTATGATCTCCACTTTCTTCAACCAGAAATTGTCTAAAAAAACCGAGTGGTGACGGACTTCTTATGGCGTCTTTTGCCATTACCCTATAAAAATTTGTATTGCGATCTAGTGTTTGTAAAATACTGTCTGAAAGTTTAGTGACTAGTAATGTGTCGCCATAAACATAACTGTAATCAAAGAATATTGCAGAAAGTAATTGACTTTCTGGTGATGGCTCTAAAATCCATATGTTAAATTGTTTTTGCCACTCTGATAGCGACTGGCACCACCGTGGGTTACTTGCCATCATATCTGCGGGACAATAAGCGTATCCCACTTTGTGCATTGCTCTGGTAATGTGTCGTGCTAATTGAATAAAATAGGCCTGTGTTTGCTCATAATCTTCTTTAGGAACATCGTCAAACACTATTGCGTTGTCTTGATCTGTATATAAAAGCTGTTCTTTTCGCCCCTGACTACCTAAAGCCAACCACGCAAACTTACATGGCGGTGGCGTTTCCATTTTTGCAAGTGCAAGTTCGATTGCACGTACCGCTATAGCGTAATTAATCTCATTTAAAATATTAAGAATTTGCGATAACGGAAGATTTTGATCCAGGTATTTTTTGAGGAGTTGTGCTACTCGCAGGCGTACTTCGCGCAATCTCTTAGTACGTTTTGCAAGTTTTACTTCTTTAAGTAAAACAACAGGATTGTTAGCAAAAGAGACGACTACATCGTGCTCAGATAACAACCCCAGAAGTTTAGTATCTGGAGTGCCATCTTCGGTAATACACAAATGGTTTATGTCATTTCTAAGCATAATAAGCTGTGCCTGCGATACGCTAAGATCTTTTTGAAAACAGCGTACAGGAGCGCTCATAATCGAAGTGACCTCATCTGAAATAGGAAATTTACCGGTAGCAATCTTATCTCTCAAATCGCGATTAGTTATAATACCTAAAGGTTTGTCATCTTCAACAACAACTATAGAACCTACACCGCGATGTTCCATTTTTAAAGCAGCAATTTTAATGGTTGTTTCAGGTGGACAGGTCAAAATATTTTTTGAATAGCGGGCTTTCTGAAGATCAAAAATCTCACTATTGCGCTCAACAGAATACTCAGTAAAAAGCTTTCCGCTTTCTTCTAAAGAATAGGGGTCGCTCACATTTGAAGCAAACGAAGCGATTAAAAAATTGCTTACATCTTTATGCTCTAATGCTATGGGTAAAAATAAATCTATAGGAATACCATACAGAATTGACTCTTCATTTGCAGATGCAGAAAGCTCATAATCTTCTTTAGTGATTAATGGCCTTAGGCCAAAAAGGTCACCCTCGTCGCAAATATCAACGATTTTAGGCTCATTGTCCTGTGTTCTATACAGGCGTACCGCACCATCTTTAACCACATAAAACATTCCGTGGTTTTTCTCGTGCTCTTTAAATATAGATTTATTTTTTTCAAAATACAGCACGCTTACCTGACCAGCTATGGTAAGTAAACTTTCGGCCTCCAAAAACTGAAACGGCGGATACCGTTTTAAAAAATCTGCTACCCGCTCTGCTATTGTATTTTTAGTAGTCATTCTCTAAAAGTAAACTAATTAAGATTTCGTTTTTCGATAAAAAAGCGCTTTAGAAGTGCTGCTGCCTCATTTTGCATCACCCCACTGCTTACCGTAGTTTTAGGATGTATCTGGGTGCCCATTTTTTTAAAACCTCTCATTTCATCAGAAGCTGCAAATACAATACGTGATAACTGACTCCAGTATAATGCTCCTGCACACATTTGGCAAGGTTCAAGCGTCACATAAAGCGTACAATCTTTAAGGTATTTACCGCCCAGATAATTTGCTGCTGCAGTTATTGCCTGCATTTCAGCGTGTGCTGTAACATCGTTTAGGCGTTCTGTAAGATTGTGTGCTCTGGCAATTATTGTATTGTTAACTGTGATTACCGCACCTACAGGAATCTCACCAAGCTCAAAAGCGGTCTCTGCTTCCTGTATTGCTTTTTTCATAAAGTAGTAATCATCAAAAGGTTCTATAAGTGCCATTGTAACGTATTTGAGGAAGTAAGATAAAAAGTTTTAACCATTAAGTACGGTTAAAAATAAAGAGGCTTACAGATATAATAGCGCTTTCTGTATTTAAGAAACTTCATGACTTTTCTAGAAAAATGCGTTCATATCATTTTTATAGAGGAAACTAGTTATTTATTGAACATCGGCTACCTTTGTTTTATGAAGTATCGTGTTTTAGAAACTCTTGACGATCCGGCAGATTTACGCAAATTACCGGTTAAAGATTTGGCTGAAGTTGCAGCAGAGTTGCGGCGTTTTATTATAAATATCGTTGCAACAAAAGAAGGTCATTTAGGAGCAAGTCTGGGGGTAGTAGAACTTACTCTGGCATTGCATTATGCCTTTAATACTCCTGATGATAAATTGATTTGGGATGTGGGGCACCAGGCTTATGGGCATAAAATTTTAACCGGGAGAAGATCACTTTTTGAAACTAACAGACAATATAAAGGTATTAGTGGTTTTCCTAAACGAGACGAAAGTATTTATGATACGTTTGGAACGGGACATTCAAGCACATCAATATCTGCAGCTTTAGGAATGGCATTAGCTGCAAAAATTCAAAATAATACAACCAGACACCATATTGCGGTTATAGGTGATGCATCTGTAGCTAGTGGGATGGCGTTTGAAGCGCTTAACCATGCGGGAGACAGCGATGCAAATATACTTGTTATCCTTAATGACAATGCAATAGGTATAGACCCCAGTGTAGGCGCATTAAAAAACTACCTTACGAGCGTAAAAACCGGAAGTCAGGGGCAGGATAATATTTTTGAAGCATTAAATTTTAATTATTTTGGACCTGTAGATGGTCATGATATTGAGAAGCTATTAGAGATTTTTAAAACGCTAAAGAAAATTAAAGGGCCAAAGTTTCTGCACGTAATTACCACAAAAGGTAAAGGACTTAAACAAGCCGAAGACGATCAGGTAGTTTACCACGCTCCCGGAAAATTCAACGCAATTACGGGAGAGTTAAATCCTAAAAGCAAGGATGTACAACCGCCAAAATATCAAGATGTCTTCGGGCTTACGTTAGTTGAGCTTGCGGAAAAAAATGAGAAAATTGTAGGTATAACCCCCGCAATGCCTACAGGAAGTTCGTTAAAGTATATGATGCGGCGTTTTCCGGAACGGGCATTTGACGTAGGTATAGCAGAACAGCATGCTGTAACTCTGGCCGCAGGTATTGCGGCAGAAGGATTGATTCCTTTTTGTGCTATTTACTCTACCTTTTTACAGCGTGCTTATGATCAGGTTATTCACGATGTGGCATTACAACGTCTTCCGGTAATTTTTTGCATAGATCGTGCGGGTCTGGTGGGCGAAGATGGGGCAACACATCACGGCGTTTTTGATTTAGCTTATTTGCGCTGCATTCCAGATTTAATTATTTACGCTCCGCGGAATGAAGCCGGGTTGCGTAACATACTATATACAGCACAATTGGGCTTACAACTTCCTATCGCGATTCGGTATCCACGTGGTCGGGGAAACACTTTAGAATGGCAACTTCCGTTTACAAAAATTGAAATAGGAAAGGCAGAACATCTTATTCAAGGTACTAAACTTGCAATCTTAGCAACCGGCAATTTTACAGATGTAGCTGTAGCCCTTGCTGAAGAATTTAAGGGTGCTGTTTCGGTTTACTTCTTTGGGTTTGTAAAACCTTTAGATGTAAGTGCACTCAAACGTATTTTTAAAACTTACAAGACTGTCGTTACACTTGAAGATGGCGCCAAAGCCGGAGGTTTTGGGAGTGCTGTCGCAGAAGAAGCGGCGCATTTTAAATTTACAGGAAGCCTTGAAATTTTAGGAATACCTGATGCGTTTATAGAGCACGGTTCAACTGCGCAACTTTATACTTCTATAGGTTTAGATATTGAAAGTATTAGACAGAAAATTAAAAGTCTCCTGGCAGAATAACTTATTTCACATCAAGCCCTTTTATTTTTTTGTAATTGCGCAATGCCTTACCGTCTGTCATTGTTGAAACTTCAGCACAAATCTGAATAAGATTAGCGTATAGACTTTTTTCAGATTGATCTACAGGAGCGAGTAGCTTCTGAATAAGCCTGTTGTAATGGGTATCGTGATTATCTAAAGCTTTACAACGTGCTTCAAGAAGCGTTGAGAGAATCTCGTAACCGGCAATTTCTTTTTCAATCACCTCACGACTGTTATAAATACGATTAATACTAAGATTTATGATGTCTGTAATCTGTGCCTGATAAGCACTTTTATCTATTAGAGAATGACTAAAGGTGCCTGCCAGAATTTCTTCTTCATATTTCATAAATGTTTCTACACTCTCGTTAATGAGTGTGCCTATGGCTAAAGCTCTTAAATAACTTACACGATCTGCAGTGTCTTGTAATGCATTGTATTTATTACGGTCTATAGTGTTACCTACCAGTTTTACCATATATTCTAAAGCATATTCTTCAGGTATTAAACCTAGATTAATACCGTCTTCAAAGTCAATGATGGTATAACAAATATCGTCTGCAGCTTCCACTAAAAACGCTAGTGGATGACGTGACCAGCTTAGATGCTCAGCACTGCGGTTAATTAAGCCCAATTCTACCGCAACATCATCAAAGAGTTCTTTTTCAGATTGAAAGAAGCCATATTTTTTATCTGAAATATGGTCTGTAGGTTTATGAGGTAGCGATTCTTTTGGGTATTTAGTAAATGCTCCTAATGTCGCGTACGAGAGACGTAAACCTCCGGGAGCACCCGGCTTACTTTGTGAAAGTACTTTAAAGCCGTTAGCATTACCTTCAAACTTGATGAGATCCTGGTATTCTTTTGCCGTAAGGTTGTCTTTATAACGAGCACCGTATCCGGTTTTGAAAAATTCGCCAATTGCTTTTTCTCCAGAATGCCCAAAAGGCGGATTCCCAATATCGTGCGCTAATGCCGCTGCTGCTACGATAGCCCCAAAGTCATTAAATTGATACCCGTGAATTTGCTCTAAGTGCGGGTATTTTTCGATAATACGTTTCCCTACCATTCTACCCAGGGAACGTCCTACCACAGAAACTTCCATACTGTGAGTAAGTCGTGTGTGTACAAAATCTGTTTTAGAAAGCGGGATTACTTGCGTTTTATCCTGTAAGCTTCTAAAAGGTGCCGAAAATATGATGCGGTCGTAATCAACTTCAAAACCCAGGCGGGTGTCGTCTTGTTCTATTCTTAAGCGTTTTGCAGTGTCGCCCTGACGTTTTAGAGACAGTAATTGCTCCCAGTTCATCATAATTTTCAATTTTGAGCAAGATACATTTTTTGTAAAATTTTTGGTTAATTGATTTATAGCGTTTTCGCAGATCTCTTAACGTTAAGGTAACCATGATGTAACCCCTAGCTTACGAATTGATAACAATGCATTAACCCACTAGCGGTTCTTTAGCAACATCTTTGCAGCGATAAATAAAATCGAACAATGAGACAATTCTATCTGTTTTTACTAGGACTTATAATGACCGCAGGTGCTTTTGCACAAGGTAGCGGAAGTATAGTAGGAGTGTTGAGTGATAAAGAAGTTAACAATGAGCCTTTGCCGTTTGCAACAGTTCAAATTAAAGGAACAACTAAAGGTACGACTACAGACTTTGATGGTTTATACGAGATTGCAAATGTAGAAGCTGGTTCTTATACCGTAGTATTTAGTTTTGTAGGTTATGAGACTGTAGAAATACCTAATGTCATTGTAGAGGCAGGTAAAGTAACTACAATTAATACAGGTCTTGGTGCTACCGCAGCAGCATTAGATGAGGTGGTAATTACGACAACTGTTTCAAGAGAATCTGAGGTAGCACTGCTTTTAGAACAAAAAAATGCCACTTCAATTCAACAAAGTATTGGTGCAGATGAGTTAGCTCGTAAAGGTGTTAGTGATGCAGCAGCAGCAATCGCTAAGATTTCTGGGGTTTCTAAACAATCTGGAGGCTCAGGTAATGTTTATGTGCGTGGTCTGGGTGACCGCTACTTAAACACAACCTACAACGGTTTGTCACTTCCTTCAAATAATATTGAACGCAAGAATATTAATCTTGATCTGTTTCCTTCAGACATTATTCAAAATGTTGCCGTTAGTAAAGCGTACTCTACTAAATTTTACGGAGATTTTGCTGCATCAAATGTAGATGTAATTGCTAAGGACTATAAAGGTCAGGGTTTTTTAGACATTTCACTAGGCACAGGAGTTAATTCCCGCGCATTAGGTAAAGATTTCGTGCGTAGTGAGGGTACTGGTTATTTCGGTTTTTATAACCGATATGACAATAATCCTTTCGCAGTAGTTCTTTCTCAACCTGTAGATCCTGTTGATGGTGGTCAGCCTATAAATTTAAACGGGAGTATTTCTGGTGGCACCTCTTTTAATTTTAAAAATGATACGCGTTTAAGTGTTTTTGCAACTGCATCTTTTTCAAATGACTTTGAATATAGAAGAGGTTCACAAGCAGACTTTACCAGTGAATATAAACAGCGTTTTGATGATGTTGAAGAATTTGAATACTCTACAACAACAACAGCGATGGCAAACTTAATTTATCGCATTAATAGCAAACACCACATTTCATATAATTCCTTATTCCTAAACAGTTCGTCAGATGAAGTAGGAGATTATGGTATTGATGGGACTGGTACAAACAGAGATGCAATCATCAATACAGATGAAGGGTTTTTTGTACGGAATATTCTTTTTAGCCAGGATATGATTTTTGTAAATCAGCTTTCTGGAGATCATCAAATCAATGATAAATTTGAACTTAGCTGGGGTGTAGGATACAATCGAGTATTTGCAAGACAGCCAGATCGTAAGCGATTTACACTTGAGAATTATCAAAACGCTTTAGATAATGATCCAACTACAAATCCTTCTTTTTACAATAATACAAATTTTGACAACCAGCGTTATTTTCAGAATATCGAGGACGAGGAATTAAATAGTCGTTTAAATCTTGAATACACGGCATCAGAATCTGTAAAATTTAATTTTGGATATAACGGTAGAACTAAAACTCGTGATTTTGACAATACGAGATACGGTTATGATTTAAATCAGCCACGTACCGAGGTGACCGATATCAACAACCTGGATGCGGTATTTAATCTTAATAATTTATCAACGGTTTACGATACCTACGTGTTTAGACCTCTTGCTCCTGAAATCGGACTTACTAATAGAAACTTACCAGGTAATTTAGAAAATACTTATAATGGTAAACTAGATATTCATGCAGGTTACGTGAACGCTGAGATAACAACAGGTGACTGGTTATTTGTGCCTGGTATACGTGTCGAATCATTTAGACAATCTATCGCTTATGATGTAATTAACTTAGGTAATAGTGGAGTTGGTGAAGCAAGCGGTTATGACAATTTTTACTTGCCAAGTTTAAACGTGAAGTACGGTTTGAATGATGATTCTAATCTTCGTTTTTCATTTTCAAAAACAATTTCTTTTCCAGAATTTAAAGAGGTTGCGCCGTTTGTATATGAAGATGTAACTCAGCGAGTAGGAGGTAATCCTGACCTATTAAATGATCCTGCGGTTTCAAACATATACAATCTTGATTTAAAATACGAGTGGTTTTATGGTAAGGGTGAGTTACTTTCTGTATCTGCTTTTGGTAAAGAAATCAATGATCCTATAAACAAGGTAATCGCAAATGATGCTACAGGTACTCAACGTTATTTTAGAACAGGCGATAAGGCAAATGTATATGGATTAGAGCTTGAGCTGCGCAAGAACCTATTAATGGATGAGGATGATCAATCTACTCTTTCTGCTGGGCTAAATGCGACTGTGATGAAAACAGAACAAAAACTTAAAAGCTCAGACGGACTGTTCTCATCTACTCTTGATCGTACAGATGAACTACAGGGTGCATCGCCATTTTTGATTAATGCTGATTTAAGTTACAGCCCTACACGTTTTAAAAATTACAAACCCGTAGCCAATATTATCTACTCTTATTTTGATGATCGTATAGAGGCACTTGGAGCTGGGCAATTGGGCAATATCGTTGAGAAAGGAGTGCATAATCTTGATTTTGTATTGCGTAATGAATTGGGTCGTGACTGGGAGATTAATCTTAGTGCTAAAAACTTACTAGATCCTAATATTCAATATTTTAGAGCAGAGTCTGCTGGAGATATTATTATCTCAAATTATAAAAGAGGTATAGATATGAGCCTTTCTGTAAAATATTCATTCTAAAAAATAATAACCAAAAAAATTAAACTTAACACTTAAACAAAATGAAAACTAATTATTTATTTTCAAGCTTGCTTGCGGCGGCGATTCTTTTCGCGGGTTGTGAAGCAGATGATACAGCAGATATCGTTATCAATGTAGACGGAAACGGTAATGGTAGTCCAGTTGTAGGAACTGAGTTAAAAGGAACTTATACAAGTGATCTTACACTTCAGGCTGGTCAAGAATATAGTTTGACTGATGCTCTGGTTATGGCTCCTAATACAAAATTAACTATACCAGCCGGTACTGTAATTAAAGCAGCAAATGGTGCAAATGCATATGTGGCTATATCTCAGGGTGCAGAAATTGATGCTCAGGGGACAGCTACAAATCCTATAATATTTACTTCAGCGGCTGCTTCACCAGCGGCAGGTGATTGGGGTGGTTTAATTATTTTAGGTAAGGCACCTATTAACTCTACCAGTGGTTCAGCAACTTCAACATCAGAGATTGGTGCGTTGCCTTACGGTGGTGGTGATGCTTCAGATTATTCTGGTGTAATTAAGTATGTGCGTGTAGAATATTCTGGAGGAGCAGCTGACGGTCAGTCTGAAAATAACGGTTTTTCATTTTATGGGGTTGGAAATGGTACGGTAGTCGATCACATTCAGGCTTATAAAGGAAAAGATGATGGTGTTGAGTTTTTTGGAGGAACTGTTAATGTTAGTTTTATTTCTGTAATTGATGCAGAAGATGATTCTGTTGACTGGACTGAAGGTTTTTCAGGGACATTGAACAATGTTTATATTCAGCACGGCGCTGCACACGATAAAGGTATTGAGGCTGATGGATACAATACAGATATAGGGAATAACTCAAACCCTGTTTATTTTTCTGCTCCTAACGTAAGAAACTTAACAATTGTAGGTCAGGGAAATACACCAGATACTGAAGCTGTACGTTTGCGTGCAGGTACTCAGGGAATTTTCACTAACGTTTCAATCACAGGCTTTGAAGAAGGTTTTGATTTAGATGGTGATATGGGAAATAGTCCTACAGGACAAGGTGTTGTAGATGATAAACTTCAAGTAAATGATGTTTTATTTACAAATGTTACAACTAAAATGAAAAATGACACAGCTTTTGAATTCACGATTGCTGATTTCATTTCTGGTGACGGTGATGGTACAGGTACCGATTATACTACGTGGAGTAGTGGTTGGACTAAATAATATTTATTTTAATTTGCCAATAAAAAACCCGGACAAGCGTCCGGGTTTTTTTATGTTCACCTTTTAGGTAGTATACAAAACACAAGAGGGATGCTCAAACGAGCATCCCTCTTGTGTTTAAAGCTATTGAGGTTTATAAAGTAACCTTTAAATTCAATTCTTTTAATTGAGCATCGTCAATTTTTGCAGGAGCATCTATCATTACATCGCGGCCCGCGTTGTTTTTAGGAAATGCAATAAAATCGCGTATGGTTTCCTGACCACCAAGAATCGCTACCAAACGGTCTAGGCCAAAGGCAAGACCGCCGTGTGGAGGTGCACCGTACTGAAATGCATCCATAAGAAAGCCAAATTGTGCCTGAGCTTCTTCTTTAGTAAACCCAAGGTAGTCAAACATCTTAGACTGGGTTTCTTTATCATGAATACGTATCGAACCTCCACCTATTTCGTTTCCGTTTAAAACAAGGTCATAAGCGTTTGCTTTAACGTCGCCGGGGTTGGTGTCCAGTAATTCCATTTGGCCCGGTTTAGGCGATGTAAATGGGTGGTGCATCGCGTGATAACGCTGCGTATCTTCATCCCATTCTAATAATGGGAAATCTACTACCCAAAGCGGTGCAAATTCGTCAGGTTTACGCAAGCCCATGCGGTTTGCAAGTTCCATACGCAAGGCGCTCAATTGCGTGCGGGTTTTTAGGCTTTCGCCGGAAAGTACACAAATCAAATCGCCAGGTTTTGCGTCTGTAGCTTCTGCCCATTTTGCCAAATCTTCCTGATCGTAAAATTTATCTACGGAAGATTTAAAGCTTCCGTCATCATTACATTTTACGTAAACCATGCCTAAAGCGCCTACCTGTGGTCGCTTCACCCAGTCGATTAATGCATCTATTTCTTTACGGGTATAACTTCCGCCACCGGGAACAGCAATACCTACAACAAGCTCAGCCTCGTTAAACACTTTAAATTCTTTGTGTTGAGTTACAGCATTCAATTCGCCAAACTCCATCCCAAAACGAATGTCTGGTTTATCGTTACCGTATTTAGACATCGCCTCGTCATAAGTCATTCTTGGGAAGTTTTCGATCTCAAAACCAACGACTTCTTTCAGCAAGTGTTTAGTTAATCCTTCAAAAATATTCAAAATATCCTCCTGCTCAACAAATGCCATTTCGCAGTCAATCTGCGTAAATTCGGGTTGGCGGTCTGCACGTAAATCTTCGTCTCTAAAGCATTTTACAATTTGAAAATACTTATCCATACCGCCTACCATAAGCAATTGCTTAAAAGTTTGTGGCGATTGCGGAAGTGCGTAAAATTGACCTTCGTTCATACGGCTGGGTACCACAAAATCGCGGGCGCCTTCTGGTGTAGATTTAATGAGATACGGCGTTTCAACCTCTATAAATCCTTTATCTGAAAGATAATTACGAACGGCTATGCTTACTTTATGTCTAAATATTAATTTCTCTTTCACTGGATTACGACGTATGTCGAGATAGCGGTATTTCATACGTAAATCCTCACCCCCATCTGTGCTGTCTTCAATAGTAAAAGGAGGTGTTTTTGCCTCGTTTAAAACTTCAAGTTTTTCTACCAGAAGTTCTACATCCCCCGTGAGCATTTTTGAGTTTTTAGATTCGCGCTCGATTACAGAACCGGTCACTTGAATAACAAACTCACGACCTAATGTTTTTGCAAGATCCATAACATCTTTAGGCGTGCGCTCTTCATCAAAAATAAGCTGGGTGATACCATAACGATCTCGTAAATCAACCCAGATCATAAATCCTTTATCTCGTGATTTTTGTACCCAACCGCAAAGTGTTACGGTTTCATTTATATGTTCGGCGCGCAAAGCTCCATTGTTATGCGTTCTATACATCGTAATTTATTTGAGGTACAAATTTAAGAAGTAATTGTTCTAAGTATACTAAACTGAGTGAAATTTGAAATAATCATTTAAATGTCAATATTTACAATTATATGTTAATAAAAATCACAATATTTGATAATACTTTGATATTTTTAAGTTTTAATTAAATAAACTATTTATGAAGCAATTTAACTTTTTGTGGTATTTAAGGGTTTTATTTTTCTTGAGCATATCCGTGGGGGGATTTGCCCAAGAGACAATAACGGGATCTGTAAAGAGCAGTAGCGGAGGTACTATACCTTTTGCAAATGTTATAGAAAAAGGTACTTCTAATGGTACAACAACAGATTTTGATGGTAATTTTTCGATTAAAGTAAGTGAATTACCTACAACATTAGTTTTCTCAACTTTAGGTTTTACATCTGCCGAACGCAAAATCACTGATGCCAGTGCTGTAACTATTGTTTTGCAAGAATCAACAGAATCTTTAGAAGAAGTTGTAGTTACGGGTCTTGCAACCTCGGTAAAGCGATCTAATCTTGCTAATGCAGTAGCAACAATATCTGCGGAAGCTTTAACAGGAACAACTGCACCGCCTACATTAGACGCTGCATTATACGGTGAATTTCCGGGAGCGGTAGTAAGTGCAAACTCTGGTGCGCCGGGAGGAGGTTTAAACATTAAATTAAGAGGAGCAACGTCTATCAACGGAAACACACAGCCTCTTTATATTATTGATGGGGTTTATATTGACAACTCTTCAATAGCATCAGGTTTAAATGTGGTTTCTGCCGCTGCCGCAGGAGGTAGCGCGTCTAACCAGGATAACCCCTCTAACCGTATTGCAGATATAAACCCAGAGGATATAGCAAATATCGAAATCTTAAAAGGAGCATCTGCTGCAGCTATTTATGGCTCTCGTGCAGCTGCCGGGGTGGTTATTATAACCACTAAAAAAGGTAAAACCGGAGAAACACAATATAGTTTCTCTCAAAATTTAGGTTTTACAAGTGTCATCACATTATTGGGTATGCGTGACTATACAGAGCAACGCGTATTAGATTCTTTTGGAGCAGATGCTGCTGCACAGTTTGTACAGGCTCAAAATCAAAACAGGCTGGTAGATTATGAAAAAGAGATGTTTGGTCGTAAAGGTCTGGTGAGCAATACTAACTTTAGTATGAGTGGAGGAAGTGATAAAACACGCTTTTACTCTGGGGTGTCTTATGTTTCTGAAAACGGGATTGTACAAAATACTGGCTATGATAAAATCTCTTTACGTCTAAATCTTGATCACCGTGCTGCAGATTTCATTAAATTAGGATTAAGTACAAACTTTATCAATTCGTCTTCAGATAGAGGGTATTTTAATAATGATAATACAGGAACTTCAATAGGTGTGGCACTAACCGCTACAACACCGTGGTTGCAATTATTTCCTGATGCAAATGGGAATTATCCTAACAACCCGCGGGAGCCTCTAACATTTTGCAAACCCGAGATCTGGTAACAAACCGTGAGAAAACAAATCGTTTTATAATGGGTGGTACAGCTAATATAGATTTATATAAAGCTGAAAAATCAAATCTTGAGTTGATATTAAGAGGAGGACTTGACTTTTACAATCTTGAAACCATTGCTTTATTTCCTAAAGAATTACAGTTTCAACAACCAGAACAAGGGGGAGTAGATGGTGTTTCTGTTCAGGGAGCAAACTCAAACAAGCAATACAACCTATCTGCTTTTCTGGTACACAATTATACGGCAAGTGAACGTCTTGATTTTAGAACACAGTTGGGTATTACTAAAGAAGTTTTTGACAGAAATTCTTATTTAATCACTGCTACAGATTTAATTGCTTCAGAAAGTAATGTAGATCAGGCAGGAAATATAGGGGTTAATCAGTTTAGATTGAAGCAGCAGGATGCGGGATTCTTTGTTCAGGAAGAGATAAATTTTGAAGATAAGCTTATCGCTGCCATCGGGGTACGAGGAGATAGATCATCTAACAATGGTGATGCAAATCAACTCTATTACTATCCTAAAGCTTCACTTGCAGCAAACATTCATGAATTTGGTTTATGGGAGGAAGACTCTTTCTTAAACCAACTTAAATTAAGAGCTGCTTATGGGGAAGCGGGTAACTTTCCTTCTTACGGAAGTTTATTTACCAGCTACTTTGCATCTTCAACAGGAGGATTATCAGGTATTAGCTTGTTAGGTACTTTAGGAAATCCAGATCTTCAGCCAGAACGTCAAAAAGAATTTGAAACAGGTATCGATATTGGTCTATTAAACAACAGAATTACAGCTTCTGTAACCTACTACGTTAAAAAAGTAGATGATTTGATTTTACAAGCAGCAAAAGAACCTTCATCAGGTTTTGATTCTGAATTTGTAAATGCAGGAAAACTTCAAAATAAAGGTATTGAGATTAGCCTTGATGCAACTATTGCTCAATCTGAAAACTTTAGCTGGGATGCAGGAATCAACTTCTTTAAAAACAAATCAAAAATCACGCAGTTAGATATACCGGCGTTTAACATAGGTGCTTTTGGAGCAACTTTAGGAACTTTTAGAATTGAGGAAGGTCAAAGTGCTACACAGATTGTAGGTATAGGTCCTAATCCAGGTGAAAATGGTCTACAAAAATTTGGTGATGCAGAGCCAGATTTTCAAATAGGTTTCAATAATAACATTAAGTATGATAATTTTTCACTTTCTTTCTTATGGCAGTGGAAAAAGGGTGGTGATAACATAAATCTTACTAATCTTTTAAGCGATCTTAACGGTACAAGTCACGACTTTGATACCATTGATCTTGATCCTGACGGTCAATTAGGAAACGGTCCTTACCGTGTAAGTCAGTTAGGTTCTTCTGCAAAAGTATTTGTGCAGGATGCATCTTACATTAGATTGCGTGAGATTGGTTTGTACTATACGTTACCTTCAGGAGTGCTTGATAACTTCTTAGGTGGTACATTTAGTCAGATAAAATTAGGATTTTCAGGAACTAACCTAATCAATATTTTTGATTACAACAGTTATGACCCTGAGGTTTCAAACTTTGGTTCAAATGGAATATTTACAGGAGTTGAAGTAACACCGTTTCCATCTTCAAAACGTTACTTGTTTAACGTATCATTTAAATTTTAATCGCTACACTATGAAAACATTTAAATATATAAGTATGCTTTTTCTTGCGGGGACGTTAAGTGTCTCGTGCGAGGTTGATGAGTATTCTAATCTTAATGGCCCCGAAGTATCTGATATTGTTGCAGATCTTTCTAGAGGAGATTTAAGGGATTTAGTAGGAGGAACTTTTTATTCGATGCGTAACCGTTTAGGTACGTATTATGATGATGTGGGTGTTGTAGGTCGCGAGTATTTTAGATTCTCAAGTTCAGACCCGCGATTTACTGCAGATTTATTGGGTGGTGAGAATTCAGTCTTAGACAATAATACATTTTATACCACCGGCCCCTGGTCTGCACGATACCGTACGGTAAAAGAATTAAATATTATAAGTGATGGTATTGCAAATTCTACAGCAGATTTTACAGAAGCAGAGCGCAATGCAACTCGAGCATATGCAAATACGATTAAAGCGCACGAGTTATTGCTGAATCTTAATCTGATGGATGAAAATGGGATACGTCTTGATGTGAGTGATCCTAATAATCTGGGACCAATTGTAGGTAAAGCAGAAGCGCTTACAGGAATTTTAGGTCTATTAAATGAATCAGCTACACTATTAGCTAATGCAGGAGATTCTTTTCCGTTTGAATTTCCGGTAGGTTTTACGGGTTTTGATACGCCAGCAACCTTTTTAGAGTTTAACAGAGCTCTTGCCGCTAGGGTAGCATTATATCAAGAAGATTATGCAGGAGCTTTAAATTATTTAAGCAATTCATTTCTTGATTTAACTGGCGACTTGGATACTGGTGTTTATTATAGTTTCTCTTTAGATGCTACAGATTTACCAAACCCTATGTTTTTCCCACTAAATGCATCAACTGCTGGGGCACGAATTGTACAATCTAGTTTTGTTACAGACGCAGAGGCAGGTGATACCCGTTTAGGTAAAGTAGTTCAGCGCGATGAGTCCTTAACATTAGACGGTCTTACGGGTAATTATGATGTGTTTCTTTATCCTTCACAAACGAGTTCTATTCCGTTAATTCGCAATGAGGAGTTAATTTTAATATACGCTGAAGCAAGTATTTTTACTACTCCTGCAAATGCGGTTACTGGTATTAATCGCGTGCGCACAGCAGCAGGGCTTACAGCATATACTGGTGCTCAAACAGAAGCAGCATTAATTGATGAACTTCTAAAGCAACGTAGATATTCATTATACGCAGAGGGTCATAGATGGATAGATGTTAGAAGATATGATCGTTTAAATACGTTACCTCTTGAGCGTCCTAATGATGATGTATGGAGTTCATTTCCTATTCCGCTTAATGAAAATGAGTAAATACCCACAATTAGTTTAAACTGAAAATGGCTGCCTTAAAAGGCAGCCATTTTTTATATGAGGTATTTTGATTATTACTCGATTTCCTGAGTTTCAGCTTCAACAGATGTATTCTTTTTTCCGTGAATACGCAGTTTAAATTTATGTACCATTAAATACAGTAACGGCACAATAATTAGCGTTAAGAAGGTAGCTATAATCAGACCGTAAATTACAGACCAGGCTAATGGACCCCAGAATATTACATTGTCCCCACCAATGTAAAAACCGGCGTCAAACGAACTAAATAAGCCAAAGAAATCTATGTTGATACCTATTGCAAGCGGTATTAAACCTAATACTGTTGTGATAGCTGTTAGAAGTACCGGTCTTAG